>NZ_JBHUHU010000004.1:0-65817 GCF_042682725.1 Flagellimonas iocasae | reverse complement strand
CTTAAAGGTGATAGCAGATGGGGAGGAAAGGGAAATCCCTATTTCTTCGGTCAAGGTAGGTCAAACGATTTTGGTTAGACCGGGAGAGAAAATCCCTGTGGATGGAACGGTGTCCAAAGGAAGTTCCTATGTTGATGAAAGTATGATCACGGGCGAACCCGTCCCTGTAGAAAAGACAAAGGATGAAAAAGTTTTTGCCGGTACCGTAAACCAAAAAGGAAGCTTTCAGTTTGTAGCTGACCGGGTGGGAGGGGAGACCCTTTTGTCCCAGATCATCAAGATGGTGCAGGAAGCACAGGGGAGCAAGGCGCCCGTACAAAAATTGGTGGACAGGATTGCCGGTATTTTTGTTCCCGTGGTAATGACGATTTCACTGGTGACATTTATCACCTGGATGTTCCTGGGGGGTGAGGACGCTTTTACCCATGCACTGTTGACCGCAGTTGCCGTATTGGTAATAGCTTGTCCCTGTGCGCTGGGTTTGGCAACCCCCACGGCCATCATGGTGGGAATCGGCAAGGGGGCCGAACACAATATCCTCATCAAAGATGCGGAAAGTTTGGAGTTGGGTTACAAAGTAAATGCCATTGTCCTGGATAAAACGGGAACCATAACAGAAGGAAAGCCAATGGTGACCGATATGGTCTTTGCGGACCATGTGACCGATCACAGGGCCCTGGAGCAAATTTTATATGCCATGGAAGGGCAGTCCGAACATCCCTTGGCTGAAGCCGTGGTCTCCTTTTTAAAAAATAGAAAGGTAAATCCGGTCGAAATTTTGAACTTCAATAGTATTACAGGAAAAGGTGTTCGCGCTGAGGCATTGGATGGAACCCAATACCTTGTGGGCAATCATAAGTTGATGGTCGAAAAAGGAATCGCCATGGATGACAACCTGGGGCACATGGTCGAAGGGTTAGAGCAGGAGGCCAAAACGGTCATATACTTTGGCGGTGGAGGCAAGGTGAAGGCGATTTTGACCATTATGGATAGTATAAAGGAATCCTCAAAGGAAGCCATACGGGAAATGCAGGGGAATGGTATGGAAGTTTACATGATGACCGGTGATAACAAGATGACCGCCGAAGCCGTATCACAACAGGTGGGTATCAAAAGCTATGAAGCCGAAGTACTCCCATCAGAGAAAGCTGATTTTGTGAAAAGGCTTCAAGAAAGTGGAAAGGTGGTCGCCATGGTGGGCGATGGTATCAATGATTCGCAGGCACTTGCCCAAGCAGATGTCAGCATCGCCATGGGCAAAGGGTCCGACATAGCCATGGATGTCGCGAAAATGACCCTGATCACCTCTGATTTAAATGCGATTCCCAAAGCGCTGAAGCTCTCCCATAAGACCGTTATAGGTATAAGACAAAATCTTTTTTGGGCCTTTATATACAATATCATTGGAATTCCTATAGCTGCAGGGCTGCTGTATCCGATCAATGGATTTTTGTTGGATCCGATGATAGCTGGTGCCGCTATGGCCTTTAGCAGTGTATCGGTCGTATTGAACAGTTTGAGACTTAAAACAATTAAACTTTAATAATTCTCTAATTTAAAATTGATGAACATGAGTACATTACAATTCAAATCAAATATTAAGTGCAGTGGGTGTGCCAATACCGTAAAACCATTTTTGGATAAGGTGGATGGCGTGACCGATTGGTCGGTTGACTTTGCCTCCCAAGACAAATTATTGACCGTTCAGACTACAAGTGCCACGGAAGAGGAAATTACCTCTGCCGTTGAATCGGCTGGATATCATTTGACCAAGAAATAAAGGAATGTCCAGAAGAATATATTAAATGGTTCGAATAGGATTGGGGGTTACCTTAATCCTATTCGGGTTGGATATGTTTTTTGAACTTCTTCCGCACAACCAAGTGATGATCAAAGAATTTGTGTTCGCTTGCCATGGGCTGCTGACCAATGAATTTATAATGTCCATGGTAGGTGTTGTCGAACTTATATCCGGAATATGCTCGATTATTGGAAGATGGATAATCGTTGCACTATCGGTCATGGTCTCCATTGCTTTTGGAATCCTTGGTTTTAACTTTAAGGTTGATATATAGCCTTTTTATTGATATTTTATAACCATTGGGGTTGCCATATCCCAAACCTCTTTAGAAGACACGGCCGTAATTGCTTCGTCCCTATCTCATAACTTGCACACATGACGATATAGGTCGTGTTAAAAATCAAGCTGAACTCCCTTTAGGAAACCGATGTGTGTAAGCCATGATCAATCTTATTCCGGAGTTGTACATCCAAACACAATAGTAGGATTTAGTTCATCTACAATTCCAATGCTTTCGGTATAGGGTTACAGTAAGCTAATTGGTGAAATGGGTAATAGGGGAATCAAAGCTCCTCTTCATATTTTTTTAAAAAACAAATCATTTAAAGATTTTTTTATAATTTGTTAACGTTTTTTGGTATTTATTCTATTGGTCACTTCAGATCAAAGAATTGAAATAAGGAGCTTATACAGCTTCCCTTTATTAAAAATAGCCCAAGATTGTATTGGGGGATTTTTATGTAACGGCACTTTTTCGTTTGAGATAAAGGTAGTTCATGCCACTTTGCTTGAACTACCGCTACGTTAAGAGCGTGAGACAGGTATTGGTGATACAATGGAAGTATTCCCAATGGTCGCGCGCTGAATGACCAAGACGAAAATATATGGACCAAAAAAAATACAGTGATGAACATCTTCTTGTTGAGCAGCTGAAAGAAGGCTGCCAAGAAGCCTATGGATACCTTTTTGGGATATACCATAGAGAACTGTGCAATTACATGACGGTGGTCTCTGGCAGTACAAGGGTCGCCGAAGATATAGCCCAACAAACTTTTATTAGGTTATGGGACAACAGGGAACGGTTGGTTGTCCAAGAAAACAAACTAAAGCATTACATCTTCAAAATAGCCTACCACCTCTTTATAGACTCAAAACGGAAAAAGAAAAAGGAATTTGAGTTGTTGGAGAGTCTCAAACAAGAAGCGTATCTGGAAGTTGCAGATACCGATGCTTCACTTTTTGAGGAACGATTGAAAAGAGTGGAGACCGAAATAGAAAACCTCCCCGAACAGTGTAAGCGGGTCTTTATAATGAGTAAAAAGGAAGGCCTTAAATACCAAGAGATCTCCGAGAGACTTGATATATCCATCAAAACTGTTGAAGTGCATATGGGCAAAGCACTGAAAAGACTTAGGGCCCAACTGACCATTTTCTTCTAAAAACCTCTCTGTAGGTTCATTTTCCCTGAATTGTTCCTTCTAAAGTTTCAGGGCAAAAAAAGCATACTCCATAATTTTTGTGTTAAAAAAATAAATTCAGGTAAGGGTTTTTTGAAAAACTGCGTCTGTTTTATAAAAGAGATAAATTTTCACCGATGACCAAGTTCGATATAAGAAGAACTATTACAAGATACATCAACCAGGAAGCTACCCAAGAAGAATTGTCAATGTTGTATGAGTGGGTAAAAAAGGGGAACAACCAAGAAGTGTTCAAAAAGTATGTTCAGGCAGATTTCCTGATAAATTATCAGAACAGATCTTGGAAGTCTGAGGAAGCCTTCAAAAATTTCTTGGAAACCATAAAAGAGAATGACTCCAAAAAGGTAAGGTCATTGTTGGTACGCGGAGATATGTGGAAATATGCGGCTGCCATAGTGGTAATTGTATCCACATCCTTGTTTGCATTGCTATACAGTACTCCGCAAGAGGATATGACTCCTCGAGTGGACTTAAATATGATAACGTTGCAATTGGAGAATGGTGAAGTGTTGAATCTAGACCCAAGTGCCAATGGAACGATTAAAAGCAAAAAGGGAAATACTGTTTTTTCTTTGGTAGAAGGAGTACTCACCCAAAAGAATGGAACCAAAGGGAAGAAAGTGGAAAAAAACAATGTACTGAAGATCCCTTATGGGAAAAAGCTCTCGGTAACCCTACAAGATGGTACCGTGGTCATGTTGAATTCGGGGTCTACATTGAGCTATCCGGCTAGTTTTTCCGGGAAGGACAAAAGAGAGGTGTATTTGCAGGGAGAAGCCTTTTTTGAAGTGGCCAAGAACCCGGAACAACCGTTTTTTGTCAAAACCAATACAATATATACCCAAGTGTATGGTACAGTGTTCAATGTATCCGCTTATACAGAGGATGGAGTGGCGGAAGTGGTTTTGGTAGAAGGCTCGGTAGGAGTTGGGGAAGTTGATGTAAATACCTCCAAAACCCCACAAATGCTAAAGCCCTCACAAAAAGCTTCAAAGCTACTTGATGTGGAGAGTGGTTTTGTTGTGGAAGATGTGGATGTTTCTTCATATGTGTCGTGGACCAAAGGCATATTGACCTTTGAAAACGAGGCGATGTCCAACATTATAAAAAAGCTGGAGCGTCAGTATAACATACGGATTATAAACCAATTTGAAGAATTGGGTGAGCGAAGATTCACGGGAATGTTCGATGTGGAGGACATAGACCGGGTTTTGAAAACAATTCAGACCCATACCCGCTTCAGCTATCAAAAAGAAGGAAAAACAATAACAATAAAAGAACCTAACAAACAATAGTGCTTATGATTTGAAGAACCAGTAGACCAAAAAACGAATACTTAACTAACTAGACTAAAAGAATTATGAAAAAAACCAAAACTATCCATGCTTTGTCGCCAAAGGTCGGTAGAAGAATATTATGCTGTTTTTTCTTACTGTTTATATTCGGCCATTTGAAAGCGGCATCATGTACGCAAGAGGATATTGTTGCCATAAGCTTTGAGAATACGAAGCTAGGGGATGTATTTGAAATGATTACAGAATCAACCGGATACAAGTTTTTCTATGAAGCTTCCGATGTTGACCTGAACCATAAGGTATCCATATCCCGCAAAGACCTTTGTGTTGAAGATTTCATGAAAGAACTTTTCAAGGATACGGACCTGTACTTTGAGGTGATCGCAAGGCAAATTGTGGTGAAGCACAAAGACAAGGGGCCACTGCCCAATTTAGTTCCCCAGAAAAGAATTGATGCACCAAAGCCGCAGTCCAACCTTTCGGGTACGGTTCTGGACGAAGCAGGTATGCCCTTGCCGGGGGCAAGTATTGTGGCCAAAGGGACCACAGTGGGTACAACTACCGATTTTGACGGGAAATTTACCATTACATTGCCAGCAGGTGTTACCGAAATCCAAGTAACCTATATTGGGTATAGACCCAAAGAAGTGAATGTGGCAGGACAGACCTCCATCACGGTTTCCATGGAACAGGATGCCGCTGCCCTTGAAGAAGTTGTGGTAGTGGGGTATGGAACATTGGCCAAAACCAAGGTGACAGGTTCTGTAGTCTCCATTACCCCAGAAACCATTGTTGAGGTTCCCGCACTGACCCCGGAAGGTGCCCTGATCGGCCAAGTTTCCGGTGTGCAGGTACAGGAAGTCTCCGGTGAACCAGGAGCGGCCCCTAACATTAGGGTGCGTGGTTCAGGTTCTATTTCTGCGGGAAACGACCCATTGTTTGTTGTGGACGGAATCCCTATTTCGCGTAACCTTACCTCATCAAGTCAGTTGGGAGGTGTTGCCAATAGAAGGGCTACGTTCCAACCCCCGACCATTAATCCATTGGCTACGCTAAATCCAAATGATATTGAATCCATTCAAGTACTCAAGGATGCAAGTGCCGCAGCTATTTATGGATCTAGGGGAGGTAATGGGGTTCTTTTGATCACCACCAAGAAAGGGTCCAACTCTGAAGAAGGAGTATTTTCTTTTGATTCTTATGTGAGCATACAGTCCGTTGCCAATAAGTTGGATTTGATGAATGCCCAAGAATTGATAGACTATACTACGGATGCCAGGAACAACAATTATCTGGCCTCTGTTGATGGAGCTTCCATCAATGATCCCATAGGACCCGGAGATAGAGGGAATGCCAACTACGAACTACCGGAATCCTTTGTTAACTGGGATGGTACGGATACTGATTGGCAAGACCTTATCTTTAAGACCGGGATAGTTCAGAGTTACAATTTTTCATACGCATCACCGGTAAGGAACAAGACAAGTTTTTATGTATCCACGGGCTATTTTTCCCAAACCGGGGTTATAGATAAGGCGAAGTTTGAGCGGTACTCCGTACTGCTGAACCTAAATTCCCAACTTGCCAAAAAGTTGAACTTGGATGTAAGATTGGCCCCGACCGTTACCGAAAACCAACGGGTACCGGCATCTTCACCTTATTTTGCCACGCCTCCAGGTATCGTCTATTCAGCCATAGTGCATTCTCCAACAGTGAGTCCATACAATCCTGACGGTACCATAAACCAACTGAACAACCAATCCTATTTGGGAGGTGGGACCACAACGGCAAGTAATCCTTTGGCAATCATCGAAGCCGTGGATGACCAAATATTCCAATTTCAGACAAGGGGAAGCCTTGCATTGACTTACGATATTTTACCGGAGTTGAGTTTTAAGACCTTCGGAGGGGCATACATTAATTTGTACAATCAGGATTTTTACCGTGCCAACACATTGTTGTACAGAAATTCGGCGGATGGTAACCCGTATGGACAGGCATCATCTTCCACAGAGACCAATTGGCTTTGGGAGAATACCCTCAATTGGAAAAAGGAATTTGGAGACCATTACTTGGATGCTGTTTTGGGATATACCGCCCAAAAGGACAATTTGACATTGAAACAGGTATTGGCCAACAACTATCCGGATGATTTGGTTCCCACCATCAGTGGGGGACAGGTGTTTGGTGGCACCTCTGTAAAGGAACAGTGGTCGTTATTGTCCTCTCTATTCAGGGTCAACTACAGTTACAAGGACAAGTATTTGTTTACCGGTACGATTCGTTCCGATAAATCATCCAGATTCGGAAAGAATAACCAAACGGGATATTTTCCTTCTTTCTCGGTTGGATGGCGATTGAACGAAGAATCGTTCTTGGTCGGGTCAGAAACCGTTTCCGAGCTAAAACTTAGATTGAGTTGGGGGCAGACGGGTAACTTTGAGATTCCCAATTATGGGGCCGTTGGCCTATTATCCCCCCAAAACTATAACTTGGGAGGAAATGAAATCAACGGTTTGGTCCAGAGTACCATTCCCAATCCCAATCTGACTTGGGAGAAATCGGAACAGATTGATGCAGGTATTGAACTGGGATTGTTCAACAATCGAGTTTTTCTTTTGGCCGATTACTACGATACAAAAACCAGAGATTTGTTGTTGAATGTTGCCATTTCCTCGGTATCTGGGTTTGAAACTACGTTGAGAAATCTTGGTGAAGTACAAAACAGGGGATTTGAGATTGCGTTGAGCACCAAGAATTTTGTAGGAGATTTTACGTGGAATACGGATATCAATTTTTCAACCAATAAGAATGAAGTGCTTTCGCTCAATGAAGGAAACGAACCCATTTATTCTTCAGGTAGTGCCGGTGTACGCCACGTAACAAGGGTAGGAGACCCGATAGGAAGCTATTACGGATATGTAGTGGACGGTATATACCAATCACAGGCAGAAATAGATAGTGCTCCCCTGGATACCCAGGCTCCTGATCCAGGTGTCGGTGATTTCAAGTTCAAGGACATTGATGGGGACGGAGAGATCACTCCAGATGATAGAACGGTTACCGGGAGTTATTTTCCGGATTTTACCTGGGGGGTAAACAATAGGTTCAAGTACAAGAACATAGATTTGAGCTTCTTGATCCAAGGAGTCGAAGGGAATGAGATCTTGAACCTTACCTCAAGACATATGAAGAACGGGGAGGCCAATTTTAATTCCTATGCCATTTTCAATGAACGATGGAGGTCGCCTTCCGACCCTGGGAACGGGTCGATTCCACGGGCGGACAGAGAATCTGGAAATCATGGAAATAACAACAGACCGTCTTCTTTCCAAGTAGAGGATGGGTCGTATATCCGATTGAGGAATGTGACCTTGGGTTATACATTGCCAACCAATAATCTTTTTGGAAGCAACATCCAGAAACTTAGGTTCTATGTTACGGGAACAAATCTTTTTACGATTACCGATTACCTTGGTTACAACCCAGAGGTGAGTAGTATTACCACGAACAGTTTAACCCCGGGCGAGGATTATGGAGCATTTCCATTGACCAAATCCTTTACCCTAGGAGTAAACTTAAAGTTCTAACCTAAAAAATGGAAAACATGAAACGAGTTCTATATATAATACTATGCACGGTTCTATTCGCCGGATGTAGTGAAGACTTTACCGACCTTGCACCAGTATCCAATAGGAATGAAGCCGATTTCTATAATTCTGCGGATGATTTTGAAGTGGCCATCAATGCAAGTTATTCAGGGCTTCAAAGCACAGGAATTTATGGAAGGGGGTATTGGACCATGTTCGAGATGCGAAGCGATAATACCGATCAAGGTCCGGATGCCACAGGGTTGGCACGTCAATACACCGAAATCAATTCCTTTACCGAAGATGCGTTGAACGAGCAGATTACTTCCGCATGGAGTGAATCGTACAAGGTGATTGCCAATTGCAACGTGATTTTGGAACGGATACCTAATGTGGAAATGGATGCCTCCCTAAAGAACAGGGTCACAGGAGAAGCACTGTTCATTAGATCATTGGTGTACTATCATATGGCCATCGGTTTTGGAAACATCCCTTTACAGCTTACACCATATATCTCTGGGGAAGAGCTGACACAGGTCGACCAAAACACGATTTTGGGACAATTGGTCACGGACCTGACCGCGGCCGAAGATGCCTTACCGGTTTCTTACTCGGGCAGTGAAGTGGGAAAAGCAACAAAGGGAGCGGCTGCTACTCTTTTGGCCAAGGTATTGCTGACCTTGGGTGAAGATTCTGCTGCTGAAACGGTACTTCGGAGAATCATAGCCAATTATGGATATGAACTGCTTCCAGACTATGCCGATTTATGGGGTGTGGCCAATGAGAACAATGCGGAATCCATTTTTGAGGTGCAATACATCAGTGGGGGGATTGGACAAGGAAGCCTTTTTACCAACGATTTTTCACCCAGTACCGATTTGCAAACAGGCTCAGGATTTGGGCGAAACCGACCTACGGTTTCCATGTTGGAGGCATATGAGGACGGTGACCTTCGGTATGATATATCGATGGGGGATTCTTATGTGGATTTGGAAGGAGAGACCATAGAAGCTAGGTACATCAAAAAGTACCGATCTGATTTGGCAATTGAAAACGATTCCGATACCAACTTTGTGGTTTTTAGATATGCAGATGTACTTCTTATGCTGGCCGAAGCATTGGGGGAAACACCCGAAAGCTATGATTTGATCAATGAGATTAGGAATAGGGTAAATCTTCCCGATATTGATGCCTCCACTCCAGGAACCTTCGAAGAAAAACTATTGCAGGAAAGAAGAGTGGAGCTTGCTTTTGAGAACCATAGATGGCCAGATTTAAAACGCTTTGGTATGGTGGATAAAATCCAGGATGCTGAACCCTTCATCACCGGGACAAGGGAGTTTTTCTATATCCCACAACGTGAGATGGACATTAACCCAAATTTTGTACAGAACTAAGCAATGACTTTGATTACGTTATAATGTGTTTTCATTATTTAAGTTAGTTTGATTGGTAGCGCCCCAAAAGACCATGAATCCCTACTTATGATGCTATGGGTGCCATTGTCAAAAAGGACAGGGGTCCGTTTCATAAAGTTGCTTTAAAAGAATCGACCAAAATCACAATTATTAAATTTTTAAGGAACCTAATATAGATTATACGATGAGAAAATTAATGATGGCAATTTGCCTTTGCTTTGCCTTTGCAACCATCCAGGCACAAGAAAAAAAAGTACTCAATATTATAGCCATTGGGGCACACCCTGATGACTGTGACTCAAAATTCGGGGGTACTGCAGCACTCTTTGCAAAAATGGGCCACAATGTGAAATTTTTGGCGTTGACCAACGGAGACGCAGGCCACCAAAGCATGGGAGGAGGGCCATTGGCCAAAAAGCGCAGACAAGAGGCCAAGGATGCGGCCAAAGCTTTGGGTATTGCGGAATACGAAGTTCTGGATAACCATGATGGGGAGCTGTTTCCCACTTTGAACGTTCGACTGGAGGTAATCCGAAGAATACGTGGCTGGAACGCTGATATCGTTTTAGGGTTGAGACCCAATGATTATCATCCCGATCATAGAAATGCAGGTTCCGTTGTACAAGATGCAGCCTACATGAACATTGTGCCCAACGTAGCTCCGGACACACCACCCCTTAAAAAGAATCCAGTTTTTCTATACATGAGCGACCACTTTAAAAAGCCATACCCATTCCAAAAAGACATTGCGGTGATAGTGGATGATGTGATCGATACCAAAGTCAAAGGTTTGGCGGCCCACGATTCACAAATGTTCGAATGGTTGCCATGGACCAATGGAATGGACCTTGCCACCATTCCCAAAGGAGAAAAGGAAAGACTGGCATGGCTGAAGGACAGATGGATGAACAGAAAACCCGATGCCGGCACTTTGGAAGTCGTAAAGAAGTGGTATCCCAACGTGGATGTCTCCAAAGTAAAGCAGGTGGAGTTCTTTGAGATTTGCGAGTATGGAAAACAACCGACCGAAGAAGAAATCAAGGAATTGTTCCCCATGCTGGGTACAGAATAGGAGTGGACCAATATTTGGAACCCCAAGATTAAAATAACCAACCAAAAATGGAGCACAACAAGGCCACAACCAAAAGATATTTTCACATCATTGGGTTGGTAATGATCGTATTCTTTGTAATATCCTTCATCACCAACATACTGAACTCCATAATAGTGGATGTTAAGGGTAGTTTTGATCTAAGTCTGACTTTGACAGGCCTACTGCCATTTACATTCTTTATCGCATATGGGATCATGTCCATACCTGCAGGGTTCCTTTCCGAAAGGTTTAGTGAGAAGACCTTACTGTCCGTATCCTTTCTGGTAATGGCCATTGCCTCTATGGGCTTTGCCCTTACCCCACAGTACAGCGTGTTCAGTATTACACTATTTATACTGGGTTGTTGTATGGCGGTCCTTCAGGTCATTATTAATCCCATGTTACGCGTGGCCGGAGGTGAGGAACATTTTGCCTTCAACTCGGTACTGGCGCAATTGGTGTTTGGGTCAGCGTCTTTTTTAAGTCCTTATCTCTATAAATACTTGGTGAACAAGGAAGAGGTTTCCAACGATATGATTGCAGACATGTTGCGGGGATGGGTGCCTGAGGATTTGCCTTGGGCCTCGCTCTATATTGTGTTTGCCGGAATATCCCTTTTGTTGTTTTTCTATGTTTTTTTTACCAAATATCCAAAGTTTGAAAAGACTGAGGAGGAAAGGGCAGGGGACAAAAGCTCCTATTGGGATTTATTGAAAAACAAATGGACCTTACTGTATTTTATAGGGATGTTTTGTTATGTGGGTACGGAACAAGGTGTTGGAAATTGGATATCCCAATTCTTATCCGAATACCACGGACTTGACCCACAAACCACAGGAGCTGACACTGTATCCTATTTTTGGGCCATGTTGACGGTAGGATGTCTGCTGGGCCTTCTATTGTTGAAGTTTATGGATAGCCGGAAACTGTTGATTTTCGCAACATCCATAACCATAGTCTGTCTTATTTTGGCCTTGACAGGCTCATCCCAAATGGCATTGATAGGTTTTCCAATGGTAGGATTCTTTATTTCGGTAATGTATTCCATTATAGTTTCATTGGCGCTCAACTCGGTAAAGGAACACCATGGTTCGTTGTCCGGAATTTTATGTACCGGTATAGCAGGTGGGGCGGTCATTCCATTTATGGTAGGGGGGCTGGGTGAAATGTTGACCCTGAAATCTGGAATGTTTTTTCTGATACTGCCCTTGGCATTTATTCTTTCCATCGGCTTTTGGGCCAAACCCTTGGTAAATAATAAGACGATAAGCTTAAAGAAGGAACAGTGAAAGGGATTGGAGCAGAGGTTCTTGGGGTTGATATAGGTGGAACTAAGATCAAATCGGGCAGGGTGATGGGAAACAGAATAGTGGATACCCATCTCATTGAAGTAAATCGAGATGATTCAGAGGAAATTGCCCTCAATAAGGTGTTTGGGGCCATTGATGAGCTTATGACTGATTCAATTCGAGCCATAGGTATAGGTGTTCCCGCGGTAGTAGATCCAGATTCAGGAATGGTATATGATGTACAAAACATTCCATCTTGGACAAAAGTTCCTTTGAGAAGAAAAGTTCAAGATCGGTACAATGTGCCTGTCCATATTAACAACGATGCCAACTGTTTCGCGTTGGGCGAGAAGCATTTTGGGAAAGCCATGGGATATTCGAATTGTGTAGCGCTTTCATTGGGAACAGGATTGGGTATGGGCATTTTGGTGGATGGAAAGCTATACAATGGCGTACTGTGCGGAGCGGGGGAAGTAGGTATGATTCCTTATAAGGATGGGATTATGGAGCATTATGCAGGTAGTTTTTTCTTTGATGAAAAATACGGGGAGTCGGCCAAAGCCTTATTCAGGAAGGCCATGGATAAAGATAAGTTAGCTCTACAGGCGTACAAGGAATACGGAGTTCATCTAGGAGAAGCCATCAAGGCCATTCTTTATATGTATGCTCCCCAAGCCATAGTCCTTGGCGGATCCATAAGCAAGGCATATGCGTTTTTTAAAGAATCGATGCATGAAACCTTAATTTCATTTGCTTATCAAAAACAATTGGAACAAACAAAAATTGAAACATCAGACTTAATGGATGCTCCCATATTGGGCGCGGCTGCATTGTGTCTGTAAAATGTATAATCGTATTGCACAAATGAGAATACTAGCTTTAATATTACTTACATGTTTTTTGCTTAAATCCTGTGGGACCCCAGAAAAGGGCAAGCAGGTCAACATTACCATAGAGAACAATAAAGAAGGTGCACCAATAACCCTTGGAATTCCTTTTCCAAAAGGTACACTCCATTCGGTGGACCATCTACGTCTGTTGACATCCCGAGGTACTGAGATTCCTTGTCAAACCACAGAAGTGAGCAATTGGGGGCCAACCGACGAAAGTGTTAAATGGGTATGGGTTTTCTTTTTCTCCGAAAAAGACTCAGAATACATATTGGAATATGGTGATTCTGTAATACCCATACTTCCCAAAGAAAAGATTGTTTCCATGAACAACATGCGGCCCCAAGGTGGGATAGAGGTGAATACAGGGCCTTTGTCCTTCTCCATACATAAAAAAGGGAATGGTTTTTTGGATGAAGTGTTTTTGGATTCCAACAAAGATGGAAAGTTTGATAAGGAGGAGCTCATTGTTTCTTCACCAGGAAAAAATAGGGGTTCTTTTCTCGATCTTTTGGATGATGCCGGAATAGATACTTCGAAAGCGGTGATAAATGAGGTGTTCAGGGAGAAAGGATCTGGCCCGATGCACAGTATATTCCGGATAGAAGGAACCTATACCTATAGCAGATCGGATAACAATCTGTCCCCTTTTACCATTTGGTTGCACGCCTATGCGGGAAAAAGCTACATAAAAGTTTTGCATACCATGACCTATACAGGAATCCCGGACAAACATAAACCACAAGAAGGGGAACATGCCAATATTGCCACACAAAATAAGATAATCGTAACGGAGAACACTGAGAACGATATGGGTTGGACTCAGCCCAATGATCAAATTGCAGCCTGTGGGCTTCAGCTTAAATACCATCTGGATAATGAAGTAAATGTTTCAATGCCTCTATATGAAGGAAGCTGGAAAGAAGACAAAGCCAATACTTTTCTGGAGGAAATCGCTGCCAATGGGGAATCCCCAGTTCAACTTTTACAACAAGGCCCGGCAAGGAGAAAGAGCACCAGTTTAAGAAGTTTGTACCTCAACGGTTTCAAAAAGGAGGACGATGGGAACAATCCCGATACGGCTTTGGAATTTAGGGCCACTGTTTCAGAAGGGGAAGAAAGTAAAGCAATAGTGGAAAGGGCTAAAGGATGGCTCAACGTTACCGACGGAAAACGAGGAGTAGGCGTTGGGATTAAAAACTTTATGAAGGAATATCCCAAAGGGATTGAGGTCGATCCTGCCAATGGAACTCTTTTGGGCAGTGTTTGGCCCAAGGAAAACGGTCCCATGAACTTTGCTAGACATAATACCGAACCGGATGGGGGCATGTTGGGCAATTTTGCCCAAGGGATTACCAAGACCACAGAGTTTGTCTATTACTTCCACAACAACGATGCTATGGATAAAGTAGGGAAAAAGATGGATTATATCATCGAAAACCCAGTGGCGCATGCCACACCTGAGTGGTATACCCAATCCAAGGCATACGGTAATATGGCCCCTTTTTCATCCAAGCATCCGGAATTTGAGAACGCCCTGCAATATAAATACCAATGGTGGGCCTATAACCAAAAGCATGAGCCGTGGTATGGGATTTTCAACTATGGGGATGGGAAAAGTTACTACTTTAATGGAAAATGGGTACAATGGACCAATAATGAACCCACAGTGGACTTCATGCTCTGGACCAACTTTATGCGGACAGGAGACTCCAAATATTATAATTTGGCCCAAGCCATGAGTAGGCATACCATGGATGTGGACAATGTGCATTGGCCCAAAAAAAGAACCTATTATGGGGAGATAAATGATGCCATAGACTTCTGGAACTATGAGGATGAACCCAAGTCCACCCCCTATTTGGGCATAGGAAGAAGGCATGCCAATGAACACTGGTATGCTCTTTTGAGTGCCCATGTATGGATACAAGGTTGGATTGCATCATATTACCTTTCTGCCGACCATAGGGCCCTCGAAGTGGCCAGAATGACTGGGGATACTTATATCAACAGAATATGGGGGGAGCATGATCTAAGGGGAAGAAGGTTATATCTATCCGTTTTAAACCTTGTTGAACTGTACGATGCCACCAAGCTCCAAAAGTATAAGGACGAACTGGACGATAGGGTCAAGTTAATGTTGGAATTCCAGGAACGTCAGGGAGGAAACCTACTCTTGGATAGATATGGGTATAGTCAGACCTATGTTGCCCAAGGACTTTATAAGTACCAACAGATAACCGGTGATGAAACCGTGAGACAAGCTCTTTTGAAACATGCTCGCTGGGTCAGGGATGTGCCTCCCTTGAACCATGAGATGGAATCATATTTGGCGACCATATATCCATTGTTGATAGGATATGAGTTCAGTGGGGAAAAAGTGTATCTGAATGAAGCTCTTGAGAGAGCCAAAGTACTAATGATCGGAGAACTGCCCAAAGAACCAGCGTCCTATGAAAATGCGGAAGCTTTTAGCGAAGATCTGGTCAAGATTTCCTATTTGCCAAAAAGTAAAAAGAGCTTTACCAATTGGGAAACCAATCAAGGACTTCGCGTATTTGGATGGACCCATGCCTATAACATTCCTTACCTGTTGTACTGGATGGACAAGGAACATATGAATTAAATCTTGTAATCTTTGCGAAAAGAGGCGGTTCGATCATAGATCAACGCCTCTTTTTTATATAACCATACCAAATCAATTCAAAAAACATGTCATATAAACGTATGGGCCTTTTACTTGGTCCGATTCTGTTTCTTCTCATTCATTTCTTTTTTAGCGGGGAGGGTCTCTCCTCCCAAGGAAGGGATATCTTGGCCGTTACCTTATGGATAGGTGTTTGGTGGATTTTGGAGGTGCTTCCGATAGCTGCCACGGCGCTGCTTCCCATTGTTTTGTTTCCCATGTTGGGGGCACTGGGCCTAGAGGAAACCACAGCTAACTATGGCCATAAATATGTTTTCTTGTACATGGGTGGGTTTATGTTGGCAATGGCCATAGAAAAATGGAACCTGCACAAGAGAATCGCATTGCATATCATAAGGGCCATTGGTACCAATATGTATACCATTGTATTAGGATTTATGGTGGCTACTGCGTTTCTTTCCATGTGGATATCGAACACGGCCACTGCAGTGATGGTAATGCCGATGGCCATATCCATTGTAAAACAGTTAAAGGACAATCCACGGACCGCCAAGGACGAAAATGCTGTTTTTGGCAAGTTGCTGATGCTTTCCATCGCATATTCGGCATCCATTGGAGGGATAGCAACATTGATAGGTACCCCACCCAATCTGGTTTTCGCCGGTTTTGTACAGAAGGCCTATGGGTTGGATATCAGTTTTTGGCAATGGATGAAGTTTGGACTTCCGATATCGATTCTACTGTTGATTTTGGCATGGCTATACCTTACGCGGATTGCCTACCCGTTGCGGCAAGGAAGATTTCCTGGGGGAAGGGAAGAGATCCATAGGCTTATACAGGAACTGGGACCTATGAAAAGGGAAGAAAAGATTGTTATGGCCGTTTTTGTTCTTACCGCACTCTGTTGGATAACACGGTCGTTCTTATTACAAAAGATTGTTCCTGGGATAGATGATACCATAATAGCCATTGGAGCGGCACTTGTTTTGTTCATTTTGCCTGCTGGAAAGGGTAGGAAGATGATAAAATGGGAAGAAGCTGTTCAGATTCCTTGGGGGATAATTCTGTTGTTTGGTGGAGGAATGGCCATCGCTAGTGGTTTTGAGACTAGTGGGTTGGCAATTTATCTGGGTTCACAAATGACATTCTTTGATGGATTACCCTTGCTTACGTTGATATTATTGGTCATAACCTGCATAAATTTTTTGACGGAAGTCACCTCGAATTTGGCCACTACGGCCATGATGTTGCCTGTTTTGGCACCATTGGCGGTGACCTTGGATGTTGATCCGTTCGTGTTGATGGTTGCCTGTACCACTGCCGCTTCCTGTGCTTTTATGCTTCCAGTGGCAACGCCCCCAAATGCGGTGGTCTTTGGATCGGGCTACCTTAGAATCCCCGATATGGTACGTACTGGTTTTTTAATGAATTTAATTTCCATTCTTGTGTTGGCCATTGCGGTGTATTTCCTATTGCCTCTATTTTTGAAAATATAAGGGATGGTGGAGGAATGTATGTTCACATCAAAGAGAAATTTCTAGTAACATATTGAGTGGTTTGTTAAAAACCTATACCAATAATATCTTGTGACTAATTAATATCAAGGCGGATCATCGAATAATCTTTTTAATCAATATGTCAAGTTTTTTGCGCATAAAACTTGACATGTAATTTATTTGGATATCTTTGCATTGTAATGACAATTGCGAAAAAAATAGCGGATAAAATAGCGGAACTCCCGAAGGACAGTACTTTTGGTTATGCCGATTTACCTATTCGGTCAGAAGAATATGTAACCGCTGCAAAGGCCTTGGAACGACTACAAAAAAAAGGAATTATAAGAAAATTGTCCAAAGGCATTTTTTACAAACCCAATGTAACGGTTTTTGGAGAACTAAAGCCAAGGGAAGAGGATATTCTAAGACCATATTTATACGAAGATGGTAAGCGAATAGCCTATATAACCGGAACCTCTTTGTACAATCAGTTGAACCTGACTACCCAAATACCGTCACTATACAAAATAGCAAGTGCCGAAAAGCGCATATATATTAATAGAGGCGGCATCAAAGCAAAGCCCGTAAAGAGCTACGCACCCGTTACTGATAAAAATTATAGGATGTTGGGTTTTTTGGATGCCATGAAAGACCTTAATAGCATTCCGGATGTTGATAAAAAATCCGCTATTCTTATTTTTTTAAGACGTTTAGGGAAAATGACACCCAAAGAATTGGATGTACTCATCAAGTATGCTCTCTTGTACCCACCACGGGTAAGGGCTTTGTTGGGAGCACTATTAGAACAACTTGATGTGGCAATCGATATAAAAGAATTGAAAAACTCACTTAATCCACTTACTATCTATAGATATAATTTGCGTGATACCACATTGACAACACAACCAAATTGGAATATCGTATGAATCTGCACACTAATAGTGAACTCTTTGCTGAGGCGATAAGGGCAACTGCCCAACGTATGGATATTCTAGAAATTTACGTGGAAAAGGATTATTGGATATGCTATGCCCTAAAGCTCATTTATGAAAGTGCAAACAAAGATGAGGCCATATTTAAGGGGGGTACAGCTTTGTCAAAGTGTTTTAAATACATTGACCGTTTTAGTGAAGATATTGATTTGGTAGTATTGCGCAGGGAAGAAGAGACGGGGAGCCAATTAAAGAACAAGCTTAAAAGAATAACCAAGGAAATAGTAGAACCATTCGAGGAGGTGGATATTGATGGAATCACCAATAAAATGGGAATGATAAGAAAGATTGCCTATAACTATCCCAAAATCTTTGAGGGCGATTTTGGACAAGTAAGGGATACTATCATTGTTGAAGCTACGTGGTTAGGTCACTTTGAACCATATATTAAGAAGGTCGTCAATACGTATATCTATGAAATGATGGTTGACTCAAACCAAACCAAACTAGCAGAGACTTATGGATTATTACCCTTTGAAGTACTTGTGTTGGATGTCAAAAGAACACTTTGCGAAAAAATAATGAGTTTGGTCCGGTTTTCCCATACTAAAAACCCAATTGAGGATTTGAACAACAAAATTAGGCATGTATACGATATTCATCAATTATTAAAGGATGAAACGGTTCTAGGATTTTTCAATTCGGGTGCATTTGATAAAATGCTCCTAAGGGTAGCCCATGATGATACGCAAAGTTTTAAGAACAACAATGATTGGTTAAAGTACCACCCAAAACAAGCATTGATTTTCAAAGAACCTGAAAAAACATGGAACCAACTTAAAGATACCTATCGCAATGAGTTTGAGTATTTGGTTTATGGAAAATTGCCAAAAGAGGAAAGCATTTTGGAAATAATTCTGTCCATATCAAATAGACTCACAAAAATAAAATGGGAGAATGTATAATGTAGATCAAATAGTAGACCAAAACAAGGACACGAAATGCAAATCTTTAATCTACTTATCTCTACCTACCCACTATCCAGCAGAGGAAATCACTTCTGCCGTTGAATCGGTTGGATATCATTTTACCAAGAAATAAAAGGAATGTCCAGAAGAATAGATTAAATGGTTCAAATAGGATTGGGGGTTACCTTGATCCTATTCGGATTGTATAAGTTTTTTGGATTTCTGCCTCACGACCGTGTGATGACCGAGGAGTCCATTGCTGTTTACAAAGGACTATTGGCCAATAAATTTATAATGCCAACAGTGGGTGTGGTGGAACTGTTACCAGTTATACTTTTGGTCGTTGGTAGATGGATAATTGTTGCATTGTTAGCTATGATTCCTATTGCTTTTGGAATCATGGGTTTTCACTTTGCGGTGGATATACAGGGCATTTTTTGGGGAATTTTGATAGCTTTTGGGCTTGTTTACCTTCTTTCAATGCATTTTTCTAACGTTGGATACCTAATCAAGGAAGTGGATACCATTGGTTGAATATCGTGATTTTCCATAAACCGCAACCAATAATTGAATTTATTGGTTTTTGAAAATTCCTTTACTATAATATGTAAAGTTCAATTTTTTGTTTGTAATCGCCCCAAGGTGTCTTTGGCTTTTAAATTAAAGGGATATCAATCAGGAATATAAAGGGTAAGCGATATTTGAGGAAGAACGTTTCAATCTTTCATGGGTAAATTCCCTTACCTTGAAGGTGTATAGGATACGTAAAGTCAATGGTCTCAAAAATCATCAGTATGCGTTTTACCAAGTAGGGTTTGGTTCTCTGGGTGGTCAATATCCCGCAGCGGTATCGTCCCCTCGTTTGTCCGCCCCGCCCTCAAGTCTGCCGTCTTCCAGCACTCGGATGGCGTCTACCTTTCCTATGATCCGGGTCCTGCCCTCATTGATTTGGTAGCCTTTTGCCTTTAGGGTTTCAATGGTTTCCAAAGGAAAGCCTTCGGGTTCGAACACGACTACATCGGGCATCCATTGGTGGTGGAACCGCGGAGCGTTCACGGCATCCTGCATGCTGAGATTGAACTCGTGGACATTGAGTATGGTCTGGGCCACGGCCGTGATGATCGTGGAACCTCCAGGGGTGCCGACGACCATGTAAAGCTCGCCGTCCCTTTCCACTACGGTCGGTGACATACTGCTCAACATTCGTTTCTCGGGTGCAATACTGTTGGCCTCGGAGCCAGGAAGACCGAACATATTGGGAACACCGGGCTTGGTACTGAAATCATCCATTTCATTGTTCAGGAAAAATCCCAAGGCATCAATATAAAGTTTGGAACCGTATCCACCGTTCAGGGTCGTGGTCGCACTGATGGCATTGCCCTCCGCATCGATAATGGAGTAGTGGGTGGTCTCGCTGCTTTCCACAATTTCCACCGTTCCATGGCCTACTTCCGAGGACAAGGTGGCCCTATCAAAAGTAAAATCGGCCATTCTGCACTTTAAGTAGTCAACGTCCATGAGCCCCTTATAGGGAATGTCCACGAAATCGGGATCACCAAGGTAATGGTTCCGATCCGCATAGGCTCTTCTGGAAGCTTCGGTGAACAATTGGATGGCCCTTGTCGAATTGTGGCCATAGCTAGCTATTTCATAGGGTGCTATCATGGTAAAGATCTGATCCATGGTCATACCACCACTGCTGGGGGGACCCATTGAGATGATCTTGATGTCCTTGTAGTCAAATACAATGGGCGATCTCCACTTGGCCTCATACCTAGCGAGATCCTCCTCCGTGATCACACCTCCCTTTGCCTGTACATAGGCCGCTATTTTTTGGGCTACCTCCCCTTTGTAGAACCCATCACGTCCCTCGTTCATGATCTTTTCCAAGGTGGTGGCCAATGCCGGGTATTTGATGGTATCACCAGCTTTGTACACGGTCGCGAACTTGGTGCTGTCACTATTAGCTTCAATGAATCGTTTTCGGGTACCTTCTAATCTTTTGGCCTGTTTTTCGGTCACCACGACCCCTTTTCTCGCCAAGGCAATGATGGGTTCCATGATTTTGTTGAGGGGCAGTTTTCCGAATTTCTTGTGGACTTCCAGAACCCCGGCCACGGTACCTGGGACACCTACGGCGGTTCCCCCAGATGTGCTCAGCCCAGGTATGACATTGCCCAGGGAGTCGAGATACATGTCCCTATGGGCGGCCAATGGAGCCTTTTCCCTGTAATCGATACTTCCCACTTCACCATTACTCTTGCGATAGACCATAAATCCCCCGCCCCCGAGGTTTCCCGCAAAAGGGTAGGCCACCGCTAGGGAAAGTTCGGTGGCTACCATGGCATCGAAAACATTCCCGCCTTTTTTCATGATTTCAACGCCTATCTCCGAAGCTTCCCTACGTGCAGAGACGACCATGGCATTTTCCGTGACCAAACCTGTCGGTTCGGCAGGTAACTCACGGGTACATTGGGTAAATAGTAGTAAGGGAAGAAAATATAGCATTCTTTTCATGGGTTTATTTTTAAGGTACTTAATGTTGCTTTTCTGGATTCCGGGTTTTGCTCTTTTGTCCGGGTCAGGGAATGTCCTTGATACGCTCCAACATGATCTCCATAAGTGCTTCGGCGCCCTTCTCCGCCTTTTCCTTTAAAAAATCCCTTGGGGTATTGTCCCCGACCTCAAAGACCAAGGCCTCGGCACCATGTTTTACGAAGAAATAGTTCCTTGATACCGTGGTAGGGACCAAATCCCCATTAGGCTTGATATTGGGATCATATCCCTCGATGCGCTTCTTTAGGCCATCCAGCCAGGTGGAGACCAAATTGGGCATGTTTCCATGGAGTTCCGGATCCACGGTATAGTAAATATCATCCCAAGTGGAATGGAAATCTATGCCGAAATAGAACTTCCCTTGGGTCTTCTCGACCATCCCTTCCATGAAATCCTTGACCGCAGAGGTTTCCGGTTGGTTAAAATTGGCCCAATCCCGGTTGAGGTCTATTCCACCGGTATTATGTCTCCAAAACCCATTGTCGACCCCGTCAGGGTTCATCAAGGGGACCACATAGATGGTAAATTCCTTTCGGAACTTTTTGGCCAATTTGGTATTCGAGGAAAGGGTCTCCACAAAGGATTTCATAGTCAGGTACCCTGTTACCTCAGGGGGATGCTGTCTGGAAATGATCATAATCATATTTTTGGAGTCCGTATCGCCAATGCTGAGCAAATTGAGGTTCCGGCCCTCACGGCTCTTTCCAATGGTGTTCTTGGTCACGAACTTTTTCTGGGAAATACTGTCCATCCAGGCATTTACCCGGGCCGAATTTTCCAATTCTTGTCCAGCGACCCAGAGTGTATCCGGGCCCACTTCCAATCGCATTTTGACCTTTTCAGGCAAGGAGCCGGGGCCAAAGGCCTTTTCTCCCTTACCAATCTCAACATAACGAAGGGAATCCAATGCGGTCCAGTGCACTCCGTCATGGCTGAGCTTTGGATAGTACCTGTGTTTGTTGTCCGCTTGATAGGTCAGCCATACATCAATGGTCATAGGACGCTTTCCCCAAACCTTGAACGCATACCACGGACTGGTATTGATCGGAGTGTTCTCCGAAGTGATCAATAGGGTATAGGTACTGTCATTGTTCTGGACCAAGCCGTTCAACCGGGCACCGTCGAACTCATTGGAGAAGGTTATACCTTGATCCGGAAAGGCAAACTGTCCCTTCCATTGCTTTTGGACCGGTTTGGAATCCGTTGGTACGGCATTCACAGGGGGTTGGCCCTGGAACCGTTGTTCTTGGCCAAATAGGTTCGCTATGGCCAACAGGCTTAGGAGTACAAAGATTTTTTTCATAATAGGATTTTTAAGCTAGTTGTTTTTGCAGTTCAATTTTCTTGAAATAGGATGCGTTGGCCGCATTGATGCGCGGTGCCAATAAAATCGCCGAAACCATGGTGGGGATGGACATTAGGGCAAAGCTGATATCGATGATGCCCACGACACCGGCCAAGGAGGAAACCGAGCCAAGGAATATGCCCGCGATATACAGGTAGTTATAGATGTTCCGATATTTGGCTCCAAACAGGAATACCACACATTTCGATCCATAATAGGAATAGGTGAACAAAGAGGTCAATGCGAATATGGCCACGATAAAGATCAACAACGGGGCACCTATTACAGGCATGGCAGAAACGAAAGCTTCCAAAGTAATGGACACACCACTGAGGTCCGAACGCTGCCAACTTCCCGTGACCAAGATGGCAATGGCGGTCAAGGTACATACCACTATGGTGTCGATAAAGGGCCCCAACATCGCTACCAGTCCTTCCTTGATCGGTTCGGTGTTCTTTGAGGCACCATGTGCCAAGGGAGCGGTGCCGATACCTGCCTCATTCGAAAAGGCGGCCCTTCGTACCCCCATAATGATGATGGCACCCAGACTTCCCCCCAACACCGCATCGCCGGTCATGGCATCCCTAAATACGTCCATTAGGACCGGAATGATCCTACCATGGTTGACCACCAAAATATAGCTAACAGATAAAAAATACAAAGTGACCATAAAAGGGACCAGTCGACTGGCCAGGTTTGCTATGCGCCTGATTCCCCCAAATATGACCAGACCCACCAAAAAGCAGATTACGATCGCCACCATTGAAAGGGTCAGGTCCTTGGATGGTCCCATAAACGAGAGGGGCATCACTTCCACGACGACCTGGGTCAACTGGTTTGCCGTAAAAATGGGAAGTGAGCCAAAGATCCCTGCCATTGAAAAGAAAATGGCCAGGGGTTTCCATGGTTTGCCTAGACCATTGACGATGACATACATGGGCCCCCCTTGAGATTCCCCCGAATCATCGGTACCCCTGTACATGACGGAAAGGGAACAGGTATAATATTTGGTCGCCATCCCGATCAAGGCACTGATCCACATCCAGAAAAGGGCACCAGGCCCACCCATCGTAATGGCAAGGGCCACCCCTGAAATATTGCCCATGCCCAAGGTGGAGGACAAGGCTGTGGTCAATGCCTTGAAAGCACTGATCTGTCCAACATTCGAGGCCGTCTCGTACTTTCCCCTGATGACCTGAAGGGCATGCCAGAAATGCTTGAACGGCAATAACCTGGAATACACCAAAAGATATATTCCGCCACCCACCAACAGCAATAATAGGGGAAATCCCCAAATCCAGTCACTGATTCCGGTTATCGTTGCTTCAATTTTTCCCATCTATCTATTCGTTCTGGCCTAATTTGGAGGAATAGCGTTTGTAGTCCAATTGTTGTGGTCCTTCCAAATCGATCTGCTTGCCGCCAATAAATGCCAAGGTCAACGCATTGGTCTGTATATCGAGTGCATCCCCCTTGGACACAAATAGACTGGCTGTCTTGCCCATGGCAATGGACCCCAGCTTATCGTCAATTCCCAGAATTTTTGCGGGATGCAAAGTAATGGTTTTCAGGGCTTCCTCCTTTTTCATCCCAAATGCCACCGATGTTCCCGCATAAAAGGGCAGATTGATGGAGTTGGACAACGATCCCACATGGTACATGGATACCTCGATGCCCATCCGTTGCAATTTTGTTGGCAAACCATAAAAGGCATCATAGTCCATATCATCGTTTCTGGGGAGGTTGTAGGTAGGCGGTACAATCACCGGAACTTGGTTTTCCTTGAGAAAATCGACAACTTCCAGGGAACCCTCAGAGGCCACCAAGGAGATTTGGTCAATGCCAAAGGACTTGGCAAAGGTGATGCTCTGTATGATTTCCTTGGGTTCATTCGCATGGATGACAAGTACCCTTTCTTTTTGGAACAGATTCGTTAAGGCCTCCAACTTCAAATTGGTTTGGGCAGTGGGCATTTGTTCGTATTGCTTGGCATCGGAGAACAATTTTTCCAGTTCACCGGTAATCTTTTCGTAAGAAGTATTGGGGCGGAGCATCCTGCTGTTCGTCTCGGCATCATAATAACTCGATAGGGCAGAGGGCCAATCGAGGTGTATGGCCGCAGCCCTTTTGAATACGGCTTCCTCCCAGTTCCAGCCATCCAAGGACATTACCGATGAGGTGCCTGGAATGACACCTCTTGATCGAATCGATTCAATGTAAAGAACCCCATTGAACCGCAAAGGTGGAAGAAAAGTTGATGTCATATCAAAGGCGTAGACTGTTTGTAGGTTGGGAAGATAATCCCCTTCCTCCAAGGTATCATTGGTATGCGGAACGCCACTGATTTCGTTGATACCGATAATGGAATTCAAAAGGATAAAACCCGGATATACCTGTTGTCCGGTTATGTCTATGATCTTATAATCGATCCCATTGGCGTCCAGATCAGAGGCTTTGCCCAAGAAGGTAATGGTCCCCTTGTCAAATCCGACCGCGGTGTCCTCCAGTACCCGGCCATCTCCGGTATGGACGGTCCCCCCAACCAAAAGGATGGGAGTTTCCTGCTCCTTGGCAACCATCGGAAGAATCTGGGCATCCAATCCTTCCAAAAGGCTCGAAAGGATCAGTATCATGGTCAATATCGTATACAATGTCTTGTTTTTCATGTTCTTGATTATTTAGTACTGCATCTCCAAGGACTCACAATGGAATTCCAACCGTTCCAAGGATATTCTGGTTGATACGTTCTCGGTGCCTTCCAACCCTTCCATTTTTTTGAGGAGTCTGGCACGCTCTTTTGAATTCTCCCTGCGCAACTGCGCATCCTTGGCCAGATCAAAATAAATGGCCCCTTCAATGATGGTCTTTTCAGGTTTGGAATAAAGCGACAGTGGATCTCCTGTCCAAAGGACAACATCCGCGGATTTACCGACTTTGATACTTCCCATGGTATCGTCCAGGTGCAAGAGCCTTGCCGGGTTCAAGGTGACCATTTTAAGGGCTTCCTCTGGTGTGAGCCCCCCATATCTGACCATCTTTGCTGCCTCATGGTTCAAGTGTCGCATTGTTTCACCGCTATCGGAGTTCAATGCAGTGACCACACCTTCACGGTCCATGATGGGGGCATTGTACGGGGTCCCGTTCCTAGCCTCCCATTTATAGTTCCAACGATCGGAAAATGTGCTGCCCCCGACCCCGTGTTCCTTCATTCGGTCCGCGATCCGATAGCCCTCCAATGCATGGGTGAACGTGTTCAGGGCAAAACCAAACCGCTCCGCGACCTCCATCAACATCAACATTTCCTTATCCTGGTAGGAGTGGGCCGTAATGAACCGTTTTTTCTCCAAGATTTCCAACATGGTCTCATGAAGAATGTTTTTACGGGGTTCCACTGCGGTCCTTTTTTCCTTTGTGCCCAAGCTTCTATAGGCATCCCATTCCTTTTTGTAATCCAAGGCCTCAGTGAAGGCATTGGTATAAAATTGTTCCACGCCCATCAAGGACCTTGGAAATCGTATGGATACGTTGTTTTTTGAACGTTTCACGTTCTCTCCAAGGGCAAATTTTATGAAGGGGTCAGCGCCCTGGATCAACAATCCCTTGGCATCCTCCCCCCATTTGAATTTTACTAGGGCGGACTGGCCCCCAATGGGATCCGAAGATCCATGTAGGAGCTGCGCCGCAACGACGCCCCCGGCCAAAGCCCTATAAATGCCCGGGTCATCGGGGTCGATCACGTCCTGCATCCGGACCATTCCCGAATTTGGTGCCATTTCATTGATACCGCCCAAGGCAATATGGGAATGCTCATCAATGATTCCAGGGGTCAGGTGCTTGCCCGTACCGTCCAATACCAAGGCATCCTTGGCACTGAGATCGGTCCCGATCTTGGCAATCTTGCCATTTTCAAGAAGCACGTCCGTGTCCATGAGGATTCCTTCATCTTCGTTCGTCCAAACGGTGACATCGGTGATTAAAATGGATCGGGATGCAATCTTTTCCGGACTGCCAAAGGCCAAGAATGGATAGAATACCTCACCCAAGTCGACAGGACCCTTATCCTGTATCTTTTGAGCTCCCAAGGTGCCCCTTCCTTTTTCTTTCATCCGGGCGGTCCAAGGTTGGTCCTCCCCAAAGTTCAGGGTGCCAGTACCGTTAAGCACGGTCATTCCCTTTTCTTGTTTGGTCCAACCTTTCAGATTGTATTGGCTTCCCTTGACCGTGAATTTAAGGACAGGAAGATCCCCGTCCATTTTAAATTCCACCTTTTCCTTTGATCCATCGGTCAATGTCAATTCGGCTTGGTACTTAGGGCCTTTTCCGATAATGGACAATACGGCCTTTAAGCCACCTACGGATAAATCGTATTCCCCAAGGATGGATTCGGAAATGGGTTCGTTTACCACATAGGGTTTCCCTTCGATCCAGTTGTCCATAATTTGAGTGCCCGGTTCAAAAAGATCACCGTCCGTAACGATGAAGTTGGCCATTTTACCGGCTTCCAAAGTGCCCATATCCTGGTCAACGCCCAACCATTTGGCCGGAACGGTGGTCAAAGAGGAGAGTGCAGCCGTTTTGCTCAGGCCATACGCCACTGATTTTCTCAGATTTTTCAAGAAGTCAGGAAGATTTTCAGGTGGAAAGGAGGTGATGGCAAAGGGTATGCTGTTCTTTTCCAAAGATGCCGGGTTTGTAGGGGCCAGTTCCCAATGCTTAAGATCGGCCAAGGTGATTTTCTTGGTGATGTAGGGGTCACTCACATCATAGGCCTTGGGAAAGTCGATCGGAATGATCATCGGAGCTTTCATGTCCTTCACTTCCATAATCCGTTGATATTCGTCTCCGCCTCCCTTTATAATGAACTCGAACCCGAATTCATCCGCTATTTTATCGGCTCTTAAGGCGGTCAACCAACCATCGGCCTCCATGATTTTGGGCAGGTTCCCATTGACCAGCATGGCATCCAACGACAGGTCCGAAAAAGGGCTGTCGGTTTGTGCCCCATACCACTTGGCATCGTAAAAGGTCTGACGCAAAAGGGCAATGGTCCCCATAGCGGAAATGGGATAGTCCTGGGTCGAGGTGCCCTTGTCAAAAGAGTAATGGTCGGCCACCTTGGAATTGATGACCAAATTGTTTTCCGTATCCTCGCCTAGGGCTACTAGGGCAGCGGTTCCCCGTGCAATTCCATCCCTTCTGATGGACGCTACGGCACCAAATCCTTGGGCCCTCCATTTGGAGGCAAGCTTTTTGTCCACGGTAAAGTTTTCGGAACTGTTGTATTGCGATTTTATGGCCTCGTTGGCATTGTAGGGTCCCTTGGTATTGGACTGTATCTGTTCCCTACTGAGAACAGGGTTCCTGAATGGGGGACGTTTTACCTCGGGTTGCCCATATTCCCCAAACATGTCTATAAAAGAGGGATAGATATAACGTCCGCTGAGATCGATTTCCAGATAGCCGTTGGGTACCTGGTTCCCCGCTTGTACCGAAACGACCTTACCGTCTTGGATGACCAACATCGCATTCTCCAAAACTTGCGTTGGGGCTGTGACGATGGTCGCATGGGTGAGGGCCACCCTGTCCGGGCGCGCATCGAGGACATCGTTTTTGGGAAAGGTCTCCTGTGCGAAGGAACTCCCCATGGATAGCATGATACCTAACAAAAAGAGGTATCCAAAGGTTTTTTTTATCTTCATTGTTGGTGATTTTATGATTTATTTGGTTTTAGATTTCAAACCATTGGTCTAGGTCCAGTCTTTGGTTGGATTCGGACTTGTGGTAAAAGGTATTGCTCATTGGATCGTAATCATATGCTTTGGCCATTTCAGCACCATGCTCCGCTATTTCGCGAAGTGCATCCAGTATAAGGTCCAGTTCCCCATCCGTCATAGTGGGATGGAGTGAGAGACGGACCCACCCAGGTTTGTCCTTAAGGTTCCCGTGCTCGATCTGGTCGGTAATGTGCCGTGATCGTTCTTGGGTGACCTCCAATAGTATGTGTCCATAGGTGCCGGCACAGGAACAGCCGCCCCGGACCTGGATTCCATAGTGGTCGTTCAATAATCGGACCACCAGATTGTAATGGAGATGTTCCACATAAAAGGAAAAGACTCCTAAGCGGTACCTGACTTCCGGTGCGAATACATGCAAGCCCTTGATCTTGGGCAACTCCTCGAAACATTTTCTGGTAAGTTCATTTTCCCGTTGCCGGATCTGCTCTATGCCCATTTTTTCCTTCAGAGCGATCGATAGGGCTGTCCTTATGGTCTGTAGGAATCCAGGCGTTCCACCATCTTCCCGGGCCTCAATACTTTCAAAAAAACTGTGCCCCCCCCAAGGATTCGTCCATTTTACCGTTCCACCACCTGGATTGTCCGGAATCCGGTTCTTGTAAAGCGCCTTGTCGAAAACCAAAACGCCTGAACTGCCAGGCCCCCCTAAAAACTTATGTGGGGAGAAAAAAATGGCATCCAATTTCCTTGCCTTGTTCTCCGGGTGCATATCAATCTGGACGTAGGGTGCTGATGCGGCAAAATCCACAAAACAGTACCCGTCGTGTTCATGCATGATTTCAGCCAACTCATAATAGGGGGTTCCCACCCCCGTGACATTGGAACAGGCCGTAAAGGAACCGATCTTGAGTTTTCGGTCCCCATATTTACGAAGTTCCCTGCGCAATTGGCGTGTATCGACGAACAGGTCTTCTGTAGGCTGTAACAATACGACATCGGCCATGGTCTCCAACCAGGTCGTCTGATTGGAATGGTGTTCCATATGGGTCAAAAAAACGACAGGTCTTTCGGTCTCTGGAATCGAGAGGGAATTCTTGAACTTTTCTGGGAGCTTTAGCCCCAAAATACGCTGAAACTTGCAGAGCACCCCGGTCATACCGGTGTCAGTGGTAATAATGACATCTTCCTCGGAGGCATTGACATGTTCCTTGATCCGGTGTTTAGCCTCCTCGTAAAGATTGGTCATCAATTTCCCGGTAAAAGTGGTCTCGGAATGGGTGTTCCCGACAAAGGGACCGATTTTTTTTTTCATGATATCCTCTATGGGGCCATATAACCTACCGCTCGCGATCCAATCCGCATAGACGATCTTTTTGGTCCCAAAAGGGGTTTCGATATTTTCGTCGATACCGATAATATTTCTTCGAAAGGAATTGAAGTACGATTCCAATGATGTTTCTTTTTTCAAGATTATTATTATGAAAAGCTACCCTTTATCCAATCCAACTCAACAAACTACTAATTCAAATATTTATGGCAATGTGTTGAAGACCCCATACGATAAGGCCTAAGTTTCTATTTTTACTTGTTTTGAATTGATAGATAAGGGCAGCTTTATTGATTAATTAATTTTCACAGAATGCGATATTCTGTAAACCCTATTGTACTGGATTCTTCCCGGCTTATCGGTCAGTTATTGCCTCTAGGGAAAAATCCCGGGCACTGAATTTTGTTTCAGTCCATATAGGATTCCACAAAGTCCAAATAAGTAGTGATGGATTCCGCAAAGGCTTTGGAAAAGTTTTTCCGGTTCTCCTCACTGTCACGGACCCCTTGGAAATTGGCCTCTATCTGCATCCCGAAAACTTTGGGGTGGTCGTAAGCGGTATATCTTCTAGTGTTATATCCTCCGTTGAAGTAGGGCTCGCCCTCCTTGGGATAGGGGTCGCCTTGGCTTGGAACCGCAGGGAAACCGGCTCGTTCCATAAGGGTTCCGAAAGCGTTTTCCCCGGTCAAGAGTTGGTTGAGTCCCAATTGTGGGTTACCCTTTAATAGGTTCCGTACCGAAGTGTTTCCGCCAATTTCAGACTCGGAACTTTCCCCTTCCCTTAGTTCCTTGAGGGCAGGTGTCCTAAGTAGGTACCCCAACTCCAAACGTTTTACTTTATGGCTTTGGCCGTGAAGGTCGATGTACATCGCATATCCGTATTTTTTGATGGCCGCATCCAAGGCCTCCTCGATATGCTTGTGATATTGTCTCCAGGTATACTCCATTTGTGGGTTTCCACAGGTGGCCTCCTCCAGGTCCCGGTTAAAATCGATCTTACTCCTTGCCAATCGGGCAATGACCAGGTATGGTTTTTTGCCATGGACCTTGAACGCATTCTCTATTTCCAGTGCGAGCTCGACCGTATTGTTGTCCATTACCTTCGCGCCACAATCCCTGTCCTTGATCTCCTCAGGAGATATGGTGCCCCCATGTGGGGCACTGATAACCAAAGGGATGTTGCCCTTGACGGTTTCCAGCCAGCTGTCCTCGAATATTTTCCGTCCTTCGGACAAAGCCTTTTTGTCCGAACCGTCCGATGTGCTTTTGCCACCAGCGCACTGCACTTGAAGAAGTGCAGTGGCAACTAGAAGGCAAATGAGCATGTTTTTCCCAATCTTTCCTTGAAAAAATAGATCCCTATGCATTTTTCGGTGACTTAATTTTTCAATTATTGATTGACTTTGGTAGGTTCATATAAACCAGGATCTGCCGGGGCCGCAGGATTTGACAAGACCTCGTCCTGGGGATACAACATACGCTCCACGTTTTGTGTACTGGTCGGTACGTTCAAAGGAAAAGGCACCGCTACGTCCGAATCATTCTTTCGGAGTCTGCGCGCATCATCGAATGGCATATAGGTGGTAAAGCCAGAAACATATCGTTCTTCGATGATTTCCCTGAGCAAGGCAGTATTCGGGTCTGTCCCGTCTATATTTTCCATGCCACCGGAATTGAAATCCCCGGCCACATAGGCTTCATATAAATAGGGTTCGGCGGAAAAATTCGCATTTAGGAAACTTCCGGTATTCAGATAGGCACGCAACTCGTTCAAATGTCCCAAACCAATTTCGAAACTTTGGGTACGGGCACCCGCTTCCGCCAATATGAGCATATTCTCCTGAAATGTGATCATTGGCTGTGGTTCAAGTTCCTGTGCTACACCCAGATTTCCGTCCGCATCCGATTGGTCGATGACATAGTACTGGCGCCTGGCCGTTTCATCGGTCTTGGCATTGTTTCGGGAGATTCCACTGGTATCGTCCAATAGCTGCATCAAATAACTGTCCCCGGTCCCTGTGTTCGGGCTACCGGCCAAAACAATGTAGTATTTGTTTTTGGTGGCGTTTTGCCCCGTAACGTCAAGGGGATTGAACATCATGTTGTTATCACTAGTGGAAATCCCGTTCAAGGCTGCACTATAAGCTTCGCCATATGCTTTGGTATGCATAAAGTAACGAGCTTTAAGGGTCCATGCGGATTCGAGCCATTTGTCGCGGTCTCCTTGGAAGATGTAATCCTCCAGAACGCCAAAACCGGCAGCACCCTCTAAATCGGCGATGGCACTGTCCAACAGTATCTGTAACTGTTCAAAAACATAGAGTTGGTCATCGAATTCAGGGTTTTCTATATCACCCAATGCCTGAGAATATGGGATATCGCCGAACAAGGAAGCATAAGTACCCACCAAATGAGCTTCTACTACCTTGGAGATACCCAATAATAGGGGGTTGTCCACAGCTCTGTCCTGTATTTGCCGCACTGGCGTCAAAACATTTTGGTAGCCATCCCAATCAAAGGTATTGTTGGCGACATTGTATTGATATCTTTCCAGTTCCACTTGTTCAAAACCGGTCAGTTGTCCGGACCAATAACCCGCCATTCTACTATAGGCCCCCAATTGGATGCCGATGTTTGAAAGCTCCGCGCCGTTTAGGAAAAGACCTGCGTCAATATCTGTTAAAGTTAATTGGTTCGGATTTTCGTTGAGATCTTCGACCATTTTTTCACAACCAAAAAAAACGAAAGCCGTGAAAATCAAAAGAATTTGTATATATGTTGATTTCATGATTATTAGGTTTTAGAAATTGGCTTGAAGGTTAAACAAAATCGAACGTGTTCCGGGATTGTTGAAGTAATTCATTCCGAAGGCATTGCTGACACCATAGTTATTGGTCTCTGGGTCCACATCCTTGATACCGGTCCATAGAATCAAATCCCGTCCCGTCACCGATATCCGGAACGAATCCAATGCCAGTTTTTTACTCAACTTAAGGCCTGAAAATGTATACCCAAGGGTCACGTTACGGAGCTTGGTCCACGTGGCATCCTCGATGAACAGGTCATTGGTCTTGTTGAAACCAAGGCCACCTCCGATACCGCGATACCAAGATTCATCCAATAGAACATCCCCACCACCAAAGTCGGCAATGTTCCCCCTTACCGTGGTTCCGGCTAGGATTACATCTCCATTGACATTGACAAGGTCCTCTGTTAGGGTAACCTCCTGGGCTACATCCTTGTGTACGCCAAACCCATATAATACCACTCGTGTTCTATTAATGAAATCGCCACCTTGGGAATGTTCGAACAAGAAGCTGAAGTCAAGACCTTTAAAGTTTAGTTGCATGCCGATGCCTCCCCTCCAATCGGGATTTGGATCTCCGAGTACGCGGCTTTCCGTATCCAATTGTGGAAAACCGTTGGCATCCAAAGCCAAACTATTGTCCTCATTTCTTAGGGTTCCTGGCAAGAAAAAGGAACTCATCGGATATCCCTTGACGGCTTTTGATGTTCCTCCAATATCCACGGTTTCGGCTCCAGCAATATCCACAACCATATTTTCGTTGTTGTTGTAATTGGTGTTGATCGAAAGTTTGAGGTCATCGGTTTCGATCAACTTGCCAGTAAGATCGACTTCAAGACCTTTGTTCTCGATGACCGCGGCGTTCTTATAGTTAAAGTTGAAACCGGAACTCGGATTGGCTTTGACGGCAAAGAGGATGTCCTTGGTTTCATTTCTATAATAGGTAAACCCTAATCCCACTCGGTCTTTAAAGAACCGTAAATCGGTACCAACTTCCCACTCTGTCTTAATCTCTGGTTTCAGATTTGGATTTCCTTTTTCCGAATCGACCATAAAACTTCCTCCGAAGTTTGAAAATCCTGTTGTGGCCAAAGTCTCGAATTTATAGGGAGCCGGTTGAATCCCTACCTTTCCCCAAGCTGCCCTAAGCTTTCCAAAACTCAGGAAATCAGAGGAACCGACCAGATCACTGAACTGCCAGGCAAGGTCTACTGAAGGATAGAAAAAACTCCCTTTTATGGTTGAAGAGGCTTCCAAGGCTCCTGAAAAATTGAAAAACAATTGACCATAAAGATTTATTCCCAAAATACCATAACCACGGTTTGAGCGAATATGCTGAAGATTACGATTCCAAGAACTGGCCGCTTGATCTGGATTGAGATCTGGTGTGGGTAACCTTGAATCAACGGCAAAAGGACTTATTGTATTTGTATTGATAACTCTTTTCCGATCATTGAAGTTAACACCGAACGTGGCGGATACCCCTAAATCATTGCTAAAGTCATGTGTAGCAACTATAATTCCATCTAAATTGAACTCCTTGCTGTTAATATCCGTCTGACTCCAATACCCGCTACTTCGAAGGCCACTAGCCGAACCGATTGGATAAAATTGACTTCTTGCATCCGTATAATAATCCAGACCGCCCCTTAAAATGACTTTTAGCCAATTGACAGGGTCAATGGTCAACTCGGGATTGATGATGAAACGGTTGACATCATTGGGTGCTTTTTGTTCGTTTAAAGTCCATAAGGGATTGTTGTAAATGGGATTTTCAGATTCTCCCAATTGGCGTCTATAGGACCTTTGTCGATTTGTGATGATGTCTCCGTTGGATGCCGTGTAGGTTCCGATATAGTCTGTAATATCAAAATCAGGTGCGGTCCTTAAAAGCCCTAAAAGGATACCGTTGGTTGTTTCCCCGGCCTGTTCAATACGATTCGATCTAGTGTTGGTAAAGGATACTCTATTGTTCCAACTCAACCAATCTGTCATTTGGAACTTGGTGTTCAACCTAACATTTTGTCTTTTGTAATCATAATTTTTGATGATTCCTTTTTGATCCAAATTCTCATAACTAAAAAAGTAAGAGGCTCTTTGCCCTCCGCCATTTACGGATACATTGTGTTGTGAAAAGGTTCCAATACGAAAAACCTTGTCATAATTACTATCAGTAAATGTTTCTCTTGAGTTTTTTGAAATTACGGGATAATATCGATTGCCGGTTGTGCTTGACAAAAAAGATGCTCCGGATGTATCCAAGTCATCGGGCTCACCTGAGCGGTCTGTGATTTTGTCGCCCCAGGATTCTGCAAAAGAAGTACTAAAAACTCCATTACGTCCTTGTCCAAAGGAGTTCTGAAGAGGAGTTCTTACATTGATATAATCATAGGATTGTGAAAAAGTATATTGTATGGTTGGCTTTTGACCCAATTGACCACTTTTTGTAGTAATCACAATAACCCCATTTGCAGCACGGGAACCCCAAAGGGCAGCAGCTGATGCACCTTTCAAAATCTGAACTGAGGCGATATCCTTTGGATTGATGTCGTCCAATCGCGATTGTTGGCTGAGGGTGACGCCTCCAATATTGTCATTGCTCACGGGAATACCATCCAAAATGATCAAAGGCTGACTGGCACCTTGAATGGTGTTCGCACCGCGGATCTGTATGGAAGATCCAGCCCCTGGGTCACCATTGGATTTGCCGATCCGTACCCCTGATGCCTTACCTGCCAATGCATTGATAACCCCGGCTTCCCCAGATTTGGCAATGTTCTCGGATTGGATAGTGGAACTTGTGGAACCTGATTCATCCTTTAGTTGCTTGGTACCAATGGCCGTTACGATAACTTCATCCAAATTACTGACACTGGGGACCATGGTCACATTGACGACGGGATTGTTCCCTACGGTTATTTCCTTGGTTTGGTAACCAATATAGGAGTATACCAAAATGTCTCCTTGGGAGGCATCGATGGCATAGTTTCCATCGAAATCGGAGGAGACCCCCTTTATTGTCCCCTTAATGACAATACTGACCCCAGGTAGGGGGGAGTTGTTCTCATCAGTAACGGTTCCTGTGATGTTAATGAAATTTGGCTTCGATGCCTTTTCTGATTGGGTGCTGATCTTTTCCGGTTCATTTTCCTTTTCTACAAGGACGATCAACTTTCTCCTGATTTCATAAGAAATATTGCTTTCGGCAAGGATAATGTCCATCAGGACATCGATTTTAACTTTTTCCACATCCACCGAAATCCTTTTGTTCAAATCCAATGTGGAATTTTTGTATAGGATATTGTAATCGGTACTCTCCTCAATTTTTTCGAAAACGGATGCTATGGATGCATTTTCCATTTTCATCGAAACGAATTTTTGAGAATATGAATTATTGGCATTGAGTTGGAACAGTGCAACCAATAAAAACAGGGCGGAAATTTTCATTTTCAAATCTATTTTAGCACTAAAATAGCTTTTGCATAGTGTGTTTTTCATACTTTTGATATGGTTTAAAAATTGGTCATTCAGTTTTTGAATTGTTTGAAAACCAGGGATTGTTCCCGCAATTCCTGGTTCTTTTTTAGGTTTAGTTCATAGGCGTTAGTTGTTTTTCTGAGTTAGTATTATTTTATCGTTGGTTATCTTATAGGCAAAATCCTTGATTCTTTGGAATCCTTGTAGGACCTCTTCAATAGTTTCCGTTTTGAAGCGACCCGTGTACCGTTCACTTTTAAGAAGGTCCCCCCTTATTTCGATGGCCACATTGTAGTGCCTCTCCAATTTTTTGGTAATGTGGATGAAATCTTCGTTTTTGAAATACAGGATGCCTTCCTTCCAGGCAATGTACCTGCTGACATCCACATCGGTCAGTTGAAGTTCTTTATGACCATTGGAATAGAATGCCATTTGGTTCGGTTTTAAAAGGAGATGTGATGCTTCGAAACCATTGCTCCTTTTGACCGAGAGACTGCCTTCCACCAAGACCACTTGAACGGTTTCGTCATCGGGATAGCTGGATAGGTTAAATTGAGTGCCCAAAACTTTAGTGTCCAACTCCCTTGTTTTGACCCTGAAAGGGCGCAAGGAATCGGATTCTACGGTGAAATATGCTTCCCCTGTCAATTCCACATCCCTTGGTCCCGAAGCATAAAATGCCGTGGGATAGGTCAAGGAAGAACCGGAATTGAGATAGACCTGGGTTCCATCGGAAAGCACAATCTCGAATTTCTTCCCATAGGGTACGTTGAGGGTATTGTATACCAAGGGTTCGCCCAAATCATCGTTCTCAATGCTAACTTTTTTGTATACAATCTTAGATCCATCCTGTTCAGCAATGATATTGTTTGAACGCGTGACAATTGAGGCATCCTTGTTCGATAGTTCCTTGGTCGTACCATTGTCCAGGACAATGGTGACTTCCTGTTGGCCAACGGTCTTTGGGCTATTGTTTCTTAACAAAAGCAATGTTGATATTCCGATAAGCCCGATAAAAATTGCAGCATACCGCAACCAAGCCTGTCTTCTTTTTCTTTTGGACCTGACTAAAAGGTCAAATTTTGACAGTAATTCCTTTTTGTACTGTTCGGCATTTTCCTGACCTAGGGACCGTGTTATCAAATAGTGAAGCTCGGCCGATTCCTTAAAGGAAGAAGGATTGTCCTTGACCCATTGGGCCAATTGCTCAATTTCATCCGGGTTTGAAGGGTTTTCAAAGAAATTGAAAATAATTTTTTTGATATGTTTATTTTTCATTATCGTTAAATGCGGATTACCAAAATGTTATTTGTTAAACGATCTGAAATTGACAAACCCTTGGTTTTAATCAAAAAATATTGATAATATTGATCGGACTTAGAAGATAGGTGCAATGGATTCCAATGATATCGGGGAAAATATTGATTTAATCGCAATCCAAAAGGGCAGTCGAAAGGAATTCGAGAAGGTTGTTGAGCTTTATTACAACGAACTCTTTTTTTATGCCAAAAGTTTATGTAGGGACGAATTGTTGGCCAAGGATTTGGTCCAAGAAGCTTTTTTTGGACTATGGCAAAAAAGGGAAACTTTGAATGCAAAAACGGTTCTTAGGGGGTGGCTTTATCTTTCATTGAAGAATAAATTCCTGGATCATGTAAAAAAGTACAGAAAGGAAACCTATTTTTTCGAGAGGACCTATTCGGAGACCATGGAAACCCTTTCACAACAGGATCACCAAGAAAACCTATCCAGAAAGATTGAATTGATGGATAGGGAGATTGACTTGTTGCCCAAGAAATGTCAACAAGTATTGGTCTTGAGCAAAAAGGAAGGTTTGACCAATGCGGAAATTTCAGATTATCTCAACATTTCCATCAAAACCGTGGAAGGCCATCTTTCCAATGCATATAAAATCCTCAAGGAAAAGTTGTATGAGAAATTTCAAATTTTGTTCACTGTAATCGGTTTCAGATCAAAGTGATGACGAATCGTTCTAGGTTCAATCCTTCATAGACCCCGATAGGGTTATAGTTGATTCAAATTTTTGCCAATCCTACCGTTAGTTGTTAATGGATTTCTTCCATCATTTTTTTACAGGACATGAATTTTGTTCTTTATACTAGAATAATAATGAAAGTCCTGAAACCATTAGCAAAAACAGGATGCTCTTTTTATAATGGGCCTTTCCTGATTTTTTGAACGTTTTTCTTCCCAAAAACTGGGCGGAAAGGAAAATGGGAAAAATAATCGCGGCGTATTTACATTGCTCAAAATTTAAAATGCCATTTAAGGCCAAGGTTGGTATTCTGGTAAGGGTAACAAGTCCTAAAATGCCAATCATCGTGGCCCTTATGGTATTGATTTCCTTGATCCTATTCTCCACGCAGATGATATACAATGGTCCCCCAGTGGAGAATATCCCAGAGAAAAAACCTGCCAAAATACCAAGACCTAAAATACTGGTATTCCCCAGATTCGATTCTCGCTTACCTAGAAGGGAATACAACACGTATGCGAGTATAAAGGCACCAAGCATTTTTTTTAAAAAGAATGGCTTGGAATATGAGAGGACCAAAACCCCTAAAACAACCCCTACAATTGATGTTATGGAAAGGTCAAGGATTGTTTTTTTATCAATGAAAACCCATTCCCTGTAAATTAGGAAAATACTTGAAAATACATAGAATAGGGAAATGTAGGCAATGGCCTCCGGTAATTGAAACTTCAATAATAAGATGGGAAGTGCAATGAGAGAACCTGCAAATCCCATGGCACTTTGAACATAAAACCCTGCAAAAATACCTATGGTCAAAGTAATAAGTGAAAATAAATCCATGTTCCAGAAATTGAACGGCTAAGCTAGTGGGTTGTAAAATGGTTTAAAAATTGAAAAATTGGAGAAAACAGGTATATTTAATTGAATATGCGTTATTTTGACAAAAAATATGTTGAAAAGATGGTTGATGGAATAGATAACCGAATAATTGGTCTTCTGAGAAAGAATTCTAGGTATTCATTTGCCGAAATCGGCAGAATCATTTCACTTTCGCCTTCATCTGTGAGGGAAAGGATTCAAAAGCTGGAAGATTTAGGCATAATCGAATCGTACAGTCTCAAGGTCAATTATGCCTTGTTGGGATATGGGATGGAGGTCTTTATCCTTCTAAAGATTTTCGATGGAAAACTAAAGTATTTTTTGGAGGAAATCCATGACTTTGTTGAAGTGGAGGAGGCGTATAGGATTACCGGCCCGTATAATATCCATATTAGAGCAATTCTGCGGGACCAAAAACATTTGCAGGACTTTGTGGACAGGCTCATCAATTATGGAAGTCCAACAACCCTTTTGATTCTATCCGATATTGAAAAGAACTTGTGATTCATTGTTTACTTATTTGCGAACCGCATAATTCGATTTTAAATGTAATATAATATAATGATTTTTTGATTTTAATTTTTTGCATTAAGACATAAAATATAATCCACCCTGAGAAAATGTTCTAAGCATAATATTCTGGAGCTTGTCTGGTTATAAACTCTGCAAGAGATCTGTCCTCAATATAAAAAGATACATAGGATAAACAATTCTTTATATTGTGATAGGTTATGTTGAAAGAAGTTCCCAAAAACAGTCAACATAAACTGAAATCATTTTATGAATTCGTCAATGCCTCTTAAAAGATAAAGTTAGAAGGGCTTATTTTTATATCTTTGTTTATATCCCAAATCTGGCCTCATGAGAAAATACACAATTACAGTTGGAGTGATATTGGTAATATCTTCTTGTAGCAAAGATGATGACGTTTCAATTAATGACAGGAAGGAGGCACTTTTTGGCCAATGGGAATATGAGGCTATTGATTCCGATACTGCCGTTGATATCAATGGTGACGGGACCGTAAACATTGACCTATATAACACAAACGAAATTCGTCAATGTCTTAAAGACAACTTAATCTTTTTTACAGAAGGGGCAATTGGAGAAAAAAACGAGTTTAGAATTAATGAAAATGGTCTTTTCTGTGGTGAAGTTGACCCATATAGTACGGTGGAATCGGACAAATATGAGTTGATCAATAACGAAATTCTACGCTTCGAGAACAGAAATGATATGCGAATCATAGAGTTTACCAAGAACCGTCTTGTACTGGAACAGGATGATTTTTTGGATGATCAGGATGTCGTTATCACATATACTTACAAACGGTGTTGATTCAGATATTGAATAAGTGGGGCATAGCCCATTAATGAATTTTATACCCTTACCACGGAGCCAAAAGTCCAATCGCTCCATTGCCCATCACTGTCCCGTACCCTTACTTCATAAGGCTGATCTAGGTATTTCAATCTACTTTCACGCGGTTCGGTCTCCATCTCAAAATACCTGTCGACACCACTTCCCTTGGCTTCGCTGTAGTTCAACAATTTGGTATCCCAACGATTGTCCTGTCTGTTGAAAATGCGGATCTCGACCTGTTCCAAGCTTGCTCCATTATAGGCCTCCGAACAGTTAATGCTAAAGCAGGTATATATCCATTCTGTATATCGTCTATTTTATATTAAATAACTGATATTGATTTAACTGTATTTAATTATATTTTTATTAGTTCGATATTAGTTCGATTTCGAGAGGTAATTCTAATGAGTGATTACTTTATTCTCACCAATGATAATCAAAATTTCAAAGAGATTGAAGTAATGCGGGGCATTCATTTGCAAATATACACAGGGGAAAACCACAGTTTTTATGTGGATTTCCTGTAATGGGGTCTCAAATAAATTTTCTAAATTGGAAAACTCCCCCATTTTAAAAGCCACTCAAAATGAGGTGTGTGTATTTCTTACCCTAAAATTGGCTTCCCTAATTTTTTGAATATTTAAAAATTACCGAATATGAAAGCCACGTTCCACTCTTATTTCTCATTTTTTGCTTTTTTTCAGTACCAATTTCAGCTCAATATGGACGGTTTACAGAAGAAGAAAGACTTCGCGAACTCAGGAAAAATAGCGAACCATTACGTTTGCTTGTAGAGGATATCCGTAGGGCGGTTTACCCAAGCGAAAAGGACTTGGACGACTGTCTACCTCCTTTTACAAGTGGAACAATAACCCTTGAAGGGGCATCAGAAGGCGAGGCGGGAATTGAATTAAACCTAGTTCTGTTTAAAATAACATCAAAAAAGAACAAAGGGAAAATAAACAAATCTGTAATAACTTTTGTAAGGCACACGATTTGTAGTCCATTGATGGATAAAGTGAGAGATGGAAGCACGGAGAATTTTAATATTATTAGAAATCTTATTGTCTTATTGTTCAGCCTTTTCAGTTTATTAATTTTAGTGACTATTTGAAACCTTACCCTATTTTTGAAGTTCTTTTGTAACCCAGTCGCACGTAATCATTGTTATATTTGCAATTTGAAATTTTTGGCAATCATATTATAAATATATTTCTTGGCACTCAATTTTATGTCTGATATCTTACGATATAATATATATATATGACCTATCCTATGGAAAGCCTATTTCGCCCTCAAAAGATTTATGGATCTGCAGAATAACTAGTTTTTAGTGCTTCATGAAACCTTTTATCCCTGCTTTCAAGTTTTTGCACAACCTGTGCATCGATTAATTCTTACCTTTGTTGAAATTTATGAAAACACTTTTTTCCATATCAATGTCGCTATTATTCTTTTTTCAGGGAATTAGTATTGATATGGACTTTTGTGGACCCATTAAAGAAATTTCAAGCATCCTAATCCATTACCAAGACCATAAAGTTTATGGTGACTCTTTCCTTGAATATGTAGTTGAAGATTACTTTGGTAACGTAGCAAAAGCTGAAAGGCACCATAATGACTCTGGTAAGCAGAAAACACCAATCCATTCCCATCAGCAATGTTGCCACCCTTTAGTATTAATTATTGCGAACAACAATTCGGCTTTAATTAATCTATTAAAGTTTGAAGGGAAAGAACAGTTTAACTTATATAAAGTAAACTTCACTTCCAGATATTTGGAATCGCTTTTCCAACCACCTAAAGTATAATTCAGTTTTTTTAAGGATAGCTATATCCTTACGTGATGCTTTTCAAAATAAGCATCACATTATAAACGCATTGTATCTCATTGCATTGCGATGTTTAAACTGAATTAATACTTTTACTATGATTAACAAAATCATTTCATTTTCCATTAATAACAAGTTTATTATTGGGCTCTTCATAGTGGCACTGGTAGGTACGGGCATTTGGTCTATGGCCACTATAAATCTGGGTTCTGTCCCCGATATTACCAACAACCAAGTACAGGTTATTACAGTAGCCCCAAATTTAGGTACTGAGGATATTGAACAATTTGTTACCTATCCTGTAGAATTGGCAATGGCCAACCTTCCTGACGTTATCGAGCTGCGTTCGGTATCTCGTTTTGGGCTGTCCGTGGTTACCATTGTTTTTAAGGACGAAGCAGGCACCTATCTTCCCCGGCAATTGGTGCAAGAAAAATTGACCGAAGTCGCCGGGGAAATTCCCGAAGGTTTTGGTACGCCTTTTATGGCACCCATTACTACGGGTCTGGGCGAAATATTCCAATACACCTTAAAGGTAAAAGAAGGATACGAAGATAAATACGATGCAATGGAACTTCGTACCATTCAGGATTGGATTGTTAAACGCCAAATGGCATTAGTGCCCGGTGTGGTCGAGGTCAATGCTTTTGGGGGCTATGTGAAGCAGTACGAAGTGGCCATAAACCCTGACAAACTAAAAAGTTTTGGCATTACCATGGGGCAGGTTTTTGAAGCCCTTAAGGTGAACAATGCCAATACAGGCGGTGCCTATATTGAAAAAAACCATCAGGCCAACTTTATCCGTGGCGAAGGTTTGGCCAGTAGCCTTGAAGATTTGGAAAATACGGTGGTTACTACCCAAAATGGAACACCTGTTCTGGTACGTGATATCGCTCAGAAAGTGGGCTATGGGAATCAGGTACGTTATGGGGCGTTTACCCAAGATGGCCACGAATCCGTGGGAGGTCAGATTTTGATGTTAAAGGGAGAAAGCCCAAGTAATGTGATCAATAATGTAGAAAAACGAATTGACGAGATACAAAAATCGCTTCCCGAGGGCGTTTATATTGAACCGTTCTTAAGCCGTGCCGAACTTATAGCCAGGACCACAAGTACGGTAGAGAAGAACTTGATTGAAGGTTCATTGATTGTGATCTTTGTGCTTGTACTGCTCTTGGGGAGTTTACGTGGCGGATTGATTACCGCTTCGGTAATCCCGTTATCATTACTCTTCGCATTTATCCTGATGAAACAGTTCGGCGTATGGGCAAATTTAATGTCCCTTGGTGCCATCGATTTTGGGATTATCGTGGATGGTGCGGTCATTATCGTGGAAGGTATGGTATTGCATATCCATCAACGGATGAAAAAATCAAAAGCAGCGATAGGTCAGGCCGAAATGGACGAAATGGCATACGAATCGGGAAGTACGATGATGAACTCTGCCTTTTTCGGTCAGCTTATCATTCTTATCGTATTTACACCAATCCTTTTCCTTACCGGAGTTGAAGGAAAAATGTTCCGTCCCATGGCATTTACCTTTGGTTTTGCCGTACTTGGGGCGATTATCCTATGCCTTACCTACGTACCTATGGTTTCGGCCTTGTTCCTGAAACCTGCAAAAAACCAGGACCATTGGTTTGCCAAATTTGAAAATAGTATCGATAGGTTCAGTGATAAAATCATGGCAGGGTTGAACAAAGCCTATAAGCCATTGCTGTCGTTTGCATTGCGTTTTAAGGCTGGTATTGTTTTAGGGGCAGTTGCTTTACTGGCAATCGCAGGATTTATATTCAGCACTATGGGTGGTGAATTTATCCCAAAGCTGGATGAAGGCGATATTGCCATGCAGGCCCTGATAAAACCGGGCAGTAGCCTTACCGAATCCATTGAAGCTTCAAAAAAACTTCAGAACTTGATAAATGAATTTCCCGAAGTGAAGACCATGATCTCGAGGATCGGGGTGGCCGAAATCCCTACCGACCCCATGCCCATGGACATTGCCGATAGTTACATCATCCTTGAAAAGGATAAGAGCAAATGGACCAGTGCGGAGAGCAAGGAAGAACTCATAGAAAAAATAAAGGAAAAGATTTCGGTTATCCCGGGGGTGAACTTCGTGTTTACCCAACCCGTAGAGCTCCGTTTCAATGAACTGTTGACGGGTGTCCGGGAAGATGTTGCCATCAAGATCTATGGTGAGGACCTGGATGTTCTGGCCGAAAAGGCACAGGAAATGGCGGCAATCATACAAACCGTAGATGGCGCTGGTGATGTACGGGCGGAAGCGACCAGTGGCCTGCCACAGATGACCGTTGTCTATAACCGGGCAAAGATGGCGCAATACGGGGTTACCATTGACAAGCTCAACGATTATGTGAGTGCCGCCTTCGCAGGGGAATCGGCAAGTGTCATATTCGAGGGCGAAAAGCGCTTTGACGTGGTCATCCGTCTGGCCGAGGACTATCGAAAGGATATCAACAACCTTAAAAATCTGTATATAGACCTGCCCAGTGGTAACCAAGTGCCCCTAAAGGAATTGGCGGACATCAGCTATAAACCCGGGCCCATGCAGATTTCCAGGGACAATACCTACCGGCGAATCTATGTGGGGGTAAACGTTCGGGGCAGGGATGTCAAGTCCATGGTCGAGGAGGTTCAGCAAAAGCTCGATGCCCAGTTGAAACTGCCCCCGGGGTATTATATAACCTATGGCGGTTCTTTTGAGAACCTTCAAAGGGCGACCGACCGATTAATGATCGTAGTGCCTATTGCACTGTTCCTAATTTTCATATTGCTCTACTTTGCTTTGAGCTCGTTCTCACAGTCGGTAATGATTTATATGGCAGTACCCCTGGCAGCCATTGGTGGCGTGTTTGCCCTTTGGATACGGGGAATGCCATTCAGTATTTCCGCAGGAGTCGGATTTATCGTGCTTTTTGGTGTTGCAGTATTGAACGGACTGGTACTGATAAACAAATTCAATGATTTAAAAGAAAGTGGTATGACAAATTTAAAAGACAGGATCTACGAGGCAACCCACGAGCGCTTGCGCCCTATATTGCTTACGGCAACGGCGGCCATTATGGGCTTTATCCCAATGGCGATTTCTACTTCCGGTGGTGCAGAAGTGCAGCGACCATTGGCAACCGTTGTTATTGGTGGCTTGATTACGGCAACCTTTTTAACATTGGTGGTAGTCCCGGTACTTTATAGTTGGTTGGAATCCCGTAAGGAGCGTAGAAATAATGGTGACGATACGGGTTATATCAAAAAAAGCCAAGCCATCATTCCAGTTTTATTGTTGGTTGGAGGATTTTTATCATCTGGTAACCTATCGGCCCAAAACAATCCCATCGCTCAAACCTTGACTTTAGATGAAGCTATAGTAATGGCAAGGGAAAATTATCCCACCCTAAAGGAAGGACAAGCGTTCATAGACAGGGAACAGGCCTTGAAGGGCACCAGTTTTGACCTGGGCAGCACGTTTCTATATGCCGGCAGGGAAGACCAAGGCCTGAATCAGGGAAATCTGCGTACCTTCGGGGTACAACAGGGCAACATTGACCTGCTCTCCGGGTTTTCAAAATCCAGGTTCTATAAGGAACGCACCAAGCTGGGCGAGAAATTCTATGACCTTAGTGAGCAGCAGCTGGTACGGGATGTGATGCAGGCCTATTATGAGATTGCCTACAATAAGGCCCGCCTGAAGCTTGCCGAGCGGCTGGACAGCATTTATGCCGATTTTGAAAGCGCGGCCAAATTAAGGTACGATAGCGGTGAGACCGGAAAACTCGCCTATATTTCGGCTACCTCGGAGTACCAACAAATACAGGTGTTAAAGCAACAGTCCTATGATGATATCGAGATTGCCAAAAGGGCATTGAAGCAATATCTGGGAATCGATGGTTCCATTGATACGATGGATGGGCCTTATGGGATCATAAACCCAATATCGGTTGTGGACACTTTGGATATAAGCAATAACCCGTTGCTGCAATTCGACCTTCAGAACGCTGCAGTGGGCAAAGCGAACGTAAAGGTCGAAAAATCCCAGTTCCTGCCAAAGTTCAGCCTGAGCTATGACAATCTCAAGTATAATGATGTTACGGGGTTCAATGCCTATCAGGCGGGCATCAGCATCCCTTTGTGGTTCCTTCCGCAAAAAAATAGGGTAAGGGCGGCCAAGGCAGATGCCATGGTGGCCGAAAACCAGTATTTGACACAAAAGGCGACCACCGAGAGCCTGGTCTCCCAACTGTACAAAGCCCAGGACAAAACGTTGAAGTCGTTGAGGTACTATGAAGAAGCGGCACTGCCACTGGCAGAGGAACAGTTGACCACTGCCGAACTGGCAAACAAGGAAGGTGAGATAGACTACATTAGCTATATCACCATCCTCAACAGTGCCATCAACATCAAAATAAACCATTTGGATTTCATCAACCAATATAACCAACAGGCCATTGAGATACAATATCAATTGGGCAATCTATAATCTTAAAAAGAAAGAAAAATGAAGAATATACTATTAGTTAGTACCGTATTATTGACACTTATGTTTCTGAGCTGTAACGATGCCCCAAAATCCGAGCTTGGGCATAACGAAACGGAAGGCGTATCAAAAACCGAAGCACCTGGAGAAGATGCGCACGGAGAAGAGGGTCACGACGAAGAAGAAGGTGGCCACGAAGGGGAAGAAGGGGAAGAAGGTGTTGTTGAACTTACAAAACAACAGGCCGAAACCATCGGTCTGGAAACGAAACCTCTGGAGGAACGTAATTTAGGGAACAACATTAAGGTAACAGGAACACTCGAACTCTTCCCACAGGACAGGGCAAACATTAGTCCCTTTATTGGTGGAAATGTTAGCTCGATCAAGGTAGTACCGGGCAACATTGTGCGCAAGGGACAGGTGTTGGCCTATATAGAACACCCGGATATCATCGCCATGCAACAGGAATACCAGGAAAAGAATGACGAACTGGTATTTTTAAAGCAGGATTTTGAGCGCAAAAAGACCCTCTATGACAAAGGGGTTTCCTCTGGCAAGGAATTCCAAATGGCGCAATCCAAATTTCGTTCCACCACTTCCAGTGTAAACGGCCTAAAGTCCAAACTACGCTTGTTGGGACTGGACCCTTCCAAAGTGGCCGAAGGGGAGATCTATTCTGCCATCCCCATTATTACGCCCATTAGTGGCTATGTGGGCGAAGTAATGGTAAGCCTGGGCGATTATGTGGCCCCACAATCCAAAATGTTCTCGATAAGCGATAATTCGAAAATCTATGTCAATTTCAAAGTATATGAAAAGGACATCAAGCAGGTCAAGGAGGGACAACAGATTTATTTTTCAACAGCCTCAAAACCTAATGAATTGTTAAAGGCCACCGTGCGTTCCATAGGGCAGACGTTTGAGAGCGATCCGAAGGCCATAGAGGTATTGGCAGATATCGAGAATAAAGACAAGGACCTTTTGCCCGGAATGTATGTGGAGGGAAGAATTGTACAAGGAGAAAAATCAGGCTTTGCTGTTCCCGAGGAAGCTATTGTCCAGGAAGGTGAACAGTCTTATATCTTCATCATGGATGAGGATGAAGAACCTGTTGAAAATAAAATGAAATATAAACGCATCCCCGTGAGCACGGGGGTCAACGATCTGGGGTTTGTTGAAGTTAACCTGCCTGCAGGAACACCCGAAAATATCAAAATAGTAACAAATGGGGCCTATACTCTTTCTTCAGAAATGGTGAAAGGCGAATTGGAGCACGGACATTAATTCTCTAAAAATCAAGGATTTTGATTCCGAGTTTGTTTATCGACTTAATTTAGTTAGTTAAAAATTAAAGAACAGGCTCGGTTCAAAATCGATTAAAAATTTAAACATTTTAAAAATGAAAGAAATAAAAGCATTTGTTAAACCGAACAGGATACAAAGGGTCATCGAAGCCCTTAGCGATAAAGGTTTTAAAAGTATGACGCTTTCACAGGCGGAGGGTACTGGAGCATTCAAAGCAAAAGGCGCGAAGCCCTCATTGGATTTTCACGTAACCGATAGTCCGGTGGTAAAAGTGGAGCTGGTATGTCAAAATGAAGAAGCACAATCGGCAATCGATATTATTACGGAAAACGGTAAAACGCCCGACCCAGGGGACGGTATCATCTATTTATCGGATATTGAGGATGCCTTCCAGATCAAAACGGGGGAATCCTTAAAACGGTACGACCTCTGACCCATCGCACATGGAAAAAATCGTCAAAAAATTGGAGAGCAAGGGAATACGACCCACCCCGATGCGTCTGTTGACCTATAAAAAGTTACTGGAAAACGAGGTGGCCATCAGTTTGGGCGAATTGGAGAGTTTCTTCGAGAAGTCGGAAAGGAGTACCCTTTTCCGGACGATGAAAACATTTGAGGAAAAAGGCATCGTACATCAAATAGAGGACGGTACGGGCATTATGAAATATGCGCTCTGTGAGGAAGACTGTGAATGTGAGGTGGGCAACGACCTGCACCTGCATTTTCATTGCACCCGGTGCAACGAGACCGTTTGTTTGACCGACCGTAAAATCCCGCAGGTAAACCTGCCCCAAGGATATATGGCAGAGGATATCAATCTGGTCGTAACGGGAGTATGCAATAAATGCAATGGCAATTTGGAGTAACCTTTAAGGACAATAATATCAAAAGAATACGACGATGATAGCAATCTATAAAAAAGACCAAATCTTATATACCATCGCAGATCAAGAGCTGGATGCCGATGATGGGGCGACCTTAGTCAAGGCCCTGAATGAACATTTGAAAAGCAATGAACTGCCCGCTTGGTATATGGAAATGGAGCCTCGCAAAAAAGGAGTGAAGAAAAGCAGCGGTGAGAGGTTGGATATTTCCTTTCCCGAAGAAGCACGGCTTAAGAAAATAGCCTTGGTGGGCGAAAAAACATGGCAAGAACGGTTTACCGAATCGCTATTGCCGTTTAGTGAAGCCCACATAAAATATTTCGGACCTGAAGATGGAAACATGGCCAACAACTGGCTCGAACAAACAAGCAATAGCAATAGTAACTGAAACATGAATCTTTAAATCTAGAAAATTATGATGGACGATTGGTATTTTGGGGGAATGCACTGGATATGGTGGGGGTTATGGATAATCCTCATCTTCTGGATATTCCTGATTCCCTACCCCACACCGGGACAGAAAAACAGAAAGGACAGGGCAATGGAAGCCCTGAGGGAGCGGTACGCCCGCGGCGAAATCGACGAAGAGGAGTTTGAGAAACGCAAGACGTTCCTGTTAAAGGACAAAAAATAACAGTGTTTTGCTTTTGACCGAACGACCATAACACCGTTATCTATGCAAAGAAGAAAAATAGGGATATGGCTTTTGGCAGGCTTTGCCTTTGGGGTCTTTATACTGCAACCCTTGGGCCTATCCCTTTTTCTCTTTGACCGGTCGGGCGATTCCGGTCACTGGCCAAGCTATCTTGGCGAGGCTTTTGAAACCGTATGGGGTTTTACCGATGTTGACCAAGTCCTTAAAAACCTGTTGTTCGGAATATTGGGAAGCAGCCTTGCCTTGATGGTCTTTTTCAGAAAAAAGATTTTTCAACTGAACAGGAAACGGATGGATGGGCAAACCCTGCTGGAACTCATTAAAAAAGGCGAGAATGATTTGGTGGAGTTCAAATCAAGTCTGCGATGGGATTTACGTCAATCCAAAGTGAATAAACAGTTGGAATTTGTAATTATCAAGACCATAGCGGGTTTTATGAACACCAACGGTGGTAATTTGCTTATAGGAGTAGACGATAACGGCAACATCCTCGGTCTAAACCAGGATTTTGACACCTTGAAAAAACCGGGTACAGATGGTTTTGAGCAATACCTGATGCAGTTGATATCTTTAAAATTGGGAACCCATTTATGTACGGCTGTAAATGTATCTTTTTACAGATATGGAGAAAATGACGTGTGCTACATAGAAATAGACCCGGCCAAAACACCAGTCTATCTAAGTCAAGACGGGAGGTCACGGTTTTATATTAGAACGGGCAACGGAACGCGCGAACTCGATTTGCCCGAAGCCATCTTGCACTTAGGAAAAGAGAAGGCGCTTTATAATTAAGAAAAGTAAGTGTAGGCCAATGGATATTTGCACATACAACGCACTAATATTTTAAATAGATTAATATAAAGATATACAAATATGTTACAGATAATAAACTTAGAACAAGAACATCTTATTGCCGCTAAAATCAGCGGGAAACTTACGGAAAAGGATATGGAAAAGATGCATCCGCTTATCCACAACATCATAGAAAAAGGGCATAAAGTGGATTTCTATTTTGAAATGGAAGATTTAAAAGGCTATACCCTTAAAGGCTTTTGGGAAGACCTAAAGATTGATTCGGCTCATTTGGGAGATTATGGCAAGATGGCCTTTGTGGGCAATAAAAAATGGCAGGAATGGGCCGCGAAGGCAACTGATTTTTTCATAAAGTCTGAAGTTAAATTTTTTGATAGTAAAAATAAAGAGCAGGCAATGACCTGGGTCTCAACAAAAGGATGAAAAAGAAAAAACTACAGCTACGGGAGCTAAAAGGGAAACAGTCCACTGTAATTTCAGCAACCGAAAAAAAGCTCAAAACCTATTTACCGGCAATTTTCAGCTTTGTGATGCTCATAGTTGGTATTGCCATTGACTATTTCGATGCCTTTCCTTTCTTTAAGGGATGGGTCAGGATTGTGTGGTACACGGTGGCTTACATCCCTGTTGGCTTTCCCGTCATCAAGGAGGGATGGGAAAGTATTAAAAATGGCGATTTCTTTACAGAATTTTTCCTGATGTCCATCGCAACCTTGGGAGCATTTGCCATAGGCGAATATCCAGAGGGCGTTGCCGTGATGTTGTTCTATGCCGTGGGCGAACTGTTCCAAAATGCTGCCGTAAACCGTGCCAAAGGAAACATTAGGGCACTTCTGGATGCACGACCGGACGAGGCATTGGTCTATCGTAATGGGGACTTCGTTTCCGTCAATCCCGAAACGGTCAATATTGGCGAGAAGATACAGGTACGGGTGGGCGAAAAAATCCCATTGGATGGCAAACTGCTATCAAACAAAGCATCGCTCAATACAGCTGCCATTACTGGCGAAAGCAAACCCGACACCATAACACAGAACGAAAAAGTCTTTGCGGGAAGCATCAATCTCGACGGTGTCATCGAAGTAGAAACCACCAAGAAATTCAAGGACAGTTCCATCGCCCGTATTCTGGAGATGGTACAGAATGCCACGGCCCGGAAATCAAAGACCGAATTATTTATTAGGAAGTTTGCACGGATTTATACGCCCATCGTGGTTTTCCTTGCTATCGGACTCACTTTGTTACCATACTTTTTTGTCGATGAATATGTGTTTAGGGATTGGCTATACCGAGCTTTAATTTTCTTGGTGATTTCCTGCCCTTGTGCCTTGGTCATTTCCATTCCACTGGGCTATTTCGGCGGTCTGGGTGCGGCATCGCGCAACGGAATCCTGTTCAAAGGTGCATCCTTTCTCGATGCAATGACCAAAGTGAATACTGTGGTGATGGACAAAACCGGAACCGTTACCAAAGGGGTCTTTAAGATTAAGGAAGTGATAAATACATCCGCTTTTGCGGAAGTGGAATTTATGAAATACCTGATGGCGATGGAAGAACAATCTACCCACCCCATTGCAAAGGCAATTCTGGAATACAAAGCGGACGGTACTGATTTTAAGGCATCCGAAGTTTCTGAAGTTGCCGGTAAGGGATTAAAGGGCACAGTCAACCATAAGCAGGTCTTGGTCGGCAACAAAGCATTGATGACTTCCAATAGTGTTGATGTTCCACCTGAAACCGATGTGATAGTCGAATCTATAGTGATGGTCGCCATCGATGGAAAATTCGCAGGCTATGTGACCATTGCCGATGAACTTAAGGAAGACGCGCATCACACCATTCAACAGATTCGGGTGGCCGGAATAGCTAAAATCATAATGCTCTCTGGAGACAAGGATTCCATAACCCAACAAGTTGCCAAGGAACTGAATATTGATTGGGCCAAAGGCGGCTTGCTACCCGAAGATAAGCTCAACGAGGTCGAAAAGCTCAAGGAACAACCTGAATCCACGGTAGCATTTATGGGCGACGGCATCAACGATGCACCCGTGCTCGCAGCCAGTGATGTGGGTATTGCAATGGGTGGTTTGGGCAGCGATGTGGCCATAGAGACCGCAGACGTTATCATCCAGACCGACCAGCCGAGCAGGATGGCCCGAGGAATCCAAATTGGACGCTCAACACGCCGTATCGTATGGCAAAATATTGGTCTTACTTTTGGGGTAAAAGGGATTTTTCTCATTTTGGGTGCCATCGGTTTGGCTACGATGTGGGAGGCTGTGTTTGCCGATGTAGGTGTTTCGTTCGTTGCCATTCTCAATGCAATACGTTTGCAAAAAATGAATTGGAAATAGCAAAAATGTTAACCTTTAACAAATTACAAGCCCAAAACTGGATTAAATCTTAATTAACGATAACAAAACCATTAATAATATGAAAGACAAGGAAAAACACAGCAAAGACGATGGCCACAACCACGACCACGGCGGCATCTTCGGCAAAAACACCGAACTCTATTTTGCTATTTTAAGCGGGGTCACACTAATTACGGGTTTCCTATTGGAGAAATTTACCGGGGTTTCAGAAAACATTCCTTTTTGGCTCTATATTGCGGCCTACTTTTTCGGTGGCTATTTTACCTTGAAGGAGGCCATCGTCAAGATTTCCAAGGGCGGATTTGAAATCGATTTCCTGATGCTGGTCGCAGCTGCAGGAGCCGCCTATTTGGGCGAATGGGCAGAAGGTGCCTTGTTGCTGTTCCTGTTTAGTTTGGGTCACGCACTGGAAAACTATGCAATGGGCAAGGCCAAGAAATCCATTGCAGCGTTAACAGACCTTGCGCCTAAAACCGCACTATTAAAGAAGGATGACGATACCGTTGAAGTCGGTATAGAAGAGTTACAGATAGGTGATACTATCGTGGTACGCCCCAACAGTAAAATATCTGCTGATGGTGTTATTGTAAAGGGCAATAGTAGTATAGACCAGTCACCCATTACCGGGGAAAGCGTTCCAGTGGACAAAACACCAATAGAAAATCCCGATAAGGAATATACAGCAAAAAGCGATATTCCCGACGAGAACCGTGTATTTTCAGGAACTATCAATGGCAACAATACCCTCGAAATAAAGGTGATTAAAGAGGCAAAAGATTCTACCCTCAACCGCTTGGTCACTATGGTTCAAGAGGCCCAGGACCAAAAATCGCCCACACAATTATTGACAGACAAGTTTGAGCGGTACTACGTGCCATCGGTAATCTTATTGGTCATAGTATTAAATTTTGCTTTTTTGGTCATCGATGAAACGTGGAATGAAAGCCTGTACCGTTCCCTGGCGGTACTTGTGGCAGCCAGTCCTTGTGCCCTGGCCATTTCTACGCCATCTGCTGTATTGAGTGGTGTGGCAAGAGCAGCACGAGGCGGGGTTTTGATAAAAGGCGGTCGCCCCTTGGAAGACTTAGGGGTACTTACCGCTCTCGCTTTTGACAAAACGGGAACACTTACCGAAGGAAAACCAAAGCTTACCGACGTCGAAAGTTTTGGCAGTATAGATAAAAAGGAACTGTTGGAAATCGCGATTGCGGTTGAGGAACTGAGTGACCATCCCCTGGCAAAGGCTGTTGTAAGGGATGGGATGGAGCGGCTTGGGAAGGACACCAAAATTCCCGATGCCGATGATTTGGAAGCCGTACAGGGCAAGGGCATAAAGGCAAACTATCAAGGGAATTCCATTTACATAGGCAACCTTGAGCTTTTTGAGGATATTGATAAAGGTGTTCCCAGCGATGTATCAGAAAAGGTAAGAGCGCTTGAAGGGGAAGGAAAGACCACGATGCTAATAAAAAGGGGCAATGAATTTATAGGGATGCTGGGGCTAATGGACACGCCACGGGAAAAAGCCAAGGAAACCCTTGCCCAACTAAAGGAAATAGGCATCAAGAAAATGATAATGCTTACCGGCGACAACCAGAAAGTAGCCGACGCTGTAGCCGAGGAAATCGGTTTGACCGAAGCTCGCGGAAGTCTGCTTCCCGAAGAAAAAGTGGAGGCCATCAAAAAACTTGCGGAACAGGAAAATAAACTGGCAATGATAGGTGATGGGGTCAATGATGCCCCTGCTATGGCAAACAGTACCGTTGGTATTGCAATGGGTGCGGCGGGAAGCGACGTGGCTTTAGAGACCGCAGATATAGCACTAATGGCAGACAAACTGGAAACCTTGCCTTTTGCCATCGGTTTGAGCAGAAAAGCGAAGGCGATAATCAAGCAAAACTTATGGGTTAGCTTGGGGGTTGTTGCCCTTTTAATTCCTGCGACCATAATGAGCTGGGCAAGTATCGGCATAGCCGTGGCGGTTCACGAAGGCTCTACGTTGGTAGTGGTGGTCAATGCATTGCGTTTGCTCGCCTATAAAAAATAAATCCAATAAAGGAGATTGCCTTTGAATCAAGATTAAAAAATGAACAAAACGGAAAAAATATTGTCAAGTCACGGTATTCGCCCTACTCAAATGAGGTCCAAGATATACAGGTATCTGAGAAGGAAGCAAAGTGCCGTGTCCTTTTCCGATTTAAAAAAGGTCTTTGCCGAAAAGAGCGAAACCAATAAGACAGCAAACAGAACGACCTTTTATCGCAACCTTAAGATTTTTGAGGAGAAGGGACTTATTCATCAGATTAATGATGGAACCGGAGTGGCAAAATTTGCAATTTCTGATGAAAACGTTAAAGGTAAATATGGTTCGGATTTACATCTGCATTTTCATTGTACCGAATGTAAGAAAACAATCTGTTTGCCAAATAAAATACCGGAAGAAAGTTTACCAAGTGATTATAAAATAAACGATGTCAACTTGGTATTAAAAGGGATATGCGTGAAATGTAAGGAAAAATAACAGGTGGGAGTTCCAGAACTTTGAACCCTTGCGCCCAAGAGGCAAGTTCAAGGTTCTTCCACCTTATTTAACCAAAAAAATACAATTATGGAAAAATATGATATAACAATTATTGGTTCCGGTCCAGGTGGCTACATGTGTGCCATACGTGCTGCACAACTGGGCTTTAAAGTGGCCATAATCGAAAGGTACAGTACCCTTGGCGGCACTTGCCTTAACGTGGGTTGTATCCCTTCAAAAGCCTGGCTGGAAGCATCGGAACATTACCACAAGCTCAAACACCAATTCGAGGATTTCGGCATTGATGTCAAGGAGGCGAATGTAGATATTGTAAAAATGAACCAAAGGGTTCAAGACGTCGTGGGGGAAATCATCAACGGGGTAGCCTACCTGATGAAAAAGAACAAGGTTACCGTTTATGAAGGCCACGGAAACATCAAGGACAAAAACACCATTGAAATTAAGGGCGAGGACAAAACACAAACCATAGAAACCGATAAAATGGTCATCGCCACCGGGTCAAAACCTGCATCCTTGCCCAACATAGAAATAGATAAAAAAAGGATTATTTCCTCTACGGAAGCGCTTGCCCTTAAAGAAATCCCCAAACACTTGATGGTCGTTGGAGGTGGTGTCATTGGGGTCGAGATAGGTTCGGTTTTCGCCAGGTTAGGTTCAAAGGTTTCCATCGTAGAGTATTTTGATGGGCTTATTTATACAATGGACAAATCCGTAGGGCATCAATTGTACAGGTCCCTAAGAAAACAAGATATCGAGTTCTATCTGGAACACAAGGTCACAAAAGCTGTGGCAGCAGATGATAAAGTAACCCTTACGGCACAGAACAGGAAAGACGACAAGGAAATGCAGTTGGAAGGCGACTATTGCCTGATGGCCATTGGGAGAAAACCTTTTACATCAGGCTTGGGCCTTGCAAACGTGGGAGTGGAAACCAACGAAAAAGGACAAATAAAAGTAGACGATAACCTGGAAACCAATGTAAAAGGGGTCTATGCCATTGGAGATGTAGTCCGAGGTGCGATGCTCGCCCATAAGGCCAGTGAAGAAGGTGTTTTTGTGGCCGAACGCATTGCGGGACAAAAGCCGCACATCAATTATTCCCTCATACCAAACATTGTCTATACACAGCCCGAAGTAGCCGGCGTGGGACTTACCGAAGAGGAACTTAAAGAAGCAGGAAGGGCTATAAAAACGGGCACGTTTCCCTTTAAGGCCAATGCACGGGCCAAGATAAGTATGGACACCGATGGCTTTATAAAAGTGATTGCAGACAAGGAAACCGATGAAATTTTGGGCGTTCATATGATAGGTCCGCGCATAGCCGATAGTTATACGGAAGCTGTCGTGGCGATGGAATTCAGGGCAGCGGCAGAGGATATTGCCAGAATGTCCCACGGACACCCCACATTTTCAGAAACCTTTAAGGAAGCCTGCTTGGCTGCTACCGAAGACAGGGCGTTGCATATATAAAATTATAAAAAAAACGAAGATGAAGAAAATTCAAAAACTAACCCAAGAAATCAACGAATTGACCCTAAGGATTGAACACGAATATCCCGAACTCTATCGGTATTTGGATGAGAACCCCATAACGATTCCCGTAGATGATGAAGCAAAACCGACCATTAAATCGTTCGCTGATTATTTGGAGAGCTTAAAATCGATTTTGGAAAAATATATGGAATCCCATAGTAAGTAAAGATTTAAAAGACCAAACGTAGAATTTAATACAGATTATTTAAATGTCCACTATAAACAAAAGCACTTTTAAGGTAAGTCAAATGGATTGCCCTTCAGAAGAACAGATGATACGGATGAAACTGGAGTCAAATCCTCAAATCAAATATCTGGACTTTGACATTCCGAATAGGAAATTAGATGTGTACCATCAAGGGAATGCCCAAGAAATAAACGTGGAATTGGGTGCATTAAAGTTGGGGGAAAAACTTTTGGGAACAGAAAAGGCGGAAGCACCTAATACTGAAGATGAGACCAAACAAAAGAAGATACTCTGGTGGGTCTTGTACATCAATTTTGGTTTTTTTGTTATCGAAATGACTACGGGTTGGATTTCTTCCTCGATGGGTCTAATTGCCGATTCACTGGATATGCTGGCCGATTCCATTGTATATGCATTGAGCCTTTTTGCCGTAGGCGGCGCTATTTCCAGAAAAAAGAAAGTGGCGAAATTCAGTGGCTATTTTCAGATGGCGTTGGCCCTGCTGGGATTTTCGGAAGTCGTGAGAAGGTTTTTGAGTAGTAGCGAAACCCCTTTGTTCCAATGGATGATTATCGTTTCCATTTTCGCCCTTATCGGCAACCTCGTTTCCCTATGGTTGATAAACAAGGCCAAAAGCAAGGAAGCGCATATGCAGGCAAGTGCCATCTTTACCTCAAACGACATTATTGTGAACGGCGGGGTAATACTGGCAGGGGTGCTGGTTTATTTTTTAGACAGTAAATGGCCCGATTTGGTCATAGGCGGTATTGTATTTGCCTTTGTGATGCGTGGGGCCATTAGAATTTTAAAATTGTCCAAATAACGTATTGGGAAGAAAAGAAATAGCAAAAGAAAGATTTTGGAAAGGAATCCAAATGCCATATCCCGAATAGGACTCAAAACTACCCTCGTAGGTATTTTGATCAGTGCATTATTGGCATTGATCAAAGGTTTGGGCGGGGTGTTCGGGCATTCTTATGCCCTTATTGCCGATGCGATCGAATCCGGGGCGGATGTGCTGACATCCGCACTATTATGGGCCGGGTTGAGATGGTCGTCAAGGCCACCGGATGAAAACCATCCCTACGGACACGGTAAGATAGAGGCCCTGGTGGCGGTGGGTATTGCCATAGCCCTAACCATTGCAGGTGGTATAATCATAAGGGACAGCATCGACCATATTCTGGTACCCCACAAAACTCCTGCACCCTTCACACTCTTCATACTGGTATTTGTTGTCCTCACGAAAGAGGCGTTGTATCGCTATGTCATGAAAACAGGTGATGAAATCAATAGTTCGGCCGTCAAGGCCGATGCATTTCACCATAGGAGTGATGCCATTACGTCGATAGCCGCTTTTATAGGGATTTCCATAGCATTGATCGGTGGCGAAGGGTTTGAGATAGCGGATGATTTCGCGGCACTCATTGCAGCGGGCATTATTCTGTTCAATGCCTATAAAATAGCTAGGTCATCGGTAAGGGAGTTGCTGGACGAAGCTGTGGAGCCCGAATTTCGAAATGAGGTTATCCGACTGGCCGAAGCCGTTCCTGAAGTGGTAAGGGTAGAGCGCTGCCATTCCCGAAAGATGGGAACGGCCTTTCATATCGATATGCATATTTGGATCGATGGGGAATTAACTGTGACCGAGGGCCATGATATTGCACACAAAGTAAAGGAGAGATTGTTCAGGTCATATTCCGAGATACTTGACGTGCACATCCATATCGAACCTAGCAAAGAGAGAAATGTTAAAATGACAGAATTATGAACATATGGCCATGGGTACTCGTTTTGGGCCTAGCGGCCTGGGCAGCACACTGGGGTGCGGATCGATTGTTGACTCCTTTAAAGTTGCTCCGCAAGCAATGGGGGCTTACCGCATCCGCTGGAGCCGCTTTTCTTGCCCTTGTAACGGCCAGTCCTGAAGTTGCCATCAATATAACCAGTGCGGCACGGGACGTTTCCGATATTGGCCTGGGCAACTTATTGGGTTCCAATATTATTTCCATTCCCTTGATGGTGACCATAGCTTATTTTGCTTCCAGGAAACAATTCAAGAACAACAAGGAACATCAAGAACATCTTGATAAAAACATTCTGGCGTTGAACAAACGTTCGGTTTCCGTACTGTCCCTTCCTTATCTGGGCATTATCGCCCTTGTGGCCATTTTAACTCTGCCAAAGCCCTGGCGTGGCCTGCAACCTGTGGACGGGTGGATTATGCTGGCGGCCTATGCTGCGTTCTTGACCCACGCAATCATAAAAGGCAAGGAAAAGGGCAAAAAAGTAGAATGGAACAAAAAACAGGTCTGGTTATCGATTGCCGGGGCCTTTGCGATAGCAGTTGGCGCTTTTTTCATAGTGAAGGCGACCGAAAATATTGTTTCTGCCCTAAATATTTCTGAAATCGTGGGAGGCCTTTTCATCACGGGCATAATGACCACGGCACCGGAAATATTCAAGACCTGGAGCGTGGTAAAAGGGGGCGAGGTGACAGCGGGCACCACCAGTGTTATTGCAGACAATGCCGTAACGATGACGGTGGCATTTTTTCCGCTGGCTTTGGTAACCACCCCCATTGAGGACTTTGAACTGTTCTGGGTCAACCTGGCCTTTGTCGGGCTTATGCCACTGCTTTACACACTATTTGTGCATCAAAGCAAGGAACTGCACGGTTTCTCTCGTTGGCAGATTTTTGTATTTGATGCGGCATATATAGTTTATTTACTGGTCATGGTTTTTTACGTGTTGAAACTTTTTTGATAGATGAAAGACGAACTTTTTAAAGATTGCTCGATGAGGCTCAATATGCTGGATGAAAACATCCACAAATTGGCCGTAAAGTATGCTAAAGAATACTATACGACAAACCAATGCTCCAAGGAGGAAGCCCTTGAACGCGGCATTGTAAAAGCAGAGATGGAAGGGCGAAAGCTCTAAAAAAAGTATACAATATGGACTGGACATTTGAAGATTTCAAAACAAAACTTGATGGCCTACAGCCGTCAGTTCGGAAGAAGGCCCTCAAAATTGCACAAGAATTGGTAAAGGAGAATGGGTATTCTCGTGAGAAGGCCATTACGGAGGGAATCAAACGTGCAGAAGAATGGTTTTATGACCTTAGGGGATAGCATTGGTGCGTTGATTTTAGTAAAGCACAGTATAATATGTCACGGGAAAGAAGAAAGCGGAGACTAGAGGAAAAAAAGGGGAATTCAATAAACAGGAAAGTAAGAACCAGAAAGGAGAAAGGGTATTGCTTGTTGGTTTTTGTGGCAATGTTCCTTGCGGTGCTGACAATTGCCTTTTTAGATGCCATTCTATATGGTTTTTACCTGCTTTTCAATTGAATAATTAAACCTAAAAAGAAAGATTAATGAAGTCAAATCAATAAAAACAAAATGATATGAAAGATAAAGGAATTTTAATACCCGTAGATTTCACACAGGTTTCAGAAAATGCGGTGAGCTACGCAATTGGGCTAGCACAAAAATTGAAATCAAAACTGGTTTTTGTCCACGCCTATTCAGTGGCATATCCATCCGGTACGCCCATCGGGATGGCAACTATGGCACACAATGTAACAGATACCACAGCATCACAAGAAAAACTCAATAAAGAAAAATTGGATAAGTTTCTAAGAGGCTTTCCTGAACTGGACAAGTTGGAATTTCAAGCAATTGTCGGTTTCGGGGCAACGGTCGATGTGATTTCTGGCCTGGCTAAGGAAATGAATACCAGTCTTGTCGTTATGGGTACCAAGGGCACGGCTTCGGGATTTGATGAAATTTTTATTGGAACCGTTACCGAAAAGGTGACACAAAAGGCGCCTTGTCCAGTACTGGCCGTACCTGAAGATGCCAGCTATACTGCATATAAGCGTATCGGGGTCGCAGTGGATACGGATAGTATGGATAATAGAATAGATTTTGAAATATTGTCCAGATTATTGCAAAACTATAATGCACAGTTGCACTTTGTACATATAGCGGACAAACAGGAAAGAGTGCCGGAGAAAGCATTTATTCGTGAAAGATTTGGCAAACTTCTTGTACCTAAGCAATGGTTCTTTACAGTTATCGAGGAAGACAAACCCGAAGAGGGTATCGATGAATTTTTGACTGAAACCCCAATAGACCTATTGGTTTTGCTTTACAGGGAACACGGATTTTTTGAGGCACTTTTCAAAAAGGGGCTAAGAAAAAAAATGCTGTATGCCTCCAAGGCCCCACTGCTGATAGTTAAGTAGCTTTTCTACCTATGTGATACTCTAGTAAATATTAGGTATAGCTTACTATGCGAAATTATCGTGCTCATTCTGGGCGCAGGTGGATTGGCTACCATGTGGGAAGCAGTCTTTGCGGATGTGGGCGTGGCGTTATTGGCGATTTTTAATGCGGTGCGGTTGCAGCGGATGAAGTGGGCATAAGCCCATAGTAAATATCGAAATATAAATTTTCATTCTGGCCAACCGACATTTCCCACAGTACGGGATTTTCATAATTAAATCAACAAACCCTTTAAGGTTTAACCACTTCTTTATTGAAGAATTTTACATCTATATTTAGACTTATCTAAAAATATATTTTATTTGGAATAAATATCATTATAGTAATGTCTAAAATCATTCATTTCTTTATTGGCCTGTCTTTAATCGCTCTATTTGGCTGTGAAAATTTGGGTCCGGAAGAACCTATGGAATTTGAGCTGTTGGACGGGCCATTGGACGGATTGTCCTTAAGCGAGCAACAACTGTTTTTAGCAGGGGATATAGCTTTTAACGATGATGTTTTCACGGTTGAAAAAGGTCTTGGCCCCTTGTTTGTTGGCACCAGCTGTGCAAGTTGCCATTCAGGGGATGGCAAGGGTCATCCTTTCAATCAACTAATCAGATTCGGTAACAATGACTTGAACTTACCCTCGATGTTATCCTTCGGTGATGGCAGGAACCAAATTCAAAATAAAGCCATACCGGGTTTTGAACCGGAGACCGTGCCTGAAGGCTTCCCATTTTCCATTTTGGTCGCTCCGGCGGTAACGGGATTGGGTTTGTTGGATGCTGTCCCTGACGCGAATATTTTGGCTCTCGCAGACCCTTCTGATGCAAATCAAGACGGTATTAGTGGAAGACCTCACTACAATATTCCTCCTGAATTCACCAAGATTCGGAATAATAGTGTTCCCCAGGGCAACAATTATATCTTCAGGTTTGGAAAGAAAGCGGGTAGTTATGATTTGTTGCACCAAAGCGTCAGCGCATATAACCAGGACATAGGGATTACATCTCTTTATGACCCCATTGACCCGTTCAGTGGACTTGAAGAGGATCTTGAAATTAGTACCCAAACCTTGAACGATGTCGTTTTCTACCTTAAAACCTTAAAAGCACCAATTCCCAGAAATCAAACAGACCCCGATGTCATTGCTGGAAAAGAACTCTTTGAATCGGTACAATGTGCTGTCTGTCACACACCCACGTTGACCACAGGATTTTCCCCAATTGAATCGTTATCCTTTAAGGAATTTCATCCCTACTCGGATTTGTTGTTACATGATGGAAGGGCTTCGAGTATTGAGGAGGCCATTGAATTGCACGGCGGTGAGGCCGATAATTCAAAAGCCCAGTATTTGTCCCTGACCCCAAAAGAAAAATCACAACTGATAAAATTCATTAATTCCCTATAAGTGCATAGAAAAGATTTTATTAAACAATTTGGATATCTGATAGCAGTCCTGCCAGCTTCCTCCGCTTTACTCGGTAGTTGCGCAGGCCTGTATTATGCATCCTTCGTTGAAGAAGGGGGAGTGCTACGAGTTTCAAAGGGGGAGTTTCAACAGGTGAAAGGGGGAAAGCAGATTGAACGTGATTTTGTGGTCATCCAGAGCGATTCCATGCGATACCCCATCGGAATATTCAAAACACAAAACAGTAATTATCTGGCCAGTTTGATGCAATGTACCCATAGGGGCTGTGAACTCAACATTGGCGGCGGCATATTCAACTGTCCATGTCATGGCAGTGAGTTCGACCGTTCAGGCAGGGTTTTAGAAGGGCCGGCCGAAGAAAACCTAAAATCATTTGAAACAACCGCCGATAATGAAAATATCTATGTGCATGGTTCGTAAAATATATGCAGCCCTTGCTTTAATGAACATTTACGTTTTAACCCTTAGCTCGCAAACTAGCGACAGGGACAGTATTAAGGAATCGATGAATATGGATGCGGTTTATGACCGTCCTTTTCTAACTTTCGATAAATTTCCAGTCAATCTGGGCGGTTATCTAGAGGCGAACTCAATCTACAGTATTGAGGACGGATTGTCCGAGGGGCTTTCTTTTCAGGCCCGAAGATTGACCCTTTTTGTCTCGGCTTCTATTTCAAAGCGCATTAAGTTTTTGACCGAATTGGAATTTGAAAACGGGACAGAGGAAATTGCCATTGAATTCGCCTCCATGGACATTGCTTTGCACCCCTTGTTGAACCTTAGGGGAGGCATCGTACTGAATCCAATAGGTTCCTTTAATCAAAATCACGACGGACCAAAATGGGAGTTTGTCGAGCGGCCAGATGTCAGCACCAATTTGTTGCCCGCCACTTTCTCCAATGCCGGATTTGGGATATATGGAAAGGCATATAAGGAAGCTTGGACCTTGGGCTATGAAGCATACCTCACCAATGGCTTTGATACAAGCATTATAGATAAAGAGGGAGAAAGAACATTTTTGGCTTCGGTCAAGGAGAATTCCTCGCGATTCGAGGAGAATTTTAGCGGAAATGCGCTCCTCAATGGAAAGTTGGCCATTAAGCATAGAAAATTAGGGGAATTGGGCATTTCTTATATGGGTGGGGCCTACAATAGGAAAGAAGTTGACGGGCTTCAGGTTGATACACAATCAGGGAGGGTAGATGTTCTTGCCCTGGATTTAAATACTGCCATTAAAAAAACGGGGACAAGGTTTATCGGTGAAATGGCCTACATATGGGTCGATGTTCCGGACACTTTTACCCAGCAGTTTGGTGATCGGCAAGTTGGTTTTTTTGTGGATATTGTCCAACCGGTACTAAAGACCGAAGTATTGGACTGGGAAAATGCCGTACTCAACCTGTCGCTCAGAACGGATTATGTGGACTACAACATTGGCAGGTTTGCCCAGACCAATACGAATGTTGGGGATGATTTATTCGCAATTACACCTGCAATAAGCTTTAGGCCCGCACCACAGACCGTTCTAAGGATCAACTACAGATACCAGTGGCAACAGGATATTCTCAACAATCCTGCCTCAAGAACGGCCACATGGTATTTTGGATTCAGCACCTATTTTTAATAAAATATTTTACATAGCTACTTTGATTTAATATCGGGTAGAATGTATTTAAGTAAAGTGTAATTTTGGAAGAGCAATGGTGGAGAATATTATTTTAGTATTTGCTTAAATAATTATATTTTTTTCAAAAACAATACTATGGCACTTGAATTAAGTTGAGCACGCGACGAGGCCGACCAAAAGCAGCTAATACGTTGTCGCGAAACCTTGGGAACAAACTCAGAGACAATTGTCGAAATCAGCAAAGTGCTAGCCCTGGCCGGTAACGAAACTCGGTTAAAGATACTTTTCTGGTTGAACGAGGAAGGTGAGCTTTGTCCCTGTGATTTTGCCGATATACTTGAAATGAGCGGTGGAAGCGGATGAACGATCGATCTATTCCCAATCTTCCCATATTCCCGGGAGGGTGGAACGGCTAATGGTCAATTTTACAGGGGAGTACATCAAGCAGGGGCAGATCATCGCCTATATTTATTCCCCTGACCTGGTCACTGCACAAGAGGAACTTTTTGAAGCAAGAAAGGTGGCGGACACCCAACCGCAGTTTTTTAATGCCGCCAAGGAAAAATTAAAAAACTGGAAGCTTTCCGACAACCAAATCGCACAGATACTTCAATCCGGGACCGTTAAGGAGGAATTGCCGATACATGCCGATGTTTCAGGCTACGTTACCGAAAAAATGGTAAACCTTGGCGACTATGTCAACAAGGGCAAGGCATTATATCAAATTGCCAACCTGAACAGCGTTTGGGTATTGTTCGATATTTATGAGTCCGACATGCCCTGGGTAAGGAAAGGCGACGAAGTGGTCTTTACCATACCCTCCCTCCCGGGCGAAAACTTCAAAGGCAGGATTTCCTATATCGACCCGGTGATCAATCCCATGACTAGGGTTGCCAAGGCCAGAATCGAGATCGGGAACGCCGGTTTAAGGTTAAAGCCGGAAATGTTCGCTTCCGGAACCGTAAAAGCAAAACAGCCCATTGCATCAGAAGCGATAACCATTCCTAAGTCGGCAGTGATGTGGACCGGGGAACGTTCTGTGGTATACATCAAGAATACCACATCCAATGGGGTGAATTTTGTGTTGCGCGATGTCACCTTGGGACCATCGTTGGGAAATGGTTTCATTGTCAAGGAGGGGCTGCAAGAAGGGGATGAGATCGCGGTAAACGGGACCTTTAGTATCGACGCGGCGGCCCAATTGGCCGGGAAACCGAGCATGATGAATCCTGAAGGTGGGCCCGCCATGACGGGACATAACCACGGAGGCATGAAGATGGGGGATGACAAGGGTACAGGCGGTAGCGATCATTCGGAAATGGATATGGGGGATCCCGGCTTGGAAAACAAAACAGACCATTCTGATATGAACCAGCGAATGACGGCGACAGCGACTTTTAAAAACCAATTAAAACAGGTGTTGAGCGCCTACTTGGAGTTAAAGGATGCGCTTGTCAATGATAATGCCGCCAAGTCCAAT
>NZ_JBHUHU010000003.1:0-1477121 GCF_042682725.1 Flagellimonas iocasae | reverse complement strand
GCTAACCGTGAAGACGAAGTTGCTGGTGCCAGCATCGCCCTCGACCTGGGTCACGTCGCTGATGCTTATGAAATCCTGCCCATATCCTAAGCCTACTCCAAATACCAAAAGTGTCAAGACCAAGATTATTCCCTTACCGAAATTTGTAAAGGACTGTTTTGAAGTTTTTTGCTGGGAGGTTACCATCACCTATAAAAATGCGTTTCAGTTTAGTTCTTAAATGCCATGTTTAGGTCGGTGATTTGGGAAAATCAATATTACAAAAAAGCCTATTAACCCCAATAAGCAATCGGTTCAAATCTTTGTTTAATCGGATAAACGGCTCGTGACTTTAGGAGACGATGGCTGAACTGGTTTCGGACTCTGGATTTATCTTTTTAACCAACCCTTGCAAGACCTTACCTGGGCCTACTTCAACAAAGGTTTTGGCGCCATCCTTCACCATTTGTTGTACGCTCTGGGTCCATTTAACGGGTGCCGTCAATTGAAGGATGAGATTTTTTTTGATGTCATCGGCATTGGACACGGCTGTTGTGGTCACATTTTGATAGATCGGACAGCTGGGGACACTGAAATCGGTGGCCTCAATGGCGGCAGCCAATTCTTCCCGTGCAGGTTCCATCAACGGGGAGTGAAACGCACCTCCCACGGGCAACAACAACGCTCTTTTTGCTCCAGCCTCTTTTAATTTTTCGCAGGCAATGTTTACTGCATCCACTTCCCCAGAAATCACCAATTGACCTGGACAATTGTAATTGGCGGGAACAACAATGCCTTCCACTTCACCACAGATTTTTTCCACTAGGGCGTCTTCCAATCCCAAAACGGCGGCCATGGTACTGGGTTTTATTTCGCAAGCTTTTTGCATGGCAAGTGCGCGTTGAGACACCAGTTTTAATCCATCCTCAAAGTTAAGGGTGCCATTGGCTACCAAGGCGGAAAATTCACCCAAGGAGTGTCCTGCCACCATATCGGGCTTAAAACTATCGCCCAATACCTTACTAAGTATTACGGAATGCAAAAAAATAGCGGGTTGGGTCACTTTGGTCTGTTTCAAGTCCTCCGGAGTTCCTTCGAACATGATATCGGTGATGGAAAAGCCCAAAATCTCATTGGCTTGCTCAAACAGTTCTTGTGCCTGGGAGTGATTCTCATAGAGATCCAATCCCATACCCACAAATTGTGCTCCTTGTCCTGGAAAAATATATGCGTTCATAGTAGTCGAGTTTTTTTGAGTGGCACAAAAATAGGGATTATTTGGTTCTTCAGTCCTCTTTGAACCAACTGGAGTAGGTCACATAGTTATTGGCGATTCGGTCTATCTCCCCTGAACTCAACTCTGGACTGATATCCTTGATTTTTTTCGCCGGCATTCCCGCATAAATACTCCCGGCTTCCACGTAGGTTCCTTTGGTCACTACTGCACCCGCGGCAATGATGGAATTACTTTCCACCACACAATCATCCATAATAATACTCCCCATGCCCACAAGCACATTGTCTTTTAGGGTACAACCATGCACAATGGCATTATGCCCAATAGAAACATTGTTCCCAATGGTAGTGGGTGATTTCTGATAGGTGCAGTGGATTACCGCCCCATCCTGCACATTTACCTTGTTGCCCATTTTAATAAAATGGACGTCGCCACGAATCACCGCATTAAACCAAACACTACATTGGTCGCCCATGGTTACCTCGCCAACAATGGTTGCATTTTCGGCAATAAAGCAATCTTTTCCTATTTCTGGGGATTTGCCCCTTACGGATTTCAGTATCATATTTTTATTATTCGAATCAATTCATTTATTCTGCTTTAAGCCATTCTAAATCGTTCCTTCGACTCCGCTCAGGAACCTGTTTGATGACCTACTGAAAATACGACAATAGTTCGGCCTTTTTGGAGGCAGAAACGGAAAGCTCCTTCCCGTTTGAAAGTATCACGCTCCCTCCCTTGCCTTTTTTATATTTGACCACCTCTGCCACATTCACCAAATAGGATTTGTGGATTCGGGCAAAGGCATATCCTTGCAGGGCATCCTCAAAATATTTCAAGGTCTTGCTCACCACGATTTTCTTATGTTCCAAATAGATTTCAGTGTAGTTGTCATCGGCTTTGCAGAAGAAGATATCCCCTACTTCCAACACTTGAAACCCATCTTGCTGCGGCAGGGTAATCTTTCCTTCGGCCTTAATGGGTGTGGCTTTCAGCACTTGGCCCTCCAAGGCATTTTCCTTTTCCTTGATGGTCTTTACATAATCCACCGCCTTAATCAATTCATCAATATTAATGGGTTTCATCAAGTAATACGCGGCATGATGGTTAAGCGCATCCATGGCGTATTGGTTGTAGGCCGTTACAAAAATGGCCTCAAAAGTGCGGTCGGGAATCTTATCCAAGAGATCAAAGGCATTGCCAAACGGCATTTCCACATCCAAAAATACCAAATCGGGTTGGTGTTTTTGAATCAGGGCTATCCCCTCCTCAATATGGGCCGCCTCACCCAATAGTTGTACACCGGTACAGTATTTGTTGACATAATTCCGAAGGATTTCGCGGCTATTGGCCTCATCCTCCACTATGATTGCCTTTAATTCCATCAGTCTTTCTTTAACTTCAAGGTCACTTTGGTTCCTGTTTGGTCTTCGCTTAGGTTTGATATGGACACATCCACTTTGTTTTTGTACATATCGTTCAGGATTTGGATACGTTTTTTGATGTTCCCCATTCCCTTTGATTTTTGTTTCTTCTGATTGCTGGTCTTTAGTTCGGCCGATTTTTTCCGCCCGATGCCATTGTCCATGATCGTTATTTCCAACAAATCATTGGTCAACTGCTTTAGATTGATTTTTAAAAATCCCTTTTCTTCTTTGTACCGCAATCCGTGCCAAATGGCATTTTCAATATAAGGTTGCAGCAGCATTGGTGGAATTTGAAAGGCGTCCACATCCACTTGCGGGTCCACCTCGATGCTATAATCAAACTTGTCCGAAAAACGGGAATGTTCCAATTTCACGTACAGCTCCAATAGTTCCAATTCCTTGGACAATGGAATAAAGTCTTCTTCGGAATTTTCCAACACGCTCCGCATCAATACCGAAAATTCACTTAAAAATCGGTTGGCACTGCGCTCATCACTCTTGGCAATGTAGTTATTCACCGAATTGAGGGCGTTGAAAATAAAATGAGGGTTCATTTGGGTGCGAAGCGACTTCAACGCCAACAAATTGTTGGCCAGTTTTTGTTGCTTGTTGCTTCGGTAGTACAGGAATGCCGTCAAGGCTGTGAGCAAAATTCCGAAAGCTAATGAATAGATAATCCATTTTTGGCGCTTGCTGGTCTCTTCGAACAATTGCTGCTCCGTAACTGCCAAGCTGTATTTGCTCTGGTTGAGTTCGCGCTCTTGCTCCAAGCTGGAAATTCGGTTTTGCGTATTGGCTATTTCCCTGTTGAATCGGGCTGCCCGGGAAATCTCCTGCTCTTTTCGAATATAAAGGCTATCGACCACGGCAACATAATCCTGATACGATTCCAACGCCTTTGAAAAATCACCTTTGTATTTGTAAACTTCCGATAATTTCCGTGTGGCATCCTTTTGCACCACCAAATCATTGTCCTGATCGGCCTCAACAATACTTTTTTCCAAATAGGGTATGGCTTCATCCAATTTGTCCTGTGCGACGTAAGCACTGGCTATTTTGTAGTTGATGCGCTGGGCAGTGATGGTATCTGCGCCAGAAACCCCGCGACTTTCGGAACTTACTTTGGACTGTGGCAATTGACGCAGCTCATTCAGACTTTTTTTACGTAGTTGAATCTCATCGTCATAACGGCTTTTCTGATTGTAGAAATCCGCTACGCGCTCACTTTCTTCAATCAATCGCTCGGGAGCCACTTTTTTTGAAAGACTCAAACTGTTCTGATAAAATCCCTCAGCCTCCACCACTCTATTCTCACTGGCGTAGACATCGGCAATTTTTGAGTTTAAATCGATGACTTTGGGTGATATCTGGTTTTTTTCAGCCACCTGAAGCCCTTCCCGATAAAATTCCGTTGCCCTTTTTGGGTTGGACATGCCATTGTATGCATCTCCCAATGCTTCATAAAGTTCCACCCGCTGATACGGGATCATATTTTTTAAATCCACTAAAGGTGACAAGGTCTTTTCAGCATTTTCAAACTCCCCATTCTGTACATATGCCTTGCCCAGCAGCAGTTTTGTTTTGTTCAACGGCCTTGCCGCCAGGGCATCTTTGAAATTGGCGATGGCCAAATCGTATTGTTTGTGGTGCATGTAGATTTCGCCCAGGGTGCTCAACGATTCGGAGAGCTCATCTTTGTTGCCTGATGCCCCCAAAAGTTCCATGGAACGCGCTATAAAATCGATGCTCTTTTCCAGATTAGTCCTTTTGTAGAAATTGGCTGAATCCAGAAATCGTTGGTGGTTCATGATACTTCCGCGGGCCACGGACGAAGACCTTTTCTCCGTTTTACTGGATTTTGAAGGTGCATATCCCTCAACCAAAACATCCACATCCTCATTGGAGCGGATACGATGCCGCACCGTTTCAAATTCGGGACTCTCAAAAATGAGCATATCCCCAATGGCCGCTTTAATGCTAAACTCTCCAAGGGCATCCGTAGTGGTATATCTTCCCTGATCGGTGGAAACCTGGACACCGGAAATGGGCGAAAAATTCTCCCTTCCCTTCACCGAACCTTCTATATCCATTTCGGTACGGGCATTGCCCACTTGGGCGTGCCCCATTGCCGATAGAAGAAGAACCAGTAGCAGTATGTATCCTTTTTTAATCATTTACGACGAAATACTCAGGTAAACTTAGTTCATCCCAAGCGTATTAAAAAATGGTGTCACTTCAAAAAATAGGGAAAAACATCCCTTTTTTACCGCTTTACAAAATCAATGGTACCAGTTGCTCATTCCAATGGGTCGTTCCCTCATTCTGGATTTTTATTGAAAAATGTTGCTTCTACTTTTAGGGCATCATTCTAAAAAATTGAACCATGAAATATTTGAAACATCTATTTGGAACAGTACTTTTTGTAGCAGTGGCGGGAACATCCTACGGTTGTAATCTAAAGGCCACAGAACCTATGAGCACCACCTTGATCGCAAAATCAATTGTTGATAAGCCCGCAAAGCAATATGTAAAGATTGCCTTGTTGTTGGACACTAGCAATAGTATGGACGGGCTCATCAATCAAGCGAAGGCCCAATTGTGGGATATTGTAAATGAATTTACCCATGCCAAATGCGGTAATGATAGAAGCAGCAGACCTTCGCTTCAAATTGCACTATATGAATATGGAAACGACAACCTTTCTTCCAACGAAGGTTACATTAGACAGGTTATTGGTTTTAGTGATGATTTGGATGAGATTTCGGAAAAACTGTTCTCCCTTACTACTAATGGTGGTGAAGAATATTGTGGCGAGGTAATCCAAACTTCGTTGAAGCAGTTGGATTGGGGCAAAAACGCCGACGACCTTAAAATGATCTTTATCGCAGGCAACGAACCGTTCACCCAAGGAAAGCTGAACTATAAGGATGCAGCCTACAACGCGAAGGAAAAGGATGTTGTTGTCAATACCATTTTCTGTGGCAATTATGAGCAGGGAATTTCAACCATGTGGAAAAATGGTGCTACCATCACCGGGGGCGATTATATGGCCATTGACCATAACAGACAGGTAGTGCACATTGCCACGCCGTATGATGATGTCATCATCCGCTTGAACTCGCAATTGAACAACACCTATATTTCCTACGGTAGCTTGGGCCGACAAAAAAAGGCCATGCAAAGCGAACAGGACAACAATGCTGTTGCGATGGAGGCGGCTGTTGCTGTAAAGCGTTCTGTGAGCAAGAGTTCAAGAATGTATAAAAATTCGCAATGGGATTTGGTGGATGCCATTGAAGATGACGAGGAAATCTTATCAGAATTGAAGGAAGAAGAACTTCCGCAAGAGCTTCAAGGAAAATCAGAAAATGAAATCAAGACTTATGTGGATGCCAAAAAAGCGGAGCGTGAAAAAATTCAAAAAGAAATCCAAGAACTGAATGCCAAGCGCGAAGCCTACATTGCTAAAAATCAAAAAGAAGAAACAGGGGAATTGGAAAATGCCTTATTGAGTGCCATCAAAGCACAGGCTTCCAAGAAAAACTATACCTGGGATAAGTAATATTCATTATGTGAACGGGTGTCACATCGAGCGCAGTCGAGATGTCTTAAAAGTTCTCGACTCCGCTCGAACTGACATCCAACCTAAATAAGTTTGATTTAATTGTTGGCCGCTGGGCAATAGCAATCGTACCGTTTGCCATCGTCGCTCTGCCCAAAATCATATCCCAACGTAATCTGATGGAAACCACCATTGTCAAAACGGATATCCCCAGATTGATAGGAATAATTATAGGAAAACAAGAATCGGTTCACATTCACCCCGATGATAGGCGTAAATAACTGCAACCGCTGTTCTCCAAAACCACCATTGGTCTGAAACTGGGCTCCATCAAAACTTCTTCTGTAGGATAATCCGGCCCAAACGGTTCCAAAACTCACATCTTTATATACTTTGGCGTTTAAATCGATGGTCTTTTCCTTGGTAAAGTCTGTCATTTGAAACAAGATGGAAGGCTCAATACGTGTACTTTTTCCAAAAACATATCCCACGGAAAGCAAATACCTTCTTAAATTGTCAAACTCGGCCGCTGTATACAGATCACGCCCGCTTCCCAAAAGATTTAAGATGGCGGCATGGGCATAAAATTCAAATAGATTGTAGGATGCTCCTAAATCGACATTAAAATAACTGGTAGTATTTTTTACTCCTGTTACCGCGGGATCGGGAATCACCGATCGAAACTCGGTTTCATCCAAACTGCTCAATATCACCCCAGCGCTCAATCCAAAGGATAATTGGTTCAGAGTCCTAAAATCACCTGCCATTTGCAAATGGTGGGCATACGTGGCCTTGAAACCGGTTTGCGAGTGATACCCATTGGCGTCATTGAAGATAATACCACCAACACCGCTGCGTGAACCCACTCTGGAATTGATGTTGAACGTCTGCAAGCTGGGAGCTTCATCCACGTTAAACCACTGTTTTCTGGCCGTAAGACGTATTTTGGTGCCTTCGGCAATTCCTGCCATGGAAGGGTATACCAAATAATAGTTGTCCGCCAGATAATCAAAATAAACAGGAATACCTTCCTGAGCCTTGGCTGCTAGCCCAAAAAACAGGCTGATGATGATTGAGGTTAGGTAACGTCTCATGTGACGGTTTTGGGCTAAAATTGTGGTTTAAGTACTGTTAAACATAAACATAACGGTTGATGACCTACATTATTATATTATTTTGCAACGCAACCTAACTATTGGTATTTTTGCAGGAAAGATTCGCCATGAAAGAATACAATATCACCATAGTTGCCACCAACAATCCAAAAATCATAAAATTGGAAGCTAACCATTTCTTGGTTAAGGGCAATTACGAATACAAAAACATAGATGAGGCCAAGGATTCTCCTTTGGCCCAACAACTTTTTTACCTCCCGTTCATTAAAACGGTCTACATTTCTGGAAACTTTATCGCGTTGGAACGCTATGATATTGTGGAATGGAATGATGTAAAGGATGAAGTGGCCCAACAATTGGTGGAATACCTCAATGCCGGAGAGCCTGTGGTTCATGAAGATTTGACCCAGAAAAAGGAGCCTGTCACGGTTTATGCCGAAGTCACGCCCAACCCGGCTGCGATGAAATTTGTCTGCAACAAACGCATCGTACCCACCACGTTTGAATTTAAAAACATAGATGAGGCCAAAGATGCTCCTTTGGCAAGTGCACTTTTTCAATTTCCATTTGTGAAAGAGGTGTTTTTTGATGAAAACTACGTGTCCATCTTAAAATATGAGGTTGCTGAATGGGATGATATTACCATGCAACTTCGAGAGTTTATTCGTGATTTCTTAGGAGATGGCAAAGAAGCTGTTTCTGCAGAGAGCATTCAAAAAACAAACGAAACCAAAAGTCAAGATGCGGCACAAATGCAGTATGATGACACTTCACAGCAAATCATCGACATTTTGGAGGAATATGTGAAGCCAGCCGTGGCCAGTGATGGCGGCAACATTATGTTTCAATCCTATGAAGAGGAGAGCAAAACCGTGAGTGTTATCCTTCAAGGAGCCTGTAGTGGTTGCCCATCTTCCACCTTTACCCTCAAAAATGGAATTGAGACAATGTTAAAGAACATGATGGGGGATAAAATCCGGGAAGTTATTGCGCTCAACGGCTGATTTTTAAGGCTTTCTTACCACTATTGTGGTCAATTTTTGTTAAATTGAATAAATTTAAAAATCACTATCCATGGCAGTTTTAAAAGTAATTGAAGTATTGGCAAATTCCGATAAAAGCTGGGAAGATGCAGCAAAAAATGCATTGGACCAAGCTTCAAAATCGGTAAAGAATATTCGTTCCGTCTATATCAACGAGCAGAGTGCCACAGTTAAGGACGGAAAAATCGATAATTATCGAGTCAACGTTAAAATCACCTTTGAGGTTCAATAACCCAAGGGCATTGCCAAAATAGCGCCCTCATTGGGCGCTTTTTTTATGTTCAAAAAGAAAACTATGCTGAAAAGAAGCACCATTTTATTGGTTTTACCCTTTTTCTTCTTTGGTTGTAACCAAAAATCTGACAAAGTGACCCACAAACATACCAACGCCTTAATCAACGAAACCAGTCCTTACCTTTTACAACATGCCCACAATCCTGTAAATTGGGAAGCATGGAGTCCTGAAGTTTTGGAACGTGCACAGAAAGAGGACAAACCGCTTCTTATCAGTATTGGATATGCGGCTTGCCATTGGTGTCACGTCATGGAAAAGGAATGCTTTGAGGATGAGGAAGTGGCCCAACTCATGAACGAGAACTTTATCAGCATTAAAATTGATCGTGAAGAGCGACCCGATGTGGACCAAATCTATATGGATGCCATCCAAATGATGTCTGGAAATGGAGGTTGGCCCCTTAACATTGTGGCATTGCCCGATGGAAGACCCTTTTGGGGAGCAACCTATGTACCGAAAGACAATTGGGTAAAATCGCTTCAACAATTGACGGAACTCTATAAAAATGACAAGGCTAGGGTCACCCAATACGCTGCAGACCTTGCCAATGGAATCCATGCCATCAATTTGGTGGAGAATGCCGAAAATTCCGATTTGTACAGCCTAGATCAATTGGATGCAGCCGTTACCAACTGGTCGCAATATTTCGACTCGTTTTTAGGGGGATACAAGCGTGCCCCAAAATTCATGATGCCCAACAATTGGGATTTCTTGCTACATTATGCCACAGCAAACAATAAACCCGAACTCATGGAGCAGGTGAACACCACGCTCCGAAGAATGGCTTATGGTGGCGTTTACGATCATGTGGGTGGCGGATTTTCCAGATATGCGGTCGATTCCACTTGGCATGTGCCCCACTTTGAAAAAATGTTGTACGACAATGGTCAACTGGCCAGTTTGTATGCCAAAGCCTACGCTGTCACCAAAAATGAAATGTACAAAGAGGTAGTAGATGAGACCATTGGTTTTGTACAAGAAGAACTTTGGGATGAAAACGGAGGCTTTTATTCCTCATTGGATGCCGATAGCCTGAATGAGGAAGGCGAATTGGAGGAAGGCGCCTATTATGTCTGGACGAAAGAAGAATTGACACAGCTTTTGGGTGGGGATTATTCCATTTTCGAAGCCTATTACAACATCAATTCCTATGGATTGTGGGAAGAAGGCAACTACGTACTGATCAAGGACAAATCCGATGCAGAAATTGCGGAAAAATTCAATATTTCTGTCTCGGAGCTAAAAAACAAGATGGAAAATGCCCTTGGCGTTCTAAAAACCGAACGTGCAAAACGGGATAAACCAAGATTGGATGATAAAATCTTGACCTCCTGGAATGGATTGATGCTAAAAGGATTGGTTGATGCTTACCGCTATTTGGGTAATGATGCCTATTTAGAAATGGCCCTGAAAAATGCAAAATTCATTGAAACCGAAATGATGAAGGACGACCATTCGCTCTTTAGAAACCATAAGGAAGGAAAAAGTAGTATCAATGGGTTTTTGGAGGATTATGCTTCGGTAATTGAAGCGTATTTGGACCTTTACGAAGTGACTTTTGATGAGAAATGGCTCAATCATTCCAAAAAACTGCTGGATTACACCAAAATCCATTTTATGGACAAGGAGTCAGGTATGTTCTTTTTTACTTCGGACGAAGATCATTCCTTGATACGCAGAAGCATTGAAACCAACGACAATGTTATTTCAGCCTCCAATTCCATTATGGCGAAGAATTTGCTCAAATTCCATAAGCTATATCCAGAGGAAGGTTATGGTGACATTGCCAAACAAATGGTGCTTAATGTCCAAAAGGATTTTGACACAAGTGCCCAAGGATTTTCAAACTGGTTGCATGTGGTGCTTTATGAGAACCAAAATTTCTACGAAATAGCTCTTGTTGGTGACAATTATAAAAAGCTGGGCAAGCAGGTAGCCGGTAATTATTTGCCCAACAGTATTTTGGTGGGTTCCAAAGCGGAAGGAAACCTGGAACTGTTGGAAAATAGACATGTGGATGGACAAACCTTGGCTTATGTCTGTATTGAGGGAACCTGCAAATTACCCGTGACCACCTCAGCTGAAGTTCTACAACAAATCCAATCCTTCCGATAAAAGGTTAACATTTGTTTAAATGGGTCGACCTTGAATTTTAAAAGATTTTCAATTAAGTTATCGCGAAACAAATTATAGTTATGGAGAAAATTAAAAATTACGAAGAGTATATTAATCAAGGGATGGAATGGGCCATTGGTGTTTTACCCAATCTTATTATGGCCATACTAACGTTTATTGTTGGTTTGTGGATCATTCGATTTATCAACAAGCTCATCCGAAGGTTTTTCGAGAAAAAGGACTATGACGAAACCTTGGAATCCTTTTTACAAAGCTTTTTTAGTATCGCGTTAAAAGCCCTACTCTTCGTTTTGGTAATCACCCAATTGGGTGTACAGACTTCTTCGTTGGTTGCTATAGTAGGTGCTGCCGGTTTGGCCGTTGGTCTCGCTTTACAAGGCTCTTTGGCCAATTTTGCCGGAGGGGTTCTCATCCTGATTTTCAAGCCGTTTAAGGTTGGGGATTGGATTTCGGCTCAGGGTGTAGACGGAGCGGTTAAGGAAATTTCCATCTTCAACACCAAGATTAACACCTTTGGTAATCAAGTTGCCATCATTCCAAATGGACAATTGTCCAATGGGAACATCATCAACTACAACATGGAGAACAACCGTAGGGATAAAATCGATATTGGAATTGGATACGGCTCCAACATTAAGGAGGCTAAAGATATTCTTTTGCAAATATGTGCGGAAAATGAAAACATTCTCGAAGAGCCAGCTCCAGAAGTGTACGTTGGCGCTTTGGCCGATAGTTCTGTGAATCTGACCTTACGTTTTTGGGCGGCTAATGAAGTGTTTTGGCCAGCACACTTTTACGTGATTGAACAAACAAAACTACGCTTTGATGCTGCAGGAATTGAGATTCCATTCCCACAACGGGTTATGCATCAAGCTCTTAAAGGTTAGGCTTTCTTTTTGGATTGAATCACAAAATCCTTTAAATAGTAAGGCTCAAAATACGCCACATCTTCAAATTGGCCCTTCTTGTACTTTTCAAAGGCAATAGGGGCCATTTCTTTTGCTGAAGGTACTATACCTGAATCAAACTGAAAATTGGGATGCCCCAACATCTCCTTACACTTTTCGGCTCCACTACCCACCACATGAACGGTGCGTTCAGAAACATAATCAGCAAAGGAATTCTCATCGATTATTTCAGCGCGGGTTTCTCGTATTTCTTCAAACTGATGATTGAATACGGCTGAATAGACCTCCATTCGGCGTGCATCCAAAACTGGAATGACCAAATCGCCTGGATTCACTTTAACCTGATGGGCCATACTCTCCAACGTTGGGACCGAAATCAAAGGCAAATCCAACGAAAAACACAATCCCTTTGCCGCAGAAACCCCAATTCGAAGACCGGTATACGAACCCGGCCCTTTGCTGATGGCTACGGCATTGAGGTCTGAAAATGACAAAGAAGCCTCTTGCAAGACTTCTTTGATGAATACGTGTAATTGCTCGGAATGGGAATAGTTCACCGCATTGTTTTCCTTTAGGAAAATTACCTCATTTCCGTTGGAAATGCTGACCGAACAATTGGTCGTTGCTGTTTCTAAGTTTAGTAGTATGGCCATAGCGGCCACAAAGATACTAATCTAAGGAAATGGGAATGCCAAAGTAGAACTCCAATATTTTCAAACGGAAGATATAATCGTACTTGGTACGGATTACATCAGCCTGGGCATTGTCCACTCTTGACTGCGCTTGGCTAAAATCAAAGGCATTCATTAGGCCAACTTCATATCGCTCTTTTGCATATTCATAAGCCAGTGTGCGTGCCTCCAACGTTTTTTCGGCCGCTTCGTAGGCCTTTTCAAAAGTGCTCACATCCACATAGGCTTGCTGAATATTGGTCTCAAGGTCCAACTTGTTTTGTTCCAACTGTAATTTGGCCCGCTCCAAACTGATTTGGGAGCGCTTTACGTTGTTCTTGGTGCTCCAACCGTTAAAAATGGGCACATTCAATTGTGCTCCGTAGGAGATACCATCAAATATCCAAAGCTGGTCCGTGAAATTGGGTGTATAAGGCCCATTGGCTCCGGGGATTTGGGTTACATCTGAATACCGTGTCCCATATTGAAAAAAGGCGGAAAGGGTTGGATAATAAGCACCCTTCGCAATTTTCAGGTCTTCTTCGGCCATATCCACATTGGATTCTGAGAACTTGATATCATTTCTAAAGGTCAAGGCCTTATCAAAAATCACTTTTGCGGAGTTGTCCAAAATATCAGATGGTGGAATCAAAAACTCTTCTTCGGCGATATCAAAATTTTCGTAGTCCGTGATTTGGAGCAACTGCGCCAAGTTCACGCGCGATATCAATACCATTCCCTCGCCATTGACAATCTGTTGTTGTTGTGTGGCAGCGGTAGCCTCAATTTCTAATAGGTCTCCCCTTGGCAAAACACCAGATTCAACCAATTCCTTGGTACGTTTTAAATCTTGTTCGGTAACTGCATATTGCGCCCTAAAAGTCTTTAACTGCTCTTTGTTGGAAAGCACCTGAAGGTAGGCATTGGCCACACTCAAGCGAATGTCATCCTTAAGATTGTCCAAGCGATATTGATTGGCAATGGCATTCAATTTTGCCTTATTTATCTGGTATATGTTCCGTAAACCATCAAACAGGGTTACGTTGGAACTAAGTCCCATGTTTACGTTTAAAGCCGTTTGGTTTGTAGGCAAGTTGTTTGTTGGATTAATAGAGAAACCTGTATTGCTCGATATACTGGTGTTTCCATTTAAGTTAGGCAATAGGTTCCCCAAGGCATCTGATTTGTCAATCTTGGCGTTCTCTAAATCCAGTTCGTATTGTTCTATGGTTAAATTGTTCTCCACTGCATATTCCACACATTCTTGCAGTGTCCACCGGCGCATTTGCGCATGTGATACCACAATTGTGAACAGCAATAGAAAAGTCGTTATGATACGTTTCATTCGTTTTTTGATTTATTGTCGTTTTTTGATTTTCAGCTCCTAGGGTCTACTTACCCTCGATTTGGACCTTCTTCAGTTTTCTTTTCGAGTCTGTTCCACACCTTGATCTTATCCTCTTCATCCAATCCGGAAAGAATCTCAACATCGATACCATCACTGATTCCCAACTCAACATCTCGGCGTTCAAACTCATTTTCACCGGTCTGAACTTCAACATAGGGGTCTTCGCTGTCCTTATCAAACTGCAGTAGCGCCTCTTTAATAGAAACCACATCTTTTTTCTCCTCAAGCACAATGGATGCGTTGGCACTATACCCTGCCCTAACATTGGTGCTATCATTTACCTCGAGGTCTCCTTCAATCTTGAACTGTACAGCTCCTTCTTCCTCTACTCCTTTTGGGGCGATGAATTTCAGCTTAGCTGGAAATGTCACCTTGTCCAAAGCACCCATGCTGATGACCAAAGGCATACCAATTTTAAGTTTACCAACTTCCGCCTCGTCAACTTCGCCTTCAAAAATCATTTTGTTCATATCGGCAATGGTGGCAATGGTAGTACCGTCGTTAAAGTTGTTACTTTGAATGACCTGATCTCCCTCTTCAACTGGGATTTCCAAAATGGTTCCACTCACAGTTGCACGGATATTGGTGTTTGCACTGGATGAACCTCCTGCGGAACCCTTACGGATGATTTGGTAATCGGCCCGGGCATTTTGCAATTCCTGCACCGCTTGGTCATAAGTGAGCTTTAAGGTGTTGAAATCCTGGCTTGAAATAACACCTTTATCGAACAAGGCCTTATTTCTATCATATTCAATTTTTGAATTGTTCAGCGCCAACTCTGCATTTCGCACACGGCCTGAAGCTTGGTTCAAGGACTGCTCATTGGGCACCACCTTGATTACAGCAATTAGGTCCCCTGCACTGACATCGGCACCTTCTTCCAAATATATTTTCTCAATGATTCCCGAAATTTGAGGTTTGATCTCAATTTCTTCCTCTGGGATTACCTTTCCCGTTACCACCACCTTATTGGTAATGTCCTTTTTGGCAACGGTCTCGGTTTCGTAAAGTTTCAGTGGAGTACTGTTTTTCTTTAAAAAGTATACCACAGCGGCCAAAAGCACAAAGACTCCAATTGCTATAAGACCATATTTTACGTACTTGTTCATTATTTAAATTTTGATTGTTGTTTATTTATATCTAGTTATTCTTCTCGTAATGCTTCTATGGGTCGAATTCGTACCGCCCGGTTGGCTGGAATCAGTCCGATTAAAACACTCAGTCCAACCATTGAAATAAAAGACTTTAAAAACTGGGGGATACTGACCATCGGATTCAATAGCGGTATGCCATCTTGACCACCTTCACCTAAAAACCCATTGATCAAGGCTAAAATTCCGATAGCAATCGAAAAACCGATGAGTCCAGCAAGAACTGTCATCACAATCGACTCCAAAATAATTTGTCGTCTCACAATTTTTGGTGTTGCCCCCAAGGCCCTTCGCACTCCAATTTCCTTGGTGCGCTCTTTTACGGTAATCAAGAGAATGTTACTAATGGCTATGACCCCTGCTATCAGGGTGAAGAATCCGATAAATCCTGAAACACCTTTGAGCACGGAGGTAAAAGTGGTTACGTTGTTGAAGATTTCGGACATATCAAAACTACCAATGGCCCTATCATCATCTGGATGGATATCGTATTTGGTCTTCAACAGTTTTTTAATCTTCTGCTCCACTACCGGCACTTTGGTATCTTCCTTTACGGCAATTGCCATCCAACCCAATCGGTCTCCAGAACCAAATGCCTTTTGAAATGTTGAAAAGGGAATAAAGACAGCGTTTTCGCCATCAATATTCACGTTGTCGTTGGGTTTATAAATTCCCACGACGGTAAAAAACACACCGTTGATACGAACATCTTCACCAATGGCGGTTTCACCTTTATCAAAAAGAAGTTCGTAGGTTTCTTCACCAATGACACATACTTTTTTGGATGAAGTAATGTCGGTCTGATTCAAAAATCTTCCTTCCACCAATTTCTTTTTGGTGACCTCATCAATCACCGGGTAATCGCCATATACCGAAGAACCACTGGTTCGGCCGTTCCTGTAGACCGTTGTAATCCCCTGGTGTGAGCCCAATTCTATGCGAGGTGCCAATACATCAATTTCAGGAATCTGTTCTTTGATGATTTCCGCGTCCTCCAAATGAAATTGGATTCGTCGTCCACGTTCAAAGCCTTTGTAGGGTTCCGAAGTACTTTGGGCCCAAACAAACAGACTATTAGATGCCGTACCTGCGAATACATTTTGAAACATGTTGGACATGCCATTGGAACTTCCCAATAACATAATCAATATAATCATGGCTATGACCACGCCCAGCATGGTCAAGATTGTCCTAAAGATATTCTTGCCCAAGGTATTGAACACTTCACTCCATAAGTCTCTATCGAATAACCACATGCTATTTATCGCTTAATGCTACTATTGGTTTTACGTTTGCTGCTTTTATAGAGGGTATCAACCCTGCCAAAACCCCGGCCACCACCAAAATAATGGTTGCCGTTACTACTGTTGAAATACTAACCGATGGATTTGCAAATGCCGGAGTATCAATGTTTGGCCCAATGATCGCCAAGATCAGGGAGGCGAACAGCATTCCAAAAAAACCAGCCAAAACGGTGGTGAAAATGGATTCCAGCAATACCAATTTTATGATTTGCCACGGTTCCGCTCCCAAAGCCTTCCGTACCCCTATCTCCTTGGTTCGTTCCTTGATAATGAACACCATGATATTACCAATGGCCACCACTCCTGCCAACAAAATCAATGCGCCGACAATGATACTCATCGTGCTAAGGCCAGTGGTAAAATTGGAGATATCGGAAAAAATCTGGGCATAATTGAACACCCGGACTGCCGCTTGGTCATCTGGGTCTACTTTATGTCTTCTTTTAAGAAGTGCCTCCAACCTATCCGAAAAGTTCAAGGCTTGGGTCAGGTCAAAATTGGGATTGTAGGTCAATGAAATCTGATTGATTTCATCGGTTTGACCATAAATACGCTGCATCGTTGTAATTGGAGCGTAGATGATTCTTTCTGCATTGTCGTCTCGACCCTCCTCCTCAAAAATGCCAACTACTTTATAGGGCAATCCATTTATTTCCACAAAACTTCCCAGCGCTGAATCCTTTTTATAAAGATCCTCCACGATTTTTCTACCAAGGACAGCTACCTTGGCACTTTTGTACAAGTCGTTGTCATTCAGGTATCTCCCTTCGGTGATTTTGGTCTTATCGATAAAAAGATGTTCTGGATTTACAGCACGGATACTGTAACTGCCCGTTTCGGATTTGAAACGGGTGGTCGCTCCCCTATTCATGATGGGCGTAATATACTCCACATCCTTTGGAAAGCTTTTGCTTATATAGGCAACGTCATCATTCCGCAATTGAATTCTACGATCGGCTTCAAAACCTGCATATGCTTTGGAGGTCAATCCCGTACGTACAATAATGGAATTATTGGCATCATCAGCAAATTGTCCGGTAAAACCATTCTTCATGCCATTTACCGACCCCAGCAACAACACCAATATAAATATGGCCCATGCTACTGAAAACCCTGTTAAAAAGGTACGTAGCTTGTTGTTTTTGATGCTGTGGAAAATTTCCTGCCAAATATCCCGATCAAACATATTGTTCCGCCCTTACTTGTTCAATTTTCTTGTCCTCTACAATGACCCCATCCTTTAGGTGCACGATTCGTTTGCACATGTGTGCAATGTCCTCTTCGTGGGTCACCACTAAAATGGTATTGCCTTCATCATTGATTTTCTGGATGAGATCCATGACCTCATATGATGTTTTACTGTCCAAAGCTCCAGTAGGCTCATCGGCCAATAGTACTTTGGGTTCAGCTGCCATGGCCCTTGCAATGGCCACCCTTTGCTTTTGACCCCCAGATAGTTCGCTGGGAAGGTGGTTGGCCCAAGGTTTAAGCCCTACTCTTTCCAAGTATTGCATGGCTTTCTCTTGACGTTCTTTGCGGGGAACTTTTTGGTAGTATAAAGGAAGTGCCACGTTTTCCAAGGCACTCTTGTAATTGATAAGGTTAAAGGATTGAAAGATAAAGCCCAAGAATTTGTTTCGGTATTGGGCCGCTTTGGTCTCGCTTAGATCTTTGATCGGAACACCATCCAAGGTATAGTCTCCGGAGTCCGCTCCGTCCAACATTCCCAATATGTTCAGTAAGGTTGATTTTCCCGATCCCGAAGACCCCATTATGGCCACAAGCTCTCCATCGTCTACTGTGAAGTTTATCCCTTTTAAAACATGAAGGGAATTACTCCCCATTCTATAGGATTTGTGAAGATCTTTGATTTCTATCATGGTTGGTAATGTTAGCTATCCAGCATTTAACTTCTGCATGTAAGACATACAAGTTGCTGAAATGTTACAAGATTGTGTTTAAATATTTTGTTAAATGATTAATTGTTCGAGAGTTCCCCCTCAATGGCGTTCCAGATTTTTACGTTGTCATCTGGGTTGACGCCAGATTTCACCTCAACATAAATACCATCACTGACGCCTAGTTCAACATCCCTCCGCTCGAATTTTTGCGCAGATGTCTCAACCTCAACATACGGATCCTTGGTGTCATCATCAAATTGAATCAAAGCTTCTTTTACAGCCAAAACACTATCGGCCCGTGCCAGAATAATGGAGGCATTTGCACTTAGACCTGCCCTGATGAACGTGGTGTCCAGTTTTTTAAGGCTACCCTTTATCTCAAACTGAATGGCACCGTTCTCCTCTTTTCCTTTGGGTGCGATGTAATCCAAGACTGCATCAAAAACTTTGTTCTCAATAGCCCCGACGGTAATTTCCAAAGACAAATCTTCTTTTATTTTTCCAACTTCGGATTCGTCTACTTTGCCTTCAAAAATCATTTTGTCCACATCGGCAATGGCAGCAATGGTGGTCCCTTCATTGAAGTTATTGGCTTCAATGACCTGGTTCCCCACCTCAACTGGTACTTCAAGTACCATACCGCTCACGGTGGCCCTGATCATGGTATTGGCCGCATTACTGAGACCACTGGTGGTTCCGGTTTGGACAATATCATAACGCTTATTGGCCGCACCGTATGACTGTTTTGCTTGATCATAGGTCACTTGGGCTCGCTCCAAATCAGTTTTGGAAATAACACCCTTATTGAAAAGTGTCAACTGACGCTCATAATTTCGTTTTTGATCATCCAGATTAATTTTGGCCTCATCAATGGCATTTTTGGCATCGTTCAAAGCGGATAAATTGGGGACCACCTTTATTTTCGCCAAAAGGTCGCCCGATTTTACATAGTCACCACCTTCTACATAGATTTCCTCTATCACACCCGAAATATTGGGTTTGATCAAAACCTCTTCCAAAGGAAGAATGCTTCCCGTGGCCACAGCCTTTTTAACGATGGTCTGTGTGGACGGTTTCTCGGTTTGATACACCACAGGGTCCTCAGCATTTTTTGAGTACAAATAGTACATGGAGCCACCGAATACAATGACGATGAGCAACAGGATGATAATGGTTACCGATTTTTTCATGTTTGTCTAACTAATTTTGATTGATTTCTTATTCTGTTCGCAATGCTTCAATGGGTCGTACCCTAATGGCACTCTGTGCTGGGATAAATCCAGCCAAAAGTCCGGAGACCATCAATATGAGCAATGCTCCACTCACAACCCCTACACTTACACTGGGGTTCATAAACATATCCACAGGTCCCACACTGTCCAATAGCGAGTTGATTCCGTAAATGACCAAGGACCCAAAAATGATTCCAACCATCCCCGAAATAATGGTCAGGAAAATGGATTCCATAAGGATTTGCTTTTTAATGGACCAAGGTTGTTCTCCAAGAGCCCTTCGTATGCCTATTTCCTTTGTGCGCTCCTTCACAACGATGAGCATAATGTTACTGACCCCTATGATTCCCGAGAGCAGTACCATGATTCCCACGATGTAGGCGACACCTTTTAATGCCCCAAAGAGGCTTTCCACCCGGTTGTATTGTTCGTAAAGATCAAAATAGCCTATGGCGCGATTATCCTCTGGGTGCACCTTGTGCCTTTCTTTCATGACTTGCACAATCTTGTCCTTTAACTGGGATATGGAACTTCCATCATTGGCCGTAATGGCCATCCAACCCACATTCTCACCCCTATTGAAGGCTTGTGAAAATGAAGTGAACGGCACAAAAATTTCCTTCTGCCCTTCTTCACCTCCGCCGCTATTGTTCTTTTTATAGGTGCCAATGACCATAAAATTGACTCCTTGAATCTTGATATAGGTTCCCAATACCTCTTCATCCTGATCATATAGGTCATTTTTGACTCCTTGCCCAATAATGGCCACCTTTCTTTTCTCCCGGATGTCATTGAAGTTCAAAAAACGACCGGAAGTAACCGTCATGGGGTCTTGGTTGATAATCTCTGGGTAATCTCCATACACATTGTAGGCCCCTGTCCTGATTCCACGAACCACATTGTTAGATCCCCGAAATCCTCCTAATTGGTTTCTGGGTGAGATGAATCGCATGTTCGGTACATTATCTTGAATGGCCTGAACGTCGCTGATTTTGAATTCAAAACTTCTTCCTTTGGGCAGCCCTTCATATGGTTTTGTTGTGGCTCGGGTCCACATGAACATGGTATTGGTGGCGATATCGCCAAAATCCTGCTTGATGCCATTTTCCAAACCTTTGCCAGCCGCCAATAGTACAATCAGGATAAAAATACCCCAACACACGCCAAAAGCGGTGAATATGGTACGCCACACGTTGTTGGTGAGCACTTCCAAAATTTCTCGCCATCTGTCTCTGTTAAACATGGTGCAAACGTTTATTATTCATCCCGCAATGATTCAATCACTTGAACCCGAGCTGCTCTCCAAGCTGGGACAAATCCAGCTAGTGTTCCCGCGAAAATGAGCACGAGCACCGTGGAAAAGGCCACATTGAAGTTTACCGAGGGGTTCATCACATAATCCACTTCAATATGCGGGCCCACAAGTTCCAGCAAGGCCATACTGAAAATGAGTCCCGTAAATCCTGAAATAGCCGTTACAAAAATGGATTCGTGCAAAATCATAGCGATAATTGACCATGGTTTGGCCCCCAATGCTTTTCGAATGCCAATCTCACGGGTGCGTTCTTTAACCACAATGAGCATGATGTTGCTCACACCCACCACTCCGGCAATGATGGTGCAAATGCCCACAAACCAGAAGAACAGCTTAATGTTATTGGTGAGGCCATAGTAGCGTTTGGCTTCTTCCAATGCACTCCAAACATCAACCGCGCCAGTATCATCTGGGGCAATTGTATGGGCTTGTTGAATGTATTGTCTAAGGTTATTTTTAAAAGTGATGGATTGCGCAACAGCCTCATCAAAATTTTCAACGGGTGGAAGCGTATAAGACATATTGCTCACCCTATTACCTCCATTGAAAACACGCTGGGCCGTGGTAATGGGAATGTAGATACGTTCTTCTTCACGATCTTCCATTTCATCAAACACCCCAACAATTTTGAAAGGAATTCCTGAGATATCAATGAACTCCCCAATGGGAGAATCCACCTCATTAAAAACATCTTTCTTGATTTTATTTCCGATAATGGCCACTTTTCCCGTGGAAACCTCATCTTGATAATTAATGAATCGGCCTTCTGCCATGGAGGCATTGTCTATAAACTGAAAATCGGACCCAACCCCCTGAACGCCATAGATCAATGCTTCCTTTCCATAATTCACACTGACCCCACCAACAAATATTCGGGCAGACTCATATTCAATATCGTCATTGAACATGGTACTGGCTTTTTCAAAGTTTTCATTGACGAGTTGAATGCGTCGACCTGGATTTAATCCCTTATATTCTTTGGAGGTAACTCCTGGCCATACCCAAACACTAGTGGAAGCATCTTGTTTGAACTCATTCTCGATACCATTTCGCATACCTTGTCCGAAGCCTAGCAAAATCACAAGTATGAAGATACCGGATGCAACGGATAGCCCGGTCAAGAAAGTGCGAAGCTTGTTCTTTCGGATGGTGTCAAATATTTCTTGCCACCGTTCTATATCGAACATAGGTCAGTGCTTTTGATTGATGAAGTACGCTTGCGTACATGTATAGGACTTCATCAACTGGCGATTGTTACACTTTTGGGAAAGAAATTTTTCCTAAAATGTTCAACCCCTCATCCTACGATAAATAAAATAGAATAAACCCGCTACCAAAACGTAGGGGATGGCCATTAGATACACAATGCCATTATTGATACCTTCGGCAGTACTTCCATCGGCCTCACTTTCAACGACTGCACGGCACATGGCACATTGGGCCTCCATAGTTGATGGAAAAACCAAGAGCAACAGTACAATCAAGAAAATTTTAGCTCTCATAAAATAAACCGTTAATAGTAGGGAGAAATCATAACGTAAACAATGACGCCGGTCACTGCCACATAAAGCCAAATGGGAAAGGTATATTTGGCCCACAACCGATGGCTTTCAAAATCTTCCAGATACACCTTGGAATAGGTAATCAACACGAGTGGTATCACAGAAATGGACAGGACGATATGGGTCATTAGAATAAAATAGTAGAGATACTTTAAATTACCATCACCTCCATAGATCGTAGTTTCGGAAGTCATATGATAGACCACGTACATGACCAAAAAAAGGGCTGATAGAAAAATACAGGTGGTCATTAACTTTTCGTGTATTGCCCTTTTTCCATTCTTAATGGCAATAACAGCCGCTACAAGCAAAACCGCCGTCATTCCGTTGATGGTGGCATAAATGGGCGGCAAAAAAGTTAAGGGTTCCGAATTGGGTATTTTGTAGGCAAACAACAATGCCACAACTAAAGGGATTGCCACGGATATGACCGTGATCCACTTGTTAAATTTCTTCTCTTTCGTAGAAACTTCTCCCATTATTCTGCAAGCAATTTTTTAATGTCTTCTTTTAATATGGTAATCTGCTGCGCTTCGCCATCAGCATTTACACCTTCCTTTTCGGTTATGGTACCTCGATAGTAGATCAAGGGGTTTCCGAACTCATCCTCCCGCGAACGAATATACCCATTTTTATCGATCAGTGCGAACATTCCGGAGTGTTCAAACCCACCTGGTGCATCCTCATCTTCATTGGCCAAAATATAAAATCCCTCTTGGGCCAAACTGTATATTTTCTCTTGATCTCCGGTCATTAAATGCCAATTTTTATTTGTGATTCCATACTTGTCCGCATACTTTTTGAGCACCGATGGGGTATCATATCTTGGATTGATGGTAAAGGAAGCCACGCCAAAATCTTCTTTGTCCTTGAATGTATTTTGAATTTCAACCAGATTTTGGGTCATAATGGGGCAAATGGTTGGGCAGGTCGTGAAGAAAAATTCCACCACATATACCTTTCCTAAGTAATCTTTGTTGGTAACCAGGGTACTGTCTTGATTCAAAAATGCAAACTCCGGCACCTTTCGTTTTTGACCATTATTTACCACAAAGCCCACTTTGTTTTGACCAGCACCAACACTCATTCGGTCATTCTCCACAATGGTGCCACTTTTCACCCTTTTGGTAATTTCATAAACAGCGAAAATGCCAAAAATCAAAATGATGGCTGATACCCAAACGTAGGTGTACTTTTTCTTTTTATTTGCTCCTGTCGGCATTGTTCTTTTTTAAAGCGAGGCGATACTCGGCCAAAATTATTTTGACATCGTCCTCCATTTTATTATTCAGTTCTGCCACGGATGTGGTGTTGAAGCCATATTTGATTCCTTCATCCTCATCGTCTGTTCGCCCTCTGAGGTTTCGGTCCTTGTCGACAATGAACACAAAAGGTGTATATAAATCTGAATCCAAGGTAAGATCGGTCTTCAATTCATTAAAAAATGACCGTATTTCTGCATCAGTACCAAAAGCGAAGTTCCATTTTTCTGCATTGGATAGTTCATTGAGTTCTTCTCGAAGCGATTCTACCTGATCTTTGCTTGATTCCGGCACGACCATCAGCATTTGAAAATCGTGAAACTCGCTGAAGCGCTTATAGATTTTTTGATTCAGGTTGAAGGCATTTCCCTTCTTCCCTTCCACATCGCGACCCAAAAATCCCAAGATCGTTATTTTTCCATCCAAAGTCACGGAAGGGTCTATCTGTGAAATATCCGGGACATTCTCGGTCAGTGTGGGCAGTTTTCCAAAGTTGTTGACCCCTGATGCAAAAAACAAATAGGCCACTAATGGAAAGACAAAAAGAATCACTAAAACAAAGGTCTTTTTCATAGCGCAATAAACCTTGCAAAAATAAAAAAAGACGGTTGGAAAACCGTCTTTTACTATCTTAAATCCTGTTTAGAAATTCCAGGCCAAAAACCCTTCTTTATAAACATTGTAGATGTAGTCTGCCTCAAACAGGAGAATGAACAGCAAATAACAAATCAGGAAAATCGGTGTCCAAACTACGGCTCTCCTTAAAGAGCTTTTTTCATCACGCATGTGCATGAAGTCCCATGTGATGTAGTAGGCCTTTACTAAAGTAAGGGCAATAAAAATCCAGTTTAAAAGCTTCATTCCAATAAAGTAATGATGCGTTAAAAAACGTGGTTTTGTAATACCCAAGGCTACTTCAATTGCGGTAACAATGGTAAGGAAAATCAATACGCCCCATATTTTTTGGACGTTTGACTTAAATTTTAGCAGTCCTCTAAAAATCTCAAGTTTATGATCGTGTGCCATTATATAATCAATGTTTTAAACCAAATAAAAGAATGTAAATACGAATACCCATACCAAATCCACAAAGTGCCAGTACAGACCAACCTTTTCTACCATTTCATAATGCCCCCTGCGTTCATAAGTACCCAGAATAACATTGAAAAAGATAATGATGTTAATGACCACACCAGAGAATACGTGGAATCCATGGAATCCAGTAATAAAGAAAAAGAAATCAGCAAAAAGTCGGCTACCATACTCGTTATGGACAAGGTTGGCCCCTTCCACCACTTGTTTGGCATCCAAAATTTTGGCCAATGATTCTTCCCTGTTCAATACGGTTTTTTTACCTTCTTCATTGATGGTTTCTGTACGGATCAGGATGTTTGGTGTAGCTTTGAAGCCTTCCACCACTTCATTCAAGGAAAATGAAGTTTTGTACCCTTCTTCCTCGAACCAGATTCCCTGACTTTTTAAATGTTTTACACGCTCTTCGGGAAGCGTTTTGGCGAAATCTGCCAAAGAAGCTCTTTCACCTGTCTCGGCATTTACAAACTGAAGGATACGACCTCCTTTGGTTTCAATAGCTCCATGGTCCCCTCTAATAAAAGTGGCCCATTCCCATGCCTGTGAACCAACGAAAATGGCACCACCAATAATGGTTAGAAACATATAGAGAATTACTCCATTCTGCTTCATTTTATGCCCAGCATCCACAGCGAGCACCATAGTCACGGAGGACATAATCAAAATAAAGGTCATAAAGGCCACGTAGTACATGGGGAAATTCCCATGGAAAAAAGGGACGTGGGTAAAAACCTCATCGGCGATGGGCCAAGTCTCTATAAACTTGAACCTGGAAAAGCCGTAAGACACCAAAAACCCAGAAAAGGTCAAGGCATCCGAGACAATAAAAAACCACATCATCAATTTACCATAGCTTGCGCCGAGGGGTCTATTTCCACCTCCCCAAACGCTGTCTTCTGTACCGGTAGTCACCGTTGCATCCATATAAAAGGTCGTTTTAGTAAAACTTTCACAAATTTACACCTTTTGACGTATTCAAAAAGATAAACTTGAATGAAAACTTGTTGAACAAAGATTTATTTCACGAAATACATAAATAGTATTAAATACACCCAAAGAAAATCCAAAAAATGCCAGAAGGTGGCACCCAATTCCATACCCAGCATATCGCCCGGCATATATTTTCCGCGTACTTGCTGGACAAGCACCACCAACAGTGATATTAAACCAGCTACCACGTGGGCAATGTGCACCGCGGCTATCAAAAAAACATAGGACATTTTAATGTTGCTGGTAGGGCCCGTAAAATAGTAGCCGTTTTCCAACATCTGAGAAAATCCATTGAACTGGAATACGATAAAAGTTATGCCCAAAACAAAGGTCACCAGTAAAAAGATGGTTCCCATTTTCTGATCGTTCCTTCCCACATATTTTTTGGCCACGAAATAGGTGATGCTGCTCAAAATTATAATGGCCGTACTTATAAAAAAGGCTTGAGGCAGCTCCAAATCACTGATCCAGTCATCCCGTTTGCTACTAACTATATAGGCGCTGGTCCAACCTGCAAATCCCATGATAAGGCTAACAATGCCAAACCATAGCATCATTTTTTTTGCCCTTCTATTTTTCTCCTCTGCTGTTCCCTGGGTTAAATCCATTTTATGAAATAAACTTATCTACTACGTAAATTACTTGAATCAATGATATATAGGTGACACTGGCCAACATCAATCGTCTTGCGGTGACATTTTCCCGTTTCTCATATAGTTTTAAGGCAAAAAAGAGCATTACCAGACCTGCCAGCAACACGATTATTGCCGCCGGTATAGACAAAATCAACCTTCCGGTGATACCAAAAACGGGGATTACCGAGATAACAATCATCCAAATGGTATACAATATGATTTGCATGGCCGTGCCCTTGTCTTTCTTTCCTGTAGGCAACATTTTAAATCCGGCTCTTTTGTAATCTTCGTCCAACATCCAACCTAAAGCCCAAAAATGGGGAAATTGCCAAAAGAACTGAATCATAAAAAGGGTTCCCGGTTCAATGCCAAAATCATCTGTTGCGGCCACCCAACCCAACATAAAAGGTATAGCACCCGGAAATGCCCCAACGAAAACCGATAAGGGCGTCTTCGTCTTTAATGGCGTATACACACTGGTATATAGAAATATGGAAATGGCCCCGAACATGGCTGTCTTTGGACTCAATGCAAACAGGGACACCACTCCAAGAACGGTTAATACTATGGCGACGGTCAGCGCAGTTCTTACTGACATTCGTCCTGAAGGTATAGGTCGATTTTTGGTGCGATTCATCAAGGCATCTAAGTCCTTTTCGATAACCTGATTGAACGCATTGGAGGCTCCCACCATACAATACCCACCAAATGTAAGGAGCAATAAAGAAACCACACTAATCTGATAGGCACCCAAAAAGTATCCGGCAATGGATGAAAAAACCACGCTTACAGCCAACTTGGCCTTTGTAATCTCCTTGAAATCGGAAAATAATAAGGAAAGGGAAGTATTTTTAACGGAACCTACAGCAGATTTCATCCACAAACATAATTGGCTGGCAAAGATAATGTCACTTAATTTCTTTTCCAACCTATTGATGGTCTTTGTGTTATTTTTGAAATATCCATACCTTAATTACATCAACCACAACAGTTAAAAATTATGCGCTACATCCTAAGTTTTCTGCTCTTATGGCCAGTTTTAACGGCACATGCCCAAAATGAAGAAGTCACCATCACTATTGATACCCTTTCCAGAAAAACCTTTATGTTGACCGGAAATGGGGGAAATATTGGAATTTACCTTGGCCAAAACCAGGTTTTTATGGTCGATGACCAATTTGCCCCGATCAGTGAGAAAATAAAAGCGGCCATCTCCACATTGACCAGCAAACCCATCACTTATTTGGTGAACACCCACATGCATGGTGATCATACAGGTGGAAATGTCAATTTTAATACCAATGAAACCGTTTTGGTGGCGCAAGACAATGTTCGGAAGCGTCTTAAATTGAGCGGTGAAGAGAAGCTAAAAGCGAATGAAATCACCCAAGAAGAATATGAAAATACCTTACCGGAAATCACTTTTTCGGAAGACCTTACTTTCCATGATGGTGACGAAACTGTAATGGCCTTTCATATGCACAACGCCCATACGGATGGCGACACCATGATCTATTTTGTAAATGAAAATGTGTTGCACATGGGCGACACCTATTTTGCCGGACGCTATCCTTATATCGATTTAAACAGTGGTGGAAGCATTGATGGTTACATTGCGGCGCACAAAAAAGCCTTGATGGTTATTGATGGGGACACCAAAATAATCCCCGGACACGGGAGACCATCCAACAAAGTTGAACTGGAAACTTATGTAAAAGTCTTGGAAGACATCAAGGAGACCATTCAAAAAGAAGTGACGGCTGGAAAATCCTTGGAAGAGGTTAAAAGTAATTCATCCCTTACCTCCAAATATGATGCGGATTACGGAACGGGCTATATAAATCCAGAGCGCATGCGGGAAACGGTTTATAATAGTCTGACCTCAAAACCATAGTGGAGTAACAAAAAAAGCCCTGACATTTCCATCAGGGCTTTTTCCATTCCCGCCTCAACAGGAACAATTTATATTTTACTGAAGCTTAAATGTAATTGGAATACTGAAAGGTACTTTTACAGCTCTACCTCTCTGCTTTCCTGGAGTCATTTTAGGCAATTTTTGAATAATACGTAATGCCTCAGCTTCCAAGTTCTTATCTGGTCCACGCATTCTAATGTTTCCGATACTTCCGTCCTTTTGGATAACGAAAATCACGTTCACCCTACCTTGAACCCCCATTTCTTGAGCGATTTCAGGATATTGGAAGTTTTTACGAATATGCTTCTGCATCATTTCTTGAAAACAAGCTTTTTTATCGCTGGCTCCTTCGCAGCCAGGGAAAACAGGCACGTCTTCAATAACAGCAAATGGAACTGAGATATCTTCTTCAACTTCTTCTACCACTACCTCTTCGATTTCAACAACCTCTTCTTCTTGGCTGGTCTCGGTAGATTCGATTACAGTTTCTTCAACCTCCTCTTCATCTTCAACAACCTCAATTACCTCAGGCGCAGCTGGCGGTGGTGGTGGTGGTGGTGTTTTAATTTGTTCAGTCATTGGAACTTCCTCGTCCAATTGATCCTCAACGTTCAAGGCAATGTCGTAATCATTCGCCTTATCATATTTTTTCCATTCCATGGCTCCATACACCAATGCCAAAACAGCAGCAAGCCCTACCACAAAATAGAGCGAACTGTTTCTTCCTACATCAGCTTTTGGATTCTTCTTTGGTTCCATCTTTTTGAATTTAGTGTTCGCTAATTTAATTATTAATTAGTTAAATAAGCAATTAAAATTTCCATTTTAACGGCCTTCCCTTAGAAAAAAGCCATCTAACTAGGCCAATTCCTACAAATGCCCCTAATGAATTTGCCAAAACATCGCCAAATTCGGCCATTCGATCCACCGTAAGTGTGTATTGTAAAGCCTCAATAAGTATGCCATAGCCAATGGCCGCCAGCAAAATATATTTTGTTGTTTTTCTCAATGTCCAATGGCCCTGGGTACGTTCCCGAACAAACATGCATCCTAAAAATGCAAAGACCGTATAAAACACGAAATGGGTGATTTTGTCCGCAAAGGGTATGTTCAAAGTACCGGTATCCAAGTCCAAATCGGACAAAGAAAATAAGCTGAGTGTTGTTATGAACATCACCCAGCTTATAAATAATAAGGTATAGAGATACCGTTTACGCACCTATCAATGCTTTGTAATCTGCGTCGCTCATTAAATCATCCACCTCTGAAGCATCACTGAATTTTATCTTGATCATCCAACCTTCTCCATAAGGATCGGTATTTACTTTCTCTGGTTCATCCTCCAAGCTTTCGTTGAACTCGATAATTTCTCCACTGAGTGGCAAAAAAAGGTCAGAAACGGTCTTCACCGCTTCCACAGTTCCAAAAACCTCTTCCCTGTCCAAGGTCTCATCCAAGGTTTCCACTTCCACATAAACAATATCACCCAACTCTCCTTGGGCAAAATCTGTGATTCCTACGGTTGCAATGTCACCGTCTATTTTGACCCATTCGTGGTCCTTGGTGTACTTTAGTTCAGATGGTATGTTCATTTGTCAAAGTTTGAAATTAGTCGATGGACAAATGTAACGGATTGCGGTTTGGTTTTCAAACAAACTTTCCAATTAAATTGGGAGAAAAACCAAATCACTTCTTATTAATTCCCGAAGTTGTACCGAAGGGTAAAACCAGTGTTGATTGTGGTTTGTGGAAATGCTGTGGAGACCGCAAATTTAGAGAAGGAATGATCGTAGAAGAAAAGTGCGTTCAAACTTTTGCTCAACGCGTAATCTGCCGTGAATTTCACGGACATCAATTTTTGGCCTGAAGTAATCTGGTTGTTGTCGATATCCAAGTTACGGATGATGGTGATATTATCCCGTAGGGATAAATCCGCCTTAAGGTTCAAGTCTCCTTTTAAGCGTGTTTTTTCACCCCCAATATTGGTCACAAACTTTACATCCTTGAAACGATATCCCAATCCAAGCGTATACTCCTTTCCATTGATTTCTGTAAGCAAGTTGTTATCAAAACTCAATGAAAGGGTTCTGTCTGTTCGCACCTCAGCCAAGAAACTGAAGGAGTTGGTCATCTCAAAATCGACCCGCATCAATGGATTGAATTGGTCCGTCAACACCACATTATTAATAATGTTCTCTGGAAGACGGTCTCCATTTTCTTGGTCGAAGGCCGTATTCTGACGCTCCAGGTTGGTCTGAAAGGAATTTATGCTATATGCGGCACGATAGCCATGACTCAATGAAAAACGCTTGAATTTCTTTCGGAACCATTTGTTCTTCATCAAACCGGTGTACTTGATGTTCCAGTTTGGAATGGGGATTTGCCTAAAGGCATCCAAATTCACCCGATTCACATCTTGACCGGTGTAGGCTGCAAAGAAAGCCGGAAGCAATACTTCTTGTTGCGTTTTTCCGTAGCGCTCTGGAAATCCATCCTCATCCAAAGTACCAGGATTTTCACCTCGGTCTGAAACCAATCGGTTGGCCACAGTTATCCTATTTTGCTTGAAGGTTTCAAAAGTTTCGGAATTGAATTCATCGCTCTTGCTGAAAATGGTACCGATCATAATGGTGGAAATACTGAAGTTTCCGAACATATTGCCCAGCAAGGTTTCGTATTCCAACTGTCCGCCACCTACTTCATTAACCCTAAAGTTTTCTTGATAGCTATTGGTCATTTGGCGGTCTGCCGTCAAGTCAATGGTAATATCCTGAGTGGGTTGTGCAGTGGCAGTGATGTTCAATTGCTTGGTTGAGTTCTCCATGTATTGCGAGTTGAACTCAGGAAATGTCGTCAACCACCCATTTCGAGCCGCCTCAAAACGCACATCAGCCTGACTACCGAATACAAATCCCAAGGTTGGACGCGTTGTGCCGATAAATCCGATGGATTGGGTGTAACCTGGCAACACCTTACCTCGGTTCTCGCTGTAATTCACATTGACCCTTTTTACCATGGTCAGCATATCCACCAAGGTATTAAAACCTTTGCTAGTCTTTTTGGGCACATTGGAATCGGCATCCGAAGCCGGATTCCCAGCTTTGTCCCTGCGCACCGGAGCTTGGTTTGCCAGAACTTTACCATCTTTTTTCTTCAATCCCAAATAATCGTAAAGACGTTGCATGCTCAAATTGGCCGTAATGTTATGGGTACTGGCATTCTGAACGGTATTGATTTGCGCATTTGGATCATTCAATGCCTCTTGCACCACCTCGGCCAAGGCATCACCTCCCCGTTGCCAATCAAAGTTACTGGTGTAGGTATATTGCGCGTTGATAAAATTCAAAAATGGAAACTTACTGAACGGCAATTCGTAGTTCAACTGCATTTGTTGAGCATGCCGGTTCGGCTCACCAACGTCAAAGAAACCATCCCACAAATCCAAGGTTTGGTCAATCCCCGAATCAGGGTCATCATCCATATTGAAATAATTCCGAACAATATTATTATTGGAGCCCGTCAGGTTCAATCGCAAGGATTTACTGAGGCTATAATTTAAGGTGTACTGCCAATTGAACAAATAATTACGCTGCTGCAAAAGTGGTAATTGCAAAGCATCCACCCCAGGTTCCAACACATCCCTAAACCGTTGTTGATTGAAGGAACGGAGATAATTTGCATTCACAGACAGACTTGTGGGCAGTGCATTAAAATTCAAATCCTTCAACCACTGCCAGTATCTGCTTGTAAACAATGAATCTTTCTTGGCGAAAGGGGCCACGGGTGCAGGTTTAAAGTTGTGGTTGTACACAAAACCGGTGTTCACATTTTGATCCCGAAGGTCAGCAATTTCAAAATCCCTATGGTTGGTTTCATTATAGGAATAATTGAAGGTGAAATTTTCTACATCAAAGAAGTTGGCCTCAGCCTCTTCCCCTCTATTTTTTCGAACCCCGATTAGGTTGATGCTGGTACGCTTGGTATAATCTTCGGCCTGCTTTTGAATGGCCTCGGCATCTTCAGGAGTTTCAGCTGCAGAAATACGATCTTCCAATTTAAGGTCATCGTACACAGGGTCGAACTCTGGAGTGATCAAGGTTTCTGAAATTCCGTAGTTGAACGGTAACTGAAGATTCCATTTCTTCGGAAACAATTGGCCTACGTTCACATTGGTGACTACATCATACGAAATGGCGTCTTCCCTAGAACGTTCATTGGGCATCTGGTCTATGGAACCAAATCCAGAAGTACTCTTGCTTCCAGTAGCCGATACATTGGCAAAATCAGCCATGTTGGCGTCCATGGCAGCAATTGCAGCCCATCCCCCATTGTTATCCAATCCGGCTAAACGAAGTTCATTGAACCAAACCTCACCACGGGCGGGCAAATCATCTATGTTTTTGATACCAACCATCATCCCCCGAATACTTCCCAAAGATGGATTACCTCGAATCCCAATACGTACCCGTCCCAAGGCTCTTGGCGCAAATTCATCCACGGGAATAACTTCGCCATCCACCACTTCATAATAATTGACTTGGTTCAGGGTCTGTTCGGCAATACCTCTTGATTTCACTTTATTTAAATCATCCAAAGCGATATCAATTTGGTTGACATCTGGCCATATCTGGTCCGCAGAGGTAACATTGAAAGGTGTAAACTGAAGCGGTAGTTCTATCTGGTAAAAGTTTTCCGAAAAGTCAGTACCAATTCTAAGGAAACCAACCAATGGCGTATCATCGTCTGCATAATCTCCATTCAATATTTTTTCGGCATGCATGAACATTTTTATCCGTTCATACTGCCGCACATCAATATTTACATTTTTAAAAACACCTCGTGAATCTTCCGACTCCAAATTCTCCACCACAAAAGACAACGACTGCTCATTTTGGCGGATAATGGTGTTGTTATTGTTCAACTGCTCCCGAACAACTCCTGGAGGCAATACATAAGGTATAGGTTGGCGGCCAAAGTTCTCTTCAATATTGACGGTGTTCACATCGGTCACAGTGCCATCATCCGAAGGATCATTGTCCACATCGGGCTGTAATGACCTTGCGTAGGTACGCCAATCGCCACGAACCAAATCCAAGGTGGCAAAACGAAGCACCACATCATCCGAGAATCCGGTGAGGTACATCCGCATAAAGCTAATGGACCTAAAATCCGCTATTCCACCCACAGCATCCGTAAAATCACTCAATGGAATTTTATACTGAATCCATCTTCGGTTCAGTTGGGTACCGTTGGGAAGTGATGGAGTCAATCCCTCGCGGATATCCGTTACATATTGATCGTTGATGGTGGTGTTTGGCTTAATCTGAATGCGATATTCATAATAACTGTTCACCGTGTTCATGGTTAGATCACGGTCAATATCTTCCACATCGGGCAAGGTGGTCGACCCCCGGTTTGTGTTGGTCACTGCTACGGGCGAGTTCCCCTGTGTGTTGTTGAAATCCAGGTATCGCTCCAAAATACTACCCTCTCTGTTCAGGTAGTAACGATAGTTATCCAAAGCAGGGTCTTCCGAAGGTCCATTATAAATGGCCTGCTCGGCGGCATCATCCAATCCATCCAAACCAACATCCTGTAATACTCGGTTGGTCTCGTCGGCATCAAAAGCATAGACCAAGGATTGAGTGGAAGGTACCTGCCCCCAAATTGTAGGTCTTGGCACTTCATTATTAGTACTTGCCGGCAATCCATTTTCGTATTGTTTGCGACCATCCCTTAGAATATCTTCGGAAATGTTCCCCAAATTCAGCACCAGTTCCCCTGCATTGGCATCAGTTGTCTGACCGTCAACATAAGGGTCCAATACCCAAAATTGAACAAACTCCACATTGGATTGTTCAAAGTTGGTACTGCTCAACGGACGCATAATCCCCGCCCATTTTGCTTCAGGAGTTTCAGTCTCAAAACTAGGGTTGGCGTTGTAGGGTCCTTTTTGGTTAGGATAGTACACAATATCCAAGGTACTCTGCACCTGTGTCTGCCCCTGGGCAATATCAGTCTCGGTAAACACCTCATCAATAAATACCCTTCGGGTCGTATTCAATGAAATATCACTATCGGACATCCCGGAGGGTCTCTGATTGGTGTAAAAAATAGGGTCGATGGTATACCATGCCATTTTTGCCCTTTCATGCCCCACATCGATACCAGTGCGGTCCTGCAAGAATTCAACTGGTGGACTTGCCAAGGTCCAACCCAATGATGATCGAATATCAATCAAGGCTTGAGCTCCTTCAAAATCATCCAAATAAGTTGTGGTCTCCCCTTGGAAATCTGCATTTTTGGGAGAATTAGGCTTCAAAACCGCCACTTCTCCCCGAAGTGATAGGTTGGAAGGCACATCGGTATCAATATTCGGTAATTTATTGGCCAAACGGGTCAAAAATGGAAGCTCCGTACTGAAGTTTCCATTCAAACCAAAAATAGTATTGTTGACAGGCTCAATTCCGTAGTTCGATTTTTGGGTCAGTGGGCGTTCATTCAAATTGAGGAGAGTTCCACCCAACACAAAGTTTTTATTGAATTGATGCTCCACATTGATTCCGGTAAACCTTCGAGTCTGTTGACCGAAAACCGCATTATTTTCCACCGAAATATTGATGGGCGTATTGGAAGCTGCCAAACTTGGGTCCAAAATCTGAACGGTCCCCGCCTGATAGTTCACCGTATAGTCAATTCCTTCTTGAAGCTGTCGCCCTCCGGCCGTTACCCGAACCGAACCTCGCGGCACATTAAAGGCTCCGATAGGAATTCCGTTGTTCCCCTGCGATTTATAACGACCTTTTATTTGAAAACGGTTCTTCTCAGCATCCTGTAGCGAAGCAGCCTTGGTTTTAGCATACATGTTACGGAACACATATCGCTGCTGGTTTGCGTTATAACCTTGGTCGTTCTCCACATCATAAACACCGCCACCCAATTGGTTGAACAAGTACTCCCCAAAAGGTTCCACCTTGGTAAAGATGATTCGGCCCGATGTTGGGTCCACGGTAATTCCCGGCACATAATCAAAAAATCCATCCCCGCCAGGCTGAATATCATTGTACACATTAAGACGGTCCAGATTGAACACATTGATCAAAATGCGGTCTTCCAATCCATCCGGCCATCCCGCATTGGGGTCTACCGGGGTAATATAATTTCGCGGTGTGGGGTCTGAATAGAGAATGTTCAATTTAAAATCTTCCTCACTCAACTGAAAAGCTCCTGTGGCGTAGATGTTTTTCATCATCAAATCCCAGATGGGGTCTTCCACATTGGTGATGTTACTCTTCAATAATTTAAGGATGAGGGTATTGTTCTCAATGATGGGATTTACACCGCCTGAAACCGTCGTGGCATCGACACCCCCGTTGGCAAATTCACCCACTTGGTACACTTGTCCGTTGTAGGTATACTGAAAGGCAACCCCTAAAACTTCGTCGTTGCTCAATCGTTGGTTCAAGGAAATGTAACCCAATTGGGAATCAAATTGGTAGTCACGGGTCGGTTCCAGTTTTCGGGCGTTTTCCAAGATGGCATAGTCGAAACCTTGGTTCACCTGATATCCTGGAATGTTGAATCCAGCTTCTACGGTGGCAATATCACGTATGGATTGGGTCAATGCGCCAGAGCCAATTTCATTGGGGTTATAATCGTTCGCAGCGTTTTGGGGAAGTCCTGTAGTAATTGCGGCAGGGTTAAAAAACCCCGCTGGGTCTCCATTATTTCTTCCGATTCGAGTTTTCTCTGATAAGGCTTCACCCAAATCCTGGATGGCCACCACGTTCCGAACATTCAAGGTCTGTTGGTTTCGGTTGGTCACCCAAACCTCTAAACGGGTAATTTGAATTTGACTCCTGATAAAGGGATAGTTTTGTAACGCTTCATCATAATGGTCCCTAAAATATTGCGCCAAGAAAAAGTGTTTGTCCTCATCATACTCCAAAGCGGTAAGTGCAAATTCGTTCAACGTTCCTCCTCCTTGGGCCACAACCGTATTGTTTTGGGAACGTTGCTCTGAAAAAACCGCGGTAACGGTCGTCTTCCCGAATTGCAGTTGTGTTTTTACCCCAAAAAGACTTTGAGCCCCTGTAATCAAAGAGCTGTTCAAAGGCATGTTGACGTTACCAATCTCAATTTTACGGAGAATATCGTCCTCTGTTGGGGTATATTCCAGTTTGACCAAGTTTTGGAAATCAAAAGTGGCTTCTGTATCGTAGTTTGCGGTCACTTGAAGTCGTTCCCCCACTTTACCCAACAAGCTTAAACTGATACGCTGGTCAAAATCGAAAGAAAGATTGGTCCGGTTTCTTGGTGACAGGGCAGGGTTATCATTTTTCTGCCACAACACCCCCAAATCCATGGCAACAGAACCTTGGGGAATCACTTCAATAGTATTTCCACCAAAAATGGATTCAAAAAAGTTACTGTTCACATAAAAATTGGGCAATAGATTTTTTCGGGCTTCCTCACTTCCTTCTTTTCGACCTGTGAAGGCATCAATTTTCTGCTTGAAGTAGGATTTCATCTCCTCCTTTTGCACCAAATCATAATATTGTTCTGGCGTAAGGATGAGGGGGTAACTTACATTAAAATCCCCAACACTCTCTGTGTAGATATATTGATTTGTCTCGGGGTCGTAGGTATACTTGGCAATGATGGTATCAGGGTTCTCCAATATCAAGCGTCCAAGCGATGCGCCCGTCTGTACAGAATCTTGTGCCCGCTCATTGGTATCCTGACCCATCATTGTGGTCACGGTCAAAAAACAAGTAAACAAGAAAATGTACTTAAAACTCGATGGTTTAAGCATTGGTTTTGCCCCTCTTTTCAAACTAGTTACAAATTTTTCAGCGCCTGTTTAATAGTATTCTCAACGCTAAGTGAAGGGTCTTGGGAAAGCACTTTGTCAACCACCTTTTCAGATTGTCTTCTTGTGAAACCAAGAACCTCTAAAGCAGATAACGCTTCTTCTTTACTTGTATTGTTTGATTGAAGGGAAACTTCTCCCATATCGTAGACTTTCAAAATCTTGTCTTTCAGATCCAAGATTACACGTTGGGCCGTCTTGGCCCCTATCCCCTTGATTGCCTGAATGGAAGGTACATTTTCATTGGCAATGGCATCCCTAACTTCGGTGGGCGAAAGTGAGGATAACATGGTCCTTGCAGTGCTGGAACCAACCCCTGAAACGGATATCAATAATCGAAAGATTTCCCGTTCTGATCGCTCTGCAAAACCAAAAAGGGTGTGGGAGTCTTCCTTGACCAAAAGATGGGTGTACAAATGAATATTTTCTTCATCCCTGAGCAAGGAAAAGGTATGCAAGGAAATATTCAAAAAGTATCCCACCCCATTGCATTCCACAATGACATAGGTGGGATTCTTTTCTACTAATTTTCCTCTTAAATGGTTGATCATTACTCGAACCTAAGGTTACTTTTTGTATTGGTATTAGGATTCCTCCATTCTGGCCTTTCTCCGCTTTTCCCTTTCTTGGGCATCAATTACGGCCACTGCGGTCATATTCACCATTTCATCTACACTGGCACCCAATTGGATAATGTGTGCAGCCCTTGGTAAACCTACCATGATTGGACCAATGGAGTCGGCCTTGTTCAATCCTTTCAGCAATTTATAGGTAATGTTCGCGGATTCCAAATTTGGGAAAATCAATGTATTGACTTTTTTACCCGAAATCTTAGAAAACGGAAAATTGTTGTTGCACAATTCCTGACTTAGGGCAAAATCAGTCTGAATCTCCCCGTCCACTACCAAATCAGGATTGGTTTCATGCAAAATACGAACGGCCTCCCTTACTTTGCTGGCATGCGGGTGACTTGACGACCCAAAATTAGCATAGGACAACATGGCCATAACCGGGTCAAAACCAAAAGTTTTGGCCACATTGGCGGTCATTTTGGCTATTTCTGCCAAATCCTCTGCGTTGGGATCAATATTGATTGAGGTATCAGCCAAAAAGAGCGGTCCTCTTTCCGTAATCATGATGTTTACAGTAGATGCATTCTTTACACCCTTTGCCCGGCCCAATACTTCAAAAACAGGTTTTAAAACCCTTGGATACGACCTTGAATATCCAGAAATCATTCCATCGGCATCACCTTCTTGAAGCATCATGGCACCAAAATAGTTTCGCTTGCCCATGTTGACACGCGCACTGTATTTGGTCTCCCCTTTTCGCTTTCTATTCTCCCACAATTTTAAAGCATACTTTGTCCGCATGGCGCTGGCCTCATCCGACCTAGGATCAATAATCGGCACCTCAGCATCAAAGTCAAGTTCCTGCTTCAAATTTTCAATGGTTTCCTTGTGTCCCAAAAGGATGGGTATGGCAATACCTTCATCATGGGCAATTTGGGCCGCTTTGAGCACATCCAACAATTCAGCTTCAGCAAAAACAATTCGTTTTGGATTTAACTTGGCTCTGTTGTGCATCAATCGGACCACCTTATTGTCATTGCCAGACCTCTGGTACAATTCTTCTTCGTATTTGTCCCAATCCTGAATTGGATATTTGGCCACACCACTGTCCATAGCCGCTTTGGCTACAGCAGGTGGAATGGTAGTAATCAAGCGTGGGTCAAATGGTTTGGGGATGATGTATTCTTTTCCAAAAGTCAGTCGCGTGGTATCATAAGCGATGTTCACCTGTTCCGGAACGGATTCCCGGGTCAAATCGGCCAACGCGCGCACCGCGGCCATCTTCATTTCCTCATTGATTTTGGTCGCCCTAACATCCAATGCTCCCCTAAAAATGAAGGGAAAACCAAGTACGTTGTTCACTTGGTTCGGATGGTCGGAACGTCCGGTGGCCATAATCACATCCTTACGGGTGGCCAAGGCCAAATCATAGGCTATTTCTGGGTTCGGATTGGCCATTGCGAATACAATGGGATCCTCTGCCATGGAATTGAGCATTTCTGGGGTTACCACATCAGCAATGGAAAGCCCGATGAACACATCGGCATCTTTCATGGCTTCTTCCAGCGTATCTATTTTCCGATCCGTTGCAAACTCCTTTTTCTCCTCACTCAAATTCTCCCGATCACTGCGGATGACACCCTTACTGTCCAACATTACAATGTTCTCCGCTTTGGCACCAAAGGCCTTGTAGAGTTTTGTACAGGAAACCGCGGCGGCTCCGGCTCCACTTACCACTATTTTGACCTCATCAATCTTTTGATCGGTCAATTCCAAAGCGTTCAGCAAAGCTGCTGCCGAAATAATGGCGGTTCCGTGCTGGTCATCGTGCATTACGGGAATATCCAATTCTTCCTTTAGACGGCGTTCAATTTCAAATGCTTCCGGAGCTTTGATATCTTCCAAATTGATTCCCCCAAACGTAGGTGCAATGGTTTTGACAGTTTCAATGAATTTTTCCACGTCCTCGGTGTCCAATTCAATATCAATCCCATCAATATCTGCAAAAATCTTGAAGAGCAGACTTTTTCCTTCCATTACGGGTTTTGAAGCTTCTGGTCCAATATTACCTAGACCCAAAACAGCTGTACCATTTGAAATAACGGCCACAATGTTTCCTTTGGCCGTGTATTTGTAGACATCGTCCTTGTTCTTTTCAATCTCCAGACAGGGTTCTGCCACCCCGGGAGAGTAGGCCAATGCCAAGTCTCTTTGTGTTGAATACGGTTTGGTTGGTACTATCTTTATCTTTCCTGGTTGCGGTTTGGCGTGATAAAGTAACGCCTCTCTTCTTTGTTTTTCCTTACTCATATAGTGGCTAATGAAAGGGTAAAGGTATGGCATTCCATGGTTTTAAGGTAATACCATAGACACCAATTTTGATATTAAAGTTAAACCTGAAACAATATTTAAGGTCAATACCCCTTTCCGTTTTTCATTATGGGATTTCGGTATCAAGTTCCGAATCCTGTTTGTCTTTTGGGAGATTGAGGCGCATGGCCAATAACCCTGCAATAACAAAGAATACCCCTCCGAACAAAATGGCATTGATGGCACTGTTGCTCATCAAATTCTTGATGATGGGACCAAAACTTACGGTCTGAATCAACATGGGAATTACAATCATCATATTTACGATTCCCATATACACCCCTCTACGTTCTTCTGGAATGACCTTGGAAACCATGGCATAGGGAATCCCCATCATTGCGGCCCAACCAATTCCGAATAAAACCATCGGAGCCAATAGCATCCATTGATTTGTAATAAAAGGCATGGTCAACATGGCTATACCTGTAAGGAACAAACAAAGTACATAGACCAGTTTGGACCCAATCTTTGAGGCAATGGGCACCAAGGCCAATGCTACTAACATGGTCACAAAATTGTAGGTGCCGTTCATTAGCCCGGCATGTCCGAGGGCTTGTTCCGCCAAGGATTGAATATGTTCCGCAAAGGACATATCTTCCGCACTAATTTGGGCTCCACCACGAAACGAACTCATTATCGACTCAAATTTTTCATGGTCCTCATTGGTTATTCCGTACAAACTGCTTCGCAACATAGGGGGCATAAATTGCCAGTACACAAACAGGGCATACCATTGAAAAAAGTAAACCGCCGCCAATTTCCAAAGAAAATTGGGCATGATGCCGATAGCTTCGGCGGCTTCAAGTAAAGGGCTCAGCGTGTCCCCCAACTTTTTTATGGATTTATTATCGGGATTTCTTTTGATGATTCGATACAACATGTACAACCACAAAAAGGCAAACACCAATACAACAATGACCCAAAGATTGATGTTGGACCATAAATAGGGGTACAATTCGGCTACCAAATACCCAAGCAATAAGGGCACAGAAAAAATAACGAAGAGTACGCTCAATATCTGGATGATTGGCGCAGGCGTACCTTCATTATGTTGTTTTATTTCTTCCAACTCTTCAGCCGATGGGGGAATCTCTGGTGTTTTCCATACCGACCACATTACGGTTCCAATGGAGGCCAAAGCTCCTAAAAAGAAAGAATAATACACCCAAGTTGGTATGGCGGAAGCCGTCTCAGCGGTAGTATCAAAAAGACCTCCGGTTTCGGCCGATGTACTAAACCAGTGCTGAAAGGCAAACAGCGATAAATTGGCCAAAGTAATCCCAGCTCCAACAAACAAACTCTGCATCTGGTACCCAAACGTCAATTGGCTGTCTGGAAGCTTATCACCCACAAAAGCCCTATAGGGTTCCATGGCCGTATTATTACCCACATCCAATATCCATAACAATCCTACGGCAAACCATAACTCTGGACTATAGGGAAAAGCAAACAAACATAAACTAGCGAGAATGGCTCCAATTAAAAAGAAGGGTTTTCGGCGACCGCCCCATTTGGGTGACCAGGTTTTATCCGATATGGCCCCAATGATAGGCTGAATCAACAATCCGGTGACCGGACCGGCCAGATTCAATAAGGGTAGCTCGTTATGTTCCGCACCCAAAAATGAAAATATTGGGCTAACGGCTGTTTGTTGTAGTCCAAAACTGAATTGAATCCCGAAGAACCCAACATTCATGTTCCAGATTTGCCAGAAGTTTAACCTTGGTTTGGTAATCTTCATCGTTGTGTGAGTTTAGTTAGTTTTTAATTTGAGCTTAGAAAAAGTACGAATTCTTCAAAAAATACCGCAATAAGATAGTATTTTTTCGCATCGACACTCGAAATTATTAGATAAAGCTTTAACTAAGCCACATTTATTCTTTGATAAAATCAATATTACGCTTTAGACCGGAGAGTTTGGTCCGTTTTACGGCTGATTTCTGAAATACTTTTTTGAAGACGTCTTCCGTGATTTCTTCCCAATCTTTTTTAGTAAAGGACAGTAATTCTGGGTTTGGATTGAACAAAGGTTCCTGATGCGGTTTGGAAAATCGGTTCCAAGGACACACATCCTGGCACACATCGCAGCCAAACATCCATTCATCCAACTTTCCATGAAATTCTGATGGTATCTCATTCTTCAACTCAATGGTAAAATAGGAAATGCATTTGCTGCCATCCACTACATACGGCTCCACAATAGCTCCCGTGGGGCAGGTATCAATGCAGGCTGTGCAGGTACCGCAATGGTCCATGACAGGTGTGTCATATTCCAGTTCCAAATCCACAATAAGTTCCGCAATAAAGTAAAAAGAACCTACTTGTTGGGTGAGGAGATTACTGTGCTTCCCTATCCAGCCGAGACCACTCTTGGCCGCCCATGCTTTGTCCAAAACTGGGGCAGAATCCACAAAGGCCCTACCATACACATCCCCTATTTCCTCCTGAATGAACTGCAATAGACTTTTGAGCTTGTCCTTTATCACAAAGTGATAATCCATTCCGTAGGCATATTTGGAAATCTTATAGGATTCCGGATTTTGTTCTTCGGAAGGGAAATAGTTCAGCAGCAAGGAAATTACGGATTTGGCATCATCCACCAACTTGGTCGGGTCCAAGCGTTTATCAAAATGGTTCTCCATGTATTGCATCTCCCCATGCCTATTCTCATTGAGCCATTTCTCCAATCGGGGTGCCTCTTCCTCCAAAAATTGTGCTTTGGAAATACCACAAGACAAAAAACCGAGGCGCTTGGCTTCGGTCTTGATCAATTGTGTATTTGTTATCTTAGACACGCCCAAAAATACCTATTTTTTAAAATAGGGATGTGCCATTATTGATTATGTTCAGCGAAAACAAATTGTACAAAAACAACAAACGGAGCACTTGGCCCCGTTTGCTTCTTGATTGATGAATTATGTGAAAAATTACAGTTATGATGTTGGCGGTTGGTATCCCGGAACCACATTTTCAATAGGTTTGATGGACTTCAGATAGACAAAAATCGCCTCAATATCCGCATCCTTTAGGTTAGCATAGTTGGTAGGCATTGGTGGCATTAATGGTCGGGTATTGTCCATTCCTTTATACTTGGCCTCACGCAAAGCCTTTGTAAATTGCTCCAATGTCCAGTTGCCAATTCCTGTTCCATGTGGTGTTAAGTTGCCTGAAAAAGAGGTTCCCCATGGTCCCACAGCCGCTGTTAGATCTCCCTTAAAAAGCACCCAAGGTCCAATAGGTACATTTTCAGGAACTGGGGGCATCTCTTGGGAGGAATCGTAACCCATTAAATATTTCTCCATGTCAAAGACCGGGCCTTTATCGGTCATTTTCTTTGGAGTATGGCAATCTGCGCAGCCCAAAACGTCCACCATATATTTTCCATGTGTAACCAAATCTTCTGTAGGAATTTGGTTTTCCGCTACTTCCTCAAGGGGTTTTTCCTTTTTCTGTTGACATGAATCAAGAAGGGTCAATAGGCCGATTAAGCCCAAAAAAATTGCAAGGTTTCTGTGTGTTCTCATTGTTTTTTGATTAAATCGCGGCAATGTTACAAACAAGAAAAACACGGGAATTCACAATTGTACAATTCGCTTGACCTATTGTGTAGAACGCTAAATTTTAGAATAATTTATTCTGATTATTATCTTTTAGCTTACCCAAATGTTTATAGGCAAGCTCCGTAACCTCACGCCCTCGTGGAGTACGCATAATAAATCCCTGCTGAATCAAAAAAGGCTCGTATACTTCCTCAATGGTCTCCGCACTTTCCGATACTGCAGTTGCTAGTGTAGTGATTCCTACGGGCCCACCTTTGAACTTATCAATTATGGTGGTTAGGATTTTATTGTCCATTTCATCCAACCCATGGGCATCCACATTTAAGGCTTTTAGACCAAATCTTGAAATATCCATATCAATACTTCCATTACCCTTAATTTGGGCAAAATCCCGGACTCTTCGCAACAAAGCGTTGCAAATTCTTGGCGTACCTCTACTCCGCCCAGCAATTTCTATAGCTGCCTCTTGGGTGATGGGCACTTTTAGGATTTCGGCACTTCGTTCCACAATGGTTGACAGTAATTCCGTATTGTAATACTCCAATCGACTTTGAATACCAAATCGTGCTCGCATAGGAGCCGTGAGCAAGCCAGAGCGTGTAGTGGCACCTATCAATGTGAATGGACTTAGATTGATTTGAACGGTTCGGGCATTGGGACCCGTTTCAATCATAATATCAATTTTGTAATCCTCCATCGCGGAATATAGGTATTCTTCCACAATGGGACTTAATCGATGGATTTCATCAATGAACAAAACATCACGTTCGTCAAGATTGGTGAGCAGTCCAGCCAAATCCCCTGGTTTGTCCAAAACGGGACCGGAAGTGACTTTGATTCCCACCCCCAATTCATTGGCCAAAATATGGGCCAAAGTGGTCTTTCCCAATCCAGGAGGGCCATGAAACAGTGTATGGTCCAAGGCTTCTCCACGCAAATTGGCTGCCTTCACAAAAACCTTCAAGTTTTCCAACACCTGTGCTTGACCTGTAAAATCATCAAACGTGATGGGCCTGAGCGCTCTTTCGATATCCAGCTCTTCTTGGGAAAAATTCTCTGCGGTCGGGTCTAAATTTTCATTCATCGCTTAACAAATATAGTTGAAAACGACATGAGCCTGAATGCACATCTTAAAAATCTAAGCCTTACCTTAGTTATTCTGAAAATAGAAGGCCGTGCCTCAACCCAAAGTTTATGGTTACCACAGATTATTCGCTGGGGATTTTACAGTACATCCCTTTTTTTTATGTCATTTGGTCGGATGACCTGTTGTCCGCCTCTGAAATTTCCGTTGTTGAGAATACCATTGATGAAGATGCATCCTTGGATCCCAATGAAAAAAAACAGCTCCGGATTTGGCTAAATCGGGAAAATCCACCCACTGATGATGAGATCAAAACGTGGAAACAAACCATTACCAACTCTGGCGTTAAACTTATTGAAAGTGATACATACCCCCTATCCTCGCTCAGTCAACGTTTGGCAAATTCCCATGCTGATGGTTTTGGATTTAATGACCATTTAAAGCATATTGAAATTAATTTGGGGATTCAGCCCAACCATTACAACCATTTATTTGAAGTGGAAGTGGTTCATGAGAAAACTTCGGACCAGTATGATGCCCATGTGTTGGACACCCTTTTAAAAGGTCCCCATGCCTTAGTGGTTGATGAATTTCGGAGCTTCTTGGACCAACCCATCTTTAGATGGGATATTCAAAGAGATAAGGAAGACTTTCGGGCAAAAGTGTTGCAGCAAGTTCAGGTTTTGGGCCAAAAAGGCTATGGCGCCATGGCGTATCCACCTGAATATGGTGGGACTGGAAACATGCCCGCCTATGCGGCCATTTTTGAACATTTAATGTTTGTTGAAGGTAGTCTCGCTGTAAAGTTCGGGGTGCAGTTTGGCCTTTTTGGAGGCAGTATTCAAAAATTGGGCACCAAAAAACACCATGACCAATACCTCTCCGATGCGGGAACTACCAATTTATTGGGCTGCTTCGCCATGACGGAAACCGGTCACGGCTCCAACGTCCGTGGTATCAAAACCACGGCTACTTACGATCCATCAACGGATTCCATCGTAATCGATACTCCAGGAAAAAATGATAACAAGGAATACATCGGCAACGCGTTACATTCCAAAATAGCGACGGTTTTTGCCCAACTCATCGTGAATGGAAAAAATGAAGGGGTGCATGCCGTTTTGGTTCCGCTTCGAAACGAAAACCATGAATTGCTTGAAGGCATCACTATTGAGGACAATGGCTATAAGCTTGGTCTTAACGGCGTGGATAATGGTAAGATTTGGTTCAACAGTGTATCCGTTCCGCGGGAAAACCTCTTGAACCAGTATGGAGAAATCAAACCTGATGGCACTTACTTTTCGTCGATAAAAAACCCCAGCAAACGCTTCTTTACCATGTTGGGCACATTGGTCGGCGGACGGATTTGTGTGGCACGAGGGGCACTTGGGGGTGCCAAAATGGCCTTGACCATTGCGGTAAAGTATGCGTTAAATCGCAGACAGTTCAATGATAGTGTCAAGGTTCAAGAGGATTTGATCATGGACTACCCTACCCACCAATTGCGGTTGACCCCTGCCGTGGCCAGTGCTTATGTCTACCACATCACTTTGGAAGAAATGATGCAACGATACAGCGATGAATCCCAACCAGACAAACGGGAAATTGAAACCCAAGTGGCTGGTTTAAAATCGGTGATTACGTGGTTCGCGAACGAAACCATCCAAGAATGCCGTGAAGCGTGTGGCGGAAAAGGGTATTTATTGGAGAATAGAATTGCTGACCTTAAAGGTGATGTGGATATATTCACAACGTTTGAAGGGGACAATACCGTGCTGTTGCAATTGGCTGCCAAAGGCGTCCTATCCGATTTTAAGGCGGAGTTTAATAGTGCCGGGTTTGCATCCGTGCTTAAATTATTGCAAAGTCAACTTTCGGATAAATTGACCGCCATCAATCCGCTGTATTCGAATAAAGTGGACGCGGAACATTTGTACAATCCAAAGTTCCATAAACACGCCTTTAATTACCGAACCCGTCGATTGACGTATACGCTGGCCATGCGTATCCGAAGCTATATCAAAAAAGGGATTCCATCCTACCAAGCTTTTTTAAAGGTACAGACCCATTTGTTGGCGTTGGGAAAGGCGTACAGTGTTGAACTGGCGTATTCGGTATTTACGGATTTTTGTTCCAAGATTCAGGATGAGGAATACAAAAGTCTATTGGAAAAATTGGGGACGTTGTACGCCCTTGATGAAATTCATTCTGATGCGAGATGGTATTTGGAACAGGGCTATATTGGAAGTACCAAATCCAAGGCCATCCGTCAACGTGTGGAACGATTATCCACGGAACTACGACCTCATGTTGAGGTTTTGGTAGATGGGTTTGGCATTCCGGCGCATTGTTTGACGGCTCCTATCGTGAAATAAAGTTACTCCTCCTTTTTAATGAGCTGTGCGGTATCCAAAAACTCCAAGATGGTAACTTTTGGTGTGCCGTACAGATAGACTCTGGACCTTCCTTTGGCACTAAGCTCAAAATTACTATGGGCGTAGACATTGGCAGATGGGTCGTCTTCCATGGTCACCTTAACCATTCCAGCTTCCATAGTTTCCCCTCTATATTTTGAATTACCGACCAAGCGTGCTTGAATGGTACTCGAGGTTCCCTCCAAAGTCAGAGAGGCATCATTCTCCAAATCCACCAAACTGGTTTCATTTACAGCATAGACGTAAGCATCTGCCCTATTTCCAATGGTGATGTTCAACGAATCGACATCCACATTAAAATCACCATGGCTTGTGTTCTCTAAATTGATATCCATCACCGAGGCACTAGCCTTAATATCCAATCGGGTGTTGTTGAATCCATCTACAAAAAGCTCATCACTTTGAATGACATCTTCAGACCGAATGCTTCCATCCTTTACAGTTATCGCCCTGAGTTCGGTATAGGTCACGGTGATATCCAGTTGTTTCTTCGCAGTGACATCATAATAGGAACTGATGACCAACGTGCCATCCTGTACTTCAAATTTTAGGATGTCAATAAGGTTGTCATCAGCAACGAGTTCATAGCCTGGCCCGAAGGATTTTTTCAAAACAATATCCAAATTGTCATTAAGGACAACAGCATTGAAGGGTGGAAGTTCCTCATTCACTTCGGTTACAATTCGACTTCCCTTTATCCTAGGCTTTCGCTGTGCCGATATAATCATGGGAACTATGAGCAGTAGTACGACAAGTATTTTTTTCACGGTTCTTTTTTTGGGGTATTGTAGCCTAAAGATATTACAATTACCGCTAACTATTGTGATTCAATCATATACCAAAAAAAAGCCCATCCTTTTGGATGGGCCGTATATTTTTAAAAGAAACTCATTAATGGTTGAGTTCTTCTTCGTTTTCTTGTAATGGAACGTTCTGCGGAACAAAATCCTGACCGGCAATGATATATTCTCCATTTTCATAAGTCTTACTATAATCGTAAGCCCAACGATATACATGAGGAATTTCACCTGGCCAGTTCCCGTGAATATGCTCTTGTGGTGCTGTCCATTCCAAGGTATTGGAGCTCCATGGGTTGGCAGGACCTCTTTTACCATAGAAAATGCTAGAGATAAAGTTGTAGATAAACACCAACTGCGCCAATCCAGCAATGATGGCAAATACGGTCATTAACACCTGAACGTTTGTCAATTCATCAAACATGGGGAAAGCGGTGTTTTGGTAGTAACGTCTTGGTACACCAGCCATTCCAACAAAGTGCATTGGGAAGAATACCCCGTAGGCACACACTGCGGTAATCCAGAAGTGGACATACCCCAGATTCTTGTTCATCATTCTACCTTGGAACATTTTAGGGAACCAGTGGTACACCCCTGCAAATAGTCCGTACAAGGCAGAAATACCCATTACCAAGTGGAAGTGAGCTACTACGAAATACGTATCGTGAACGTTGATATCCAACGTACTGTCACCCAAAATAATACCAGTAAGACCTCCCGAGATGAATGTGGAAACCAATCCTATCGAAAACAACATTCCAGGATTCAATTGTAGATTACCTTTCCATAAGGTAGTGATATAGTTAAATGCTTTTACCGCGGATGGAATCGCAATCAAAAGGGTTGTAAAAGTAAATACAGAGCCTAAGAATGGGTTCATACCAGAGATAAACATGTGGTGACCCCATACAATGGTTGAAAGGAAGGCAATGGCCAAAATGGAGGCCACCATCGCCCGATAACCAAAGATAGGCTTACGTGCATTGGTTGACATTACTTCGGAAGTAATACCCAACGCTGGCAACAATACAATATATACTTCAGGGTGGCCCAAGAACCAGAACAAGTGCTCATACAATACGGGTGAACCACCTTGATAGTGCAATACTTCACCTTGGATAAAGATATCCGATAGGAAGAAAGAGGTTCCAAAGCTTCTGTCCATAATCAACAATAAGGCTGCTGAAAGTAGTACAGGGAATGAAATAACACCGATTACAGCCGTTACAAAGAAAGCCCAGATGGTCAATGGCAAACGCGTCATTGACATTCCTTTTGTTCTTAGGTTAATCACCGTTACGATATAATTCAAAGAACCTAATAATGATGAAGCAATGAATATGGCCATAGAAACCAACCAAAGGGTCATACCAGCTCCAGAACCAGACTGTGCCATTGGCAAAGCACTCAATGGAGGATAGATGGTCCAACCAGCTGCGGCAGGTCCTGCTTCTACAAATAAAGAGGTAACCATAATGACAGAGGACAAGAAGAACAACCAGTACGATACCATGTTCAAAAAGCCAGATGCCATATCACGAGCTCCAATCTGCAATGGAATCAAAAGGTTACTGAAGGTACCACTTAAACCGGCTGTCAATACAAAGAAGACCATGATGGTACCGTGGATGGTTACCAATGCCAAATAAATATCGGCATCCATAACGCCATCAGGAGCCCACTTTCCAAGCACAGCTTCGAAAATTGGGAATGATTCCCCTGGCCAAGCCAATTGCATTCTAAACAGCAATGACATAGCAATACCGATGAATCCCATAATAAGACCCGTAATAAGGTACTGCTTGGATATCATCTTATGATCCTGACTAAAGATATACTTTGTTACAAAAGTCTCCTTATGATGATGCCCGTGATCGTCGTGTCCGTGTTCGTGTCCAGTAGCTGACATAATCTCTTTTAAATTTTATTTTGGTTCTTTTCCTAGCCTAATATTATTCTGCGGGTGCCATGCTTGCCTTAAAGGTCTTTTGCTCTGCCATCCAAGTGTTGAATTCCTCTTCGGTCTCCACAACAATCCTCATTTGCATGTTGTAGTGGGATTTTCCACAAATCTTGTTACAAAGTAGCACATAATCAAATTCCCAAGGCTCCGCTCCGTTTTCAGCGCGAATGGCATTGGTTCTTTTGACTTTGTCCACAATATCAGGATTCAATCTCATTTCTTCCGTGGTGATGGTAGGCGTAAATGAAAACTGCGTGATCATACCGGGAACACAGTTCATCTGTGCTCTAAAGTGTGGCATGTACGCAGAGTGCAATACATCCTGCGAACGCATTTTAAAGTTTACTTTTCGACCAACTGGCAAGTGCAATTCTTTAACGATGACATCATCCTCGCCGTTAGGGTCAGATTCATCCAATCCCAATACGTTGGCACGATCAATATCAATCAAACGCACATTGGCATCACCCAAAACATTGTCTGAACCAGCATAGCGGGCCGTCCAGTTAAATTGTTGTGCATATAGTTCGATTACGATTGGGTCATCTTCATCGTTTACATCCATAATGTTGGACCACGTGTACAATCCCCAAAGGATCAAACCGGCCAATACGATTACGGGAATAATGGTCCAGATAAATTCCAAACGGTCATTATCCGCAAAGAAAAGTGCCTTTTTCCCTTTTTCACCACGGTACTTGTAGGCAAAGTAGTGCAACAAGGCTTGTGTAATGAACTGTACAAAGAAAATGATGGCAAAGGATACCCACATCAATTGATCGTACTCCCCACCGTGTGCTGATGCTGCTTCGGGCAAGAGAACTTTTGAATACTTTGCAAAACTAAATATGGTGATTCCATAGATGAAAACCAGGAATGCAAACATAAGATAGCCATTGTTCTTATTGTCATTGTCATTTGCTATCTCAGCGTGTTCTGTTCTTAGCTGGGACAATTCAAAGATTTTGGTCATTTGCCAAATTGCAATCGCCACCAGTACTAAAACAGTCAAAGTTAATAATGCAGTCATCGTGTATCTATCTAAGACTTAAATCGTATTAATAATGAAAATGTCTACTTTCCTCAATAAATGGGTTGCGTTTTGGCAACAACGGAGCCTTGGTCAGGGTATTGAACACCCAGTAAACAAAGAGTCCTCCAAAGAACAAAATTCCACCTATTTCAGGTAATCCTATATACCATTGGTCTCCTACGGTAGCAGGCATCACCATATTGAATATATCCAAATAGTGGCCAAACAAAACCACAATGCCGGCCATTACCACAAACCAGTTCACCCTCTTGTAATCGCTGTTCATCAATACCAACAATGGGAAAACAAAGTTCATGACCAACATACCAAAGAATGGTAGTTTATAGTCTTGGAAACGGGCAATATAATAGGTAACCTCTTCAGGGATATCAGCGTACCAAATCAACATGAATTGTGAGAACCACAAATAGGTCCAGAAGATGCTGATACCGAACATGAATTTGGCCAAATCGTGGATGTGGCTATCGTTCACCACTTCCAAATATCCTCTGGATTTTAGGTATATGCTCACCATGGCAATCACAGTGATACCAGAAACGAACATACTGGCAAATACATACCATCCAAAAAGTGTACTGAACCAGTGAGGGTCTAAACTCATGATCCAATCCCAAGACATCATGGACTCGGTAACCAAGTAGAATACCAAGAAACCGGCTGAAAATCTAAAATTCTTTACAAAGTTTGAGTTATCATCAGACTCATCTTGAGCCAAAGACAATTTTCTAGAGTATTCACGGTAGAAAATCCAACCACCCAAAAAGATTGCGGCACGAATCAAAAAGAAGGTTGGGTTAAGGTATCCTGATTTTCCTTGTAGCAATTCGTCATGTGCCACAACTTCAGAATCCATCCAAACAAACATGTGGTTCATGTGCAATACGGAAAGCAACAATATTACAAATACAATAATCCCTCCGGGAACAATGTACGAGGTAATCCCCTCCATCACTCTAAACAACAATGGCGACCAACCTGCTTGCGCTGCGCGTTGGATAGCGTAAAAAGCAAGTACGCCCAATGAAATCATAAAGAAAAAGAACGCGGCAACATACAGGGCAGACCAAGGTCTGTTCTGTAATTGGTGCAACAAATGCTCATCGTGAGAGGCATCATGACCTTCATCATGGGAAGCTTCTTCGCCATGCGCTGTAGCTTCTCCGTGGCCTTGAGACCCACCATGTTCTTCAACGGCAGCTTCTCCATGACCTCCACCATGTCCATCTCCGTGGGCGGTTGCTACAATAGCTTTAGCCTCTTCCACGGTTGAGGGTGAGGATACGAAACCTATTGCCAATAAAATAAGTCCAAGACCCATGGCAATGAAAGATCCTATTTTTAGTCTGTTTGAAAAGGTATACATAATCAACTCTTATCCAATTATTTTGTTAGGTCTTCCTTTAATTTCATTACGTATTCGGATACCTGCCACATCTCTTTTTCGTTGGCGAACTGAGAGGCGTAAGATCCCATGGAATTCAATCCGTAATAAATAGTATGGTACGTGGTCCCCACGGTAATGTTTCGAGCTACATCATCATAGCTGGGAACACCTAATATTTTCTCACGTTTTACCAAGTTGCCTTGTCCATCTCCTTTTGGTCCATGGCAAATAGCACAGTAAATGGCATACAATTCGGCTCCTTTCACCAAGTTTTCTTCGGCCTCCAAGGAATCCAATGGGCTTGTGTTCAATCGCGCCAATTCTTTACCTTCTGGAGTGTTCTCAAACTCGTAGGGCATATATCCTCTGGAGATGGTCCCTTCAACCGGAAGCATGGCTTCTGTACCATCGGGGAACAACCCATTGTCCACACCTTGGTAGGCTTCATATCCTACAGGTTCGTACATGTTTGGAAAATATTGGTAATTGGGGCTGTTTTTATCGGCGCAGGCCGCAACTAACAGTACCAAGACCAAGACAACACTTATTTTACCTAAATGCTTCATAGTTTTAAGACTCCTTTTCTGTAACATTTATTTCCACCGCACCTGTTTCCCACAACAAATCGGTTAGTTCCTTTTCATTATCGTGTACCCCAATTTCCATTAAAAAGTGGTCATCGGTTGTACGTACATCTGGGTTCTCCGCCTGTTTAAAGGGCCACATTTTACTTCTTAGGTAAAAGGTAATCACCATTAAGTGGGCTGCAAAGAAAACCGTTAACTCAAACATAATCGGCACAAAGGCGGGCATGTTTTCTAAATAACTAAAGCTGGGTTTACCACCAATGTCTTGGGGCCAGTCCTCAATCATGATGTAGTTCATCATAACAATGGCAACGGTCAATCCCAAACATCCATACATAAAGGAGGTGATAGCGATACGGGTATCCGCCAATCCCATGGCCTTGTCTAGACCGTGAACGGGGAATGGAGTGTACACTTCCTCAATATGATGGTGCTCTGCCCTCACTTTCTTTACGGCATGCATCAACACATCGTCATCATTGTAAAGCGCCTGAATAACTTTTGATGCCATAACTATTTCTTATCGTTTAATTTTTTTGCCTGACCTGCCCAATCATCACGTTGTGCCCTTCCAGGGAAGGAACCGGTGATGGAATCCAACAAGTCGTATTCTTTTTCGGTCATTTTACTCACCTGAGCGAATGTAAAGATGCCTATCTGGTTCAAGGTCTGCTCCATTTGTGGGCCGATACCTTTAACTTTTTTCAAATCGTCCGGAGTTTCTTTTGATGCATCAAAAGTTCCGATGGAATCCAACAGTGAAGCCACTTGTTTTTCATCCATTTTTTCCACTTTTGGAGCTTCATCCACTTTTTGGGCTCCTCCTTTTGCAGGCATTTCATATAACGGTTTACCTGCTTCGCGAAGTTTTTTGTATTTCTCACCAGATGCCTTCAAGATGGATTTTACTTCCGCCTGCGCGATTACAGGGAAGGTTCTTGAATACAATAGGAACAACACAAAGAAGAATCCTATGGTTCCGATAAAGATTCCGATATCAACAAAGGTTGGGGAGAACATGGTCCAAGATGATGGCAAGTAATCCCTGTGCAATGAGGTAACGATGATCACAAAACGCTCAAACCACATTCCTATGTTTACGACGATAGAGATGAAGAACGAGAACATAATGCTGGTACGCAATTTTTTGAACCACATGAACTGAGGTGAGAACACGTTACAGGTCATCATGGACCAATACGCCCACCAGTAAGGTCCTGTAGCCCTGTTCAAGAAGGCATATTGTTCGTACTCCACACCGGAATACCAAGCAATGAACAACTCCGTGATATAGGCACATCCTACGATGGAACCTGTAATCATGATTACGATGTTCATCAACTCAATATGTTGTAGTGTGATATAGGCTTCAAGATTACACACTTTACGCATGATGATCAAAAGCGTGTTCACCATGGCAAATCCGGAGAAAATCGCACCTGCAACAAAGTACGGTGGGAAGATGGTCGTGTGCCATCCTGGAATCACCGATGTAGCAAAGTCAAAGGATACGATGGTGTGTACAGAAAGTACCAAAGGTGTCGCCAAACCGGCCAATACCAAGGAAACTTCCTCAAAACGTTGCCAGTCTTTGGCTCTACCTGTCCAACCGAAGCTCAACAGACTGTATATTTTCTTTTGGAATGGTTTTACCGCTCTGTCGCGAATCATGGCGAAGTCAGGCAAAAGTCCTGTCCACCAGAATACCAACGAAACAGAAAGGTAGGTTGAAATCGCAAATACGTCCCAAAGCAGTGGTGAGTTAAAGTTTACCCACAACGAACCAAATTGGTTAGGGATGGGAAGTACCCAATAGCCCAACCATGGACGACCCATGTGGATAACAGGGAACAAACCTGCCTGGATAACGGAAAAGATGGTCATCGCTTCAGCAGAACGGTTGATCGCCATTCTCCATTTTTGTCTGAAGAGCAACAATACGGCCGAAATCAGGGTACCTGCGTGACCAATACCTACCCACCAAACGAAGTTGGTGATATCCCAGGCCCAGTTTACGGTTCGGTTAAGACCCCAAACCCCAATACCTGTGGAAATGGTATAAATAATACATCCTAAACCCCAAAGGAATGCTACCAAAGCAATGGAGAATACAATCCACCATTGTTTGTTGGCCTTTCCCTCTACCGGAGCTGCAATATCAACGGATACATCGTGGTATCCTTTGTCTCCGACTACTAAGGGCTTTCGAATAGGTGCTTCGTAATGCGACGCCATAATTTATCTTCTAGTTACTTCTTATTATTGATTAAGCCTCGTCAGTGTTTCTTACCTTAACATGATAGAACACATTGGGTTTAGTGCCTACGTGCTCCAACAAGTGGTACATTCTATCATCTTCCTTCAATTTGGCCACCTTGCTTTCCTTATCGTTGATGTCTCCAAATACCATGGCTCCACTGCTACATGCAGCTGAACAAGCGGTTTGGAACTCACCATCCTTGATGACCCTTCCGTCTCTCTTGGCATCCAAGATGGTCTTTTGGGTCATTTGGATACACATGGAGCATTTTTCCATTACCCCTCTGGATCGTACGTTCACATCTGGGTTCAATACCATTTTACCCAAATCGTTGTTCATGTTGAAATTGAACTCGTCATTGTTACTGTACAAGAACCAGTTGAATCGACGTACTTTATAAGGACAGTTGTTGGCACAATATCTTGTACCTACACAACGGTTGTAAGCCATATGGTTTTGACCTTGTCTACTGTGTGATGTTGCCGCAACCGGACAAACAGTTTCACAAGGCGCATGGTTACAGTGCTGACACATTACAGGTTGGAAAGCCACCTGAGGATTGGCTGATGGGTCTTCCATTTGACGGAAGCCTCCCAAAGAGCCTTTTTCACCCCAAAGACCATCCATACTTTCTTTCTTCTCATTATCCTCCTCAAAGGTATCTTCGGAAGAATAATACCTATCAATGCGCAACCAGTGCATATCACGTGAGCGACGAATTTCCTCTTTTCCAACCACAGGAACGTTGTTCTCGGCATGACATGCAATCACACAAGCCCCGCAACCGGTACAAGCATTCAAATCGATGGATAGATTGAAGTGGTGCCCAATGGAACGATCAAAGCTGTCCCAAAGGTCAGCATCTGGAGATGTCACTGGAATTTCATTGTGATTCAATGAAACATGTGGCATGTGGTTCCACTCAGCATGGTCTTTTGTATTGAAGATTTCCAAGGTAGTTTCCTTGATGATATCTCCACGACCCATTAATGTTTTTTGTTGTTGCACACAGGCGAACTCGTGTTCTCCACCCGCTTTTTCAACGGTTACGGATTGAACATCGGAGAAATCTTTGTACAACGTATATGCATTGACCCCTGTGGCCATTTCATCTTGCATTCCGGCTTTCTTTCCATATCCGAAAGAAAGTCCAACAGTACCAACGGCCTGTCCAGGCTGAACGATTACTGGAACGTTTTCCAATACTTTTCCATCAACGGTCAAGTTAACGTAACTACCATTCACACCACCGTTTGCAACGGTAAAGTTTTCCACGCCCCATTGCTCAGCATCCGCTTTGGAAACAGTAACGTAGTTGTCCCAAGAAACCCTGGAAATAGGATCAGGGAATTCCTGCAACCATGGGTTGTTGGCCTGACGACCATCCCCCATACCCACTTTGGAGTACAATACCATTTCAGTACCGGTACTTGTGGCGTTCACCAAAGAACGGATAGCAGAAGCTATTGGAACGATGCTTGGCTCAACTTCTTCTTCACTGGTCTCTGTGGAAGCAACAGCAGGTTGTTCCGCAGTAGGCGCAGGAGGAGCTGCCCTAAACACACCATCCTGAAGTGCTTGGTTCCAAGAACCTCCTTGAAGAATATCGGCACTCCATGTTTCTTTGATGTAATCGTAATAGGTTTGTTCACTGCCCATCCATGTCAATAGTGCTGACTGGAATTGTTTGGTATCAAACAACTCGCGAATGGCGGGCTGCATTAAACTGTATCGTCCTTTTTTGAATTCTGCATCACCCCAAGACTCCAGGTAGTGGGATGCCGCAGCGACATATTGTGATGCTTGTGCTGTTTCATCATTATTGAAAGCAAAAGCAACAGAAAGATCTACTTTTTCAAGTCCTGACACAAACTCTTCTGAATTTGGAAGGGTATACACTGGATTTACACCAGCCATGATCAAGGCTCCAACGCGACCTGCATTCATATCAGCAACCAACTTGGTTACTTTAGCAATATCACCTTGACGCACATATTTTGGGCTTTCAGCATCAAATGCTTCACTGGCCAACAATTTGTTGATGGCCAATACCACGGTTTGTGCATGAACATCATTCAATCCAGAAACCACAACCGCTTTGCTTCCCGCTTTCTTGATTTGGGCCGCAACATAATCCACAGCCTCATCAACATCAGAAGTTCCGCCACCCACATTGCTTCCGTTCAACTTGCCATACAATTTGGCCAAAGCAATTTTTTGCTGGGTTGGGGTCATTGGGTAACGCTTGTCAGCATTTGCCCCGGTCAAAGACATATTGGATTCCAATTGGATGTGCTTGGACATTTTTCCATGTTTTGGAACACGTCCTTTGGCATAGCCACTATCGTATCCACCACCTTGCCAATCTCCTAAGAAATCAGCTCCGAAGGAAACAATCAAATCTGCTTTTTCAAAATCGTAATCAGCCAAAGCACGCTCACCATAAGCAGCATTGTAAGCACTTAAGGCAGCATCTTCGGAAATGGCATCATAAACCACGTGATTTACATTCTCACCATATTCCGCTTTGAACTCGGCAATCAATTTATTGGTTGATGGACTGGCAAAGGTCTGGGTCAAAAGCACAACTTGCTTGTTGCCACCTTTTAAACTTCCCAATTTGGCTCGTACCGTCGCATCCAATACTTTCCATTCAATAGGCTCACCGTTGGCCGAAGGCCCTTGAACCCTTTTGCTATCATACAATGTCAATACAGATGCTTGAACACGGGCATTGGCTCCACCGTTCACTTTTGCATCGGTATTGTTTTCTATTTTGATGGGTCTTCCTTCGCGGGTCTTTACCAAAATGCTCGCAAAATCAAATCCATCTGCAATGGTAGTTGCATAGTAGTTGGCAACACCGGGCACAATGCGGTCTGGTTGAACCACATAAGGAATGGATTTATGCACTGGACCTTCACAAGCTGCAATCGTTGCTGCCGCTGTACTGAATCCAACAAACTTTAGGAAATCCCTTCTGTTGGTGTTGGAGGCTGACAAGTTCTCCTTGTCGCCCAAGAACTCATCCACTGGAATCTGTTCTGTAAATTCGTTATTTCTTAGCGCCTCAACAATGGAATCGTTCGGATTTAACTCCGCTTCGCTCTTCCAATATTTTTTGTTTGATGCCATACGATATATCTGAGATTATCTTCCTTTAATTCTTAATAGTGACACTTACCACATTCAATTCCACCCATCATGGCCGCGGTCAACTCCTCAACCCCATACTTTTTGGACAGTTCTTCGTGAATAGCAGTATAGTATTCGTTACCCTCAACCTTAACATTGGTGGTACGGTGGCAATTTACACACCATCCCATGGTCAGTGGAGCAAACTGCTCAACAACTTCCATTTCCTCAATGGGTCCGTGACAGGTTTGACATTCAATTCCTGCTACGGAAACGTGCTGTGAGTGGTTGAAATAGGCAAAATCGGGAAGGTTGTGAATCCTAACCCATTCCACAGGTTTTGATTCGCCCGTATATTTTTGGTTTTCTTCGTCCCATCCAACGGCTTTGTACAATTTCTTGATTTCGCCGGTATAGAACTCGTTGGTATGTCCAGCCGCAATATCTTCTGCTGATGGTCCTTCTGGATTTCCAGCATATTCGTAAATGGACTTGTGACAGTTCATACAAACATTCAAAGAAGGAATCCCTGAAGTCTTTGAAACTCGTGCCGAAGAGTGGCAATATTTACATTCAATCCTGTTATCTCCTGCGTGAATCTTGTGCGAGAAGTGAATCGGTTGAACGGGAGCATATCCTTGATCAACGCCAACCTGCATTAAATAGCCGTAAGCAAAATACGCACCAGATAACAATAGGAAAATCACAGCAACCAACACCAAGAACTGGTTTTGGGCAAAAGCTTTCCACAATGGCAAACGTTTTTCGGCCTTTTCTTTCTCCAAGACAACTCCATTGGCCTCGGCAATTCTACGCAAGGTCTTGTTCACCAAAATCAACATGATGACCAACAGACCGAACACCAATGCCAATGCACCTAAAATCATTTCATTGGAAATACCGCTCGAAGCAGTACCGGTTGCATCCCCAGCAGCCGCAGCAGTGGTTGGTTGGGCAGCAGCGGGTGGCGGAGCCGCAGTGTACGCCAAAATATCGTCAATGTCTTGATCAGACAATGTTGGAAAAGGCGTCATGGCCGCCTGGTTGTACTCTGCATAAATCTTATTTGCATAGGAATCACCAGAAGCAATTACCCCTGGACTGTTTTTCACCCAAGCATGAATCCATTCACGATCCAATCCCTCATCCTCTGATAAACGTTGTTCCACATTGGCCAACGCAGGTCCGGTCATTTTACGATCCAAGGCGTGGCAAGCAGCACAGTTTTGATTGAAGAGCTGTTTCCCTTTTGCAGGGTCACCTCCACCAGCATCAGCAGCAGCCTGTTCGGTCGCAGCTTCCGCAGGAGCATCAGCAGCTGCCTCCTGAGCATAAAATGAAGTGGAAAAAAGTAGGAGAGAAAAACCTAAAACTTTAGAAAATAGATGGCGGTATAAAACCTTTTTCATATTATCGAAATTTCTGTCGAAATCTTTGGTATGATTATTTCTATTGATATTGAGAGCAATAGCTTTTCATCCACCAAAATTGGTGACAAAAGTACGACATAGACTCATTTTTTGAAATGTTAAGGTATTGATAACATCTAATTTATAAACATTCTAAATAAAACCCAATTCACTGGTTTAGAACTTAAAGAATTACATTTGTGAAAAATAAGATTAAAAAACAGCAGAATCTCATGAAAACCGCCGTATTTGTTGTATTCCTGACAGGGTTGACCTTTCAACTTTCAGCGCAGGAAGGCACCGTGTCCATACAACAGGACCCACGAATAGATCAGCTGGTAAAATTATACACCGAAGTCAATTCCAAAGCGGAATTTTACCAAATACAGGTCGGTTTTGGCAATTACCAAAAAGCACAGAACCTGAAGAACCAAGTGGATATTGATTTCCCAGGATGGTATTCCAAAATTGAATTTGAATCCCCTACCTATAGAGTAAGATTGGGTAGATTCCGAACAAAATTGGAAGCAGAACGGAAGTACTTGGAGGTTCGGAAAAAATATCCCGACGCCATGCTCCTGAAGCCTGAAGGCAATTCCCAATAATAAAAAATCCCGCTTTTGCGGGATTTTTTAGTTTCAATCTATACTTCTTTATTTCAATTACAGCTTTTTCTTAACTGCAACTTCTTGGAAGGCTTCTACAATATCCCCTTCCCTGATATCATTGTAATTCTTTATCTGAAGACCACAGTCATATCCTTTGGATACTTCCTTCACATCATCCTTAAATCGTTTTAAGGAAGCGAGCTCTCCGGTGTAGATGACAACGCCATCCCGAATCAATCGTATTTGTGAGTTTCTAAAGACTTTGCCATTGGTCACCATACAACCTGCAATGGTTCCAATTTTGGAAATCTTGAAGGTCTCCCTGATTTCTGCGGTACCGGTAATCTCCTCTTTTATTTCAGGAGAAAGCATACCTTCCATCGCATCTTTCAAGTCATTGATGGCATCGTAAATAATGGAGTACATTCTAATATCGATTTCCTCCTTGTCCGCCACGGTGCGGGCATTGCCCATTGGCCTAACGTTAAATCCGATGATGATCGCATCAGAGGCACTGGCCAACAAGACATCAGATTCTGTGATAGCACCCACACCTTTGTGAATGATGTTCACCTGAATCTCATCAGTGGACAATTTTTGGAAGGAATCCGTCAATGCTTCCACAGAACCATCCACGTCACCTTTAAGAATAATGTTCAACTCTTGGAAATCGCCCAAAGCAATTCTTCGGCCAATCTCATCCAGAGTAATGTGTCGTTGTGTACGTACGGATTGCTCACGCTGCAATTGCGAACGTTTTGCGGCAATCTGTTTTGCTTCACGCTCATCTTCCAACACATTGAATCTATCTCCCGCCTGTGGGGCTCCATCCAATCCCAATATGGAAATTGGAGTGGAAGGACCAGCCGCCTTGATGGTTTTTCCACGTTCATCATGCATAGCTTTGACCTTACCACTGCAGGTTCCGGCCAATACGTAATCTCCGATTTTTAAAGTACCGCTTTGTACCAATATGGTGGAAACATACCCTCGTCCTTTGTCCAAGAAGGCTTCCACTACGGTACCCGAGGCCAATCTATCTGGATTTGCCTGTAATTCGAGCAATTCAGCCTCCAACAATACCTTTTCCAAAAGCTCTTTTACTCCCTGACCTGTTTTGGCCGAAATATCATGGGATTGGATTTTTCCACCCCAATCTTCCACCAAAAGGTTCATTTGGGCAAGACCTTCTTTAATTTTATCCGGATTTGCCGTTGGTTTATCCACTTTGTTGATGGCAAACACGATTGGCACTCCTGCCGCTTGAGCGTGACTGATTGCTTCTTTGGTCTGAGGCATGATGTCATCATCCGCCGCAATCACCACAATAGCGATATCGGTAACTTGGGCACCACGTGCACGCATCGCCGTAAAGGCCTCGTGACCCGGTGTATCCAAGAATGTTATTTTTTGTCCGTCTTCCAGTGAAACTCCGTAAGCGCCGATGTGCTGGGTAATACCCCCGCTTTCACCTGCAATTACGTTTTCTTCCCGGATGTAATCCAATAGCGATGTTTTACCGTGGTCAACGTGACCCATAACGGTAACAATGGGCGCTCTTGGCTTCAAATCTTCCGGAGCATCTTCTATTTCTTCAATGGATTCCTCGATCTCAGCAGTAACAAACTCAACCTCGTATCCAAATTCATCAGCAACGATGGAAAGTGTTTCGGCATCCAAACGCTGGTTCATGGTCACCATGATTCCCAACGACATACAGGCCGAAATAATCTGGGTTGAGGAAACATCCATCATGGTCGCGAGTTCGTTGACTGTAACAAACTCGGTAACCTTTAGGATTTTGCTTTCAAGCTCCTGTTGTTCGAGGTCTTTTTCCGTTTGTTGACGGTGCTGGTCCCTCTTCTCTCTTCTATATTTGGCTCCTTTCCCTTTGCTGGATTTCCCTTGAAGTTTCTCCAAGGTCTCACGCACCTGCTTTTGTACTTCTTCCTCGGTAGGCTCCACCTTAGGAGCTGAAGTTCGCTGTCCTCTTCTTCCTGGTCCGGTTCCACCGCCTCCTTTGTTGGGGCGTCCATTTCCAGATTGAGGACCATTCTTTACTATACGCTTTCTGCGTTTCTTCCTATCTGCATTGCTATCCGAAGAAGCTCCATTGGATTTTTGTTGCTCTTCTTTCTTTTTCTTGGGCTTGTTGAATTGGGAAAGGTCAATTTTATCTCCCGTAATCTTAGGACCACTCAACTTTTGGTATTGGGTCTTGATGGTGCCAGATTCTGGAGTTGCTTCCTTTTCCTCAGGTTTTGCCTCTTGCTTTGGTTCCTTCTTGGGCTCCTCGGCCTTTTTGGGCTCAGCCTCCACTTTTGGAGTTTCCACCTCTTTGGCCTTAGGCTCCTCTACTTTCTCTTCCGGTTCCTCTGCTTTGGGAGCTTCGGGCTTTTTGTCCAAATCGATTTTACCCACCGTTTTTGGACCCGAAAGCTCAGCTTTGGCCTTAATTACCTGTTGTTCGGCATTCTTTTTTTCCCTGGCCAACCTGCGTTCTTCCTGCTCCTGTTCCATCTGGATTCTGATGGCTTCCTTCTCCTTGCGCTTTTCTTCGCCAACTTCTTTGGAAGCTACCTTTTTACTCTTATCCGTTTGAAACTCATCCAACAGGACTTGATACACTTCATCCGTGATCTTTGTGGTAGGCCGTGCCTCTATATCATGCCCTTCGGAGGTAAGATAGTCCACTGCCCGATCCAATGAAATGTTCAATTCCCTGAGAACTTTGTTAAGTCGTATTGTTGGGTTTCCTGCCATAAATTGTTTTACTTGCCCTAAAATTCGCTGCTAATATATAGCTTAATCTTCAAATTCTTCCCTGAGGATGCGAACGACATCTTGAACAGTTTCCTCTTCCAAATCAGTTCGCTTCACCAAGTCACTTACATCTTGTTCCAAAACGCTGCGTGCGGTATCCAATCCAATTTTCTTGAATTCATCGATAACCCAGCTTTCTATTTCATCTGAAAACTCGGTCAATTCCACATCTTCCTCAACGCCTTCACGGAACACATCTATTTCGTAACCAGTCAATTGACCGGCCAATCGAATGTTATGCCCACCTCTACCAATAGCCTTGGAAACTTCCTCTGGCTTTAGGTATACTTGAGCTGTTTTTTTCTCGTCGTTCAGTTTCACGGATGATACCCTTGCAGGGCTCAATGCCCGTGTCACCATCAATTGTGGATTGTTGGTCCAGTTGATGACATCAATGTTTTCATTCCCCAATTCACGGACAATTCCGTGGATACGGGAACCTTTCATACCTACACAAGCTCCTACTGGGTCAATCCTATCATCATAAGAGTCAACAGCCACTTTGGCTTTTTCTCCAGGGATACGAACGGCTTTTTTGATGGTGATCAAACCATCGAACACCTCTGGGATTTCTTGGAAGAACAATTGCTCCAAGAACACAGGTGACGTTCTGGACATGATGATGGTAGGTTTGTTTCCTTTCAATTCCACGCTTTCAATAATCCCTCTAACATTGTCTCCCTTTCGGAAAAAGTCAGATGGAATCTGCTTTTCTTTTGGAAGGATGATCTCATTTCCTTCATCATCCAACAAAATGATGGCCTTGTGGCGGATATGATGCACCTCAGCGGTATAAATCTCACCTTCCAAGTCCTTAAATTGCTTGTAGATGGTGGTGTTATCGTGCTCATGAATCTTGGAAATAAGGTTTTGACGTAGTGCCAAAATCGCCCTTCTTCCCAAATCTATCAATTTTACCTCTTCGGAAACATCTTCCCCAACTTCAAAATCGGGCTCGATTTTTCTAGCCTCGGTAAGGGAAATTTCCTCGTTCGGATCCTCTACCTCACCATCTTCAACCACCACACGGTTCCTCCAAATCTCCAAATCCCCTTTATCTGGGTTAATGATGATATCAAAGTTATCATCAGAACCAAATTTTTTCTTGAGTGCATTTCGGAACACATCCTCCAAAATGGCCATAAGGGTAACCCTGTCAATAAACTTATCGTCCTTAAACTCCGAAAAGGATTCGATGAGCGCTAGGTTTTCCATTTTTGATCTACAATTAAAATTTTAATATCACTTTTGCTTGCTGAATGTCAGAAAATGCAATTTCCTGCTTTTTCTGTACGCTAACTTTTCCTTTACCCACTGGTTTGGGCTCACGGGCCTTCCACTCCAAGGTAATACTATTTTCCGAGGTCTTGACCAGAGTCCCTTCCAACTCTTCGGACACTGTCCTGACCTTTAATTTTCTTCCAATATTCTTGTTGTACTGACGCGGTAAAACCAATGGCGAAGTGGCCCCTGCCGATGTTACTTCCAATGAAAAATCCTCTTCTTCCCGGTCCAGATTGTGCTCAATGGCACGGCTGATGTCCATACAATCCTGAAGATTGACCCCGGAATCACCGTCCAAAATCACTCTGATGTTGTTATCACCACCAACCGTAAAATCTATCAGAAACAAAGATGGATGCTCCTCCAAAGCCTTGTCTAACAGCGACTTCACTTTCTCCTTAAACATAAGAATTCAGTAATAAAAGAGGGGACTCAAGGTCCCCTCATGAATACTTTTTATATCCGTTCAGTGGTGCAAATATACGATAATATATACAGTATCTGCAACCCATGTTCAACAAAACGTATTTTGCCTCACCATTTTAACGTAAAACTGACAAGAGGTGTTCATGCAAAATCCTATAAATTAGTCTTTAAGCCATTATTTATGCACTCCTACTTGTAGGAAACCGTGGGAATTAAAGGCTAAACATCCCTATTCCCCCATTTCACAACAAATATTTTCTATACAGTATACTCAGGCTAGCTTTGTATACAAATCAACACGGAACATGACCTCAACTTTGTTCACGAAGGAAATACAACCCAAAATTTCCAAGGGCCATATGGCACTTTTGGTATTTTTTTTATGGGGAAGTTTCTTTTCTTTCTCACAGACCACGCTTTGGAGTGAAAATTTCACCTATGCCAATAATACACAAAGTGGTACTGCAACAGGACCTTCTGCTTCCAACTGGACAACTGACCGGGGAAATAGTTTGTCTGTTCGAAACAATGCTCTGCGAGGCAGAAACCTAGGAGGTGTAGGGACATGGCAGGTCAATTCCATTGATATCACAGGATATTCCTTTATCAGTTTTTATATGGATACTTGGGCAAATACGCCAAGTGAAATGGATAATGGACAGGATTATTTTAGGGGAGAGTATCGCATTGATGGAGGGTCTTGGCAACAATTCGTAAATGTATCGGGATCAACTTCAAATCCTTTGAACTCTTCTTATACCGTTAATTTATCGACTTCAGGAAACACCACACTAGAAATTAGGGTTCAGATGTACAATAATGATGGTGCGGAACAATATTTTATCGATAACGTTACGGTTTCAGGAGTTTCGGGAATATGTAATGGTGAGGTAGATTTTGAATTCTATGATGGGGTACCCTCAGGAAACACAGTAGATAATATCCCTACTACAGGAGCATTGGGCTCTGGGACATACACTAGTTTTGATGTGAACGCCCTTCAAAACATACAGGATCCTGGCGATACCGATAGCTTCGGTATCAGATATTCCGGATACATCCAAATCGATGCGGCTGGATCATACACCTTTTACACCTCTTCCGATGATGGTTCCAAACTTTATATCGATGGGAGTCAGATTGTAAATAATGACGGAAACCATGGAACCCAAGAGCGGTCCGGTTCAGTTACTTTAACCGCTGGTCTTCACGATATTACAGTACTCTTTTATGAAAATGGAGGAGGTCAAAACCTAACGGTTCAATATCAAGGCCCTTCCATTTCAAAACAAAATATTCCTTTTTCAGTGCTCTATTCCAATTGCGGTGCTACAATCGCGGATTTGGATGGAGACGGTATTGAGGACAGTGTGGATGTTGACGATGACAATGACGGCATCTTGGATGTGGATGAATGCGGAAGCACTGGAGGAAACTATGTGCAGACTGCGACCAATCTTGCCTATTTCAGAAGTCCAGCGAATGCACAAGGATTCCCTGGAACCACATATGCCTACAATTCCACATCTACCTACGAAGGACAATCCGAAATACTATTGCAATTTGCCCAACCGATAACCGTAGGCACTTCAGTGAGTGTATTTTTAGGGGCAGATCCCGCAGTGTCCAGCACCGATATGCAAATACAACGCTCTTCTGCCGCCGGAGGCAGCGATGGTTGGTTGGCCGGTGCCAATGGTACAACTCCGGGCTCAATCCGCGAAGTAACTTTTACCGTGAGCGGAAGTAGTCTTCAATACATTAAAATCATAGCTTGGCAAGTGGGTGCAAGAGTGTACGGCGCCAGTTATGGCGGGGGCATAGATTGCACCACCGTGGATACAGATGGGGACGGCATTCCCAATTATCAAGATTTGGATAGTGATGGGGATGGTATTCCCGACAACGTAGAAGCCCAAACTTCGTTGGGATACACCGCACCATCTGGAACCGATTCTGACAACGATGGTCTGGATAATGCTTATGAAACCGGAGGAATCTCAGCTGTGGACTCAGACGGAGATGGCACTCCCGATTTTCTGGATACGGATAGCGACAATGACGGTACCAATGACACCACCGAAGCAGCCCTCACCCTTTCCGGAACGGATAGCGATGGAGACGGTTTGGACAATAGCATCGACACCACAACCGGTTATGATGACCCAGGAGGTGATATTGACAACCCACTGAACACCACAGGTGGCTCTCGCATGTTACCCGATTCTGATGGAGACGTTGCCTCTGGTGGTGACCTTGACTTTAGGGATGATACCAATGACGGAAACCAACCTCCTTCCATTACGACGACCGGTGACCAACAGTTTTGCCCTGGCGGCACCATTAACATTGTGGAAAGCGTTTCCATTACCGACCCAGATGACACCACTTTGGATGCAGTTTACATTCAGATTACCTCAAACTATAACAATGCCGGGGACCTTTTGACTTTAACGGGAACCCACTCCAACATCACTTCAAGCTGGGACGTTTCCGAAGGAAGATTGACCTTGACCGGTCCTACCACTTTGGTCGAATTTGAAGCAGCTGTGAGTGATGTGGTCTTTCAAACGACTGGGGTGATTACCTCTGGAGACACTCGAACTTTTTCGATTGTTCTCGATGAAGCAAACTATTTGGCCTCAACAGGTCACTATTACGAATATGTTCCCTCACTGGGCATTACTTGGACCAGTGCCCGTGATGCCGCCGCCCTACGAACCTTTTATGGACTGCAAGGGTATTTGGCCACCATTGCTATTCAAGATGAGTCCGACCTTTTGGGTTCACAGGCTCCCGGAGCTGGATGGATTGGTGCCAGTGATGCCGCAACAGAAGGCGATTGGTACTGGGTAACGGGTCCTGAAGCCGGAACCTTTTTCTGGCAGGGAAATGCTGGAGGAACAGCTTTTGGCTATGAATTCTGGAACGGAGGAGAGCCCAACAACAGTGGTGATGAGGATTATGCACACATTACCGCACCAGGCGTAGGTCTACCAGGATCATGGAACGACCTCTCCAACACCGGGGCGGCCAGTGGAGATTATCAACCTAAAGGATATTTGGTAGAATACGGGGGCATGCCCGGAGACCCTTCTTATCCCAACCTTGCGGCCACCACAACCATAACTGTGGACTACACCGACCCAACGGCTACGGCGCCATCGCCAGTAACCGTGTACTGTACTGCGGATATTCCGGCAGCTGATGTTTCACTCATTACCGATGAGGCAGACAATTGTGACCCAAGTCCCACCGTCTCCTTTGTAAGTGATGTTAGTGATGGAGGCAGCAATCCTGAAATCATTACACGTACATACCGAGTAACCGATGCTTCTGGAAACTCTTTGGATGTATACCAGACCATTACCGTAACACCGTTTACCATATCGGCACAACCAACCGACCAAAATGTGATTATTGGCAACAATGGCACTTTCTCCGTGACCACCAATGGCGCAGATACCTATCAATGGGAAGTGAGTACTAATGGCGGAAGCTCATTTTCACCAATTGCAGACGGAGGCGAATACTCTGGCACGCAAACTGCGACGCTCACGGTGATTGGGCCAGATACCGATAAAAACGGGTACATCTATCGGGTACAAGTGTCTTATTCAGGTTCAACCTGTGGAGATTTAACCTCCAGTGAAGCCACCTTAACAACCACTATTGGAACCGTGATCACCAACCGAAGAATTACCTATAGAGTCAATAAAAACTGACCGCTTTAGATAAACAACCAAACCTATACCAATAAGAAGCCCTGCAATTTGAATTTGCGGGGCTTTCTTCTTTCATGTTGTTTTATGTTAAATTTGAAAGGAAGGGAATGTTGTTCCATCTTGATTTCCTTTGATTGTTTGCTATTCAAATGAATTTTATTCGAATCATCTCTTTGAGTCTGTTGGTTGTTCTCATTTCTTCGTGCAAAGAAAAGAGTGAGAGCAGTGAGCCTATAAACACAAAGCCGAATACGATTGTTTTGATTTCAATCAATGCACCTGCAAAATATGTTCATTACATGGAACAGGATAGTCTCGGAAAAACGCCAGTGGATAGCTCGGGTCCATATGCTACTTTAAAAAGCAATGGGTTTACCTATTTGGACTACATGAACAATGTCCAAACTTGGATTCCAAAACCAAATGTCAGCGACACCATTACCATAGAATGTTATTCAGAAAACCTTGAACTATCAACCAATAACTTTTTCACAGCCATAAAACAGACATTTTTGGTCAAAAATGGGGACACGGTGGTTTTTAATTTTAAGGATAATGTCCCAAAAGCAAACATCACGAACAGGAATGTCAACGACATTGAAATCAACTATAATAACTTCAGGCACCAAAAGCTTTTTCAAAACAAATACTCTAGCCATTACTTGGTTTTTGGCAACATGTTCCTCAATGCAAATATTTCAGAATATCCGCAAAAATCATTGGACTATTATGACCAAGCCCAAAAAGATTATGAAAGAGAAATGGCGCTTTTGGATTCTTTGCATTCAACCAACTCAATCTCGGAGGTTAACTATAGCTATAGAAAAGATGCATTGGACATATTGATGGAAAGTCATAAAAAATTAAAGAATATTAAGGCGTGGCTGGCACAACATCAATCTTTACAGAACAATGAAACCATTGAGCCCCCTATTGTGTTCGATTTGTCCCAAACGGACTCTCTACTGAAATTTTCATTCTTCAGGGAATACCTCAACAATATTTCTCAATATGATCTGGAACTGATCAATGAAACCAATACTTCTTCAGGAAGCGCCTATATTGATTTTAGAATTCGTTTTGATTCCATAATTCAAGACAAACGTTTTAACCAAACTGCCAAAAACTATCTTTTATTCAACTCATACCAGGGAATTGGGGATAATTTTAAAGTGAAAGACAAAGAATTGTACTTTAAAAAGTTACAAGAATCCACCACCAATAGAGCCAAACTGAATGAGGTAGTAGAAGAATATAAATTGGATTTTGACACATCAGACCAGCTTATTTTAACCAATATACAAAACGACACCACCACCTTTGCAAGTGTCCTTAAACGCAACCAAGGAAAATGGCTCTATGTTGATTTTTGGGCCAGTTGGTGCGCTCCGTGTTTACGGACCATGCCGGCTTCAAATCAACTTAGAAAAGAATTGGATACAGAAAATATCGCTTTTATTTATTTGGCATTGAACGACACCAAAGTGAATTGGAAAAAAGCGGTGCAAACCTATCAAATCCCTGAAAATCAGAATTATTTTATTGAAAACAGTAATGTCTCAAAAGTGATTGAAGATTTGCACATTAAAACCATCCCACATTATCTTATTTATAATCCCAATGGAGAGTTGGTAAATGGATATGCGAACAGACCCGGAAAAGGAGCCAAAGAACAACTGCAAAAATTAATCTCCGATTTATAATGACTGAAACATGATCATAATTTCCAATCATGTAACTTTAATTCTGCGATTGAGGAATTCAAAACCATAAGCCATCATCGCAATCAACCACTGACCCATGACAAAGAAAAGATTAGTAGTACTTAATATTATCCTTTTGATCGGGTTGATTCTAATCTCTATCAAAGAAAATTATCCTTCTAGGATTTTAAGAAAGTTCAAGACTGAGGAAGTTAAAGATATACCCTATTCCAATAATTGGAGATATAAACAAGAAATGTCTCTTTACCCCTATTACAAAAAGAAGGGTACTATTGTAATGCTGGGGAATTCAATTACCTATCGCGTGGACTGGAATGAGTTGCTAAACAGGTCCGATGTGATCAACAGGGGAGTTGGAAGCGATATAACAAAAGGAATGTTGGAAAGACTACCACACGTAATAAACACGTCTCCACAGTTGTGTTTCGTTATGGGGGGAGTAAATGATTTAAATGCTGGAGGACCCATCGACACCATTGTGTCCAATCTGGAAAAAATAGCAGCTGTTCTGAAGCAAAATGAAGTGAAGCCAGTAATTTTTTCAATTCTTCATGTTTCTGATACCTACCAGGACTATGCTGAGTTTAATAAAAAAGTTAAGCAGACAAATGAAGCCATAAAAAAAATGTGTGCTGACCATAACATTGAATTTGTCGACCTGAATCGGTCACTTTCTGAGAATGAAATGCTAAAAACAGAGTATTCATTTGATGGAATACACCTAACTGGACTTGGATACAGCAAGTGGCGAGATGCGATTTTACCCATAATTGAACGAGAAATAGAATAGCAATGATTACAAAAAATTCAAGAGTTATACTTCCAATTGGGCCAGCTTGGTTAAACTATAAAGCTTTCATCATATGAAACTCAACATCAAACCAGATTGTGGAAACTCCCCTAAAAGGGAATTCGTGAAAAACCTGACCATCCTTTTTGCTTCCTATGAATTGGAGAAAGCCATGGAATACATGGATGATGCCGTTATTTGGACCCTGGTTGGAGACAAACCCATTATGGGCAAGAAGGAATTTAAAGCCGAGTTGGAAAAAATGAGAGAAAACAAAGCCACTGAACTTACAATACATGGCATTATCACCCATGGAAAGGAGGCGGCCATCAACGGCGAGATGAAAATGACCGATGGGACAGTCTTCGGATTTTCTGATTTCTATGAGTTTACCAGTGCCAAAGGTTCCAAAGTCAAAGCGATTACTTCTTATGTTGTTCAGAAAAAGTGAAAATCAGTTTCATACCACATGCTCACTTTAGTGTAAATCCCGCTTGGAAGAATGTAAAACGTTAACAGCATAGGAAAAACCTGAAAAGAGCCTTAGTTTTGAACCGTGATTGGCAAAATAAGAAATAGCAACTTCACCAAATACTTTTGGGGCCTTATGGGGCTATTCCTGCTGAACATCAGTGTGGATTCTGTGGACCCCAACCCTGATTACATTCCCGAGGACCTATCGTTCAACGACCAGGAAAGCATCATTGAAATTGTAGTTGAAAAAATCTTGGGCTTCGAGAATGCGTTTGAGGAATACGATGACCCCGACAGTGAAGACCACAACAAAAAGAACAATGTAAAAGTCAATTTGTTGGTCCTATTTTACACCAACTACAAAGCTCCTCATCTTCTGGCACTGCAAAATTCAAGACATTTTCCAGATCATGGTGCCTGTTTAACTAGCGGTTTTGGAGAAATAGACAGTCCCCCTCCCAAAATTTGATTTGTTTTTTCCGTACTACCGACTCCTATGACCTTTTGAACATAGGGGAGCTTATTAATGTTTTAAAAACAAATCAAAATGAATATCAAAAAATTAGCGATGCCAATCTTGCTATTGGCATCATCAACATATACCTATGCCCAAATCACAAAATCACAAAAAGACAGCCTTTACATTCAACAGGTGGAAGACTACAAAGAACCCGCCAAGGTTTTGCATGCCGAACCCCTTTATATCGATTTGATTCGAGATCTTGGAGCCAGAAAAGGCGAACGAGAATGGAACTTGGGTCTGGGGCTCACGGACAACCTCCGCTTTGATTCCTATGAAGCCTTGATTGAGTACGAATGGGCCCCAGCGGACCGATTGGGACTTGAAGTGGAGCTGCCGTTCACATTCTACTCACCCGTCAATGGAACGGAACGGGATTCCATTCCCTCCAACCAATTGAATAGCATAAAAGTTGCTGCGCAATGGTCCTTTTTTGTGAGTGAACCCATGGCCACTTCCATGGCCGTTGGATACATAAATGAATTTGAATTGTCCGATTTCAGGAATTTTGGTGATCCATTCATACGAGGAAATGTATACAATCCATTCTTGGTCGTGGCCAAACGCTGGGGAAACAACTTTCATTCCCTGATTTATACAGGACCAATGATTGAACAGAATTTCAGCACCCATAAATTTCATACTACGTATGATATCAATACAAGTTTCCATTACATGATCACGGGAACTCGGAATTTCATCGGGATTGAGTTCAACAAAACTTTCGATAGCGGAGACTTTGACATGACTGTTCGTCCGCAGATGCGATTGGGAATTGTGGACAACCTCATGATCGGTATTGTGGGTGGAATTCCTGTGAGCAGGGAAAACCAGCGTTTAAGTTCCTTTATTCGACTTATTTGGGAACCCAAGCACAAATAACAATTGCAAAATTAATGGGCGGGAATGCGGTTCCCGCCCTACCCTAATCAAAAATAATTTAACAACATTTTAATGTAACATTTTTTGTTACATTATAATACGTGTCGTAGTTTTGCCCTGATTATGAACAACACACGTTTTGCAACAGCGCTTCACATCTTAACCCTTCTTGCGGATAGCAAGGATGAGTGGTTGAGCTCGGAATGGATTGCTGGAAGCATTAACATTAACCCCGTTGTTGTTCGAAAGGAACTCAGCGTATTGAATGAAGCTGGACTTGTAATCAGCCGAAAAGGAAAAACCGGGGGTACAACCCTCGCCAAAAGCAGTAGGGATATTACGTTGGATATGATTTATCTGGCCGTTAAAAATTCAGATGTGCTTGGCAAACGAAACAAAACAAACCCAAAATGCCCTATTGGTAAGGACATCAATCTAAAACTGGATGGCTTGTTCACCAAAATTGACCAGTCTGTAGTTGATGAACTAAAAGGAAAAACATTGGAAGGTTTTGTAGCGGAGTTTCACTAATATTTTTTTATTCAATTATGTAACAATTTTTATTACAATTTAATTTATACCATCATGAAAATAGGAATTACCGGTGCAACCGGACAATTGGGAAATTTGGTTTTGGAGCAACTATCAAAAAGAGCAGCTGCAAGCAACGTAGTGGCCCTGGTTCGCTCACCCCAAAAAGTGGAAGGCTTTGAAGCTAGAGCGTTCGATTATGAAAAACGGGAAGGTTTAGCCGAAGCCTTAAAAGGCATCGACACCCTTTTATTGATTTCAGGAAATGAAATTGGAAAACGGGCCACTCAGCATGAAAACGTCATCAATGCCGCCAAAGAAGCCGGCGTACAACGTATTGTTTACACCAGCTTGCTGAAAGCGGATACTTCAACCCTAAACTTAGCTGGGGAGCATCTTGCTACAGAAAAATTATTGAAAGACTCAGGCATCACCTATACCATTCTACGCAATGGCTGGTACACAGAAAACTACACAGGTTCAATCCCCGGCGCAGTGGGTGCAGGAGCTTTTGTGGGTAGTGCCGGAAATGGCAAAATCTCTTCTGCCGCCAGAAACGACTATGCCGAAGCTGCAGCTGTTGTTTTGACCAAAGAGGGTCATGAAAACAAGGTTTATGAGCTTTCAGGAGATGAATCTTATACGTTGGAGACATTGGCCGAAGAAATATCAAAACAAACTGGTAAAACCATTCCTTATCAAAATCTACCGGAGGAGCAATATTCCAAAATTTTGAAAGGGCTTGGCTTACCCGATGTTTTTGCAGAAGGAATTGCCAGCTGGGATGTAAGTGCATCCAGAGGTGACTTGTACGATGAAGGCAAAACCCTATCAAAGCTGATTGGTCGCTCCACCACCACACTTTCCGAATCGGTAAAAGGAGCCTTGGGGTAACCGAAGAAAAAGTAAGTCATTAAATAAAAAACAAACCCCTTAGATCAATGATCTAAGGGGTTTTCTGTTGGCCTACAAGGACTCGAACCTTGAACGACTGAACCAAAATCAGCTGTGTTACCAATTACACCATAGGCCAGTACCACATTTGAGCGTGCAAATTTATAACAAACTTTGGTTTCAACAAATATTTTAGCAAGATTACACGCTAATTTTATATCCCATACTGTTAAAGCTTTTTCAAAAAGGGGTAACCTTCTCTCTTATATTTACTAAATTCGCCACAACTTGGTTAACCACCATCTCTATGTTTGCAAAAGACTTCAAAAAATGGGATACCATCCTAGGGTGGATTTCCTTCGCCATAGCCTTTATTGTTTATGCCATAACCGTTGAACCCACAGGAAGTTTTTGGGATGCGGGAGAATACATTTCCACCTCGGCAAAGTTGCAGGTTGGACACCCACCAGGAGCCCCTCTTTTACAAATGATCGGCGCCTTTTTTGCCATGTTCGCCTTTGGCGACCCATCCAAAATAGCGCTCATGGTCAATGCCGTTTCCGTGGTCTCCAGTGCTTTTGCCGTTCTGTTCACGTTTTGGACCATCACCAATTTGGTTCAAAAAATGATTGCCAAAGACAAACCTATCACTAATAGCAAGGCCATCGCTATTTTTGGAAGTGGTATGGTCGGTGCACTGGCCTTCACTTTTTCGGATAGTTTTTGGTTCAATGCTGTGGAGACCGAAGTGTATGCCATGGCCAGTTTAATCATGGCCCTATTGCTCTGGCTGGGCTTAAAATGGACGGACAATCTGGACGACCCCAGGGGACACCGTTGGCTATTATTGATCTGCTTTTTGGTAGGACTCACCTTCGGAATTCAGTTTATGGGCTTTTTGGCCATCCCATCCATCGGATTGCTGTACTATTTCAAAAAATACAAGGAAACATCAGTAAAGAATTTCCTTTTGGCCAACATCATTGTAGTGGCCATTTTAATGTTGGTCTATAAATTTTCTCTTACCTACGTACTGGAACTTTTTGGTTGGGCTGAGGTATTTTTCATCAATGAAATTGGGTTGCCCTTCAACTCGGGAACCATCATCATGGGCCTACTCTTTATTGCGGCCTTTTATTTTGGACTTCGGTACACCCGAAAAAACAATTACTATTCAGGAAACACCATTGTACTTTGTATGATGTTCGTTTTTCTCGGTTTCTCTTCATGGTTGATGCTCCCTATCCGAGCCAATGCGAAAACCGTCGTAAATGAAAACAACCCTGCTGATGCGCGGGCTCTTTTGGCCTATTACAATCGTGAGCAATATCCTGGAGTGGAAAGTCCGGTATACGGTGCTTACTACTCAAACACCTTTGCCCCTGCCGGTGAGGACAAGGATGATAGCCCTAAATATGAAAAAGACTTGGCTTTGGGCAAATATGTCATTGTGAACCACTACGAAAATGCGGTACCGGGAGCCAATGCAAAGCACGTAGGGTTGCTACCCAGAATGTGGAGCGAACAACATTCCGAGAATTACATGCGCTATTTTGGAGCTCTTGATTTTCGGATAAAGTCCGAATACATCTCCAACAATGAGCTTCGGGAAGCCGTTGCACAGTTTAAAACCGCCTATTCCCAAGGCGAGGTGGACACGGACCAATACATAAATTTTCTTCGAAAATTTGATGAATATATTGAAGTGGAGCCACCAACACTTTGGCAAAATGTAAAGTACCTGTTTGAATTTCAATTTGGGTATATGTACATGCGATACTTCATGTGGAACTTTGTTGGCCGTCAAAACGATGTTCAAGGAAGGTACGATGAAAACGGACATTGGCTCAGCGGAATTGGTTTTATGGATAGCCTTAGATTGGGCAGCCAAAAAAATCTTCCCAGCGATTGGGAGAACAATAAAGGCCGGAACACCTATTTCTTCCTGCCATTGCTTTTGGGAATCATTGGGATAGTCTTTCAGATTTCCAAAAACCCCAAGCACTTTTGGGTACTGTTGGTATTTTTTCTGTTTACCGGACTCGCGATTCAGTTTTACACCAACCCCTACATCTTTCAACCGAGGGAAAGGGATTATTCGCTGGTGGGATCGTTCTACGTTTTCTGTATTTGGATAGGAATTGGGGTCTATGGACTTTTCGATGAATTCCGAAAAATTGTTGCCTCAAAAATTGCAGCTCCGGTGATTTCGGTAATCTGCCTCTTGGCCGTTCCTTTTCTGATGGGCTTTCAAAACTGGGACGACCATGATCGTTCTAACCGGTACACGGCACCATCCACAGCAAAAGCTTACTTGGATTCGTGTCAGGAAGACGTTGGCGCCATTTTGTTCACCATTGGGGACAATGACACCTTCCCCTTATGGTATGCGCAGGAAATTGAGCAATACCGCACCGATATCCGAATCATTAACACCAGTCTGTTCGCCACGGATTGGTACATAGACCAAATGAAGCGAAAGGCTTACGAAAGTGATGCCATCCCTTCCCAACTCACCCATGACAAATACCGTTATGGTACTCGGGACGCCATTTACTACAGAGGAGGTATTACTGATAGTCGTTGGACCATTCAAGATTTTGTCAATTGGGTAGGGAGCGATAAACCTCAGACCAAGTTTGGGCATATCTTGGAAAATCAAGGAGCCGATATCAGTGAATATCCACAAAGTACCTTGGACATCATTTATTATCCCACCAACAAAATCCGTATTCCTGTCAATAAAAAGAATGTACTGGAAAGCGGATTGGTAAAGGAAAAAGATTCCGCTTTGATTGTGGATTATATCGACATAGATCTTCCCAAGAGCGTTTTGCCGAAGAACAGGATTTTAATGTTGGACATGATTGCCAATAATGATTGGAAACGTCCCATCTATTTTTCCGGAGGAAGTTTTGACAGCGCCGAATACATTTGGATGAAGGATTATCTCCAACTGGATGGATTGGCCTATAAATTGGTCCCTATCCGCACAGAGAACCGAAATTCCTTTGAAATGGGTCGTATTGACACTGATTTGATGTACGACATCGTAAAAGGATGGGATTGGGGCAATTCTGGAAGTGAGGACATTTACCACGATCCCCAGACCCGCTCGCAAGGTCTTTCGTTCCGTAGCAATCTAGCACGATTGATGGAGCAATTGATCAATGAAAACAAGATTGACAAGGCCAAGGATGTCATTGATATTGCCATGACCAATATGCCTGTGGACTACTACGGATTCTACGCTTTCGTGGAACCTTTTGTAGATGGCTATTACAAAGTGGGAGAAACCGAAAAGGCCCATGCTTTGTATGAAAAACTTAAGAAAGTCTACCAAGAGCATTTGGAGTATTATTCCAGTGCCCCATTGGATGAACAATATGAAAAGATAGACGATATCTTAGCCGACATGCAAGCCTACCGCAGAAATATTGACATCCTCATAGAAAACAAAGACAGGGACTTGGCAGAATCCGAGACCTTGATTTTCAATGAGTATATTGATAAATTCTCACAATTTGTTGGAGAAGAGGAGGACGGTTTGGATGATATTCCAGAACCTAATCCAGATTTGGAAGACTCCATTCCTTTGGACACGACCGAAGCTGCTCAGGACAATGCCCAAATAGAAACAGAGCCATAAAAAAAGCGAGGTGAAAACCTCGCTTTAAATATATTCGTTTAAGATGCCGATCAGCGTATTGGCGTCTTGTTCGCCGCTCTGTCGCCAGACCATTTCACCTTTCTTATAAATCATTAGTGTGGGCAATCCTTTAATACGAAGTGCTTGGGAAAGCTCTTTGTTCTTATCCACATCTATTTTTATCACTTTTCCCTTATCGCCGAGAGCCGCAGCAACGTCACGCAAAACAGGGTGCATTGAGGTGGACTGTTCGTTCCACTCTGCATAAAAGTCCAACAAAACAGGGACTTTTAAATCTATAAGTTCACCAAACTTAGACATGTATTCTCTGGTTTACAGCCAAAAGTAAGAAAAATTGTTAAAGTTTTACATCAAGCCAACGCTTTACGATATTGAGTCTCGTTAAATTCACGTTAAACCTTTCTTCTTTAATGTAATCACGGAGATTTCGGGCCAGATTCCAAAACGACCCGGGTAACCGATAAATCCAAACCCACGGTTCACATTGATGAACTGATCTAATTCCTTATAAATTCCAGCCCAGTATTTGTAGCGCCATTTGGCCGGGCTCCATTTTACCCATCCGGGAATCTCTACGCCAAACTGCATTCCATGGGTATGTCCACTCAAAGTCAGGTGAAAATGGTAATCATCCTGCAGCACCACATCTTCCCAATGTGAAGGGTCATGGCTCAACAAAATTTTAAAGTCGTCTTTATGTATCCCTTCCTTGGCTTTTCCGAGGTCTCCCGCCTTTTTAAATCCGCCACGTCCCCAGTTCTCTACCCCAAGCAAAGCTATTTTTTGACCATCTTTTTCCAAATAGCGATTGGTGTTCAACATGAGGTCGAAGCCCATATCGCGTTGAAGGTTCTTCAGGTCTTCCAAGTTCTGGGCCTTAGCCTCTTCAGTTGGCCATGAAGCATAATCTCCATAATCGTGGTTACCCAAGATTGAAAATTTTCCGTCTTTGGCCTCCAAACGGGAAAAAACATCTTTCCAAGGGTGCATCTCATCCGATTTGTTATTGACCAAATCCCCAGTAAAGAAAATTACATCACTTTGTTGTTCGTTGATCAGGTCAACCCCGTACGATACCTTATTATAGTCGTCAAAGCTTCCACTGTGTACATCGGAAATCTGGGTAATCTGATAGTTGTGAAAAGCATCGGGTAGGTCATCAAACTCCAACTCATACTTCAGCACCTGATAATTGTATTTACCACGGTACATGCCATACAACATGGCCCCAAATGGCAAACTAGCCAATCCAAGTGCCAATGCACTGATGAATTTTCTACGAGAAGGAAAGTGTGTAGCTTCTTCGCTGGACCAGGTAGCTATCTTGTTATAGCCAAACCCCAAAAGGCGAATCAAATCTTCCAATAACAGAAAGAAACCCAATACTAAAGCCAACATAAAAAATGCTGCGAAAATTCCACCAGCAACGGCCACAGTCCCCCTAAAACCATCATTGGCCTGCAAGGTCATTACTTTGACAACCAGAAAAACAAGTGCGCCTAAAAAGAGGATACCATAGGCCCAATGCATCCATGGACTTCGGAATAAGGTTCTAAAAGCTTGGAACCCATAGATGGCCAAAACCGAATACAAGATTCCTAAAATGATAAGACGAGACATGCAATTTCTTTTTGCAAAATTATCGCTAATCTTCTAAAAAGTAGGGTTTTTGGATTTATTTAACGGCCTGCACCACACTTTGAACCAACAACGTATTGGTGATTCCCACCTGATGTTCCACCAAATGTTTGGTAGAATTCATGCTGATTTTCCCCTTGATGTCAACCGGATTTCCAAAGGTAGTTCCCGATAAATGCAGCGCCTTGAGTCCAGCTTCTTTAAAGATCCTGGCATTATCGAGATTGATACCGCCCCCAGCCATTAGCGTTATGGAAGTCTGCTCTTGCCATTTTTTCAGTCTTTCAATGGCATCCGCCGCTGATGGATTTCCTCCCGAAGTTAAAATAGTTGCTACACCCAGTGTTTCAAGCACTTCAAAACTTGTAATTGGGTCCTCCACCCAATCAAAAGCGCGATGAAACGTAAAATGCATCGGCTTTGACAATTCTACCAACTCACGGGTTCCTTCCACATCCACAGAAAAATCATTGTGCAACATTCCTGAAACTATCCCATCTACCCCCATCTGTTTACACGCCAAAATATCGGCCTTCATCACTTCAAACTCTGAAATGGAATAATGAAAATGTCCACTACGTGGACGAATAAGCACATGAACTGGAATATTCAATCGCTCTTTCACCAATTGTATCAACCCCATGGAAGGTGTTATGCCCCCTACTCCCAACTCGGAACAAAGTTCTATCCGGTCTGCACCCGCACTTTGGGCATTCAATGCCGATTCCAAGGAATTGGCACAAACTTCTACAAGCATATTGCTATATTTATCACCCTTAAAAGTAAACATCCCTTTCCATGAAGCGACGCAAATTCCTTAAAAATTCCAGCCTAACCACCGTTGGAATTGTATCAGCCTCTGCCCTAGCCTCTTGCAAGACAGAAAACAAAACAGAAGAAAATACGTTGGCCCCAACTTCTTCAGAAACCATTAAACCCATTGTGGTCTGTACCTGGAATTTCCATAATGCCACCAGCAAGGCATGGGAAGTATTGAGTAAAGGGGGTAATGCATTGGATGCCGTGGAACAAGGCGTTATGGTGGAAGAAGCGGACGAAACCAACGAAACCGTAGGCAAGGGCGGTCGGCCAGACCGTGACGGAAATGTCACCTTGGATGCCTGCATCATGGACAAAGATGGCAATTGCGGTTCCGTGGTCTACCTTCAAAATATTGTGCATCCCGTTTCCGTAGCACGCAAGGTGATGGAAGAAACCCCACACATTATTTTGGCTGGTAAGGGAGCTGAAAAATTTGCGTACGAACAAGGTTTTGAAAAAGAAGACCTCTTAACGGAGAGCACTCGAAAACAATACCAAGAGTGGTTGAAAACCTCAAAGTACGAGACTACCATCAATATAGAAAACCACGATACCATCGGAATGTTGGCCATAGATGCCAATGGCGATATTTCTGGAGCTTGCACTACCAGTGGTATGGCCTACAAAGTCGTGGGTCGTGTTGGGGACTCCCCAATTATTGGAGCGGGGTTGTATGTGGATAATGAAGTGGGTGGAGCAACCGCCACCGGGGTGGGCGAAGAGGTCATCCGTACCGTGGGAAGTTTTCTGATTGTGGAATTAATGCGACAAGGAAAAAGTCCACAAGAAGCCTGTGAAGAAGGCGTAAAACGCATCATGAAGAAAAATGAAGGTCGGGAAGATTTCCAAATCGGTTTTTTGGCCATCAATAAGAATGGGGAAACCGGCGGGTACTGTGTACATCCCGGATTTACCTACCGCGAATACAGCGAAAAAGGCCATGAAAACCGACAAGTGAAAAGTTTTTACAGTTAGAACCAAGAACAAGAATGTCTTGACCCTTGACTCTTGATTCTTGAACCTGAACTTGATTCTTTTTGCCCTGCAATTCGTACTTTTAAATCCTGCCCATTGAAAACTGTTAATTGATAATTGTTAATTGCTAACTGAACAACATGTCTGAACAAAAACGCCTTTTTCTCCTTGATGCTTACGCTTTGATTTTCCGCGGGTACTATGCCCTCATCAAGAATCCACGAATCAATTCCAAAGGAATGGACACTTCCGCCATCATGGGGTTCATGAATTCCCTTTTTGATGTCATCAAGCGGGAACAGCCCGACCATTTAGCCGTAGCATTTGACAAAGGGGGTAGTGTGGAGCGTACTGAACTTTTTGAAGACTATAAAGCCAATCGGGATGAAACACCAGATGCCATCCGCATTGCCGTTCCGTATATTCAAGATATTCTCAAAGCCATGAAAATTCCCGTAGTGGAGCTGGCCGGTTATGAGGCCGATGACCTTATCGGTACCTTGGCCAAACAGGCCGAAAAAGAAAACTACAAAGTGTTCATGGTGACCCCTGACAAGGATTTCGGGCAATTGGTTTCAGAAAATATTTTCATGTACCGTCCCGCTCGATTGGGCAACGGTATCGAGATTTGGGGCATTCCCGAAGTGCAAAAACGCTTTGGAGTGGAACGTCCAGAGCAGGTCATAGACTATCTGGGAATGATGGGCGATGCTAGTGATAATATTCCCGGTTTACCTGGTGTAGGAGATAAAACCGCTAAAAAGTTTCTGGAGGATTTTGGTTCATTGGAAGGATTGCTGAGCAATACGGACAAGCTGAAAGGCAAAATGAAGGAAAAAGTGGAAGAAAATGCCGAGTTGGGTCGACTTTCACGTCAATTGGCCGAGATCAAAATTGACTGTGATGTACAATTCCATGCCGAAGACTATGAAATGTGCCCACCCGATGCCGAGAAAGTCCAAGAAATCTTTGAGGAACTCGAATTTCGAAGGTTGAAGGAACAGTTCATTAAGTTGTTTTCCGGTGAAGCGGAACCCAGCACCCCAGTGACGAGTACTGAAACCGCCAAGCAAGAGGCCAAAGTTGCCGGAAGTGGGCAGTTTACCCTTTTTGGGGGCGACCCTACCGAAGCTGCCGCGACGATAAAAGATATGAGTGGCCGAAAAACGATTGCCGATGTCCAGCATTTTTATCAAACAGTGCAAGCTGGCTTTGCCATGGAGCTCTTTTTGGAAAATTTGATGAAGCAGACCTCAGTTTGTTTTGATACGGAGACCACCTCCATCAACCCATTGGAAGCCGAATTGGTCGGTATTGCGTTCAGTTGGGAAGCAGGAAAGGGATTTTACGTGCCCTTCCCCGAAACAAAAAACGATGCCATGCCCCTTATTGAAAAGCTACGCCCCTTCTTTGAGGCGGAAAACATCGAAAAAATTGGGCAAAATCTCAAGTATGACATCAAAGTGATGGCCAATTACGGCGTAGAGGTCAAAGGCAAGCTATTTGACACCATGCTGGCCCATTACCTCATCAATCCCGATATGCGCCACAATATGGACGTGCTTTCGGAAATCTACCTCAATTACACCCCGGTTTCCATTACGGAACTTATCGGCAAAAAAGGAAAGAACCAATTGAACATGCGGCAGGTTCCTGTAGAAAAACAAACGGAATATGCCGTGGAGGATGCTGATGTCACCTTTCAGTTGGCGCAGCATTTTGCTCCGGAACTCAAAGAAACCCATACCGACAAACTGTTTGAGGAAATTGAGGTTCCCCTACTCCGGGTACTCGCCGATATGGAACGGGAGGGCATCAATTTGGATGAGGATTTCCTAAAGGACCTCTCCACCGCTCTGGATAAGGACATCAAAGACTTGGAACAAAAAATTTACGAGCAGGCTGGGGAAGAATTCAACATTGCCTCACCCAAACAATTGGGCGATATCCTTTTTGAAAAATTGAAATTGGTGGACAAGCCAAAAAAAACAAAAACAGGTCAATATTCTACGGCAGAAGACGTGCTTTCTTATTTGGCCAAGGACCACGAGATCATTCAAAATGTGTTGGATTACCGCGGACTTTCCAAATTGAAGAGCACTTATGTGGATGCCTTGCCGAACGAGGTACAAAAACACAGCGGTCGGGTGCATACGGATTACATGCAAACCGTAGCCGCCACTGGCCGATTGAGCAGTAACAATCCCAACCTTCAGAACATTCCCATCCGAACCGAGCGCGGTCGGCAAGTGCGAAAGGCCTTTATTCCTCGGGATGAAAACTACGTGTTGCTCGCTGCGGATTACTCCCAGATAGAATTGCGCATTATTGCGGCTTTGAGTGAGGAAGATACCATGATTTCCGCTTTTAAACATGGGGAGGACATTCACGCTTCCACAGCCTCCAAGGTATTCAATGTACCGATTGAGGAGGTGACACGTGAACAACGTAGCAATGCCAAAACGGTGAATTTTGGGATTATTTATGGGGTATCAGCCTTTGGATTGAGCAACCAAACAGATTTGAGTCGTACCGAGGCAAAGGACCTTATCGACACCTATTACAAAACCTATCCCAAACTGCGGAATTACATCAGTGAGCAAATCGATTTTGCCCGAGACCATGGCTATGTACAGACCATTTTGGGACGTCGTCGCTATTTAAAGGATATCAATGCAGGGAACCAGGTGGTGCGTGGAGCTGCAGAGCGAAACGCCGTGAACGCCCCCATCCAGGGAAGTGCTGCGGACATCATCAAGATTGCGATGATCAACATCCACAAAAAGCTTTCCGAAGGAAAATACAAGACCAAGATGCTCTTGCAGGTACATGATGAATTGGTGTTCGATTGCTACAAACCCGAGTTGGAGGAAATGAAAAAACTCATTAAATCTGAAATGGAAAACGCCTACAAACTTTCCGTCCCCTTGGATGTGGAAGTGGGTATTGGCGAAAATTGGTTGGAGGCGCATTAGTAATATTCACGGCATACTTCCAAAAATGGAAACACAAGACATTGAACTCCTGTTTTTTACCAGTAAAACCTGCGGGGTCTGCAAGGTGCTCAAACCAAAGTTACTTGAGGCTGTTCAGGAAAATTTTTCAAAAGTCAACATTCGGGTGGTGTATGTGGAGGAGGAAGTGGAATTTACAGGACAATCCATGGTTTTCACCCTTCCGGTAGTCATAATAAAGCAAGGCGATAAGGAAATGTACCGCTTTGCCCGAAGTTTTTCAGTTTATGAAATTTTAGAAAAACTTAAGCGACTGAGTCAATTATAACTTAAAGATATGTACAATGACCATTACCGCATTACAATCACTCTTTAAAAGAGATTTGGAAAAGCTGAAAAATGAAGTGCAACTGTATACTTCGGAAGAAAATCTTTGGCGAACCGAGAAATCCATTACCAATTCAGCTGGTAATTTATGCTTGCATATCATAGGGAACCTCAACGCCTTTATTGGTGTTGGACTGGCAAAGACCGACTATGTGAGACAACGGGATTTGGAGTTTTCTGCGACAAACATTCCCAGGCAAACACTCATAAACCAACTTGAAGAGACTATTTTAACCGTTGAGAAGGGACTTACCAATTTAACTGAGGAACAATTGGCTGATGATTTCCCCATCCAAATTTGGGACAAACCCACGGAAATGGGATACACTTTGATTCATTTGGTTACCCATCTCAATTATCATCTTGGGCAAGTGAACTACCACAGAAGATTGCTTGATAGCTAATTCAGATATTCCTTATTTCAACTAACTGATATACAACAACTTTAATCGTTGCATCAGCACTATTGTGTACCTCTAAAATTTCCATCAACGGATTGAACTATTTTATACCTTCAATTAAAAATTCAATAGGTATAGAATGATTCATCCCGATACAGAATTACGTTTTATCAGCAATGAAATTGGCTACGGTGTAGTCGCTACCAAGTTTATTCCCGCAGGCACCATTACCTGGGTACTGGACCAGTTGGACCGTGAGTTCACCCCTTTGGAACTGCAACAAATGGACCCCACCTACCAAAACATTTTGGACACCTACACCTTTCGGAACAATAAGGGAAATTACATCCTTTGTTGGGACAATGGCCGGTATGTGAACCACAGTTTCAACTCCAATTGCCTTACCACTGCCTACGATTTTGAAATTGCCATTCGTGACATCCAGCCAGGGGAACAGTTGACGGATGATTACGGTTACCTCAATATTCCGCTGCCCTTTAGGGCAGCTGATGAGGGCACCCGAAGAAAAATTGTATATCCAGATGACCTCCAGAAATATTATAAGGTTTGGGACAAAAAAATTGAAAAGGTCTTTGGAAACATTACCAAATTGCAGCAACCGCTACGACCTTTGCTCACAGAATGGTTATGGAATAGGGTTGAGGGCATTATTGCAGGAAAAGAGGAATTGGAATCCATTCTCTCCAATTTTTACGACGAAAACAATGTATAAACTTGCAAATCAGAGCTCTTTTGAACAGTCCATCGCAATAAAATAACGGTTCGGCTATTTGTACATATCAATCTCAGGTTGAAATACTAGTTTTGGTTTAGAACCACAACCAATCAAAAATGGAACCAACCATTAAGATTTTGATCTATATCCATGCCTTCTTTGGTGGGGTAGGTTTACTCTCGGGTATTGGGAGCATCAGCGTCAAAAAAGGAAGCGAACTGCACAAAAAAATGGGCAGGATTTTCACCTATTCCATGCTAACCAGTTCATCCATTGCCTTGGTGATATCACAAATGCCCAACCACAAAAATCAGTTTTTACTGCTTATTGGACTTTTCACCACTTATTTGGTATTGGCCGGAAACCGAGCACTTACCTTTAATAGCAGATACAAGACAAAAGCCACCTTATTGGATAAGTCCATTTCGGGTTTAATGCTGGCCGCTTCGATTATCATGATTTCCATTGGGGCACAAGGATTTTTTAAAGAGCTCCCAAATGCTATACTATATGCCTTTTTTGGCGGATTTGGATTGTTCCTAACATTGGGAGATTTCAAGACATTCAAAACATTTTCACAAAATAAAAATGCTTGGCTTACCAGCCATTTGGGTCGAATGGTAGGAGCTCTGATTGCTTCCGTAACCGCTTTTTTGGTCACAGCCATCAATATTGGGTCAGTAGTGGTATGGATTGCACCCACCCTATTGGGAACCCTATACATTACCTATTGGAACGTAAAACTTAGGCCCAAAACCAATAAAAAAAAGGCACCTAAATAGGTGCCTTTCCTTTCTTTTCATAGCTATATTAATTCCCGAAACTGTTCGCCAATCGGGGTCTTGGGTTCTTATTTCCTTTAAATAGGTCCAAAAAGGGTTTAAAGTGGCTGCTCCACTGGTAAGGAACAAAATCAAACCACAATTTTACCTCTGGCGCCTCATTTCCTTCAATCTGAAGTCCATTTTCAATGGTAAAGTCAAGACTGCCAAAGTGGTCGGCCGACTCTTGCACACCATCCCAATATTTAAATTGGTTCCCTTGTTTCGCTAAATAAAAGCGAAGGGTGCTGTATTTTCCTTCAGGAAGGGAAACCACATCTTTGGAGCGCAAAAACTGGCCGGATGAAATCCCTTTCAGGGTAACCGCGGTTTGCCCAGGGAAATTGGCAACAATATGTTCATTGCCCTCAACATCGAACGCAGAAAACTTGGTGATGCTCAGCACCATGTCTGAGACATTGAGCTCGGTTGCTGCTTCGTTTTTCAAAATCAATTCTTGGACAGCTTTTTCCTTATTTTCAATCTGATTCAGAAGATCAAATGAAAAAGGAACGGTTTGCCACATATTCGGATATATTTTCTTTTTTTCCATAACACGTATATTTAATTATACACTGCAAAATTGGGGCTGATTTCCTACCTGTGCTTCTATAAAATTCACCAGTTTCTATGCTATTTTATCATAGATATCCGTTTTATGGTAATTTTAGGTTAAAATGTCACAAATAAAGATTCGACATTCCCACATGAATAGAGAATCCGGTAAAAACAGTACCTTTTCCTTTTCTTAATGCGTTTATGAAAATCAACTATATCTTTTTGCTGCTGGCCCTGTTGGCAGAAATCATTGGTACCATTGGCGGTTTTGGGTCTTCGGTTTTTTTTGTGCCTATCGGCAATTTTTATTTTGATTTTTACTCCGTACTCGGTATGACAGCCATTTTTCACTTGTCCAGCAACGTGAGCAAGATATTTCTGTTTAAAAAGGGGTTGGACAAAAAATTGCTGCTGTACATTGGAGCACCTTCGGTTCTGTTTGTGATCATTGGCGGATTTTTATCAAAAATTGTGGACGGGCTTCTGCTGACCATCGTTTTAGGGGTGTTCTTGGTGATTTTCAGTCTGTTTTTCTTGATCAAAAGTGAAGTTGTGGTCCTTCCCAATAAAAAGAATGCCATTATTGGAGGTACGCTTTCGGGTTTTTCAGCGGGATTGTTGGGCACAGGTGGCGCTATTCGGGGTTTGACGATGGCCGCCTTCAATCTGGAGAAGAATGCCTTTATCGCCACTTCGGCCTTTATCGATTTTTTGATTGATTTCTCTCGAACCTTCGTCTACTATGAAAATGGGTATATCGGAAAGCAGGAACTAACCTATCTTCCCTTTCTGTTTGCGATTGGACTGATAGGCACCTATTTGGGCAAAAGGATTCTGAACTATATTCCACAAGAGCGATTCCGAAAATTGAGTCTGCTTTTTGTGCTACTGATTGGACTGGCCACTATCATTCAACTTACCATAAAGCATTGGGATAAAATTAGTTAGTGCTATGAATAGTATTTCATCTTCATTCACCCTAAAGTGTTAAGCGAATCCATCATATTCTCTTGCTTTGATACTGGCAAGAAGGGCGCTTCGGTATCATTTGTAGTTTTAAACCCTCCTTCTTTATACAGGTTTAAGGATTATCATTTGCAGAAAAAAGCTCATTAAATTATACCCATGAAAAGAATTTTATACTGTTTTGCACTTATTGCCTTATTTCTGGGTTGTAAAAATTCCGAAAAACAAGCAAGTCAAAATAAGCCCCAAAAACGTATTAATCCCCATTTAGATTTTAAACCCAATATCGTATGGATTGTCGCCGAAGACCTGAGTCCATACATTCCTGCTTTTGGTGATAGCACCATTGTTACCCCTGCTCTAAGCGAATTGGCCGCTGAAGGAGTTTGCTACGATAACTTTTTCACCGCCCATCCTGTGTGTTCTCCTGCTCGCGCATCCATCATTACAGGTATGTACGCCAACAGCATTGGGGCCAGCCATATGCGGACAGGGCCTTGGTTCAGCGACACTGTTTCTGATGAAGTAATCAAGAATTACGTATACAAACCGGTCGAAAATATAAATTATGAGGCCGTTCCACCCGCAGAAGTGAAAATGTTCACAGAATACCTTCGTAATGCCGGATACTATTGCACCAATAACAAAAAAGAAGATTATCAGTTCAGAAAAACAATGACTGCTTGGGATGAAAGCAGCGATAACGCACATTGGAGAAATAGACCAGGCAACACGCCATTCTTTTCTGTTTTTAATATTGAGGTCACCCATGAATCCAGAATTTGGTCAAAAGCAAAAGATTCACTTTGGGTCGATGAAGATCTGGAGGTCGACGTGCCCCCTTATCTTCCGGATACAGAAATTGGCAAAAAAGACATAAGGCGTATGTACTCCAACATTTTGGAAATGGACCACAAAACAGGTCAAATTCTTGAGGAGTTAAAATCGGATGGCCTCATGGACAGTACCATTGTAGTGTGGTATACCGACCATGGAGGTCCATTGCCCAGACAAAAAAGGTTGTTGTACGATAGTGGATTAAAAGTCCCCATGATCATCCGCTTTCCAAATGGGGAATTCTACGGCCTTAGGGATGACCGAATCATTAGTTTTATCGATTTGGCCCCTACCGTACTTTCATTGGCAGGAATTGAACCTCCAAATTATATGGAGGGAAAGGCGTTTTTGGGTCCGTTTATGCGAACCGAAGAACCTGAATATGCCTTTGGTGCCGCGGACCGTTTCGATGAGCTTACCGATCATATGCGTTCCGTTAGGGACAAGAGATTCAAGTACATAAAGAATTATGAATTGGACAAACCAGTTTATTCAGACGTAGCCTATCGGAAACAGATGCCCATTATGCAGGAGTTGCTTCGATTGAAAGACCAAAATCAATTGACCCCCGAACAAGCCTTGTGGTTCGCTTATCCAAAACCGGAGGAAGAACTCTACGACTTGGAGAATGATCCCCACGAGCTAAACAATCTAGCCAAAAATCCAGCATACCAAGAGCAATTGAAAAAAATGAGACAGGCGTGCAAGGAATGGACCGAAAAAATTGGGGATACCGGATTACGACCAGAGAAAGAACTCATTGAAAGTTTTTGGCCCAATCAAGAACAACCTTTGACTGCCGCCCCTGAAACAGAGTTTACAAATGGGGTGTTAAGTATATCATGCAGCACAAAAGGAGCATCAATGGGATATCGGTTCACTTCGGAAGGACCATGGAAAATATATAAGGAACCAATTCAGCTCTTCTCTGGACAAGAAATTGAAATCGTTGCCCATCGCATTGGTTATGAGCGAAGTGATACCATCAACTTTAAACCCTGAAAAGTATCCCAATTATATGATAAGCTAGCTTTTGGATATTTTCCAGAACACAAAATCAGTCTTCTAGGGTATAATTTTCTCCCACCTGGTCCAAGACGGACAAGAAGGTAGCGAACTCCGAAGGTTGAAGGTTTTTAACAGCCAGTTTTCTCAACTGAAGCGCCTTGGGCATCACCAAATCAATTACATCCTGACCTTGTTGGGTCAATTCCAGTTTAAACCGTTTTTGGTCACCTTCAAAACGGGTCTTACTCACCCAGCCCTTACGTTCCAATCCACCGATTACCCGTGAAGTGGTGGCCCGGTTACGAAAATTGCTCTGAACAATATCCCGCTGGCTGGCCTCGTCCCCCAACTCATAAATGCGATGTAGAATAACCCACTGCTCAATGGTCATTTCCACGTTCAATTCTTCAAAGGCCCGCAGATAGGCATTTTGGATTTTGCGGAGCACCAAATCAAGGTGCAGTCCTATCCCCTGTATTTCATCTATGTGGTTGAGCATGTGCAAATGGTTCCCGCAAAAATAGCGATTCATTTTGGAAGACATTCGGTTGCATACCAATCAACTATGTCAATTTTAACCCAAAATTAGGTGCAAAAATCATGGTCGTGATCCAAAAAAAACTATTTTTGTTGCATAAACAACAATTATTTCGAACAACACATAAAAATATACTGAAATGGACACTGCACTAATGCCAAAATCATCCAGCAAAACGGAAGACTTCATGCCTATCAATGGCACGGACTATATTGAATTGTACGTCGGTAATTCCAAACAAGCGGCCCACTTTTACAAGACCGCATTTGGATTTCAGTCACTGGCCTACGCCGGATTGCAGACGGGTTTAAAAGACCGTGAAAGCTATGTGGTGGTGCAGGATAAGATTCGATTGGTGCTTACCTCACCCCTTAAAAGCGGTACTGAGATAGGGGAACATATCGATAAGCATGGGGATGGTGTAAAAGTGGTGGCCCTTTGGGTAGATGATGCCACTTACGCCTATAACGCTGCTATTGAAAGAGGAGCCAAATCCTATATGAAACCCAAAACAGAGGAGGATGCCCACGGAAAAATTGTCCGTTCTGGCATCTACACCTACGGTGAGACCGTCCATATCTTTGTGGAACGTAAAAACTATGAAGGCGTATTCCTTCCAGGCTTTATAAAATGGGAAACTCCAGAATTCAACCCCTCTTCTACCGGACTGCGGTATGTCGACCACATGGTGGGTAATGTGGGTTGGAATAAAATGAACCACTGGGTAAATTTTTATGAGGACGTATTGGGCTTCAAAAATATCTTGTCCTTTGACGACAATGATATTTCAACGGAATACACGGCTTTGATGAGCAAAGTGATGAGCAACGGCAACGGACGCATTAAATTCCCTATAAATGAACCGGCCGAAGGCAAGAAAAAATCCCAAGTCGAAGAATACCTCGATTTTTATGAAGGAGAAGGCGTTCAACACATCGCAGTAGCCACAGATGACATCATCAAAACCGTTCGTGATTTAAGAAGTCGAGGAATTGAATTTTTACGCGTTCCCGAAACCTATTATGATGCCGTTTCGGACCGCGTTGGGGAAATTGACGAGGATATTGCTCCCCTTAAAGAACTTGGCATTCTCGTAGACCGCGATGATGAAGGCTATTTGTTACAAATTTTCACTAAACCTGTGGAACCCAGACCTACCATGTTCTTCGAAATCATTCAACGAAAGGGTGCACAATCATTTGGAAAAGGTAACTTTAAGGCACTGTTCGAAGCCATTGAGCGCGAGCAAGAGCTTCGAGGCACATTGCATTAATCAATTGTAAGTGTTAAAGGTGGAGTTTTAAGTTTTATTCATTTAAAATTTAAAACTGATAACTTAAAATTTAAAAAGATGCCTATCTATCATAAACTCGGGAAAATTCCGCAAAAACGGCATACCCAATTCGAAAAACCGAACGGCGGGCTCTACTACGAGCAACTTTTCGGAACCATCGGATTTGATGGGATGTCTTCGCTTTCCTATCATGTCCATCGGCCCACGCAGGTCAAGGAAATAGGGAAGGCTTTGGATGTGAGCCCAAAAATTGCGGTGGAAAAGAACATCACCAGTCGAAAGTTCATCGGTTTTGATGTGGCTCCAAAGGATGATTTTTTGGAAGCACGCGAGCCCCTTTTGGTGAACAATGACGTTCATGTAGGATTGGCTGCTCCCAGAAAATCCCTCACCAATTATTTCTATAAAAATGCCGATGCGGATGAAATGCTTTTTATCCACAAAGGCTCAGGAACCTTAAAAACCTTTCTGGGTAATATTCCATTTGAATATGGGGATTATCTTATCATTCCGCGTGGAATGATTTATCAAATTGAATTTGATACGGAGGACAACCGGATTTTGTATGCCGAATCTTTTCATCCGATTTATACCCCAAAACGCTATCGCAATTGGTTTGGACAGCTTTTGGAGCACTCCCCTTTCTGCGAACGGGATTACAAATTGCCGCAGGACCTTCAAACTTTTGATGAAAAGGGGGAATTTTTGATGAAAATCAAAAAGCAGGGCATGTTACACCAATTGGTTTATGCTACGCATCCTTTTGATGTAATTGGTTGGGATGGTTACAATTTCCCTTACGGATTCTCCATCCATAATTTTGAACCGATTACCGGACGTGTTCATCAACCGCCACCAGTACACCAAACTTTTGAGACAGGTGCATTTGTGGTATGTTCATTCTGCCCCCGACTCTACGATTATCATCCGAAAGCGATTCCAGCACCCTATAACCATTCCAACATAGATTCGGATGAAGTGCTGTACTACGTGGATGGGGATTTTATGAGTCGAACAGGAATTGGACCCGGGTATATTTCATTACATCCCGCGGGAATTCCCCATGGACCGCATCCAGGCACCTACGAGGGCAGTATCGGCAAAAAAGAGACCGAGGAATTGGCCGTGATGATTGACACCTTCAAGCCATTAAAGGTCACCGAAAACGCCCTCAAAATTGATGATGGCAAGTATTACAAATCGTGGTTGGAGTAGAATTTATGGATTTAAATGTCATTTCGAACTGTCAGATTGAGCCTGCCTCTGTCGGCAGACAGGCGCAGTCGAAATCAAAGTGAGAAATCTCGATCTTAGATTTCTCAATCGCTTTGCTCATTTCGAAATGACTAAAGGTAAAGGATTTCAAGCGTATGCTGAGCGGAGTCGAAGTATTATACAATATAAAAGTACAGATAGATTCCCTTTTTCAAGGGAATGTCATATTAGCAAGTAGATGATCATAGATATCCCCGAAAACTCAGATTTTTCGATTCACAATATTCCCTTTGGGATTTTTTCCACCAAAGACAGAAGTCCCAGAGTGGGCGTTGCAGTGGGAGAACATATCCTCGATTTGGCAGCTGTGGCCGAATTGGATGTGTTTGATTTCAACACCGCCTTATTGGAGAAAGACACCTTGAACGATTTTATTTCGTTGGGCAAGGAAATCACCTCACGGGTTCGCAAAAAGATTCAGTTTTGGTTAAAGGATGACAATTCCGTCTTGGCAGGCAAACCCGAACTTCTTGTAAAGCAGAGTGAAGCCCAAATGCACATGCCGGTCTCCATTGGCGATTATACCGATTTTTATTCCAGCTTGGAGCATGCCACCAATGTTGGGAAAATGTTCCGCGACCCCGAAAATGCTCTTTTGCCCAACTGGAAGCATATTCCCGTCGGGTATCATGGCAGGGCAAGTTCCATCATCGTGAGCGGACAACCCATTCACCGACCCGAAGGTCAAACCATGCCGAAGGGTGCTGATTCTCCCATTTTTGGTCCTACCAAGCGTTTGGATTTTGAACTTGAAATAGGTTTTATCTGCGGAAAGGATACTAAATTAGGTGAATCAGTTTCGACAAGGGAAGCCGAGGACTACATCTTCGGGTTGGTGTTGTTCAATGATTGGTCTGCCCGCGATATTCAAAAATGGGAATATGTACCACTCGGCCCCTTCTTGGCCAAGAATTTTGCATCATCCATCTCACCATGGGTGGTTACGTTGGATGCTTTGGAACCCTTCCGAATAAAAGGCCCAACACAAGAACCCGAAGTACTGCCTTATCTGCAATTTGAAGGTGATAAGAATTATAACATCAATCTTGAGGTAAGCATTACCCCCGATTCTGGCGAAGAAACCACCGTTTGCCAGAGCAATTTCAAGCATATGTATTGGAATATGAGTCAACAATTGGCGCATCATACCGTAAACGGATGCAACCTCAATGTAGGTGATATGATGGCGTCCGGAACTATTTCAGGAAAAGAGGAAAATAGCTTTGGCTCTATGCTGGAACTGTCATGGGGAGGCTCCAAACCCATCAAACTAAACGATGGCACCGAACGAAAATTTATTGAGGACGGAGACACGGTAACCCTAAAGGGTTATGCCCAAAATGACGATATTAGAGTCGGATTTGGTGAAGTGACCACAAAAGTGCTTCCCACGAAATAACTTGTGTAGTTGAGCGAAGTCGAAACTACTGGATTAGAATAGTGACTTCGACTCTGCTCAGTCACCTAAAGTAAAAATAAGTTGGATTCCTGCCTTCCTGCCTGCCGCAGGCGGGCGCAGGAATGACAAAAAGTAATCTTTATGATCAAAACCATTGACCCTAAAACATCCAACAACTTAGATTTATACACGCTGATGTCCACTGCCATAGCTCCAAGACCCATCTGTTTTGCGAGTACGGTGGACAAAGAAGGAAATGTGAACTTAAGTCCGTTCAGCTTTTTCAATATGTTTAGCTCCAGTCCGCCGGTCATGGTGTTTTCTCCTTCGCGAAGCGGTCGGGATAATTCCTTAAAGCACACCCACCAAAATGTGATTGAAGTGCCGGAAGTGGTCATTAATGTGGTGAACCATGCCATGGCGGAGCAAATGTCGCTTTCGAGCACAGCCTACGACAAAGGGGTGAACGAGTTTGTAAAAGCCGGTTTTACCGAAGTGCCCAGCGTAAAAGTGAAACCCCCGCGGGTGGGTGAAGCCCCCGTATCCTTCGAGTGCAAAGTTTTGGAAGTGGTGGAACTTGCCCAAACCCCAGGTGCCGGAAATTTGGTAATCGCGCAGGTAGAAATGATCCATGTGGACGATGCCTATTATACTGATGGCGTTCTGGACACCGAAAAATTGGATTTGGTGGGACGTATGGGTGGCAATTGGTATATCCGCGCCATAAAGGAATCGTTATTTGAAATCCCAAAACCCATCCGCACCCATGGTATTGGGGTGGATGCTCTACCGAAGGGTATTCGGGAAAGTGAGGTGCTCACCGGCAACAATTTGGGCCGATTGGGGAATCTGGAAATGGTTCCGTCAGCAAAAGAGATAAAAGCTATCGTTGAAAAGCAAGAGGTACAAAACGCCACGAAAGTCGAGTTGCACACCTGGGCCAAACAACTATTGGAAGAGGGTAATACTGTAAAAGCGATGGCGTATTTATTGTTTGCGGAGGGTTTGTAAGTTTCTAAAAAATATGTCAAACACGTATAGAAATTATCTTGATATCTTTTTTGAAAAACTTCTTTATTACCGACATATCAGCAGTCGGGTAAATAAAGTATTTCAAAATGACATTCAATTATACACTTCTGAGAAAGCCAGTATGCATTTTGCTTCCGCCCTCATTATAAGCGATTGGACAGCCCCATCCGATAACGGCTGGGAAATAAATTTTCACACCGGACTTACTAAACAAACAAATAAATACAATTATAAATCTGAAATTGAAAAAGTATACTCAAGACAGCTTTGCCTTCTTTACGCTCAATCTTTTGAATCATTTGAAAGACTCTTAAAAGATTGTCTCTATGACAGATTAAATCGAGATGAAATAATAAAGGAATATGCGAATAAGTTACTTCCAAAAAATCAGATTCCATTAAACTCAAGAAAAAAAATGCCTGGAAGAGAAAATCTTTTCAAAATTCTCAAAAGGGCAGGCGGAAAAACATTTAAAGATTTCACATTAAAGAACAACCCCAATATTAGATTCAACGAGTTATGGAAAATTTTATCTGCAGTAAGACATTCTATTACACACAACGAATCCAACATTGAGAAAAGTTTGATTAAAAAATCAGATCATCATTTTGAAATTTTTAATCTCCTATTTCATTCACAGAACATTTCTGATGAGTTTTTGTTAGTCACTTTGGATTACAAAAAATTTGAGACATTATTAAAAAGATTTGCAGAATTTGCTTTTCAAGTTTTTAAATCTTTGAGTATTGAAGAAAATCTGGAATGGGACATTAGAGCATAGAATAAAGTCACATTTCTTAATGATTACTGAAAAAAATGAAAAAAAACATCGAATCCATTTTCAAAACCCATTTGGCACCCAAGGAGGTCTACCAAGGTGGAAAAAACATTCCTCCTTCAAACAAAAAAATATATAAGCTTTCGTCCAACGAGAATCCATTGGGAGCATCGCCCAAAGCTATGGAGGCCCTAAAAGCGGCCGTGGCCAAAATCGACCTGTATCCCGACCAGACCGACATCCGTTTACGCGAAGCTTTGGTCCAAGATTTTGATGAGAAATTGAGCGCCGACCAGTTTTTATGCGGTAATAGCGGTTCCGAGGTGATTGATATTATTCTACGGGCTTTTATCAATGAGGATGACGAGGTTATTTTTTCCAATCCCTGCTTTCTGCCCTACTCCGTTTTTTCCAGATGGTACGGTGCCAAACAAGTGGATGTTCCCTTGTTAGCTCCCAACTACGATTTGGATGTGGAGGGCATTTTGAATGCCATCAATGAGAAAACCAAGGTGATATTTCTCACCAGTCCCAACAATCCTACGGGCACCTATATTCCAAAATCAGTGATGGATGATTTTATGACTCGAGTTCCTTCAACCATCGTGGTGGTTTTTGATGAAGTCTACCGTCATTTTGCGGATGCTGAGGATTATGTCACCGCACTACCCTATGTTTTGGAAGGGCACAATGTCATCGGGCTGAATAGTTTTTCCAAAACCTACGGTTTGGCCGGACAACGCATCGGATATGGATATACCACTGCGACCATTGCCAACTATGTCCGTTTGATTCAAAAACCGTTTTTGCTACCGCTAACGTCCATTGAGGCGGCGATTGGCGCTTTACATGACTCCGAATTTATTGCTGAAACCGTAAAAACAGTCAAGGAAGGCAGATCTTATATTGCCCAAGTTTTTGATGAATTGGGCATTACCTATTGGCCCAGCCAGGCCAACTTTTTTATCATTGACCCACCATTTCCGGAAATGGAATTCACCGATAAAATGATGGAAGAGGGCATTATGGTCCGGCCTGTTTCCCAATTTGGGGCACCGGGAAAGGTGCGCATCACCATTGGCAACCAAGAAGCCAACGAAGCTTTTAGTAAGGCATTGCACAAGGTGATGCTTCCCTAATTATCTTCTTTCAAAAACCAAGGTGACCTCACCAAAGTCCTCGTCGTCACCTTCAACAACCAATCTGTCCTTGGTTACGGTAACGGTTGCCACAACCTCACCATTTTCGTCAATGGTGACCAAAGTGTTTCCATTTAGTTCGTAGGTGCCAGAGGTGGTTTCAACACCATCACAGGTGATGGAAAAACTCTCTTCACTTGCTTCAAAATATATTCCTGTTGTTGCAGTGGAATATCCACCTTCCGCTGTAAAAGTTACGGTAGACGCAAAACAATCTACTTCATCCATTAAATTTTGCGAAGCAGTACCATCCTGATTAAAATCGGCGCCAACAGCTGTATTGAATTCCACAGCATCCCAAGTGCCCACAATGGATGAACCATCGGAACCTCCATCATCCGAAGAACAAGAGGAAATTAAAACAGTTGCAAATAAAAGCAAGTAGATTTTACGTATCATGAGTTTTGTTTTAGTGATATGTTTGGAGAACGTTCAAAAAAACAGTGTAGTATTTTTACTACGTAAATTTTACAATACGAACCGATAGGTAGCCTTCAACAAAAAGATATTTTGCGGTTTTTGCCCAAAAATATTGTCCCCCAAGCTGGGTAAAAGTCCATTTGTGGGATCTCCGTTTCGGGATACGTCTTGGGACCACACCAAAAATATCTCAGAGCCTGGAATATATTCCCAGCGAATCACCAGATTAGATCGGAACTGCACAAAAGAGAAATCGGGGTCATCAAAGCTGAAATCCTCCACACCGTTTATGTCTTCGTCCACAGAATAGACCCCATCCGTCAATGAAATTTGGTCAGGTCCGTAGCTCATGAACCTGTCTTCAAACACTTTCTCGGTAGGATTGGTCACATGCTTAAAATTGGAATATCGACCTCTTGAAATAAAAGGTTGGCCCCAATATTGAATGGTCAGGTTGGGATTTATGGTATAATTCAGGCGAACCGACATGCTCAAGGTACGCTGGTCAATTTCCCCATTGAGGTATCTGGGCGAACCATTGATGTCATCAAAATTATCAATGAACTGCAGTTTGTCATGGTTGATATTCAATGATGGAAACGCAGAAATTCGTAAGGCATTTATGGGTTGGTAGTTGATTCCTCCCTCCATATAATAGGATTTAAAGGAGTTGTCCAGCGCTTTTCTGCCATTATGAAAAAACGCAAACTGCACTTTTTTACGGTTATCGGTTTCAATATTGTTCCAAAAGCTCACCCATTGGGATTGTCGTAATCTGGGTCCGCCTCGAAGTGCAAAATTGGAATAATCCACAACGGCGTAGTTCAATCCTAAATTGGTGAACCAATTCCCCTTCCAGTTTTGCCAACTATTGGTGTTGAACTGCATGTAATTATGGTTACCGCCAAAATCCCAAGCCGTCCAATGATTGTAATTGATGCCCAATTGCCGAAAGGTGTTATCCGGTTTTAGGGTACGGTATCCAATCCAAGTGTAGTGACGGATGTCATCGGATTGCCGTTGAAAACCGATGTCGTTGAGCTCCAGCTCCGGGGATCGCCAGGTTCCTCCACTTTCAAATCTAAAATTGCCTTTACCTAGTTTTCCAATTTGAAGATTACCTGCAGTACCCGTCAATGAGGTTCTATTTGGGTCTACGTCAAGATAGTCGGCATCTACCCGTTGGAATAAATGCGTAATGGATTCTTGCGTATTCTGAATAGCTTCTTCTCCTCCGGTTACGTGACTAAAGGTGAAATTTCCCCCAAAATACCAATCCCGATTATTCCACTGGTGTTTAAAATCCATCCCCCCGGTAAAAGCGGACTTATGGAGAAAATTTAATTCCTCAGGAAGATTTTCTCTATTGGTTGCCGTAAAAATCCCTCCTATATATGAATTACGGTCGTTGAAATCCTTCTGCAATCGTCCCACAAAATAATTGGTCAAAGGCTCCACCATTTCTTTCCGTGGTCCATCATTATCTGAAACAATGGTCGCTGTCCGCTGTGCCGTAACACTCTCCAGTACACCAATGGCCCAGCCGTTTTTGGTCTTTCCACTAAATTTGGCCGCTCCTATAATAGGTGTATTGTCTGGCTGGTCCACAAACTCACCGTCATTGGTATCGGGATACCCTTGCGGACTTCTTCCTATTCGCCGGGAGTAAAAAATATTGTCCGAACCGAAGGTGTTCCCTGCTTCGGATTGGGATACATTGAAGTCAAAAATATTTTTGTTCTCCACAAAAAATGGGCGTCGCTCTTGAAAGAAAATTTGAAATCCATCCAAAGCAATGGCAGAAGGGTCGGCATCCACTTGACCAAAATCCGGGTTAACCGTCAAATCCAAGGTAAGGTCGTTGGTAATTCCTATTTTGGCGTCCAGACCGACGGTGATATCACTTTCACTACCATCCTGAAAAGGGTTCCCTTCCTCCGGTTCATAGGTTTCGGTCTTGGCCACGGTATAGGGCTGAATTTCCAACTGCCGTTGTGGCTCAATGTTCTTGAGACCGTGCAACTCGCCAAACTCGCTTGTCCATCCGGCTACATCTCGGGGAAGACGTTGCCAAACAGAACGCTCTTCATTTCTAAAATACCGCCGCATAATCTGCAGGCCCCAAACCTGATTTTCAGCACGCCCAAATTTAATTTGACTAAGCGGTATGCGCATTTCGGCGGTCCACCCCTCTTCATCGGCATGGGTCTTCACATACCAAATGGGATTCCAACTATCGTCCTCATTATTCCCATTATTGGAACCGAGCACATCACCCTTCACCCCAGCAGCTGTTACAATAAAACCGAAGGAGGTACGCTTGTCGTGGTAACTATCAATGAAGATTCCAATCCAATCGCCTTCAAAGCCATCTCGTCTGGACAAACGTTTGACAATCTTTTCCGGTTCGGTATCAAAACAACGGATACCGACATATAATGATTTTTGATCGTAAAGAATTTTAAAAGCCGATTGTTGTGCAGGAGGGGTGTTCTCATCAGGGCGTTGTTCAATAAAATCATCTCCCCATTCCACCAACTCCCATGCCGGGTCATTCAATTGACCATCTATAGTAGGAGCTGCTTCCGAACCCAAGGACTGGGTCATATAAATCTTTTTGGGAACTACGTTGGTGGAATCCTGGGCTTGGGCGAAAATTGGGAAAAGGATGCCGATGAGAATTGGGCATAATTGCTTCACGGTTCGTTTTGATTTGATTGATGTAACTGAGAGACCAGCAAATATTGAAACTGTTACATCCTAGTATTTTTTTAGCCTTTTTTTAACAGAAAAACCGCTTCCCAGCCTATTAATTTGATCTCGCGAAGCAAAGAATGAAAAAAGAGAAAAAATATTCCCAATCAACCGTTTGTAATTCAATCTAATAATTGTACATTTGCAGCCCGTTTATCGGGATAGGTTGTTAAATCAATATTTTTAGAGAAGTGGACACATTAAGTTATAAGACTATTTCCGCCAATAAATCTACCGTTGACAAGCAATGGTTATTGGTTGATGCTGAAGGACAGACTTTGGGAAGATTGGCGTCAAAAGTAGCCAAGTTGCTTAGGGGAAAATACAAGACCAATTATACTCCCCATGTAGATTGCGGTGATAACGTGGTAGTCATTAATGCCGAGAAAATAAATCTATCCGGCAATAAATGGGCAGATAAGGAATATATCCGTTACACAGGTTATCCTGGTGGACAGCGTTCTGCTACTGCTACTGAAGTTTTGGCCAAACACCCAGAGCGTATCATTGAAAACTCTGTAAAAGGTATGTTGCCAAAAAACAAATTGGGAGCTGACCTTTTCAGAAACCTAAAGGTATACGCCGGTGCTGAACACGGTCAAGAAGCACAAAAACCAAAAGCAATAAACTTAAACGACTACAAATAATGGAAGTGGTTCATAAGATAGGTAGAAGAAAAACTGCTGTGGCAAGGGTATATGTTTCTGAAGGAAAAGGAAACATCACCATCAACAAAAGAGACTTGAACGAGTACTTTACCACAGGAACTCTACAATATAAGGTAAAACAAGCCTTTACCTTGACTGAGACTGAAGATGCTTATGATGTAAAAGTAAATGTTTACGGAGGTGGTATCACAGGTCAGGCAGAAGCTATTCGATTGGCATTGTCCCGTGCAATGTGCGAAATCGATGCTGAGAACAGAGCCGTTCTTAAACCTGAAGGTCTATTGACCAGGGATCCAAGAATGGTTGAAAGGAAGAAATTCGGTCAGAAGAAAGCCCGTAAAAAATTCCAGTTCTCCAAACGTTAATATTTCGGTGCTTTGGCACCACAATATAAAGTTCATTGAAAACCCTGAAACATTTTTCAGGGTTAAATTTTTAACCAAGTTGTCGTTGTTCCAAAAAGGAAAAACAATTCGACTTTTTGGAATTTAGTTTAGCATCTAAATGGGCTGGGCGAACATTATGTGACCACCAACCCATTGCTACTACAACGGAACGTAAACTAAGTACAAAAAATGGCAAGTAAAATTGAAGTAAAAGACTTACTGGAAGCAGGTGTGCATTTTGGACACCTAACACGAAAGTGGAACCCCAACATGGCTCCTTATATCTACATGGAGCGTAACGGTATCCACGTTATCAACCTTTACAAAACGGTAGCAAAACTTGAGGAAGCCAACGAGGCCCTTAAAAAAATAGCTGCCTCTGGACGAAAAATCCTTTTCGTAGCCACAAAAAAACAAGCCAAGGACATTGTTGCGGACAAAGTTTCCAAGGTAAACATGCCGTACATTACTGAAAGATGGCCCGGTGGTATGTTGACCAACTTCGTCACCATCCGTAAAGCTGTTAAAAAAATGGCTGCTATCGACCGCATGAAAAAAGACGGTACATTCAACACCCTTTCCAAAAAAGAAAGATTGCAAGTTGACCGTCTACGTGCAAAATTGGACAAAAACTTGGGCTCTATCGCCGATATGACCCGCTTGCCTGGTGCTATCTTTATTGTGGATACCATGCGTGAGCACATCGCAGTAAAAGAAGCCCAAAAATTGAACATTCCAATTTTTGCCATGGTTGATACCAACTCTGACCCAAGACCTATTGACTTTGTAATCCCTGCCAACGACGATGCTGGTAAATCCATCGAAGCCATCTTGGAAGAAGTGACCAAAGCTGTTGCTGAAGGTTTGGCTGAGCGTAAAAACGATAAGCAAGACGACAGAGATGACGAGGAGGAAGTAGTAGAAAAGAAATTCGTTTCCAACGATGACGATGACGATGATGTAGTTGAGAAAAAAGCAGCTAAAAAAGCTAAACCTGCTCCTGCTCCTAAAAAAGAGGAAAAGCCCGCAGCCAAAAAGGAAGCGCCTAAAGCTGACGATTTGACCAAGGTTGAAGGTATTGGACCTAAAGCTGCCGAAGCCATTGTTAACAGTGGTATCGCAACATACGCTGAATTGGCTAAAGCCGACCCAGAGAAAATCAAGGAAATCTTGACCGAAGCCAGCTCAAACTTGGCTCACTTGGATCCTACTTCTTGGCCAAAGCAAGCTAAAATGGCTGCTGATGGAAAATGGGATGAATTGAAAGAATGGCAAGACAGCGTTAAAGGAGGGGTTGAATAAACCAAACCTGATTTAACATTGTCCTAAAACGAAACACCTTTTTAGTGTTTTACTTTACATAAATTTTAAAAAGCATAAAAAATGGCAAATATTACCGCCGCTGAGGTAAATAAATTAAGACAGACCACCGGAGCTGGAATGATGGATTGCAAAAAAGCTTTGGTTGAAGCTGATGGCGATTTCGATAAAGCAATTGAAATTCTAAGAAAGAAAGGCCAAAAAGTTGCAGCTAACAGAGCTGACAGGGATTCTTCTGAAGGTGCTGCAATCGCAAAAGTGAATGATGCCGCCACTCAAGGTGTAGTTATTTCTTTGAACTGCGAAACTGACTTTGTTGCCAAGAACGAAAGCTTTGTGAAATTAGCCAATGACTTGGCTGATTTGGCATTGGGCTTTGACAGTAAGGATGATTTTCTTGCCGCTTCTTTCAACGGTATGACAGTTGCCGATAAATTGACCGAGCAAACTGGTGTTATCGGAGAAAAAATTGAGATTGGTAGCTTCGAGAAATTGAGCGCTCCTTTCGTTGGATCTTACATCCACGCTGGAAACAAAATTGCTACTTTGGTTGGATTGTCAGCCAATGTTGATGGTGCTGCCGATGCTGCTAAAGACGTTGCAATGCAAGCCGCTGCAATGAATCCTGTTGCTCTTAACGAAGAAGGTGTAGACCAATCAATAATTGACAAGGAAATTGAAATTGCAAAAGATCAATTGCGTCAAGAAGGAAAACCTGAAGCTATGTTGGATAACATTGCCAAAGGTAAATTGAACCGTTTCTTCAAAGACAACACTTTGGTGAACCAAGATTTCATCAAGGACAGCAAGCAGAGTGTTGCCCAATACGTTAAATCCGTAGATTCCAGCTTGGAAGTTACTGGATTTAAAAGGGTAGCCCTAGGCTAAGCTCCAAAATATCATTTATGTAAAAAAGCACCTGAATTCAGGTGCTTTTTTTATGTCGTTTAAAAAGTATGCAACCCTAACCTTATCCATTTCCCATAAATAATTTTGATTATTTTTGTCCGAACTTCAAGATACCCTCAATGCAATACAAAAGAATTCTGTTAAAACTTAGTGGCGAAGCACTCATGGGCGAACAGCAATATGGCATTGATGCCAAGCGGTTGGCCGAATATGCTGAAGATATTAAAGCCGTAGTGGAAAAGGGTATTGAGTTGGCCATTGTTATCGGAGGCGGAAACATTTTTCGTGGTCTTGCCGGAACCAGTCAAGGAATGGACCGTGTTCAAGGTGATCATATGGGCATGCTGGCCACCGTAATCAATGGTTTGGCGCTTCAAAGTGCTCTGGAATACCAAGGCGTTGAGACCCGCTTGCAATCTGCCATCAAAATCAATGAAGTTGCCGAGCCTTTCATCCGAAGACGGGCGGTACGCCACTTGGAAAAAGGAAGGGTAGTGATTTTTGGCGGAGGCACCGGTAACCCGTATTTTACAACTGATTCTGCCGCAGTTTTACGGGCTATTGAAATCAATGCCGATGTCATTTTAAAAGGCACCCGGGTTGATGGTATTTATACATCAGACCCTGAAAAGGATAAAAACGCAACCAAGTTCGACTCACTCTCCTTTAAGGAAGTACTTTCCAAAGGACTTAAAGTGATGGACACAACTGCCTTCACACTAAGTCAGGAAAATGAGTTGCCCATTGTTGTTTTTGACATGAACACGAGGGGGAATCTTATGAAAATAGTTTCAGGCGAAAATATTGGAACCGTTGTCAACATCTAAGTTGGCACACGCTTTGATTTTGGATTATAAAATTTAAAAATTATGGACGAAGAGGTTAAATTTGTTTTGGACAGCACAAAAGAAAGCATGGATGGCAGTATTTCTCACCTAGAGAAAGCTTTGATGAAAATCCGTGCCGGTAAGGCAAGTCCAATGATGCTCTCCACGGTTATGGTGGAATATTATGGTTCCCAGACCCCCCTATCCCAAGTGTCCAACATTAATACCCCAGACGCTAGAACCATCTCCGTACAGCCTTGGGAAAAAAACCTTTTGGGAGAAATTGAAACCGCCATTATGAACGCCAATTTGGGCTTCAATCCTATGAATAATGGTGAGATGGTCATCATCAATGTACCTCCTCTGACCGAAGAGCGAAGAATCCAATTGGTAAAACAGGCAAAAGCCGAGGCAGAAGACGCCAAAGTAAGCGTTAGAAGTGCCAGACAAGAGGCCAACAAAGAGCTTAAGGCGTTGGATATTTCCGAGGATTTGTTGAGCAATGCCGAAGTCGATGTACAGGCTCTTACCGATTCGTACAGCAAAAAAATTGATGGAATTTTAGCCAACAAGGAGGCCGAAATCATGAAGGTGTAAAACCCTGTATTGATTGTTGCGTTTCCTAGGAACACAGCTAATCATTTTCTACCTTTGCGCCCAACAAAACCCAAATGGTAGCAAAGCTCACTAAAGGATTTTGGCCAAAGGTCGCACGAATTATACTTCGCAATAGGATTTTGATCCTTATTGCCATTGTCGGGTTCACTGTTTTTTTGGCCCTCCAGTGGAAAAACATGCAATTTTCCAATACAGAGGCCAATATTCTTCCGGATGATCACCCTGCAACCGTAGAATACAACGCATTTACTAAAGTTTTTGGCGAAGAGGGTAATGCTATTGTGCTTGCCGTTCGAGATTCCGCCTTGTTCACCCCATCAAATTTTAATCGGTGGAACAAACTGAGTAAGCAGCTCGAAGCCTTCCCTGAAATTGACTTTGTGGTTTCCACGGACAATCTCCGGGTTTTGGAGAAGGACAATGAGACCCAAACTTTTGTGATGGAACCCTTCATCAAAAGCCCTCCAAAGACCCAAAAAGAAATAGACACCCTTATCAATCATCTCTTCACCGAGGTTCCATTTTATGATAATCTGGTCTACAATCCTAAAAGCGGCACCATTCAGACCATCGCTTATTTGGATAAGGACATCATGAATACCGAGGTTCGCAATCAGTTTATCCTGAATGATTTAGGTGACTTGGTAAAAGATTTTGAGCAAGACACCCAATTGGACCTACATGTCTCAGGAATGCCCTATATCCGAACTTGGAACACAAAATCCATTGTGGATGAAATCGGGATTTTTATCGTGGCTGCGCTTGTGGTCACCTCGCTGATATTCTTCTTTTTCTTTAGAAGTTTTAGGGCAACGTTCATTTCCATGTGCGTGGTGATCATTGGAGTAATGTGGGCCTTCGGCTTTTTGGGGCTCTTGCGGTACGAAATCACCATTTTAACCGCTTTGATTCCACCATTGATCATTGTCATCGGGATTCCCAACTGCATATTTCTCATTAACAAATATCAGCAGGAAGTCAAAAAGCACGGAAACCAAGCCCTTTCCTTACAACGCGTTATTTCCAAAATCGGTAATGCCACATTGATGACCAACATTACCACCGCCTCAGGGTTTGCAACATTCATCATTTTGGATAGCGATCTTCTCAAGGAATTTGGTATTGTGGCTTCCATCAACATTGTGGGCATTTTTGTTCTTTCGCTCTTGATTATTCCCATCATTTATAGTTTCATGCCGCTTCCCAAAACAAAGCACTTGAAACATCTCAACAAAAAGTGGATTGACTTTTTTGTGAGTCGGATGGAAAATATTGTACGGAACCACCGAATCGCCGTTTATATGGTCACCGTGGGTATTTTAGTGTTGAGCATCATTGGAATTTACCAAATAAAAATTACGGGAAGTCGGATTGAGGACCTCCCCAAAAACACGCATTTTTTCAAGGACATCCGCTTTTTTGAGCAGGAGTTTGGCGGTATTATGCCCATGGAAATTGTAGTGGATACCGAACGAAAAAATGGGGTCATTAAACCCGCTACGCTGAAACGCATGGACCAACTGGGCCAGGTTATTGATGAAATCCCTGAGCTTTCCAGACCAATTTCGGTGGTGGATTTGATAAAATATTCAAAACAGGCGTTTTACAACGGTATCCCAAAATATTACCAATTGCCCACATCGCAAGAGAACACCTTTATCATGGATGTGGCCCGAAAATCATCCACTGATGGTGATCTTCTGGAAAGTTTTGTGGACAGCACCGGCCAAACCGCAAGACTGACCACATACATGCGCGATGTAAAAATAGACCGCATGGAGGAAATCGAACAGGACATGCAAACTGCCATTGCCAAGTTCTTTCCCTCAGACCGATTTAAGGTTTTCATAACTGGAAAAGCGCTCTTGTTTTTGAAGGGCACCAAATATTTGGTGAAAAACCTATTGTTGTCCTTGGCTTTGGCCATTGGATTGATTTCCATTTTCATGGCCTATCTGTTCCGTTCATTTCGGATGGTGATCATTTCGTTGGTACCCAACTTACTTCCTTTGGTGATCACTGCGGGGGTCATGGGTTATTTAGGCGTGCCGATAAAACCTTCCACTATTTTGGTTTTCAGTATTGCTTTTGGGATTTCAGTGGACGACACCATACACTTTTTGGCCAAATACCGGCAGGAATTGGCTACCCACAATTGGCATATTAAACGGTCTGTGTATGCTGCACTGCGCGAAACCGGGGTGAGTATGTTCTACACCTCCATTGTGCTTTTCTTCGGATTTTCAGTCTTTATCATCTCCAGTTTTGGGGGCACCAAAGCCTTGGGTGGGTTGGTATCGGCAACCTTGCTTTTTGCCATGCTTTCCAACCTTGTTTTATTGCCTTCGTTGCTCCTATCCTTGGAAAGAAGCATCGCCAATAAGGAAGTGCTCAAAAAACCGCAAATCGATATTTTGCCCCAAGAGGAGGATAACCTCAAGGACAAATAATCTGACGAACAGCCATAAATATGGCGATTCCATTGCACTCATTTTTTATCAAAAACCTATCTTTACCGCTTAAATTACGATAGCTTGACAATGAAATCTTATTCCATAAAAGAATTGCTGGAAAAGCAGCCCGTAGGAGAACCTGTTGAAGTAAATGGATGGGTAAAAACATTTAGGAGTAACCGATTTATCGCCTTAAACGACGGCTCAACCATACATAATGTGCAGTGCGTAGTGGATTTTGAAAATTTGGATGAATCCATCCTTAAACAAATCTCCACTGGTGCCGCCCTTAAAATATCTGGAACACTAGAAGAAAGCCAAGGAAAGGGACAAAGTGTCGAGATTCAGGCCACCGATGTGTTTGTTCATGGTACTGCCGACCCGGAAACGTATCCTATTCAACCCAAAAAGCACTCCTTGGAGTTTTTGAGAGAGAAGGCACATTTGCGCGTCCGCACCAATACGTTTTCCGCAGTGATGCGGGTACGTTCTGCTTTGTCTTTTGCTATTCACAGCTATTTTCAGCAGAATGGATTTTACTATATGCACGCCCCCATTATTACAGGGTCTGATGCCGAGGGAGCTGGAGAAATGTTCCGTGTAACCACGTTGGATGATAAAAATCCTCCAGTTGACGAACAGGGCAAAGTGGATTATTCCGAGGATTTCTTCGGAAAGGAAACCAACTTGACTGTATCTGGACAGTTGGAAGCCGAAACCTATGCCATGGCCCTTGGAAAGGTATATACGTTTGGTCCAACGTTTCGGGCTGAGAACTCCAACACCTCAAGGCACTTGGCGGAGTTTTGGATGATTGAGCCCGAAGTGGCCTTCAACGATTTGGATGCCAATATGGATTTGGCCGAGGATTTCATCAAATGGATTACCCAATATGTGTTGGATAATTGTGCCGACGACCTTGACTTTTTAGAAAAACGGTTGTTGGATGAGGAGAAATCCAAACCTCAAAACGAGCGTTCAGAAATGACCTTGACGGAAAAGCTGAAGTTTGTGGTCGAAAACAACTTTAAACGCGTTTCGTATACCGAGGCTATCGATATTTTGCGTGACAGCAAACCCAACAAGAAGAAAAAGTTCCAGTATGCCATTGATGAATGGGGTGCCGACCTACAAAGTGAACACGAGCGCTTTTTGGTGGAGAAACATTTCAAATGTCCCGTTATCCTTTTTGATTATCCAGCCAACATCAAGGCGTTTTATATGCGTTTGAATGAGGACGGAAAAACCGTACGCGCCATGGATGTGCTTTTCCCCGGTATCGGAGAGATTGTAGGCGGTTCCCAACGTGAGGAACGCTTGGATGTCCTCGAACAAAAAATTGAGGATTTGGGCATCGATAAAAAAGAGCTTTGGTGGTATCTGGATTTAAGACGTTTTGGTACTGCCACGCACAGCGGATTTGGCCTTGGCTTTGAGCGAATGGTCCAGTTTGCAACCGGTATGGGTAATATTAGGGACGTAATCCCCTACCCTAGAACACCCCAGAACGCGGAGTTTTAATTGGAATTCTTAATTTTATAAGAAGGACGATTGTAAATCAATCTGTATGCTGAAACAACATCTACAGTTTAAGCTTTCCCAAAAACTGTCTCCACAGCAGATTCAGCTCATGAAGCTCATTCAATTGCCTACACAGGCCTTTGAACAACGGCTAAAACAAGAGTTGGAAGAAAACCCTGCGTTAGAAAGTGGCAAGGCGGAAAGTGAGACTATGGATGATACGTATGAGGATTCTTATGATGATTCCGCGGACAGTGAGACCATTTCTGCCGAGGACATCAATATTGATGATTATCTGAGTGATGATGAGATTCCCGATTACAGGACCCAAACCAGCAATTATAGCCCAGATGATGATGAAAAGAGCATTCCCTATGCTGCTGGAACGTCGTTCAACCAATATTTGATCAACCAACTCAACACCGTTTATTTGGACGATGAGGAATGGGCTATTGCTGAATTTTTGGTGGGCAGTGTGGATGAGAGCGGATATATCCGTAGGCCTATAGCTGATATTATGGACGATTTGGCCTTTACGCAGAACATCTTTGTTGAAAAGGAAAAGATTGAATCCGTCCTTAAAATTGTGCAAGAGTTGGATCCCCCAGGAGTTGGTGCACGGTCGTTGGATGAGTGTCTCATCATCCAATTGAAGCGAAAGGAACCGAAACCCTCCGTGGAACTGGCCATCACCATTTTGGAGAAGTCATTTGACCAATTCACCAAAAAGCACTATTCCAAGCTCATTCAAAAGCATCATATTACCGAAGAAGAGCTCAAGGACGCCATTTCAGAAATTGAACGATTGAACCCAAAACCAGGGGGCTCCTATTCGGGTAACACCCGAATGATTGAGCATATTGTGCCCGATTTTTCGATTAAAATTGTGGATGGGGAGTTGGAACTCACCCTAAATGGAAGAAATGCTCCAGAGCTTCATGTATCCAAGGAGTACAGCAATATGTTGGAGGGGTACAAAAACGCCAAGGAAAAATCCAAGTCGCAAAAAGATACCGTTCTCTTCATCAAGCAAAAGTTGGATGCAGCCAAATGGTTCATCGATGCGATAAAACAGCGCCAGCAGACCTTATACATCACCATGAATGCCATCATGAACTATCAGGAAGAGTATTTCATGACCGGTGATGAGCGAAAGTTGAGGCCGATGATCCTAAAGGATATCGCAGACCAGATTGATATGGACGTTTCCACCGTTTCCCGAGTGGCCAACAGCAAGTATGTGGACACTCCTTATGGAACACGCCTTATCAAGGACTACTTCTCTGAAGCGATGAAAAATGAGCAAGGTGAGGATGTATCTACCAAGGAAATCAAGAAAATTTTGGAAACCGTTATTGCAGATGAAGTAAAGCGAAAGCCTTTAACAGATGACAAGTTGGCCAAAATTCTGAAAGAACGCGGCTATCCGATAGCCCGGAGGACCGTGGCCAAATACCGGGAACAATTGGGAATTCCCGTGGCTAGGTTAAGAAAAGAAATCTAATGCGTCATCTCCTAAACATTGTTTCTTATCTCTTCCACCCATTGTTCATTCCCATTGGAGGCACCATCCTTTACTTTATCGTAGCTCCTTACAGTACGCTTGAAGTACAAAGCGGCAACATTCTCCCTATTTTTATACTAACGGTAATTATCCCGATTATCTTCTTTCTGATTTTGAAAAATCTTGGGGTCATCCATTCCATCTTTTTACCTACCATTGAAGAACGAAAATATCCGCTCTATATAAGCTGTATTTTATTTTTGATGATATTGTATAAGGTCATCCCCAATAATTACGTACACGAGCTATTTTACTTCTTTACCGGCCTTTTAACCGCCACGGGAACGGCTCTTATCCTACTCTTCTTAAAATTCAAGACCAGCATGCACCTTTTGGGCATGGGAAGCATTCTAATGTTCATGATTGGCCTCAGCATTCATTTTGAAGTTAACATAACCCTAGCCATTAGTCTTTTTGTACTATTTACAGGCTTGGTAACTACTTCCCGATTGTATCTGAAAGCCCATAGCAGAACGGAACTTTTGATAGGGTTCCTGATTGGGTGCTGCTCCCAACTGATTATTTTGAAGTATTGGTTATAGAATATAGAAAATAACCCCAATCCGGAGCACATTTAAATCCAGAAGCTCGCCAGATTGCAGGGTTGTGCCATCTTTCAACAAGGGATTTAAACTGTAGTAGGCGTGCACATTCCATGTATTGTATCCGAAGCTAAGAATAAGGCCGTATTGAAATTCTTGGATATCGGGATTAGAAAAGGCCATGGTTCCATTTTCCAGCACGGTACGTGATCTAGCGGAAAACGCATAACCCAATTTAGCCCCAGCATAAATGCGCCAAAACTTGTATTCTTCAGCCGTGGAAGTTCTCCATCGAAATTCAAAAGGGACCTCTAGGGAATGGGTTTCCAATTTACTTCGATTAAAGTCGGCGGTACTGAGTACCTCATAAGTGATATCATCCCCCGCCTGGGTTGCAACGATACTGCTATAGTATGAGTTTACGGCATACCCTAAACCAAGTCCCACACCAAAATTTCGCCTTGCATTCAATGGAATATCCTTAATAAAGCCAAGTTGAAGGTTATAGGATAAATTTCGCTGAACCGCATCGGAAGGTTTGTTTAACAACAGGTTATACCCAAAACCAACGTAGAATTGATCCTCCAGATATCTGGAATCTACAGAATCATCTTCTTCCACTTCTTGAGAAAAAAGTGGTGAAAAACTGAAAACGGATAAAATTGCAAAAACGAAGTATTGTCTCATCTAACTTTTACCAAAAATAAGAAACAATCCAAATTACACATTTGGATTGTCTCAAATTCATATCAAAGTCTCTTATTTATTAATTCTCCAAGGAATTCCCTTGGTAAGTAGTGTAATTGACCTTGAGGGCATTTACTTTTCGGAGCTCTTCTTTAATGTCCGAAACAATTCCAACGCTTACATCTTTATCAACTTTTAACGAAACGGTGACCAAATTTCTGATGGCATCCGGCTTTTTAGCCAATTCAGCCAGTACATAATTACCGACGTCATTCACATTCGCCAACCTATTATCCAGTTGGATTTTGGGTTCATCGCCAAACGTTTTTGCGAGTTCTGCCGATGGCTTACCAACAAAAATTTCTATGACCCTATCCTTTTTTTCCAGGTTTTTGACCTCATCTGCTTTTGGTAAATTATTGTCTACCAAAAGCGGGTTGGTCTTTATGGTTGTAACCGTCATGAAAAAGAACAAAATCATGAAAACAATATCGGGCAAGGAAGCTGTTGAAATAGCGGGCAATTCCTTTTTGGAGTCTCTAGAATATCTCATATCAAAATCATTTAGCTTTTTTATTGGTTTCAACCTCTATGAGTTTCATAGGAAACATTTCCCGCACCTGCTCAATATTGCTTTTTAAAGCGATTTTGTCCGCGGCTTTTGTCTCAGCTGCATAATATGCTTTTTCCATATCCACATAGTTTTGGTTAAAAAGCCTATTCGACTCTCTATTTCGAAGGGAATTATAAGCCGCATTCAATTCATTTTGAACACTCACGTACATGCCATAGGATGCTTCTCGATCACTATTAAAGGATATTATGGCTTTATCTGGGTTTTCCGAAGAATCCGCACTCTTTTCCCCTTTACAATAATCACAATATCCTTCATGGTCGGGAAGACTTGCTCCATTATCCAAAAAAGAAATGGCGGCAGTCTGAAGCTCGCTAAGTTGCATAATGTCGTCCTCAACAAAGAGCTCGTCATTCTTGTTAAGGGCAACTCGAAAAATATTGCGCTCCTTCATTTCAATGGGAGGCGATGCCTCATTGGGAGGTAATTTTCGGTCCAGGCCCACATCTGTTTCTATTGATGTAGCCACCAAGAAAAAAATTAACAACAGGAAGGCTATATCAGCCATAGATCCAGCGTTGACTTCCGGGATTTTTCTGTCTCTGTCCATAATTTAATGTTTAGTTGGATTAATAATTCTATTTGCCTCGAGGTTAATGAGATAAACACAATAACTATTCCAAAAAACATATAAACCCGGTAGTAAAAGATGTAAAACAAAAAACGCCCCAAATTAATATTTGGAGCGTTTCCCACTAAATCTAAGCTATTGCCTACTGCAAATTGTTAAAGGCATCTCCTTCATAGGTCGTATAATTGACCTTAAGGGCGTTAACCTCTCTCAATTGTTGTTTAATGTCGGTGATAAGACCCATACTGGCATTCTTATCAACCTTAAGTGCAGTAGTCAATACATTTTGAAGTTCTTGCGGTTTTTTTGCACGTTCTGCCAAAATGTAGGAACCAACTTCGTCCACATTGGCAAATTTATCGTTCAGTTGGATTCTTGGTTCCGTCCCAAAAACTTTTTGATATTCTTGGGTTGGCTTTCCAACGTAAATATAGATTACACGATCTTTCTTCTCCAATTTCTTGATTTCACTCGCATTGGGAAGTGTATTTTCAACCAACAACGAACTATCTTTCATAGTGGTCACTGTCATAAAAAAGAACAGTAGCATGAAAACAATATCTGGCAACGAAGCCGTAGATACCGCTGGCAATTCACTATCCTTCTTCTTTGTAAACTTAGCCATACTATATTATAGTTTTAATTGGTTGATGTTTCAGCTTCTGAAAGCTTTTGTGGAAACCTATCTTGGATATTCTTCACTTTGTCCTTTAGGTCATCCCTAATGGCTGAAGGTGTTTCAGGATTCAAGTATTCGGCCTCCATTTTGGTGAAGTCACGACCATATAGTCTTTGTGCTTCACGGTTTCGAAGGTCATTGTACGCACCTACCAATTCGTTCTGAACGGTAATGTAGGTACTATACTTGGTCTCCCTGTCATTCTTCAAAGAAATGATGGCCTTTGTAGGATTATCTGAGGAACCTGGATCCTTTTTCCCTTTGCAGTAGTTACATGAACCATCCGCATTGTTTTCTAAAAATCCAATAGCAGCTGCCCTTAAATCCTTAAGATTCATCAAATTATCTTCTACCAGCAGTTGTCCATTTTTATTGATGTTCACCGTAAAAATGTTCTTCTGCTTGATGATAACGTCTTCTTCTGGCGGCTCAATGGGCGGTAACATACGGTCCAAACCTGCATCTGTTTCAATGGTGGTAGTCACCAAGAAAAAGATAAGCAGCAAGAACGCGATGTCTGCCATGGAACCGGCATTTACTTCCGGAGCTCCTTTTCTTCTAGGCATAATTAACTTTTTTTACTTAACAAACATTCTCTTCAAACCTGGCAAAATCATAAGAAGAACAGCAATAACTGTTAGGATGAAGAAAACATTCAATCCCATTCCTATGTTTTTAACGGTTCCCTCCGTAGTCTCTATACCTCTTCCGGACATGGCTTCCACAACAGCAGCGTTGTTCGAAGAAAGTCCATAGGAGATAGCAACTATAATGGCCAATCCACCAAGGGCAAATAGAGCCTTTTTAATACTTCCGGGTGTGGTGAACAGCTTGGCTAGTCCAAAGAACAATGCCGCCACAACCGCAATGGCCAACAAGATGTAAGTAATCACAAACATAAAGTTCATGGCTCCACTGCTGATTGCATTTGGATCATCCTGTGATGGCAAAGAGAACCAAAGAACGGCCGCTATCAACCCGATGACTATAAGTACTATTTTAATTATCTTATTCATGATTCTCGATAGTTTTTGATTCGTAAATTACTTCTTGTGGGCTGCCAACATATCAATCAAGGCAATGGAAGAATCTTCCATATCGTTTACGATACTATCGATTTTAGCAATGATATAGTTATAGAAAATCTGAAGGATAATCGCAACGATCAAACCAAATACCGTTGTCAATAACGCCACCTGAATATCACCAGCGATCAAAGAGGCACTCAAGTTACCAACTGCAGCAATTTTCTGGAAGGCCTGAATCATACCGATTACCGTACCCATGAACCCAAGCATGGGAGCAATAGCGATGAACAAAGACAACCAAGAAACGTTTTTCTCCAACTGTCCCATTTGCACACCTCCATAGGCAACAACAGCTTTTTCAGCGGACTCCAATCCTTCACCAGCTCTATCCAAACCTTGATAGTAGATGGAAGCAACGGGTCCTTTTGTATTTCTACATACTTCTTTGGCAGCTTCAACACCACCTGAAGCCAAGGCATCTTCTACCTGTTGCTTTAATTTAGCGGTATTGGTAGTGGCCAAATTCAAATAGATAATTCTTTCAATGGCAACCGCCAATCCCAAGATCAAACAAAGAAGTACAATTCCCATAAAGGCAGGACCTCCTTGGATAAATTGTTCTTTCAAAACTTGGGTGAAACTTGGACTGGCCGCTTCTTCTTGCAACATTGCTGCAGATGCAGTGGTAGTTCCCAAAACAAACATTCCGGCAGCAGCCAGAGTAAAGGTTACTTTTTTCATTTTTCTTAAACTTAAATTTAGTTAGTTAATAATGTTAAAGATATAAAATTTTTGTAACTGTAAAATTAAAATACCTAGCAGAGAGGAAGGGATTCGAACCCTCGATACACTTTTGGTGTATACACACTTTCCAGGCGTGCGCCTTCGACCACTCGGCCACCTCTCTAATTCCTTCATTTAGGCCGACCAATAAACGAAAAAATAATCAGTTATAGAAATCTGAAGCGTTAATTTTACACCATCTCACCACGGAGTGGTGTTTCAAAAATTGTCTTGAAGAGTTTATCCGAGACGCCTGTTCCCAACAGGTACATTGCCTTGGTTATTGCTGCCTCCGTTGTAATGTCCTTGCCATTAATCAGTTGCATTTCCCTTAGCTTTTCACCAACCCCTTAACAACCTTTCAAGAACACAGTTTAGCGTTCGTGATGTGGCGACTTTTTTATTTTCAAAGCTTGATTTTCATATTGCACAAAAAGAAAAGCTTCATCTAAATAGATGAAGCTTTAAAGGAAATCTTTATGCAATTATATATACTTATTCAAATTCCTAAAGAATTTTTCAGCGTTTCGCTTGTTTTTACCCCATGCATAAACCTGAATTGGAAAAGCACACCTTGATTTGAAAATTATCTCAACACCATTGGCATTTTGATTTATTACTACACTGACAACTTCTGACCATGAGGATAAGCTAGGTAACGCCATTGCGCTAAAATTTCTTCCGTTGTCATTTGCCTTTACGAATTGAAAACAAGATTCTCGCATAGATTGGACAATCTTGCTCTTCAAATCACTTCCTCTATAATTTATGAATCTAGATTCGGTGAAGCTATCCGTTACCACATTCTCTTTGTTCATAAAAAGCATCCTGTATAGAACAACTGCAAAAGGCAAAAATAACAGTAGTAATAAGATAACATGTTTAACTCCCATATCTTTAAACTATTTAGATACACCCGGAACCTCCATCTTGGAGAATGTATATTGCATATGAATAGCCCACCGCCCCGAATCCGCCAAACAAGGCACCAAAGGCATCTGCCAAATACTGCTGATCTTGAGCCTTACAATCCCACTTTGCAGAAGAAAACCTCTTAGGAATTCCATCCCATATCTCCTTTGAGGCTTTAAGGGTATTTTCAAATTGGATTATGTGTATCATTTCTTTTGAAGAAAGGCTAAACCTTTTTTTGAATAGGTTTGTTTTCTCTAACACCCTATCATATGAATAATTCCCATAGAGAAATTCAGAAAAAAGAGATGCCAACCTTTTTGATGTCTTTAATTCAAAAAGTCTTTGTGATAAAGAATAATAATCCAACGGTGTATCGGTGTTATCGAAACTGGCTAAAACTTCATCCAAATTCTGGATAGTCAATTCATAGTCTTGTTCATTGATTAGCGTGGAATCTTTTTCATCAACAGTTTCTTTAATTAAAAACAATAAACTCTTAAAGTCAGATATACTCTTTTTCGATGATATACTTTTGTTTTTGCCAACCTCAGTCAAAAAAACCGATAATATTTTATTGTGGTAAATGCCAAATTCTTCTGGCTCAATAACAACAATTTCTTCAATATTCTGAACTGATTTATCCAACAATGTTTCCGACTCAGGATTATTGGACTCACTGCACGAAATCATAAACGAAATAATAATTACTCCTTTCACAAAGGATTTTCTGAAATTTACAAATAACCTCATAGTACTAGCTAATTAGATAGTTTAACAATTAGATTTAGAAAGTAATATGAAAAGGGAGGGCGAGGTAAGTTCCATTTTATAATTTGTCTGAAACTAAAAGTATGTAACCAAACAAAAATTATAACCCTCTTCAGTAAATGAGGCTGAAATCCAAATGTAAGAAAAATAATTTAAAAATTACATCTTAATTTTACACCATCTCACCGCGGAGTGGTGTTTCAAAAATTGTCTTGAAGAGTTTATCCGAGACGCCTGTTCCCAACAGGTACATTGCCTTGGTTATTGCTGCCTCCGTTGTAATGTCCTTGCCATTAATCAGTTGCATTTCCCTTAGCTTTTCACTGGTCTCGTAATGCCCCATGGAAACACTCCCGCCAGAACATTGGGTAACGTTAATGATGTGCAATCCACTTTTAACAGCATTTTTTAATTCTCCCAAAAACCATTCGTCCATTGGAGCATTCCCCGCACCGTAGGTTTCCAAAACCAATGCCTTTAGCCCGGGTATTTTTAAGACTGATTGGAGCACATTTTGATTCAAACCCGGAAATAATTTTAGGATTGCTACGCGGTCATCCATCTTTTTGTGTACCTGAAGTTGTTTGTTTCGAAGTGGTCTATTCAGCAAATTTGGATAGTGCACCTTTAAATGTACCCCCGATTCTATGAGCGGCGGATGATTGAGGGAAGCAAAAGCCTCAAAATGCTCCGCATTGATTTTGGTGGTCCGGTTTCCGCGGTAGAGTTTGTACTCAAAATAGAGCCCCACCTCCTGAACAACGGGTCTTCCTTTTTCTTGCAGCGATGCAATTTCGATGGAGGTAATCAGATTTTCCTTGGCATCGGTGCGCAAGTCTCCGATAGGCAATTGCGACCCGGTAAAGATGACGGGCTTGGCCAAGTTTTCCAACATAAAGCTTAAAGCCGAGGCTGAATAACTCATCGTATCGCTACCATGAAGCACCACGAAGCCATCAAATGCCTCATAATTCTCTTCGATTAAGGAAGCAATCAAGGCCCAATAGTTAGGATTCATTTTGGAGGAATCAATCGGTTGCTTAAAGGACACTCCTTTAAGAATACAGTCCAATTGGTTCAGCTCTGGGATATTCTTAATGAGCTCTTCAAAATTGAAAGCCCGAAGCGCACCTGTTTTATAATCCTTAACCATTCCGATGGTCCCCCCGGTATAGATGAGCAGTATGTTGGTCTTTTGTTTCATTGTCAGATTCCAAATACGTCCTTGGAATTTTCAGTGGTCACTTTTGCAATTTCTTCCTCGGATACATTATATATAGAGGACAACTTTTCCAATACCATACGAATGTATGCACTTTCATTTCGTTTTCCACGATAAGGCGTTGGTGCCAAATAGGGGGAATCGGTTTCCAAAACAATGTGCTTTAAATCGATTTGACCCAAAAACTGGTCAATCTTGCCATTTTTGAATGTGACCACACCCCCAATGCCCAATTTCATGTTATAGGATATGGCCTTGCGGGCCTGTTCCAAGGTTCCGGTGAAGCAATGGAAAATCCCGAAGAGGTCGTCCCCTTTTTCCTGTTCCAAAATTTCGAAGATTTCATCAAAGGCTTCCCGGCAATGAATCACAATGGGCAGCTGATGCTTTTTTGCCAATCGAATTTGATACACAAAAGCCTCTTGCTGTTGCTTCAAAAAAGTTTTATCCCAATACAGGTCGATGCCGATTTCACCTACCGCATAAAATTTTCGCTTTGACAACCATTCCTCCACTTGAGCCAACTCCTCTCTGTAATTTTCCTTGACATGGGTAGGATGCAAGCCCATCATCAAAAAGACATTTTGGGGATAGTTTTCTTCCAAATCCAACATGGCTTGGGTATAGGAGGAATCAATGGCAGGGATAAAAAAGCGTTCCACTCCTGAATCCAAGGCACGTTGCATCATTTCCTTTTGGTCTTTTTCAAAAGCTTCGCTATAGAGATGGGTATGGGTATCGGTGATGATCATATCGCAAAAATAGGTTTATCTTAGATGTCCCAAAACTTTGTTTCTGATTATACACCCCCAAAGTCCCCTCAAGGGGACAGTTTATATATGACATCACTTAAAAAGTTCCTTAAGTCCAAAAGTTACACCAAGATTCCCTTAGTGCTTACTGAGACCAATCATTTTGAGATTGTGGCAAAAATCAATGGGGTGTCAGGCCGATTTATTCTGGATACCGGAGCTTCCAATACCTGCATTGGAATGGATAAAATCGATGTATTTAAAATGCTTTCAGAAACATCGGACATAAAAGCGGCGGGAGCTGGTGCCACCGAGATGGAAACCCTGGTCTCCACCAAAAACAAAGTCCAAATTGGGGATTGGAAAAAAGGTCGACAGAAAATTGTGCTTTTTGACCTCTCGCATGTGAATACCGCACTTACCTCACATAATGCTTTGCCTGTGGATGGCATCATTGGCGCCGATATCCTTAAAAAAGGTAAAGCGGTAATTGATTACAATAAAAAAAGCCTCTACTTAAAAAAGTAAAGGCTCTGTGTCAGTTCGAAATCAGTATTATTAAATGAAACGCAAACTGATTATAAATCTTCATTGCTCTTTTAACATCAGGTATTTTATCCTGACTTTCTTCTCAAACTCTAACTTATCACTTTCAGATGCACTTAAGTCATCCAACCAATCAAACATTTTAAACAACACCTCGCTACCAACAATCTTGTCTAATTCTCGAATCATCATATCGCATTCAGGAGTATAGACATTAAGACCATGAGTCAATATATCAGACAATGGATGATCTAACGGACCTCCAGCAGGCATATCTTATGTTTTATAGCTCCAACGCTTTTTTCACGTTGCCGTCCATCAATAATTCTTCTGGACTTTCCAAAGCTTCTTTTACAGCCACCAAGAACCCAACAGATTCTTTTCCATCGATGATTCGGTGGTCATACGAAAGTGCCACATACATCACAGGGGCGATAGCAATTGCTCCATCTCGAACAATGACTCGCTCCACAATGTTGTGCATTCCCAATATACCACTCTGCGGTGGGTTGATGATAGGCGTGGACAACATGGAACCGAAAACCCCACCATTGGTAATGGTAAAGGTACCTCCGGTCATTTCATCTACAGTGATTTCACCTTCTCTGGCTCGGATGGCCAAACGTTTTACTTCAGATTCGATTCCTCTAAAAGTGAGGTTTTCTGCATTTCGGATTACCGGTACCATTAAACCTTTAGGTCCTGATACTGCGATACTGATATCACAGAAATCATAGGTGATCATTTCCTTACCATCAATCATTGAGTTAACCGCAGGGTACATTTGCAAGGCACGAATCACCGCTTTGGTAAAGAAGGACATAAAGCCCAAACTTACTCCATGCTTGTCCTTGAACTCTTCTTTGTATTGATTTCTCAACTCAAAAATGGCCGACATGTCCACTTCGTTGAAGGTGGTCAACATAGCGGTTTCGTTCTTGGCCGCCACCAAACGCTCTGCTACTTTTCTGCGAAGCATGGATAGTTTGGAACGGGTCTCACCTCTGCTTCCACCGGTTGGCGTACCCATGGATGGAACCGCTTTTACAGCATCCTCCTTGGTGATACGACCATCCCTACCTGATCCAGAAACAGCTGAGCTATCAATTCCCTTTTCATCCAAAATTTTCTTGGCCGCAGGAGAAGGTGTCCCTGAAGCGTAGGTTTCCTTTTTAGGCTCCTCTTTTTTAGGGGTTTCCTTAGACTCTTCTTTTTTGGGCTCTTCTTTCTTTTCAGCTTTTGGCGCATCGCCTCCTGGCTTTTCTGCACTGGTATCAATAAGGCATACCACTTCACCAACGGCTACGGCATCACCTACCTCAGCTTTAAGGGTGATGATACCACTTTCCTCAGCCGGAAGTTCCAATGTTGCCTTGTCTGAGTCTACCTCAGCGATGGCTTGGTCCTTCTCTACATAATCTCCATCTTCAACCAACCACTCGGCTATTTCAACCTCTGTAATGGATTCCCCAGGTGAGGGAACTTTCATTTCTAAAACCATTCCTATATAGTTTATACTTATTTTATCGAATTAACATATTGTCCTTACTCTTGTCAAAGACGTACTCCAACACTTGGGCGTGACGTCTTTTTGAACGTACGGCGCTACCTGCGGCAGGGGCTCCGTAAAATCTTCGGGAAGCCACCCTAAACTGTTTGGCTTCATCCAAATGTACCAACATGTGGCTCCAAGCTCCCATGTTTCTAGGCTCTTCTTGCGCCCAGACCACATCGTCCGCGTTCTTGTATTTTTTCATGATGCTTCTCATCTCTTCAGCAGGCAATGGAAACAGTTGTTCCACACGTACCAATGCCACATCATCTCTATTCAGCTCTTCCCGTTTGTCGAGCAAATCGTAATAGAACTTACCGGTACAGAATACCAAGGTTTTGACTTTGGCTACTTTGGCTTCAGCATCATCAATGACCATTTGGAAACTTCCATTGGCCATTTCTTCTTTTGTGGATACCACTTTTGGGTGTCGCAACAAACTCTTTGGGGTAAAGACCACCAAAGGTTTTCTGTACTCCGCCTTCATTTGTCTGCGGAACAAGTGGAACAAGTTGGCTGGTGTGGTTACATCGGCCACATACATGTTGTCTTTGGCACAGAGTTGAAGATACCGTTCCATACGAGCGGAAGAGTGTTCTGCACCCTGGCCTTCATATCCGTGTGGCAACAACAGCACCAAACCGTTTTGCAATTTCCATTTATCCTCCGCAGCAGAAAGATACTGATCTATAATGATTTGCGCACCATTGCTGAAATCCCCGAACTGGGCCTCCCAAATGGTTAGCGTATTTGGACTTGCCATGGCGTAGCCATAATCAAAGCCCATGACCGCATATTCGGATAGCAGGGAGTTATAGATATGGAATTTTCCATTCTGATTTTTCCCAAGCTCGTTGAGCAATGTCACCTCCTCTTCGTGCATTTCGGTTTTGATGACTGCGTGGCGGTGTGAGAACGTTCCCCGTTCCACATCCTGACCTGTCATACGGACATCATAACCTTCTTCAATCAAGGATCCATAGGCCAACAATTCTCCCATGGCCCAATCCAATTTGTTATCCTTGAAGTACATGTCGTTACGAGCCTCAACCAAGCGCACCAACTTCCTTAGAAACTTTTTCCCTTCGGGAAGTGCTGTGATGCTTTTGGCCACTTCATCCAATTTTTTAATATCGTAGGAGGTGTCCATGGGACTTAGCATGGCTTCTTCCGTAACCTGACCAAAACCTTCCCATTCATCTTGCATGAAAGGGGTGATTCTGGTTTTTTCAATCTTACGGGAATCCATAAGATTTTCCTCAAGATTGTTTTTGTATTCTTCCTCGAGCTTACTTACATAATCCTTGTCGATAATCCCTTCGGCAATCAATCTTTCCGCATAGATGTCACGGGGGTTATCGTGCTTGGATATGGCCTTGTATAATAAAGGTTGGGTAAACTTGGGCTCATCCCCTTCATTATGCCCATATTTTCGATACCCCAAAAGGTCCAAGAAAATATCACGCTTGTAGCGCATTCTATATTCGAGAGCAAAAGTTGCGGCATGTACCACAGCCTCAGCATCATCGGCATTTACGTGCAATACTGGTGACAAGGTAACTTTGCCCACATCAGTACAATAGGTAGAGGAACGAGCATCCAAATAGTTGGTGGTAAAACCAATTTGGTTATTTACCACAATGTGGATGGTTCCACCAGTGTGATAACCGTCCAAGCGAGCCATTTGAATAATTTCATATACCACACCTTGTCCAGCAAAAGCCGCATCACCATGCACCAATATAGGCAACACCTCGGATACGTTATCGCTATGGGCATGGTCTTGTTTCGCCCGAGTAATCCCTTCCACAATGGAGTTGACGGTTTCCAAATGCGATGGGTTCGGAGCAATGTTCATATTCACCATTTTACCCGAATCGGTCTCTCGCATTGACGTCCAACCCAAGTGGTATTTTACGTCTCCATCAAAAATGGTTTCCTCGTAATCCTTTCCATCGAACTCACTAAAAATATCCTTGGGTGATTTTCCAAAAATGTTGGTGAGCACATTCAACCGGCCACGGTGGGCCATTCCCATTACAAACTGTTTTACACCACTATCCGCTGCTTTTTCAATAATGACATCCAAAGCCGGAATCAAAGACTCGCCTCCTTCCAAAGAAAAGCGTTTTTGCCCCACATATTTGGTGTGCAAAAAGCTCTCAAAAGAAACGGCTTCGTTCAATTTGCGTAGAATGTTCTTCTTCTCATCTGGAGTGAAATTGGGATGGTTGTCATTGACATTCAACCAATCCTGAATCCATTGGATTCGCTCTGGCGTACGGATGTACATGTACTCCACCCCAATGGAATCGCAATAAATGCGCTCCAAATGGGCAATGATTTCCTTAAGACTGGTTGATCCAATGCCGAGAATTTTACCAGCATCAAAAACAGTCTCCATATCTTCTTGGGACAACCCAAAATTGGCAATGTCCAAGGTAGGTTCATATTGTCTTCGGTCGCGTACAGGGTTTGTTTTGGTGAACAAGTGACCTCGGGAACGGTAACCATCAATCAAACGAATGACCTGAAACTCTTTTTGAAGGGTCTCTGGCATTTCCACTTGCTTTCCGTTGGAAAGTACAGCCATTCCGTTTTTTTCGGTTTCTATGCCCAAGTCCTCCAAAGAACCTTCCAAACCGAAATCAAAGCCCTGAAAAAAAGCCCTCCAACTGGGCTCAACACTATCAGGGTTCGTTACGTATTTATCATACAGCTCCGCAAAAAATGAGGTATGCGCAGCATTTAAAAATGAATATTTGTCCATTATTCGTGTATTTCCAAAACTTTATGGAAAATTTTGTCAAAAATACGGGTTTTGCCTTTTATACAAGAGCGTTTTAACCAAATTATTGCATTAAAAAAAGATGATTTCACAACTAAGGGGTTGAATCCATCTTAAAACAACAATACCGCAGTTATATGTCAAATATCTAAAAAAAGCATACCTTGGTTTCCAAGCCAAAATAACCAACCATGTCCACCTTAAAAAACCGATATCTCTCTTTGGATGTTTTTAGAGGCATAGACGTTGCCCTCATGATCATTGTAAATTCTCCTGGGAATTGGGAAACCACATTTTCCCCTCTACTTCATGCAGAATGGAACGGTTTCACCTTGACCGATTTAGTGTTTCCAACCTTTTTGTTCGTAGTGGGAAATTCTATGAGCTTCAGCATGAAAAAATATGAAGAAATGGGCAATTCTGCCTTTTTCAAGAAGGTGTTGAAGCGTTTTGCCATCATCTTCCTGCTCGGATTTTTAATGTATTGGTTCCCATTTTTTGAGAATGGCCAACTAAAACCTTTAGCGGAAACTCGGATTTTTGGTGTATTACAGCGCATCGCCCTGTGTTATCTTTTTGCATCGATCCTATTGCACTACGTGAAGACGAAAACAGCAATTATTTTCAGTGTGGTGGCCCTGGTGCTGTATCATATTATATTGATTGCTTTTGGCGACCTTACACTAACCGGAAATGCGGCACTTCAACTGGACACTTGGCTGATCGGACCCAATCACATGTACCACGGTGAAGGAATCGCTTTTGATCCCGAAGGGTTGCTCAGTACCTTGCCTGCCATTGTAAATGTGGTGGCTGGCTATCTCACTGGGAAATTCATCCAGAAAAATGGTCAAAATTTTGAGACTGTTGCCAAACTTATGATGGTAGGTTTTGCCCTTGTATTTGCCGGATTGGCCTGGGACCTTTTACTTCCCATCAACAAAAAACTTTGGACCAGTTCTTTTGTGCTGCTCACGAGCGGAATTGACCTTTGTGCATTGGCCATTTTGGTTTATGTATTGGACATGAAAAAGGCCAAAAGTTGGACCTACTTTTTTGAAGTCTTTGGAAAAAACACACTTTTCATCTATTTGCTATCCGAACTGTTTGTGATCAGTCTGTTTGCCATTAAGGTTGATGGCGGTTCGCTCTATGGATGGATTGCCCAAAATGTATTCGTTGCGGCTACAGGAGGGTATATGGGCTCACTCCTTTTTGCCCTATGGGTCATGTTTACGTGCTGGGTGGTGGGCTACTTTATGGACAAAAAAGGAATTTATGTAAAGGTTTAAGAACTGTATTTATTCTTAAACCAAACTTTTTGCCATTCCCGTTTCAAGAGCAAAAAAGAAACTTCGGCTGAAATGTCCACAGCATCGGCGGGAGCGATTTTGCGCACTTCACTTTCAGGAATATCCACTACATATAAAAGATTGAGGTATTGGTCAAACTTCTCCACAATCAATACATACACCTTTTCATGTAAAAGAGTTTTCAGTTCATCAGGGGAAATATCCGTGGCAAGCTTAATAGGGACATTGGCTAGTTCAAAATCCTTTTTAAGCTGCAGCACCAATTTTTTGTAAAGTTGCTCCTTTTGGGCCACTTCAAGCAATTGAAGACTATTGGTAAAGTTGGATAACATATCTTATTTACGAGAAAACCCATCCCAACGGATGGGACAACGTTTTACTTTACTCCCCTCTTTAAAAACTAAATTTTAATTGGATGGTCAACTTCTAACCTTCTTTTCCCACTCCCACGCAGATTTCATGGCTTCATCCAATGTAGCTTCCGCTGTCCAGCCCAAAACTTCATTGGCTTTTGTGGTATCCGCATAGGCCTGAATGACATCGCCTTCCCTTCTATCCACAATTTTATAGTTCAATTTTTCACCGGAAACTCGCTCAAAACTTTGAATTACTTCCAACACAGAGCTTCCTTTTCCAGTCCCTAAATTGAAAACCTCATAGTTGCTTTCGTTCTTGTCTTCCAAAAGACGTTTCAAGGCTGCCACGTGCGCTTTAGCTAAGTCGACCACATAGATATAATCTCGGATACAGGTTCCATCCGGAGTTGGATAATCATCCCCAAAAACGGACAGTTCTTTCCGCAGACCAATAGCAGTTTGAGTAATAAAAGGCACCAAATTTTGTGGAACACCAATGGGAAGCTCCCCTAATTTCACGGAGGGGTGTGCTCCTATGGGGTTAAAGTAGCGAAGGGCTATCGCCTTTATATCTGGATTTACCCTGCAGGTATCCCGAATGATTTCCTCGCCCACCTGCTTGGTATTTCCATAGGGGGATTCGGCAGGTTTAACGGGAGCAGCTTCGGTGATGGGAAGCTCATCCGCCTGCCCATAAACAGTGCAGGAACTACTAAAAATAAAACTGGCTCCACCCTTTTTCTTTAATTCCTGAAGAATGTATACCAACACACCAAGATTGTTCTCATAATACAAAAGCGGCTCTTGAACACTCTCCCCTACCGCCTTCGATGCTGCGAAATGGATAGCCCCTGCAATGTCGTCATGCTTTTGGAAAAATGCTTGGACCTTGGATTTGTCCCGTAAATCAAATTCCTCAAAAGTGGGCCTTTTCCCGGTGATGCCCTCAATACCATCCAAAACTTCGATGGACGAGTTGGAAAGGTTGTCCACCACAACTACTTCAAAACCTTCATGTTGCAATTCAACCACAGTGTGGGAGCCAATAAATCCCAAACCGCCAGTTACGAGTATCTTCATGCTTATTTGTTTACAAAGTCAATAACCATATTGGTTATAAAATCGATTTGTTCATCATCCAATTCGGTATGCATGGGAAGTGAAATCACCTCCTTCACCAATTGGTTGGTCACCGGAAAATCCTCTTCATTATATCGGTCATCCGCATACGCTTTTTGTTTGTGCAACGGAACTGGATAATACACCCCACAAGGAACGCCATTGTCATTTAAATGTTGCACCAGTTCATCCCGTTTTCCATTGGTTATCTTAAGGGTATACTGATGGAACACATGGCAATCGCAAGAACTCTTGCCCCCTTCACAGACACATTGGATTTTTGGGGCCACAATATTGGGCTGACCTTCAAATGATCGGCTATATTTTGTTGCGGCTTGCCAGCGCTTTTTGTTGTAGTCGTCCAGTTTGGGAAGTTTTGCCCTCAAGACCGCTGCTTGAATGGAATCCAATCGGGAATTCACCCCTACCACATCATGATAGTATCTTTTGTACATCCCGTGGTTCACCATACCCCGGATAATATGGGCCAAATCATCATCATTGGTGAAAATGGCACCTCCATCTCCATAACAACCCAAATTCTTGGATGGAAAGAATGAGGTTGACGCCACATGCCCGATAGTACCTGCCTTTTGCTTGCTACCATCCGAAGAAGTATAGGTGGCGCCAATGGCTTGGGCATTGTCCTCTATCACATAAAGATTGTGCTTTTCCGCCAATTCCATAATGGCATCCATATGGGCGCATTGCCCAAACAAATGGACGGGAACAATGGCCTTGGTTTTGGGTGTGATGGCCCTTTCAATGGCTTTGGGGTCTATGTTGAAGGTATCGGGTTCCACATCCACCAGAACCGGGGTCAAGTTCAAAAGTGCAATGACCTCAACCGTTGCCGCGAAGGTAAAATCAGCAGTGATCACCTCATCGCCAGGCTGCAATCCAAGACCCATCATGCAAATTTGAAGTGCATCCGTACCGTTGGCACAGGGAATGACATGTTTTACCCCCAAATATTCTTCCAGCTCGTTCTGGAAAGCATGCACGTGGGGTCCGTTGATAAAAGCTGACGAATCTAAAATCTCAGCAATGGAGTCATTGACCTCATTTCGTATACCTTCGTATTGACCTTTTAGGTCGACCATCTGTATTTTTTTCATCCGAATAAATTATGCCCCCAAAATTAAGAAATAAAGATGCCATAATGCCCTATTGCCGAAAGAATGTATTTTAGCAAAATATGATGTTGTTGCGTTTTGTCTACACAATTCTGATACAGCTGTCTTGGTACGGCCTCCATGTGATTGCACTGTTCAATCCCAAGATAAAATTGTTTGTCTCGGGCAGAAAAAAAACGTTTGCAGAGTTGGAAGTAAAGCTTCCCAAAGGCAGTAAATCCATCTGGATGCATGTGGCCTCATTGGGTGAATTCGAACAGGGCCTCCCCATTTTGGAACAACTGAAGGCCAACTATCCCCATCATAAAATTGTTGTTACTTTTTTCTCTCCTTCTGGTTACGAAGTGAAGAAAAATACCCCTATTGCCGATGCCGTGGCCTACCTTCCCATGGATACGTTATCCAACACGGCACGATTTGTCGATACCATCAACCCCGAGTTGGCCATCTTTATCAAATATGAAATCTGGCCCAATTACCTCCATCGGTTGCAACAAAGAAATATTCCAACTTTGTTGGTTTCTGCGCGATTTTCAAAACGGCAGATTTACTTTAAGCCGTTGGGCGGTTTTATGCGAAAGAGTCTAAAGGCGATTTCCCATTTCTTTGTGCAGGATGAAACTTCAAAACACTTATTGGAATCCATCCATTTTAAAAACACTACGGTAAGCGGGGACACTCGTTTTGACCGTGTATCTGAAATCTTGAAGCAGGACAACCAGCTGGATTTCATGTCTAAATTTAAAGGAGATGCATTTTGCTTGGTGGCTGGAAGCACTTGGCCCGAAGGTGAGGAAATCATAATCCAATACATCAATACAACCCAACATCACATTAAATTTGTCATTGCGCCGCATCAAATCAAACAAGGCCATATTGAAAACATCGCCAACAGCCTTACCAAAAAATCAATCTGCTATTCCCAATTGGGTGAAGAGGATTTGTCTGAATATGATGTTCTTATTATTGACACCATTGGCCTTTTGACCAAAATTTACAGCTACGCCACTGTGGCCTATGTGGGGGGCGGTTTTGCCACAGGATTGCACAATACGTTGGAACCGGCCGTATTTGGAATTCCAGTTGTTATTGGTCCAAATTTTAAAGGATTTAAGGAGGCTGAAGACCTTGTGGCTCAGAAAGGCATCATTCCCGTGGACAATACGAAAAAGTTCAATGACTTGATGGATGGTTTTATTTCCGACCCAGCATCCGCTCAGAAAATTGGGAACATCAATTCAGGCTATATTAATAAGAATTTGGGAGCCACCGGTGTCGTTGTGGAATATATAACACGACTTTTATAAAATTTGGTTAGATTTAGCAAAATTGAGCCAAAATGGACAAGCGTATTTTTAGAATTTCATTGACCGCCGCCCTAGCGGGCTTTTTGTTTGGTTTTGATACTGTGGTCATCTCCGGGGCCAACCAACCCATCAAGGAAATTTGGGGCACCAACTGGTTTTTGGGAGATTCCATTTTCACCTTCCACGGAATTTTTATCATGTCTATGGCTTTATGGGGAACCGTTTTGGGTTCACTTTTAGGTGGAATTCCCACGGACCGTTTGGGAAGAAAGAAAACCCTTTTTTGGATTGGGATACTCTATTTTGTGTCAGCCGTAGGTTCGGCGATGGCACCCGAGGCCTATAGTTTTTCATTTTTCCGATTTATTGGCGGGGTTGGCGTTGGTGCTTCGTCTGTGGCCGCACCAGTCTATATTTCGGAAATATCCACTGCTGAAAACCGGGGTAAGCTCACTGCCATGTACCAGTTCAACATTGTATTTGGAATTTTAATTGCCTTTATTTCCAACTATTTGATTGGGGTCATCTTTGATGAAAGTGTAGCTTGGCGCTGGATGTTAGGTATTGAAGGATTGCCCGCTTTGATCTATACTTTACTCGTATTTAAAATTCCACACAGCCCGAGATGGCTTTTAATGAAAGACAGAGAAGATTCCATCGTCATTCAGTCGCTCACCCTTCTTGGTATTGATACGGAGCAGGCCACGTTGCATTTGACCAAAATAAAGGTGTCACTACATGAAGTTGCAGAGAAACACAAGTCCAATCTTTTTTCTGGCAAGTATAATAAAGCATTGATACTAGCTTTTTTGATTGCGTTTTTCAACCAACTCTCTGGAATCAATTTTGTATTGTACTACGCGCCAGAAATTTTGGAACGTGCAGGGTTGGCCACCGGAGAATCCTTATTCAGTTCCATTTCCATAGGTGTCATCAATCTTATTTTCACTTTTGTGGGGATTGCCCTCATTGACAAACTGGGCCGTAAGCAATTGATGTACATTGGTTCTATCGGTTACATTATAAGTTTGGCCATGGTAGGTTGGTGTTTTTATTCCGGGGCGAGTTCTGTGCTGCTGCTCATTTTTATCCTTGTTTTCATTGCATCCCATGCCGTAGGGCAGGGTGCCGTGATTTGGGTGTTTATTTCAGAAATATTCCCGAACAAGGTCCGTTCTTATGGACAGTCTTGGGGTACGGGAACCCACTGGGTGTTTGCGGCATTAATCACTTTATTGACCCCAACTTTTTTAGATTCGGAAATCGGGATTTTTAAAGACAATCCATGGCCCATCTTCATCTTTTTTGCCTTCATGATGGTGCTTCAATTGCTGTGGGTCATTTTTATGATGCCCGAGACCAAAGGGGTGAGTTTGGAGGAATTGGGTAAAATGCTGAGCGGCAAAAAGAGCAAATCAAGCTAATTTAACCACTACTCTAAGAATTCAACCTTTAATCGAATAACACCCTGAAAGTTAGGAGGGATAAGTGAATAATTCCGTAAATTAGAAGAAATTACACTATTATGACTGATGAAATTTCTTTTGGGAACAAACTTATGGTTGGGTTCCTTCGAATAATGGTCTTTGTCTTGATTGTTATTCTGATTGCGATACCCGTTTGTATTTTGTTGGACTTTCTTGGGGTTTTGGAAGCAATTGGACTGTCCTCTTAATAAAAAATCACTTCCTGTTCCCCCATTTTGTCGGTTATCAATTTAATATAGGTATCAATCGTTTTATCAACCTTATCGGTTTGGGTTACATCAAGGTCACCTCTCCAAACCAATTCAATTTCTTTACCATCACAGATGCAGTAGAGAGAGGTCTCAACATGATAGATATTAAATGACCCATTGGACTCCGTGTCATAATAGATATCCTGATGTTCCAAATAATCGGCATTGAATCGCTTGAACATTCTATCAATGTTGTGCACTTTTTCCTTGAGCGTTTTCTTGTTTTCCGTACCAACAATCTTGGTGAACAGAATGGCATCAAAATCCTTGTCCAACAATTGTTGTTCCACTAGGGCAATTTCTGCTTCTGACCTCTGGGCCGATGTGAACTCAACATCAAAAACATCAATGCTGCGCATGGCTTCCACCTTTTCCTTTTCCAATTTATCAACCAATCTGGTCTCAAATTCCATTCGAACATTTTCATCCTGAGCCAACCCCACAACAAGGACTTTATGAGCATCAAAAAGTACGATATCTGGATTTTTCCAGGTACTCACAAGCTTTGTAGAGGAGCAACCCATGAGAAGTAAAACGCCGATGACCAAATTTTTTGCTTTCATTGAAATGGATTTAGAATTTCATGCGCAGCAAAGATCATATAATTTAATGTGTGGCAAACGTTTCTTGCCTTTTTTCCAGCTGCCTTCTTAAATCTTCAACAGTTTCTGCCATGGATTTTTCAAAATCATCAGTGTTGGATTTAGCAAAAATTCGCGGACCGGGTGCGCTCAGCTCAATCTCGCATACCTTGCCTTCACCCGTTCTGTCATTTTCTTGCTTAAAAAGCACATTGGCCTTGATCAACCAACTGTATTTTGTTTCCAATCCGTCCAGTTTTTTCATTAACAATTGGGTTAATGATTCACTGGTTTTCATCTTTTGATATTGAACATGTACTTCCATGATATTTGTTTTGATTTATTCCAAAGCTATGATAGTAAAACAGCAAATTAAATGACAAATATCAGCTTGGGATACATTATTGCCCCAAAGAGAAAGGTTGGCCCGTACTCTGTAATACCGAAAACCAAAACTCCCCTTCCAAATCAATCTTTTTGCGCTTTTTGGTCACCTCGCTGATAGGCACATACACATATTTGTTGTTGACTTTACTGGCCACAAATTTGGTCTTTCCGGCCATGGCTCCATGAACGGCATGATACGCCAAACGACTACAATACACGCTATCACTGGAATTGGCCGGGGCACTACGTACAATGTAACTTGGGTCGATGTATTTTATGGTCACCGATGCTGCTTTGGCTTTAAAATACGCTGCTATTTTCTCCTTAAGGAAGATCCCGATATCCTCGTGCTTAATATTGCCCGAAGCATCTTTTACCCTATTCTTATCCTCAAATAATTGCTGGCCAGCACCTTCGGCCACCACAATTACTGCATGTTTCTTTTGCTCCAAACGTCGTTCCAAAACCTCAAGGAAACCATCTTCACCTTCCAAGGTAAAATCCATTTCGGGAATAAGCACAAAATTCACGACAGGCATGGCCAAAGCAGCAGAGGCAGCAATAAAACCACTGTCCCTACCCATAAGCTTGATGATGGTGATTCCGTTATAGGCTCCCGTTGCCTCGTTATGTGCGTCCCTGAGGATAGGACTGGCCACATCAAATGCAGTTTCATATCCAAAGGATTCGTCAATGAGATCGATGTCGTTGTCAATGGTTTTTGGAATCCCAACCACGCTAATTTTGGCATTTCGCTTCATGATTTCCTCCCCAATGGCATTGACACCTTTTAGGGTTCCATCGCCACCAATGGCAAACAGCATATTGATGTTGTTGTTTTCCAAAGTATCCACCATTTTTGAGATATCCTGGGCTCCACGGGAAGACCCTAAAAAAGTCCCCCCAAATTGATGGATGTCCTTTACCTTATCTGGTGTTAGTTCCACAAATTCATGACCTTTTTCAGGAATAAGACCCTCATACCCGTAGGGTATGCCTATGATACGTTTTATGCCATAGAAATAATGGAGCGCCATGACCACACCCCGAATCACATTATTGATTCCGGGACACAAACCCCCACAGGTTACGATAGCGGCTGAGACATTTCCAGGCTCAAAAAAGATGTCGTGTCTTGGCCCGGCCTTCTCCAAACATAGTGGTGTTTCACCTGTTTGTAGACAATGGTTGTATCGCTCCATGGACAAATCAAAAACAAACCGGTCCGCATCACTGATGAAATTAAAAATCTTATCACCCTTAACCTTGCTCAGCTGTAAAGGCGATTTGAATTTGGCGGGTCCTAGGTTCTCTATTTGAAAATGGTTTTTGCTGTCCACAGTGGTTTATACTTAAAAATGTTCGGTTAAGGTGTGATGCGAATCAATCAGTGGTCCCCCATTTAGGATTTCCTCAGAAGCCTGACTCGCAAACTTATCAAAATTTAGATGGAACGAGTGCGCCAACTGAATGGCTTTACTCACATATGCTCCCTTTTGCAACCAAGTGTTCATGGGGTCCAACAACTCCGATGGCACTCCTGGGCAATACTTGGGCATATATAGCCCAAAGATAGGGTGAACCTCGTAATCTACCTCATCCAATTTTCCTTCCAAAATGGCTGAGATCATGCCACGGGTATATTTTAGTTTAATCCGAGACCCCACACCATAAGGCCCTCCGCTCCATCCTGTGTTGAGTAACCATACATTTACGCCAGCTGCTGTCATTTTATCACTCAACATTTCAGCATAGACAGCAGGATGCAACGGCATAAAAGGTTCTCCAAAACAGGCAGAGAACGAAGGTACAGGCTCATTGATTCCCGCTTCAGTGCCTGCTACTTTTGCGGTATACCCAGAGATAAAATGGTATGCAGCTTGCCCTGGTGTTAATTTTGAAACTGGGGGAAGTACTCCGAAGGCATCACAAGTCAAGAAAAAGATATTTTTTGGGTTTGAGGCATAGGAAGGCACCTGAATATTGTCGATGTGATCAATGGGGTAACTCACCCTGGTATTTTGGGTAATACTGCTGTCGAAATAATCCACCTCCTTGGTTCCTTCCTTAAAAACGATGTTCTCCAAAAGTGCTCCGGGACGGATTGCCCTAAAAATATCGGGTTCTTTTTCTTCGGTAAGATCAATCACCTTGGCATAACATCCTCCTTCAAAATTGAAAATGGTATCCTCCTTGGTCCAGCCATGTTCATCATCCCCTATCAATTTACGGTCTGGGTCAGCCGACAGGGTTGTTTTCCCTGTTCCGGAAAGTCCAAAGAAGATGGCCGTGTCACCTGCTTCACCCACATTGGCCGAGCAGTGCATGGGCAATACTTCTTTTTCAATAGGTAGGATTAAATTGAGCGCCGAGAAAATGCCTTTTTTCATTTCTCCGGTGTATGCTGAACCCCCTACCAAGGCTATTTTTTTGGTGAAATTCAAAATGGAGAAATTACCGCTGAGTATTCCAACTTCCGTAGGATTGGGAGCTTCATACCCAGGAGCACAAAGCACCAACCATTCTTCCTCAAAGTCTTCGAGTTCACTTTCATTCAACCGTAAAAACATGTTTTTAATGAAGTAGTTGGACCATGGATACTCAGTGATGGTCCTTACATTCATGCGGTATTTTGGTTCGGCACAGACATAGGCATCACGCACATAGACTTCCTTCCCGCTTAGGTAATTTACCACTTCGGCATGGAGCTTATCAAAATTCTCGGGCGATATGGGTTTATTGATTCGGCCCCACCAAACCTTGTCTTTTGTATAGTCATCCTTCACCAAAAAACGGTCTTTTGGAGAGCGACCTGTAAATTTTCCGGTTTTAACGCACAGGGTTCCATTCGCGGTTTCCACACCCATCCCTTTCTCCACTGAAATCTTTTGAAGGGTTTCAGCATCCAGGTTCCAGTGTGCTGTTACATCCTTTAATCCGTACTTGCTTAAGTCTTTGGTAGTGCTCATGTCTGTTATATTTATAGGTTAGAAGCTCCATATCCATGGAACCAATACTAGTGTTGCAAAAAAGAGCGGTGGGGAGCAATTGCCCTCCCTAATTGATTTTGAAGGTTGCATTCACCACAATCAACTAGCGTAAAAATTAGGACTCCTGCTTCAGTAGGGCATTTGCCCTGAACGAACAGCAGCAATGAAATACTCAATATAATCAGCAGTGGCAGCATGCTTACTTATTGAATAAGGGTTGTTTTATCAGTCCAAAGCCAAGACAGGAATCTCTGAATGCAGTGTCAAAAGTTTGGTTAAGCGTCCTTCGGACGGTGTGCTTCTTTCAGTGTGGTTTCTTGGCAAAATGGCCAACATATCAATGTTTTTTTCATTGATGTAGTCCAAAATACCTTTTTCAACATCTTGGTTTTTGTTGAAGGTGTGCTCCACGTAAAAATGCTCCAAGTAGTATTCCAACAAATTTTCTGTACTATCTGCTACAGATTCTTCCGCATATACAGATTCTTTATAAATGGTCAACACATGGACCTTGGAGTCAAAAGTTCGAGCAATATCCAAAAGGGTCGCCAAAAGTTCCTTATCCTCAATTTTTTCACCACCCATGACTAAGGCAATATCCTTGGGTTCCTTGATAGGGCATCCATACGGAATGGAAATTACTGGGCAGTTGGCATCCAATACCAATCTAGAGGTGTTGGTTATGGCTTCATCGGTGATCTTGTCTCCCATGGTACCCATCATAATCAAATCTGCGTTGCTTTCGTCTTCCACTTTCAAGATGGTACTTATCAAATCTCCGGTAGCGGTTTCAAAGTCTGGAGTAATCTTCAATTTTACGTTGAAGGATTCCACCACTTTTGCAAAATCTTTTTTAAGCTCATCTTCTTCAGCTTTACTGGTTGGCATTACACCAACATATAGGGCCAAAATGGTTACAGGTCTATCAGGACCCACAAAATTGGCTACGTACTCCAACGCATTCAAAGATGCCTCTGAAAAATCGAAAGGGACCACTATTTTTTTAATATTGCTCATACCTCAAATTTTAAATTATTCAAAACTTCCATTTCAAAAGTAGAGTCGCACCATGACCTAAAATATGACAGAAGTCAGGTTTGTAACTTTTGAACCATATTAACAAAAAATCTTCCTATTTAAAAGTGTTAAAGGTTAATTTTTGAAATGAGAATGGTTATATTTAAAAACAACAAAAGAATGCTAGTTTAACTATGGATATTGTAATAGGTGTTGACATTGGCGGCACCAAAACCAAGATAGGATTGGTTGACCAAAATGGTGAATGTCTTGAGCAGACCTTTTTTAGAACCCAGGACTTTCCAAACCTGACCAACTACCTAGATCAAATAAAAATTACTTCGGATGAACTCATTCAAAAATTAGGCAAGGAGGTCAACATTTTGGGATGTGGCATTGGTGCTCCAAACGCATCAAGCAAAAATGGAACCATAGAAAACGCCAGCAATCTTGTTTGGAAGGAAAGTGTTCCCATCATTGAAAAGCTAAAGGAGCGTATGCCCATGCCCATGCGGATTATGAACGATGCCAGCGCTGCCGCTTTGGGTGAAATGCTGTTTGGCGGAGCCAAAAATATGACGGATTTTATTGTCATCACCTTGGGCACTGGCTTTGGTGCCGGCATTGTGGCCAATGGCAAGCTGATTGATGGTTATGACGGCTTTGCAGGGGAATTGGGCCATGTGGATATGACCTTGGGGGATGGCCGACTTACGGGACTCGGTGTTCGTGGAGGGTTGGAAGCCTACGTTTCGGCCACTGGACTAAAACGCACCATAATGTACATGCTGAGCAAATATATGGTGGAAAGCAGATTCAGGGATGTTGCCTATAACGACCTACATGGGGAGGACATCACAAAAGCTGCCGAGGAAGGTGATGAGATTGCCCTAAAGGCATTTGATTACACCGCGAGGGTCATGGGGTTGGCATTGGCCAACTTCACGGCGTTCACCCAACCCGAGGCATTTATTTTAATGGGCGGACTTACCAATAGCGGAAAATGGATCATGGAGCCCTTGGAGCGTTATTTTAATGCCAATCTTCTGGAGGTTTATAAGGGAAAAGTAAAATTAATGTATTCCAAAATGGAGGGCAAGACCGCGGCCATTTGTGGTGCCGCTGCACTTATTTGGGAAATACAGGATAAGCCATCTTAAAACCCTTTAAACACATCTTAAAAATCTGTTTTTCAATGGGTAACACGGTATTTTAAACCTGATTATTATCATGTTTTTTGATTAGTGACCTAACTATCTTTATAACAAATAAATAGTAAAAGTCATGAAACCAAAAAAGAACCCAAACGTAGAAATAGGACGCAATAGCAGTCTTTATTTCATGATAGGCCTTACTTCAGTACTATTTTTAACTTGGCAATCATTGGAGGTGAAGTTTTATGAAGAGGAGTCCAAGGTTTCTGAGATTGTTCAAGTAACTGATGATCTTAAAGAAGAAGTTCCTATAACCGAAATGTTACGTACCACTCCACCCCCTCCACCACCCTCTGCACCAGATGTGATAGAAATTGTGGAAGATGTGGAAGAGGTTGAAGAAACCGTTATCGAGAGTACAGAAAGTAGTCAAGAAACTTATATAGAAGATGCCATCGTCAATATAGAGGATGTGAATGTGGAAGAGGTTGAAGAAGACATCGCCGTACCCTTTGCCGTTATTGAATATGTTCCTGTTTTTCCTGGCTGTGAGGTCTATGACACCCAAGCCGAACGTAAAGCTTGCTTTAATGAAAAGATACAAGAGCACGTTAAAAACAACTTTAAATATCCCCCAACTGCGCTTGAAATGCAGATTACCGGACGGGTATACGTACAGTTTGTAATTGATTCCAAAGGGCATGTAACAAACATCCAACAAAGAGGTCCCGACCATTTATTGGAGGATGAAGCAGCAAGGATAATCGCCGCACTTCCTACCGTTAAACCCGGACAACAACGTGGAAAACCTGTAAAAGTCAAGTACAGTATCCCCATTAACTTTGTCATGAATTGATGATTAATACCAAAAATGAAGAAAAGGCTCAAAATCCGATTTTGAGCCTTTTTTTTAGAACCAACCCGTGTTTTTGTATTCATGGGTCCGTGAGGCAATTTCCCTACTTTTGACCACCAAGTGGGTCTTATCAAACTGTCTGGCCCTGTACCCCAACAAGTGGAAAATGGATTTCGCCAAAAACCGGGCAATCCTCTGATCCACAAGCAAGGTGTCCTTTTTGTCCGATTTCCACTGAACACCAGGCAACTTCACCAATAAGTGGTCCACTTTAAAACGTCGCAATTCTTTGGACAGCCATAATAAAAACCTAGGAATCGGTCTAATGAAATAAAACCCTTCCCCACCTTGGTCTTGGTACAACGGCATAAAAATCTGCCTACTCTTCTTTGTTTTTAGCACTTCGCCATTACTTATAGCGATGTCTGTCCGTTTTGGTATTTCCTGAAAATTGATAAACCCCGGAAACATTTTAAATTGATCACCGGGTGCTATGGTGTGTTGATGATATATCTCGTAAAACCTATGGTCCATTTCGCTCAAATGGTTCAATGCTTCTGTCTGGGCAGTTGAAGCAGGCATCATGCCGGTCAATTGTAATGTAAACCAAATGAAATCCACACAATTCTCAACCGCCTGTTTGTTTTGGTGCTGACCACTTTCAAAACCCAAGGACACGTAACCTAACTCGTTGATATAGCTCAACAGGGCACCAGCCAAGTATTCTTCAATCCCCAAAATAATGGGCAATGGGTAGTTTGATGCATATTTTCGGTTCAATAAACTATCATTGAGCACCATAAAGGGTGTGGTATCGCTGGAGGTGGTATGTAGGTCTATGAAATAAAAAGGGGGCGTTCCCTTATCCAAAATTGCTTTTAATACTTTGTAAATCTCCTTCAATTCCTCCTCTTCTGGAATATCGATGTCTTCTTTAGCAAGAATTTCACTAATCCGCTCAGGAAACCAGATACGGTTCAAGTCCACCGTTTGAAAACGGACCTGCTTATTAAGTGCTCCCAAGTTTCCGGCCACAGCATATAATTCGCCAGCCACGGCACCATTTTTAGACCTCAAATCGCTAAAAACCTGTTTTAAGGCATACACTCCCGCAGGTTCATTGCCATGGATTCCAGCAAAGAAAACCACCGTTGGCCCATTTTTAGTTCCCTGTAAATGGTCAATGATCCGTTCTATTTTCATGGTTTTCTTTGGGGTAATATGTTGAACTTCTGACATCATCATAAATCCACTTTACTAACGATTCCCACCACAGTAAAATCTACACAAACAGGCAAACATCCAATCTGATGCACTTTCATCATTTTTTTGGCCGTTTGTATCTCAGTTTTAGGCTGAACCGTTATGACATTTTTAATCATGATATCGGAAACTCTTGCCTCTTTTGTGTTGATATCACCCATTTTCTCAATGTGACTCCAGGTCAGCAGTCCCACCAACTCACCCTTGGTGTTCTCTACAGGCAGATGATGAATATTGTTCCACTGCATGATGGAAATGGCCAGATTGGCAAAATCATCCTCATATAATTTCATAAGTCTCGTGGACATGATCTGCCCCACCCATTTAAAGGATTCCCGCTTTCTGGCAATTTCCTTGATCGATTGCCACTCGTTAACCGGTTTATTGGTTCTTTGATTGGTGTACATTGCCTTGGTCAATTGCACCAACGCACTATCTTGTTTCATTTGTTTTCTGAGTTCCCTGTAATTTCCAATTTGCCATTCCGCACCAGTGCCCAATCGAACCCTCGTCTCCACAATTCCCAGTAAATTTTGAATGTCTTTTTCATCCACATTTACCTTTTTTAATCCATCATAGGCTATGGGAAGCAGTTCGCCCAGCACCAATTTTTTAAGGGTGATTGGCCTTCCCAACCAAGTAAAAACGGTCTGTCTTCCGTTCATGGCCGATTTTATGAAATTGAGTTTGGCCTCCCTAAAATCCATAATAGCGGGCATATTGTCAAATTTTTTGGGCCGCCCCACCATCAATCCCACCCAAAAGGCAAAGTTGGCCATTTGGTCAATCACAGATGGGCCCGAAGGAATATACCTGTTCTCAATCCGAAGATGTGGCTTTCCATTACCTACTCCGTAGCATGGCCTGTTCCACCGATACACCGTACCATTAAAAAGATTCAAGGCCTCAAGTTTAGGTATGGTTCCTTCTTCCAACACCTGAAGCGAATTTTTCTCAATGGCCTTGGTCAGAATAATGCGATGCGTGGAAACATCCTCCTTAAAAATTTGGACCACAGACCCTTCTTGCCATCGCTCCCCAAAGAAAACCCTGGCCACTTGTTCCTTCACGGCGTTGGTCCATTTACGGGTGTCCAGACTTTGTTGAAAAAGGGCAATACGGGTTTCCTTCCAAAGTTCCTTTCCCAACAACAGGGGAGAATTGCAGGAAGCCCCCAAAACAGGTCCGGCTATGGCCTGGGCCCAGTTGTAACTCTTTATGAAATCGTCGGGCGACACCTGCAGATGGAGCTGAAAACTGGTGTTACAGGCTTCAAAAAGCACAGAGTCGTGGTGCAACGATAATTCGTCCACACCCTTTATTCTCAGCGTAAAATCATCACCTCGCCATGCCTTTAAAATGTCATTTATTTTATAGTATCGAGGAATGGGCGTCATAAAATCCATCCCCAGTTCATCCTTAGAGATGGTGGGTAGTATGCCCGTCAATAGAATCTTCGCATCATGTTTGGCAGCACAGGTTTTTGCCTTGCCCAAAAGTCCGGTTAGTTGCTTTTCGACCTTTGCAAAGCAATTTTCCCCAAGTTTTACAGGGTCGAGGTTCATCTCGAGGTTATAGCTCGCCAACTCAGTTGTAAAATGAGAATCGTCAATATCCCTGATGATTTCCAATGATAGTGGTGCCGGCCTGTACTCCCAGTTGATGAGACACATTTCCTGCTCTGCACCAATCCGTTGGATATCGTCCTCAATAAGTCCCCCCATCATCATTAATTCAAGGGCCCGAATGTCATCGATGAGATGTTGAACAAACGCTTTGCGTTCCTCCTCATCAAACTTACCTTCAATGATATGCTCTCCCATTACTATGGAAATTGAACTTGTTAGGAATGTTAAAGCTACGAAGCTCCTTAGGCCAAAAAAATGACAGTTATCATGTATCCATTTCCTTAAGACTGACATTTATCATGTTTTATGCTGAGCCCTCCCCCTAATTTTGGTTTATAATTTAATGGTATGAGTTATGTGTGAATTAGTACAGAAATACAATGTGCCGGGTCCCCGGTACACCAGTTATCCAACGGTTCCGTATTGGGATTTGGATGATTTTTCCGGCAAACGCTGGAAATCGACTGTATTAAAGACTTTTCAAGAAAATCCCAAAGAAGGGATAAGCTTGTATATTCATTTGCCTTTTTGTGAAAGCATGTGCACTTTTTGTGGATGCCACAAACGCATCACCAAAAGACATGAACTGGAAGTTCCTTACATCAACAGCGTATTGAAGGAATGGAAACTCTATGTGGACCTCTTGGGCACCAAGCCCATTATTAAAGAGCTTCATTTGGGCGGTGGCACCCCCACCTTTTTTGCTCCAGAGCACCTAAAATTGTTGATTGAAGGGATTCTTATCCACGGAAAAAAAGCAGACGATGCCCAATTTAGTTTTGAGGGACATCCCAATAATACGACCAAAGCGCATCTACAGTCCCTTTTTGATGTAGGGTTCAGAAGGGTCTGTTTCGGTGTGCAAGATTACAACATGACCGTGCAGCGTGCCATAAATCGAATCCAACCGTTTGAAAACGTAAAAAACGTGACCGAATGGGCCAAGGAAATCGGTTATACCTCGGTAGGCCATGATATTATCTATGGGTTGCCCTTTCAGGATTGCTCCCACGTGGAAGAGACCATTAAAAAGACCAATGCCCTTCGGCCAGATCGCATAGCTTTTTACAGCTACGCCCACGTGCCATGGCTCAAAGGGAATGGGCAACGGGGTTATCAGGAAACAGACCTCCCTTCTTCCGTAGTGAAAAAGGCACAGTATGAAATGGGCAAAAAAATGTTGACCGATTTTGGATATAAAGACGTTGGCATGGACCATTTTGCATTGCCCACGGACGATTTGCACATTGCATTGACTCAAGGAACCCTACACCGAAACTTTATGGGCTACACCTCCTCCAAGACCCAACTGATGATTGGTTTGGGGGTGTCCAGTATCAGTGATAGCTGGTATGGATTTGCCCAAAATGTAAAAAGTCTGGAAGAATATGAACATTTGGTTTCGCACGGAGTTATCCCTATTTTTAAGGGACATATTCTTAACCAAGAGGATGAAATCATAAGAAGGCACATTCTCAACCTAATGTGTCGATTTGAGACTTCTTGGGAAGAAAAAGAAACTGAAGTCGTTGATTTTGCAAGCATCATAGAAAATCTTTTAGAGATGGCATCTGACGGATTGGTGGAGCTAAGCAAGAATACGATTTCGGTAACCGAAAAAGGAAGGCCTTTTGTGCGGAACATCAGCATGGCCTTTGACTTGAAACTACATCGAAAGAAACCAGAAACCCGAATATTTTCCATGACCGTTTAACCTAAAAAAACAAACAAATGAAAAGCATAATTGTACCGGTAGATTTTTCAGAACAATCTGAAAACGCCCTAAAAGTAGCAGCTGGCCTGGCCAAAGAAAACAATGCCGAGTTATTGGTGTTGCACATGCTGGAACTGTCACCCGCAATCATGAGTGAGTCTGGCTATGTATCCCAAGAACAAGTGGTGCATTTGATCAAAATCGGTGAAAAACGATTTGCCGACTTTTTGGACAAACCGTATCTGAAAGACATCAATATTGTTCCTGTGATCAAACATTACAAGGTGTTCAGCGAAGTGAACGAAGTTGCCGAAAAACATAAAGCAGACCTTGTTGTGATGGGTTCCCATGGAACCGATGGACTTCAAGAAATCTTTATCGGCTCCAACACCGAAAGGGTGGTTCGTACTTCAGACGTGCCAGTATTGGTAATAAAAGGAGAAATGAATGGCTTTAAGCCCAAAAACTTTGTCTTTGCCTGTGATTTTTCCGAAGAAAGCGTTCCTGCGCTCAAAAAAGCTGCAGAAATGGCGGAACTTCTCGGCGCCAAATTACAGTTGATCTATATCAACACTCCGGGGGACGAATTTTTAAGTACCGATGACGCCTTCACCAAAATCTCCAAATTTTTGGATGATGCCAAACTGGGTCTAGCTGTTGAAATCTACAACGATTACACCGTTGAAAAAGGAGTGCTCAATTACTGTGATAAAGTCTCTGCCGACATTATTGGAATACCAACACACGGCAGAAGAGGATTGTCCCATTTCTTTATGGGAAGTATAGGAGAGGACATTGCCAACCATTCCAATATACCGGTAATGACCTTTAAAATTTGATGGGTTGCATTTTTTTTGATTGGTTTCGTGCAATTCAAAAAAAGGGGAGGTAGTTTAACTACTTCCCCTTTTTCGTTCTTTACGATTACCTATCCATGAAATCTATCATAAGCCTCTTTTTCCAACGCCTCCCTATGATCAGGATGGGCTAATGAAATTAGTGCTTTGGCCCGTTGTTGCAGGTTTTTTCCGAAAAGATTTACCACACCATATTCTGTGGCTACGTAGTGCATATGGGCACGTGTGGTTGTAACTCCAGCACCTTGCTTTAAAAAGGGCACTATTTTAGAAAGTCCTTTTTTAGTAGTGGACGACATAGCAATGATGGGTTTACCCCCTGGTGAAAGAGAAGCACCGCGCATAAAGTCCATTTGGCCTCCTACTCCAGAAAACTGGTACCCTCCAATAGTATCGGCACAAACTTGTCCGGTGAGGTCAATTTCAATGGCACTGTTGATTGCAGTTGCTTTAGGGTTTCTTCGGATTCTGGCCGTATCATTGGTATACCCAGAATCCCTAAAATCACATATGGGGTTGTCATCAATAAAATCGTAGAGTTTATGGGAGCCTACGGCAAAACAGCTCACAATTTTACCTCGTTTAACGGCCTTTTCCTTTCCGTTTATAACACCGCTTTCAATCAACGGCAAAACCCCATCAGAGAACATTTCGGTATGAATCCCTAGATTTTTATGGTTATTTAAATTGGATAGCACTGCGTTAGGTATGTTCCCGATTCCCATTTGCAGGGTTGCACCATCTTCTATCAAGGATGCCACATGCCTGCCTATTTCGTGTTCCACATCTGAAATCTCTGTGGGTTCATGTTCGTGGATGGGTCTATCAACCTCAATGGCAAAAACAATTTCATCCACATGGACAATCCCGGTACCATGGGTTCTTGGGACTTTGGGGTTGATTTGGGCAACAATTTTTTTGGCTGTCCGTACTGCAGGCAATGCCACATCAACAGAAACCCCAAGAGAACAATAGCCATGTTTATCCGGCGGTGAAACTTGAACAAAGGCCACATCCAAGGGAAGATATTCATCAGCGAACAACCAAGGTATCTCGCTCAAAAAAACAGGAATATAATCACCCATGTAGGTATTCACAAAAGGACGAACATTGCCTCCTACAAAGCATGAATTCAGGGTGAAAGCCTCACAATAAGGCTTTCTGGTATATTTTGCATCTCCTTCGGTATGAATGGAGATAATTTCCACATCTTTTAGTTCATTGTGGCGGTCGCACAAGGCATCAATCAATTCATTGGGTGTCATGGCCGCGCCTTGGAAAAAGACCCGGTCTCCTGATTTTACAATCTGTACCGCTTCTTCCGCTGATGTTATTTTCATTTTAGATTAGATTTAAGGTTGATGGCATTCAATGGTGGCTGTCACCGAGTTTGAAGGCATGGGTTTGGGCGACATATAGGGAATGCCCAATCCCAGTCCACGTACAATAAACAAAATACCAATGAGCACCACAAATACGGGAATCAGTTTCTGAATCTTAAATTTGATGGAATTACTGAACATTCCTTTGGAAAAGGCGGCCAATGACATCAGTGGAATGGTGCCCATTCCAAAGAGCATCATGTATAGTCCTCCTTGCAAGGGAGAGCCCAGCGCAATCGCTCCCAACAAAGCCATGTATACCAATCCGCAGGGTAAAAATCCGTTCAAGAAGCCAATCGTCAAAAAGGCATCTGGGGTCTTTTTTTTGAGTTCTCCCCCCAATTTGGATTTCACCTTTCCCAAAAGGGAATAAATGGGTCTCAGAAATCGATGTCCATTCAAATGCTTTGCAGGAATCAAAACCAAAACAATCATGATCACACCGATGGCAATGGACAACTTTTGCTGCATCCCAAAAAGGGAAAGTCCTTTTCCCAAGAAGCCAAACAGTGCCCCAATGATACCATAGGCCAATAATCGACCTGCATGATAGATAAAAAGTTGACCTGTCTTTTTAGCTGTATTCCCATGATCCAGAGGCAGCATAAAAGCAATGGGGCCGCACATGCCCAAGCAGTGCAAGCTTCCCAATAACCCCAGAACCAACGCGGACGTCAACATGATCTAGTATACTAATTTTTCTTTGTGTAAAAAGGTCTTACCTTCATACTGCCATTTTACGGTAATGTCCCATCGACCGCCCACCAAGCGATTGTCAGGTATGAGCAAATGTGTTTTGGACAAACTTATGGGAAAGTCAGTATCCAAATGCTTGTTGGACGGTCTATAAAGGGACACTATACCTGTAATTTTTGCGGGATCAAAACGCTCAGGGAAAACTATGGTCAATCCTTCTTCGGATTTTTCCACATTTAGGTTTGCGTTGAATTCGTCTGCGGTTTTGGAAGCATCAATATCTTGCTGATACGTCAACTCCTTTTTGTAATACTCCTCAGTCACCAAATCATGGTTGGCCCTATCATCAGTACTCATCCGAAACACAAAGTATAGGATGAAGGTGATGAAACCTATAAACGCCAACACGATTCCTGTTCCCCAATTTATTTTCATCTTGATTCCTTTTAATTATAACTTCTCGGTGCTAAAAATTGCGTTACCGTGGTTTCAATAAGCTTGTCACCACTGTACACCCCAATTTTCAATTCATCCTTGTCCCCTGTCAAAGCCGAACTGTTAATCTCTATGAACAAGGTGCCTTCGGCCAGTTCTTCAGCAGGGACGGTAAATTGATCCTGGGAAACCATTTTAATTTCGCCATTATGTGACATCAGCTTAAAGGACACATTCTCGATATCTTTGGTTGTCTTGTTCACCAATTTATAGGTGTATACATTACTGATGATGTTATTCTCCTTACGTTCATACAACTGCCCTGGCAATCGTAAAATATTGGCCTCCACTTCATTTCTCAAGAACAACATTCCAATCAAAATACCTGTTAGCACCACCAAGACTGCGGTATACCCCTTCATTCTGGGTGTGAACTTGAACTTTTCCTTTTTGGTGATCTCTGCCTCACTTGCATAGCGAATCAACCCTCGGGGTTTATCGATACTGTCCATGATGTGGTCGCACTCATCAATACAAGCCGTGCAGTTTACACATTCCAATTGGGTTCCGTTCCGGATGTCTATTCCCGTAGGGCAGACATTCACACATTGGAAACAATCGATGCAGTCTCCATGTCCCAAGGCTTCCCTGTCTTCATTTTTCCTGAACTTTTTTCGGCCATTTTCAGCTTCTCCCCGTTTGTGGTCATAGGCCACTACGATGGATTTTTCATCCAACAGCACCCCTTGCAGTCTCCCATACGGACAGGCAATAATACAGACCTGTTCCCTGAACCAGGCAAAGATGAAATAGAACACCGCCGTGAAAATCAGTAGGGGCACCATGGTTCCCAAATGGGCCATGGGTCCATCAGTTATGTATTGAATCAGCTTGTCACTCCCAATCAAATAGGCCAAGAACACATTGGCTATCAAAAAGGAGATGATGAAAAAGATGATCCATTTGGTTACCCTTTTCCGGATTTTTTCACCCTTCCAAGGTGCCTTTTTCAACCGCATCTGGGCTCCACGATCACCATCAATCCAATATTCTATCCTACGGAAGACCATTTCCAAAAAAATGGTCTGTGGACATATCCATCCACAAAATATGCGACCATAGGCCACGGTAAACAATGCAATAAAAATGACCCCTATGATCATAGAAATGACCACGAGGTGAAAATCTTGGGGCCAAAACGGAAGTCCAAAGATGTTGAAACGGCGTTCTAGCACATTGAACATCAAAAATTGGTGCCCATTGATCTTTACAAAAGGAGCAGCGACCAAAAAGAGCAACAGAGCGTAGCTGACATACTTGCGATAATCGTAATATCTACCACTGGGCTTCTTTGGAAAAATCCAATTTCGTTTTCCTTCTTCTGTGATTGTGCCTATGGAATCCCTAAAATTCTCTTCCATCGAATTTGCAATTTATCGATTCATAATCCACCATAGACGACCCTTATCGGGTTAATCCATGGCTACATCTGTTGAATCTGAAACCTGTTCTGTGGCTGGGGTTTCCGATTCGGTTCCTGCAGGCTCGGCTGGAGCGTTGGGATCCACCCAAATATCTCCCTCTGGCGCCTTTGGATTGGCTGGTGTGGTTCCTCCCAAGGAAATCACATAACTGGCCACCTGCGCAATTTCGGCAGGTTTAAAGCTTTGCTTCCATGCGATCATACCTTTACCATCACGACCTCCTTCGGAAATGGTATTGAAGACATTCTTGATGCCCCCACCCAAAATCCAGTATTGGTCGGTTAAGTTCGGGCCGATACCTCCACCTCCATCAGCAGTGTGACAAACCACGCAGTTAGTTTGAAAAATTTTCTCTCCTGCACTTAAATCGGCAGGATCTGACAAATATTCAACGGTACTGGCATCCACCAAATCCTTAGCTGTTTTTTTGTACTCCTGAATGGCCGCTTGCGCTGCTGCTACTTCTTGTTCGTACTCCAACGCTTGGTCGTATTCGCCTATAACATGGAAGCGAATCAAATAGACCACTCCGAATACAATGGTGGCATAGAAAAGGTACACCCACCATGGCGGTAATACATTATCCAATTCCCGAATGCCATCGTAATTGTGATCTAGGATTATCTCTTGTTCCCTTTCAATGGATTTGGTGCGGGTCAACTTTTTCATCAAGTTTTTGGCCCAAGTCCATTCGAACTTCTTGTTCTTGGCCTCCAAGTAGCGCTCCTTACCTTCTTCCGTGAGGGTCTGGAACATGATGTTCTCAATGGAACCCAAAATAAGCTCTATGGCAATGAGTATCATCAACACCAATAGTAAGAAAAACTGGGTGATGGGATATTCTATGATGGCCGGTTTATCACCGGAGTCGATAAAGTATTCCATTAATCCGAAGATTAGGAAAAACAGTACGGGTACGCGTATCCACCAGGGTGTTTTTGTGCTCATAATATTATAGTTTGTTGTGTTGATCGTTGTTATCCAAATCCAATGGCAGTTCTCCCATTTCTTTTACATGCTCTTTGGAAGCGGTAAATACCCACCAAAATAAGAGCACAAAGAAGACAAAGAATATCATTAAGGAAATCATAGGGTAGTTGGCCACCCCATCAATCGTCTCCATATAGTTCTTTACAAATTTCAACATGGTTATGTTAGATTTTAGAGGCAAGATTCAAGACACCAGACATATGAAGGTCTTTATCTATTGATGTCTTGATTCTTGCGCCGTGATTCATATTTTTTTCTATTCCAATAACAGCTATTCTGCTTCCTTAATCTTAATATCCGTACCCAATCGTTGCAGGTAGGCAATCAATGACACAATCTCACGATCTCGCATTTCCACAAAATCAAGTCCGTTTTCTTCTGCATACTTCTTGTCGGCTTCATAGGTTTTGACGAACTCAGGGTCGGCATACAAATTCTCCTCAATTGTTTTGGCTTGTTCCGCCATGGATTGTGGTGCATTGGCTATATCGTCATCGGTATAAGGCACACCAAGCTTGACCATGGTTTCCATTTTTGCCTGAACCCCACTTCTGTCATGCTCATTTCGAACTAACCACTGATAGGCTGGCATAATGGAACCTGCCGAAGTACTTTGTGGATCGTACATGTGGTTCAGGTGCCAGTTGTCTGAATACTTGCCTCCAACCCGAAGCAAATCGGGCCCAGTACGTTTGCTACCCCAAAGGAATGGGTGATCGTACACAAATTCGCCCGCTTTCGCGTATTCTCCGTAACGCTCCACTTCACTTCGGAACGGTCTGATCATTTGGGAGTGACAGCTCACGCATCCTTCCCGGATATAGAGATCCCTTCCTTCCAATTCCAAAGGAGTGTATGGTTTTACACTTGAAATTGTGGGTATGTTTGATTTTATCAAAATAGTTGGAACAATCTGAACAATACCTCCAATAAGGATGGCAATAGTGGCCAGAATGGTCAATTGTACCGGTTTTCTTTCCAACCAGTTATGGAAGGTCTCACCAGCTACACGTCTTTTGGCTACACGCGCCAAAGCGGGTGCTTCTGCCAATTCATCTTCCACTTTGCTTCCAGAGCGAATGGTCATCACAATATTGTAAAGGAGCACGAACATACCCAAGATGTACAAGCTACCTCCAATGGCCCGCATCCAATACATGGGGATGATTTGTGTCACTGTTTCCAAGAAGTTACCATATACCAAGGTTCCATCTGGGTTGAATTCTTTCCACATCAACGCTTGGGTGAATCCCGCAACGTACATAGGAAGTGCGTATAGAACGATTCCCAGCGTTCCAATCCAAAAATGGAAGTTGGCCAATCCTTTTGAGTGCAGATTGGTCTTAAACATTCGCGGCACCAACCAATAGATCATACCAAAGGTGAGGAAACCGTTCCAGGCCAAGGCACCAACGTGTACGTGGGCAATGATCCAGTCACTAAAGTGAGCAATGGCGTTTACATTTTTCAAGGAAAGCATGGGGCCTTCAAACGTGGCCATACCATAACCGGTGATGGCAACCACCATAAACTTAAGGGTTGCATCGCTTCGCACTTTGTCCCAAACACCTCTCAGCGTCAATAGTCCATTGATCATACCACCCCAAGAAGGTGCAATCAACATCACGGAGAAAACCACACCGAGGTTCTGTGCCCAATCAGGCAACGCAGAGTACAATAAATGGTGAGGTCCTGCCCAGATATATATGAAAATCAACGACCAGAAGTGGACAATGGACAATCGATAGGAATAAATAGGTCTATTGGCCGCTTTGGGAACGAAGTAATACATCAATCCCAAGAAAGGCGTGGTCAAGAAGAAGGCCACGGCATTGTGACCGTACCACCATTGCACCAAGGCATCTTGAACACCGGCGTAGACCGAATAACTTTTTAACGCGGACACTGGCAACTCCAAACTGTTGAAAATATGCAGCACCGCTACGGTAACAAAAGTGGCCAGATAGAACCAAATGGCCACGTACAGGTGTCGCTGCCTACGTTTTAAGATAGTTCCGATCATGTTCCAACCAAAGACCACCCAAACTACGGCTATGGCTAAATCTATGGGCCACTCCAATTCGGCGTACTCTTTGGATGTGGTGTACCCCAACGGCAAGGTCAGGGCCGCAGCCACAATGATCAACTGCCATCCCCAGAAATTGATGTTACTGAGCACGTCGCTGAACATCCTTGCTTTGAGCAATCGCTGAAGGGAATAATACACCCCTGCAAAAATAGCATTGCCCACAAAGGCAAAGATGACCGCATTGGTGTGCAGTGGACGCAAGCGACCAAAACTCAACCATGAAATGCCATCCGTAACATTGGGGAATAAAAACATAAAGGCCAACAAAAGGCCAACCGACATACCTACCACGCCCCAGAGTATGGTGGCGTATAAGAACTTTTGCACGATTTTGTTATCGTAGCGGAACTGCTGAATTTCCATATTTATTGGTTTGTACTTTTTGTTTGTTTGATTTTTTTATCACGCTTTTCCGATGCATCGGTTTTATCTACCAATTCATCATCAAAAAGCATTCGAACCGAAGGGGTATAGGTGTCATCGTACTGCCCGCTTTTGACCGAAAGGACAAAGACAGCAAAAAAGACGACGGCCACGGAAATACTTATGGCCAACAACACATAAATAACACTCATACCTGTTTGAATTTCGGGGTAAAACTACTGTGGTGATCTTGCGAAAAAAATGACATATATCAGCTTTCTAATTATTTTAATCGTTTCCCTAAATAATTTGTGCAAAGTGTTGTAAACACTACAATACTAATGGAACTCAACGGCATTAAAATGGCCGCTATCACGGGCTGCAACTGACCAGTGACAGCAAAATAGAGTCCGACGAGGTTATAGCACAATGAAAAAAGGAAACTCATTTTTATGACCTTCATGGACTTTTTGGACAGTTCCAGAAAGATGGGCAATTTGGTAAAGTTGGAGGCATCCAAAATGCCGTCGCAGGCTGGGGAAAACACATTTACGTTTTCCGAAACGGCCACTCCTACATCACTCTGTGCCAAGGCTCCGGCATCGTTCAATCCGTCACCCACCATTAATACCTTGTGGCTTTGTTGCAACTCCTTTATGTATTCCAACTTGTTCTCTGGCTTTTGGTTGAAGAGCATCTCGGTCTTGGCTGGAAGAATGTCCTGTAACTGTGCTCTTTCCCCATCATTATCCCCAGAAAGGATGCCCAATTCCATTTGACTACCCAAATGCTCAAACACCTCTTTTACCCCTTCCCGATATTTGTTCTTGAATACGAAACGTCCCTTCACATCCTCGTCCGAACTCACATATACTTCCGTGTTGGCTACTGAACTGGATGTTTCCCCACCCACGTAGGCGGCTGAACCCACTTTAATGGAATGCTCGTTGGCCCTTCCTTCAATACCTTTACCGGTATGCTCCTGGAATTCATCCAAGGTCATGATGGCATTGGATTTTAAAATATCATAAAGTGAGCGACTCAACGGATGGTTTGAAGCGCGAAGCGTTGTTTTCAAAAGGGCCGTTTCAGCTTCGCTCAATTCCATGCCTTCATAAAAAATAGCATCCTTTTGATTTGTGGTCAAGGTTCCCGTTTTATCAAAAATGGCGGTATCGATTTTAGACAATCGCTCCAGAGCATTGGTGTTTTTGAGATAGAATTTGTGCTTTCCAAAAATGCGTAGCATATTTCCCAAGGTAAATGGAGCTGCAAGCGCAATAGCACATGGGCAGGCAATGATCAAAACGGCCGTAAAGACATTCAGGGCCAAACGGGAATCATAAAAAAGCCAGAAGGTCGTCGCCAAAAGGGCTATACTCAACACAGCAATTGTAAAGCGTTTTCCAATGCTGTCGGTTATCGTTTGGAACTGGCTGGCCTTATCTTTTGAGAAAACGGAATTGCCCCATAATTGGGTCAAATAACTTTGGGATACGGACTTTAAAACCTCAACCTCCAAAACTCCTGACAATTGTTTGCCGCCTGCAAAAAGTTTATCGCCCGATTCCTTAAAAATGGCTTGGGACTCCCCAGTGACAAAGCTGTAATCCACTTCGGCGGTGCCTTTGATCAACACGCAATCCACAGGAATGATCTCTTGGCTTCGAATTAGAATTCTATCCCCAGTTTCAATTTTGTATATCTGAATGTTCTCTTCTTTTCCATCCTTGTTAAGTCTGGTGACCGCAATAGGAAAATAGGATTTGTAATCCCGTTCAAAAGAGAGGTATGCATAGGTCTTTTGCTGAAAGAATTTCCCCAATAACAGGAAAAACACCAAGCCGGTAAGGCTATCAAAAAATCCGGAGCCTAAATCGAAGATAATATCAATGGTACTTCGCACAAAAAGTGTGAGCACTCCCAAAGCAATGGGCACATCAATATTCAATAATTTGGACCGTAATCCTTTATAGGCCGATGTAAAATAATCTTGGGCCGCATAAAACACCACGGGCAGGGAAAAGGCGAACATCAACCAACGGAAAACCCATTTATACTGGTCGAGCCAAAATTCCTGAACCTCAAAATATTCGGGAAAGGAAAGTAACATGACATTGCCAAAAGCAAAACCGGCCACACCCAATTTATAAATTAAGGAACGGTCCACCTCGTTTTCCTTCTTGGTATAACTTTCCAAAGAGATATTGGGCTCGTAACCAATACTTCCCAGCAACAACACCAAGGCTTTCAAAGAAAAACCATCAGTTTTATACGTAGCACGAATGGTCTTCTTTGGAAAATCAACCTGCGATGCGGTGATAGATGGATGCAATCGGTTCAGGTTTTCCAACACCCAAATACACGAACTGCAGTGTATGGATGGGATGCTCAGACTAACAACTTGCATTCCTTCTTCATTGAACTCCACCAACTGCTCCACAATTTCCTGATTGTCCAGAAAATCATATTTACTACGGACTTCTTTAGGTGAGTTCCCTGCTTTGGCCTCTATATCATAATACGTTGAGAGACCGTTAGACGTAAAAATTTCATAAACGGTCTTGCAACCATTGCAACAAAAATCCTTATCGTCAAACTGCACCCCATGCCTTCCGCATTCATCTCCACAATGATAACAGGTCGTGTTTGTCATTTACATTTGCTTTACCTGATGCAAATTTGTACTACTCTTCCTCTTAAAAATATGATATTTATCAGTAAATTACAGGCAGGTATCCATTAATTTTGTGCTATCAGGTAAACTAATCAGTTATGGAAAGCAGATGTGAAAATTGTATTATTAGGCAATTCAATTCTTTACGGGCCATGAGCAAGGAGGAGTTGAAAAAGGTCTCTGATTCCAAAACCACCAAAACCATAAAAAAAGGGCAACCACTTTTTGAGGAAGGTGATAAACTTAATGGGGTGTATTGTGTTCGGAACGGTGTTTCTAAACTTTCCAAGCTGAGTGCCAACGGTAAGGACCAGATTGTAAAACTGGCCACCAAAGGTGAGGTGATGGGGCAACGCTCCGTAATTTCGGAAGAAGTCACCAATCTTTCCGCCATTGCTGTTAGTGATATGGAGGTCTGTTTCATCCCAAAGGAGAGCATTACCCACACATTGCAATCCAATCCCAACTTTACTTTAGAGGTTCTACGCCACATGGCCCACGATCTTAAGGAAGCTGATGATGTTATTGTGAATATTTCCCAAAAAACCGTAAAGCAGCGGATTGCCGAGGCCTTCCTATACCTAAAAAACAATTTTGGGGAAGATGAGGAAGGATACCTTGCCCTCACACTTTCACGCGAAGACATTTCCAATGTGGTAGGTACCGCTACGGAGTCCGCCATCAGAATCATTTCCGAATTCAAGAAAAAAGGTCTTATCCGCACTTCTGGCAAAAGGATAGGAATCAAGGATGAGCGCAAGCTTATGGAACTTGTTGAAGGCTTTTAAAAGCCCTATTTTCAAAAGCTGATAATTGTCATAGAATCCCCTTAACCATAGCGGTAATTTTATTGCATCTTAATCTTAGTCCGATGCAAAAGATTCTAATACCTACAGATTTCTCGGAAAATGCATGGAATGCGATTGACTACGCCATGCAATTGTTTCGCAATAAACGTTGTACGTTTTATCTGCTCAACACGTACACCCCTGTGATTCCCAGCAGTAGGTTCATGGCCAAAATGATTGACGGTGAACGGATTGTTGACGCGGTTAGAGATTCCTCAGAAAGAGGTCTAAAGAAAACCGTGGACCGAATAAAAAGCAAGTATGGAAATCCAAACCATAGCTTTGAGACCATATCTTCTTTTAATCTGCTGGTTGAAGAAGTAAAAGACCTTGTTGATTCCTTGGGCATCCATTTAGTGGTTACCGGAACCAAAGGTGCTTCGGGCATAGACGAAGTCTTTATGGGTAGCAACACGGTACGGATTATAAAGAACACCAAAAAGTGTCCCATCCTGGCGATTCCGCATCACTATGAATTTATAACACCAACAGAGATTGCATTTGCCACAGATTTTAACCGATTTTATACCACCTCAGAATTGATGCCATTGATAGAAATGGCCAAAATGTTCAATTCAACCATACGTATTGTACACGTGCAATATGGCATTAAGGCATTGACCGAACTGCAACAGTTCAACCTTAATATGCTACGTCGATATTTTAAAGGTGTTGAACATTTTGTACATACGGTTTCTGAAATGAATTCGGTTTCACAAACATTGGAAATCTTCTCGGAGGAACTTGACATTCATCTGTTGGCCTTGTTGAATTATCAACACAGCTATATGGAAAAAATGACCCGCGAGCCTATTGTGAAAAGAACAGCATTCCATACCCAAATACCTCTTTTTGTGATTCCAGAATTAGGTATGGAAGGTGTTTCTCCCAGCGAAGAAGATGAAGTGCATGAACAGGCATACCATTCATGATAATTAGAGCCAAGGTTCCTATCTTTATGCTCTTGAAATAAGGATGCGGATACCACATGGACAAACAACAACTCATTGATTGTCAAAATCGGATAAAACCCTTTATCCACAATACCCCCATTTTAACCTCTCGTCTGCTGGACGACATGGTCGGGGGTTCTGTCTTTTTTAAGTGCGAAAATTTTCAGCGGATGGGCGCTTTTAAAATGCGTGGGGCCGCCAATGCCATTATGCAACTTTCCGAAGCGCAAAAGCAAAACGGTGTAGTGACCCATTCCTCCGGAAATTTTGCCCAAGCCCTATCCTTGGCCGCCCAAAGTCTTGGCGTAAAAGCGTACATCGTTATGCCCAGTTCTGCGCCTCAAGTAAAGAAAAATGCCGTGAAGGGTTATGGAGGCAAAGTCATAGAATGTGAGCCCACCTTGGAAGCCCGAGAGCGAGAATCAAAACACATAGTGGACAGCTATGGGGCAACGTTCATCCATCCTTCCAATGATGACGCTGTAATTCTTGGACAAGGCACGGCTTGTATGGAGTTATTGGAATCCTATCCAGACTTGGATTTTGTAGTAACACCGGTGGGTGGTGGTGGATTGATTGCGGGAACCGCTCTTGCCGCCCATTATTTTGGGAATTCCTGTGCAACCATTGGCGGAGAGCCTTCGGAAGTGGACGATGCCTATCGGTCGCTAATAAGTGGCAAAATTGAGACCAATAAGACCACGCAAACCATTGCAGACGGTCTTAAAACCCAATTGGGTGACCGAAATTTCCCTATTATTCAACAACATGTTCAAAAAATCATTCGAGTAACCGAAGCGGAAATTGTTGCGGCCATGCGTTTGCTGTGGGAACGGTTGAAGATTGTTTGTGAACCTTCAAGTGCGGTTGCTTTTGCCGCTGTGTTAAAAGAGAAAAATCAATTTGTTGGCAAAAAAACAGGAATCATTATCTCAGGTGGCAATGTGGATTTGGACCATTTGCCCTTCGGTAGGTCCTAATTTTGCTTAGGAAAATGCAAGGTGAAGGTAGTTCCTTCCCCTTTTGTACTCTGCACACTGATTTTCCCTTCCATGGCTTCAACCTGTGTCTTCACCAAATAAAGACCAAGGCCTTTACCTTCAGTTGTGCCACTGAGCCTTCCATACATATCAAATATCTTTCTTTCCCTTTCCGGGGTCAGTTCAATGCCTATACCATTATCTGTAACACTCAACATGGTGGCATTTTCCATTTTTTGGGTGAAAATGGTAATTAAGGGTGACAAATCTTCCTGCTGATATTTTATGGCGTTCATGATGAGATTGTACAGAATGTTCACAAAATAGCTTTTAATCCCCAAAATTGAATCCTCCTGGGAGAAATCTGTCCGGATAACCGCATGGGTCTGGGCCATTTCTTCGGAAAGTAATACATCTACATCTTTCATTACTTCAGCCAAACGCACTTCCCTAAACCTTTCTTTGTCCGTATTCTTCATGGATAAGGACAAATTGAGGTCTTTAATGGTCTGGTCCAACGCCTCCGTTGTGCTCTCCATTTTCTTTACAATGTCATCATTCATCTCGTCCTTGCCCCACTCATATATTTTGGAGAGCATAAGTAGATTTGAAATAGGCCCTCTAAGGTTATGGGAAATGATTCGAACAAAATTTTGAAGTTCATTGTTCTGCTGAACAATCTGTTGGTTGATCAAAACATCTTTGGTTACATCTTGCGTGGTACCCGACATGCGATAGGGTTTTCTATCCTCATCATAATAGGCTTTGCCTTTTTGATGAACATAGCGAACCTCACCACCATTGATTACAATTCTATGCACAATGTCGTGCATCACTTCGTTCTCAATACTCTGCTCCACGTCTTCATTGAAAATCTGCCTGTCCTCAGGATGTATAATTTCCATCAGGGCTTCATAGGTTGCTTCAAATTTGCCAGGGACTTGTCCAAATATGCCAAAAAGTTGATCGGACCAACTTATTTCGTTTTTCAACATGTCCCAATTCCAATGACCAACATTGGTTATTTCTTGGGCTTCCCGATATTTCGTTTCGCTTTCTTTGAGTCGTTTTACATTTTCAACCTCTTGGGTCACATCCTTCTGCCAGATACAACATCCCAAAACATTTCCTGAAGTGTCCACGTAAGGTTGAAAAGAAAACTCATGCACATGGGTGGCCCCCTCTTCTATCATGGTATGCTTTGCCGTGGTGGCATACCTATTCAACGCCTTGGTACAACCCTTCTCGCAGGATTCAAAAAAAACACCATGTTCATAAACGGGTCGTAAATCCATACCTTTTGAGGGGGCATGTCCAAATTCTGATTGAAATCGATCTACGAAAGAGCGGTTGTAGGCGGACAGACGAAAGTCGTTGTCCATGGTCCAAACCACATCTCCCCTATCTTCAACAATTTCAACTTTATTCTGAATACGAATTTGTTCCTTTTTCACCGATATAATTTTAAAAATCCATTATAGCGTGTATTGCAAAGGGGGGAATCAATCCTCAATGCCGAGTTCCTGCCCAATTCCGCCATTTGCATCGCATAGTTGGTACAAAAACACAAATTTGAACACATTTCTTTTACAAACTAAATTTGGGCCAACGAATTTTTGACCCAAACGATATCTTGTACAGAATTTGCAGGGAGGCCGTTTGAAAAACTAGCTGTAGGAACCTTGTAGGTAATCCTCCAAATGCTCTATTTTCAAGGGCTTTGTAATAAATTCTTTAACGTATTTACCATATTTTTTGGCTTCTTCCCGATCCTCATCAGACTCTGAAGAGGTGACCAGTAGCACTTCATTGGTTTCTGGGAAATCTTCGAGAAGCATGAATTCCAAGAATTCAAATCCGCTCATTTCTGGCATATTAATATCGAGAAGAATCAATGTTTTTACGTTAGGGTTGTCCCTAAACCTAAGATCATCAAGAGCCAATTCGGGGTTTGTAAAGCTTTTGAGTTTGTCTTCCATCCCGATTCTTCGGAAATGGATTGCATTCACAGTGTTTACAAGGTCCTCATCATCGACCAAATAAATTTCCTTGTACATAATAAAATCTAGTTGATATGGTTTCTAAGCAAATTGCTTCCTTTAAAGATATGTTAAATTCAAAAAAGGAAACGTCTTTTTGCCACTTAAATCAAACATCTTTTGTGATTTTTTATTGTAAAAAGATTGAAAGAAAATCACCTATAAATAAAATGTAATCTTTTTCTTTCAACAAAAAACGGTATTGCCTTTAAAATATTTTAAAATTGGACAGGTTTGAAGATTAAAGTAACTATCCTTTCCAAGGATAGGCATTCTCCATTTTAATGGAATTTTTAATGTTCCCGATTTCCGTTGCATCAATTACCTGTCCATCCCTGATCACTAGATTGATTTCCCTAACATTATTAATGTCTTCCAAAGGGTTTTCATTGAGCAAAACCAAATCCGCCATTTTACCCATGGAAACTGTACCATACTTTTCTTGAATATCAAAAAATAAGGCAGGATTAAGCGTAGCGGTCTTCAAGGCCTCTGCAGGAGATAGCCCAGCATGGGTAAAAGCCTCCAATTCATTGTGGACTCCTACCCCGGGATGGCACAATGGATTGGCCCCCACATCGGTGCCTGCTAAAAAAAGTACCTCTTTCTCGTTCATGGCTTTCACCATCTCCAAATACAACCGGTACAAGCGCTTTTTGATATCAATATAATCCGCCCTGTCCCTATTCTGAAGATGGTCATTATGTTCCGGGGTCCAATAGGCTCTCAAGTACGGAGGTAAATAGTCCACCAAATCACTATCTTTTGAAAGCTCCTCTTCATACCACGCATTTTTGTACCACATACTCAAGGTGGGGCAATGCCAGATGTTATACTTTTTAAAAATTCCGTAAAGTGAGTCTGCTTTTGAAGTTTTAAAGGTGTTCAACCTGAAATCATTCAATTGATTGGAGCGTCCAATTCTATCATCCACAGCTTCGAGTGACTGCATGAATTCCTGCGAAGGTGTATCTGCGCATTCTTTCAGGATTTCCAATAGGTGTTCCTGACTTTTCATTCCGGTTTCGGCAGCTTCAGAAGGTGGTACGGTATAAGGCACATGGCCCACAAACGGAAAACCAATTTCATTGGCATACGAGCTTACCGCCAAATAAGTTTCTCTAGGCAGCAAGGAATAAATCTTTAGAAAATCGATCCCTTCCGCAATCAAGGAATCCACCACTTGTTTTGCGTATTCGGGAGAATTGATGCCAACAGAACCGTCCCACATGGGATTAGGGCCATCCAACAAAGGTCCTGCCGCAAAAATCTTTGGAGCCAATAACGCTCCATCTTCATAAAGTTTCCGCCACCGTTGCACCAACTTAATGTCCCCACCCATATCACGGATGCCGGTGACACCGTTGACCACAAACAAGGGCATTAGCCGGTCCTTTTCTTCCTGCTTCGGATGCATTCGCCAGACTTCGGGGTCATCCGGGTGGGCATGCATGTCCCATAGCCCCGGAATAATGAACTTACCCTCCGCTTGAATTACCCTATTTGCCGAGTAGTTGACGTTTCCATCAGCGCTGCGAATATCCAAAATGGTGTCATCTTGAATTAGCACATTTTGGTCGGGAATCACCTTCCCGCTTTCCACATCAACCACATTCACATGAGTAACCAAAACGGTACCCATCAATTTCTCAGATGACTGACATCCACCAAGTATCAAAAAAAGTAGGGCGCAAAAAAATATGTTTCTCATCCTGAAATTTAACATGAAAACATGCTTTCACAAAATGAAAAATACTACTTCCGCCAAGAATCAATGTTTGCTCAGATTGACAAAGGGTTTTGAAACCCCACTACGTAGTTCTGATTTTGGCGATTAAAGCCAACGTTTCCTTCACATTTTGCTCCAATCCCATAAAGTCTCCATTTTTGAGGACTTCCTTACCGATCAGCTGTGAACCCAATCCCACACAAGACACTCCAGCGCCGAACCAGTCTTTTAGATTGTCCTCCTCGGTGCTCACACCGCCAGTTGGCATGATGCTCGTCCAAGGCTGAGGGCCTTTTATTGCCTTCACAAACTCTGGCCCGTAAACTGAACCGGGGAACAGTTTCACAATCTCTACGCCGAGCTCCTCTGCCCGATTGATTTCCGTTAAAGAACCACAGCCTGGGCTGTAGGGTATCTTCCTCCGATTGCAGACTAGGGCCACATCTTCCTTAAGCGAGGCAGTGACCACAAAATTGGCGCCCAATTGTATGTAGAGTGAAGCCGCTGCCGCATCGGTCACCGAGCCCACACCCATCATCATCCCGGGAAGTTCCTTTAGGGCATATTTGTTGAGTTCAGCGAACACCTCATAAGCAAAGTCACCCCGTGAGGTGAACTCCATGAGTCGGGCACCCCCATCATAGCAGGCTTTGAGCACCTTTTTTCCTAGTTCCACATCGGGATGGTAGAACAAAGGGACCATGCCTGTCCCGATCATTGTGTTTATTACTTCTATCCGTGTATATCTTGCCATTTTACTTTTTTTTATCGTGATACCCTTCCAGAGGCGTCGCCTCCCATCAATTTTTCCACTTCGGAGACCGTAACCAAGTTGGCATCGCCAACTATGGTGTGTTTCAAACAGGAAGCGGCCACTGCAAAATCGAGCGCTTTCTGGTCGTTGTCCGGCCAAGCGATCAATCCATAGATCAATCCCCCCATAAAGGAGTCCCCTCCGCCCACACGGTCCACGATGTGTGTGATCTGGTATTCCCTTGATTTGAACAGTTCCTCTCCATCATAAAGTACTCCGGCCCATGTATTGTGTGAGGCCGATAGCGAGCCCCTAAGTGTGGTGATAACTTTTTTGGCATTGGGGAATTTTTTCATCATCTGCTTGCAGACCGACAGGAACGCCTCCGCCTTTACATGCTCGCCCTGAGTGGTGATGTCAAGACCCTCCGGCTTTATTCCGAAGTGCTTTTCAGCATCTTCCTCATTGCCCAAGATGATGTCGCAGTATGAAGTGAGCTCCGTCATAATGGCCTCTCGGTCACCACCGTATTGCCAAAGCTTGGCGCGATAGTTCAGGTCCGTAGAAATGGTGACCCCCATCTCCCGTGCCACCTTGACGGCCTCAATACAGGCATCCGCGGCACCTTGTGAGATGGCTGGCGTGATACCCGTCCAATGGAACCATTGTGCCCCATCGAACACTTTTTTCCAGTCCACCATCCCAGGACCGATCTCTGCCATGGCCGAATGGGCCCGGTCATAGACCACCTTGCTTCCACGGCTCACCGCACCGGTCTCCAAAAAATAGATGCCCAGACGGTCTCCACCGAATATGATTTGGTTCGTCCCCACGTTTCGCTTGCGCATTTCCATAAGGGCGCACTCCCCGATATCGTTTTTGGGAAGCCGGGTGACAAAGTCAACCGGAATCCCATAATTTGCAAGGGACACCGCAACATTGGATTCCCCTCCCCCGTACACCACATCAAAGCTGTTCGCCTGTGAAAACCTCAAAAATCCGGGAGGCGCCAAGCGTAGCATGATCTCACCGAAGGTCACTACTTTCTTCATGTTTTACTATTTTATTGTTTTTAAATCGATTCTATAAGCCACTAGAAAAATTAAGTGGACAAAAAAGAAGAACGTACTTCAAATGTAGTACGTTCTTCACTGGATAACTAAACTAACTCAAACAACTATTTTTATTCTTTTGCGGTTTTCATGGTTGCTTTCTTCTCATCTTTGGGAGAATTTTTGTGCCAATGGGATGCCAATATAGACCCTGTGATGTTCATCATAGGACCAAAAACGGCTGGTGCCAATCCTACGGTGGCCACCTTGCCCATTTCATTGGCAAGCCCTGAAGCTAATCCAGCATTCTGCATACCCACCTCAAAAGCGATGGTTCTGCACGAACGTTCATCGAGTCTAAAGAGCTTACATCCCCAATACCCAAAAAAGTACCCGGAGATGTTATGAATAAGCCCCACCAAGATGAGCACAAATCCCATCGTTAACAGGTTGTCACGACCTGCTGCTGTGATCACAGTGATGATCAAAGCAATTCCACCCATGGAAACCAATGGCATGGCTTTATCGAGCCATTCCGTTTTTCCGTGAAAAAGTTTGTTGAAAATTAGTCCGCCTGCAATAGGTAAAATAGTGATTTTGATAATACTCCACATCATTCCCCATAAGTCTATGGGGATTAATTGACCGCCGAATGTTTTCATTAGAATAGGTGTCACAAAAGGTGCTAATAGCGTGGCCACTGTGGTCAACGTTACCGATAGTGCCAGATTGGCTTTCCCGATATACGCCATAACATTTGAGGCCAGTCCGCTGGGTGATGAACCAATTAAAATAACACCTGCCGCTATCTCTGGTGGAAATTTGAACAAGAACACCAAGCTTGCCCCCACTAAAGGCATTATGGTGAATTGACAAACCAATCCTATAAAAACAGCTCTTGGGCTTTTTACCACTTCTCCAAAATCCTTGAGGCTCATTGTGGTCCCCATGCCAAACATGATAATCTGCAAAAGGGGCACAATCAAGTCTTTCAGCTCAAAACTTCCCCAATTTGTAAATAGCTTGGGATAGCTCATGGCCAAGGTTACGCCTGCAAAAATGAGCATGGCAAACGAAAAGCCCTTTGTGGTATGATGCCCCCTGAACCCAAATGATAAGGCAAGGAAAAAGGAGGTAAGCACAGGCCCAAAAATGGCATACTGGCCGGTAAAATAAAAATAGGCTGCAGCTACGGCCAATATGGCTGCCGCCCAAAGAGTATATTTATATATTAACTTCACAAATCTGGTTTTATCAATTCTTACTCAAAAAATGGCACTCCTTCTGGAGCATATTTCTTCATTGCTTCTTCATTAATGTCCACTCCAATTCCGGGCTTGTTCGATACAGTCACAAAACTGTCTTTTACCCAATCAGATTCGTCATAGGTTACGATTTCCTTGAACATTGGATCGGTATGGAAATACGATTGCCATTCCATTAAATGGAAGTTTGGCACACTGGCACAAACGTGTGCACATGCCATTGCACCTAAGAAGGAAGCCACCATGTGTGGAGAAAATGGCACATAATACAAGTTGGCCAAATTCGCAATACGCTGGCCTTCACCAAGCCCACCACATTTTTGTAGGTCAGGCATGATAATATCCACGCCATTGTCCAACAATTGTTTGAAACCATGGCCCAAATACACATTTTCACCTGCCGAAATAGGAGTACTAGTTTCTTCAGTCAATGTCTTGAAAGCGTCAAAATTCTCAGCTGGTATGGGCTCCTCCAACCAAGTTAGGTTAAGGTCTTCCACTTTTTTGGCTATCGTCTGTGCGGTTACATGATCGTAACGTCCATGCATATCTACACAAAGGTCTATTTTAGGTCCAACAGCCTCTCTTACTGCTGCAAGCTGGTTGTACATCCTTGAAATTTCACCGGGGCTCGCCGTCCAGTTATAACGATCGTATTTATCGGGATCGCTGGCATAATCCAAGTCGAATTTTAAGGCATTAAATCCCCAGTTCTTTATGGCATCAGTGGCAGCCGTAGCAAAATCTTCAGGTGAGGGAAAGCGAACTCGGTATAGGGCTGTGTCACAGTATACACGAACCTTATCCCGGAATTTACCGCCTAAAAGCCGATACACTGGTAAATCAAGGGCTTTTCCAGCCAAATCCCACAATGCTGTTTCAACGGCTGAAAGTACCGCAACATAGGTACCTGATTGCCCCCCTCCAAAATGGCCAGCACGGCGAATCTCTTCAAAAATTTTATGCACATCAAATGGACTCTTGTCCCTTAGAAAAAATCCCATTCTCTTCACCATATGATACGTACCTGGCACGGCATCAACACCTTCACCACATCCATAAATTCCCTGATTGGTATGTATTTTAACGAAAAGCCCGCTACCTCTACGAATGAAACCGCACTTGATATCAGTAATCTTTAGGTCCGACGGCGCAGAAAGCTTTGGGTTTTTATCTATTGCTTGTACATATTCATTACCATAAGTGCTGGATACCATGCCCAAACCGGCAGTAGCCATCACAGATTTTGTGATAAATGATCTTCTTGAGTTTTTCACTTTATATATCGTTTTTTATTACCAGGTTCTACTTTTTAGTATTTCTTGAATTTGTTCTTTTGGAACGGGAAGCTCATCGATGTGATCGTTGAGCCATTTGCTGAAATCCTTTTCGATGTCGTCCGCCCAGCGGGTATCTATTTGTCCTGCCGTATATTTTCCTTCTCGAATACGTTGGTGTCCGAACATATCACGAAGTCGGACAATTTCTGAAGTGGTCACTACTTTTTCAGCCAAATGTGGAGGAATAAAGACCACTACACCCAATTTTCCCAATACCACATCACCTGGCATAACAGTCACCTTCCGGATAAGGGTCGGTTGGTTGATGCCAATAATCATGGTATTTAAATCTCCGGGAGGGTTGTGGTGCGAAGCATCATAGCTGGTGTAGAAAGACGTGAATCCTCCAATTTCCATAAGGCCTTCCACATCTCTTAACGCTCCATCATAAACAATACCGTTTCCAGAATTGGCATAGATGGCATTACCTACGTTATCCCCAATAGTTGGCCCGTCCCTATCCGCACCAAACTGATTGGCAACGTATACATCACCTTTTACCAAAAGGTCCACAGGCCACGTATTTTGTCCCCGTTTTCCTTGAGCTTTTCCTCTATCGTCAATGGCTTTCCAAACAGCGGGTCTACCCGGCATGAACGTTGCGGTCAATGCTCGACCTACCAAAACGCTATCTGGGTTGATTAGTTTCCAGTCTTCGGCAATTTGATACCTATATCCTGCATTTTTCATCACGGCCCACGCTTCTTCGATACTCACGGATTTCATCCGCTCCAAGATGGCATCCGGAACTTTGGGTCTACCATCATCAAATCGTTCACCCTTCCATTCTGGGGTCAAGAATATCAGTTCTTCCTTGGAAATCTGCTGGGCAAGAACCTGGCCCACCAGTCCAACGATAAACAGCATTACAAGTAATCCTCTTTTCAACATAGTTTACATTTAGTTAGTTTATATCCAGTTTATTATCCTTTCTTTGTTAGTTCTGATGTTCTTCTTTCGTCATAATTTATAGGCTTGTCTGGCCAACAGAACCACTTCGTTGTTTTGGTTTTGTTGGAAGACCATGATGATTCCTATACGCACTTTTGCAGGGTTCCCAGCATTGGTGGCCTCCGCTGAAAGTATGTGTCTGACAATGCCTGTATTGCCAGAAATGTCCACGCTCTGATCTTCATTGGTGATGGAAACAAATCGGAAAGGTCCGTTCATGACATCATCTATGAACTCTTGCTTGTTTTGAATGTTTCCACTGGAATGGCCATAGGTGAGGTTGGCTGCCGTAATGGATGAAAGGGTTGCGGAATCCCTATCAATCAATGCTTGATCTAACGCTCCAAGCGCTTCCAAAACCGCTTGTTGGTCTAAAGTACCAGTTCCTTGTGACCCACAGGAGACAAATAGCCCCATGGCTGCCACGGCAAGGATGGTCCTAAATAGGTTCATCGTTCTCATGGCTGGTAATATCTACTGTTTTGGATATAATCGTTCAGCTCTTTCCGGGTCATTGGCAATTTGGCATCTGGATATTTTTTGAGCCAATCCAAGAAATCTGCTTTGATTTCATCCGTCCAACGGGTATCAATCTGTCCGGCTGTATATGTTTTTTCACGAAGTCTTTGGAAACCGAATTCATCACGTAGGGCCACTACTTCTGAAGAAATGACCAATTGTGCCACTAAATGGGATGGTATGAAAATGGTTCCATGCCGGTTGGCCAAAACAACATCACCGGGAAGAACCGTTGCACGTCCAATACGAATAGGTGCATTAATGGTGGTCAACATTTGCTCTTGCAGATAGGAAGGGTCTTCATCCCGGTACCAACCGTTAAAACCTTCTATTTCCAAAAGTCCTCCGAGGTCGCGAACACCTCCATCGAACACTACGCCGTTTTTGGAATTGGCGTAAATGGCATTTCCAAGATTGGAGCCGATCAAAGTCCCGTCTATGATTCTACCGTAGCCATCGGCCACATAAACGTCGCCGTTCACCAAAATTTCAATGGGCCATGAGTTACTGCCTCCAATGGTATCCCGTTTTTCCTTGGCACCTTGTAATTTTACATATTCTTTTAAATCTGGTCTGAGGGGCACATATTGTGCGGTTACCACACGACCGGTCATTACACCTTCTGGGTGAATGATTTTCCAGCCGCCCTCATATTGGTTGTTGAAGCCTCTTTGACGCAAATAGCCCCAAGCTTCTTCAATTCGTATTTTTTTAAGTCTTGAAAGTAGGGCGTCCGATACTTTTGGTCGTCCATCATCAAAACGTTCGCCTTCCCATTCACTGGTAAGGGCCTTAATATAATCTGGTGATGAAGCTACCCTTTGTGCATTGCTGTTGACTGTTGCCATCAAACAAATCAACAGTGCCATCATCTTTACTTGTATGTATTTCATATCTAATTCTAGATTGGTTTACAAAATTTTTAATGTCGGCCCGAGACCTCCAAAGCATTAATCCCAGGCCGACTTTTTAAAAAAAAACTAAACAACTTAAGTAACTTTCGAGCTACTAACTATAAGTACGGTCATGAGATCTAAGCTCATTCCACTCATCGGTAGATTTGAAGAAACTTTTATCTCTTGGATGCAAATGTGCTTTGACCACGTCTTCATTCAACTCAATACCCAAACCTGGGGCGGTCAATGGCACCGTTGCAAATCCTTTGTCAATCATTTTATATCCTCCAACAGTGGTCACCAAATCTTCCCACCAAGGTACATCCACGGAGTGGTGCTCCAATGCCAAGAAGTTTTGGGTAGCTGCGGCACAATGCACGTTGGACATGAACGAAACTGGTGTTCCTGCCTGGTGCATGGCCATCGCTATTCCATATTCCTCTGCATAATCCCCGATTCGTTTGGTTTCCAAAAGACCTCCTGAGGAAGCCAAATCTGGATGGATGATATCCACGGCCCTATTTTCAATTAGAGGTTTAAAGTCTTTCAACAAATAAATATCCTCACCGGTTGTAGTTGGCGTTTCAATGGCCTCTGAAATGGTTTTCCATTGCTCGTGATATTGCCATGGCACCATATCCTCAAACCATGCCAATCGGTATTTGTCCAAAGCCTTTGCTAAACGAATTCCATTATTAAGGTCAAAGTGTCCGTAGTGGTCTGTTGAAATCGGTATTTCATAGCCTACCATATCACGAACATTTTCAACTACTTGACAAAGTTCTTCCAAACCTTTTTCAGTGATTTGGATTTGAGTGAACGGGTGCATGGTATTGCCATAGGACATATAGTTTCTGGCATCGCCCCATTGCGCCAAGTATCCTCTATCATTTTCCCAAAACTTACCATTTACAACGGTTCCTGGTTTTCCACGAAGCTCACCAATGGACACGTCCATTTTTAGCCAAGTGTATCCTTGATCGTTTACCCGGTAATCAATAAGTTTCTTTTGCTCTTCAGGGGAACCGGCTTCGGGAGTATCTGCATACAGCCTTACCTTATCGCGATATCTACCCCCCAGTAACTGCCAAGCAGGAACATTATAGGCCTTACCACAGATATCCCAAAGTGCCATTTCAACACCGCAGACACCACCCGCTTGACGGGCAGGACCACCAAATTGTCTGATGCTCTTGAATATCTTCTCTACATTACATGGGTTTTGCCCAAGGATTCGACTCTTTAAGAAGAGGGCATACCGCACATCGGCGGCATCCCTTACTTCTCCAAGACCATATATCCCTTGATTGGTTTCAATTTTAATGATGGCGGTACCTCCCATTACGTTGGTAAGGGCATATCTCATATCCGTGATCTTAAGATCGGAAGGAGCGGACATTCTACTCACCTTGGAGGTAGTCTGTGCGATGGTATCTTCAATACCAAGGCCCATCATGCCGGTCATGGCAATTCCACCCAGAGCCGTTTTCTTTAGAAAGTTTCTTCTGTCATCGGCTGTTTTTGGGTTTTCAATTTCTGCCTGCCTTGCCAACCTAAGGTCTTTTTCTTCTTGCTTGTTCTTAGCAATGATTTGTTTTAATACTGATTTCATTCTATTAATTCTATGTTATAATTTCGGTTACTGCTTAATCAACATCCCACCAAACTGTGGTGTCCAAGTTATCGGGTCCCATTCTGGAGACCGCTTCTTGAAGGTTTGCCTGATTTACGGCTATTTCGGCGGTAGGATAAGTCAACCTATTGATGAAATCACCGGTAATGTCCTGTGCTGGATATGGATTGGGCGTTAAATCTGGAAATCCAGATCTTCTAAAGTTGGCGAACAGCTCTGGGCCATTCAAGAAGGAAGCCACCCAATACTGTGTATTGATGTCCTCAACAGCGGTAGCCAAATTGAATGGATGGGCCGCAACGTAGGTATCAATATCTGCACCATCAATTGCCACACTTTCACCATAAGCCGCCACCTGCTCCATGTGTCCTCGTATTCCATTTTCGTAATACTCGGCAGCATCTCCTGTTACCCAACCATTGACTGCAGCTTCTGCCAGCAGCAACTGGGTTTGGGCGTAAGTGCACAAAAACATGGGTGCAGCTTGCGTTCCGTAGGTGAATCTATCCAACTGTGAAAAATCATAGAAGCTGGCTAATCCTAAATCGGTGGCCACGGTTCCAATGGTACTGTTATCGTAACCCATGGGCATTCCAACTTGATCTGCAGGATCTTTTGAACCAATTCCAATAACCTGATCTGGTCCAGAAGCTGCACCCACATACCGAATGGCTAGAGAACCCAGTCTTGGATCATCATTGGAACTTAAGTAATCCACAAATACATCGGTTAGATAGAAGTTGTTGGCTTCCGTTCCGTTGAATGTGAAACTGTATGGGTTTGTGAAATTGGTATCGTGACGCACTACAAAGTTGTCGTCATTTGACTCCATTACACCTCCGTTAAAGCCACTTGCAACAGTTTGTTGCGCCAAAGTAGCATCTACATTGGAAAGTCTCATGCCTATTCTCACCAAAAGTGAGTTGGCCAATTTTCTCCACTGATCCAAATTACCTGCATAAAGTGCTTCTCCGTTTTCCGCAGGGGCTGAGGCACTTAACGCATCTCTGGCCTCGGTCAACTCGGTGATCAAATCTGGATAGATTTGTTCTTGTGGATCGTATTTCGGCAACACAACCTGCTCAGACAGTCCTTTCCCTGCTTCGAAATATGGTATTTCGCCATATTCATCGGTAAGTACCATAAAAGCATAGGCTTCTAAAATACGTGCCATCTGCAACAGGTTTGAACGGTCAGACTCTGCGGTATTCAGCTGGTAAATCACATCACTGGTGTGTTTGATCACAGTGGTGTAATAATCGTCCCATTGGTTACCTGTATTGTTTCTATTGTCCTGGTTATAGTTGGCCCCAGACACAAATCCTGAGTTTGGAGTTACTATTTGCTGAACAATTGCCTCATCATAATAGATATTGGTTCCACTTGGAAAGGATAGCCCTACTATTGCATTGTTCAATAGAAAGACGGGATCTACACTATCACTGGTGGGATCTACAGTATTGGTATTGAGTTCATCAAAATTCTGCTCGCATCCAAATAAGCCTATCAGGATTACAAAAATTATGATTCTATTCCCTATATTTTTCATGATGTCTTATTTAAAATTTGACGTTAAGGTTAAACCCGATACTTCTTGTGGTCGGTACACCTGTGGATTCCAGTCCGGAAACGTTGTCGGAACTGAAGCTAAAAGAATCAGGGTCAATATTGGGAACCCATTTTTTAAGCATTGCCACATTGTTTGCAACTAGACTCAAGGTCACCCCTTGCAAGGGAGAATCTTCAGGAATAAACTTTCTGAAATCGTACCCTAGGGTCACTTGTCTCAATTTCCAGTATCCGGAATTGTACACAATGGGTTCAATCAATTGCTGTGAGCGCACAACTTCCCAATAGGTTTGGGATTCTGTGGCCACGGTGTTGGGTTGTCCGGCTTGGTTTACCCCTTCTCCGATAACTCCGGTATCCCTTCCAGGAAGCGTCATCTTGTGAAGACCGTGTCTTACAGCGTTGAAGTTGGTACCGGAAATCATTTTACCACCTAGTTTAAAGTCAATTAAAAAGGACAGGTTGAAATCCTTGTACCGCACAGTATTGGTAATACCACCAACCCATTTGGGCAGTGCACTACCATAGAATTTAATCTCATCTGAACGTAATGGTCTTCCATCATCAGCGAACACTTGGCGTCCTTGGTCATCAAACTTATATCCGAAACCTGCCAACTGTCCGATTTCCTCTCCAACTACTTGGTATAGGAAACCGTTAAAAATGTGGTTACCCACCAAAATGCTCTCTCCCTCTTCATCACTTAAGAGGCTGATAACCTTGGTTTTATTATAGGAAGCGTTGAAGTTGAAATCCCAACGTAAATCATCGTTTCTTATGGGTGTCAAGTTCAATAGCATTTCAATACCATCACTTCTACTTTCACCACTGTTGATCAACTGGCTTACAAACCCTGAGGAGTTTGAAATCTGTGCTGGAATGATTTGATCAATGGTTGTTTTACGATAAACAGCCAAATCCAATCCCACTCTATTGTCGAACATTCTTAAATCAACACCAATTTCAGTTTCCTTCACACGCATTGGGCGTAGGTTTGGGTTTGGAAGTGTTGACGTATTGGCGCCTGCAACCGGATTAGGTGCACCAGTCGGGCCAGGGAAGAAGTTGGCATTGATGTCATAAAACAATGCATCGGAATAAGGATTCACATCCGTATCACTTCCCACCTCCGCGTAGGCAGCTCTTAATTTACCAAGCGTTAGCCAATCTGCCTTACCTTCCAACCAATTGGAAAAGAGAACACTACCAGAAACAGAAGGATATAGAATGCTTCTATTTTCTTCGGATAGTGTTGAGAACCAGTCGTTACGGGCCGTACCACTTAGAAAGTAAGTATCCTTATAGGATAAATCAACTGCTCCGTACAAGGAATTGATTCCTCTTTCAGACAGGGAGTAGGTTGGGTTCTTTACCCTACCGTTTTGTACCGTGTACAAGTCGCGGATTACAAAATCGGTCACATCAACACGATTTAGATCCTGTCTTCTTCTCATTTGGTTACCACCCACGTTATACCCAACTGCAAAGTCTTCATTGACATTTACATTACCGGAAAGAAGGAAGTCAACGTTTGTTTCTCTATACCTTCTAGCGGTTTGGGTAAAGGTTCCGTTAAAGAACGGAGCCGGAGCTGATGGTCTGGAAGCTTGACCGGTTGGATACCCATTATATTGTTGGGATCTTGACCAGTAATCCTGCCCTACCCTAACTTGACCGATAAGCCAAGGGGCAAATTCATATCTTGCCAATACATTTCCGAAAATCCTATCTCTTCTGATTTCATTGAATTGTTCGGAAAGCGTGAAGTATGGGTTGGTACGGTTTCTAAACCTACTGTACACAAACTCGTTTCCATCTGCATTGAACTTTTTCTCATCCAATAAATCCAAAGGCATGGAGTTGGCCATGTTGTACAAGGCAACGGAAATTGTGTTATCCTGTTGACCTACGTTTGGAGGATTTATATTTTTCTCATAGGAATAGTTGATGTGGGATTCAATACTAAGTTTGTCCGACAAATCATAGTTTGCCCCAAAGTTTACTGTTTTCCTATTGAACTCGTTGTTTGGGGTGATACCCTTACTGCCCAAGTTGGATAGTGACAGGTTAAAACCACCTTTTTCAGAACCACTTGAAATGGAAATGGAATGGGTAATGTCGGTTCCGTTTCTATAGAATTTCTTGATTCTGTCATAAACAGGCACATAAGGCACCTCAACACCATCAAAAAGAACTTGGGTCATTCCTGGCTCAAAACGCTCACCAAAAGACCATTGTCCAGAAGTTGGGTTGGCAGATGTTGGCCTTACCCCGTTTTCACCTTGACCGTATTCATATTGATAATCGGTAAAATCCAAAGGAGTGTGGTCCGTAACGTTGATGTTATAGGTTACCCCTAAGCCTTGTTGACGCCCACGGGATTTTGTGGTGATCATGATTACACCATCTTTTGCCCTAGAACCATACAATGCAGCACCAGTGGCACCTTTTAGAATGGTCATACTTTCAATATCATCTGGGTTGATACTGGAAAAACCATCACCACCATCAGAATATACACCACCACTGTTGGTACCTACTTCTGAGCTTGAACTACCTGGACTGGTACCAAAAGAAGTATTGTCAATTGGCACACCGTTCACAACGATCAAAGGGTTGTTGGTGCCGGAGATTGAAGATTGACCACGAATCCTAACTTTTGATGAACCGCCAGGACCGGAACTCAATGAGGAAATGTTTACACCGGCCACCTTACCCTGAAGGGTGTTCATAAAGTTGGATGATCTGTTCACATTGACCTCATCTGAGTCTACTTGGGCAATGGAATATCCTAGTTTTTTGGTCTCTTGTTTGATACCCAAAGCGGTTACCACCACTTCGTTCAGGTTTTGGGTATCTTCAAGCAATGTAATATTAAGGGTACTAGACCCACCAACGGGAACTTCCTTTCGGGCAAACCCGATGGAACTTACCACCAAAACAGCGCTTGAACTTGAAACCGTAATTTGGTAGACCCCATCAAAATCTGCGGCCACACCATTTGTGGTTCCTTTTTCAACCACAGACGCCCCTGGTATTGGAACACCATTGGAGTCTGAAATCGTACCAGTAATTGTGGTTTGAAAATTGTCGCCCGAGAGTGGAGAAAGACTAGCTTCCATTGGAGCGACATCGATTGCGTTCTTGGTTTTTAAAACAATTTGTTGTTTGTTAAAAAGATAAGAAACGTTGGTACCCTGGAACAATTGGTCCAGTATTTCTGTAATCAATTTTTGGTCTACACTAATGGAGACCTTTCTGTGAGCATTTACTTTTTTGTTGTCATAAAAGAACTTGAATTCTGAGACAGACTCAATCTGGTCGAACACCTGCGCAATTTCTACATTTTCCATATCCAAACTAAGTTTGGTTTTCTGGGAGTAGGAATTTGCATGTGTCGAGAAAAAGGAAACTATCAAAAAAAGTGCAGTCAGTTTCACCGTCAGCGACAAGTTGTTAGTTAGACAAGGCAGAGTGCTCTTGATGTAATTTTTCATACCTTTGTAATGTTTTTAGTTAACTTAATTTTTTGAGTTAATAATCTCAATCGGGTAGGTGTTGCAGCATCTCCCGATTTTTTTTATGTGCATTTATTTCATAGGCGTATAGTTGGTTTTTGGTTATTTATTCTAAAATGGTTATTTGCTCTTTTTCAATCAAGTAATCAAAATCTGTTTCCGCCACAAACGTATTGAGAACTTCTTCAATCGTTTCTACATCAAAAGTGGCCGTAAACACCCGGTCTTCCAGTTTCTTGTTCTTGTTTTGAATGGAAACACCGTAGTGTCTTTCCAATTTCCTCATAATATCCTTAAATCGCATGCCTTTCAAAACCAGTTTTCCTTGCATCCAACTGGTGTACAATTCTGTATCAACCTCTTCTGTCTTTGCTGATTTTGTAGTCTTGTCCCAGTGGGCAATATGACCGGGAACCAACATTACCGACGTAGAAGGATCTTGTTGCATTTCGGTAGCATTCAACCGCACTGAACCTTCCACCAAAACCGTGTTGATATCGGTCTCCTCGGGATATGCGTTTACATTGAATTTCGTTCCCAGAACCTCAACATCCATGTTGCCACTGGTCACCACAAACGGGTGGTCCTTATCTTTGGAAACTTCAAAGAAAGCTTCACCCTCCAAATAGACCTGTCTTTTCTTTCCGGGAATAAAGTTCACTGGATACCGAAGGGAAGAACCTGCATTAAGGTACACATGGGAATTGTCCGATAAAACAATATCGAACCGTCGTCCATTGGGCACTGAAAGTGTGTTGTACACCAACTCGGTTAAATTTTCCTTCCCGGAATAATCAAGTTGGTTTCCATTTCTTTCCCCCAATCGATTCCCATCTTTATCCAAAAGCTCTTCCTGTCTTTTCTCAGAGGAGAGTCTTATTTTTTCACCATTGTCAAAGACAATTACAATGTCTTGGTCTTTGGCATTCTGGTTAGTAATATCTTCTGGGGATTTATTGAAATTCCAGTATGCATATCCTGCCACAAAAGCAATAAGTAGCACGGCAGCATATTTATAACTGGAACGTATGATTTGTTTGGTGCGTGCTTGACGTTTTTGTGCCAGTTGCCTTTTCAACACTTTTTTCCAAGCACGGTTCGCATCCAATTGGGTTAAACCGGATATGTCCCCGCCATTATGATAAAACATTTCTATCGTATCAAAGATGGCTTGATTTTCTTCAGAGGCCTGTAACCATTGTGTTAGCCTGAATTTTTCAGACTCATCGAGCTTTGAAGTAAGTTTTTTATAAATCAGCGAAGCGACTTCCATAGGCCTTAATGACTAAGTGGTATTTCCACCATTTACCTATATAATTACAGAAATGAAAAAACGGGTAGTGAGGAATTGTTAAAATGTCAATTTTTTATAGAAAAAAAAGTGACAATGATAATTATAAGGCTAAAAAAATACGAACTACTAAGATTATGGCGTAGTATTTTGAAGGCTTTTTTTAGGTGGTATTTGACTGTGTTTGTGGATATTCCGAGTACATCCGCTGTATTCTTATACTGCAGTCCTTCAATCACACAAAGTTCAAAGACTCTTTTGCATTGTTCCGGTAAAATATTGAGAGCATTCTGTACCTCAACCTTCCCTTCCCTGTCAATAAGTTCCTGTTCGTAAGAAGTATCATACAAACTTACCGTCTCATCCAAACGACGGACCTTTTGCCCGGCTTTGATTTTCAAAAGACTGGCATTCTTAATGGAAACTCGAATATACGAAGGAAGATTTTCAATAGTATGGACATCCTGCCTCAACAGAAGTTTTACCATGACGTCTTGAACCACATCCTCCGCTTCTGCCATACTGTGCAGGAATGAGAAAGAGAGAACGCACCATTCTTGATAGTGTTTTATGAATACTCCTCTGATGGTATCTTCGGTTTGATTCTTCATGGATCTTAATAATACTTTTATACGGACCAGGGTTATTTACATTGAAGAATGCATAAAAATCTGTGTGATTATTTCAAAAAAACCACTCTAATATATTCAAATATTTTTGATTTCATAAAATTTACTTAAAAAAGCGCGTATTTAATATTCACTTAACCGCCCCTACAATTTTATTGAATAAAGAAATTACCAAGGTTCCTTTTTATTTTCGAAGACTGATTAGATGTCACTTCAAAATTTAGAGATCCAGAAAAAACACATTCGATATTCCTGTGGGACAAGACTTTACGCAAACGATTGCGTAAAACTGAAGAGGCAATCACACGTAAAGTATGACTGCCTCTTTTCTTTTGAAAGTTGGTTTAGATGATTAATCCGACCAGCTTTTCTTTTATTCTGAACCTTTTAATCCAGGCTGAACAATTTTGTATTCTTTTTCTGCTTTTGACTTTTCAACCATGGCCTTAACATCGGAAAGTAATTTTTTGGCATCGTAAATAATTCCATCCTTAATGGTATACTTAACGCCACCTACACGAACTACCTCATTATTTTCGGTGAGCTTAATACTCCCTGTTCCATACAAGCTTTGCAAATTGGCCACTGGATTCTCCTCCAAAATCACAAAATCGGCCAGTTTTCCTGGTTCAATCGTTCCGATTTCATCATCCATTCCCAGAGCCTCCGCCCCATTTAAAGTAGCTGCTTTGATTACCTCCAGTGGGTGAAACCCTGCCTCGCGCAACAATTCCATTTCTCGGGGATAGGCAAATCCATATAGCTCATAAATGAATCCGGCATCGGTACCAACAGTAACTCGACCGCCCCGGTTTTTATATTCGTTGATGAAAGTCATCCAAAGTTCATAATTCTTCTTCCAAGTAACTTCCTTTTCGGTTCCCCAGGCATGCCAGTATGATCCGTGGGATTGTCTGCTGGGGGCATAAAATTCCCAAAGGGATGGCAGCGTATATTCCTCATGCCACTCTGCTCTTCTAGCACGGGTCAAATCCCGATTGGCCTCATAAATCACCATAGTTGGGGACAGCGTGAAATCAAGCTCCAACAATTCGTCCATTACACTGTTCCATTTATCAGAAAAAGGAGGTGCTGATTGGGCCCATAACTGACCTGCTTCTCCAAAACGGTCTTGCTCATTTTGGTAGTTATAATCCAAAGAATAGTCCTGCACGGTTCTGTCATAAAACAATGCTTCCGGCAATCCGTACCAATGCTCCATGGAAGTGAGTCCGGCACGTGCACTGTTCAATACATTCCATTCGCCAACATATGTTTGGGCATGGTGCATTTTAGACCGAAGTCCCAATTTCTTGTTCTCTTCCAACGCAGCTTGCATAATTTTTGGAGGAGCTCCAAAAAACTTGATGCCATCCGCACCACTCTTTGCATTTGTGCGAACCCATTCCCTAGCCTGTTCCGGTGTGGAAATAGGAGTGGCGGAACCTGCACCAAAAAAAGTATATGCCTTTATTCTAGGCGCAGTAATGGTATTGTTTGCACTTTTTTTCTTTTGATCCAAAGTCCAATCCAACCCGTTACCACTTCCCGGGTCTGCAATAGTGGTAATCCCGTGGCCCATCCACAGTTTAAAAACGTACTCTGCGGTGGTGCCTTGCGCTTTTCCACCGATGTGGGCATGGGTGTCCACAAATCCTGGCAAAATGTACATGCCCTCCGCTTGAAGTTCCTTTCCTCCTGGTTTCAATTTTGGACGGCCCGCTTCATTGATCTTAACCCCTGGATATCCAACGGTTTTAACATCAACAATGCGATTATTTTCTACCACAATGTCCACTGGACCAATAGGTGGGGCCAAATTTCCATTGATCATGGTGGCACCGCGAATAATGAGTTGGGACCAAGGACCTTCGCCTTCAGTCCGTTCAGGAGCTTTTTCAACCTGTCCAAAACCACTTTGCATCACCCATAGACACAAAAGTGAGAAGAAGCTAAACTTTGAGATTTTCATATAAATGTTGGTTTTTCATAATTCCCCATCAATATACAACCAACTTTTGTTGAATTGGTGTTTAGACTACATTTTATAGTGCAAAAAACCGTATTCATAAAGTAAACGAAGATCTTTGAAAAGTATCGAAATAAAAAAAGCCTCTCATAATGAGAGGCTTCAATTTTTTGGTGCGGATGACAGGAATCGAACCTGCACACCTTGCGGCACTAGATCCTAAGTCTAGCGTGTCTACCAGTTCCACCACATCCGCATAAAATATAAAGAGCTCCATTTGCAGATGGAAGGCACATCGAACGCTAGACTTCCTAGCGTGCCTGCCTGTCGGCAGACAGGTCTACCAGTTCCACCACATCCGCAAAGGGAGTGCAAATATAAATCAATTTTCGGATTTGCAAACCGACTGTTTTAAAAACTTGTTTTTTGTACTTTTAGTGTCCTTTTTAATACATACATGGAACAATTAAACGATTACATCAAATCCAACAAAGACCGATTCATAAACGAGCTTATTGAGCTACTAAAAATCCCCTCCATCAGTGCCGACCCTGCCTATTCCAATGACGTTTGGGAAACCGCAAAAGCTGTGGAAAAATCTTTGATCAGTGCAGGCTGTGAAAATACCGAAATCTGTGAGACAAAGGGATATCCCGTAGTGTATGGTGATAAAATCATTGACCCAAATTTACCTACGGTATTGGTGTACGGACATTATGATGTGCAACCGCCAGACCCTATGAACCTGTGGGATTCCCCTCCTTTTGAGCCCGTTATAAAACCAACCAAACTCCACCCAGATGGCGCCATTTTTGCGCGTGGCGCCTGTGACGACAAAGGCCAGTTTTTTATGCATGTAAAAGCCGTGGAGTTCATGATCAAGAACAACCAGCTTCCTTGTAATGTAAAATTTATGATCGAGGGTGAAGAAGAAGTGGGCAGCGATAGTTTGGCCGATTTTCTAAAAGAAAACAGCGAAAAGCTTAAAAACGACATCATTCTGATTTCCGACACGGGAATGATTGCCAACGACACCCCATCCATAACCACGGGTCTCAGAGGACTCAGCTATGTGCAAGTGGAAGTCACCGGGGCCAATCGTGACCTTCACTCTGGCATATATGGTGGCGCCGCGCCCAACCCCATCAATGTGTTGGCGAAGATGATTGCTTCACTTCATGATGAAAATAACCACATCACCATCCCTGGATTTTATGATAAAGTCCAAGTCATCTCAGATGAAGAACGTGCTGAAATGGCAAAAGCACCCTTCAATCTTGAGGAATATAAAGAAGCATTGGACATTGATGATGTTCACGGTGAAAAAGGGTATACCACTACAGAACGTTTTGGGATCAGACCTACCTTGGATGTGAATGGTATCTGGGGTGGCTACACAGGCGAAGGAGCCAAAACTGTCATTGCCAGTAAGGCCTATGCCAAAATCTCCATGCGATTGGTTCCTGATCAGGATTGGCACGAAATCACAGAGCTGTTCACCAAACATTTTATGGCCATCGCTCCAAAGAGTGTGAAGGTAAAAGTTACCCCACACCACGGAGGTCAGGCGTATGTAACCCCAATTGACAGCGACGGGTATCAAGCGGCTGCAAAAGCTATTGAACAAACGTTTGGAAAAAGTCCAGTTCCACAACGAACTGGAGGAAGTATTCCTATTGTGGCTCTTTTTGAAAGGGTTTTAGGAAGTAAAACGATTCTCTTAGGATTTGGATTGGACAGCGATGCCATCCACTCGCCCAATGAGCATTTCGGGGTATTCAACTTTTTAAAGGGTATTGAGACCATACCCTACTTCTACAAATATTATGCGGAAATGAAGGCTTAGGTCTTCTTCACGTACTGGGCAAGAATCACAATTTGTTGACCATCAACCTTGCCCTCAATATATTCGGCATTCTCGCGATCCAGGGAAATCCGTCGCACGGCGGTTCCCTGTTTTGCGACCATGCTGGAACCCTTCACTTTTAAATCCTTGATTAAAACAACGTTATCGCCGTTTTCCAAAATGGCTCCGTTGGCATCCCTGTGAATTACTTTCTCTCCTTCTGCCTCACCTTCCCCGGTGGCCTTAGCCCAAGCTAGAACTTCATCATCCAAATACATCATATCCAAAAGGTCTTGTGGCCACCCTTCCGATTTTAATCGATGGAGCATGCGCCATGCCACAACCTTTACCGCATCGTGCTCGCTCCACATACTATCATTCAAGCAACGCCAATGGTTGGAATCCATTTCTTCTGGATTTTCAATTTGGGTTTTGCAGGTAGCACAAACCAAAACGCTTCCGTCCAATCCTCCCGTGGAAACCGGTGGTACCTCATAGATGGTTAATCCTTCTGTTGCGCTGCATAATTCACACGTCGCGCCACTTCGTTCCTGCAAATCTTCCAGTAATCCCATTGTATTTTTTTAAAGCGATGCAAACTTAGGGTTTTCAATTTATAAAACGTTTGGAAAGAAAAAATCCACTCACCTTCGCGAGTGGATTTCTTCAAAGCCACAACAAGCCTCAAGGCAATTGTGAATACCCATGTCTAGTCTTCCAAAGGAAGTATTTTTCAAATAGCACTTTTGAAAAATCGTAAAACACATTGGGAATCATAATTGCAAAGTTCCTGGGTTTAAACAAGTGGTCGCTAACAATGATCACCTCTTTTTTACCGGCATCCATCACACAGATACCAGGAATTTTTCCCCATGATTTCTTTTTTAGTTTGTCTTTTCCGCTAGTGACCCGTACAATATTTTCTGCAACAATTTTGCCGGTCTCATCAGATGGATACCCAGTTTTGGGGCCAGAAAATGGCACTTTTCCGGGTTTGAAAGGCAATTTTACATCCACCGCAATACCTGCAGACCAAACATTGGGATATTTTACGTGTCTATAATCATCTCCAACGGGCAAATACCCAGCTGGAGTTGCCATAAGGTCAGCAGAGTTCACCACAAAGTCCACACCTACAAATGGAGGCATCAACATGGTGAAATCGCTTGCTAATTCTTCGCCTGAAGTCAAGATGACCTTATCTTTTGTCACTTCTTTCACACCAACCTCAGTATGATAGTGAATATTGAACATTTTCATAAAGGATTTGAGCATGGTCTCACCTCCGGTGATGCCATCAATTCCAAAGTGACCCAAGAAAGTTTCGGGAGTGATCCAATGCAAATCGACTTTCTTCCTGATTTTTTGCTCCCTCAACCATTTTTCCACGTTGAAAAGGAATTCATAAGCGGCGCCCATACACCCTGCATTTTGGGTGGCACCAATCACAATGGGACCCGGATTTTTCTTGAATTCTTCCAGAGCCTTTCTGGTTTTCATGGCACCGTTTGGCGTACCGATATAGTGGGCAAATTCGGCAACGCCGGGAGCCACATCATATTTTACCTTGGGCCCTGTGGCGACGACCAAATGGTCATAGGCAAAATTTCCTTTAGTGGTATACACCATTTGTTCATTGGGATCAACCCGTAAAGCCACAGCTTGGATAAAATCGACCCCTTTCTTTTCCAAAATAGTGTCTTTTCTAAAAGAAATATCTTTAATCTCCCTTCTACCAAAGGGCACCCATATCAATGAGGGAACAAATAGAAACAAAGGAGATTTATCGATGACAATCACCTTATGTTCTTTTTTCCCTTTTCGTTTAATTTCCAAAGCGGCGGTCATTCCTGCGAAATTTCCACCAATTACTACTGTTGTTGTCATGGCCTTTGAATTTACTAGTGTGAAATTACGCCATGTATTAACCAAAAACAGTAACCTAAGTCACATAGAATCAAGACGTAGCATTAGCGTTAAACATTCCCTAAAAATGAGGGAAAACCAATGATTGAGGGGACTAGGATGTAACAAAATCTCCAAAATCGCGTTCTTATAATCTATCAATCAAATCAGAACACTATAATGCTACAACGATTTTTCATCTTCTGTTCGGGGGCTGACACCCACATTTTGGAAACTTGTTCCAACGGGGAGCGCAATAAATACGGCGGTATCGGCGCTACGGTTTTCTTTACAGCCGTAATGGCTTTTATTGCTAGCGGCTATGCTTTGTATACCGTTTTTGACAACATTTTCACCGCCATCTTTTTTGGACTTATCTGGGGATTATTGATTTTTAATTTAGACCGATACATCGTATCCACGATTAAAAAACGAGACAATTTTAAAGGCGAATTGCTGCAGGCTGCCCCACGAATCGTATTGGCTATCATCATTGCCGTTGTGATTTCCAAACCGTTGGAAATGAAGATTTTTGAAAAGGAAATCAATCAGGTGTTGCTGGAAGAAAAAAATGCCATGACCTTGACCAACAAAGAGCAATTGGCCTTGCAATACACCCCAAAGATTGAAAGTCTCAACCAAGATATTGCCACCCTAAAAAATGAGATAACAACCAAAGAAGCCGAGACCAATGCGTTGTACGACACCTATATTTCCGAAGCCGAAGGAACTGCTGGAACTGGCCTGCTGGGCAAAGGACCCGTGTATAAAGAAAAACGCGAAAAACACGATGCTTACTTGGCAGAACTGAACACCCTAAAAGAAACCAACGCAGCCAAAATTGAGGGACTTGAAGCCCTGATTGCTGCTTTGGAAACCGATTACAATACCGCCGTTACCAATTCCCAGCCGATTATTGATGGTTTTGATGGGCTCATGGCAAGAATCAATGCGTTGGGTAAACTGCCTTGGTTTCCTTCGTTCTTTATCTTTTTGTTGTTCTTGGCGATTGAAACTGCTCCTATTATTGCCAAGTTATTGGCTCCAAAAGGGGAATACGATTACAAATTTGAAGAGCAGGAAAGTGTGGTCGCTACATGGGTAACCCAAAAAGTAGCACAACGCAAATTGTTGATGGCAACTGATGGGGAAATCAATCAACAGATTTATTCCGACATCAAGAACGAGGAAGAACTCTATCGTTACAAAAAGGAAAAGGCAGAAGAATTGCTCCGCTTACAAGCCGATTCTTTTCATAATGTGCAAGTGAAAGGCTTGTAATATTTGATTCTTACCGTATTTGTCAATCCAAAACCCAAATCCATCAATTGGGTATTTAATATTGAGTGGGTTTTCCTGAACTTCATTCCTGTAGATATCGTTTGCTAAAAATCATTAAAACGATGTTTGGCTTTACTTAGAAACCAATTTAAAAAAATGAAGTATAAAGGAATTTTAATAATTATTTTTCTTGTAGGATGTAATTCCGCCATTAAAAATGAAAATGCAAAAGTTGACATTGAGGAAGGTACTAAGACAATTATTTCTGAAGAAAGCCAAAGAAATAATCAAAATTTAAATACCACCGTTGTTGTTGAGCCTACTAAAAACTCACATAACAACTATTGGGTAGGATTTTTTGACCCGCACAGTGAAATCAACTTGCAAGACAAAACCATTAATGCTGATGAGGGGCTTTATTGGAGCAGAAGAAATAAAATAAGTATTTCAATTGACAAGATTATCGGTGATTCTCTAATTGGACATAGTGTGGTTGCAGGAAATCACAGACCTTTTTATGGTAAATCTATTATCAAGAACAACGCAAAGGAGTATATAGTAAAGGAACCAGGAGATGACCAATACGATGGTCAATTTACTTTTAAAATAACAAAAGATAAACTTATCGGCGAATGGGAGGCTTATAAGAAAATTGATATTCCAAAGCGCGAATATAGTCTTAGTAAAAAAACTTTTAAATATGACCCAAACATAATGTTGATCAGAAGGGGCCGCTATGGAGACTGGAATAAATTTATTGACCATGGGACTCAATATGAAGTAGTTGATGAAGGAACTCCTGATGAAGAAATTTACGAATGGATACAAAGGGAGTATGCTTCATCTACAGAAAAGATATTTGAAATAAACGCCTCAAATACCTTACTTACCAAGGAAGTCATTGAAAATCTTACGAATAGCGATTTGGTAGTAATAAGAAATACAATTTACGCAAGACATGGTTATTCATTCAAAAACAGACCTTTACGTGTATTTTTTGATGAACAAGATTGGTACATACCAGTTCATGCCGACATTAAGCAAGAATTTACCGAAATAGAAAAGAAAAACATTCAACTTCTCTTAAAATATGAAAAAAATGCCAAGGAATATTACGATTATTTTGGCAGAGGATAAATCTTAAGCAAACAGGTTTTGACTATTTCTAAAATAAATGCTATTAGAATTTTAAAAATCATTAGTTATTGTGGTCTAGTTTATCTTAGCTATTTGATGGTTTTGATTTCGATACAATATATTCCCGTAAGATTTGATGTTGCTTTTTTAGCGATAAAACAAGATGAAATATCAATACCTTACTACCAAATATCTTTTTTTACCCATGTCTACACAGCCATTTTCACTTTGCTATTGGGCTTTTTTCAGTTTTCAAAAAGGCTTCGCAAAAAATACCCGAAATTTCACCAAGCTTCTGGAAAATTATATATAGGTTTAATTGTTTTATTTGCAGGCCCTTCAGGGTTTGTAATGGGTATACATGCTAATGGGGGAATCTATTCTCAAATTTCATTTTGCTTGCTATCCCTGTTATGGGTATATTTTACAATACAAGCTTATCGTAACGCTAGAAAGAAAGAATGGAAATTACATTCCAAATTTATTTATAGAAGCTATGCACTAACATTATCTGCTTTAAGTTTAAGATTATTTAAGTGGGTAATTGCAAGCACCATTGCCCTACCACCTATGGACATTTACAAAATAGTGGCATGGGGAGGTTGGCTAGTCAACCTTTTAATTGCTGAACTAATTATCTTGAATGAGGATAAAAAACTGGTTAAAACAGAGAACTGAGTCAAAGAACTAATCCTTTTAGGCCAATTTCAACCCTATTCTTAAATATGCCAATGAAGGGACTCTAGTCCACTATCCCCATATTTTTTAAAAGAAAAGAAGCGTTCATATTCTGGCAAACCCCTTCTTTGAACTTATAATCAAAGAACAGCTCTCCATTGATGATCTGGGCATCAAAATAGTGGTTTTCCACCTCGGGAAGTTCATCGGCGAGCACGCACAGACTTAAATCGTGCGTGGCCACCATGCCAGTGGACCCATTTTTCACCAAGCGCTCAATAAACTTTTTAGAGCCTTCAGCCTTGTCCACACTGTTGGTGCCTTTTAGGATTTCATCCAAAATCACAAAACCATCGCCCTTTTCCAATTCTTCCACAATGTATTTTAGGCGTTTGAGTTCGGCATAAAAATAGGAGGTCTCATCGGCCAGTGAATCTGAAGAACGCATGCTCGTGAGCAAACGAACAGGGGCATAGTTGACTTCTTTTCCTTTTACGGGCAATCCCATATTCGCCATCACAATCTGAAGGCCAATGGCACGCAAAAAAGTGCTCTTTCCAGCCATATTAGCTCCGGTAACGATACAAAAGCGACCTTTTCCTATCTCAAAATCGTTTAAAATATTCTTTTTGGGATAAACCAAGGGGTGGCCGACTTCCTTTCCGCTCAAAACGACATCACTCTGAACCAAGTTTGGATAGGTATGATCAGGATGGTTAAAGGCATAGGTTCCCAACGTGATGTAAGCATCAAACTGGGCAATGGCCGAAAACCATTCCTCTACTTCTTCACCATAGATTTCAATCCACACTTCCACACTGTGCGCGAAATACAAACTCCACAGCAAAAACCCTTGTCCGAAGAACAAGACCAAAAGATTGTTTTGCTGCTCGAAATTGTCCAACCTTCGGCTGAAATTTTTCAGTATTTTAGAGGTCTTTTCACCTTTGATGTCCAACTTCTTTTGAAGATCCTGCAAGAGTTCCGATTTGAAATTTTGACCTTCCAATTCAGAAATCAATCGTTGGTGTTGTTGGATGGTTTCTTGAGCTTCGGACACTTGAACGGCAAACTTGAGAATACTCTTGGAAAAACGACCTACAATTCCAATCCCAAAAAAGAACCAGAGTACTACCAAACTTTCAGGCACCAAACCAGAAACGGTCAAAAAAATCAACAAAATGGAAAGCAATGCAAAAATGGGTGTCACTACGCCCACCCAGTTTGGCGTGAACGATTTGTGATTTTTCATCCAGTTGGAGACCAAATCGGGCGAAACTCTAGGTTTGGTTTCCCCGGCCAATGCCGAAAACCGTTGTCGCCACTCCGGTAATCGCGCCAATTCTTGAATGGCTTCCTGCTTTTTGGCGATGTCCTTCGGATAACCATCCAACAATAAGCTCGAAAACACCCTCCTACCCTGCACCAAAGTGGTTCGGTTGGCATACTGATAAAAGGAACCCCGCCCAAACACATCCAAATCTTGCGCGTAGGGATGATCGGGTTGCAAAAATTCCTTTCCATCTGGCAAATGGTGATACCGACGCGCCAAAATTTCCAGTTCGGTGGTATTGATTTCAATGAGCCTTCCCAAATATTGTTTGTGTCGCTTTACCTTGAAAAAGCGCAACACCAAATACAAAAACAATGCTATCGCCAACGGAAACAACACATAAACCGCAGTCGTGCCCCATAGGAAGTAAACTCCTAGCGCCGAAGCCGCAAAAACCGAAAAACGCAGTGTGGCCAACAATGCCAATTTCCGTTTAACTTGCTCAAGTTCTTGCGCATTTTTATCCCTTTGGGATGTGTAAAAGCCCTGTAAATCTAACATCTATTTTCCGGCTAAATTTTGCAATTCTTGCTGCAATTTTTTGGTAAGTCCAGCCACTACGAGTTCATACGAATGGTCCACCAGTTCCAAAATCAATTTGGCGGGAAGGTTTTCCAAAAACAAGGTATTCCAATGGGTTTTGCTCATGTGATATCCGGGGGTAATTGCCCCATCGTATTCTTCCCTGAGTTCGATGGCCCGTTCCGGGTCGCATTTCAAATTGCATTGTGACGGAAGCCGTTCCAAAGGCACCAAAGCGAACATTTTCCCCATGACTTTGTAGACCAAAGTCTCCGAATCAAACGGAAACTCCTCGGTCACCCCATTTTTCGTGAGGCAATACTCGCGAAGCTCCTCGACGTTCATGATTAGATACCTTGTGAATCGTACACAATCACCTTTTCCCAAAGATCTTTACATTCCTCAATAAAAACAAGGTGTGGCGGTTCTGTTTGGTAGGCGGCTTGGTCTTCAGCGGACTCAAATGACACGATAAGTGCATAGGTGAAGGAATCATCCACCACATCCCGGACCGCTTTGGGTGGTTTTCCAATATATTGGGTCTTGGCATATTGTGAATTGTCCAGAAACTTTCGCAAGGAAGCTTCAAACTTGGCCCTATCGTCGGCGTTATCTGGATTTTTGAACCAGAAATAAACGGTATGCGCAAATGCGTCGTCAAAATTAGTCTTCATGTCGTTTTTGATTTGTACACAGCTGGAGGAAACTATTCCCACCAAAAATAGTATGATAATTCTTGTTTTCATGTTTGTTTATTGTTCTAAAAATTGTTTTTCCCTGTTTGAAATTTCCAGCGCGGAATAATCCAACGTCCAACCAATGGTCTCCACAATTTTCTCTACCACCAAAACCGCCTGTAAAGCTTCCTTTCGGGCCGTTTCCATCAGTCCGCTTTCTGGAATTTTAAGTTTGATATGCTCCTTGGCCTCCTGATTCAATTTGGTGAGGTCGTTGGGTGAAAAACTGTTGAACAACCCATTTTTGATATCATAAAACTGCAAATCGGGCTCAATGGACAACACCTCCGGCTCTGGAAAATTACGCAATACAATCCTTTTTTGAGGCGTGTCTGCCGATAAATCCAACTTGGCCAAATCATACCCGATATGCGCCTTGGCCTTCACTACAATGAGTGCTTTTTTCTTGCTTCGGAACAGGCTCATAAAACTGTCCTTGGTGTTCTCGTAATGATAGATTTCAGCAAAATCACCTTCCACAGAAACCAACTTGCAGACACTTCGAATCTTATCCAGTAGTACCGTGGATTGCTGCTCGGTGATTTCCTTGTTTTTCCTTTTTCGGAACAGGGAGTATACCCAATACATCAATATTGCGCCCAAGATTAAGCCGAGAATGGTATCTACTACTTCACCCATTATTTCCTATTTCACCCAAGTGGGTAAACTTGAATCCTTTGTCATATTTTAGTCCGTAACCCATTGCTCTATCCATTGCCGAGTGCGAAAACAGGACAATCCCAATGAGTTGGCATAAAGGTATTGAAAAGTAGATACCCATGCCATAAATGAGTAGGGCCAAGCCTTTATGGTGGAATATATTGTACGAAATGGCTCCGATTTTGTTATCGAAAAGGTAGCCCAACATCCCAATGTCCGGTGTAAGGATCAATACTAAAAACCACCACCAGGCATAATCCAACAGACTGAACAGATAGATGCCCAAACCGAACATCATCCATTCTTCAAGCTTTAAGACTGTTTTCATTTCTCGAGAATTTTATATAAAACTGGGCGACTGGGACTGGCATCATTTTCAATGGGTGCGACTTGAAGATCCAAAAAATACGTACCATCCACCACTTTGTTGGGTACATAAATGAATTCGGTAATGGTCGCCCTTTCCCGAGGTTTTCCTTGGATGTTCCAAAATGCCTTGTGGGACAGCAATGCTCCGGCATCCCGCTCTTTGTCCACCGAAGGTAGGTCTATCAGCAAGTGGTTCACTCCCTTTTTTACCAGAAATTGGGCCGCCTTTTCCATTAAATAGGGTGGGTTGGTATCTGAATATTTTCGGGAGCGTTTATCCCTGAGGTTAGGTAAGGTGCGAATGACCACCGCCTCTCTTTTTTTGTTGCCCAAGGCGTATTTGAGCTGCTTTTCGGAAATGACAAAGTCTTCACCTTCTTGTTCTGGGGCCACGGTAATGACCTCCGCCAAAAAGAAAAACCGCTTTAATTTTTTATTGACGGAATGAAACGTTTCTGTAATATGACCCAGACACTCCGTATGGGTAACATGGCTATGCGGATTGAACCAAATATCATTGAAATTGGTGGAAGCTCCTTCCGTCACTTTTCCAATAAAGCCATCCTCCGCATGGGGTTCAATTTTAGGTGGACCCAAATACCAAGCATTGACGCCTCCATCGCCATCTTTTAGGGGAATGGAAATATCAAGGGGTTTGGACAAATCGATGGTATAGTTTCTGGAGTTGTGTTTTAGGGTGGCTATCATTCAAACGTTACTTAAAACAGTAATTAAGTCAAATCATTTGATAAATGCAATAAAATGTTGGCTTGAGTGAAACTCGGAAAGATTTTGGTCAATTGGAAATCGTAATTCGTAAATCAGGAAAGGGCATCGGTCTCGTGCAACGTTGAATTTTTGTCTAAAAAAAACTAACTTCACTTATCTGTCGCTAAAGCGTCATTAAAACGACGTTTAGCTTAATAGTTAAGTGTAATTATTAATAAAGATTTATGATTTTTAAATATCCAAAAATAATCAAAGCTACCTTTTTGTATTTTTTTATCTGCCTGATTTATAGCTGTTCAGACGATTCTGAATCTATTAACCTAAAAGCAATTATTCGTTCTGAAAGTTCCATTGACCTTTTTGAGTCAATTGTTTTGGATGCTACAGACTCAGAAGGAGATATTCAAAACTATCAATGGACTTTGGTAAATGCTCCAAATTTAGATATAATTACCATTGAAGAATACGAGAAATATTTTATTGGGCAAAATAGTAATAATTTAAGGGTTGTTCCACCATATGTTGGAACATATGAAATAGAACTTACCATAACTGATTCAAACAATAATAATGCAAGTAGCCTTCATACTTTTGATGTTTCTGGATTATGTGGGAAAATATTCAGCACTGAGAATTTATTGATTGACAATTTTGATTCAGGAGAAGAATGGGAGTTTTTTGAAGGCTCAGACAATATATTAGAAGATTGTAGTGGTATAAATGAACATCAATATGGCAATTTTGATTTAGGAAATGGATTTATGGAAATATTTTCAGGAACAGACAAAGAGTTTCGGTTGGTCAAAAAGAGTTTGTCAAATATTAATTTATTCAGTAACTCTACATATAGATTAACTTTAAATATTGGTGAAAGGATGTATAAGCCATATTTCCATCATTTTTTTTTTACAAATATTTATAGAACAAATTTTATGCTGCGTTATAAGAACCATGAAATACGAATCAAATTAAATCCAGAAGAGAACGATTGGTGGGACGAAAATTTTATACCTATTTTTGAAAATTACTATTTTGAAAATGAACTCATAGTTTATTTTAAGATTAATGAAAACACTCCAATTATCTTTGCTTGTAGTAATGGAGAAAATGTCACTTCCGATATTGAAATAGTTGAAACTTCATTGCCAGAAGATTCTATTAGTTTTGTAGCCCATGCTGAATTTGCCGAGACTGATTGCTGGTACCCAAATAGGCTTAAAATAGCGGAGTTTAAAATAGACAAGCTTTTCTAGAGATACATGCATTTATCATCGAAAACTACACTTAACAATGTGTATAATTAATAGCGGTTTAAGTTATAAAACGAAAGTATAAACAATAAAACAAAGGTCGGTAAAAAGTTGAAAGATTTATGAGTAGAAATCCGCTACTACTCATACACTAAACGATAAGTGCAACCTCCCAAATTTTTGGACTGAATCCCTCAGCATTACCTCAAGAAAAACAAGTCACTGGCAATCCCATCTGCCAAAAACTTACCTTTTTTGGTGGTGAGCAGTATGTCCTTTTCTAGAACGAGTAACCCCTGTTCCAAAAATTTATGGGATTGTTGGTTTAGGTATTCCAAGTATTTCAGGCCAAATTCTTTTTCAATTTTTTCCAAAGAAACACCCCAAATGGTTCGGAGTCCGGTCATGACATACTCGTTGTAACGGTCCGTTTGGGTCAAGGTTTCGGTTTCGTTGGGCAGCTCCCCCGCTTCTATGGATTTGATGTAGTTGACATTGTTCCGAATGTTCCAGCTTCGGTGTTGCCCATCAAAGGAATGGGCAGATGGACCAATACCCAAATAGGTTTTCCCTAACCAATACGACGTATTGTTTTTGGAGAAGTAACCCGGTTTTCCAAAATTGGAAATCTCATAATTCACGAATCCGTTTGCTTCCAAGATATCCACCAGTATATGGAACTGTTCCTGCGCCTGCTCTTCATCCACATCGGGGACGATGCCTTTTTCGATAAACTTTTTAAGGGCGGTTCTGGGCTCCACCGTCAACGCGTAGCTGGAGATATGGGGCAATCCAAAATGCAGTGCTTTTTGGATGTTGGTTTTCCAACGGTCGTTAGTCATTCCAGGGACGCCGTAAATCAAATCGATGGAAATATTGTCGAAATACTTTGTGGCTTCCCGAATACAGTTTTCGGCTTCTTGCGCATCGTGGGCGCGGTTCATCAACTTTAAATCTTCCTCAAAAAAGGATTGGATGCCAATGCTGAGTCGATTAATCGGAGTTTTAGACAGTTGGAGGATTCGATTTTTGGATAAATCATCTGGGTTGGCTTCCAGCGTGATTTCGGGCTGGTCAATTACGTTGTAATTGTCATACACCGTTTGAATCAACCGCTCAATTTCATCATTGGAAAGTACCGAAGGTGTTCCTCCCCCAAAATAAATGGTTTCCACATCCTCATTGGGCAGTTCCTCCTTGCGCAGCTCCATTTCTTTGATAAGCGCTTCCACCATGGCTTCCTTTTTTCCCAATTGGGTGGAGAAATGAAAATCGCAATAATGGCAAGCTTGCTTGCAAAATGGCACATGAATATAAACTCCTGACATCAACTAACAATTAGCAATAAGCAATGTACAATAATCATTTGTCCCTTTTGTGGTTTTGAGAATTGAGAGCATGATTTTGGAATTTGGAATTTGGGTGTTGGGTTCGGTAAACTGTAATTTGTCACTTGATTTTATCTGGATTCTGCTTCACAAAAGCTTCCCACCCCGTGTAACTTTTGCCCACTTCCACCTTTCCATCATTGTAAAAATGGCAAACAGCAGCGGCAAGTCCGTCTGTGCTGTCCAGATTTTTGGGGAGAGTCTTCAGCTTGAGTAAACTTTGCAGCATTTTGGCCACCTGTTCTTTGCTGGCATTTCCGTTTCCAGTGATTGCCATCTTAATTTTCTTCGGCATGTACTCCGTAATGGGAACTTGGCGTGATAAGCCCGCAGCCATGGCCACTCCCTGCGCCCGACCCAATTTTAGCATGGACTGGACATTTTTTCCGTAAAAAGGGGCTTCAATGGCAATTTCATCGGGGTGGTAGGTGTCAATCAATTCCACGGTGCGCTCAAAAATGAGTTTGAGTTTGGTGTAGGGGTCGTCGTATTTTTTGAGCATCAACTCATTCATTTGCACAAAGTGCATCTGTTTACCGACCACCTTGATGATGCCAAAACCCATAACGGTGGTTCCCGGGTCAATCCCTAAAATGATTTTCTCTGTTGCCAAATCGCTAATGGGTGTTTAGTACGAGTGGTAAACGGAACCGGAGGCTTACCGGATTCCCGCGTTTTATCGCGGGAGCTACGGTGGTGAGGTCGTTGAGGAGCTCTGATACCTTGGTATTGAAGTCTGTAATTTCATTCAGGACGGATGTTTTTTCCTCCACATTCAATACCGAAATAAACCCATGCTCATCAATCACAAAATCGATGTACACCGTATCGTTTAAATCATGATTTACTTGAAATTCCAAGCTGTCCAACGCATTGGAAAACGAATCCAGCATCACACTTTGAAAACACTCGCGCTGGGCCTGTTTGGTTGCCGTCTCATCGCAGCCGTCAAAATGAGGGTATTGGTCCACGTCGTTCCAATCGATGGCCAACAGTTCCTCATTGACCAATTTTTGGGTCTTATCTTCCTGAGACATAAAAAGTTCGCAGGAAACCAGCAAGCCAAAAAAGGATAACAACATGTACTTCCGCATAACAGCCCCGAGAATTTGGCTGAAATTACAATTTTTTACCGAAGAACCGTAAAATGCGGAGAGACCTGAAATGGTTCCAGGTCTCTCCAGCTTACAACTATTACAACTAATAAGTTTTATACCGTGGTCATCTAGAGACAACCATCTCTTTTGTGGGCAATCCGATATATTGAAATTTTAAAACCTCTCCCTCGTTGCTGGCGATGACAAAGTTGCCGTCAAAGTCCGAAACTACCCCCCCTTTCTGTGCCTTTCACTGAAATAGTGACTCCGGGAATCCCCAAAGCGTTTTCATCAGTTACCTTACCTTGATATAATGTAGTGTTATTCTCCCTTGACAGGCTTCCAGTTACTTGCATATTTCCTTTAACCTCAGGTTTTTTTTCTGATGAAGTTGTGCTGGGTATCCTGAATGTGATAGGAATGGAAAAAGGCACATCTACCGCTTTGCCATCTTGTTTGCCTGGCTGCATTTTGGGTAATTTCTCAATCATTCTTAAGGCTTCATTTTCCAAAAGTTCATGAGGGCCGCGCATACGAATGTTTTTGATATATCCATCCGATGCAATATCAAAAATTACATTTACCCTACCCTGAATACCAAATTGCGCTGCTTCTTCGGGATACATAAAATGTTTTCGGATATGTCGCTGCATTTTTTCTTGAAAACATGCTTTTTTATCCTCCGCATCTTCACAGCCCGGAAAAACGGGAACTTCTTCGATGTGATTAAATGGCACACTTGTTAATGAAGATTGTGTTTGCTTATTCACACTCATGTTGAAGATTTTCCCATCCTTGACCCCAATTTTAATAGTTCGCCCAGATTTATCCACAATATTGACAGCTCCTGTTTCATCATTCTTGACCATTCGGTCCAAGAGTTCACTTTGGTAGCTCTCCTCTTGTTCGGTCAAGGCGTCCAAATCCGTAACATTTAAAGTGAAAGTCTTGACATCATCTATTTCGAACCCCACAATGACCACCTCATCCAACGGGACTGCCCCTGTAGTTTCCGAATTAGCATCCTTTTCCGTTTCACAAGAATTGTAGACCAGTATGGTCAACACTAAGGGCAATAACAGTATGTATTTTAGTTGCCAGATGGATTTTGATTTTTGCTTTTGTAACATGACGATTCGTTTTTTGATTAATGATCTATTGAAAAATTGATTTACAAAACTTATGTTCTGTGTGTTGAACGCTTCGGACAACAGCATTTCAAAATGGGCAGCTTTGTCTTGCTTTACCGCTTGGGCATCTGCGATGAATTCATGCAGTTCCGCAACCCTGTTCTGGTAGACATACACCAAGGGGTTGAACCAGAAAAGGATTCGGGCCAGCTCAAAAAAGACTAGGTCCAACGAGTGCAGCTGTTTCACGTGCACCAGTTCATGGGCCAAAATGTTTGATTCCCGATCCTTCTTAATCTCTTCACCCAAGAATACATTTCTGAAAAAGGAGAAAGCCGTGGTACTCTTTGGTACAGTGACTTTTGTGAAATCCGTGTAGTGTTGGATTGAACTCTTTTTCCGGAGTCTCCCTATTTGAATCAATTTGTAGGTGAACAAACCTGCGGCCAACAGGCTCCCGACGCCCAATACCCAATAGGGCCATGGAATACTGGCCAAGAAACTGGTTTTCTCTGCACCAGGACCCAGCACTACCCCGTTCAATTGTGTGAGAAATACTGTTGTGGTTTCAAACTCCTGTGGCATAGTGGTCTGGAGTGCCTGAATCTTCACCCATGGTAATATAAGGGAGAGTACGAAAGTGCCCAGCAAATAGGCTCGGTTCCAATTGAAAAAGGTTTCTTTCTTTAGAAAAAGGTCATAGGTCAGCAAAAAGACCAGTTGAAACGCCAAACTTTCGAGTATATAGGTAATCATTGCTCCTTGTCTTTAATGTTTTTCATGATGTCCTCAAGTTCCTTTAGGCTGATGTCGTTCTTCTTCATAAAAAAAGAGACCATACTGGAGAAGGATCCTTGAAAATACCCATCGACCAAAGTGTTCAACCTTTGGTTGCTGTACTCTTCTTTTTTCATCAAAGGAAAATACACATGCCCCTTGCCCACTTTTTCATGGGAGACAAATCCTTTGTCTTCCAATATTCGCACAATAGTGGAAACGGTGTTATAGGCCGGTTTCGGTTCTGGTAATTCCTCCAGAATGGCCGCTACATTGGCCTTTTTCAATTGCCAAAGAAGCTGCATTACCTCCTCTTCTGCTTTGGTGAGCTGTTTCATTTTCAACTAATTTTTTAGTTCAACATGAAACAAATATAACTAAATATTTAGTTTAAACTAATTTTTTAGTTAAAAAATGAAGAAAAAATCCGTCAGCATAGTTTACTGACGGATAATTATTTAGAATGCTACGGTCACCTTTCCCCGTAAGTAAAAAGGTATTCCCGGGGTAAAATGAATCTCCTCAAAAGCGTTAGGTTCGTTGAACAAACGGCTTTCGGTGGCAAATTGGGTCTCGTTCCATTCGGTATCGAACAGATTTTCCACAATTAGCCCAAACGTCCAATTGTTCACACTATAATTGAGGGTGGCATCGGTCACAAAATAGCCTTCCGCCACTATGGAATTGTCTTCATTTGCGGGTCTATCATCAATATATCTGTAATTGATTCCTCCCGAAAATCCCTGATTGCGCCCTAAAGTAACCCCGCCAGCCAAAGTGAAATCAGGAGCCAATGGAATATAATCTTCCCCATCGGCCTCTTCGGTGCTACGGGCATGGGTGTAGTTCGCATCCGTATACAGGTACAGCCAATCCATAGGTTGGTACCTCGCCCCTACCTCGAGCCCCATTCTTCTAGTTTTTCCACTGGGCTCCACAATGGCGGCATCCCCTACATACACAAACTCCTGATCCAAGAACAAAGTCCACAAAGTGGCATTCAAGACCAATTTATCCACTGGTTTTATAATGGTTCCCAAATCCACTCCGTAAGCGGCAGGCAAGATGTCTTCTCCTCCGTTTGCCACTACCACCCTTGTATCATTGGAGTGAAATCCAATTCCTGTCTTCAGGAACAACTGCGTGTTTGCTGCTGGACTATAAATAGTATTGAACTTTGGACTAAACGCCACTTTTTCTTCACTTTGGCTATCGTATAGTTCGCTCATCTTATTGATGTAATCGAAACGGAAGTAATCCAATCTAATGGCTGGTTCGAATGTAAATTTTCCCGATTTGAACTCTGCCCCAGCAAAAGCGTAGCCGTTCACCTCATCCACATCGCCATAGGCCAAACGCTCCAGTAATTCTTGACGATTCAGGGTACGGGACAACTGGTTATCGTCCACATTATCGTACCGAAACCCGATTCCTGCATTGTATTTGAATCCCATACCGCCCAAATTGGCCGAATTGTTTTGAAAAACCGACTTGGCCCCTGCCAGCATTCGGTCTTCGAATTGTTTGATCTGATCTCCATTCACAGGGTCCTCCAAGAAAAAGGTAAAGTTGGAATAGAGCTCAAAATCATAATGGGAAACAAATGCCATGGTATTGAGCGATTTTCCCGTGCCCATGTTTTTATTATGATTCAAAACAAAATTGGTCCTGCTGGTTTGTCCGCCCTCGGTATCATCGATAGCGCCAAAACGACTGATCAATCCTTGGTCCACCACTCGTTGTGGTATTTGGCCCGATGCATCCCATTTGCTGGAAAAGTGAGAAGCGGTCAACAGCAACTCCTGATTTCCCGGCAACGCATAGCGGTATCTACCCAAAATATTGATTCGGTTAAAGTTTTGTGGCGATTCAAAAGGCCCATCCGTCAGATACAGTTCTGAAGCCAAGTATGCATTACTGTTTTGGTTGTCCATCACATTGAGCATTCCCATAAACCTACGGGCCCCAAATTGTCCAACTTCAGTGGACAGCATACTTTTGTCCAAGCTTTTTCTCAGCTTTAAATTGACATATCCCGCCGTATTGAAATTTCCTTGATCCGCATAATAGGGTCCCTTCCCAAAATTTACATTCTCAATAGTCTCTGGAATCACAAAGTGAAGGTCGGCATATCCTTGCCCGTGGGCATGGGACACCATATTTACGGGCATTCCATCCACATTGATGGCCACATCGGTTCCGTGATCCACATCAAAACCCCTTAAAAATATTTGCTCGGCCTTACCCCCACCAGCGTGTTCCCCAATGATTAGCCCAGGGACCTTTCTCAATATTTCCTGTGAGGATTTTACAGGGTTCGTCTTTACATCCACATCCACCACTCGGCTCAAGGCATCCACTTCGGACACTAAAACCACCTGATCCAAAGAAATGGAGCTCTCTTCAAGAACAATGGTTATCGGATTCTGCATATCGGCATCACGCATCACTCTGGTCTGCATAGCATATCCCAATCTGGAAAAGTAAATGGTATCATTCACCGAGGTCCTGTCCAGAACAAAATGTCCTGTTCCGTCAGTGTGACTGTGTTGGCCGCTGGTCTTGTTAAAAATTCCAGCATCCTCTATCGGAGAACCGGCATCATCCACCAGTTTTCCCTTTACGTTTTGTGCAACAATAGTGCCCATGAACAGCATGGACAATGCCGCCATAAAATATTTCATGTCGTTGTCTTTAAAATTGATTTTTGTAAAAAGTCTCTTTAGTACATCAGAAAAGTTCATGTAATGTCATGCTGAACTCCTGCCTGCCGTCAGGCATGGCGTTTCAGCATCTCACAACCAATAATGTGACCCTGAAACAAGTTCAGGGTGACGATTTTAGAGCTAATCTGGTAAATTCAGAGACGTTGCGGAGGAGGGGTGGTTACGGATTGAAACCAAAATGAAGTTAGACTTTGGTATGCCCAATGGTTTTTTACAACTGGTGATGCGTTTATCTCGGCGTAAATATGATGTTCCTCAACCAGGTGCTTGTCCAGTTTGAAGTTAACATCATTTTTAGATTCCTGTTCATCAGATTGATTGGCTTTCAACAAATCCTTTAAGGCTTCCAAAGCTTCGTGCGAGTGCCCTGCCATGGCCTCTAATGAAGAATAATCGATGGTCTCGTGCTCCGAAGCGAAACCATGGTGGTGTGTTTTTGGTGCAAATACGTGCGATACCTCATGAAGGGCTTCCAATACCAACCCATTAAAAAGCCCGAGTAGATAAAACAGACACATGGTAGCACACCCTATTCGGATGAGCCTAGCTTTTGCATATGTTTCATTCGGTTTCATGACCTTCAATTAATCGGTTTCAAAGTTACCTACGAAAAAATTAAGGGAGGGGTTTTGTTTTGAGTTTGTTTGTAACAATTGTCGGTTACATTTGTCTAACAGTAAAACACAACCATGGATATCGTTTTGCTCATTTTAGGGTTTCTTTTGATGTTGGTCGGGATATTGGGCAGCTTTTTGCCTGTGTTGCCCGGACCACCCCTCAGCTGGGTAGGACTGTTGTTGCTCTATTTGACCAAAGCGGTACCCGACAACTGGTGGGTTCTTGTAATCACTTTTGTCATTGCCATCACCATTACAGTTTTGGATTATGTGATTCCCGCTATGGGCACCAAAAAGTTTGGGGGTAGTAAAGCGGGCATGTGGGGCACCATCGTTGGATTGTTGGTTGCCATATTTTTTCCCGTTTTTGGTCCTTTCGGAATCATTATTTGGCCCTTTATTGGCGCTTTGGTGGGGGAATTGTTGAACAAAGCCAATAAAAAAACCGCTCTAAAGGCGGCTTTTGGTTCGTTTTTGGGGTTTCTCACCGGTACGTTTATGAAGTTTGTGGTAACGCTTCTCTACGCTATATTCTACATCTACATTTCAATCAAATACGCGGGTGATCTTTTTACCTTTAGTTAATCCAACCATTCTACCTTATTGGCAATCGGAGTTCTTGCTGATGGTATTACATCACCTTCAAAGTATCCCATATAGAAAAAGCCCAGACATCTTTCTCCTTCATTCAAATCAAAGAACTCATCCATATATTTAATGAGTCCAGGCGAAGACCAATAACTGCCAATGCCCAGTTCGGTGCAACACAACCACATGTTTTGGACGGCCATGGCTACGGAGGCAATCTCTTCCCACTCCGGGAGGCTCTCCTTTGGATCCCGTTGCATACAAATGGCGATTACCGCTCCCGAATTTGACGGGTTGAACTGCAATTTTTTGATTTTTATCTGCTTTGGCCTTGGGTCTGTTTCTTCATATTTATTGGAGAGGAAAACACCCAATTCCTGTTTTTTGTTGCCCGTTAACACCTTAAAGCGCCAAGGTTCTGTTTTTTTATGGGTAGGAGCCCAATTGGCAGCTTCCAAAATCTTTTCCAAAGTTTCTTTGGCAATAGGTTTATCAATATACTGTGGAGGGAAAATACTTCTTCGCTCTTTGATCAAATCAAAAATCATACTACTACATTAAGTTGAATTTCAAAGTTACGCTCCAAAAAGTTGTTCTCATAATTTCTGGAGCAAGTCCATACATTTTTGAAGTGCAGGGTTTCTATTATCCGTCTTCCAAACCATGCTCAATACCGCTCGCTGTTTTATTCTTTTCATTTCGATGAACTTTACCTTCATCTGGAAACCGTGTTGAAGCGTTGTGGGCACAATGGCAATCCCCAATTTATTTTCCACCAACTTAAAAATGGTCTGTGCGTGTACCGATTTGTGGGAAACATTGGGAACAAAACCGCTATCCTCACAAATACTGAGTACCGTATCGTAATACATAGGACTATAATCTTGGGAAAATAGAATAAAATCCTCATCCGCCACCTGATTGATGTTCTTGAAATTCTCTTCATCCAAAGGATGGTCTTCAGGCAGCACCAAAGAAAAGGTATCTTTAAAAACAGGTTTCACATCCAGTCCTCTGGGTACCCGTGACAAACGTACAAACCCCAAATCTAATCGGTCGGCCAATATTGCATTGATTTGTGCCCGGTTGGAAAGTTCTTCCAAAGTAGTGTGCACGGTTGGATATTTCTCCTTCAATCCCAACAACAAATTGGGAACCACATTTTGCATGGCCGAGCCTAAAAATCCTATTCGCACCTCACCCAATTGGCCATCACCAATAAGTTTTGCCTGTTTTTTAGTCTGCTCCAGATGATTCAGGATAAATTCCACTTCCTTTTTTAAATACTCCCCTGCGGGGGTCAGCCTCACTTTTTTCTTATCCCTCACAAAAAGTTGGGTTCCCAAAAGCTCCTCCATCTGTTTGATTTGCGTACTCAAACCTGGTTGGGAAATAAACAACTTTTCGGCCGCCTTTCTATAATGCAATTCTTCGGCCACAGCCAAAAAATAAATGAAATGTCGAAGTTCTATTTGATAATTCATACTTATTGATTATTACAAAAATAAGTATTGGTAATTATTAAACCTAACTCGTAATTTTAAAGAAAAGAAAAAGCATGGCGAAAGACCATACATTCCGATTTGGCGAAGACCATTTAACCACAAGCATAGCTTTGGGTCTGGCTCACGGCACCCTAAAAGGTGTTTTTACTGAGGAATGCCTCAAAAATGTAAATGCGAGTTACCAACGCGTACAGCGTATTGTAGAAAAAGGTGACATAGTGTATGGGATCAACACAGGCTTTGGTCCTTTGTGCAACACCAAAATATCCAAGCAAGACACCAAGATTCTTCAGTCCAACATTTTGCAAAGTCATAGTGTGGGTGTCGGCGCACCCATTTCCACAGAATTGGCAAAAATTATGTTGATTCTTAAAATCCATGCCCTGGCCAAAGGGTTTTCAGGCATTGCGGAAACGACTTTGCAACGCATGCTTTGGCATTTGGAAAACGATGCTATTCCTGTGGTTCCCTCCCAAGGTTCGGTTGGTGCTTCGGGAGATTTAGCACCACTTTCCCATTTGTTTTTGCCATTGATAGGTTTGGGAAAAGTGGAATACCAAGGAAAAACAATTCCCACGCAAAAACTTTTTGAACAAACGGGATTAAAATCGCTCGATTTGGGCCCAAAAGAAGGTCTTGCCCTGATCAATGGAACCCAGTTTATCGCCGCTCACGGCGTGATGGTAGTTCACAAACTGCAACATTGTCTACGACATGCGGACATCATCGGTGCCATGATGCTCGAAGGACTGCAAGGTTCCATGAAACCCTTTTTTGAAGAACTCCATCAACTCCGCCCCTTCAAAGGCAACCAACATGTAGCGGGTAGAATTCGAACGCTCCTCCAAGGTTCTGAAATTTTGGAAGACCATATCGATTGCGAACGGGTTCAAGACCCCTACTCCCTTCGCTGTATGCCGCAGGTGCACGGCGCATCCAGAAATGCATGGTTGCATTTGAAGGAATTGTTGGAAATTGAATTGAACTCCGTTACCGACAATCCTGTCATCATCAATGATGAATTGACCATCAGCGGTGGAAATTTCCATGGGCAGCCCCTGGCCATGGCCTTGGATTATGCCGCACTGGCCGCTTCGGAAATCGGAAACATCTCCGACCGACGCATCTATCTGGCTCTTGAAGGCAACAGCCCCGGTGTCCCCAAATTATTGATGAACGACACAGGAATCAATTCGGGCTATATGATCTTGCAATACACAACCGCTGCATTGGCCAGTGAGAATAAAAGCCTGTGTTTCCCCGCAAGCGCTGATAGCATTCCTACTTCTTTAGGGCAGGAAGACCATGTGAGCATGGGGTCCATCAGCGGTAGAAAAGCACTCAATATTATTGAGAATGTGGAAAAAATCCTTGCTATTGAACTATTGACCTCAGCCCAAGCATTTGAGTACAGAAAACCGTTGAAATCAGGAGTCCTGTTAGATGAAATCCACACATTCCTGAGAACCAAGGTCGCCTTTGCCGAAAACGACCGCGTCTTTGCAGATGATATTGAAAAAGGAATTGAAATCATTCAAAACAATGAAATCATTGATTTGGTAGACCGTGTGATGGATGAGAAACAACTGAAGTGGAACACCCCACATTTGGAGGAATTTGAAACGTATTAAGATGATTAAACCACTACTCATAGGACCCTTTACCCAATTGCTTCCCATGACGGGACTCCCTTTTAAAGGAGCACTCAAAGATGAGCAACTCCCCATCATTGAAAACGGGGGTATTTTGGTTTCCGAAGGAAAAATTTTAAAAGTTGGGGTTTTTGATGAATTAAAATCCGATGCTGTCGATGTGCACCACATCGAAGGTGACCATGTTTGCCTACCGGGGTTTGTGGATTCCCACACCCATATTTGTTTTGGTGGCACCCGAGCCCGTGATTACGCCTACCGAAATGCAGGAAAAACGTATTTGGAAATCGCCAAAGCAGGCGGTGGTATTTGGGACACAGTAACTCAAACCCGACAAGCATCACAAGAGGAATTGGTGCAAGGAATCATTTCCAGAAGCAAAAAACACCTCAGAAATGGAGTCACCACCATAGAAGTTAAAAGTGGTTACGGTCTTTCTGTGGATGAGGAATTGAAAATGCTTCGAGCTATCCGGCAGGCCAATGAGATCTCCAACGTCTCCTTAATTCCTACTTGTTTGGCCGCCCATATGAAACCCAAAGATTGGAATCAGAACAAGGAATACCTAGAAGAAATCACCACTGTTTTGCTTCCCATCATAAAAACGAACAATTTGGCTCATCGGGTGGATGCGTTTGTGGAAGAGAGTGCTTTTTCCCCAGAAGAAATCAAACCCTATTTTCAAAAAGCAAAGGAAATGGGATTCGATATCACGGTTCACGCCGACCAATTTACCACAGGAGGTAGTCAAGTAGCCGTAGATTTTGGTGCCGTAAGCGCTGACCATTTGGAAGCCAGTACCAAAAAAGAAATCCAATTGTTGGCAAAGAGCAATACCATTGCCACGGCTTTGCCCGGGGCATCCATCGGTTTGGGATGTGCCTATACGCCTGCTCGCAGAATTTTGGATGCAGGAGGTGCTTTATCCATTGCTAGTGACCATAATCCAGGGTCTGCCCCTATGGGCGACCTGTTGACCCAAGCCAGCATTCTGGGAACCTTTGAAAAATTGTCCAACACCGAGGTGCTCTCTGGAATTACGTTTAGGGCCGCTGCCGCTTTACGTTTATCCGACCGAGGAAAACTGGAAGAAGGAGCACAGGCAGACTTTGTGGTTTTTCCAACGGACAACTATCAAGAAATCACCTATCACCAAGGGCAATTAAAGCCAAGTGAAGTTTGGAAAAAAGGAATTAACGTTTGCAAATAACTTTGTCATTCCGCACGGTTGCTGAGCGTAGTCGAAGTGAGATGCGGAATCCACTATCCTATTTTGGATTCCTGCTTTCTCAGGAATGACAAATCATTCTTTATTACTAATGAAAAAAGACCATTTCAAATCACAAATTCTTCAAGGAATCCCTTCGGGATTACCTACCAAAAAAGTCTATCCTAAAAATGGGAATCCAGCTCCAAAACGGAAAGACATCCTCTCCAAAGAAGAGAAAAAACTGGCCGTACAAAATGCACTACGTTATTTTCCCGAAGCTTGGCACAAAGAACTTGCTCCTGAATTTGCGGAGGAGCTAAAAACCTTCGGTCGCATTTATATGCATCGGTTTAAACCCAATTATGAGATGTATGCCCGGCCTATTTCGGAATATCCTGCCAAAACACATCAGGCGGCGGCCATCATGCTCATGATTCAGAACAATTTGGACCCTGCCGTGGCACAACATCCCGAGGAACTCATCACTTATGGAGGCAATGGTGCAGTGTTCCAAAATTGGGCACAATACCTACTTACGATGAAATATTTGGCAGAAATGACCGAGGAACAGACCTTGAACATGTACTCTGGGCATCCAATGGGACTGTTTCCATCCTCCAAAGAAGCACCAAGAGTTGTGGTCACCAACGGGATGATGATTCCCAACTATTCCAAACCTGACGATTGGGAACGTTTCAATGCACTGGGCGTCACCCAATATGGGCAGATGACCGCAGGTTCCTATATGTATATCGGTCCACAGGGCATTGTGCACGGAACCGCCATTACGGTCATGAACGCTTTCCGGAAAGTGTTAAAGCAAAACGAATCTTCCGAAGGGAAAATATTTTTGACTGCAGGATTGGGCGGCATGAGTGGTGCCCAACCCAAGGCTGGAAATATTGCAGGCGGTATTACCATTTGTGCAGAAGTCAACCCCGAAGCTGCCAAAAAACGTCACGACCAAGGTTGGGTGGATGAACTTTTGGCCGATTTAGATATATTGGTGCTTCGCACCAAAGAAGCCGTAGAAAACAAAGAAGTGGTTTCCTTGGCCTACATCGGCAATGTGGTAGACGTTTGGGAACGCTTTTACGAAGAGAACATTTTTGTGCATTTGGGTTCCGACCAAACCTCCTTGCACAACCCTTGGGCAGGGGGTTATTATCCCGTTGGCCTTTCTTTTGAAGAATCCAATGCTTTGATGGTTGACAATCCCGAAGCATTCAAGGAAAAAGTGCAAGAATCACTTCGCAGACAAATCAATGCCATTAACAAGCACACTGCAAAAGGTACCTACTTTTTTGATTATGGAAATGCCTTTTTATTGGAAGTTTCTCGTGCAGGGGGTGATGTGATGGCCAAAAACAATATCGATTTCAGGTATCCATCCTACGTTCAGGATATTTTGGGACCCATGTGTTTTGACTACGGATTCGGTCCCTTCCGATGGGTGTGTACCTCTGGCGACCCCAAAGACCTTCAAAAAACGGATGCCATTGCCCTTGAGGTGATGAAACAAATCAAATCCGAAGCACCAGAAGAAATCCAACAGCAGATGCAGGACAACATCAAATGGATTTCGGAAGCCGAACAAAATAAATTGGTGGTGGGCTCACAAGCCCGAATCCTGTATGCCGATGCCGAAGGGCGAAGTAAAATCGCGGACGCCTTCAACACAGCTATTGCCAAAGGGGAAATCAGTGCTCCGGTGGTTTTGGGACGTGACCATCACGATGTTAGTGGAACGGATTCTCCCTTCCGGGAGACCAGCAACATTTATGATGGCAGCAAGTTCACCGCCGATATGGCCATTCAAAATGTCATTGGAGATAGTTTTAGGGGCGCTACTTGGGTTTCCATTCACAATGGCGGAGGCGTAGGTTGGGGCGAAGTCATCAACGGAGGTTTTGGAATGGTACTCGATGGTTCCGAAGAAGCTTCCATCCGATTGAAAAAAATGCTCTTTTTTGATGTGAACAATGGAATTTCCCGCAGAAGTTGGGCTCGGAACAAAGAGGCCCGGTTTGCCATTCAACGAGAAATGGAGCGTACTCCAAATTTAAGAGTAACTTTGCCTTATCTGGTGGAACCGGATATTTTGGACGATCTTTTTTAATGTGATGAAACACTACGAACCCCCGAAAAAGAACCTCTGGACCGGTAGAGTCTCCAACAAATGGCTGTACCTGCACGAAAAAGTGCATTGTACCCCGCTGGAAGAATTGCCCGAAGCCCAGAAAAAATCCATTGCTCTTTTGGGCTATGCCTGTGATGCCGGGGTGCACCGCAACCAAGGTCGTGTTGGGGCCGAGGATGGCCCGGATGCCATCAAAAGCAGTTTTGCAAAAATGCCCAACCATTTGGGCAGTAATGTACTCTTGCACGATGTAGGTTCTATTACCTGCACCAACAGCGATATGGAATCGGCCCAAGAGCAACTCGCCGAAGCGGTCACATTCCTTTTGCAGAAAAAACAGTTTCCCATCGTTTTGGGTGGCGGACATGATATGGCCTACGGCCATTACCACGGCATCAAAACATACTTGGATGCCAAAAAAGAAGGTCAGATCATCGGAATCATCAATTTTGATGCTCATTTTGATCTTCGGAAAAACACGGAGCAAAGCAACTCGGGGACACCATTCTACCAGATAGCCAAAGACTGCGAAAAAGAGGGCATCGATTTTAAATATCTCTGCCTTGGCATTCGTAAAGATGCCAACGACCGGAATCTCTTCCAAACAGCCAAAGACCTTAATGTCATTTATGTGATGTCCGAAACCTTTCAACCCACGTTTTTGGAGGAAATCACTACATTCATCAATGCCTTTACCAAAAATGTGTCCCATGTGTATGTGACCATTGATTTGGATGGATTTTCTTCAGCCTTTGCCCCTGGGGTGAGCGCCGCTTCGCCCATGGGTTACAATCCCTATATGGTTGTGGAATGCCTGAAGACCATTATTAACTCGGGAAAGCTGATCAGTCTGGATATTGCTGAGATGAATCCGAAGTATGATATTGATGGGCAAACCGCAAAACTGGCCGCTTCTTTGGTACACCATGTAGCGCATAGCATTTCGGGAAGTTGATTATACCTACACTTGTCATTCTTCGCTTCGCTCAGAATGTTTTCTAAAATCAAATAGTTCGACACAAATTGCACGAATTTCCACTGATACCATTATGTAATTCATTAGGAAAGGATTCCGCTTTTCAGTGGAATTTGTTCGACCTAGCATTTTGAACAAGTTCAAAACTGGGTCTCACAAACAAAAAAAGCCTTCCAAAAGGAAAGCCTTTCATTGGCGAGCATCGTCTGATGCTTCAACCTGATTCCAATCATCGCGACTGGAATCCAACACAACGCGACAAAGATAGGATGATTTTTCGGAAAAAATAATAGCTGGGGCTGTTCATATTTATTTTTTGGATTATTTCCATTTAATAGGAATATTTCCATAATTTAGCTTTCCTCTTCAGCTAAACAATGAAAAAGACCATTTTGCACCTGGACTTGGACACATTTTACGTGTCTGTAGAGCGATTGATCAATTCAGAGCTCAAAAATAAACCGCTTTTGGTGGGTGGCACCAGCGACCGTGGTGTGGTGGCCGCTTGCAGCTATGAGACCCGAGGTTTTGGGGTGCATTCGGGCATGCCCATGAAAATGGCCAAGGAACTTTGTCCCGAAGCTGTCATAATCCGTGGAAATGCAGGGACGTATAGCAAGTATTCAGATGTGGTCACTGATATCATCAAAGAGCATGTTCCGCTTTTTGAAAAATCGAGCATTGATGAGTTCTATGCCGATCTATCGGGAATGGATCGCTTTTTTGGCTGTTATAAATATGCCACGGAAATGCGGCAGAAAATCATTCGGGAAACCGGTCTGCCCATTTCGTTTGGATTATCGGTGAACAAAGTGGTTTCCAAAGTGGCTACCAATGAGGCTAAGCCCAACAATCAACTTAAAATCGATTTTGGTCTGGAAAAACCTTTTTTGGCCCCACTTTCCATTAAAAAGATTCCCATGGTGGGAGACAAAACTTATCAAACCCTCAGAAATTTGGGCATACGGCAGGTGAAGACCATCCAAGAGATGCCCATGGACATTATGCAGCGGGTGTTAGGTTCCAATGGTCAAGTCATCTGGAAACGGGCCAATGGCATCGACAATACCCCCGTGATTCCCTTTCATGACCGAAAGTCCATTTCCACCGAGCGGACTTTTGACCGGGACACTATCGATGTCATCAAATTGAGGGGCATCCTGCTCGCCATGACCGAAAATTTGGCCTATCAGTTACGGCGAGGGGATAAATTGACGGCTTGCATTGCGGTGAAAATCCGGTATTCCGATTTTAACACCTATTCCAAGCAGCTTCGCATTCCGTATACCAGTGCCGATCATGTGCTCATCCCAAAAATTTTGGATTTGTTCAATGGTCTGTACAACAAACGGATGTTGGTGCGACTCATCGGGATTCGATTCAGCCATTTGGTATCCGGAAATTACCAAATCAACTTGTTTGAGGATACCGAAGAGACCTTGAATCTCTACCATGCCATGGATTATGTCCGAAACCGGTTTGGGAGTCGAAGCGTGCTGCGTGCCTCCGCCATGGGTGCCAAAACCATTGGAAGCATGCACAATCCCTTTAATGGGGAACCACCCGTGGTTTTAGCGCACCGGAAACAATGAACTTGACAATAAACAATTTCCAATGAGCAATAAACAATTGGTAACTGATAATTGGACATTGATAATTGATAACTGACAATTGTATTTAAACTGCCACACATATTACAGCTTACGCTTTGGGACCTTCTCGGAGGTGGAGCTATTGCAATTGGCGCAACAAAACCATGTGACCCAATTGGTACTCACCGATATCAACAACACCTCAGCATGTTTAAATTTTGTTCGAAAAGCACCCGAGTTTGGGGTCAGGCCCATTTTGGGCATCGATTTTAGGAATGGTGTCAATCCTTGCTTTATTGGGATTGCCCAAAACAATGAGGGCTATTTGGAACTCAACAACTTTCTATCGCACCACCTTCATCATCAATTGAAAATTCCGCAAAGGGCTCCTTCTTTTAAAAACGCTTTGGTCATCTATCCTTTTGAACAGGTTTTGTTACATGACTTGGACGATTTTTCGGAGTATGAATTTGTCGGAGTTTCCATCAAGGACCTTCGCAGATTGCCCTTTTCCAGATTGTTCAACTTGAAAGATAAATTGGTGGTGCAGCAGCCCGTTACCTTTCGGAACAAACAGGATTTTAATGCCCACAGATTGCTTCGGGCCATAGACAACAACGTGTTGTTGAGCATGCTGCCCAAAGAGGAAGAGGCCAACGAGGATGAAAAAATGTATCCCATCCAAAATTTGGCGGCCGCCTTCTCCGAATTTTCCTTTATTCTGGAGAACACGGAAAAAATCCTCAGCAGTTGTAGCATCCATTTCGATTTTTCAAAAGGGAGAAAACCCCAAAACCTGAAAACCTATTTGGGAAGTGTGGAAGAAGATGAACAGCTCTTGGAAAAGCTCTGTGCCGATGGCCTTCCATATCGCTATGAAAATGTGGATGATTCCATCAAGATTCGTTTGGAAAAAGAACTGCAGCTCATCAAAAAAATGGGGTTTGTCTCCTATTTTTTAATCAATTGGGACATTGTTTCCGAAGCACGCCGAAGAGGATTCTACTACGTAGGTCGTGGTAGCGGCGCCAATAGCATTGTGGCCTATCTGCTTCGCATCACCGATGTGGACCCCATGGAACTCGACCTCTATTTTGAGCGCTTTATCAACCTTTACCGAGCCAACCCACCCGATTTTGACATTGATTTTTCATGGAAGGACCGCCCTGCCATGACCGAATATATTTTTGGGCGATTCAAGCATGTCGCCCTGCTCGGCACCTATGTTACTTTTAAGGAACGGGGGGTCATTCGGGAGTTAGGAAAGGTCTTCGGCCTTCCACCCCATGACATTGATTTTCTTTCAGAGGGCAGATACAATTATGACGAACTGGACAGCATTTCCAAATTAGTTCTTAAATACGGATTGCTCCTAAAAGGAAAACCCAACTATCTGAGTATTCACGCAGGTGGAATCCTTATCAGCGAAAAGCCATTGCATTGGTTTTCGGCCACCCACCTACCCCCAAAAGGATTTGCCACTACCCAATACGATATGGTCATCGCCGAAGATGTGGGCCTATACAAATTCGACATTTTGGGTCAGCGCGGATTGGGCAAAATCAAAGAAGCCTTGGAAATTGTCGCCTACAATCAACCCGAAAAACACCAAGAAATTGACATTCATGACATTAAAGGGTTTAAGGCTGATGCAACCATCAACAACCTGATTAAAACCGCCCAGTGTATGGGTTGTTTTTATGTGGAATCGCCTGCCATGCGCATGCTGCTCAAAAAATTGGAAGTGGACAATTACTTAGGATTGGTGGCTGCAAGTTCCATTATCCGGCCCGGAGTGGCCAAAAGTGGAATGATGCGGGAGTACATCCTTCGGCATCGCAACAAAGGCAGAGCTGAGGAAAAAGCCCATCCCGTGATGCTGAACATTATGCCGGACACCTACGGTGTTATGGTCTATCAGGAAGATGTGATCAAAGTGGCCCACCATTTTGCGGACTTGGATTTGGGTGAGGCCGATGTTCTCCGCAGGGGGATGAGCGGTAAATTTCGTTCACGGGAAGAGTTTCAGAAAGTAAAGGACAAATTCATTTCCAACTGCCAAAAAAAGGGCTATTCGGACACGCTCATTTTTGAGGTATGGAATCAAGTGGCCAGTTTTGCGGGCTATGCCTTTGCCAAAGGGCACTCCGCTTCCTACGCTGTGGAAAGCTATCAAAGCTTGTTTTTAAGAGCCTACTTCCCTTTGGAATATTCGGTGGCCGTACTTAATAATGGCGGAGGGTTCTACCGCTCTGAATTTTACATCCACGATGCCCGCATGATGGGCGCCACCATACACCCTCCTTGCGTCAACAACAGCATGGCGGTCAACCAAATTTTTGGAAGCCACATTTATTTGGGGATGCTGTATTTGCGTGATTTGGAGAGCCGGGTCATGGAGCGAATCATAAAAGAACGATTTAAAAATGGAGCGTTTGCTTCGTTGGAAGATTTCTTGGACCGTGTCTTTATTTCGATGGAACAATTGGCCATCCTTATTCGAATTGATGCCTTCCGCTTTACGGAAATCAACAAGCATGAACTGCTTTGGAAGGCCCACTTGATGTTGTCCAAAAATGACCGATTGGAGCATCCCAAACTTTTCCCACCCCGTCATCAGGGATTTCAAATTCCAAAATTGCACACTACATCCCTAGAGTCCGCCTTTGACCAGTTGGAACTTTTGGGGTTCTGTTTATGCAGCCCTTTTGATCTATTGGCCGAACTTCCAAAAAATACCAATGGGCAAAGAGACTTGCATTGCTACCTCAACAAACATATCGACATCTATGGGTATCTGGTCACGGTAAAGAATACGTCCACGCACAACGGCAAACGCATGCATTTTGCCACTTTGGTGGATCAACATGGCGAAGTGTTCGATACGGTGCTCTTCCCTCCGGTTGCCGCCAAGTATTTTTTTAGGGGCAAGGGCATTTACAGATTTTATGGCAAGGTCGTAGAAGAGTTTGGTTTTCTGAGTATTGAGGTCATCAAAATGCAAAAAGAAAGCTACATCCCCGACCCTAGGTATGCCGACATGAAGACCAGCAAAAAGCTATTTGATTCGAAGAAGTGAATGGAATGCCGTAACTTAGGAAGACGAATTGCACCACTCCATGAAAATTAGAATCAAAGGAAATTCCATACGTTTTCGACTGACCCAATCCGAAGTCAAGCAGTTGTCCGAAACAGGTTCTGTGGCAGAAACCACACAATTTGAGCAAACCAAATTTGCATACAAAGTACAATTGGAATCAAAAATACAAGAACTGGAAGCCAGTTTTTCCGAAAATACCATCACCCTAAAAGTTCCCCAAACTAAAGGCTCAAGTTGGTTTGATTCCGATAACGTAGGATTTGAAAATACGATGGCACTCCAAAATGGCAACCAGCTTCACTTATTGTTGGAAAAGGATTTTGCCTGCTTAGAAAACACCAATGAAGACCAATCGGATAACTACCCGAATCCAAAAATGCAGTGTTAGCCTAGACTATGGAAAAAGAAATCAAACGGAACGTTTCACTAACGGGAGACATCAAATTCACGGGATTACGCCTTAAGGAACCCATGCACACCGCTGCTGGATTTTTAGGCGTCAAAGAAGCCCTTCGACATGGTTTTAAGGAAATGGGCATTGTGCGTTCCATGAAGGCTCTGCTCGAAATGAACCAAGAAGACGGTTTTCGGTGTCCCAGCTGCGCATGGCCGGTTCCCGAACACCCTTCAAAAATTGCAGAATATTGCGAAAACGGCGCCAAGGCCTTGGCTGACGAAGCAACCAGTGAGCATATTGGCGCTGAATTTTTCAGCAAGCATTCCGTGGAGGAATTGTCGCAACGCAGCGATTTTGAGCTCAATAAACTAGGCCGAGTCATTGAGCCCATGGTTCTAAGATCTGGAAAAGTTCATTATGAACCCATAGCTTGGCAAGAGGCCTATGATTTAATCTCGGAAGAACTCCATCAACTCAAAGACCCCAACGAGGCCATTTTTTATACTTCAGGGCGATCCAGCAACGAAGCTGCTTTTTTATATGGCATGTTTGCCCGTGCTTTAGGCACCAACAATATGCCCGATTGTTCCAATATGTGCCATGAATCATCAGGGGTTGCACTGTCTTCGACCTTAGGGATTGGAAAAGGTTCGGTAAAACTTGATGACCTGTATGGCGCCGAAATAGTTTTGGTCGTAGGACAAAACCCAGGAACCAACCATCCTAGAATGCTCTCGGCGCTGGAAAAGTGCAAAAAGAACGGCGGAAAAATTGTCAGCATCAATCCACTTGCGGAAACCGGTTTGGTTCATTTCAAAAATCCCCAGAACGTTTCGGATATGTTGGGCAGTGGCCAAGCCATGGCCGATATTCACCTTCCTGTGCGAATCAACGAAGACATTGCGTTGGCCAAACTCATTCTAAAAAAATTGGTGGCTCTCGATTCGAAGAATTCCAATGTTTTGGACCACGAATTCATTGTGGACAATGTGGATGGTTATGATTCCATTTTAGCGGATTTGGCACGTTACGATGTGGAATCCCTTCAGCGAAGAACTGGGGTTTCCATGCGAAAAATTGACCAAACGGTTCAGTTGTTGGCCGAAAATTCAAAAATTGTCATTTGTTGGGCCATGGGCCTCACCCAACATAAAAATGCAGTGGAATGCATTCAAGAATACGTGAACATTCTATTGCTAAAAGGAGCCCTTGGAAAACCCTTTGCCGGAACCTGTCCGGTTCGGGGGCATAGCAATGTGCAGGGTGACCGTAGTGTGGGCATCATGCATTATGTGAACAAGACCTTGAACGCAAAAATAAAAGAACACCTAAAATTTAATCCTCCCACCGAGCCCGGATATGACACCGTAAAAGCCATTGAGGCAATGCATGAGAAAAAAGCAAAGGTTTTTGTTTGTTTGGGCGGAAATTTCCTGATGGCTGCCTCAGACACAAAATATACTGCAGAGGCCATTCAAAATTGCAGTTTAACGGTGCAAATCAGTACCAAATTGAACCGGAGTCATTTGGTGACAGGAAAAACGGCGTTGCTGCTACCCACCTTCGGTCGTTCGGAAAAAGATGAGAAAAAAGGCGAGCTTCAATTCCTGACCATGGAGAGTAGTACCGGGAAAGTGCGACAAAGTAGAGGACTGCTGAAACCCACATCGGAACATATAAAAAGTGAACCGGAAATCATCGCCATGTTGGCCCACACCTATTTTAAAGGAGGGCACGCCGTAGACTGGAAAGCGTTGGGTGAGGATTACAACCTCATCCGAAGTTATATTGATAAGACGGTAAAGGGATTTGATAAGACCAGTGAACGCTCCAAAGGATTTGGGTATTACTTGCCCAATAATGTGCGGGAACGGGATTTTAGGATGCTTCCCAATGGCAAAGCCCAATTAACGCTTAATTCCTTACCTGACCATAACCTTAAACCAGATGAATTACTGCTGATGACGATTCGCTCACACGACCAGTTCAACACCACCATTTATGGATTGAACGACCGTTATCGTGGTGTTCATAATGAACGCCGCGTGGTTTTCATGAATACGGAGGACATGGAGCAATTCAATCTGAAAAAGTTGGATGTGGTTAATCTACACAGTGAATATGACGATATTCAGCGAACCGCTGAACAATTTTTGGTGATTCCTTATGAAATTCCCAAAGGGAACATGGCCGCCTATTTTCCGGAAACCAATCTTTTGGTACCGCACAATCAATTTGCGGATAAGAGTCAAACCCCCATCAGCAAGTCCATCAAAGTGACGGTAGAAAAAGTGGGATAATCCTTATTTGAAAGCAGGAATCCCTGTGATATCCGCACCAGTAATCAACAAGTGGATGTCATGGGTGCCTTCGTAGGTAATCACACTTTCAAGGTTCATCATATGGCGCATAATGCTGTACTCGCCGGTAATTCCCATTCCACCCAACATTTGCCGGGCTTCACGAGCGATTTTTATCGCCATTTCCACATTATTTCGCTTGGCCATAGAAATTTGCGCTGTGCTGGCCCTACCTTCATTCTTTAATTGTCCCAACCGGAAAGCCAACAACTGTGCCTTGGTGATTTCAGTAATCATCTCAGCCAATTTTTTCTGTTGCAATTGATAGGCCGCAATAGGTTTTCCAAACTGGATTCGTTCTTTCGCATAACGCAGTGCCGTATCATAACAATCCATGGCGGCTCCAATAGCGCCCCACGCAATGCCGTAACGGGCAGAATCCAAACAGCCGAGCGGAGCACCAAGACCACTTTTATTGGGCAGCAAGTTATCCTTGGGCACTTTTACGTTATCGAAAATGAGTTCTCCTGTGGCTGAAGCACGAAGCGACCATTTGTTATGGGTCTCAGGAGTTGAAAAACCCTCCATGCCACGCTCTACAATCAATCCGTGGATGCGACCCTCCTCATTTTTGGCCCATACCACGGCCACATCAGCAAAAGGTGAATTGGAAATCCAGAGTTTGGCTCCATTGAGTACATAGTGGTCACCCGCATCCTTGAATTTGGTTTCCATTCCGCCTGGATTGGAACCATGATTGGGCTCCGTCAATCCAAAACAGCCCATCCACTCCCCTGTGGCCAGTTTGGGCAAGTATTTTTTCCGTTGTTCTTCTGTTCCATAAGCAAAAATGGGGTACATCACCAAAGAGGACTGCACCGATGCCGTGGAACGAACCCCACTATCCCCACGTTCAATTTCCTGCATGATAAGGCCATAACTGATTTGGTCCAACCCAGCACCACCATATTCCTCTGGAATATAGGGGCCAAAAGCTCCAATTTCAGCCAATCCACCTATGATTTGTTTGGGAAATTCCGCCTTTTGGGCAAATTCCTCAATTATGGGAGATATGTCCCGCTTGACCCACTGACGGGCAGCATCGCGGACCAACTTGTGTTCTTCGGAAAGAAGATCATCTAGATTATAGTAATCTGGGGCTTCAAACAAATCAGGCTTCATTCAGAAAAATTTTGAGTAAATATAATGACGAAATATAACATTACATCTGGGTATTGTTACATTTTTAAATAAAAATCTTGAGTCAGTTCAATATAGTCTTGGGTGTATTGATGCCGCTCCAACTCGATGACCAACTCATTAATTTTAGGGTCAACTTTGGAAAAACCAAACTCCATCAAACTTCGTTTAAACGCTGCTTTGGGATTCCCTTTTACCCTGGTAATTCTATTCGGATACAAACCAACTTCTGAAGCCAAATTGATAAATTCCCGTTCTTCCTTGTAGGGAACAATCACTGAAAACACTCCATTTGTAGCCAATAACTTGGCCACTCCAGCAACCAACTCATTAAATGGTAAGGAACTGCTTTGGCGGGCCTGGTCACGGGTAATGTTCCCGCTGGAGACTTCCTCCGAATAGAAAGGCGGATTGGATACAATCAAGTCATACTTTTCATCCATCTCGTCCACAAACTCATCAAAACCAGCATGATAACAGAACAGTCGGTCTGCCCATGCTGAAGCTTCAAAATTGGCCACGCACTGCTCATAGGCGTTTTCATCCAATTCAATTGCATCTATCAACTCTGCATCTGACCTCTGTGCCAACTGCAATGCAATCAATCCAGTTCCTGCACCAATATCCAAAATGGCATTGGGAAGGTGGTCCAAAGAGGCCCAGGCTCCAAGAAGCACACCATCCGTGCCCACTTTCATGGCGCATTGGTCTTGGTGTATGTTGAATTGTTTAAATATAAATGGCTTCATAATCCAAATGTACTTATATACGAATTACTGCTAAACTCCGCCAATTTAAATAAGGGTTTCATCAATTCAAACAGCCTATCTGTTAGTTTGAGATATCCCAAGCTTTGTATACGGGTTACTTTCGACCCTTAATTGAAATAAATCAAATTACCAATTAAACATTTTTATTATGAAAAAACTTTTTTATGCATTCCTTGTTATGGCTTCTTTGGTGCAATGGGTAAATGCGCAAGAACAAAACAAATTTCGCGTTGGACTTGACTTTGGGTATGTAATGCCTGATGGCGGAGGTGGAATTCTATTGGCCATTGAACCTAAGTACAACATAGCCGACAATATGAACGTTGGTTTACGTTTTGAATCTGCGGCTATGGCCAAGAATGTAACAGATTCCGGAGTTACCATAGAAGCGGATTTGGCTGCAAGTGCATCTTATTTAGGCACTTTTGATTATTATTTTCATAACGGAAGTTCTTCTTTTTCGCCGTTTGCGGGGGCTGGTGTAGGGTACAGTACTTTAGCCAATCTTAGTTTCTCAGATTTTGGTGATGATGCTGAAGCAGAAGTAGATGGTAAGTTTGGTGGGCTGATTCGCGCTGGTTTCGAATTAGGAAAATTTCGAGTAGCTGCCAGTTATAATCTTATAGGTAAAACTGAAATAGAAGGCGCCGAAGTCAAAAACTCTTATTTAGGCATTTCCCTTGGCTTCTACTTAGGTGGGGGCAAGTGGAAAAAATAAATTGCTTTAGTGTTCACTATAAAAAAGGAGATCTAATAGATCTCCTTTTTTTTTACAATTCAATCATTCCTCCAATCTTCCTGGTTCTCTGGTTTCGGTACCTTCAATTCCCAAAAGCGAGTCACCCAAGCGTTGTCTTATGGTATTGGCAAATACTTTTATTTCAGCCACAACTTCTGGATTTCCCTCTGCTACATTTTTAGTCTCGCTGACGTCGTTGACCACATCATACAATTCAATTTCCTCTAAATCCACCATACGATACTGACCCGGTTGTCCATCTTTACCCGGCTCCTGCCCATCCATGGTGCGATAGGTATGAGGGAAATACAACTTCCATTTTCCGTAGCGCACCCCAAAGAGTTCGTTTACCCGATAATAAAAGAAATACGCATCTTGGACAGGAAATTTGCGCTCTCCGGTAAGAATGCTCCATGCACTTTTCCCATCGATGGTGGTCTCTGGCAATTTTGACTCCGTAATCTCTGCGATCGTAGGCAAAACATCAATGGCCATCATGGGCAAATCAATGACACTTCCTGCTTTTAGTTTATTAGGGTATTTGATGATGCAAGGTTCACGCTGGCCACCTTCCCAAGCGGTACCTTTTCCTTCCCGAAGGGGCAGAGCACTTCCGGCATGATTTCCATACGACAACCACGGGCCATTGTCCGAAGTAAAAATGACCATGGTGTTCTCCTCCAATCCATTTTCTTTGAGTGCCTGCATGATTTGACCGACGGACCAATCAATTTCCATGATCACATCGCCATACAATCCCCGTTCCGATTTTCCCTTGAATTTATCCGACACAAACAAGGGTACATGTGGCTGCGGATGGGGCACATACAAAAAGAAAGGCTTGTCCTTATTTCTTTGGATAAAATCCACGCTACGCTCCGTGATTTGTGTGGTCAATTGCGATTGTTCGGTTAGGGTATCGATGACGGTTTCATTTTCATACAACGGCAAATCCGGAAAATTAAAAATCGTTCCCTGTTGGGGATGGTTGGGCCACATGTCGTTGGAATATGGAATACCAAACCATTCATCAAACCCATGCCTTGTCGGTAGAAATTTATCATGATGCCCCAAATGCCATTTCCCATAAATGGCCGTGGCATATCCTTTTTCCTTCAACATTTCGGCAATGGTAGTCTCAGAAGAATTTATACCATGGGTATTGTCAGGACCCAATGCATTATGAATGCCAATTCGGTTTGGATAGCATCCCGTTAAAATTCCAGCTCTGGATGCGGAACATACCGCCTGGGCCGCATAATAACTGGTGAGCTTCACCCCTTCGGAAGCCATTTGATCCAAGTTTGGTGTTTTAATGTTGGGTGAACCAAATACTCCCACATCTTGATAGCCTTGGTCATCGGTGAAAATCAATACAATGTTTGGTGGACGATTGGACTCATCTGGCTGTGGTTTCTTTTCAGCACAGGAAATCAAACCAATAGTGAAAAGAAAAAAAAGGGATATGCGCATAGGACAAACAAAATGTTTCCCTAAATATAGGTTTAAAAATGCTATGCTAGGAATTCAAGTAGAGGTCCACCAACCCTTCTGGGGTGGTTACATGGATGGTCTTATTTTTTCGGTCTACTTTGGTGATGATATCATCGCTGATGGGAATTAAAAGTTCCTTTCCGTCTTTTTCAACTTCAAAAAGGTCTTGCGAAGCACTATCGTTTACGGATTTTATGATTCCAATATCTCCGTGGACTTTATCCATTAGCGTGAACCCGATAACCTCATGAAAATAAAATTTGTCCCCACTCAATTTAGGCAGCATGGATAGGGGAAGGTACAATTCGGAGCCTATGATTTTATCCGCGGAGGCTTCATCCTTCACCTCCTCAAAATCGATACGAAGCAAAGCGGATTTATGCAATCGACAACGGTCAATAAAAAATGGAACCAGATTGTTTCCCAATGAAACAAAAACTGATTCCATGTTTTCGTAGATTTCGGGTTCGTCGGTGTCCAATTTCACCAATACCTCACCCTTAAAACTGTATTTTGATACGACTTTGCCCAGGTAGAAGCAATCTTCCTTGCGCATTGTCCGTAATCTTACTCTTCTTCTTTAGAAGCTTCTTCAGCGGCAGGAGCCTCTTCAGCCTCAGCAGTGGTTTCCTCAGCAGGAGCTTCTTCGGTAGCAGTAGCTTCGGTGGCCTCTTCGGCAGCTTCTTCAGCCACTTCTTCTTCAACAGGAGCGGCGGCAGCGATTCTTTTCTCGTTGGCTTCTTTCTCAGCTTCCAACGCTTTTGCTTTGGCTTCGGCTTCGGCTTTGCTCAAACCATCTTTTTTAGCTTGAACAGCAGCTTCTTTCTCATCCAACCACGCTTTGAATTTCTCCTCAACTTGCTCTTCGGTAAGAGCGCCTTTGGCAACACCGCCCATTAGGTGGTGTTTCAACAATACTCCTTTGTAAGAAAGAATGGCTCTAGCGGTATCACTTGGTTGTGCACCATTCTGCAACCACTTTACAGAACTATCCACATCAATGTCGATGGTAGCTGGATTGGTGTTTGGGTTGTAGATTCCCAATTTCTCCAAAAATTTACCGTCTCTTTTTGCTCTGGAATCTGCGGCAACCACCCAATAAAATGGTTTACCTTTTTTACCGTGTCTCTGAAGTCTAATTCTAACTGGCATATCACATTAATTTGTAGGGTGCCCGACCCTGGTTATTAATTCTTTTTAATCGCTTGTCCGTTAAGCGGGTGCAAATATACATTTATTTGTTTACTACACAGCTATCAACCTACAAAAAAGATAAACCAATTTAACAAAGAACGCAAATCCCGTTAAACTCATCCTAAACCCCTTGAATCATTTGGAATTGCGCCCATTAACCTTAACTTATATATAGACGTTGTCGAAAGTCGGCAGCCCATAACCTAAATGAAGATGAACCCATGAAGTACACCGTAGAAATGTCGAACAAATTAAACGAATTACTAGAGCGAACCTATGATGCTGAAAAAGGCTTTAGACAAGCCGCTGAAAAGGTTGACAATAAAACCATTAAAGACTTTTTCGAAAAAAGTGCCGATCAACGATACAATTTTGGAAAAGAACTAAAAGCTGAAATCATTTCTTTTGGACAAGCCCCTGATAAAGGCGGAAGTACAAAAGGAACCTTGCACCGCTCTTGGATTGATTTTAAAGCTATGATTTCTTCCAATACCGAAGAAGTTATGCTGGAAGAAGTGCACAGAGGAGAAAAAGAGGCCATTGCCACATACAATGATATCTTGCAGGATAAAGAATTTGTATTGCCGCCTTCTACCGAGAGTTTACTGATGCGCCATAGAAACGCCATCAGAAAAACCTTGGATACAGCCACTATTTTTGAAGCAGCCGTATCCTAAAAAGGTACTGCAGACAAAACACAAAAGCTGGGAAATTCCCGGCTTTTTTTAGTTGATAAGTCGTAAAAACTCTATTTTTTCAAAACAGTCTTCTTCTGTACTTTTATTCATTGCTTTTGTTGACCCACAATTGAATCTATGTACTTAATCTTTGATACGGAAACCACTGGACTTCCCAAGCGATGGGACGCCCCTATTACCGATACCGACAACTGGCCGAGATGTGTTCAGATTGCTTGGCAATTGCATGATGACGTTGGTAATTTGGTGGAGCAAAAGGATTTTTTGGTACGCCCAGAAGGATTCAATGTGCCCTACGAAGCGGAACAAATCCATGGTATTTCCACAGCATTGGCGGAACAAGAAGGTGAATCTTTGGAGTTTGTTTTGGAGGCATTCAACAAGGCATTGGCTCAAACAAAATTTGTAGTAGGTCAAAATGTAGGTTTCGATGTCAATATCATGGGTTGTGAATTCCACCGAAAAGGAATGGAAAGCCTTTTGACCCAACTTCCCGTACTCGACACTTGTACCGAACATACGGCTGAACTCTGTAAAATTCCCGGAGGACGTGGCGGGAAATTCAAATTGCCCACACTTACGGAACTGCACGAATTTTTGTTTGGTGAAACCTTTGCCGAAGCACATAACGCCACCGCAGACGTTGAGGCGACCACCCGATGTTTCTTGGAACTGATTCGAAAAAAACAGTTCACCAAAGAAGAACTGGACGTGCAACCTGATTATTTTGAACGTTTTTCCGAAGCCAATCCGCAGGAAATCCAGCTTATTGGATTAAAACACATCAATCTCAAGGAAGCTTCCAAAAAAATAGCTGATGCCCTTTGGGCCCAAGATACCGGGGAAATCTCAGAAAAAGAGATTCAAGAAAATATTGAGACGCTAGAGGATGCTCCTTTTGCGCACTTACACAACCATTCCCAATTTTCAGTACTACAGTCCACCATCAACATCAAGGATTTGGTAAAGTTCACGGCCCAAAACGGAATGCCTGCCGTGGCACTGACCGACCATGCCAATATGATGGGTGCCTTTCACTTTGTGAAAGAAATCATGGCGCACAACAAATCGGTCAAGGAAAAAAATGCCGAGTTGGAGGAAAAGGGCGAACAACCCACCGAAAAAGAGATTACCCCCATCTTGGGTTGCGAATTCTACGTTTGTGAAGACCACACCAACAAAAACGTAAAAGATTATGGTCATCAAATCGTGTTGTTGGCCAAAAACAAAAATGGGTACCGTAATCTGGCCAAAATGTCTTCCATCGCATATACCAATGGGTTCTACTACGTGCCCCGTATCGATAAAAAGGTGGTGGAGCAATACAAAGAAGATGTCATCGCCCTTACTGGAAATTTGTATGGTGAAGTGCCCAGCAAAATTTTGAACGTTGGCGAAAAGCAAGCTGAAGAAGCCCTTTTGTGGTGGAAAGAGCAGTTTGGGGAGGATTTTTACATTGAAATGATGCGCCACGGTCAAGAGGATGAAGACCGGGTGAACCAAGTGTTGCTGCAAATGGCCAAGGACCACAATGTGAAATTGGTGGCCACCAATAACACCTACTATTGTGATAAAAAAGATGCTGAGGCCCACGATATTTTACTCTGTGTAAAAGATGGGGAAAAGCAAGCTACCCCAATTGGCCGAGGTCGCGGATACCGCTACGGACTGCCCAACCAAGAGTACTACTTTAAGTCTTCGGATGAGATGAAGGAGCTCTTTAAAGACGTTCCCGAAGCCATTCTCAACATCAAGGAAGTCATCGACAAAATTGAACCGTATGATCTGGCCAGTGACATCCTCCTGCCCAAATTTGGCATTCCCGATGAATTCAAGGTAAAAGAAGATGAGGAAGATGGTGGTAAGCGAGGTGAGAATGCCTATTTGAGACACATCACCTATGAAGGCGCCAAAAGACGGTATGGTGAAATCACACCTGAAATCAGTGAGCGAGTCGATTTTGAATTGGAAACCATCAAAAACTCAGGGTACCCCGGGTATTTTTTGATTGTGGAGGATTTTATCCGCGAAGCCCGAAACATGGACGTCTCCGTTGGTCCAGGTCGGGGTTCAGCTGCTGGATCGGTAGTGGCCTATTGTTTGGGTATTACCAACATTGACCCACTCAAATATGACTTACTTTTTGAGCGTTTCCTGAATCCGGATAGGGTATCCATGCCCGATATTGATATTGACTTTGATGATGAAGGTCGAAGCAGGGTCATGGACTATGTCATCAATAAATATGGTGCCAATCAGGTAGCGCAGATTATCACCTACGGAACCATGGCGGCCAAATCGTCCATTAGAGACACGGCCCGGGTTTTGGATTTGCCACTGAGCGATGCCGACCGTATCGCCAAGCTTATTCCCAACATGTCCAAATTGAACAAGATATTTGGAGTTGAGGAATCGGACTTACGAAAAAGATTCCGTTCGGATGAGTTGGAAAAAGTCAATGAGCTGTTGAACATCTCCGAAGGAGATGACCTTGAAGGACAGACCGTAAAAATGGCCCGGGTTCTGGAAGGGTCGCTTCGAAATACGGGAATCCATGCTTGTGGGGTCATTATCACCCCAGATGATATTACAAACTTCGTTCCTGTATCCGTAGCCAAGGATTCAGATTTGTACGTAACCCAGTTTGATAACTCTGTGGTGGAAAGTGCAGGTCTGCTAAAAATGGATTTCTTGGGATTGAAGACGCTGACCCTCATTAAGGATACCGTAAAAATCGTGAAGGCAAGAACCGGAATCGATTTGGTACCTGATGATTTTCCATTGGACGATGAAAAAACATACGAGCTTTTCCAGCGTGGGGATACGGTAGGGATATTCCAGTACGAATCACCAGGAATGCAAAAGCACATGAAAAACCTGAAACCAACGGTTTTTGACGACCTCATCGCCATGAACGCGTTGTATCGTCCGGGACCGATGGAATACATCCCAAGTTTTATTGCACGGAAACATGGTGAGGAGGAAATCACCTATGACCTTCCGGACATGGAGGAATACCTTCAAGAAACCTACGGCATTACGGTGTATCAGGAGCAGGTTATGTTGTTATCCCAAAAACTGGCAGGGTTCTCCAAAGGTGATGCGGATGTGCTTCGGAAAGCGATGGGTAAAAAGATTTTTGCCCTCCTTCAAAAATTAAAACCACAGTTCTTGGATGGTGGTGAAAAGAATGGACATCCCCGTGACGTTCTGGAAAAGATTTGGAAGGATTGGGAAGCTTTTGCTTCGTATGCCTTCAACAAGAGTCACTCTACTTGTTATGCGTACATCGCTTACCAAACTGCCTATTTGAAGGCCCACTACCCTGCCGAATATATGGCAGCGGTGCTCTCCAACAACATGAACGACATTAAGCAGGTCACGTTCTTTATGGAAGAATGTAAGCGGATGGGCTTGGAGGTACTTGGTCCTGATGTCAATGAATCGTACTACAAATTTGCAGTGAACAAGGACAATGCGGTACGTTTTGGAATGGGTGCCATCAAAGGTGTGGGGCGCTCAGCGGTGGAGACAATCGTAGAAAACCGAAAAAAAGATGGCCCATACAGGTCCGTTTTTGATTTGGCCAAACGGGTAGATTTACGGGCCGCCAACAAAAAAGCATTTGAAAACCTAGCCTTGGCCGGGGGATTCGATTCGTTTACGGATACGCACCGGGCACAATATTTTCATCATGATGGGGACGATATCACCTTTTTGGAAAAGGCCATCAAATACGGCGCGAAGTTTCAGGAAAATGAAAATTCATCCCAAGTAAGTCTCTTTGGAGATGCCAGTGAAGTACAAATTCCAGAACCCATCGTCCCTCCTTGCGAAGATTGGGGCACTATGGAAAAACTCCGTCGTGAAAAAGAGGTGGTAGGAATCTATATTTCCGGGCATCCTTTGGATGATTTCAAAAAAGAGATTGATGCATTTTGCAATACCAGCGTTTCTGCGTTTACGGATTTGGAACCGTACGTGAACCGTGAACTCTCTGTCGCAGGGGTCATTACCGATGTACAGCACAGGATTTCCAAAAATGGAAAAGGATGGGGACTCTTCACATTGGAAGATTATACGGATTCCTATGAATTCCGAATTTTTGGGGAGGAGTATCTCAAATTCCGACATTTTTTCATGATCAACTCCTTTGTTTATATGAAAGCTTTTGTCCGGGAGGGGTGGGTCAATCGGGAGACCGGAAAAAAAGGGGAACCCAGATTGCAGTTCAATGATTTTAAACAGCTTCAGGATGTAATGGATGCCTATGCCCGAAAATTGACCATAAAATTGGACATCGCTCGTTTGCAAGAACAACGCATTCAAACCCTAAAAGACACGTTGCGCTCCTACAAAGGGGAGCATCCACTGAGTTTTGTGGTGTATGAGATGCAGGATGAGATAAAACTCAAACTGTCCAGTAGAAAACAGAAGGTGAAAATCAGCAGTGAATTGTTATCAGCTTTAGAAGCCAATGAGATTCATTATAAGTTAAACTAGTCCATATAGTTAACGCTGATGGCGCCATAATTAAAACGAATGCGTTGCCCGTAAGGTACATGGGCATTATTTGACTAACTTTGCGAATATTAAAACAAATAAGATGGCACTAGAAATAACAGATGCAACTTTTGACGAAGTAGTTTTAAAAAGCGACAAACCCGTCGTAGTAGATTTTTGGGCAGCATGGTGCGGGCCCTGTAGAATGGTAGGTCCGATCATTGAGGAAGTAAGCCAAGAATATGAAGGAAAAGCCGTAGTTGGTAAAGTGGATGTTGATGCCAATCAGCAATTTGCCGCTAAATATGGCGTACGTAACATTCCTACCGTATTGGTCTTTAAAAATGGTGAGATCGTGAACCGTCAAGTAGGTGTATCTCCCAAGAAAGTTTATACAGATGCGATAGAGGCCGCTCTATAACATCGTTTGAATACCATTTTAAAAAAGGTTTGGCAATCGCCAAGCCTTTTTTGTTTTATCTTGAAGCCTTGAATGGATATACGCTCAGAACTTCATAAAGCACAACTTTTCCAGAATCTGGAGCTATTGGCCAACCAGATTGTGGAAGGTTTCATTAGTGGCATCCACAAAAGTCCGTTTCATGGTTTTTCTGCTGAATTTGCCGAGCATAAAATTTACAATGCTGGGGAAAGTACCAAACACATCGATTGGAAACTCTATGCCAAAACCGACAGACTCTATACCAAAAGATACGAGGACGAGACCAATTTACGGTGTCACATGATTCTGGACAACTCCGCTTCCATGTACTATCCCGAGGTGAAAAATCTGTCCATTGACAACCTCAACAAGATTGGATTTGGCGTTTTGTCCATTGCAGCTTTGATGCAAGTCCTAAAAAAACAGCGAGATGCAGTGGGATTGAGCATTTACTCGGATACGTACAATTTTTATGCAAGTGAGAAAAACAGCGAGCGCCATTTTCAGATGTTGTACTCCAAGCTGAATGAGGTTTCGGAAGCCAAAAATACCTCGCAGACCACAAAAACGTATACTTTTTTGCATCAGATTGCCGAAAAAATACATCGGCGGAGTTTGATTTTCTTGTTTTCGGACATGTTCCAAACCGAAACAGAAGAGGCTCAACTTTTTGAAGCGCTCCGTCATTTAAAGTACAACAAACACGCTGTGGTTCTCTTTCATTTGTTGGATGAAAAACACGAGCTCGGTTTTGAGTTTGAAAATACGCCAAAGCGGTATGTAGATGTGGAGACCGGAGAGCATATCGATTTATACGCGGACAATATTAAAAAGGCGTATTCCAAAAAAGTGAAGGAGTATCAAGAAAGTCTGCAACTAAAATGTGCCCAGTACCGAATCAAATATGTGGGCGTGGACGTGCGACAAAACTTCTCTCAAGTGCTGAATACATTCATGATTGAACGGCAGAAATTTGTTTAGCCATTAATTTTAAAAAATGTTTTGTTGAATCCGAAATGAGAATGTATATTTGCACTCGCTTTAAAAAAGCAAATGAACAAGATTTGAATCCCGCTGTTGCAGGAGTCTCGTAAGATAAAATCATTGGTCTGGTAGTTCAGTTGGTTAGAATACCTGCCTGTCACGCAGGGGGTCGCGGGTTCGAGTCCCGTCCAGACCGCAAAAGCCTCATTTTATGAGGCTTTTTTGTTCTATAACATTCTGTTTTTCAGATATTTATAAAAAATAATGTTAAACAAAAGTTAATTAGCGTGCTGCGTTCGTGCCGCATTTTTATTTCTTTTTTACTTCTTTGCAGCATTTTACAAGGATTTATTTTGTGGATCGTAAAGCTGTGTTAAATACATTTTAAATTGAAAAACAATTAAGAAGAAGCTTTAAGTCAAGAGCAGTAATTGTCAATTTCTTCTTGAATTTGTTCTGAGGTGTATTCATCGATTAAAGATAAATCCAATTCCGTAGCAAAGTTTATTAATAAATTCCTCAGCTCATGTATAATGTCTTGTAATAAGCCACTATCTTTTGGTAAATAGGTTTTATATGCTAATTCTCTTCCAAATTTTCTATCGAAATCACTATCCTCGAACATATCATCATCACATTCAAATTCATACAGGTAACTAAGGTATCTTTTATTCAACACCCAAAAATATAAAGCGGCCTGTTCTTTCCTTTTAAGTGCCGTAAAGAAATCCCATAAATACTCTGAAAGCTCAAGTTCAATTTCAGGTGGTTTGATATCGACACCATAATAATTAAGATTTTGAATCAAATCGGAGACTTCTTCAACATTATTCTTTGATTCAAAAGAAAACGCCATCAACAGCTTTTGGAGCACTACCTTCTGGGCATAGTCAATAATTATTGCATTGATTTCGTCTGTTATCAACAATTCGTCTTTTACTGTAATCATGATTATTCAATTTTTATCCAGTCTATTCAATTGCAGAAAATGAGACATTAATAGGAATTTTATATAGAGGTAAAGTTCACTTTTGCAGAAAAGATTTAGTAGCTAAAATCCGATTGAATTCATTTATGAATTTTAATACAGCTATATGTAGGTAAATTCGAGTAAAAATTTTTTAGCTTTAACGAAACTAAACCTAAACATGCTCTTTCCCCAGGATTCGATTCCAAAAATTAAGAATTATTACAATTTGAATGACTGAAAAACTTTCCCTTTCCCAGTTAGAACAATATTTATCTAAAGCAGCCTGGATTTTAAAAGGACCCGTTGACGCATCCGACTTTAAAGTCTATATATTTCCATTATTATTTTTTAAACGAATCTCCGATGTTTATGACGAAGAATTCCAAATTGCCATGGATGAATCTGATGGTGATTCAGATTATGCTTCTCTGCCTGAATTCCATCGGTTTGAAATTCCTGAGGGATGCCATTGGAATGATGTAAGAGAAACGACCTCAAATGTTGGTTTGGCCATAGAAAAGGCTTTGAGGGGAATTGAACAGACGAATCAGGAATATCTATACGGAATTTTTGGTGATGCCCAGTGGAGCAATAAAAACAAACTTTCAGATCGACTCTTAGTAGATTTAGTTGAGCACTTTTCTCAATATACGCTATCAAACAAATATGTTGGCTCGGATATTCTTGGTAACGCCTATGAATATTTGATTAAGCATTTTGCGGACTTAACCAATAAAAAGGCAGGTGAATTTTATACTCCTAGGTCGGTAGTTCATCTTTTAGGTCTCATCCTTGACCCACATGAAGGAGAAACTATTTATGATCCAGCTTGCGGAACAGGGGGAATGCTATTGGAATGTGTTGATCACCTAAAAGAAAACCAAGAAGACTTTAGAACATTAAAACTGTATGGGCAAGAGAAGAATTTGACTTCAAGTTCAATTGCCCGAATGAACATGTTTCTCCATGGCATTGAGGACTTTCAAATTTATAGGGGTGACACATTGAGAAACCCGGCCTTTTTTGAAGCGGATGGGTTAAAAACATTTGATTGTGTCATTGCCAATCCACCCTTTTCATTAAAGGATTGGGGAGCGGAAAATTGGGCCAACGACCCCTTTGGGCGAAACATTGCTGGTGTCCCTCCAAAAGGAAATGCAGATATGGCCTGGGTTCAACATATGATCAAATCCATGAATAGTACGGGTCGAATGACAGTAGTGCTTCCTCATGGAGCGCTGTTCAGAAAAGGGGCCGAAGGTAAAATACGCAAGTCCTTACTTGAGCAAGATCTTCTTGAAGCTGTTATAGGGTTAGGGCCCAATATCTTCTATGGCACCCAACTTGCTGCCTGTATTTTGGTCTTCAAGCAATTGAAGGAAACAGATAAAAGAAACAAAGTGCTATTTATTGATGCCGCGGAACAAATCAAAACAGGAAGGGCACAAAATTATCTTGAAAAAGAAAATGTCAATCAAATATTTAGTTGGTATAAAAATTACCAAGATGTTGAAAACTATGTAAAGTTGTCTTCCTTCGATGAAATTGCTGAAAACGATTTTAATTTGAACATTCCACTTTATGTAGAAAAAATTATTGAAGACAACCTACCCTCAGTGGAAGAGGCTTTATCCGATTTGAAAACCGCATGGCAGAACAGTTTGGAAGCAGAAGAAAAGTTTAAAACTATTTTAAAGAAATTTATTTAAATGGCATACGAAAAACCGATATCGATTAAGGAAACTATAACGGCAATTCAGGAGCAAGAATATATTTTACCTGCTATCCAAAGAGAATTTGTCTGGAACACCAAACAGATAGAGCTTTTATTCGATTCTATATTAAGGGACTACCCTATAAGCACATTTCTTTTTTGGAAGGTAAAAGCAGATGACATCAATAAATTTAAGTTTTATAGGTTCTTGCCTTACTTTCATCAAAGAGATAAAACACATAATGATCCAATCCAACTCTCTAATGACAAAGATAGGTTTGCCGTTTTGGATGGACAGCAAAGACTCACCTCCCTCTATCTTGGACTTAAAGGCAGCTATGCATACAAATTAGCACGGTATAATTGGAAAAGTGATCATGCTTTTCCAAAAAGACATCTCTATCTGAATTTATTAAATAATGCAAAAAATGGAGACCTACTCTACGATTTCAGATTCCTGTCAAAATCTGAACTAGACAAGTTCAACGAATTAGAATCGAATTCCTTTCATTGGTTCAAGGTCGGTGATATTCTCAACTTTACTGATTTCCCGGATATATTTAAGTATATCGCTGATCATTCATTAATGGACACTTCAAAATACAGTGCCGAACAGGCTAAGTTTGCCTCGGACACATTGTCTAAATTGTTCCAATATATAAACCAGAAAGAGCTAATTAATTTTTACCTTGAAAAATCAACAGAATTAGATAAGGTATTACACATTTTCATCAGAGTTAATAGTGGTGGCACTAAATTAAGCTACTCCGATTTGTTGCTTTCGATTGCTACGGCCCAATGGAAAGATAAAGATGCAAGAGATATTATACACAGATTTGTTGATCAAATAAACTCAATATCTCCTGGTTTTAATATAAATAAAGATTTGGTTCTTAAATCTTGTTTAGTACTGTCGGATATAAAAGATATTAAATTTAAAGTCGACAACTTCTCAACAGAAAACATGGCAATTATAGAATCTGATTGGGATAATATTTCAAGGGCACTAAATATCGCTGTACGATTAATTTCATCCTTTGGTTTTAATGGAAAAACGCTTACAGCGCACAATGCCATTATTCCTATCGCATATTTTATAAAGAAAAATGATTTAAATGATGAAATTATACATAGTAGACATCATTCAGACAATAGAAAGAAAATCAAAGAATGGCTGATTCGAGCCTTACTAAAAAAAGTTTTTGGCGGAACACCAGACAATTTATATCCTGTGTACAGATATATAATTACAGAAAACTCGGGAGACTTTCCTTTGCAACAACTGATAGACAGGTATAAAGGAAGTAATAAAACTCTAACGTTTAATGAAGAAACCATTGATCATTTGTTGACCACACAATACGGAAGTGCATTTGCTTACATGTTATTAAGTTTAATATACCCTCTTAATCATAATTACAAATTCCATCAAGATCATATTCATCCAAAAAAATTCTTTAAAAGAAGAGAACTAATTAAGCTAGGCATAACTGATGAACATAAATTAGAAGATTATCTTTCTAATTTCAATTCAATCCCTAACCTGCAACTGATCCAGGAAACTGAAAATCTAGAGAAAAATTCCACTCCATTCAAAAACTGGCTTAATGCAACTCATTCTGAAAGTGAAATTATCAATTATAAGAATTTACACTTTATTCCTTTGGAAAATGACCTTAGTATAGAAGATTTCACCAACTTTTACACCTTAAGGAAAGAAGCCATAAAACAAAAGCTTATGCAGGTTTTGAATGTTACCTCTGCTGCCCACGAAAAAGAAGAAAGTTCAGAACTAATCGAAGAAGAGTTAACATGACCCAAAAAGAACTCGAAAAATACCTTTGGGGTGCTGCCATCCAATTACGTGGCACCATTGATGCTGGAGACTACAAACAATATATTTTCCCATTATTGTTCTTTAAACGCATCTGTGATGTGTATGACGAAGAATACGAAACAGCCCTGAACGATAGTGAAGGGGATATGGAATATGCAGCCTTTGCTGAAAACCATCATTTCCAAATTCCACCAGGGGCGCATTGGAAAGAAGTAAGGGAAACCACTATGAATGTGGGCATGGCCTTGCAAAATGCCATGCGTGCCATTGAAAAGGCAAATCCAGATACACTGTACGGTATTTTTGGTGATGCTAGTTGGACCAACAAAGAGCGACTCAGTGATGAGACACTGACCAATCTTATTGAACATTTTTCACAACATACCCTTGATCATAAAAATGTTCCCGACGACCAGTTGGGAAATGCCTATGAATATTTAATCAAGGAATTTGCCGACGATAGTGGCCATACCGCAGCGGAATTTTATACCAACCGAACTGTGGTAAAGTTGATGACCATGATCATGGACCCACAACCCGGAGAAAGTGTGTATGACCCGACCTGCGGGTCTGGAGGTTTGCTTCTGAATTGTGCCTTACATCTTAAAGAGGAAGGCAAAGAATATCGAACCCTAAAATTGTACGGCCAAGAAATCAATTTGATCACTTCGGCCATTGCCCGGATGAATATGTTCATGCATGGGATTGAAGAATTCCACATAGTTAGAGGAGACACCCTGGCCAATCCAGCTTTTTTACATAATGATGAATTGAAAAAGTTCAATGTAATCTTGGCCAATCCCCCCTACTCCATAAAAGCATGGGATAGAAAAACCTTTATGAACGACCCTTATGGTCGTAATATGTGGGGCACCCCTCCACAAAGTTGTGCGGACTATGCCTTTCAACAACATATTCAAAAGAGTTTGGATCTTGAAAATGGACGTTCCATTTCCCTTTGGCCACATGGGATTCTTTTTCGAGAATTTGAAGCCGATATGCGTAGACAGATGATAGAAGAAGATTTGGTGGAATGTGTCATTGGATTGGGTCCCAACCTTTTTTACAATTCTCCAATGGAAGCCTGTTTGTTAATCACCAAAACCAATAAGGATGCCAATAAAAAAGGAAAGGTCTTGATTATAAACGCAGTCAAGGAGGTGAAGCAAGATAAAAACATAGCTTTTTTAGAGTCTGAGCATATACATAAAATCTACGAAGCCTATAAAGAATTTTCAGATGCCGAAGGTTTTGCCAAAGTAGTATCAAACGATGAAGTCCTTGAAAACAAGGCCAGTTTGAATATTGCCCAATATGTTAGCAATATTGATGTTAACACAGAACAAATATCGCTGGACAACGCCTTAACGAATTGGAAAAATCAATCTACTGTGCTTAAAGAAAGTATGAATCAATTGTTTGAAATGTTGGATTAAATGAAAGTAATACAAGAAAAAATTGATTTAAACCATCTGGACAAGACCAACTGGCCAACGTATCGATTTGACGAAATCGCTGGTAAAATTTCCGAAACGGTAAAACCTGAAGAAGCAGAAGTGGATATATATGTGGGCTTGGAACACTTGGATGGAGAGGATATTCATATTCGGAGAAAAGGTGTCCCAGACGATGTAAAAGGCAGTAAACTTAGGTGTTACCCCGGTGATATCATTTTTGGAAAAAGAAGGGCATATCAACGAAAAGCAGCCATTGTAGATTTTGATGGAATTTGTTCTGCACATGCTTTTGTATTTAGGGCCAATCCAGATGTAATCGACCCTAAACTGTTTCCCTTCTTTTTACACTCCGACCAATTTATGCATAGAATGGTAGACATTTCCGTTGGTGGACTTTCACCAACCATAAATTGGGGCGATTTAAAGAGTCAAGAATTCCTCCTCCCACCAAAAGATCAACAAGCCCAACTGGCCCAACTTTTATGGGCTATGGATGAAGTCATTGAGAGGGAGAATGCATTATTGAATCGAGTTAAACAATCATATGAAACACTCATTAATCAATTCATGATTCATGGAAATTATGTTGATGGTCAATTAATTAAAACGAAATGTGGTTTACTTGATAGCCGAATAGAGACTTATAAACTAAAAGATTGTTTATTAGCAAAGCCTATGTATGGAGCAAATGCCTCTTCAAAACCATACGAACTTGACTCACCAAGATATATTCGAATTACTGATATTGATGATGAAGGCAATCTTATAAAAGAAGACAAAGTAACAATTGACTCTTCGGATTACGAGCAATATGTATTAAGTGACAATGATTTTCTCTTTGCTAGAACTGGAAACACTGTTGGAAAAACCCTTTTGTATAAAAACGAAATGGGAAATGCCGTATTTGCAGGATATCTTATCAAATTTGACATAAATGAAGAATTATTAAACCCAAAGTTTCTATTCTACTTTACAAAATCACTTAAATACGAATCGTTTAAAAGAAAGATGATAAAAGTAGGTGCACAACCAAACATTAACTCTGAGGAATATCAGTCTATGGTGTTACCAAAATTTTCAATAGAAGTTCAAAATGAACTATGCAAAAAATTGGATGATTTAAAATCAAATATTGATTTGGTTAAGGTAAAAATATCAAGCTCACAATCCCTTCAAAAAAGTTTAATCAATCAGGTGTTTTAGGGTATGGGTTTGGAGAGGTATTTAATGGGTGACAACAACTTTAAGTCCTTGCTTAATTGTGAGAATATGATACCTCCAGCCCCTGGCGTTTATTGTATTCGAATAGCAAACCCTTCATTACTTAAACCTTCCATATCGAAAGTACTACAGCAAAGAAATCATAATATCATTTATATAGGCATGGCCTCAAAAAGTCTAAAAGTGCGGTTTTTGGGTCAAGAATTGCGCGCTAAGGGGCATGGGTCGTTTTTTAGAAGTTTAGGTGCAATTTTAGGATATACTCCTGAAAAAGGCTCCTTGGTGGGCAAAAAGAACCAACAGAACTATAAATTCTCCAAAAGCCATGAGGCCGAGATTATTGATTGGATCAATAATAATCTTCTGGTCAATTGGGTTGAATGTGAAAATGATTTGAAGCATAAAGAAGAGGCATTAATTGCCAAATATTTGCCCCTATTGAATATTTCGAAAAATCCCGGGGTTTTAAAAGAAGTCATTGAAGCTAGGAACAACTGTAAATTAATTGCCAGGAATAACTAGATACAAAATGTCAGATTTCAATGGATATTAAAGAAATTCAAGAAAAATATAATGTAAGCTTTGATGCCATTGCACTAATCTTAAAAAAGAACAACATTAAGTTGCAGTTGGGGGGACTCAAAAATATACCTCCAGACTGGATTGCTGTCATTGAGAAACATCTTGGACCCCCAAAGAGTCATTACACAGATAATTCGACCCAGTCAAAAAACAGTTCGTTAAATAATCACAAAAGGGCCCGCAATAACAATCGAAAGCAAACGAACCTATTTTATGCTCATGTGAACTTCGTTGGTGAAGAAAATGACCATGCCTTTATAAAACGGTTAAACAATCTTGATCAAATTTCAACTATAGATTTCTACCAACGAGATGAGAACAGTTACAAAATAATAGAGGACTGTACATCCATTAAAAAAGGGGATATTATCCTATGCTCTGGGAATCCTAAAAAGTTTCCACTGGCCAAACTTGAGTCAATCTTTTTTAAGGGAATCGTAATTAAGGACAATCCTCAATATTTTATTGACCTAATTTCCTTTGACTCCCCTATTGGCATAAAAAATGTGATGTCCAGAGGTGTTCGTCAGGCAAGAGAACAAAATAGTGAAATCCAATACTTACTTGGTACATTTTCATTAACCTTTGGCCGCTCCTATTTTTATTATTCCCAGGTTACTTCCGAAGATGAAGAAGGCTTAAAGGATAAATTTATTGAATATGCCAAAAGTATTTTTAGAAAGACCATTATTTCAAACCATGACCATAAGGTCCTGAACTGTTTAAAAGAGATTACTAAAAGTGGTCAATACCATTCTTTGCTTAGGTCAATTTTTAATGAGGAGTTAGAAAGCACGAATGATTTAGCTGCCATTGTGAACAAATGGCAAAGTATTGATGCCTCTTTGGTAACACTCCAAAACATGGGTCACTTGGAGTTTCTCCCCAAATATTTCGATTTATGGTTTGAAGAACAGGTTATCAACAATTTTTGGGGACCTCATTTAATTGACGCTATTGTTCAATATGAACAATTATTAAGGTCAGAACAACCTGAAACCAATGAGACGCTATGTTTTGAAGACCGCCTTAAACCAATTCATAAAGAAGCAATTTCAAATGCTTTAAGTACATATTTAAAGCATGATCTCAATATTGATTCGCAAGAAATATTGGAGATTTTGACTGCATTAATTCGAATAGCCGACATCACACATTTAGATGAAGAGTTAAAAAAATTACAGGCCGGCTTACCTCCAGACATTATCTATGAACAATGGAAAGGGGGCAAATCTGACATCTTCCATAAAGATTTGGCGCTGAAAAACTTTGCAGATGAGGATGCAACAGTTCAAGAGCGGATTTTAAAATTAATCGATGATACGGAGTTTGCCAATATTGTAGAACATATTAAGCCACAAAACGATGACACTATAAATCGCAAAATCTTTGATTTGCTATTACCTCAAATTGTCAATCATTTTGAGGCTGTCAGTTTTGATTTGGAAGGTGATGTGGAGCAGATTCATGAAATGGCCTGGAACAATGATGGATCATGGCAATTTTACAAAGGAGAGACCAATGTCACTGAGGCTCTGGAGACTTTCAAGACACTTACATCAAGTAAAACCAAAACAATATTGGGCCATAACATAATAGGTTATGATTGTCCCATTCTAGAAAAAAGAGATGTTTCTTTTATTTCAGAAACACTTTGGGACACCATACTCATGGAAGTTATCCTAAGCCCAGAACTAAAGAATTATGCCCTAAAAACAAGCCACACGGCAAAAGATGATGCCGAATTAACGCTCACATTGTTTGCCAATCAAGCTATGAGAATCATCACCCAATTTTCAAACCTCGATATATTAAACTCTGTTTTATCTCCCAATAATTTAGACAAACTTAAAAGTCTGAAGACCATTCTGCCCATATCTAGTTTGTCCAAAGATTTTTTGATTAAGCATAAACTTGATTTTTTCAGGCCACAAAATTTACCCAATTCACTTCTAGAAAAATTAGAAGATGAGCTGTCTAAGTTTACAACCGAAACCAATGTGATATTGGGGCCAGAAAGTCTAAAAAATCAAGTTGTAGACATCCCGGGCATACAATTGATTGGCACCGAAAACACAACTTTGGATTTTGAAGTTCTATGTAGAGAAGCCATAGAGAGCCATGAATCTCTTTCATCATACAACAAACTGGCACTACTTAATTTTCTTCATCGGTGCGATACGGAAAACTCCACTCCGTATTGGATTAGGGTAAGTCCGTTTTTAAGAACACGGATTAAAGATCAAGTAACAGATACTCATTCATTAACTAAGGATAAAACAAATTCTTCCTGGTCGAACAAAACGGTCTATTTAAGCTCAAACGAACTTTTAAACAATCTTGAGGAGCTTAGTTCCACTGAAAAGATCAACTTATTTGTACTGGAGCCAGACCTATTATCCGTTAGCAATAAGATTTATTTAAAGGAAATTGATCAAGAATTCTTGACCCTGGTTGAGAAAAGCCACCACTTCTGGATGAAATTCTCTGGAGGACAAAGTTATGTACCCCTATCCAAGAAACAGGTTAAGGATTTAAACATTAAAGCTCCTGAACATATTGACAACTTTTGGATTGAAAAATATCAAGTTGGAAAATATCGTGTTTGGGGAAGCTTCAAATGGGAAGCTATTGTTCATACTCTCAAGATTGATCATAGAAAAGATTTCAGGTTGAATGTATTCGACTTTCCAAAAAATCAGATGCATCTAGTCCGCGCGAGTCTATCTAGTACACGTAATTCAGAAATTGTTCGCTTTAACCCAGAATCAATACATCGATCCAGATATTGGGTATTTCAAAAAGAGCTGATAAGGCAACTACTAAAACCTAGGACCCCTGGAGTTTTAATAGTGAACCAATACAAAGAAATAGAAGTTTTGGAAAATTATTTCAGAAGATTGAGTTTCTACATACCCGACAAAAACATTTCAATAGGTAGAAGGTTGGAGCTTATTCATACGCGTCGAAATGAAAACGGAATGATCATTGCCCATACAAGTCAGATCAATAAAATTTTGGAAGTTAATTATATCGCCCCTCTCGACATCATATTGGATAGTTTTAATCTGGGCGAGAATTTCTATGCCGCCCAGGGGAGTCTTTATTTTCAATCAGAGACTTCAAAAATTGAAAACACTATAGAAGACCAACCTGTATTTGGAGCGGAGGAAGAGGTTGTGGAGGAAGAAACAATTTTACACCAAAGTGCTTCCAAACCACATATTCAAGATACATTCTTCTTGCTTAAACTTCAATTACCCTATATCAACCATATTAGAAATTTGATGCATAGTTCCGACCCTGACCATCATCTATGGGTATTGGATTCAAGGGTTGGAGATTTTCCTGATTTGACGAATTATTGGAATGCCTATAATCAAAGTTTATCAATGTGGCAGAATTCCGATGATTACAATAAGGATGTAGATATAGCCGACCAGCTGATTCCAAGTGCAAAGCCTTTGAAGAAGCTTCCTTTCGATAATGAAACCACAAAACAAATTTTATCCGAGGTCTTCATTGATGGCAATCCATGGTATGATTATCAAATACCCTATCTGGATGAAATACTAAGGGCAGAAAGTGACCTATTGGTGACATTGCCAACGGGAGGTGGCAAATCCCTTCTTTTTCAAGGTCCTGCATTATTAAAAAGTTCATTTACCAATAGACTTACTATTGTGGTTACCCCATTAAAGGCATTAATGGAAGATCAAGTTAACACCTTATGGGAAAAAGGATTTCATGGATGTGTAGACTATTTAAATACGGATAGGGGGACAGATGTTCAATTGATTTATAGGGCTGTTGCTGGTGGTGAATTGGCACTTTTATATGTTACCCCTGAACGATTTAGAAGCAAGTCGTTTTTAAATGCTCTTGAACTCAGGATACAATCAGATGGCGGTCTGGAGTATTTCGTTTTTGACGAAGCTCATTGTGTATCGCAATGGGGACACGAGTTTAGGCCAGACTATTTTAATTGTGCGAAGCACGTAACCCAACTGAAAATGCACACCTTAAAAGACTCCCCTCTTTTGCTCTTTTCGGCCACTGTTTCTGAAAAAATATATAACGATTTCAATACAATCTTTTCATGATTAAAAGGCTTTTTCCAGATAAAGTATACAACCCTATCCGAAAGCATATTCAAATGTCATTTGATTTTGTTGGTGACACTTTTGAAATGGCTGAAAAGATTGCTTTTGATCTAAGAGAAAATGCTTTCGACCCAGAAAAAAGCCGTGTATTAATTTTTGGTCATACACGAAAAGGAACTGAAGATGCGGTAGGGGGCTTAAACTCCGCATTGGAAAGCCTTAAATTACCCTATGCTGGAATGGTTGATTTCTATCATGCTGGTTTGGATGGCTCAACAAGAGAAGAAAAATATAAGGATTATAAGGACGGTAAAATTGTAATTCTTATTGCAACCAAAGCCTTTGGGATGGGAATGGACATAAAAAACATCCACTTCATTTTTCACTTAGGCCCTTCGTCTACCTTTGAAGATTACCTTCAAGAAGTAGGTAGGGCAGGCAGGGACAGGCAAATGTTACTTGCTGCAGGATACTCCGATTCCAACCCATTACATTCAAAGTGTTTGGTCACCAGGGAAGACTTTAAGAAAGTAAAAGATCGGTTTCATAAAAATCAAATTACTTGGAATCAGATTGACCAGGTACGATTGTCGATTTTTGAGTACTATTCAAAATTCAGGAAGTTGGAGCGAGATTTAGAAAAGGCTTTCCCGCTGCCATTAGATTTATTGAACCAATTGCCTGAATATGATGATTTAAATGATAAGGACACGTTTTTCAGATTAATCCTGTATTGGTTGGAAAAACTCAATCGCATAAAGCTAGGTGTCTATACACCAACTTATTTGCCCATTAAGGTGTTTCAAGATACTCTGGATTTTAGGCATATTATATCCAACAAGGACAGGGAATCACTTACATTATTCCAAAATTTTTTGTTTGACTATCAAAATCAAAAATTCCCAGAAGCTGAAATTGTCATGATGGATATGGCTGTCTTAAGAGTAGCGTTGGAATTAAAATCCAGTACTGAAACATACAGACTCTTATTTTTAGCCCAAAAAGCCAAATTAATCCGTGTAGAACGAGATATCAGGTTACAACCAACAAAGCTAAGAACTGAAGAACTTAAAAAGTGGGTCGGTTCCAATAATTCACCTATGTTGGAAGCCGTCTTTGGATTTGCCCAAGAATTATTACGCCTTACTCGATTGGGTGATCAAGTTGATCTTCATCAGGATGATATAGAATCCATATTCAATGAAACCATTTTCAAATGCTTTAATCCAAGGAATATTTTTTGGCAGGAAATAAAGAATGAAAAAAAGAACGAACCATTTACTCCAAATAAAATAGCAGAAAAACTTCAAAAGGATTTTGAAGATAAAAGGTCAAAATTTGCTTTCAAGATTTTGAGTTTTTTACCAAAAATTAGACACAAATCAATTCTGGAAACCGATGAGCATAGTAAAAGAGCAAAGATTTCCCAACTTTTATACAATGGATATAATACGCAAAAAATTCCGGCCGAAGAGATTGAAAGTCTAAAATCAGATGTTTATGAACTTATCATGTATGTTTCCAAAAAATACATTGAAAAAAACATAACTGAATTCAATATTGTTGACCTTATCAATTATTTGAACCTATCTGACAAACCCGAGGAATATTTCCAAAACTTGGTTTTCATTGCCAAAGGTCTTGGTTATTTAAAAGGAAATGGCTCGTTGATTCCTATGGGTATTGAGATGAGAGTAGTAAATACAGACGAAATTGAGGGTGATACCATAGGTTCCTTTGATAATCAAGTCAAAAAGGAGTTTCTGGAAAGCTCTAAAATGAAAGAATTAAGGTTATTGGCACTGGAATGTTTAGCTGAAAAAGTAAAGCAATCTGATTATGACCAGTTCATAAAAAGCTATTTTAAATGCGGGTCTCTTTCAGATCTAATATCTCTATTGGAGGATTACATTGGTGAGCAAGACCAAAGATTCAAAGCTTTTCGAGCTGAAGCTTTGGAAAACGAAAAAAATCGTTTGAATAGCTCCCAAATGAAGGTGTACAGTTCGGATATAAGAAGAAACATCCAGGTGTTGGCAGGTCCGGGCAGTGGCAAAACACACACCCTTACTATGCGTGTTGCGAGACTTATCCAAGAAGAAAATGTACGACCCGAAACCATATTAATTCTGGCCTACAATCGATCAGTTGTTGTTGAACTTAAAGACAGGCTCAGGACTTTGTTCAAGGATTTAGGGTATTCCAAGCTTATTTCCCAACTGAAGGTATTCACCTTTCATGGCTTTATTAAGTATTGTATTAGCCAACAAACCGAGAATTTGGAATTTAAGGAATGGACTTCTGAATTTTTAAATATAATGGATACCACTCCGGGATTGATAACACAGAAACTAGGCCCAATAAAGTATGTATTCGTAGATGAGTTCCAAGACATAACCACTGAAAGAATGCAGCTTTTAAATGCAATTGCAAATCCAAATCGAGTGAAGGTCTGTGTAATTGGGGATCCAAATCAAAGTATTTATGGCTATGAACGCAGTGATGCCGGCGACAGTATGAATCCAATGCCGTTCTATGTAAAATTTAAAGAGGTTTACAATCCCCTGGAACGTAGATTGGATACAAACTACAGGTCGTATCCTCAGATATTGGATACTGCGGAAAGATTATTAAATCTTAACACATCAAAATTTGATCTTCCAAAATTAATTGCCAATAGACAACCCGTTTTTGAACATTCCTATTGTGAAGTTATAGATATTGCCAACGATGATATTCATTGGACCAACAAGCTTATAGAGCTAATTAATTTTGAACATGAAGGAAACAATTATGGTCAAATTGCAATCATGTTCCGATCCAACAATGAAGTGTTTAGAGCTTATAACAAGTTGCGATCACTAAATCTTGGTAACATTCGAATTCGCATACAGGGAGCAAAAGCTGATCTTTTTAAATCACGTGAATTCTACCATCTAATCTCAAAATTAGAAGCTAAAGTAAATGAGAGATTAGATGATACGTTTTTAAATGAAATTAGACTCTTAATAAGTCAAATTGCAATTGAATTTCCAGTTTGGGATAAATATTTACTCAATGTATTCCATTGTCTGGCTATTGAATTCGAGAAGGAGCGGGATGAACAATCCACCTATCTGGATTTTATACTTTTTGTAAAGGAGATTTCATCCAAAGATGATGGTCAATTTGGTAAAATTTATCAGCAAAATATTAATCAAATTGTAGGAGCCAATTTGGACAGAGAAATTGTGCTCACAACAATGCATAAGGTTAAAGGGCTTGAATTTGACGCAGTACTGATCCCTCCCTCCTTTTCCAACTTACCTGCCTTTGAAAACAGTGCCTCATTTGAGGAAACCTTAGAAGAGGAGCGTCGTTTATATTATGTAGCATATACTAGGGCAAAATATAGATTGGTTGTTTTAAGATATGGTCGTGAGTTAGCATTATATAATGGCCAACCCTATAATCTTCCTGAAAACCAAGCACATCAGCTTGGAGTTAATGTGAAAGAAGGTCTTGATAAATTTAAGATGTATTGGAGCGCAGGTAACTATGGGGGAAATTCCTTTGATTTCATACATAACAATGTAGCCCTTGGAGAATCTTTATCTTTAAGAAAACAAACAAGAGGTGCTTATAGCTTTTGGCATGTGTATGTCCAAGGTAATGAAGTGGCACAACTTTCAAGTAACATGTCAAATTATTTAGGAGATATTCATACAGTGAATGGTTTCTCAGTTTCATCCATTTATGTTCACACTTATAATGAAACTATTGCTTCAGATGAAAAAAATGACACAGCATATGCCAAAAGTTGGACGGAAGAAGCTAGAAATCGCGGATATATCTACCTTTTAGACTTTTCGGGTTATGGATCTATCACATAAAATAAACTATAATGAACACTAAAAAAGAATCAATTCAAATTTTAGTTGATGAGTTTCGTGCTCCATTGAATAACCGAAACACAAGTTTTTCAAACATCAATGTTTCTAAAAATGTCTGGTGGATTAACATTGCTCCACTTAAATTTGAGAACGATGTCAATATACTTTTGCACTCAATGGACGAAATCATTTGGATTTGTTTGCCAAAAGGATTTACCAATGACCTTTCCTCGGTTTTTAAAATTAGAAATGACAAAAATGTGGTGGATTTAGAAATATCCTCAGATAAGAAATACAAATACTTAATCGATATAAAATCAGGCGGTACAGAATTTGATTTCGCACCCTACATCATTAAATCCATATCCATCTAAAAACATGGCGTTCAACGAACTTAATAGCGTAGAGCATTATATAATAAATCAGTTAAGCGGGGTCAACTTAAATGACGCAGTAAATGAACCAAAAACAGGCTATAGCGCCTATTGGAATTTCAAAACCAACGCAGAACTAGACCGTTCTGTAAATGAGGTGCTTGTTGAAAGAGAATTAAAGGATGCCCTTATCCGTTTAAACCCAGAAATTGCTGACAAAGAAGAGCGCGCCGATGAGATTATTTATAAGTTAAGAGCTGTTTTGTTGGCTGTTAATCAAATTGGACTCGTAAAGACCAATGAAGAATTTTTAAAATGGCTGACTGGAGAGAAAACCATGCCCTTTGGTGAAAATAATCGTCATGTTCCCATTCGATTGATTGATTTTGAGGATATTTCCAATAACAATTACACCATCACCAATCAATTCAGGATACATCATCGGGAAACCAAAATCCCGGACATTGTATTATTGATCAATGGAATACCAGTGGTCGTGGGCGAGGCAAAAACCCCAATTCGACCTTCAATTAGTTGGCTGGATGGTGCGCATGAAATTCACGATGTCTATGAAAATGCTGTTCCGCAATTGTTCGTTCCAAATATTCTGTCTTTTGCCACAGAAGGTAAAGAATTATACTATGGTGCCATTCGTTGTCCCTTGGAATTTTGGGCACCTTGGCGTTTGGAAAATGATGAAGATGGACTTGCAAAAAGACTGGGGCTTGGGGAAGTTGGAAAGGAACTGTCCAATTTATTGCATCCTGCCCGATTGCTCGATATACTTCAGAATTTTACATTGTTCTCCTCAGATAATAAGAAGCGTAGAATAAAAATCATTCCTCGCTTTCAACAATATGAAGGGGCCAATAAAATAGTGGAACGTGTCAAGGAGGGTCGTATCAAAAAAGGATTGATTTGGCATTTTCAAGGATCCGGGAAGTCATTTTTGATGGTGTTTGCTGCCCAGAAGTTAAGGAAGTCCCCTGAGCTGAAGAGTCCAACAGTAATAGTTTTGGTCGACCGTACCGATTTGGATACCCAAATAAGTGGGACATTTAATGCTTCGGATGTGGCCAATGTGGAAACTACGGATAGTATCTCTGACCTTCAAAAACTCTTGGAAAGGGACACACGAAAAATCATTATTTCCATGATTCATAAGTTCAGGGATGCAAAATCCAATATGAACACAAGGGAAAATATCATCGTATTGGTAGACGAAGCCCACCGAACTCAGGAGGGGGATCTTGGACGACAAATGAGGGCCGCACTGCCCAATGCTTTTCTTTTTGGTCTAACAGGAACGCCTGTGAATAAAGCTGATAAGAATACCTTTTGGGCCTTTGGATCGGAAGAAGATGAAGGAGGCTATATGTCACGATATACTTTTCATGAATCCATTCGTGATGATGCCACATTACCTTTGCACTTTGAACCTAGGTTGGTAGATGTTCATGTTGATAAAGAGACTATCGACAAAGCCATGGCGGAATTTAAAGAACAAACTGCTTTAACAGATGAAGAAGCCGATGCGTTGAACCGTAAGTCCGCGAAAATGGCCGCTTTCCTAAAATCTCCCGAGAGAGTGGCACTTATTGTTTCCGATATCGCGAAACATTTTAAGGAGAAGGTTGAACCCCATGGATTTAAGGCGATGATTGTCACCCCCGATAGATTTGCCTGTGTGCAATATAAAGAAGAGTTGGACAAGCATTTTCCAGAGGAGGCTAGCCAGGTTGTAATTTCAACATCGGCAAACGACGCATTTGAATTCAAACAAAAATGGGGGATTGACAAATCAAGACAAGAGCAAATCGTGGATGAGTTCAATGATGCACAATCCGACCTAAAGTTTATTATTGTAACGGCAAAGTTGTTGACCGGCTTTGATGCACCAATACTCCAAACCATGTACCTGGATAAATCCTTAAAAGACCACACCCTACTTCAAGCCATTTGCAGAACAAATCGATTATACCCAGGTAAATCTTATGGTCGAATTGTTGATTATTTTGGAGTGTTTGATGACGCTGCCAAAGCACTGCAGTTTGATGAAGAATCCGTAAAACAAGTCATAACCAACTTATCTGAACTACGGGAAAAATTGCCAAAGGCCATGCGTGATACCTTGAGTCATTTTAAAGGTGTAGACCGCACCATCCCAGGGTTTGAAGGTTTGGAAGCGGCGCAAAATGCCATAAGCACTGATGAAAAGAAAGATGCGTTTGCAAAGGACTATAAATACTTATCCAAATTATGGGAATCCATAAGTCCAGATGCTATTTTGGATATATACAACCAAGATTATAAATGGTTATCACAGGTATTTGAATCAGTTAAACCCGCTTCCGACAATGTCGGAAAATTACTTTGGATGTCCCTTGGCCCACAAACCACAAAATTGATACATGAAAATATTCATGTTGGAGAGGTTCATCAACTGGAAGAATTTGTTTTGGATGCGGATGTCATTGAAGATATTTTTAGCAATCCTGATCCCAAAAATGCAAAGAAACTGGAAAAAATCCTGATCAAGAGATTTAAGAAACATGAAGGGGATATCCGATTTAAAAAACTAAGTGAGCGTTTGGAAGAATTGCGCGACAGAGCAGAGAAAGGACTTATCACCTCCATTGAATTTGTAAAGGAACTTTGTAAGATTGCCAAAGAAACGGTTCAGGCTGAAAAGGATCAAGAACAAGCGTTTCAGGAAAAAACGCCTCAAGCAGCACTCACAGAATTATTTCTTGAACTCAAAACAGACCAAACCCCTGCTGTTGTGGCAAGAATCGTGGACGATATTGATGCCATTGTCAGGGTTGTTAGATTTCCGGGCTGGCAACAGACTAGTTCTGGGGAAAGGGAAGTCCAAAAATCTCTTAGAAAAGCGCTTTTGAAATACAAATTACACAAAGATCAACTGCTTTTCGATAGGGCCTATGCTTACATCAAAGAGTACTATTAAAACCAAAGTAAATGGGCTTATCCAAACGTTCAAATAATTCATTGAAGCTTTTTTACTTTATTTTACCATAATTTGTTTTATATCGGAAAGCACCCTTTGCAATTCCACAAGTTGTTCCGTCAATTTTTCGGGTTGGTTCTGCCTCAAATGAACTTTCATGGCCAACTGGTTAATATTGTTACCTATTCTGCTCAGCTCAACAAAAATCTTTCTTTCATAAGGAGAGACCCTATATCTAGGCAAAGGTTTTCCGGTAATTTTTTTTCGGATATAATCAGCGATTGAAAGCCCGCAAGATTCTGCATTATGAGCTACAATGAGATAATTATCTACTGTAGTTCTAAAACTGATGTGAATTGCTTTAAGCTCTCTAATTTCTTTTTTTGGCCGCGCCATAATTTTAGGAATTGAGGAGTATCTTCAACAAGCTTGCGAACAAAGTGAGCAGTTTTTGTATACAAAAACACAACTTGCTTCGTGACCTCCGATTAATAAAATCCATTTTTTATTTTGACTTTGGATCATCAATCTGTTTCTAAGAAGAAATACCCCTTAACCGATCGATAAGCTCGTCGATGTCATTGGGATGAAATAGAACACGTCCGCCAATAGGTATCTTTTTGAGCAACCCTTTTTCCATCCAGGAATAGATGGTCGGCCTGGTCACTTTAAATTTCTTGACTAAATCGGCAATAGTCAACATTTCATTTTCAGTTTGATTTCCTTTATCCTTATCCTCCAGTTTTGGAGCTAGATTGTTTTTGAGAGATTCTACAGGAACGTACTCCTTTAACCCATCGTCGTCCATGATAAATATGCGCTTCATAGTACTGGTATTTGTTGATTTACTTTATTGAACAAACCTAGCAACATTGAACAGCATTTAACTCGTTTGCCGTACATCGGTTTATGTACGGCAAATCAAGAAACATTCAAAATAAATTTGCAAAGGAATTGAGGTCAAATCCAAAATAGGGATGGTAAGCCTCTGGAGGCTTACTATCCCTAATAGATTCTTTTGAGGGTGTTGCCAAAAACGATGTTTTTGGCAACTACCGCAGAGATATGGGTAGGGAGAAAAAAATCCAGTTTACGCCAACCTTCGGACAAACCCCGATTGTGGCCTTCTTTCTCCCTTTCCACAAATATTTTACAGAAATTTCAAGTATTTCAAATTCATATATTTATATGAATATATGATCATACAAATGTATATATCATTAAATATTTATTGGTATGAAGTTCTTCTGGAGAGTCATTTAAGATTTTGTTTAAAAGAAAGGAGGAATAATGGGAACCACAATTTGATTCACTCAATATTTCGTTGTGGAAGATTTTAGGTCACTATCTTGTTGGCTGACTTGCTGCCCTCGTTTTTTTCGGCAAAGACGATATATTGCATCCGTTATTTGTACTCAACCCTGTATCTAACAATGATTTGGTTCCATTCCGAGCCACTAGAAAAGGCCTCACAATTCCGTGAGGTCTTTCCTTATTTCTTCTGTAACAGATGTAGAACACATATCGGTATCTCAACTACTTCAAAACAATTACCTCTACGTCAAAGTTTTTACCGTTAATTGTCTGCTGGCCATTCAAATCATAAAAATTATTTCTATCCTTTGTTTTATCGAAAGGGTCATAAACAAAACATATCAAAGTTTTCATCCATTGGCATATGTGATAAGACTGAATGTCTTCTTTAAGTTGTTTAATAAACTTTGCCTCATCAGTATCATTTTCCTTGATCATCTTAACTTCAATCAAAACACCTTTTTCCCTAAGTATTAAGTCAATTCTGGTTGAACTCGCCCCTACTTTAGGTATTGGATCTTCTTCTTTCAACATGGGAAACAAGGGTTTAAGCATAACATAGAGAATATCTTGAACATCATACTCATCTTTGAATTCAAAATTATTCTTTCCCTTTCTTCTGTGTTTTATTTTTTTGATTGCCTCTGGAAAATTTTTGATAACCTGATTAACCATTTCAAGGGCGGTTAAGTTTTGGTAGCCAACACGGTTATTCATCTTCAAAAAGTCTTCCATCAATACCAGTTCATTAATTCCAATCGTAGATTTTAATAGTGTATCAATTTCCTCATCAAGCTCTTCTATGTTAGGCTCTTCATCTAACAAATATCTAATCAGATTATTTTGTCCACTGGATAAGCTTAAAATCAATTTATCTCGATACTGTTCAGGTAATACTTTATAGATTAAATATTTAAGTTCAATTTGACTTGAATGAAATTTTTTATCCAATATCATTTTTAAACGATCTGAACCTTTGCATGCCAAGTACAAACCGAGCAATTTAAACACATTATTATCGATTTGATTTTTTTTACTCTGTGCTGAAATAATAGCATTAATGTCATCATTTGAAACCTGTTCTCCTTTGTACCCCAATAACGACATAGACTCTACTCCGGCCAATTCGAAATCTATTCTTTCATTATTGATATATAAATAGAAAGCAGATTGAATATTTTTCTGCTGTAAAATATTCTCTCTAATCCTCTTAATTTCTGCTATTAAATGAACCATAGTTTTTCGTTTATATGTCGAAGCCTATCAAAATCCCATCCTTCAACTTCTTTAAGTTTTTCTGTCAAGGATACCATCAAACTAGGGTACATCAATGTAACAGTACGTTTTGATGGCATATAAGTCCTATGAGATAAATCAGAGAACCAATATACCTGTTGCGATAAATACTGTAAGTCTTGAAAACTAGACCTCCAATCCAAATTTATTTTTAAAGGGAGATTACTATTAGGGACAAATGTCAATAAGGCTTCTCTATCATCTAGAGGAAGATAAATACCCCGCTTCAAATCACTCTTTCCCTCACTATAAAAAAGACGGTAGTTATGCCCATATGCCAAATGTATTAGGGCATATTTAAAAGTATAATTATCAAATAAATTGACTACTTCTTTTACTGCGGCAAGCTCGTACTCACTACTCGCACTCTTGTAGATATGAAATATCAGTCTGAATTCATCACTACCCGTAATTGCCGCACTTTCAATTTCTTGTTTTATTATTTTCTCAAGGAACAGGATTAAATTTTCCTTATAGTTTTCGAAAGTTGATATAGGTACGCAATCCCCGACCAGGTAACGCCCATCTGGATCAAAAATCTGCGCTAAGCCAAGTACGTGTTTGCCATCTTGTAATGTAGTAGACCCAATACCTATAATGAACTCTTTTTTTAATTTATCCTCCTTCTCAATCGTCCAAGCAGTACCCCCTATTTTGGCATAGATATTTAATGAGATATTAGTGAGAGAAAAGGAATTTGCCCCATTAATTGTCTCAATGGTAATCTGCTGTGTAGGAATACCATTGCCAATAAGTTTTGCCTTACAGTAATAATAAGGAGAAGATGGAACTGGAATGGTTTTTTGATCTTCACTTACAATAACTATAACCAGTTCTGTTTCCAATACTTCATCATTATAGATAACAGAAGCATAAGAATCTAGTTTTTCATCCGGCACAAAAACTGTATTAAACACAACTTCATTGACATGAAGTTCGGATTCTAATTTATCTTTTAAAGTTTTAAGGAAAGTTTCTGTTCGTCCTTCATACTTAGTAGGACATATCACACCAATTTTTAAATTGCTGCTTATCTCCTCATAAGATGCTGGCTTATATTCTTTGACCATTTGGTTGTAATAGGTCAAATTTTTAGTGTTCTCTTGTCCAGCATAAAAAAAACGTTTTGGCCTCCTAAGTACATCAAAGCTAAATTCTGCAGATGGAATATTGTAAGCCTTTAACGGCTTAATTTTCCCTTCGTTAGGCAGTTTTACTTCTGGCAAGATATTTTTATTTAGCCAACCGACAAACTTCTGAATATTGTTATAATTGGAAGCGTTATTGGAATTTTGCTTTTCAAAACTTTCAAATTCTTGGCGCTTACCCATTGCGTCAATATATCGTTTGATTGCTTGCTTGTTTGCATGAATCGAATTCTCATCCCCTCTTAATCCCGAGGTGTCAAATCCATTGGCTTCTAAAGTTTGCTTATCCTGTGTAAACACATATTTGGTTCTTAGAGAAATAGTGAACCCAAGAATATTCTTCTTTTCTTTTTTAAAATACTTTGGCGAAATCGTATAACAATTATGTGCAGATAGGCCATTAATCCCTTGAAGTTTATTATTTGGGGAAATAACCTCCCAAGAATGGGAATACCTCTTATGAATTACCTCTAATCTTTCATCCCTACATAAAGCGTCCATCAAGCAAGATTCAAGAATTTTACTTACAATTTTCGGAACAGATAAAAGACTTATAGATTCTTTTTCACTATTTAATGGTAAAACCTTAGTTAGTCCCGATTTTCCCCAATAAAATATTTCATCCCTAACCCTATAAAATTGAAAATCGGGGTATTCGTCTTGAAGTTCAAGATAACTTTCTTTTGTGCTGTAGTCTGAAAATGGAACTTTCGACAATTGAAAAGTTTGCCCTTCTATTTCTGCTTCGAAAAAATTTAAAAAAAGACCTGCCATATGTATTTCACTAAAAGTTTGTTAAAAATCAAAATCCATACCATAATACTTGTAGGATTATATGACGTTATTTTACATAAAGAAACAAGCAATTAGCGATTGTTTAAGACAAAATGTCATCTTACAAATATTTCTCTTACAAGCTAATAACTTCAGTAGCTCCAATATTTAGACTTTACAAAGTGAGTAAGATATACCACCTTCTCCCGGAAAAAATTAAGAACAATATAAGCACCAACAAACAGCTGAAAACAATTCTTCTATATCAAATCAAATAATCCGCTTTTAGTAGTTTTCAGTAACCATCTCTTCCATTTACATCTTTTGGGCTATAAAAAAATAATTTATAGCTCATAATTTTACTATTTTTGAGCTATAAAAATTAATTATTTGGCTCATGACAGCTTTTAAATGGAACTGGCAACAAAAAGATTGGCCTAATTTCAGGTATGATGAGGCAGCTTTGGAGGACTTGGAATATCAGTTTGTCCAAACTAGTGGAGTAGCTCTTGGTTCAATTAAACATATTGATGAGGAAGACAAAAATGAACTTTTAATTGAAGTTTTGTCGGATGAAGCTCTTACCACATCGGCAATTGAAGGGGAATATCTTGATCGTGGGAGTATTCAGGAATCCATTAAAAAAAACTTAGGACTTGAAACGGAAAGAAAGAAACTTCCTCAAGCTGAATATGGAATATCTGAAATGATGGTCAATCTATATCGTACATATGCAGTACCATTGACCCATGAACAACTTTTTGAGTGGCATAAGATGCTCGCCAATGGCAGAAGGGATTTAGTGGATATTGGAAGATATCGTACCCATGAAGATCCTATGCAGGTTGTTTCAGGACGCCTAGACAAACCGACGGTACATTATGAGGCACCTCCCTCATCACAAATGACAAATGAAATGGAAGCTTATGTTCGTTGGTTCAACGAAACCCACACGACAAACAAATCCAAAATGCTTCCATTGGCCAAGTCAGGAATGGCACATTATTACTTTTTGGCCATCCACCCGTTTGAAGACGGGAATGGGCGTATTGCTAGAGGGATTTCAGAAAAATCGATTTCCATGGATTTAGGCAGACCAGCACTTATATCCCTATCACAGACCATCGAGTCAAACAAAAAGGAATACTATTCTTCCATCGAAGCCCATAATTTCAAACTAGACCTTACCGAATTCCTACTATACTTTGGGGGAACTATACTTGCAGCACAACAACACACCATCAAAACCATTGACTTTTTAATTCAAAAAGCAAGGTTCTTTGATCAATACTCCCGTTTGATGAACGAACGCCAGTTAAAAGTAGTCCAACGTATGTTCAAAGCAGGATATAAGGGATTTAAAGGAGGGCTTAGTGCGGACAATTATATTCGTATAGCCCAAACATCTGCATCAACGGCCACACGTGATTTAAAGGATTTGGTCAACAAATCCATATTGGTCAAATCTGGTGAACTCAAAAGCACCCGGTACTCACTAAACCTAAAGTTCAAAAACGAAGTTTGATTTTATTTGACAATCATACACGTTTTCGTTTTATGTAATTCCCCAAGCTTCTTTTAATTTTTGGGCGGCCTCATAATTTGAAATTTTGAGATAACGGCGGAAAGCCTTTTCTGATTTATGGCCGGAGATCTTCATAATAAGTTGCACATCAATACCATTTAGGTAAGCATTGGTGCAAAAAGAACGCCTACAGGTATGGGAACTTATCAATTTATATTTCTCCAAAAGTTGTGCTTCTTTAATTGTTCCTCGTTTATGTTCAATTTCTACTTTTTGGTGAAGTTTAGCCGAATCTCCAAGTTCCTTTATGCGCCTGTTGAAAGTGAATGAATCAATATCAGGGGCATATCCATCATATTTTCTCAAAATGCTCTTGACTTGGGAACGAAGTGGCACTACAATTCGGCCAGAAGTCTTCTTTTGTCGGATATTCAAAAACCCATTATCATCCAAATACTCAGGTCGAATCCTTGAAATATCAGAAAACCGAAGCCCTGTCAAACACCCAATTACAAAGAAGTCTTTTACTTTCCTCAATTCTTCATCGGCTTTACAATCTACGGCTGCAATAGCCTGAATTTCATCATCGGACAAATAGATGTGATCCACTTCTTCTTGGACTACCTTGAATGCCGAAAGATCTATGGGCTTTATACGGTTTCTTCGCATACGGTCGTTTAAGAAAGCCTTTAAGTTTTTAACCAACTTGCCTATGGTGTTGTTCTTCATTCCGACACCCCCATTCTTTAATGGAGCATGGTACGCTAGGTAATCCGTCCATTCCTGATAGAAATGATAATCAAAGGCATTGAAATCGATGATGATTCCCGAAAATTCCTGGAAACCCTCCAAATGCTTTCTAAGTGAATTGTAATCCTTGATAACATCTTTGACCACCTTGCTCTTTTTACTTTCTAGATAATGGTCAAATTCAGTAAAAAAGTCTTGGACAGGTTTTGAATTGATGGACGGTTCACCTTCTTCAAATTGTTTCTTGAACATCTTTTTTGAAAGTGGCCTGCCCTGATTTCGATAGCTGGAAACAATTTGATTGGCCAAGCTGTCCATTTGGGTAAGTTGTACAAATTCGGAGGCGACTTCTTTCGATTTTTTCAAGAATGATTTCTCTTGGCTCCAATATTTCGGTTGGATTTCTATTCCTGTGTCGATTTGGATTCTCGAATTACGATTTTCATAATATCTTAATTTGATACTATGGGTTCCATTTTGATTGGATTTATCCGGTATGTAGAATTTATAATTGTACATCAGCGTGCCGCATTCGTGCCGCATTTTTCACGAAAAGTAGTGTTTTATGATGTAAAATAAAAATCCATGTATATTTAATTAACTGATAATCAATTAAATAATGTAAGTTAATGAAATGTTAAATATTAGAGGTAGCATCCCGTCCAGACCGCAAAAAAGTTCCGAGAAATCGGAGCTTTTTCTGTTTTTAGACATTTCTATGAGACTATCCCTTCTGCTTCCGACGGGATGCATGCTGGATATTTTTGGCATGGTAGATATCCGCTGGAATATGATGCCCCTCGTAAACTTCCGATAAGATTTCATAAAGCGCAGGGTCGTACTCCTTTAAATCCATGGGCGACTCCAAAGAAAAATCATCTTTATAAAAACCATAGTTGGACCAAAACCACCATTGCGTACCCTCGGCCCAGTATTCTGCCACCGTATTGATGGCGTACTGCCTTTCATACATGTTTTTGGCCTTAGCCGCTTCATACGCTGGCTGAATTTTGGCATAAAGTTCGGGGTCGGCCACGCGCAACGCACCCATAATATTGTGACTAAACTCGTGCACCAAGATATTTTCCCCATAGTAACGGGTATCTGGATAGCCCAACAGATTTTCTTCTGCACAAGAGGTAACGGTACCTCCCATTCCACGTGCTCGCTTGTTCCAGTATTCGCGGTCCGTCATACTTGCTATTCCTCCAGGTTTATAGTAATTCTCCCGCTCCCCGGGGGTAAGTCTTCTATCGTCTATGGTCGGTTTTTTCCAATGGCTACGCTCCGGTAAATCGGTCTCCATTTCATCATCGGCCATAATGAGCACTCGGGCCCCTTTATCTTTCAAGGCTTTTCGAATATCATATCGCTTCAACAACATGTAATTGACAATGTCCCGGGCTACCAATAAGGCAGCATCGGGCACTTTATGCGAGGAAACCACGGGTATGCCGTAAGCATCGGTGTATTTCTTATAAAAAGGGTCAAGTTCCAAAGAGTCAGGTGGGGATGCAATGACCATCGTACCAAAATCTGAACCTACGGAATCCAATTCCACAGAAGAAAGATTCATGGCCAATAATTCGGATGAATTGTCCGCCGATTCTTTTTTAGGGGTACATGACATCATTAAACCGAGCACCACAACTATTTTTACTGCGTTTTTCATACTTCACTTAATTTTTTTAGTGCAGCCTCAAGATACTGTATACAACAAAAATTAAATAACACTTTATCACCGTTAACGTGTACTTTCTTGCCGCTCAAAATTTTATGGATTGTAAATACGTAAATTACAAAAGGCAATGAATCATAGGGTGTTTATTATGATATTGACCAATTTTGATGGAATATTATCCACGTGTCCATCAATTTGATTTTTGCATCAATTACATGATTAGCTTTATGAAATCAGAGACGTTTCAAAACACACTTTTTAGTAACATATGGAAAGAAGCACATATCATCGGGTCAGTGGAATACTTGTGTTGTTGATGGCAATCCTATTTATAGGTCACATTTCAGCACAGGAAAAAGAGATGTATTGGGGAAACATAGTTCCAGAAAATTGGAATGGGGATTGGTCCGATAAACTTCGGACACCTTCAGAAAAATCAGGTTTCACCTACACTGCAACCAATGATGATGTGCTCAACTACTTCGCCATGCTTTTGGAAAGCAGTGAAAATGTACATGTTTTTAATATGTTCATCAGCGACCTTCGTAGGTCCAGCCCGGTATTGGTAATGTCCAACCCAAGAATCACAACCCCTGAAGAAGCCAAAGCTTCGGGCAAAATGGTGGTGTATCTTCAAGGTGGTATTCACCCAGAGGAGTGCGAAGGCAAAGAGGCCTTGTTCATGGTGATTCGGGATATCCTATTTGGGGACAAGAAGCATTTGTTGGACGAACTGGTCATTTTGATCAATCCAAATTTCAATGTTGATGGAAATGAAACCCGCGTATTGACAGGCAGTTATCCCAGATTGGCTGGAATTAGAAGAAATGCGGCCAATTACGATGTGAATCGGGATGCCATGAAACTACAGACCTTGAACATGCAGGGTGCTTATGAAAACGTATTCAACACCTGGGACCCAACCTTGATTTTTGACATGCATCGCATGGGCAATACACGCCATGGTTATGCCATAGGACAATCCACATCAAACGTTGTCACCGCGCATCAAGCCCCACGGGAATATGTAACCTATACCATGTTTCCATCCATTGTGGAAAAAGCTCGGGAAATTGGCAATATTGAGGTTGGTATGCACTGCGGATTGAACAGAGGTTGGCCCCCGACCGAATTCACCCATGATAATTCCATTTGGTCCACCGAGGCAAAATTCATGGCCAGTGGCTATGGGTTGCGAAACCGTATGGCCATTTTGGTGGAAACTCCCGGGGGAGAAACCTTTGAAAAAGCCATTTACTCACAATATATCTATGCCCATGCCCTTTTGCAGCACTGTGCTGAGCATTCAAAAGAAATGCAGGAGATATGTAAAAAGACGGAGCAAGAGGTCGTGGAAACCATTAAAGCAAAAGCAGCCAGTGGAACACTAAAAAACTATGTATCAGGTAAGTACGTTTCTGATGGGAAAATACCGGTTTTAGCATTCAGGGACAGAACCATGCACCAAATCCCGGGAACCAGCATGATGGAATTGTATCGCCCCAACCCACCGGAATGGGTGCCAAACGTGGATTTGATCACCAAACCCGTGGGCACAAAAGAATCGGTGGTACCCAGAGGATACCTGATTCCCGAAAAACTCGATTTTATTGTTGAAAAACTAAGAAGGCACGGCGTTACAGTGACTCAATTGCAAAAAGACACAAAAGTGGAAGGTTCCGAGTACATGATCGATTCAATGGAATACAAGCCCATGGGGTTTGCCAAATATCAAATGACCACTCTTTCAGGGGAATTTACCCCATCATCAAAAACATTTCCGGCTGGGACTTATGTGGTGGACATGGCCCAACCTTTAGCCAATGTCGTCTTTTATTGCCTTGAACCAGAGGTCCGCGACGGTTTTGTTGGATGGAATTTAATGGATGAGTATTTAGCTGATATTGGGGTGAATGAAGGTAAAATCGCGTATCCCATTTTCAAATACTTAACCATAGAATAATCCTTTGCTACAACGTGATTGTCTTCGTAGAAGTTTAGCTTAAAAACGGCTGTTTGTAATATCGTTTTCCAGTGGCCTTATACATGGCATTTGCCAACGCCGGAAATACAGGTGGAAATGCAGGCTCGCCCAATCCAGTTGGGTCAATTTGGTTTTGTACAAAATAGACCTCAATATCTTTTGGAGCCTCTTTCATCCGAATCATACGATAGCGGTCAAAGTTCTGCTTATCAGGTTTACCGTCCTTGAAAGTCAGCGAACCGAACAGTGCATTCCCAATGCCATCCACGATGGCACCTTCCAATAAATTGGTTGCCGCATCAGGATTGATAAGAATTCCACAATCCACCGCACAATACACTTTTTGGACTTGGGGCTGTCCATCATTCATGACAAGGTCCACCACTTGGGCGGCATACGAGTTATGACAGAAGTATGCCGAAACACCACGGAATACTCCAGGTTTTTCCTCTCCCCAGTTCGATTTGTCCCTCACTAGCTCCAAAACACCTTTGTAACGGGCGGGATCATAATCATTCTGCTCACCAACGGGATTGTTCTCAGCTCGGGTCAACAAGTCCAATCGAAATTCAATAGGGTCTTTTCCAGCCTCCTCGGCCAGTTCATCCAAGAAAGATTGTTCGGCACAACACATAAAATTGGAACTTGGCGCTCGAAACGAACCTACGGTGATGTTGGAAGGAATCGTCCAGCTCTCTGCCATATAATTGTCCAACGTTCCTGCTGGAAATCTATTTGCAGACAAAGGACTCTCAGGAATTCCACCAGCATTGACGTACAAACCAGTTACATTTTTGTTGGCATCCAACGCTGCTCTGTAGGTAGCACGATAGGTTGGTCTATAAATTCCGGAGGTCATGTCATCTTCACGGGAATAGATCAGTTTAACCGGAGCACCCACTTGTTGTGATATCACCCCAGCCTCTACCAACCAATGGGCATAGGACCTTCGGCCATAGCCACCACCCAGACGGGTCATTTGAATGTCTATTTTATCCAATGGAATACCCAACCGGGCAGATAAGGTCTTTTCGGTGTATTCTGGCTTTTGCAGGGGTCCAGCAAAATTTGCCCGTTCCGCTGTCACATCGGCAAAAAAGTTCATGGGCTCCATACAATTGTGTGCCAAAAAAGGAGCAGTGTAACTTCGCTCCAAAACTTGGGATGCATTGCGCAACGCTTTTTCAGGGTCTCCATCCTTTCTTTGCACATCTCCCTGTTGTTTGGACATTTCTTCCATCTTCAGGTCATGGTCGGATGTACTTTCCAATCCCTCTGGGAAGACAAAAGGCCGTTTAGTGCCGAAAAAATCCTTGATTACATTGAGTTCGGCCCTAGGCTCCCACTCCACCTTGGGCGTGAGCGCTTTTTTTGCATTCATTACCTCCCATGTGGAATTCCCTACAATAGCAACGGAATCCATAAATGAGCAGGTATCAAAAAACTGCCATTCATACGCTTCGTTATAGGTCTTTACTGGAAAAACATCCTTGATTCCGGACATACTTGTTATCTCCGATGCATCAAAATCCTTCAGTTTCATACCGAAGGCCGGCGGATGGATGAGCATGGCAATCAACATTCCCTCTTTCTGATAATCTATTCCGAATAGAGGCTTCCCGGTTACAATTTTATCCAAATCGACGTTCTTTTGGGAAGTACCAATAAGGGTAAACGCTTCAATATTTTTTAAAGCAACAGTTTCCGGGACGGCTATTTGGGAAGCCGCTGTGGCCAATTCACCATACCCTGCTTTTTTGCCACTGGCTGAATGTGACACTTCCCCTTTTTGGGCCGTGATCTCCTCGATTGGCACTTCCCAAAGTTCGGAAGCGGCCCGCATCAACATATATTTCGCGGAGGCGCCAGCTTGCCGTAAACGTTCCCAACTTTGCCGAATGGCCTGACTACCTCCAATAAATTGACGGGTAAATCTATCGGTATCCAGTGGGGCTTGCTCCACAATTACACGGCTCCAGTCGGCATCAAGTTCCTCTGCGATGATCATGGGCATGGACGTCTTCACATTTTGACCTCCTTCTGGATTGGGCGACATGATGGTCACCATTCCGTTTTCAGCTATTTTGATATACCCGTTGACCTCAACCCAATTTTTGGGCAAATCGGCATCAACCCCTTTAGCGTTATCCTTACAGGATAGCATCCAACTGAATCCCAATACCATCCCCCCTCCTGCCAAAGTTGATGATTTTAAAAATAAGCGTCGGTCCATTTGGGTATTCATAGCTATTGGTGTTGAAATTAGACTTTGGTACTGAAATCAAGATACCTATTGCAATCCCTTTAAAATTACGAATTTGATTTCATATCAATATGGACGCTCCGCCAAAATTGATAGTATTGACCATTTCAACATTTCTGAGTCTTTTCAGGGAAAGCTATAAGTCAACGAAAGGTTCCAAGTGAAGTCATCCTCTGGAACAATCTCGGTTTCAATGGCTTTGTTCAATATGGCGCCTATTGATAGTGGAAAATCCTTTTTGCCCAACTTGAAAAAACCTACTAGGTAGTAGCCAATCAGGTCATCAGAACCAAGCAAATACACTTGTGGCGACACATTAAAATACAATTGGTCCGTAAAATAAAGGTTATTGAAATACGAATTCAGGACCAGAAAATTGGTCTGCTTCACTCCGGCATCAAAACCTCTTCCGTACAAATAATACATTCCCACCCCCACATTCTCAGAGATTTTAAAGGTTGGGGCCACCTCAGCTGCAACATACCTTCGGGATTCCAGAATTTCCTCCGTTTGGCCGTTTCTGATAACGCTGACGGTTCTAAAATTCAGGGCCGGATGTGCTCCCACCCTAAGTGAAAACCGTTCTTTTTCAATTGCCTGATACCGAAACCAGAAAAGAAAAGACCAAGGTTTCCCTTCTAAAGCAAAGCGCATATCTGGTTCAAAACTCACTCGGCCTTTTCTAAACTTTAGATCGAATAACACCGCTGGATCACCCAAAGAAAAAGAGGGTACCAAAGAAATGCCGTTGTTTGTTACATTTACGGTTCCCCTAAAATCATCCAAAAAATGCTTTTCCGTCTCCTGTGCCATGGATGTTAAGGTGCTCATCAAAACGAGCAGAGCCACATGGGTGCCCTTGGAGAAACAGAGTAATCTCTTGATGAAGCCAAAAAGTTTTGAAAACCGAGCTCTTTTTAACCAAATTGGATAATAGTTTCTCATTTTCAAGTTGTTAGTTAATTTCCATCAAAGATAATGGTACTGAACCGACCTGCTAGTACCAGTAGTACAGAAAAGCATACCTATATTACAGATTATGAGGGGGTAAGATGAAGAATTTACCCATCCATCCTTAAATTTGATGAAAATTCAGCGTACTAGGAATGTCCCTAATTAATCTTCTGCTATTTCAATGGCCTTTTCCAGTACCTCATCCCTATTTTCCTTGATACCTTTTAGGGTAGGATGCACTTCAACATCAATTTTTACTCCCCTGCGTTGTGTTTCGGTGCCATCTGGATAAAAAATACCCATTCCAGACATACAGGTTCTAATATCACCTCCCAGATTGATATAGGATATATTACCGTCGGCCCCAGCAGTTTGGCTCCCAATGGTCACCACATTATCTGCTGTTTGTAACGCCATTGTGCTAAATTCCGCATGACTTTGGGTGTCTTCATTGACCATGAGTATTATTTTACCCTGATAAATCTCTTTGGGCCGAAGACTTCCCACTTCTCCCCCATCGGTCCATTTGAATTTGCCTGGATAGTTTAAATCAGGTTGAATGGTTTTATAAAAATTCCTTCTTTCTGAGTTCAAATAAGCCCCAACGTGGTACATTGTACCTTTGGGATAATTTCGGATATCAAAAATGATGGCTTTGGTTTGCATTAGGCTGTCCATTATTTTCTTTACATCATCTACCACAATTTCACCCATGTTCACATACCCAATATTATTGGGTAGCATCTTCCATTTTTCCTTGAATGAAGAATGCAGTATATCCCGTGGATAATATTTAGCTTCTTCCTCTCTCACCTGTCCATTCCTTTGAAATTTAATCGTTCGTTCACCTTCCTCAAGAGACCTCACTATTCTGTAATTTAAGTTTCTCAACTTACTGATCTTATTGGAACCCCAAGTATATTCCATTCCTTCCAACAGAAGATTTTCAACCGGCTCATTGTCAATTGCAAGAATTACATCACCTTTTTCCAGTGGTGTCTGTAGTTCCTGAGAGCTCTCATAAAATCCGGTGACTACCAGCTTGTCTTCAACAAAGTTGGTTTTAAACGAAGGCCAGGTATAATTATGGGTAGTTGTTACAAACCAACCGTGGGAATCATCAATTTTAACGACCATCTTCAATAACGCATCATGGAATTCCTTTTCCGTAGATGCTGATTTCAGGGTGGGAATTGCTTCCAAAAGTACTTCACCCCAAGGCTCATCGGTCTGATATTTATATGGAAAGAAGTACTCAATAATGTTCCAGTATTTAAACCCAATCAATAGACGCATGTTTGCATCTTGCCAATCCAAATCGGCATACTCAGGCTCATTTTCCAACGTGATGTTACCAACTTGCTTGTGTTTTACGGAAACATAGTGCTGTTTTCCCTGATTCCTGTTCTTCTCTATGAACCCAAGCTTATCAGAAAGTTCTTTGGTGAAAATTTCAGTATCCTTGATCCATGAGAGGTCAAAGTTTTTATCAAAATAATCCGTTTGGTTGTCTTCATCGCACTTTTTGCAGATGGGTACTTCGCCTAAACCATTTACCCAATCTAAAAGGGTTTGGGAGAATGTTTCTTTGGTTTTTGTCTGCTCCACTTTTGGAAGGATTTTGAGCAACTCCGCATCCCAATCAAATTTTCCCCTGGCGACTTTAGGGTGATAGTATTTTAAAAATCCCCATACTTTGGCCGTGGCGCCCAATCTTTGGTTTTCGGAAAGTTCTTGCGCATGGATTGGAGTAAGATTCACTCCCAAAAAAATGAAAAGAAAAAACGTAATTCTGTACATAGGATATTGGTTTGGATGAACTAAATATAATTTCTTAATTCTTACCAAAGTGACTGCAAATCTGCACTTTAAGAACATTTAACGCTAATTCATGAAATTTTAAGCTATGCTTAACAGCGCTTCTTTCCTTTCCTATTTTTCAAAATCGGGCGAATCGGAGATTATACGTGGCGTTCATGGGAACCAACCATAAAAAAACACCGTCCAATACTCCCAGTTTGAACGTTATAAAAAATATAAACCCCAGCAAAATTGGGATTTACGGCCTGTATGCCTTACCTTTGTACCGATGAAAATCAAGCTCCACGAGAGAAAAAACTGTAGGATCCTTAGTTTTACCTATCTGGTATTTCGCAACCAACCGGATAAATTCATTCCACCTACTTTTTAATCAAAACCTTTAACCAAGGTTTCTCTTGCAATGCGCAATCCTGAAAAAGCAACGCTTTTCGGGATATGGCAAAAAGCCCTATTTGTAACCAAAAACAATACTATCATTTTATCGCAAAACATACGCATGGTAATCAAGACCTACGATGCCTATACCCGACTTTCTACCATGGAAGCCACTCGGTTCACCAATTTTCTTTTTGAACATCAAGAGGGAAAACGGGCCACCGAGAAAGCCATTAGAAAGGCCATACAGTATTCCACCAAGGAAATACCTGGTTTGGGCGGTTATGTGTTCTCCATGGAAGACAAGGATACCATTCTTGCCTTAGCCGTTGTGAACAAAACCGGCATGGGAGATTATATCCCTGAAAACTTTATGGTATTCTTTGTGGTACACCGTGATTTCAGAAACCAAGGAATAGAGGAAAAGCTTCTGGATTACACCCTGCAGTATTGCAAAGGAGATGTTGCCATCCATATAACTGGCGAAAACCAATGCCCAAACAAACAATTTTTTGAAGAATACGGGTTTGCAGAAACCCACACAGAAATGAGATTGAACCGATAAAACACTATATGCTCAAAATTGAAGTAAAACCTGGCGAAAGTATTGAAAGAGCTCTTAAACGCTATAAGAGAAAATACAGAAACACAAAGCGTTTGGATCAAATTCGAGACCGCCAAGAGTACACTAAAAAATCAGTAGAACGAAGAAAAACACTTAAAAAAGCTCAATACAAAGCAAAATACCTTCAAGAAAGGGAAAACGAGTAATATAAACATCATTAACAACAAAATGAAACTTTCAAAGATTAAGAGGGAAACCAAGTATGAAAAACGTTATAGTATTAAAATGGGGGAACTTACCACCCAGGTAACATACGTAAAGCGATACATATTAGGAATCCCTACACGTACATTACACAAGTACAGGGGAACTTACTATGGAAAGATCAAAGACTGCAAGGACTGTAACATATCCGTCTAAAAACATATAAACTTTTTTAATCCAAACAATGAAAGTATTGGTAATTGGTGCAGGTAACATGGGACTTACCTACGCCACCGGTATGTCTAAATCCAAATTGTTGAAGAAACGCAACATTATGGTGCTGGACAAATCGAAAGAGAAATTAGAAGAAGTGGGGAAAATAGCCCATTTTGATGCCATAGACCGCTTGGAGGACTGTGTGCCCCAAGCAGATATCATATTTTTGGCCGTTAAACCCTATCATGCCGAAGACCTTTTCAAACGCATGAAGAGTCTGGTAAAACCGGAACAATTGTTCATTTCCATCATGGCTGGGGTAACCATAAAATATATTCAAGATGCATTGGGCATCACCAAAGTGGTCAGGGCCATGCCCAACCTCCCCGCACAAGTGGGACAGGGACTAACCAGCTATGTTTCAGCAGAGGAAGTATCCCGTTTGGAGCTTTTTATGGTGGAAGGTCTTTTGGATACCACCGGGAAATCGCTCCGCGTAAAAAGTGAAAACTATATCGATGCCTCTACCGGAATTTCTGGAAGTGGGCCAGCGTATGTCTTCTATTTTATGCAGAGTATGATGGACGCTGCCCTTCAAATGGGCTTTTCCGAAAACGTATCCAAAGTGTTGGTGAGTCAGACCTTTACCGGAGCCGTGGAACTGTTCAACCAGAACAATCTTACCCCAGATTCATGGATGGAGCGTGTAGCTTCAAAAGGGGGAACCACTAGAGCCGCTTTGGATTCCATGAAAGACAATAATGTAGGTGAAATGATCAAGGAAGCTGCCTTTGCAGCCTTTAATCGCGCCGTAGAACTCGGCGAAGAATACTAAAACATGTATAAAGAACTCGTGGTCATAAAGGTGGGAACCAATGTTATGACCAACAAAGACAATAGAATTGTAAGGCCCGTGCTCAAAAAGCTGGTAAAACAGGTTGCGGAGCTGTACGAACGTGATATTATGACCATTTTGGTCTCCTCAGGTTCCGTAATTGCCGGAAAAGAAGTGCTGGGAAAGGCCAAAATCAAGGACAAGACTCAGAGAAGGCAAGTGTACTCCGCTATTGGACAACCCCGAATGATGCGGCTGTACTACAACATTTTTAGGGATTACGGAATGAAGTGTGCCCAGGTACTTCCCACAAAACGGGATTTTAACCCCGGTATGCACCGAGACAATATGATCAATTGTATTGAAGGACTCCTGTCCGAAGGTGTAGTGCCCATCGCCAATGAAGATGATGCCGTATCCGTGGCCATGTCCATGTTTTCGGACAATGATGAATTGGCCACCTTAATTGCACAGCTGATGAATGCCGATAAATTGATTTTGATGACTGATATTGATGGTTTGTATGATGGCCATCCCGAAGATGAAGAATCAAAAGTTATTGGGACAGTTGCGCCCAAAGAAGATTTGGACAAGTACATTGAAGAAGGAAACAAGGCCGAAGGCGAAGGTCGTGGTGGTATGGGCTCAAAATTGAGTTACGCCCAAATGGCCGCAGCGGACAACATTACGTCATACATTGTGAACGGGAAAAGAGAAAATGTAATACTGGATATTGTAGAAGGAAAACAAGTTGGGACCAAAGTTTCCCTGTAAAAAATGAGAACAATGAAATTATTGAATACAGACATAAAAAACAACGTATTGGCTGATATGGAACGCATTCTCGATGAGAATCGAGAAGAACTCCTCCAAGCCAATCAAAAAGATTTGGATGCATTCAACCGGGATGACCAAGCACTTTATGACCGTTTGGTGGTCGACCAGAAAAAAGTGGACCTAATGATCCAGTCGGTGAAAGAGGTTCGAATGCAGAAAGATCCGGTGAATCAAGAGATTTCAACCAAAAATTTGGATAACGGACTTAAAATCATCAACAAAACGGCCCCATTTGGGACTATAATGATCATTTATGAGTCGCGCCCAGACGTTACCGTTGAAGCTGCCGTTTTAGCCTTTAAGGCCAACAATAAAATTCTACTAAAAGGTGGTAAAGAAGCCTATCATAGTAACAAGGTGTTGGTAAAACTTTGGCATCAGGCACTATCCGAAAACAATCTTCCAGAAGATTTTATCCAATTTTTGGAAATGGATCGCACCCAGACCCAGGAATTTTTGAAGAATCCAGACCAAGACCTTGATTTGATTGTACCCCGAGGCGGGGAGCGACTTATAGCCTTTGTAAAGGAACACGCCAAGTGTGCTGTCCTGGTCAGTGGGCGGGGGAACAATTTCCTGTATGTGCATAAAGAAGCCGATTGGAAAAAAAGCTTGGATGTGATCATCAATGCCAAAACGCATAAAATATCCGCCTGCAATGCCTTAGACAAAATTTTGGTCGACTCAGGGATTGAAGGTTATGAGGATAAACTAAAAGAACTCAAACAGCTTCTGAGCGATAAAGGAGTATCTATTTTGGTAGATAAAAAGGTGAAAACCGTATTATCTGAAGAAGATTTGATTCCTAATGAATCCATTTGGCAAGAAGAGTTCTTGGCCATGAAATGCGTTATTGGGGCTGTTGCTGGATTGGATGAAACAATTGAAAAGATAAACGCAAACTCCGGAGGTCATTCGGCCACCATTATGACCCAGAACAACAGCGTTGCCCAGACTTTTATGGAAAATGTGGACTGCGCTGCAGTATATCAAAATGCCTCCACCCGATTTACCGACGGTGGACAGATGGGGGTTGGTGCCGAGTTGGCCATCAGCACGGATAAATTGCATCACAGAGGCCCTCTTGGGTTGAATGAATTGGTCACAAACAAATACTATGTATTTGGTGACGGTCAGGTGAGAGTTTAAAAATCATTCCTTAAATGGACAAGGCGTTGGAGTAAACCCCAACGCCTTTTTTTATGTATAAATTGGAATAAGTATAAAAAAGACAGTTTTTGGTCAAAATATTGGTCATTTTTTCAGAAAATATCTAGATTTAGTACTCTAAACATATTACCATGGGAAAATTTGAAATTAAAAAAGATAAATCTGGTCAGTTCAGGTTTAATTTAAAGGCTGGTAACGGTCAGGTTATTTTGAGCAGTGAAGCGTATACAACAAAATCTGCTTGTGAAAACGGCATTGAATCTGTCCGAAAGAATTCTCAGGACGATGGAAAATTCGAAAGAAAGACCGCCAAAGACGGTAGCCCTTACTTTAACCTAAAGGCCACCAATGGTCAAGTTATTGGAGCCAGCGAAATGTATTCCAGCACTTCGGCGATGGAAAATGGAGTAGCTTCTGTAAAGAAAAATGCTCCCGACGCTTCTGTGGATGATATTTCCTCCTAGTAAATAAGCACCGTAAATAATATTGATTGAAGCAGTCCAAATGGACTGCTTTTTTATTTAACCACCAAACCAGATTGCCCATTCGTTAGTTGAAAAGGGCCATCCATAAGGTGGCGTACCCATAAACTACAAATCCAACTTATGTTTGCTATGCAATTACGCGTTAAACCATATTGAAAAGCAAGATCAATTTTAACGCATGCACATATAGCAATGCACTTTTTTAGACTGTTGGTCATAAAAGTGTTTAGTTTAGTTGAGGTTTCCGTTACGCCAAGGAATCAAAATGATTCCTTGGTTGTAATGGTTTTTTTGTTTTGGTCAAAAGGTATCCTTTCACAATCTATTCTTGATAATTGCCCTATTGATCAGAATCCATGGCATTCCCTTATTATAGCTTACAAAAAAACGGGTCTTTTTCCTACTTGGATTGCATCGCCGTAAATCCATTTTGCCAATTTATCAATTGAAAGGCACCGTTCGTTCATTTGCCCAACACGCCCTCACATATTTCTTCTCTCTTTGTGGAACGCTTCGCGATAAAGAGGCGACAGTAAACGCAGTACCATAAAAACCTTTTAAAATGTATTCAAGAATAATTTTGATGGGCCTTTTGCTCATCCTATCAACCGGAATAAGCCATGCACAATCGTATGTAGGCTTTTTAGAGGACAATTATAGTGGGGTTCATAAAGTTATATCCAACCCTGCGGAAATTGCCGACTCCAGACTTAAATTAGACGTTAACCTATTTGGCGTGAGTTCATTCGTAGGAAATGATTATATCGCATTCAATTTAGATGATGTCTTCAGCAACTTTAGCGATGCTTTTGACAACGCCGCAACATTTCCTACCGAAAACAACTTTATTGCCTGGAACATTGATGTTTTGGGCCCTTCTGTCATGCTAAGCATTGATGAAAAACAATCATTGGCCATATTTACTCGAGCAAGGGCATTTTTCAATGTCAGCGATGTTAATGGGGAACTCTTGGACAAAGAAGGTGGGTTTGATGAAACCGAAGATTTTTCCCTTAATGAAGGCGATGTATTTGGCGCTTTTAATCTTTGGGGCGAAATAGGAGCCACCTACGCACGCGTACTTTTGAACAAGGAACAGCACTTTTTAAAAGGAGGTCTTTCCTTAAAGTATATCCAAGGTATGGGAAATGTCTATATCCGGGGATCAGCTGTTTCCGTGAATTATAATTCTGGAACAGATCAAGTTAGTACCACAGGTGAATTCACCTATGGTAATACCGATACTTTTGATGATGCTGGAAATGGAGGAGATTTCTTTGATTTTAGCGGAGGAAGTGGTTTTGGAGCTGACTTGGGCCTTGTATACGAATGGAGGCCAAACCATGCCCAATACACTAAATTGGATGCAGAAGGAAATCAGATTGTGGATAGAGGCGCCAATAAGTATAAATTAAAATGGAGTGCTTCATTAACTGATATTGGTGAAATATCAGATGTTAACGGAGTGCAAAGGGTCTACGACCTTAACAAAACCCAAGATAAAGACAATTTTGATGGCGATGTATTGGAAGATGGACTTGATGAAAACTTTGACCTACTATCAGAATCTAAATCGGCAAGTGTTACACTGCCAACAGCTTTCCACACCAATGTGGATTGGAATCTTAACTCCAAATTCTATCTAAACTTTAATGCGGATTTACCTCTTACTCCAAAACAAAGAACAAACACCAATAGAATTTTGGGACAATTTAGATTCACCCCGCGTTTCGAAAGTACTTGGCTTGGCGTCTTTTCTCCAGTGAGCATTCTTGAAGGAGCAGGGTTTCAATGGGGTGCTGGATTACGACTGGGACCTGTATACTTGGGTTCGGGCTCCATCATTTCTGCTATTGCTGGTAAAAACACAAAGGCTGTGGATCTCTTTGCCGGACTAAAGATTCCTGTATATCAGAATAAACTCAAAGACAGGGATAATGATGGAATAATAAACCAAGAAGACCAATGCCCAGATACCCCAGGACCTATCGAAAACAAAGGATGCCCTTGGAAAGATTCTGATGGTGATGAAATATTGGACAAAGATGATAACTGTCCAGCTGAGGTGGGTCCTGCAGAAAATAATGGATGCCCTTGGAAAGATACAGATGGGGATGGTGTTTTGGATAAAGACGATGCTTGCCCAACCGAAGCAGGTCTTGCCGAACATAATGGCTGTCCAGATACTGATGGAGATGGTATCATTGACAGTGAGGACCGCTGTCCTAAAAATCCAGGAAGTATTGAAAACAAAGGATGCCCAGACACCGACGGTGATACGCTTGTAGATATTGATGACGAATGCCCTGAAATGGCAGGCCCTGTAGAAAATAAAGGGTGTCCTGTACTAACCGTAGAAGTTCAAAAACAATTGAACGACTATGCCAAAACAATTCTTTTTGATACTGGGAAGGCTACAATTAAACCAGAATCTGTTTCAACTATGGTAGACATCATTCAAATCTTGAATGAATATCCAAATGCCAAATTTACGGTTGAAGGCCACACCGACAGTGTTGGAAGCAGCGAAAGCAACCAAAAGCTTTCAGAAGCACGTGCCAATTCTGTTAGGGATTTCTTGATCAATGAAGGCATTGTGGGAACCAGATTGACCGCCATTGGATATGGAGAAGAAAAACCAATAGCATCCAATACAACCAAAATTGGAAGACAACAGAACAGAAGGGTTGAAATTAATTTGATCAAATAGCTATCCTGTCCATAATTCAATATTGAATTAAGAATGTAAGGTTTGGTGTAACTCGTGTATTCTTAAATTGCAGAGATAGTTGGCCGTCAAGAAAATTCTTGGCGGCCTTTTTTGATTCCAAATGCCAATTGGCAATCTAAAATTTGGTTCAAAAAAGTCCCGTAAGCGATTGCAAAATGCTCCATTCTAATTTTTCGACATAAATCCATTTAGGGCTTTCGTCAATTCTAACCCGTCATAGGTTAATTGGCCCCAATCTATATAACATAGGTATAGTACTTTAATTCTATGTTAACATAGCGCCATGTATTTCATCCCAAAGGTATGTGGCCAAAACCTACTTGCTTATGACTAAATTTTTACACATATCAAATAGTTACTTTGCAAAATTAAAGAGGTTTATTCACTGTACACTTCTTCTCTTACTTATCCTTGGAACAGCCTCACAAATGCATGGGCAAAGAACAGTAAATGATACTTGGTTTAGGGCGGATAAAGCTGTAAATGCAGATCCATTGGGAATTGGCTTCTTTCTTCCAGACCCAGGAGTGCCAAGTACTTTTGGAAATCTTGGTGGAGACGGTTCCCCAGTCACTACATGGTATGATATTATTGATTTCGAACCTCAAAATGCCATCCCTCATCCCGTCAGCGTAAATGATTATCCAAACGCTTGGAATGGTTCTCCTCCAGGTTTTGCTTATTCGCAAGGCAATGGCTTTCTGTGGCCTACAGGTTCGGTTCCAAATCTTCCAACATTTCACAGGAACATTGACGACAACCTAAATTTTAATCCGGTTGTCCATTTCGATGGCAATGATGGTGGTGGGGTTGGACAAGCTTTGCATTTTAGGTCTCATTCCCAAGAGGACATGGCTGTATTTATTGTTTTCAAAGCACTTGGATCGGGAAATTCAGCAGAAACACAACGGCTTCTTTTTGGTGGGGTTGTTGATACACTGCATACCTCGGCAAATGAAGATGATTGGGCTGGCAACCTATCATTAGGGGTTGCGGACAATAACCGTTTTTCCATAGGTAGAACATGGTACACTGGCCCGCAAGCAGATAACAATATTGCCAACTACGATATCAACGAAAATCAAGAATTTTTTCAAAGCGGTGCTATTGATCTTTTAGGAGAACCCACCATAGGCGTCTTTACTAGACTTACCAGTTTTGAGCAAGAAACACTCAATACCTTTGTAAATGGTATTGCGGATATCAATGTAACAAGATCTGGCAACCCATTTTTTGACAATATCCTTTTCGATCACAATAGACTGGGTAAACATTTTAACAGCAACGATGCAGACCGCAACCTTACCGGGGATATTGCGGAAGTGATTTTAATGGATGTTGACCCCTCCAATCCCATTACCAACAATGTAAGAATGAGAGTGGAAAGTTATTTGGCCATTAAATATGGTATCACACTTACTAATGAAAACCAACTGGGCAGCATTGTTGGAAACGGCACATACGATTACCTTGCGGCAGATGGCACCATAATATGGCAGTCCGATGCAACCTATAAACATGACATCGCTGGAATAGGAAGAGATCGTCATCAAAGTCCAGGCAATCTTGATTATAGACTTTGGTACAATCTCGATCAGCGAATTTCCAAAAGTGTTAATGCCGATGCAATAGTTACTATTTCTACTGACACAGATTTCGTTTCGGACAATTTAATGATTGATGGTGATCCGATGACTCCAGAACGTACCCCAATTGATGGAAGCCTTTTTCAGTATGACCATAATTATCTGCTTTGGGGAAATAATAACCTAAGTATCAATCGAACCAATGTTGAGTTACCTACCGGAATTGATTTCCGGCTTGAAAGAGAATGGAAGGTTCAACTAACACGAACACGTCCAGGGCAAGTAGACCCCATCACAGGAGTAAGTATCCGGGTAGATTTATCGGGTTCTGATATTTTGAGCAATGGCAATTGTGGCTTAAAGCTGTTGATTGATGGAGATGGGGATTTCACCAAAGGTGCTATTACGCAAATCGATGCCACCAGTATTGATGGAAATGACAATGCCTACTTTGATGGAATAGACTTTTTGGATGGCCAAGTCTTTACTATTGGTGTACTTGCCGCCCCCACCATCGCCGCCGTGGCCCAACAGCCCAGCACATGCGGGGCCAGCGACGGGGAGATAGAGTTCACCTTCACCAACGTGCCCGATGGCAACAACTATACCATAACCTATGACGGGGACAGCTTCACCAACGTCACCGTGGCAGGGAACACCGCCAGCGTCACCGGACTGGCGGCCGGCAACTACAACAACCTGGCCATCACCGTGGCGGGGTGCACCTCACAGCAGGACCCCGATGTCGTGCTCACATCGTCAGGATTTAACATCTCAACAACTGTACAAAATGAGACATGTTGGGAAAGTACAGATGGTTCAATAAGTGTGAACACAGATACCGATGATCTACCCTTAACAGTTCAATTGAATTCCATGCAACCTATGGTATTCAACAATAATTCATTTGTAATAGATGGGTTATCTTCTGGAAATTATGAAATAATCATTATTGACAATAGTGGTTGTCAATCAGAAACTACCTTTGAGATTCTGGGTGGAGGGCCAAATCTTGATGCAATTGTGGAACCTCTCTATTCATGTAATTCAGGATTACCATCCATTAGTATTGATGTGACTTTGTTGGATTCCAGCATAGCGAACGAAGTGCTGTATGCTTTGGATTCCACAAATCCCAATGATTTTATAATCAGTCCTGATTTTGAGAATATAGCTTCAGGAAATCACATCTTATCCATAATGCATACTAATGGTTGCTTGGTTGAGATTCCTTTCACAATTGATGAAATCAATCCCTTAAGCATAAGCTTATCAAATGAATTTGTCAATCAGATAACAGTCAATGCGAGCGGTGGATTTCCTCCATACACTTACTATTTTGATGACAATAATGGAAGTTCCTCAAACACCTATACCATTACTCGAAACGGAACTTTTGTGGTTACTGTAATTGACGGTCGAGGATGTGATGTGACTTCTTCAATAACATTGAACCTTGTGGAGATATCCATACCGAATTTTTTCACTCCGAACAATGATGGCCAGAATGACTTCTGGAAGCCAAAAAACATGGAACTTTTCCCTGATATCAAAACTTTCATATTTGACCGTTATGGCAGAAAATTAAATATCATGGGACAACTTGATAATGGATGGGATGGCCGCTACCAATCTCAAAGCATGCCTTCTGGAGATTACTGGTACATTGTGAAACTGAATGATGGCAGCGGTCGCGAATTTGTGGGTCACTTTACTTTATACAGATAATTACTAATGAAATTACAGATAAGAAAAATATTGGTTTGTTTGTTTTTAACCACCGGTTTTGCTGGCAAGGCACAGGAATTGACTATACCCCAGCTCTCTCAATATCTTTCGGACAATCCTTTTTTGATGTCGCCCTCATTTGCCGGCATCGGAAATTATGTTAAGGTTAGGATGAATGGCCTTACCCAATGGGTCGGGGTCAAAGACGCTCCAGATACCCAATCACTTTCAGCAGATGTACGGTTGGGAAACCGTTCTGGAATTGGCATGGTCCTTTATAATGATTCAAACGGAGAGACCAAACAAAGGGGAGGTAAAGTCTCCTTTGCACATCATTTGACCATCAGTAAATATGAAGACCATTTTTTTTCAATGGCCCTTTCATTTAATCTAAATCAATTTAGAATAGATATTGAAAACTTTGATCCGAATGACGACCAGGCCATTGCAGGTGACAAAAGTTCAAGCAATCCCAACTTTGATATTGGCACTTTATATAGAAGAGGCGGGTTTTACCTTAGTCTTAATGTTTCAAACATCTTGAACAAAGATCTAACTAGGTTCAATCCCATCTTTGAACCCAATACGCTTCGAAATTACTACGTCTATTCTGGATATACCTATCGCAGAAATAGAAGAGCAGATTTTGAAATTGAGCCATCAATATTCTTCCAGTATTTTGAAAATGACAAGCGTTCTGTGACTGATTTCAATACCAAATTTAAATGGTATGACTTTCTTGACTACTACTATGCTGGTTTCACTTATCGGTTTTTGAATGACCAACTCGGGGCACCGCTCTATATTGCCCCAATACTAGGCCTCAAAAAGGGAGACTTTTACTTTGGATATTCTTATCAGGTTATCATGAATGAACTACTAGGGTATTCAAAGGGAACACATGTAATAACGCTTGGGGTAGACCTTTTTCAGGGTGTCTCCAATTGCAGTTGCACTTATTAATCATTAAACACTATTTGTATGAAACAAAACCCAAAATCACCAAAAAAACTTAACCTACTTTTATTTATTGGCATTTTCATTGTTTTTATATCCTGTAGCAATGATCGATCTCTTATTTATGATGGGGAAACTCCAGAAGTTAAACTATCTGCTTCCACAACAGACACAATTGTTTATGCTCTGGTAGATAACGTCAAGGTTCCCGTATATCTATCAATTCCTAAGGAGTGTGCGGTAAATGGTCCCTTTCCCGCAGTGGTGGTAATGCACGGATCTTATGGTCTTTGGTACCAGAATAGCCCGGAGAGCCAAACCATGTCCGGCCAATTTAAGGAATGGCAAAATATCCTTGCAGAAAACTGTATTGTTGGAGCTTTTGTAGATAGTTATACCGAAAGAGGTGTTATTACAAGAACTGGAAAATGGGCAGAACTTCCTAATAACATAAAAATAAGTGCCCAATTTGTGCGACCTAGAGACGCGAATGCTACCCTTGCCCTTTTACAAAACTTAAAATATGAAGATGGAACCACTGTTGTCCAAAGCGAGGATATTGCACTTTTAGGCTTTTCCGATGGGGCGACTGCAGTGGCTTCAACCCTAATTGACACAGATAAAGTTCCTACGGATTTTGTATGGACACAGAGTGATAATGGGACCGTTTATGATGCTTCGGATGGTATCCTGCCTCCGCAATCTAAACCCGATGTAGGTTTTTCGGGAGGTGTTTTCTACTATGGAGGCTCTGTTGGATATAATTATTGGGGCAAGCACCCTTGTGGACTGGAAGTATTGGAAGAAAATGTTTTCTACCCTTATGCTCCAATGTTATATCATATCCCTGGAGATGACAAACTAACTGATAATACATTTTGCATGTTAGATGTTCTCGAAGCAAAAGGAGCTCCCGTGGAAACATTTTATTACGAGAATGCGGCCCATAGTTTTGATTACGATCATATTCCTGATAGTGAATTGGCTCGTGCACGCACCATAGCGTGGTTGAAAGAGATTTGGAATACGAACTGACCTTAAAAAATAAACCTAAGACTACTTATGGACACCATCAATATTGTCTCCTTTAACCTCATTTTGGAGACCAGCTTTTCAACCTTCCCCATATAGTTCCCAAGAACCACTCGGCCCTAAAAAGCTTAAAACGTCCATAGATAGTTCATGGCCTTAAACCAAGGGCATTCTTTAAACATTATGGGAACACAAAACCTTCATCCTCAAAACAGAAATTAGAACCAGCCCTAAAAGGGGCAACACCCAAATACCTAAACATTGAAATAACATGAGAGAAAGCTTTCTTGAAAAATGGATTTTGGATTTAGTAAAATCTGAATATGAACACGGAAGAATCCCTAAAAAAGCAACCTATAGACTAAGGGAGAGAATGGACGACTTTATAGAGGTAACCATTGAATGGATGGATGAAGACAACAACCATTATAAAATTGTGTACAATGCTCGATCGTTTGGCAAAAAAAACACTGCCAAAAAATCAGAGATTACAGAAGACACCAATTCAATATTTGAACTGGAGAACTACTATACTTTGGAAATACATACCTATTTAAACCATATTAAAAGAAACTATAGTACAAGGAAAATTGCCAACTATGATGTAATGAATGTTATTGGTCAATTGGAACTCTCAGATGAAAAAAATGACATTGAAACATAATATTGAAGTCAACTATCCAATAGATTGGCCCATTTTTACTTTTTGTCCGTTGAAAGTAATTAGTGCGTTTATTCTCAATACGGGTCTACACTTTTTTATATTGGTTTTAAGTCATTATATTCTTGTTTTATGTGCATTTCATCTATGAAAACATACACTTAATCGCATAAAAAATATCCATCAATTGAGAACCACCATCTATATATTGTGGTACTAAAATTAAGTTAGCAATTTGTTACTTGGTTAAAGATTTAAACGTTCCCTGAGTTTTTAATCAAAAATTTTCATATGCAAATGTTAACTATAGCATGGACATTGATTTGTGCAGGAATAATTATAGGATACCCTATTTATCTTTTTAATAGAACTTCTTCCATATCAAACAACAATGGTCAGAATTCAAGACCATTATCCAGTAACACTGTGGAACTTTTATCTTTTGATATTCGAAATCAATTGCCAGGTTGGTCATTTACAATTGATGTCCCCGAAATTACAGAAGATGTGCTTTATAACAGCCCTATTCTATTCTATCTCGAATCCGAAGAAGCATGTTTAAAACTACCTTTTAATAATGCCACCTTAGGCTATTCAGCCAATGTGTATAAAAATGTGGGCAAAGTATACGTGACGTTTAAATCCCTTAACGATGGTGTCTCTAATTTTTATATCCCTTCTTGGCATCTAAGCAAATTGAAAATCCTGATTATTAAATCACGTGACAAAAGAATTTATGGGGATTGGGGAGCAAAGCCCAACAAATCACCTATTCATAAAGGTCTTTTAAAAGCAGGTATCAACATCAATGATTATGAGGATATCTTGGGCTATTTTAGCAATATTGCCGCCATTGACTTTAAAGGTCATTTTGTAGCACCCATGCCTAAAAGATACAAGCGAATACAACCAACACCACAGGACGAAGACCATAAATTATATTCAACAGCGTAGAAGACACAAATTAAGTTGGTTTTTATGGATCTCTCTTTTTAAAAGTGAGCAAAAACGCAGAAATCGCTTCAAAAAAAATTCCATGAATTCATAAAGGCATTTCATAAACCCAAAACCTATATACATCAACTTAGGACTGGAGGTTAGAGCAAACGAACTTAGTTTTATTACGATATAATACCACGTATGATTCAAAAAGAAACACAGTTATTGGGCTGCACGCAGACTACTATGGTACTGTCTTCAGTTCTGGCGATGAAGATAGTGCAGCCCTATTCCAATGTTTTTTCTTGGTTTAAGAATACATCTACACTTCAAAATTATAGTAAACAACTCACCACGAGTATCTTTTTAGTTAAGCTGATAGCTAGTATGGGGTTATGCTGCGCAACAGTAATATTAAAAAAAGAAAGTGGTGGGTTTTACTTATTTTAAAAATCAGAATAACAATTTAAACCTCAATGTCATGACAACCTCTCACTAGTTTAACTAAATTTAGAATCCAGTAATTTAGTTCAAAATCCTAAACACCTCCCCACACCCAAATTCAATCAGAACCAATTACTGTTATGGTATGCCATAAATGAAACATACACCCTCCGACCAAAGTTGGCCAAGTAGTTTTGTTTATGATATGATTCAATTCCTTGAGAATAAAATCATTGGATTATCTTTACAGGAATTGAGAATGAACTCTCAAATTTCTTTTTAAGAAAATTAATTGGCTCCGAACGGAACCGTGTCCATAACCCAGTCGGATGACGTCGCTGAACATAAAAATAAACGTAGTAATTCCACCCTTATTTGATTTAAAAAACCAAATAGGCCAGCCCCACACCTTTCTCAAATATACAAAACAATACTATTCTTTCAAAGAATATAAGAAAAATACTTCTTTTCAATTTGGAGGTTTTTTTTCTGTTTTTATATGGCCCATGGAAAAAACCATACAACCAATAATCCAATAAAAAACACGCGCATGATCTTAAAAGTAGTAATCATAGAAGATGAAAAACACAGTAGAGAAACTCTCAGGTCCATGCTCGAAGAGTTCTGTCAAGATGTAAAAGTAATCGCCACGGCCGGTTCTGTTAAAGAAGCCGTTAAAGTACTCTCCATCTATAGTCCAGATGTGGTATTCTTGGATATTGAACTACAACCCGGATTAGGATTTGATGTTCTAGAACAAATCAAGGAACCCAGCTTCGAAATCATATTTACCACTGCTTTTGAAAAATATGCCATCAAGGCCATCAAATTCAGTTCATTGGACTATCTGCTAAAGCCAATCGATCTTGATGAGCTTCAGGACGCGGTTGAAAAGGCCAGAAACCAAATTGATACCAATGTATACCGGCAACAGATAGATACACTAATGGAAAGTTTGTCCAAAGGAAGCAACAAACAGGAGAAAATATGTCTTGCCACTACGGCTGGAATGGAATTTATTGCCATTCAAGATATCATTCTTTGCAAAGCCGATGGTTCTTATACCTGTTTCGTCCTTAAAAACAAGAAAACATTATTGGTAAGCAAACATCTTAAGGAATATGAAAACCTATTGGCAGACCAGCAGTTCATGCGGGTACATAATAGTTTTCTCATTAACCTGAACGAAGTAAAAAAGTATATTAAATCTGATGGAGGATACATCATCATGAGCAATAACATGAATGTAAGCATTTCACCCAGAAAAAAGGATGATCTTATCGAGGCAATGAAGCGCTTATAGCATTTTGCTTCTATTTGGAATTCTCCCCCTTTTCCTTAGAGTCCAGAAGTCCTTTGGTGAACTCGTTCAGGGCCTCCACTTTTTCTTCAAAATTACCTTTTAAGGTATCTCGGTAAGAATTTAGGTTTTTTACCAAATCGTCTATGTTCTCCGGAAGGACATCTTCAAAAAACTGACGTAAACGTTTGGCTGTTGTGGGCGACTTTCCATTAGTGGAAATGGCAACTTTTACATTGCCCTTGGTAACGATACCACCCATATAAAAATCACAATAGGGAGGGTTATCCGCCACATTCACCAAAATACTGCGTTCTCTACAATCATGATACACCTGCTCATTCACCTCTACCTTATCCGTGCAGGCGACCACCATATGCTTTCCATCTAAAAAATCAGCGTTGTATTCTGCCCTTGTAATCTCAACGGAATGTTTTTGGGCCAAATCCAATGTCTCTGGCAAAAACTCAGGCGCCACCATTTGCACTTGGGCATTGGGGCTGGATTTTAACAAAAAGGTCAGCTTCTCCAAGCCTACATTACCACCTCCTACAATAAGAACCTGTAAGTTGGATACCTTTAAAAAAATGGGATAGAGCTCATTCTTCTCCATGGAATCTTGCTTTTGCCCTTCAAAGGTATTGGTTTTAAGGCAAGCCATCCCATTCTTTTATAAAATCCTTATTGGATGAAGGGACTACTTTTTAATGACCTTTCCCCCACTCGATAAAACTTGTCGCACAATGTCTGCGTCACCTTTGTAATACAATCTTCCATCTGAACTTGCTATGACATCAATGGTTTCGAAAACCGTCAAATAAGCTTCCGCATCTGATGAAAGTTCCACCTCAAGATCGTTTACATGCAACCCATATCCTTTCAACTCGGCATCTGAGGACAAAACAGCATCCATGTGGTCCACGTTACCCAATAAATCCACAGTTGCATCCGCTGAAAGTCGGAAAACGCCGTCTTCAATGGTCGCCTCACCATCCACATAGGCATTTGATGAAAGATCAAAATATGCATTGGTTGCTTCTAAATAGAGTTCCGCATCGCTGTCCGACTCTGCCCGCAACTCAAAATCATCAGCGACAATATCCCCAATGAAGTGGGCATCTGAACTCAAATCAATCGAAACACTCCCCGCAGTCAACGTATTTTCCAAGAAAATTGCGGCATCCGAAGAAGCTTTGAACCAAGAAATGTTCTTTGTGGTGATGTAAAGGTTTAACGTCTCCCTACCCTTCACTCGGATATTATTTTCCAGCTTCACGACCAATCTGTTCCCCTCCATATAGACATCCATCTTATTGAAAAGGTTATCATTGGCCTCAATTTCCACACGCTCTTCGGTTTCCGAAAAAGTGACATACGCATTAAAGTCCGTTGCTACCTGAAGGGCGGTAATATGTTCAAAATCATAGCTTCTGGTAGAGACCTCATCCGAGACCCACACGGTTTCTTGCACACAAGAAGTCGCCATTGACCCTATCGCCAAGGCGATAAAGGCATGTTTAAAAGTTTTCATGCTGTTCGTTTTTTAATGTGATTTGATTGTTAGGAACCCAACTCCCGCTCTAATTGTAAAACGGGCATCCAATGGAAATTGATGGCGGACCATTCGTCCACACCCACTTCTTCGGCACTTCTTAGAAATACGGTCCCGTTTTGGGTGAAGACATGACTGGTTAGGATTCCTTGATTGATTGACTGTTCGTTTTTTGATTTATAGGCCATTGTTCAAGTGTTTTTTGTACCGATTTCTTCCCATGTTGAACACTCCGACCTTAAGCCCGATTCCACCCGAAAATCCATTGATGTTCCGAAGCGGACTATCTTCCAATTCCAGTCGGCTTGAAAAGCGATATTTCACCCCAGCTTCCAATTGCAAGTATCTAGAGATATTGAAGAGAAGACTCACCCCTGGTTCAGCCACAAAAACGGCATCAATATCATCCTCATTTGGGTCATCCACTGGGTCATCAAAGTTGTTGGCCAAATAACCGACACCTCCTGCCCCAATCAGTAACGGAAAGGAAAGATTAACGGTCGACTTACTAAAAAGGATAGGCTCTAAATGAATCCCTCCATAAGCTCCGATCAAATCCTCGTTCAAGGTCCTTGGGTTGTCCTGTTCCGAGTAAAGAAAAACCCCAGAAAAACCAACCTCAAATTGTCGGTTGGCCACGTAGGCCACTTTTAGACCTCCTAAATAGGTAGATTTTCCTCGCATTTCCCCATAATACGTGGTAAGCCCCAAGTACACCCCGTGCACCACATTCTTGCGGTCATTAAATTCAATGTAATCCGAATTGTCCTGAGTTTGTTGGCCCCATGCCACACACCCGAAAAGCAATAAGGGTAGCAATTGTTTTAGTTGTATCATGATTCGTTTTTTGATTTTCATTCTAAAGACATTCAAAATTTGAAAGGGTTGCACCAGAATTAATTTTTTTCTGATTTTTTATAAAAAATCAATCCGTCAGTACAATTACTCCTTTGATTCCGTTGATGGTAAAACTTCCTAGATCACCCGTGCCATACTTGGCCGTAATATCCCTGATTTTGCTCCCTTCATTCGTGACATGGGTATTGATGTTGGTAAACGTCTTCGGAACACGCAAAAGTCCCTGTTCCAGCGTGGCCTTAAAATCAAATGCCAAGCCTGTGATATTTATATTGATTTCGGAGGATTCTTGTACAATATTGATGTCTGCATCGGGTTTCACCAGCTTTTTGATGTCAACCTCCGCTATCCTTAGTGTAAGGAACAGCTCATTTGTTACACTTGATATGTCCGCATTCGAGAACTTAAAATCACCTCGCAGGGCATCAACTGATTCCAATTCCACTTCATCTTTACTCGAATAGAGTTCCAAATCCGCAATCTCTCCGAGGCGTATATCGCTACCACTACTGATAATTTTCAGTTTTTGGGACGTTTCAACATCAATAGATCCATTTTCCATTTTTAGGTTTCCATAATCTAGGTTTCGGGCATGGAACTTTCCAAAACGCATATCCACTTTTGCGGTTGAAATGTTTCCGTTGATATAGATATCGCCATGTTGAAGGTCGGTTTCCAAATCCCCTTTCCAAGAATCAATGATGATATCCCCAAACTTATTGATGATGCTGAGCTCGGCATTGATGGGCAAGTACACCTCATAATCTATCTGCACGTTGGATTTGTCAAAGTCAAACGGATTTGCCTTACTGAAGTACTTGGCAAAAATATTGGCATCCCGATCCTTGATTTCAGAGATGAACTGGATATAATTACCGGATTGAATGGTTTTCGGCTGAATACGCTCCAACAATTTTTCGGCACTATCCTCCTTTCTATGGTTCACTTGAATGGAAATGGAAACCTTCACTTGGTTCTTTTGCCATCCATTGATGACCACATTGCCATATTTGTTTTCAATATGCACCTTCCCCGTAGGAGAAAGATCATAGGTCTTGTTCCATTGCTTGCTCTGCTCATTTTGGGCAAAGACCATCAGCGTACACAGCAGCAGACCTGCCGTCACCCAAATGTTTTTATAATACATACCCTTCATAATCCATTTCTTTTTTAGACGCATTGATTTGCTTCAGTAGATTTTCAATCAGTTCAATGCGCTTTTTATAATTTGCCACAATCGCTTCCAAAACCCGTTCGTTGTCCAGGTTGTTTCGCATCTCCAATTTTAATTGCTGATATTCCACATCCAGTTCATCCATAAAGGACAGGAACTCTTCTTTGTCCTTATCCGATAATTTGGGATTGTTCTTCACCAATTGTACCTGCTGATACACCAAATGTTGGTAGTGCATGTCAATTTCCAAGAGCTCTTTATTGGCATAAGCATCCATGTTCTGGGTTGGGTTGTTGAAGGTGAAAAATGTCATCACGGACAGTCCCAACAACAATACAATGGAGGCTGCAGCCCATAACTTCCTTGATCTCCAAAGCGGAATTACCCTGGGTTCTGGTTTTTCATCCAATTGGGAAGCAATTCCCTGCCACAACTTATCCTTGTCCACTTTATGGACGTCAAAGGCTTGTTTGTTTTCCCTAATATGTTTTTCAAAATTGTCCATCATAGTTCATTTACAATTTGAATGAGTTTCTTTTTAGCGCGGTGATATTGCGATTTGGAGGTGGAAGTAGTTATTCCCATAATCTCTCCAATTTCAACATGGTTATACCCTTCAATCAAGTACAGGGTTATTATCTGTCGGTACCCCTCTGGAAGTTGGGCCAATCCCATTTTGATTTTATCAATTTCAAACTGGTCTGGTTCTGCTTCCTGTTCGTCATCCAGAATTTCTTCTTCATTTTCCATGGAGGAGAGCAACAATCGTCTTGCTTTCAAGTGATTTATGCTCTTGTTAATCACAATCCGTTTTAACCAAGCGCCAAACGTGCTCTCGAACCGGAAGGAATCCAACTTTCTAAAGGCTTCCACAAAACTCTCCTGAATAATGTCCTCTGCATCCTCCCGAATGGTCAACAACCGCATGGCAACATTGAACATGGCATCCACGTACAATCCATACAACTGGTACTGTGCGTTGCGGTTCCCCTCTCTGCTCTGCTCCACCAAGGCTTGGTGCGTAAAACGTACGTTTGCTTCCAAAAATTCCGGACGGTTATTCAATGACGGCTAAAAATAATCCTATTTCATTCTATCCCAATGACAAACTAAAAATGAAAAGGTTGCACCGAAGTGAATTTTTTTCAAAAAAAAACCTTCAACTACTGTTGAAGGCTTGCAAGCATAAGGTTATGTTGATGTTTGGTTTTCGTTTGCCCGACTAAAATTATTGTGATTCTGAAGATTTCTTCAGCTCCTTAAATTGGTATCGCAAAAATATTTCGTGTGTACCTCCAGTATAATTAGCCAAATTGGATGTGGTAAGGTCATAGGCATATCCAGCATTTAGATTTGGCGTAATTTGAAGTCCCAACAAGGTTGAGAAAGAATCATCCCATCGATAGGCCACACCAAAGGTGAAGGTTTCCCGAAGGACAGCATTTATGGAAACATCTGCAATGATCGGGGCGCCGGGGACCCATTTTACAAAAAAGGCAGGGCGTAACACTATTTCGGGAGTAATGTCAAAGAACTTGCCTCCGATAAAATAGTAGTGCAATCGCTCCGCAGCGATTTCTTGCTCTTCCCCATCATAATGTTTTTGTGAAAAGAAATTGGGCACCGCAAAACCCAAATACCCATCCTTGGTTTGGTAATACAGCCCCGCTCCAATGGTAGGGAAAAATTTGCTTTGCACATTATTTTGGAAGACCACATCAGGATTCTGAGTCAATCCTTTGGAGAAGTCTACGTCAAAAATTCTTCCTCCTACCTTCATTCCAAAAGAGAGTTTTCTGTTGGTGCTATCCAACTGAATGGTGTAGGAAACATTTCCATCCACAAATATTTCGGAAGAAGGTCCTAGCGCATCATGGGCTAAAATTCCTCCTACACCCAATTTATTTTCCAGAGGGGTGTCAACCGCCAAAACTTGTGTATTTGGAGCGCCGTTAACACCGACCCACTGGGAGCGGTGCATTAACAAGGCCGTTAAATATCCTTGCGAACCGGCATAGGCAGGATTAACGCTCATGGTGTTGTACATGTATTGGGTAAACTGCGGATCCTGCTGTGCAGATACGGTGCAGCATCCCAAGAGTAGCACCAATAAATAGGCATGCCCCATTCGTTTTATCATTTTCGATATGTTTTTTGTGCCGTTCATCCGTTTACACTATCGATTTAAATACAGCCAGTCGGTTTTAGGTTCGGAACCATCTCCCAAATCCAGCACATAGTAATAGGTCCCTACCGGCAATTGGTCTTCTTTCTGGACAATGGCACGACCGTTGGGCGTTCCGTCCCAATCGTTGTTATATCCACGTTTTTGGTATACGACAGTCCCCCATCGATTATACACTTGTAGTTCGTTTCCAGGATATCTGGAAATACAATCAATGGTAAAAAAGTCATTGACGCCATCGCCATTGGGCGAAAATTCATTGTATACCACTAAGCAAGTAGGTTGCACAAAGGCTTCAGCAGAATCATTGGCAGCATTAGTATCCAACTGATCTACAAAAGCCAAGCTTGCTGTATTCAGATAATCTTCAACATCCAAAACCGCAACAGTGAGGTCAAGTTGGGCAGTTTCTGAAACTTGCAATGTATCCATCTCCCAAAAACCTCCAGAAGCATCATAAATTCCAATAGACGCTGAAGTGTTCACTAAGCGATAACCATTGGGCAATTGTTCTTCAATACCGATATTCGTTGCGGGCACATCGCCTTGGTTGGTCACTATAATGCTGAAAACCACCTCATCGCCAATATTGGGTTCTAATCGGTCCACTACCTTTGTGATGGCCAAATCTGTGGTTTGAGGAATCACAAAAGCACTGGCTTCGTCATCATCCGTAATCCCGTCAGCATAGTCATCGGCTTCTGGTCCCTCATTCGGGTCACTATCAGGGTCTGCAAAATTGCTTGCTGTTATTTCGGCGACATTAAGGTATTCATCGGGTTGCCCTGTTGGCGTATTCACCATCGCCAATACCTCCAGAGTTTCACTATTTTGATTGAAAATTGTTCGATTTACATTCCATAAACCGGTAGTGGAATTATACACCCCTGCTGTAGCAGTGTGCGATTGATAGGTATAGCCTTGTGGCAGCAAATCGGTAACCACTACTCCGGTTGCATCCGTAGGCCCTTCGTTTGTTACACTTATAGTAAATCGGACCACATCACCCACATTTGGGGTAGCATTGTCCACAATTTTGGTCAGAGATAAATCTGCCAAACCATCAGGAACCGGAACCACGGTAGCTTGATCATCTTCCGAGGATATATTATTGTTGACTGTGGAATCTGGGTCATAGGTATCCAATGCTATCAATTCTGCGGTATTTCGGTAATCCCCATTGGGAAGAACGACAGCTGTAATTTGCAAGGTTGCCGAGGTACCACTATTTAGGCTTGAAACGTTCCATGAACCTACAAGTTCGTCATAAGTCCCCACTGAAGTGGTGGCGGTGACAAAACTATATCCCGTAGCCAATAAATCCTCTACAACCAAACCAGTGGCATCATTGGGACCCGCGTTGTTGAGGGTTATCGTAAATATGATTTGATCTCCAGCTGATGGGCTTAAATTATCCGCTGTGTTGGTCACTGAAATATCAGTAACGTGTCTTGGTGTAGTAGATTGCTCGTCTTGATCATCCTCGGTTGGGTCATTGTTACCCGGTGTGGAATCAGGGTCGGGAATTACGGAAGTCATCAACTCAGCTTGATTCAAATAATTTCCTGAAGCATTCACTTGAACCAAAATGTTCAAGGTTGCGTTGCTACCAGCAGTCAAGTTGCCTACATTCCAAAGCCCCGAGTTTATATCATAAAATCCGCCGGAATCATCCGAAACATAGGTATATCCGGAAGGCAATATATCCTGAACCGCCAATGCAAAAGCATCACTAGGCCCTTCGTTGGTCAAAGTAAGGGTAAATGTAACATTGTTTGAAACATCCGGAAATTCATTATCAACCGTTTTGCTCAGGGTCATGTCGGCTGCAGGAATAGGAATGGTTCCGGCACTGTCTTGGTCATTTTCAAAGAAATTATTATTGTTTGGCGTTGAGTTTGGATCATCGTTGCTTGATGCAATTACTTCAGTGACATTAAAGTAATCCCCAGTTGGATTTACAGTAGCCACAATATTCAAGGTTTCAGTAACTCCGTTGGGAATCACATTGTTCAAATCCCAAATACCCGTGGTTGGATTGTAGCTTCCCGCTGTTCTGCTATTTGATACATACGTATAGCCCGAAGGCAACAAATCCATCACCTGAACCCCAGTAACATCGCTAGGGCCCAAGTTGGTTATGTTAATATTGAAAATGACATTTTCCCCTACAAACGGACTCAGATTGTCCACAGACTTTCGTAACAGCAAATCTGAAATGGGAAGCGGTACCGGAGTAACGGTCTGCTGGTCATCTTCTGACTCGTTATTGTTGCCTGGGGTTGAATCCACATCAGTTTCGGTGAGTCCTGTTAATTCGGCGGTGTTGGAATAATTTCCAGTGGATAAGATATCCGCAGTAATCGTAAGCGTTTCTGATGCCCCACTCGCTAAACTTGCAATCGTCCATGACCCGCTAACACTGTTATAGGTGCCACTTGTAGGTATGGCATTTACCAAATTGTATCCTGAAGCTAAAACATCTGTGACCACCAAATTGGTGGCATTGCTTGGGCCATCATTTTGAACCCTAATTGTAAAAATCGCTTGATCACCAACATTTGGAATTAAATCATCCACGGTCTTCGTTACGGATATATCCACTATAGGTTCAGGAATGACCGTGACTTCATCTTGGTCATCTTCACCTGGAACATTGTTGTTGGGTGTTGAGTCGGAATCAACTTGGTCATGACCGGTAATCTCAGCCACATTGGTATAGTTTCCTGAGGGATTTACATTCGCAAAAATGCTCAAACTTGCGGAACTTCCATTGGCCAACGTGCCAACATCCCATATTCCAGTGACATTATCATAATCTCCTCCCCCATTATCAGAAGCATAGGTAAATCCAGAAGGCAATAGGTCGGTGACCTCAACTGAAGTTGCATCACTTGGGCCGGAATTGGTCACCGTCAAGGTAAATCTGACATTATCGCTCACCAAAGGAGGTGATTTATCAATCACTTTTGTCAGGGAAAGGTCAATCACATCTACGGGCACAATATTGTCCACGGTGCCAATATCATCTTCAGATGAAACCCCGTTTCCTGGGGTAGAGTCCAAATCATAGGCATCGGACTGCCAAATTTGAGAGGTGTTATCATGATTCCCCGTAGAGTTCACCGTAACATTTATCGTCAGAGTTTCCGTGGCTCCATTGGCCAAGGTTCCCACATCCCAAAATGCAGTGGAATTATTATAGGTTCCCGCTGTAGCGGTGTAAGACACAAAACTATAGCCCGATTGTAATTGATCTACTACTCTTACATTGGTAGCGGCATCCGGTCCATCATTGGTAATGGTTATTTCAAAACTGATTTGCTCTCCAACAAAGGGAGTGGTGTTTCCGCCCACCACGGTTTTGACAAGGGATAAATCGGCTTGGAGCGGTGCAACGGTAATTGCATCTTCATCGTCCTCACTTTGGTCTCCATCGTCATTGTTAGGTGTACTGTCGCTATCAAATTGACCACTGGTGGTCACCTCAGCTATGTTGGTAAACTCTCCAATGGTCCCTGTTGGGGTAAGCACCGTAGCATTAAAAGTAAGCACGGCCGTATTGGTCCCCTGTGGAACATTAAGGCCCGTCCACGTTACATTTCTGGAAATAGCACTAAACGAACCCGAACTATTAATAGCTGTTACGCTACCAAATCCAGTAGGGACGAAACTTTCAACGGAAACTGCGGTGGCATCAATACCGCCCAAATTGCTCAAATTGATGGTAAAGGTGACGACATCACCTACATCCGGGGTGGTCGTACTCGCTGACATTGCCAACTCCAAATCCACCGTTGCTATGGTCACCTCAACTGTGTCTGAAGCGGTTGTACAAGCGCCGCCCGATACGGTCCATTGAAATTCATAAGTTCCGGGCACTGTGCCTTGTACTTCAGTAGCAGGGTCGGTTGCATCCACAAAATTCACCACGGAAGGACCCAAAACCTGTGTCCAAACTCCAGAATTGGGCAGTGGAGATGCCGCATTCAAAAAGACTGGGGATACGTATGCTGCCGTAAAGTCAGAACCTGCATCCACTGGACATTGGGCATTCCCAACTTGCACTAAGGTCAGCGCAAACAAAAAAGCCACAATAAAATTGATGTTATACCGGCGTAATTGGGGTTTATGCATAGTTTAGAAGATGAGGCTGCCCTTACGAAGTAAGGCTTACCCAAACATATCAACAACTAAGGACAAAATGGAAGTTATGTTGTATTACACCGATCATTTGTTGTGAAACATCGGATAAACGATGGAACGTTTTCAGGATTTTTAACATTTTAAAAGGAAGAAAAACCTTCTTATTTTCATGAAAGCTCTGTGATATTTAGAAAAATCACTGCAACAAAGTGGCCATTTCCCTTAAAAACAAAAAGAACCGGCAGCAAAACCACCGGCTCTTCTCTTGCCAAAAAAACACAGTCTCAACATTGTTTCTCGTCTAACATCAAGGAACAATTATTTTGACCTGTTCATTTGACCTAACCACTACTTAACTAACACTAATTCAAGTTTTTGATTTTCATCAAGAAAGGAAAATGATACATAATGCCACCAGCAAGCAAAGCCGGATTATTTCTATTTTTTTCATGTGATAAAGTTTCGCTTATTCTACATGGAGGACCACACTATCCGATATGCTTAAATTTTCTTTGGATATGGCAAAAATGGTCACCACTCCAAGTTTATGTCCAGTTACTTTGCCCAACTCATCAACGGTGGCGACATCGGGGTTATCAGTACCCCATAATATGGTCGGATTATCCGCATCTTCTGGAATGACCGCTGAATTCAGTTGGATTGTTTCTCCAATGGTTACGTTCCGTTCTTCCGTTACAATCTCCACTTCTTCAACTGCCGTGGCTTGTGGAAGAAGATCATCATCTTTGGAGCATCCCAAAAAAATCAATAAAAAAATCAGGCATAGTTCCTGCCCCTTGATTCTTTTTAATTGCACTATTTTTTCCATTTCTTAAATGTCTTTGTGTGATTTAAATTTTTTATCCCTCTAGCTTTTTGAAGGGTTGATGGTTATTTCACCAACCCTTCATTAACCAAAAACTACAGTCAAAGTAAACTGGGCCTTGCAAAAACCTTAAACCAAACCAACCTAGTTGTGCAAGGACACCAGTATGTTTTAATGTTATCTATGAAAAACTCTTTTCGTCGTGGTAGGCAGCATCAATGCCCTTGATTTCCACTTCAGTTGCCACTCTTGTGCCACGGGTCAATAACTTGGTGATCTTGAAAATGACAAAGGTTCCCACAAGTGAAAAGAGGATAGTGACCAATACCGCCACGAGCTGCACTACCACTTGTTGTGGATTGCCGTAAAAAAGACCAGCCTCTCCATTAATCTCAGGATTTGCGAACAGTCCGGTGGCAATAGACCCCCAGATTCCGACCAGCCCATGGATTCCAAAGGCATCCAAGGTATCGTCATAATTCAGCATCTTTTTTAGGTGCACCACGCCATAGTATCCAAGAATTCCAGATATTATTCCAATGATCAAGGCGCCATCCACCCCTACATAGCCAGCGGCAGGTGTAATGCCGACCAATCCAGAAATAGCACCAGAAGCAAGTCCTAAAATGGTGGGTTTTTGTTTTCTTTTCCATTCAAAAGCCATCCAAGCCAATGCTCCTGCACAAGCGGCAATATTGGTCACCAAAAAGGCATTTGCGGCAATCCCGTCCGCTGCCAGTTGGCTACCGGCATTGAATCCAAACCAGCCAAACCATAGCAACGCAGAACCCAATACCGTTAATTTGGTGGATGATGGGTCAATTTCCACATGCTCTTTTCTCTTACCTAAAATCAGGGCCAATACTAAGCCAGCTACCCCGGCATTTACGTGAATAACAGTTCCACCTGCAAAATCCAGTTCTCCCAAATAGCTTAGGAGACCATCGCCCCAAATCATGCGTACTAAGGGAGCATACACAAATAGTACCCAAAGGGTCGAGAATATGATCCAACTGTTAAATTTTAACCGTCCAATCACCGAACCCGAGATAATGGCCACGGCAATGGCGGCAAACACCCCTTGAAAGGCCACAAAAGCCAATTCAGGAATGGATCCCACCAGCTGCGATGGGCTTATGTTTTCTAAGAAAAATGCTTTTATTGACCCAAAAATGGGGTGTCCTTCTGGCCCAAAGGCAATGCTATAACCGCCGACAATCCATGCCAATGTTGCTACGCAAAAGGCCACATAACTCATCCCAACCGTATTTATCACATTCTTCTTGTTGGAAAGTCCACCGTAAAACAAGGCCAACCCTGCCGGCGTCATTAACATTACTAAAGCCGTGGCAATCAATACCCATGCTGTATCTCCTGTATCCATATCTATTGTTTTTAATTGTTAGTTACTTCTGCCAGTTCCATAGCCTTTCCATCTCTTTTGATTTTGACGGCATGTTCCAGCATTTCTATGATTTCTTTGTTTTTAAATTTTATGGCATCATTGAGCGGTGTGTTTCCCCAGCGATCTTTTGGGGAAAGATGGACCCCTTGGCCGATGAGGTGCTTAACTACCTCAACCTGATTTTCACAGGCAGCCAAGTGGAGTGGGGTTCGTCCATCATAGTCCGCAGTATTTGGGCTTACGCCTTCAGCTTGTAGACGATAGATTTCGTCCATATCGCCGAAGCTTGCCGCACGAATAAGTTCCATGACTTTTGAAGCCATCAACTCATTCTGTTTTCTTCTTGGATTGATTTTTTTAGAATGCCCGACCAATGAGTCGTATTGGTGAAAACTGAAGCGTTCCACTAGACGTTTGCAAAATTCCACTCCTCGTACCGTGTTACCTACTTGGTCCAATCTAGGTGACCAAATACTGATTCCCATCAAATTGGGAATGACCAATAGTAAAGCTCCTGACACCCCACTCTTGGCTGGAAGTCCAATTTTAAAGGCAAACTCACCTGAGAAATCGTACATGCCACAACTCAACATGAGCGATAGGCAGTTTTGCACTGTTGAGGACTTAAAAATGGTCTTGCCCGTCAATGGATTGCTGCCCGCATTGGCCAATGTCGCCGCTGCCACTGAAAGGTCACTGGTGCACGATTCAATGGAACAACACTGAAAGTAAAATTCCAAGGTCTCCGTTAGGTTTGTCTTTTCGGGGAAGGCATTTTTTTCCCGCATAAAATAGGCCAATGCAAAGTTTCTATCCGCGGTTTGCCGTTCCGACAGATACACCGAATTATTAAAGTTGACCGCTTTGTCTCCGCACAGGGCCTGTCATGTTTTACTGACTTTATCAAATCGGTCTGCAATATTGTTGTCCCTGTCAATCAGCGAGCAACTCATCATGGCGCCTGCATTGATCATTGGGTTATGGGGTAGTCCTCTGGAGTTAAGTGCCAACTCGTTGAACGATTGTCCGCTGGGCTCTCTTCCCACATGATTGTGAACTTTTTGCTCCCCCAATTCCTCCAATGCCAAACAGTAATTGATAGGTTTACAGGAAGATTGTAGACAGAAATTCACATTGGAATCCCCAAAGGAAAATCGCTGCCCGTCCACCGTACAAATAGAAACTGCAAAGTGGTCTGGATTTACCCTGGCCAATTGGGGAATATAATCCGCCACTTTACCATCGGTATTTTTTAAAGTTTCCAAAAAGATGTCTTCCACCTCTTTGCAAAAAGATTCGAAGTCTGGGATGACCAGATTTTCCGTAAGTGATTTTTTTACCAGCGCATTTTGCTTCAGAATCTCAGTGAACTCCGTTGATGATATGGTAGGGCTTTTTCGCTTTTCCTGCTCCTTTATTCTGAAAATCTGCAGGAGTTCTTGAATGCGAGGGTCATCGGATAAAATTCCAGTGCGTGCCAACTTCTCCAAAAACTTATCAGACTCAATGGATTTTTTTCTTCCATGGTCCAATATGCGAAAAAGTGAATCTGCCGCCCGATCGTCAATCTGCGTAGTAGTAATCATAATACGTATAGTTTTGAGTTCGTAAGGGAAACAAAGGGCCACCTTTTATGGCCCTTCTTCAGCTAATTTTATGGACAAAACCTAAAGGACACCGATTCGTATCCGTTTAAATCTGTTAAAAATTGAAGATTGGTCTAACCACAGGCTTGTACCTTCGTTTGGCACTCCATCCATAACCAAGGGTTGGATGAAGTTTTTGCTTAAATGCATCTCGCTTTCCTGTTCTCATGATGTGTTCGTTTATTGATGATTGTTGATTGATGGATAAACTCCCTATTTGGTATATTCCACGCTATAATTATCGCGTTCTGGGCGAACATTTTTTGCCATGGGTCCTTGTAAGTCTTTGCGCTCCACAAAAACTACGGGATAAAGTTCGCATTCATCCTTCCAAGGTTTTCTGTTTTTGGCCAAGGGCCCTGTAAGGTTATCATGCTTTTTGATCATAATCCCCGTTGTGGGTTTTGGATCTTTCCATGGCTTACGGTTTTTGGCCAATGGCCCCGTTTCCGTATTGCTCTGCGCATTCATACATCCTATAGTTACGAATGCAATTGTGATTGTTGTAAAAATGTGTTTTTTCATGACATTTGTTATTTCTGTTTTTAGCGGGGACAAAGATATGTTGAGAGAAACCCTTGGAATTAGAACAAACCCGCCGAATTAGATAACTTTTCCGACACGATGACAGTACAAAACCGTCAGACTATAACTTTTCCGACATTTTGAACCATAAACACCTTGTTTTCAGATGAAAAAGGTTCAACATATTCTTGGATTCAGAAATAAAAATCAGTGAAATTTCCCCGAAAATACCCTGTTTTGAACTTCAGAATGATGGGTTTTAACTAAAAAAACAAATAGAGAAAATGACGTCTAAGCGTACTCCTGAAGAAAAGTAGATGGGGTTAAACCAAATTCCCTTTTAAAGGATTTGGAAAAATAAGATGGGTTGGAAAACCCAGTTTGATATGCAATTTCGGCCACATTATGCTTATTCTCCAGCATCAGTTCCTTTGCTCGGTGCAACCGAACGGATGATATTAACTGTATGGGAGATTTATTGGTGACCGCTTTGAGTTTGCGCTGCAACTGTCGTTCACTTACCCCTATTTCCCTGCATAACATTTCAACTCCGAAAGCCTCATCCCCTAGATGCATATCTATGATTTCCAGTACATTTTCCAAAAAGGAATCATTTATGGGGAGTTGATTGGGATGAAAGTTTTCGGGGAGCTCTTCGGAGCCCAAATCGTCCGACACGGTGAAAAGAATATGGGGTTCACCCGTTCTTGGCTCCATAACGGTATTGTTCTGCTTAAAGTTAAGTCCAGCTCCAGAAAGCAAATATTTTACGGTTTGGGTAATCAAAATCTGATTCGGTTTGGCTTGTCCAAGAATAGCTTCCACAAACCGCTCCGTTGGCTCACTGATAAAATGTGCTTCGTCCACGGCTCCTTCCCGTATGTGAATTCCCACGGACATTTGGGCGTTCATCCGTTTTACGGTCTCAAACAGACTCATATAGCAATGAACAGCCTTGCTAGGCCCCTCAAAAGTGGCAAAAAAGGTCCTTCCATCACATTGAATAACCTTTCCTCGATATTGCCCCACAAATCTTGAGATATGCTCTTGTTGTTCGGGAGTGGCACGTTCCGCGGCAAAAATCCGAGCTGCCGCTATGGTGAACAGTTGCTGGTTATAAACATCCTTGGGTTTAAGATTAGCTATAAAGCTTCGGATTTCCCTAAGTACTTCCTGAGTATTCCCTACCCAAAACAAATGGTCATCCCCTTTCAATTCCACAAATTTGGCCCCAGGAATTCGCTCTGCAATAAAATTTCCCTCCTCAATTTTTACGTCGACATCATTGGTGCGCTGCAGAATCAAAGTGGGAACTTTAATGGAGCTCAAAATATTGATGATATCCACCTCCGTGTTCATTTTGGTGAGCACCAACGCTGCACTGGGGCTTGCCCCAGACCGAAAATAATTGGCCAACCAATCCATGAATTCCCTATCGTTTGCCTTGGAAGGCGCCAAGGTCTCCAAATTCATCTCTCCGCTACCCCAAGAATTTTCAATCATGTCATACACCTTCTGACGTTCCTCATCAGTTGGTGCCCAAGGATAGTTTTCGGCATATTTTCGCTTTGCAAATATGCCAAACGTGATCAAGGCAATGGTCCTATTGGGATAGGTTGCAGCAAACAAAGCAGAGACGGAACCACCTTCAGAATGACCAAATAAAATGGCTTTTTCTGAATTAACCGCGTCCATCACCGCCCGGATGTCGTCCATCCGCTCTTCCAAAGTTGAAAGCTCCACAACGCGGTCGGAAAGTCCTGTGCCACGTTTATCAAATAAAATCACACGGGCAATTTTACCAAGCTCCTGAAGAAACTCAACCAATTGTGGGCAGGCCCACATCAAATCAATATTGGAAACCCATCCGGGAATGTAGACCAAATCCACAGAACCTGAACCAAAAACTTGGTACGCTATATTGATTCGGCCACTTTTGGTATACTGGGTTACTGGCTTCATTTAAGGTTGAGGTTGTTTGTTCTTGTTGTTGCCTACTAAAGATGTACCAACCCTACTTTTATAAAAATCAAAAGTAAAATAGCACAAATACTTTACGTTAGATATAAGCCCATTGGATTACATTTCATCTCTCTTGCTTCACAAAAATAGAAACTGTTTTGAATGAACTGAGGTCCAAACATTAGATTAACAATTGTTTAGGTGGAGTCCAGATAAAAAATAACCCCCAAACATTTTGGTCCGGGGGTTGGATTAAGCTCCTTAAGAGCGATTTGAGTCGGTTAATCTATGCTTCACAACTGGCACATTCCTTTTTCTGCTTAAATTTCTGTGCAGCATTCATACTATGCTGATAGTACAGTGACTTTAATCCTAGTTTCCAAGCGGTTACGTGAATTTTATTGATGTCTTTGGTTGGCATATCGGGATGGACAATGATGTTCACCGACTGGCCTTGATCTATATGATTTTGTCGGTTGGCAGCTTGGTAGATGATATCCAACTGATCCAATTCTGAATAGGTCTTGAACACTGCTTTTTCCTCTTCGGTCAAGAAGTCCAAATGCTGAACGGAACCATCCATATCGCGGATACTTTTCCAAACTTCCGGGTTATTTTGACCCTTTTCCTCCAACAAATCCATCAAATATGGATTTTTTATGGTCACTTTTATTTTGGCGATGTCCTTCACATAACAATTGGACCAAATCGGTTCAATTCCCTGTGATACCTGACCCAAAATAAAGGCAGATGAAGTAGTGGGAGCAATGGCATTCAATGTGGCGTTTCGTCTACCGTAGCCTTTCAACACTTCTGGTTCTCCGAAGCGTTCAGCCAATTCTGCAGAAGCTTTGTAGGAGCGCTCCTTAATTTCCTTGAATATTTCACTGTTCAAGTTATAGGCTTCTTGACTGTCAAAAGCCAATCTTTTGGATTGTAACAGGGAGTGCCATCCTAAAACGCCCAAGCCCAGAGCTCGGTTTTCCTTTGCAAAATTATAGGCGCGTTCCATAAATAAGAAAGTCTGTCTATCATCTCGGTCTGATGAATCGCGGTAGGCTTCCAATTTTTCCACAAATTCGGTAATCACAGCATCCAAGAAATGGACCATGGTTTCCACGGCGTCGGTATTTTTCCATTTATCGTAATGCAATACGTTGATACTGGACAATACGCATACAAACGACCAATTATCGTTGGAAGGCAGCATGATCTCGGTACAAAGGTTACTGGCATGAATGCGGTGTTCCTTGTCTTTGTATACATCAGCAGCGCCATTGTTGGCATTGTCACTGAAGAACACATACGGATAGCCCATCTCTCCCCTACGCTGCAAAACTTTGGCCCAAACGGTTCTTTTGTCCGTATCCCCATCAATCATTTCCTGCATCCATTGGTTGGTCACCGTAACGCCATGGGTCAATTGTTGGATTGGGTTCCCTTCTGTTCCGATTTCCAAGAACTCCAAGATATCCTTGTGATCAATAGGCAAATACGGTGAAAAACGACCACGGCGAACTGAGCCTTGGCTCACTACGTCCACCATGGATTCGAACAATTGCATAATATGCACCGCCCCAGAAGCTTGCCCGTTATTTTTAACCGGAGCCCCTCTATGTCTGATTTTCCCAAAATAGCCAGAGGTACCACCACCCAATTTGGACATCATGCCCACTTCGGATTGGGTATACAGGATATTCCCCATGTCATCATCAATATGGGAACCGAAACAGCTTATGGGCAGCCCGCGTCTTTTCCCAAAGTTTGACCAAACCGGTGATGCCAAAGAGAAAAAACCTTCGGACATGTAGTTGTAAAACTTGTCCGCATAGCCTGGAATCTGCAAAATCTCTTCCGCACGTTCCGCAATCTCCCGAATCCGTCCCTCAGGAGTAACCCCATCGGTCAGATATCCCGAAGCCAAAAACTGACGGCTATATTCGTTCAGCCATTCAAATCCCTGACTTTCTTCTTTTTCCTTAAGTTGTGCCAAGGCACTCTTTCGGGCATTTACAAGTTCTTGGCTTTTGTTTTCTTTTTTTAGTTCTTCAATTTGAGGGGATTGGGCTTTGTTCTCCATAATTTAAAAAAGGTCGTCGCTGGTTATACTTTGTGTTCTTTTGCTATAGTTGATTGATCGTTTTACAAAAAAGTCGCCATGTTTGGTGCCAATGATCTCATCATCAAACCACTCGGTTTCCGCCAATAGTTTTTGGTCCACCTCAAACACTTTGGCAATGCCAATGCTCTCCAAAGAATTGTTGAAACGGTTCTTGATGAATTCGTTCACAACGGACTTTGGCAAGAAATCCAATTCGCCATCCTCAAAAATCCAATCCACAATTCTGCTCTCGGCTTCAAAAGCCTTTTCGCATATTTCCTGAATCATGGCTTTGTATTCTTCATCAAACCATTCTGGGTGTTCCTTTTTAATGATGTTGATGATATCAATACCAAAATCACCATGAATCTGCTCCTCTTTTGAGGTAGCCTCCACCACATTGGAAATTCCCTTCAACACATTTTTGTGCTTATTGAAGGCCATGATGATCAAAAACTGGGAGAAGAGCGATACGTGCTCAATGAAAAGGGAGAACAGTAAAATGGACTCTGCGTACTCTTTGTTATTTTCGCTTTTGGCATTTTTAAGGGCAGTTTCCAAATACTGGACCCGCTTCATGATCACGGGCTTTTTCTTCAAGTTTTCGAACTCTTGGTTTAATCCCAAGATTTCAAGTAGGTGTGAATACGCATCATGGTGGCGTACTTCACTTTCGGCAAAAGTTGCCCCAACGGATCCTATTTCTGGCTTGGGCATACGATGATAGATATCACCCCAAAAGGTTTTAACGGCAACCTCAATTTGAGAAATGGCCAACATGGTATTTTTAATCGCGCTTCGCTCAACTTCGCTCAGTCCAGATTTAAAATCCTGGATATCGCTGGTAAAGTTGAATTCGGTATGAATCCAATACGAATGCCGAATTGCAGGCACATATTCATACAATTGAGGGTATTCGTATGGTTTAAGGTTGATGCGTTTCTCAAAAATATCGGTCTCCCGCATTTGGGCCCTTTTGTTCCTGTAAATGATGTAGGCTTTGGCCACATCGTGGAACTCACTGTTCATCAACTCATTCTCAACCACATCCTGAACCTCTTCAACGGTGGGCACATAATGTTCATCCTGTTCCTTTCGTTTCAACAATGCTTTTTCAACGTTGCTGGCAATCATCTGGGCATCTTCCATTTGACCATGATCGATTGCCGTCATAGCTTTAAGGATTGCGTTGGTAATTTTGTGCAAATCGAAGGGCTGTGTACTAAAATCCCTTTTAGTAATGTGAGAAATGTGCATGAGAAAAAGTGTTTGGATTTGTCCTAAATGAACTGATTGTAAAATTCATATTTTCTTTACTTTGATTTTACATTGCCCCTTTTTGGTTCTCAACAGTTTTATCAACATTGCGATTTTTGAGGCTGAAAAATCATCGGAACAAACGTAAAATCAAGGCTCCAAAAAAAATGTGACAAGTGTCATCTGGACAAAACATTTATCCACAGGGTTATCAACATGCTTTCTTGAATGGGTTACCTTTTAAAATACAAATTACTGTTTTACAGTACTTTAAGACTTATAATCCTCTCAGATTTATAAGGAGATGGAAAAGAAGAGACGGTTTTAAGGCACCAATACTTGAAGTGCTTTTTCTTCAATTTTGACGACCACCTCGGCCTCGTCCAGATTGTGAAGTTCGCCATCGGCCTGCATGAGATGATGGGCATAGGAATCCTCAAAAGCTACCTTGAGTTCCTTCACTTTGAAGTATTGTATTTTCTTCAAATATTGATTCAATCTCAGGAGAATAAAAAGTCCTACTAGTAACATTTCGCCCTTGCTCAAATTATCGATAATGACCACATCCAACAATCCATCTTGTAAAGATGCCATTCGGGTAAGGGAGATGTCGTAGCCCATTACTTTGGAATTGGAAACAAAGAACATAAAGGGGTTGGTTCGGTAACTTTTGCCATTCATTTCAACCTTGATTCGCTCATTATACTTGAAATCTTTCATCGACTTGATGACCGCTTTCAGGTAGGCCCAAAATCTTCGCTGTTGCGAAGCATTGTAGTTGGAGATGACCTTGGCATCAAACCCAATGCCCATATTGCTGAAAAATGGCTTTCCGTTGACCATGGCCACATCTATTCGGTTGATTTTCCCCTGCTTTATGGCTTGCAGAGCCTTTTTAAGATTTCTGGAAATATCGAGACTTTCGGCCAACCCATTGCCTGAGCCCAAAGGCACAATCCCCAGTTGCACTTTGGAATGCATCAAACAGGAAGCCACTTCATTGATTGTCCCGTCTCCTCCGCAGGCCACAATAATCTGAGCTCCTTCACACACGGAAGATTTGGTCAATTCCGTGGCATGTCCTGCATAGTTGGAAATTTTAAGGCACACATCAAAGTGTTCTGGCTCAAGATAATGAGACAACAATCCTTCGTCGATAATGGAATCGCCTTTGCCAGCAATTGGGTTTACGATAAAATGAACACTTTTCATAATTCAGCTTTCAGACTAAGTCCATTATGATTGTAGAGGTAATCCGCGAGTTGGTAGTACGAAATGGTCTCCGCTAAAAACGCAGTGTCCATTGGTTCTTTCGATAAGCTATTATCTTCATGGTCCCAATTATATTGATTCGCGGTCTTGCCATCACCCAACACCATCAATTCATCATCTTTCAATAGACCTAGTTTTCTGTAGTTGCCCACAAATGCGCGTTGGTCTTCGGGTTTCATACTGAATACATCTCGGCCAAAAAAATTGTTTTTATAGTTCCAGCCCAACAAGGAGAACAAGGTTGGCATCACATCAATTTGGGAACATTGCTGGGTTATTTCGTAGCCCTTACCTCCTTCTAGGTTTACAATTATGGCAGGGATGTGATAGTTGTCCACATCCAATTCCCACTTTCCTGCACTGCTGGCACAATGGTCTGCCATAATCACAATCACCGTGCTGTTATACCACGATTTGACCTTAGCCTGTTTCAAGAATTCTCCAATCGCATAGTCGGTATATTTTACAGCTCCACTACGTGAGGTACCCGAAGGAATATCAATCTTACCCCCTGGGTAAGTATAGGGTTTATGATTGGATGTGGTCATGACAAAATCAAAAAATGGTTTACCCTGCGAGGCTGATTCGTCTGCTTCTTTTATCACTTTCCTGAAAATATCCTCATCACAAATACCCCAAGCATTTTCAAAAGTGACCTCATCGTCTTCAATATTTTTGCGTGAAGTGACAATATCCCGAGAAGGCAAAAACCCACGTCCCCGATCCACAATGTCGAACCCATTACCACTGAAGAATTTGTCCATATTGTCAAAATACCCATCGCCTCCATAAAAAAAGGTCCTGCTATACCCCTTGTCTTTGAAGACCTCGCCAATCGTGAAGAGATTTTGGTTGTGCTTGCGCTTTACAATGCTCCTACCCGGGGTTGGGGGAATGCTCAAGGTAATGGCCTCCATCCCTCGCACCGTCCGGGTACCGGTAGCGTAAAGACTAGAGAAATAGGTCTCGGCCTTTGCAATGGAATCCAGATTCGGTGTCAATTGTTTTTCATTTCCGAAAATGCCCAGATAGTTCGCACTCAGACTCTCCACACAAATCAAGATGATATTCGGTTTTTTTTCAACGCCCCCTTTTATGGCACGAAGAATATTGTCTTCGGGTTCAAGAAGACTGTCCAAAGGACCGCTGACTTCTTCTTGCACCTTGTGAAGGGCTTGTTTTTCTGGAATGGTTTTGTAAAAATCGGTATAGCTGAGCTCGTTGTTCCGAAACGCAGAAAAGAAGGAATAAATCCCCGCTTTTGAAAGCTCATTGTTGTATCGGTTCTCTGAATTCTCAGCAGAATCGTTCTCGATGGAGGTTGTATAAAACGACATAATTGCCATTACAACAACAAAAGGAACCAACTTTGCTTGAAACCCTTCACTTGCCGAAAATGCCTTATTGAACAATCCTTTTTGTTTGAAAATCCACACTGTGGCCAATACCATTAGCAACATTCCGCCAATCAAAAGGGGCAAGGGATAGGATTCGTTGATGTTTTTTACTACTTCGTAAGTGTAAATCAAATAATCCACGGCGATAAAATTGAACCGTCGTTGGAATTCATCCCAAAACGTGATTTCAGCAAAAAAGGAAAAGTAGACAATCAGTAACGCTAGGGAGAACCCAAAGTAGACCAAGATTCTATCCAAAAGCGAACCATAAAACCGTTTGGGAAAAAGTAAAAAGTACAGGGAAGCAACTCCATAGAAAAAAGACACGGTTCCCAAATCAAAAAACAATCCTGTAAAAAATATCTTAATCAAACCAAACAGGGAGTGGTCCACTTCCGAAAAATCCATAATGAGGAACGATAGTCGCATCAATAATGATAGCCCAAGAAAAAGAATCGCGAAGGCATTGATCAAGGCGTATCGCTTTGGAAATAGTTTCAGGTGCATAATTTTAATTCAATATGTTAATGAGCTTTGTTCAAAAGCTTAATCCCTAGTCCATTATAAATTTGAATCCGAGGCCAAAATAGTTGACCTTTAAGCCCGTGGTCCGGTGGTAGTTGTTATACTTTAGGTCGATGCTCTTCAAGCCAAATCCCAAAGTCTTGAATTGGGTAAAAATGTCAGTGTACGTTATTCCAAATCCAACCTGATGGGCGTCGTAAGCCGAAAGATCATAGTCCGAAGTGTAATATTGACTTGTGGACAAATGCTCATCAAACGGAGCGAAATAGTCTATCTGTGTTTGGGTGTAATAGCGATAGGATGGATAAAATGTAAATTTCTGACCAATTTTTACTGGCAGTTCCACACTGGCTGTGTGCGAGCGTAATCCCCAGTCATCAAAATAGTAGCGATAATAGGTTCGTACGGTCAAAATCTCATTTATATAATGGTTCAACCGGATGCCCACGGGTATTTTGAAGCGGGTATCTGGCAGTCGTTCCATGTCATCGGCCAGCATAAATACATCCCTATTCTCAGACGAGGTGTAGAATGGAATACTGGCGGGATTTCCAATAAAATAATTGGGGACATCCGCAAAATAAACCCGTTGCATGGGGTTGGAGAGCCAGCCCTGTTGTTGTACCACATCCGCAAAGATTGAGATTTGGGTGTTCTTGCCCAGTATCTGCGACAATGATACCGATAGTGCAAAACTGTTCCGCTTTTTATCTGAAATCAGGCTGAATCCATCCACTGGACGCCAGGTCAATGTGCCATTCTTATTGGTGATCAATCCGTTTCTATTCAAAATATTGACCCCAGTAAAGAACCCAGCGTTAAGATTTCCATCCACCTCAACATAACTATCCAATTCGGTAGGGTATCTGGGATTCCATTGATCCAAAAACACACTGGCCTTGAGGCTTAATTCGGTATTTTTCTCATTGAAAAGGCGGGTATACCCTCCTCCAAAACCAATGGAGGTGTAATCATATTCGGTGGCAAAAGATGCATTGGCACTCACAATTTGATCACGGTCTTCCGAACTGTGCGAATACCCAATGTTGACACTCCCCCAAGTATCTTGGCGTGATGCGCCGGAGGAGGCCACCCAAGGACTACCAATAGCCCCGGAATAGCCTCCATTGTTATCATCATCCTCTTCATCATCATCTCCGCCGCCGCCTCCACCGCCGGTGGAAGCACCACTTAAACCACCTGAACCAGTCACATCAAAAGGGTTTAAGTTACTTGAAGAAGCAGATGTGTAGGTTGAGATACCCACATCCACGCTCAAAACATCGTCATCATTCAAGGGGACGCTCACCACTATGGATGGCGCTACATCGGTAAGCCTTTCGTTTCCGATACCTCCGGTGACGGATGCATTATTTCCGGTTTGCTCATAGTAACTGGAAAGGATATCCACTTCGGTGGTTTCCAAAACCCGCTTTTTATAGGAATTGACATTTTCCTGTTGAGCCATCCCAAATATTGGGATGCATAAAAATATCAGCAAAAATCTGTTCATGCTCTTGTTAATTGCAACCACAACCCCCTCCTGTTTTTCCTCCATTTCCACCAGATGCTCCCTCACGGTACACTTGGTAACTCGTCTCGAATTTTGCCAGTTTTTTATCCGCCAAAACCATGTCTGGGTCATTGATGTTGACCTTTTCATATTCATGCAGAACCGCACAAGACGACAGGCTTAACAAACAGTACAGGGCAATTAAAATCTTCTTCATAATTGGGTTTATCTGCTTTGGGTTTCCACCTCTTTAAGGGCGATATTTTTGGAGGTGATAATTTTATTATTGTCATCTACTAGGATACATTCCACGCCTTTTAACTGGTTCACGAAGTCCAAACCGGTTTCCACGCCCATCACAAAAATTGAGGTGGCCAGCGCATCGGCCAGTTCGGCATTTGCAGTAAAAATGGTGGCACTCCGCACCCCTTTGCTGGGATAACCGGTCCTTGGGTCAATGATGTGGGTATAGCGTTCTCCATTTAGGATGATGAATTTCTCATAATTGCCCGATGTTACCACCGCTTGGTCCTTTACCGGAAGCCAAGAGAACACCTTATCCTTATTAAGGGGGTTTACAATGGCTACCATCCAATCCTTGCCATCCGGTTGGGTGCCCCAAGCATTTAAATCACCCGAAGCATTGATGATTCCTGAGGCAACACCATTCTTCAGCAACAAGGCCTTGGCCCTATCCGCAGCATAACCTTTTCCAATGGCCCCGAACCCAATCTTCATCCCTTCCTTCGTTAGAAATACGGTCCCATTTCCTTGATCTAATACAATGTTTTGGTATCCCACTTTGGCGACGGACTGCTTAATGGCTTCTTCGGACGGCATTTCCATCACAGAACCGTCAAACTTCCAGATGCGGTCCATGGATGCATAGCTGATATCAAATGCCCCTTGGGTCAATTTTGAAATTTTGATGGCCCTTTCAATCAGATTGAAGAGTTCCTGGTCTACTTTTACTGGAACCACTCCCGCATTTTGATTGATTTTGGATGTCTGTGAATTGGGGTCCCAGGAAGATATCAAGCGTTCAATGCGTGAAATTTCGCCAATGGCCATATCCAAATAAGCATCCCCTTGGGTTTGATTTTCCGCTACCACGGTCAAATCAAACCGACTGCCCATCAATTTCAAGGTCCGTTGGAAGACTTGGAGCTGGCCACCAACAGTGGTTTCTTGGGAATAACCAGAAATCACAAAAAGAAAAATGACCGCACTTAAAACGAATTGATTTATCCTTGGCATTTTTAGGTTATTAGAATGCGTTCAACTTGTTGAAATAGGCCTTGGGGTTAGTTTTTTCATAAGCGGTTTCCCCCAATACCTTGCCGGAAGCATCCAACACAACCACAAAAGGGAAATAGCCGTTAGGGTTGTATTTGGAGGCCAACATTTTGTTATGCTCCTCTTGTGCTTCGGGCAATTTGTTTTTCTGTTTTCTGGGGAAATCCGCCTTGAGCATCACAAAATGGTCCTTGGCCAAATTTTGGAATTCGTCAGTGCTCCAAACCTCGCGATCCAACTTAATGCAAGGCGCGCACCAATCCGAACCCTGAAATACCAAAACAATGTTAGTATTGTTCTTTTGGGCCATGTCTTTGGCTTTTTCAAAATTGGTTTGCCATTCTTGGGCGGTTACGTTTTGTATCAGTAAAAAACAGCCTATCATCATGACTGTCAACCATTTTCTATAAAGCATAGCTTGGGTGTTAAAATTCTTTTTCACTACTAAGACAGGCAAAAAACCATTCACCCTATTTTTTCTAATTATTTTTGTTTGAAAAGCAGTTTCGCCCTAATCAGCACATGACAGAGGAAGAACCATCCATTTGCGAGCAAAAAATCTACGACCGAATATTCCGCACCCATTATGAGGCGGTGACGCGATACATCTATTATAAATGCGGGGACCTGCAACAGGCGGAGGACATTGTACAGAACGTTTTTGTGAAACTTTGGAAATTGTGTGCCACCGTTTCTTTTTCCAAAGTGAAGGCCTATCTCTACCGCGCGGCAAACAATTCATTTCTCAATGAAAAAGAGCACGAGAAAATTGTCTTGAAGCATTTGAGAAGGGCCAATCCCTCTGTGGATCATGAAAGTCCGGAATATTTGATGCAGATGGAGGAATTCCATGAAAAATTGAAATCAGCCATCGCTTCCTTACCCCAAAAAGAACGGGAAGTGTATTTAATGAGCCGAATAGAAAAGAAAACCTATCCTGAAATTGCTGAAATAACAGGATTGGGTGTAAAGGCCATAGAACGAAGAATGAGCAAAGCTTTGCTTCAACTCCGTGAGGTTTTGGGAAAAGATTTAAAATTTTAATAGGGTGAAGGATAAATCAACTGTCCTATAAATAAGAGTAAGTATGCCTATGGATGAAAATTACGCCAACGAAGATTTTTTGGCCCGATGGCTTGCCGGAGAGTTGACTCCAGAGGAGCTGGCCGGGTTCGAGGCATCCGATGTCTACAGGCAGCTCATGGCTATAGACAATGCGGCCCAGTCATTGAGCGGCCCAGAAATTGATGTGGAAAAGGCGCTGGCATTGGTGACCGAAAAGAATAAAAATGTCCAAAAAGAACCGAAGGTAAGATCATTGTGGTGGGTGGCCGCAGCGGCTGCATCCATCGCGTTGTTATTTGTGGGCTATACCTATTTCTTCGGGTATAAAACCTATTCCACTGGTATTGGCGAAAAAGAGACCGTACTTCTTGCAGATGGTTCCTTAATTGAGATGAATGCCAACTCCAAATTATCTTACAAGCGATTTGGTTGGGAGGAAGACCGTATCGTGGATTTTGAAGGTGAAGGGTTTTTTGATGTGCAAACGGGTGGCGATTTCAAGGTGAACACCGGCAAAGGAACCGTTGCGGTATTGGGTACCCAATTCAACATACGGGACCGAAAGGATTTTAAAGTGCAATGTTATGAAGGTGCCATCGTGTTCACCCCATTGACCCAATCCAATCCCACCGAACTATCGCAAGGAATGATGCTTGAAATAAATGGGGATGAAATCCAAAAATCGGAATTTTCTGGAGACATTCCCGATTGGAAAAAAGGGTATTCATCTTTTTCAGAACAGCCTTTTGCAGACGTTTTGGAGGAATTATCGGTTCAATTTCCCGTTAGTTTTGACCTCAACGCAGTGCAAACCGACCGTCTTTTCACGGGAAGATTCACACACAATAAGCTCGAAAGTGCCCTTAAAACTACCATGGAACCCATGGGTATCATTTATCATATTTCTGCAGACAAAAGAATTGTTACCTTGTCTAGTGAATAGATGAGGCACTTTAAAACCCTATTTTTTTGGTTCCTTTTTGGCATTTGCACGACCTATGCCCAAGAACAGCTATTCTATGAATTTGAGAACACATCGCTAAAGGAAGTCATCCAGCAACTGGAAGCGGATACGCAACTCAGTTTTTCCTTTGCGGAGGATGTAGTCGATGAAAAAACGGTCACGGTTCAGGTGGAGGGACTACCCCTGATTGAACTTCTTTGCGTACTCGAGGCACAAACAGGACTCCACTTTGAAAAAATTGAGGGTCAGCAACAGGTCATCGTTACACCGATTTCAAATTCAAATCAAATCTGTATTGCTCTACTGGATCAAGAAACCCGTTTGCCCATTGCAGAAAATCAAGTTGTGGTGGATTCAACCCTCGTGCTTGAAACCAATCAAAAAGGATTGCTTCAATTTGAAAAAACAGGAAAGTCCCATTACTTGCTCCAAGTTTCGGGATATGGTTCATTGAATGTTCAACCTTCAGAGAATTGTACCCCAATTTATCTTTCTCCCGTCTACAAACAACTTCAGGAGGTGGTAGTTACATCGTACATCACAACGGGAATAGACCGAAACAGGGATGGCTCCATTACCCTCACCCAAAAACCTTTGGGCCCAATTCCCGGTCAGACCACTCCAGATATCCTACAAAGCATCCAAATGATTCCTGGGGTCACGAGTTTGGATGAATCGGCTTCGGAGATTCAAATCCATGGAGGGACATCAGACCAAAATCTGGTCTTGTTTGACCATATTCGGGTGTTCAATTCAGGATACTTGTACGGCATGTTCTCAAGATTCAATCCGTATGCCACGGAAAAAGCTCTAATCTATAAAACAGGAACTAGTGCAATTTATGGAGACCGAGTTTCTGGCGTCATCGACATCACTACCGACGATACTGTCGCCAAAAAGATTTCGGGAGGGATTGGGATTGATGGCTTAAGCGCAGATGGCTATCTAAAAATTCCTTTGTCGCAAAAATCTTCGCTGTCACTATTCGCTAGAAATGCCTATCTGGATGTATTTGAAGGCCCCACCTATGAAGCATACGAAAAGAAAATTTTCAACAATACGGGGACGGTTACCGATAACCGTGGCAACCCATTGAATGTGAACTCGGATGATGATTACACCTACGAGAATAGTGACAATGATTTTCGGTTTTACGACCTGAATGCGAAGTATGTGTATCAACCTTCACAGAAGGACAAAATTGCCATCAGTGCTTTGATGACCCGAAACCGCACCCAATTCTCCTTTATGAATGATGGAGAGACTAAAAAAGACTCCCTCACCACTGGAAATGGCGGTATAAGTGCTAATTGGACGCATCATACCTCCCCAACCCAAACCGAAGAAATCACTGCCTACTTTTCTTCCTATGACTCTTATTATAAAAATGAGGAACTATTTGGGAATGAATTGGAAGAAACCAATATCCGAGGTAACAGAATTAGCGATTTTGGGTTGGAGCTCAAGTCAGATAGAACTTTTAAAAACAACCATGGGTTGACATTTGGGTACCAACTTTCCAACACCAATTTGGAAATTGACCTGAGTGCTACCTCCAGCGTTGAACCCGAAAATAATATTAGTCTCCCCGTGCATGAGAGTAATTTTAAAAATGTGCTGTTTGGGGAGTATACCTTCACAAAAGTCAATTCGGGCCTATATAAATTGGGGCTTAGAGCCGTGCATTACGGAAGTTTGGGAAATATATATTTGGAACCCCGCCTGAACATGGAACTTCCCATTTCCAAATCCTCTCGGATTAGGGCTGGATTGGAACGACGAAACCAACCTATTTCACAACTTATCGAGTTCAATCAAACTGAACTTCGATTGGACAACAACATTTGGCGACTTTCGGACGACGTTAATTTTCCACTATTACAAAGTAACCAGATTTCTGCAGGACTTCTTTTTGATCAAAAGGGATGGACGATTGATGCTGAAATTTTTCACAAACGCCTCACGGGCCTTACCACTTATAGCCAAGGTTTTACGTTGCCCCGGCCAGAACTCAGCGAAGGTAAAAGTCGCATTTTAGGGATGGACCTGCTCATAAAAAAACGTATTCGGAATTATCGCTTTTGGATGGGCTACTCGTTTAATGATGTTAATTTCACCTTTGACCAAATTCAGGAAGGCAGTTTTTCTGGCAACAATGACATCACCCATAATTTCAGGATTTCAAACAGTCTACAATTGAATAACCTACAACTATCATTGGGATGGCAATACCGGACCGGTCTTCCCGTGACCCTTATTGAAAGTTATGATGAGGAAACCCAACAAGTGAATTTTGGGCCTCTAAACGCTGGCCGCTTACCCGATTTCCATCGATTGGATGCCTCAGTGGTTTATCAGTTTGGAGTGGGAGAACGTAATTCCAAAATGCAATTAGGTTTTTCAGTGCTCAATCTTTATGATCGAGTTATTCCGCTCTCCGTTATTCACAGAACTTCCCAACAAAATGGGGAACTTATTTTGGAACAGGTGATTCATCGGCGTTCCTTAGATTTTACACCTAACCTCACGATTCGGGTCTTTTTTTAAACCTGACCCACAACTCATTTTATGTAACATTTGTTACTCAAAAAACCATTAAAACCCTTGATTTTAAAGGCTTTTCATGATTTTCGTCATTGTAAATACCTTACAGTGGATTTACTTTTAGTACTTATAATTTTAATTAATACGAGTACCATGAAAAAATTAGTTTTACTGGCGTTGGCCGTTCTCGGAACAGCTACGCTGATGGCGCAGGACAGGGATAGGGACAGGGTCCAAGATCCCGACCAAGATCGAGACCGCTTAATGTTGGTCGATGGTGACGTGCTCCAAATTCGCGACCGTGATCAAATCCATTTACAAGATCCCATCACGCTTAACGATGGAACTGTTGTTGACCCAAATGGTTCTTATTTGACACGAGATCGTGATAGACTTCGATTAAAAGATGGGGAGTGTTTGGATAACGACGGAATCAAATACCGAAGTGAGTATCAATATCGCTACAAAATCATGCAAGATGATAAGGGACTTACCAATGCACAGATCCAACAGCGTAACCAAAACAGGTTCCAAGTGATGCTTATTGATGGCGAGCTCTATCAAATTAGGACTCAATCCCAAGATCGTTTGCAACAACGATTGGAGTTGGCCAATGGCGGAAGTATTGACCCAAATGGCACCTACATGAACCAAGACCGTCAACAAATGCGACTTCAAAATGGAGAATGCTTGAACCTTTCCGGTGAAAAATTCATGAACACCTATCAACATCGTAAAATGATGCTTCAAAAAAACATGAAGAACATCAAAAACATGAAGAACAAAAAAGGTATTAAAGCCAATGCCATCCAAAAGAAGAAAGGGATAAGCATTTAAGGGCGTGCGCAATGGGCCTTGCCGTTGTAAACCATGGCAAGGCCCCGAATGAACCAAATTTTTGTGCCATGAAACATTTTTTGCCCATTCTTTTACTGATGTTCGTCTGTACAGGCGCCGAACTCTTCGCACAGAAAACCGCAAAGGAGAGTTCAAACACAGAGGAATCCTATTTTTTGATGGATTTGAGTTATATGAACGATGCTGTTTTTATGGGGAGACGTGATTCTATTGCAGCCCCGTATATTCTGCCGTCCATAGGATACTATGATAAATCCGGATTGTTTTTGGATGTATCTGCCTCCTATTTGACCCGTTCAGAGGAGCAACGTGTCGATTTATTTCTCGCCACTGCCGGTTTTTTGTTCGATGCCAAAAATTGGAGTGGTGGAATTTCAGGAACAGCCTATTTTTATAATGAGGATAGCTACAACGTACAGTCTGAGGTAGTGGCCGACATCACCGGAATATTAAGTTACGATTTAAAAGTGCTGGAACTGTCCGCGTATGTGAGCAGCTATTTTAACACTACCGGTTCGCCCGATATTTTCTTGGGATTTTTGATGGACCATACCTTCTATGCCTGCAAACGTTCGCTGTTGATAACCCCAAGGGCATCGCTCTTTGCAGGTTCGCAATATTTTTACCAAGAATATTACAGCACTAGCCGGTTGGGAAACCGAAAAGGTCAAGGTAAAGGCGCTGGAAGTTCAGAACCCGTGGAAACCACCACAGTTGAAATTGCAGAAGCTTCAGAGTTCAATATTCTGAATCTGGAATTGAGCATCCCGTTGCAATACCAGCACAACCATTTCATTTTTTCGTTCACTCCGGTATGGGCATTTCCGCAGAGTAATGCAACATTGACCACTGAGGATGGTGTTTTTGAAGAAGAATTGGAAAATGTGTTCTATTGGTCGGCTGGAATCAGTTATTGGTTTAGTGCCAAAAAGCAAAAATCCCCGTAAACTTTAGTCTACGAGGATTTGTCAAGTACCTTGGGTGGGAATCGAACCCACACGTCCGAAGACACTGGATTTTGAATCCAGCGCGTCTACCAATTCCGCCACCAAGGCATTATGTCAACTCATCTCTGAGTTTCCGCAATTTTTCTTTACCTACGCCTGACTTCCAATATTTTTCCCTTTTTCGTGCCGCCGATCTATCCAAACATTCCTCTGAATAAATTAGCTTAAACGGAGCATAAAACCTTGTTGTTCGCTCTCTTCCTGAATTGTGCCTTGCAATCCTTTCTTGCAAATTGGATGTCATCCCTGCATAAATGTAGTTATGTTCCAAGCTTGATATCGCATAGACACTTATCAATGGGTCAATATCTCAATTTCAGCGCGCCTGCCTGTCGGCAGACAGGTCTACCAATTCCGCCACCAAGGCATAAGCAATTATAGCGGCTTATTTTAATTGCGGATGCAAAGCTAAAAAAATATTTCATTTCCCACCAAAAAATACTTTGTTTATTCCTTTAGCAACCCGAATTAATTTATAAATTTGCACCTCTTTATTTAAAAGCGCTTCAAAAAGCTAGTTAACAAGAGTTTGCAATGGCATATCAAGTCCCCGAGCCCAAAATTTTTGCTTGTACGCAAAGTGTTGATCTTGGCACAAAGATAGCGGCTTCTTATGGTGCTGATTTGGGAAACATTCAGTTTTCCAGATACAGCGATGGGGAGTTTCAGCCATCTTTCGAAGAATCAATACGTGGTGCGCGCATTTTTATTATTGGGTCCACAAATCCAAGCTCGGAGAACCTTATGGAGATGCTATTGATGCTTGATGCTGCCAAGCGGGCTTCTGCACGGCACATTACTGCGGTAATGCCTTATTTTGGATGGGCCCGTCAGGATAGAAAGGATAAACCCCGTGTTCCCATTGCAGCAAAATTGGTCGCCAAAATGTTGGAGACCGCCGGTGCCACACGAATCATAACCATGGATCTTCATGCGGACCAGATTCAAGGGTTCTTTGAAAAACCAGTGGACCATCTTTTTGCATCGACCTTGTTTTTGCCTTATTTAAAAGGACTGCACTTGGACAATCTTTGCATTGCTTCCCCAGATATGGGAGGATCAAAAAGAGCCTATGCCTATTCCAAGGCGTTGGAATGTGACGTGGTCATCTGTTACAAGCAACGCGCAAAGGCCAATGTAATTTCACACATGGAACTCATTGGCGATGTGCAGGGAAAAAACGTGGTTTTGGTAGATGATATGGTGGATACCGCAGGCACCTTGACCAAAGCGGCCGACCTCATGATGGAAAGAGGAGCTGAAAGCGTAAGGGCAGTTACCACACACGGATTGTTGTCTGGTAAGGCCTACGAAAGAATAGAAAAGTCAAAGTTGTCGGAATTGATCGTTACCGATTCCATTCCTATCGACGAGACCAAGAAAAAAATAAAGGTATTGAGTTGTGCCGACCTTTTTGCAGATGTTATGCATAGGGTACACCACAACACCTCAATATCCTCAAAGTTTTTAATGTAAATCAATTTTAATATATAATAATGAAGTCAATTACAATCAAAGGATCCCAAAGAGAAAGCGTGGGCAAGGTTTCTACCAAAGCCTTACGTAATGCTGGAAAGGTCCCTTGCGTGGTATACGGAGGGGATAAGCCATTGCACTTTTCAGCTGATGAGCTAGAATTTAGAGATTTGGTCTACACTCCAAACGCGCACACTGCCGTAATTGAGTTGGAAAATGGTGAAAAAGTGGATGCTGTTCTACAGGACATTCAATTTCATCCTGTTACCGATAAAATCCTACACATCGATTTCTATCAGTTGTTCAAGGACAAGCCAGTTACCATGAACATCCCTGTTCGTTTGGAAGGAAATTCCCCAGGGGTACGTAACGGTGGTAGATTATTGTTCAGAAAGCGTAAACTTTCAATCAAAGCATTGCCAGAGTTGCTTCCTGATTTTATCACTGTGGACATTTCCAAACTACGAATTGGTGGTACCATTGCTGTTGAAACTGTGTTGAATGATGATTACACCATTTTGCACCCAGAAAGCACGGCTATTGTACAGGTAAAAGCTTCTAGAACTTCTATTGATGAAGAACTTGAAGATGAAGATGAAGAAGGAACAGAAGAAGGTGCTGAGGCAGCTGCTGAAGGCGGAGCCGAAGGTGGTGAAGCGCCAGCATCTGAAGCTACTGAATAGTCTTTAGACCTTATTTAAAGCATCCCGGTTTTACCACGCTGTAAAATTTGGGATGCTTTTGTATTTTTAGACAAAATGGTTCCGCAATGTTCCACTTGATCAATAGCCTGTTTGGCATCCAAAATCAGCAATTACAAGAAACTGACCCTATGAAAAAATTCCTTGTTGTTGGCCTCGGAAACATCGGTTCTGAGTACGAAGAAACCCGACATAACATCGGTTTTAAGGTATTGGATTATTTGGCTGAAGAGGAAAGTCTCACCTTTGAAAGTGCCAAATTGGGTGCTGTTGCCACCTTTAAATACAAGGGGAAAAGTGTACTGTGCCTAAAACCATCCACTTACATGAATTTAAGTGGAAAAGCGGTTCACTATTGGATGGAAAAAGAGAGTATTCCTTTGGACAACGTGCTTATTATTACAGATGACATCAATCTACCTTTTGGCACCATCCGCTTGAAAACCAAGGGAAGTGATGGTGGACATAATGGCCTGAAAGATATTCAGAACACCTTAAAGACCTCGCAATATCATCGATTTAGATTTGGTGTGGGCGCGGAATTCAGCAAAGGGCGGCAAGTGGATTATGTCTTGGGGCAATGGAACGCAGATGAGGCCAAAGCACTCCCAGAACGCTTGAAAAAATCAACAGAACTTATTCGGTCCTTCGTGTTTGCTGGGGTAAAAAATACCATGAACCAGTTCAACGGAACCTAGTTAAAATACCTTGAAGTCAAACACTCCAGAATCGGAAGTGTTCCCTTCTGAATCCGTGGAAAAAACTCTCCAATAGTATACCGTATCTGCATTGACGCTTACGGATAATTCCATGGTATCTGAGTCCAAGATACCCATAGAAGTTGTTGGTGGATTCGCCTCCCCGAAAAACACTTCAAATGAGGCAAGATCATTGTCCGCATCGGCTCCTTGCCATTCTAAAAGTACTTCATTCGCAATATCCCGTTGAACCGTTGAACCAGAGATCGGATTCACCAGTTGCGCTGGAAATGGAGCATAAGAGGTTTCTGCCCCTGCATTATAGAACAGCCATGTTTCGCTCACCGCTGTTTGGTCTGAATCTGAACTAATGGAAGTAACCGACCACGCAAAAGGTGTTCCTTTGGCAATGGACAGATTTGCCGACGTTGCCGCAGTGGAAATGGTCTGGGGAACGTTTGTTTCCAAATTTACCACACTGAGGGTATAACTATCAGTATGATCAGAGGCCTGCCACTTAAAGTTCACTTGGCTCAAGGCTTCATTTACACTCACCCCAGTGGTACATTCTGAGTTTTCTTCTGGAAAAATCAAGGTAGCACCTTCCGGAACGGGCGGTGGGTCATCGTTTCCACCACACGAAACCAACAGAACTGCTATGGACCAAAGTATTAATTTACGAATCATCGCTTAATAAATTTAAATATTCCTGTGATGCCTTCCTTTTCAATACCCAAGTAATAAACCCCTTTGGATAAGAAGGACAAATCCAACTCCAAATTATTTCCATTGACTGACTTGAGGTCCGTTTTCACCAAACGACCATCCGCTGAAAAAATCTGGATTCCAACATTCCCTTGATATCCATTTAAGTATACTTCGGTGAGCACATCCACCGGGTTTGGGGACAATATTGGGCGTGAAGAATAAAACAACGTCCGTTCAACCATCCCTTGGCAAGGAAGATTGGAGGACACTTTCAATACATTCTTACCTTCGGCCAATGGCAATTGGAGTTTATCAGCTTGGGTTTGGGTTACCAATCCGTTAAGTTCCACATTATAAAAGTCGGCGCCGCTCAGTGTAAGCTCCAAGCCTTCCAAGTTTACGACCGCATCAATGTCCAAAATATCCGGTTCTGTTATGCTGATATCAAAACAAGTTTCTTGATAGGTAATCAACCCATTGGTGCCCGTAATGCAAAGCGAATAATTGCCCGCTGTCAAATTAAGAAAGGTATGCCCGTTGGTGAAATCCATACTCACAGGCGCCCCTCCCCCATCCAAAACAGCTGAATATGTAATGGAGGCATCCATCGGCGTCACCGTTACCATACCATTATTGCTACTTCTACAGGTTTCGCTTTGAATCTCAATTGAAAAACTATCTGACGGGAATCGGTACACAGCACATCCATTGGTATCCACTTCCACTCCTTTTGGTGTTCCCAAACATAGGTCATCCCCATCATCAAAAACACCATCTTCATCTTCGTCTGGCCTAAAAGAACCTTCTGCACAAACTTCCATTGAAAAAGCTACCAACGCACCACCATCGCTTGGAGCGGTATCCTTTATTTCCAATACCCACTCTCCTAAGGTTGATTCACCGTTTAAGGACGCCAAAGACCCCAAAGGACTTACAGTTCCCATGATTGCCGGATTCCCTGAACACAGAATGGGAGAACCGTCATCATCAAAAACCGCATTTACATTATTTAGGTCACCACAAGTATTGGCAATCAATGCAACCCGAGTTCCTGACGGCGAAATTAAATTCACGATCAAATCTTCCAAAAAGGTGTGGTCAATCTCAAGACTGACGTTTACATCTGAAATGGGAAGGTCTTCAAAAAAGTGTATGGAAGTGGTCACCGTAGGTGTACCTATGGAAGAAATCGTCAACGGAAGCCCGTTTCTCGGCTCAAAACTCTTACAATCCACTTGCGAGGTTGTGAAACTAAAGGGAGTACCAAAAGTTCCACTGCCACAATCACTGCTAGGTCTAACCCTCCAAAAATATTCGGTCTGTTCAGCCAAGCCGCTTACTTTGTAAAAAGCAAATGGTACGGTTGCTGAAGATATAATGTTCGTAAAGCCGACATCAGTGGCCACTTCAACATCGTAGCTCAGGTACAAAGGATTGGCTTCCCAACTCAATTGTGGATTTAAAGTGATACCGGTTTCCATATGGGTTGGGGAGGTAAGAACGACATCGGGAAAAGTTCCGTCCTCAATAATAAGTGACAGTGTAACCGTCTTGGTCACGGAAGCTGATGTAGCCGTAACCTCGATATCATATACGCCTGCAGCAACCGCATTGGTATTGGAAATGGTCAAGTCCACCGCTGTATCATCAGCACTGGCCTGGGTTGGTGTAAATAATGTCGATAACCCAGAAGGTACATTGGCCGAAAAAGTGGACGTTTCGCTAAACCCTCCAAAAGTTTCATAGGTAAAAGGGATAGTGATATCGCTGGGCTGGCATACCCTAAACGATAACTCTGAAAAATTCAATATCACTTGTGATTGTTGAATGGTAAAATCAGCCGCATTGATGGCAAAGAATACATTATGGCTTGCCTTTACCATGATACGCGCCGTACTGGTAACGTCACCAGGAATAAGCACTTCTTCCGAACCATCATTAAGGGTATCATCTGCTAAAATGATGGGAAACGTTTGACCACCATCCAACGAAAGAAAAATGTCTACATTCTGAGCATTAATTGGAGCTATATTGGTATTGGCCACATCCCAGGTGATTTCTTGAATGGAACCTGCTTCGTAGACTTCACTTGACCCTTGCGAAGTCACTACAAATGGCCCGGCCGCCTTAAATACTTGAACATCTAGCACGTCGGAAACCACCTGACCGCCACCTACTGCATTATCTCGAACGGTACAAGCAAAACTTAAGTTGCGTTCAATGTCTGAAACGGTTTCCCAAGCATCGTTTTCTGCTGGACTGACTTGAGATAAGTTTCCTTGGACGACCTCGGACAATCTTGGAAAATACCTTGCAGGTTCTGTGGTTGGTGGCAATGACCGAAAATTGGCTCCACTGGGATTATTGGGTCCAAACGTATTGGTGGTCACCACCCCATCGTTTATTTGTTCCCAAGTATAGGTTAGCACATCACCCACATCAGGGTCGGTTGCGACACCTTCAAGCACAAATGCGGTACCTTTTGGAATGTTGTAATCACCAACAGGGGTTAAAACCGGAGGTGAGTTGGTTTGCACTGTAGTTTGGGCACATGCCACAGATTGCAAATAAGAGGATATTTGAAAAATGCTTACAAAATGAAAATAATCATCTCCATTGGGCGCAACATTATTCCCGGGTACAATGCCAGCATATCCCATTATGGTGGTTCCGCTGGCGGGTTCTGCCTGTACCCCGGTTCCTTCGGACTCGTATGACCATGTATGATTGGCTCCAAATTGATGTCCCAATTCATGGGCCACGTAGTCCAAATCAAAAACATCTCCTTCCGGTTCAAAAGAGGAGGAAAAACCACTTCCTTTTTGATTATCGGAACATACGGCACCAATAAATCCAGCATTTCCATTATTCTGTCCGGCGTTTGGTACTCTGTGGAATAAATGTCCAACATCATAATTGGCTTCACCGATGGTTGTGGTCAACGTATTCTGTACTTGGGAATTCAAGCTATTGGAATAGGGGTCGGTATCCCCGTCCGTAAAAATGATAAGATCGTTGTTGGGAATCAATTCCAACGTAACACCCAAGTCCGTTTCAAATACCTCATTGATTCGGGTGAGTGTTGCATTTATGGCCGCAAGGGCATCAGCCACCGTACCGCCATGATACTCCGTATATTCTCCTGTGGCTGAAACCGCAATTCTGAACTTTCTAAGCAGCTGGTCATCCACCAAAGGCACTATGGTTTTGGAAGTAAGCCCGTCCGAGCTAAGTTTATCCTGAAGCATAACCTCCGTCTTGCAAACAAAACTATTTTCCATGTCCGACCTTGAACTCTTCTTGTACAACACGTATGAATTTTCATCCGTTGAAGCGGGCTCCAAAAAAGCCGTTTTTTGAGTTTCCAAATCCACCACCATGCTTTCAATACCGTTTTGCGAACTACTGAGCTTAATCTTGAATTTCCCGTCAAGACTCAACCCTGTAAAAGACTTTATTTGTGGATATTTTTTGGCCAAATCGGGGTGAAGAACCGGGGTTTCCTTCAAGCTAAAAGGGATTACCTTCCCCTCGCTGTCCGGTAAGTAAACAATGTGATTTCCTTTTTTGGAAACCGAGAAATCTTGAAGCTTTTCAGCAAATAGATTTTTATCGAATGAAAAAACAGCACTCGCCTTGTCCATATCCTTTATGGAGGCACTTTTTAAATTGGAGGGTTTGGGAATTGATTTCCAATACGCTTGCTGCCCATAGGTACAAAAGCAGCTAAAAAGTATGGTTATTGAAAAAACAAGATGTAATTTAGCTTTCATACATATGTAGGGCGTCAGTCGAATTTCAAAAATAAGCCTTTTTTTATTTCTTGATTAGGTGGAAACAATCCAAGATATTTCTCTTTTTAAGCATGTTACCAATCAAACCGTTATAACTATCGGCACTTTTGATGGTGTCCACTTGGGCCATCGCAAGATATTGGAACGCCTCATAAATAATGCCAAAAACACCGGATTAAAATCCACGGTACTCACTTTTTTTCCGCATCCCCGAATGGTTTTGCAGAAAGATACGGATATAAAGCTCTTGAACACCATTGAAGAAAAAACCCAGATCATGGAAAGTTTGGGGTTGGATTATTTCATAATTCACCCGTTCACCAAGGCTTTTTCCCGACTTTCGGCAACTGAATTTGTGCGCGATATTTTAGTGAACAGCCTTAAAGCCAAAAAAATCATCATTGGCTATGATCACAGATTTGGACGTAACCGAAACGCCAACATTCAAGATTTAATTGCTTTTGGAAACACCTTGGATTTTGAGGTTGAAGAAATTCCCGCACAGGAAATCGATGATGTTTCCGTGAGTTCCACAAAAATCAGAAATGCCCTTTTAGAAGGAGATGTGGCCACGGCAAACAACTACCTGAGCTATGCCTATATGCTTACCGGGACAGTAAAGAAAGGAAGGGGACTTGGCAGGGAATTTGGTTTCCCAACGGCCAATCTTCATATTGCCGAATCCTATAAACTCATTCCCAAAAATGGGTCTTATGTGGTAAAAAGCAAACTACTCGGAAAAGAATACTTTGGAATGATGAACATTGGGTTCAATCCAACAGTATCCGGTACCGAAAAAAGTATTGAGGTTAATTTTTTTGAGTTTGATGGCGACCTCTACGACCAAAAAATTCAGGTTGAGATCCTACACCGCATTCGTGATGAGCACAAGTTCAACTCCGTTGAAGAATTGCGGGAGCAATTAAAAAAAGACAAGAATTTTTCGCTGGACCTAATCTCCAAATAGATGTTGAATCGGTTTCTTTTTAAGAAAATAGACAACTCCCAACTTGTTGTTTTCCGAATTTTCTATGGACTATTGGTCAGTGCCGAATGCTATGGGGCCATCGCCACCGGATGGGTCCGTAGAACCTTGATTGAGCCCCAGTTCACCTTTAATTTTATCGGATTTGACTGGCTACAACCCCTCCCTGGAAATGGTATGTATATCTATTTTGCCATCATGGGCACCCTTGGGATTTTGATAACCCTTGGCTATAAATATCGGTTCAGTGCCTTTGCATTTGCCTTTATGTGGACAGGGGTGTACCTTATGCAGAAAACATCATACAACAATCACTACTATTTATTGATGCTGCTTGCGTTCATTATGGCTTTTTTGCCAGCTGGGCGGGATGCCTCCCTAGACGCCAAATTGAATCCCAACTTACGGTCGCACACCATTCCCAATTGGGTACGGTGGATAATCATTCTGCAATTGTTTATTGTGTACACCTACGCATCTGTGGCCAAATTGTATGGTGATTGGTTGGATTTCAGCATTATTGAAATCTTGATGAAGTCCAAAGACGATTACCCTTTGATTGGCGAGTTACTTCAGGAAAAATGGGTGCATACCATTGTCGCTTTTTTTGGTATTTTGTTTGATTTGCTGATTGTTCCGGCATTGCTGTGGAAACCCACCCGAAAGTTTGCCTTTGCACTGGCCATATTCTTTCATTTGTTCAACAGCTATGTGTTCAGAATTGGAATTTTCCCCTATCTATCCTTGGCGTTTACCGTCTTCTTTTTTGAACCACAGACCATTCGAAACATCTTTTTAAGAACGAAGGAAATTGTGGTGGAACAAGTGGTTTCCGTTCCAAAAAACCGGAACATCATCGTTGGAGTTCTGGGAATCTACTTTGTGGTTCAATTGGCACTGCCCCTTCGTCATTATACGTTTAAAGATGAAGTGCTTTGGACCGAGGAAGGCCACCGACTCAGCTGGAGGATGATGCTTCGCAGTCGCTCAGGCAACATCAAATATCGTGTGGTGAATGCTGAAACCGGAAAGGAAGAACAAATCAATCTAGATGATTACCTCACCACAAAGCAACGCAGAAAAGTAGCCTGTTATCCCGATTTCGCTTGGCAATTTGCCCAACGCTTAAAAAAGGAATATGCCCAAAAAGGCGAAGACATCCAAGTCTTTGTCACCAATAAGGTAAAAATAAACAGTGGGGAATATCAACCGTTTATCGACCCAGAAGTAGACCTAGCCAATGTTCCTTGGAAACACTTTGCCCATAACGACTGGATTTTACCCAGTCAACCAGTGGATTCGGTAAAAACGAGTGATTAAAACGGATTTGCTCTTTGGCACAATTGCAAGGGCAAACCCCACGGATCACGAAGCATTACAATATAACTACCATCATCCAAGGTGATTTCCAACTCAAAAGTAGCGCCACTCGCCATTAAACGTTGCTTGTCCTTTGCCGCATCTTCAGATACAAAAGCTACGTGAAAATTCAACGGATTAACTTCTGAATAATCAAGCGCTTTGACATCGGCACGTTGGTAAAATTCAATCACCACACGTCCGGTGCTATCTTCCAAAAAGGTTACAAAAGGTGGTTTTTTTTCAGCTACACGGGCTTTCAGGCCCATGTTCGCCGCATACCAATCCACAACCGAGGTTGCATCGGCCACATTTACTGCAAAGTGCTCAAAAATCATATTGTATTATTTAATTCAATAGCACAAAGGTAATCGATTCGCTTGTAGTGTAAGATGGGTAAATTCCCTAAATTTGCCGCTCAAAATAAGGCCATGCTTCAATTACAGACCATTAGGGAGAATAAGGATAGTATCATCACCGCTTTAAAAAAGCGCAATATCGATGCCGAACCCATGCTATCCAAAGTCATCGAATTGGATGAAAAAAGACGTTCCATTCAAACTGAATTGGACAGCACTTTGGCCGAATCCAACAAACTATCCAAAGAAATTGGACTGCTTTTCAAATCAGGAAAGGCACAGGAAGCCAATGCCCTCAAAGAAAAAACTGCGGGATTGAAAGATGCTTCAAAACAGTTGGGTGATGACCTAAATGCAACAGCTGCTGCTTTGCAGGAACAGTTATACCTGATTCCCAATGTTCCTCACGAATCCGTTCCTGCGGGTAATAGTGAGGCTGATAACGAGGAGGTTTTTCGTGAAGGTGATGTGCCCACGCTTACCGAAAATGCGTTGCCCCATTGGGAATTGGCCAAAAAATACGATATCATCGATTTTGAACTTGGGGTTAAAATTACGGGAGCCGGTTTTCCGGTTTACAAAGGAAAAGGTGCCCGTTTGCAACGTGCTTTAATCTCTTACTTTTTGGACAAAAACACCGAAGCAGGTTACACCGAAATGCAGGTTCCCCACATGGTGAATGAAGCTTCAGGCTATGGAACAGGGCAATTGCCGGATAAAGAAGGGCAAATGTACCATGTCCAAGAAGACAACCTGTACCTGATTCCCACTGCGGAAGTCCCCGTGACCAACTTACACCGTGATGATATTTTGACGGAAAGTGATTTCCCCATCAAATACACGGGCTATACCCCCTGTTTTAGAAGAGAGGCCGGAAGTTACGGTGCTCATGTCCGCGGTTTGAACCGTTTGCACCAATTTGATAAGGTGGAGATTGTGCGTCTGGAGCACCCCAACAAGTCCTACCAAGCCTTGGATGAGATGGTGGAGCATGTGAAAAATATCCTTCGGGAATTGAAATTGCCATATCGCATTCTTCGACTTTGCGGTGGTGATTTGGGCTTTACCTCTGCCCTCACCTATGATTTTGAGGTGTTTTCAACCGCCCAAGACCGATGGTTGGAAATCAGTTCGGTTTCTAATTTTGAGACTTTCCAAGCCAATCGATTGAAACTTCGTTTTAAGGACGAAAATGGAAAAAGTCAGCTGGCGCATACCTTGAATGGAAGTTCATTGGCGCTGCCTCGTGTATTGGCAGGTATCTTGGAGAACTATCAGACCGATAACGGTATCAAAATCCCTGAGGTTTTGGTTCCTTACTGTGGTTTTGATACGATTGACTAGGGTTTTCATCGATTTATTTGGATTCGGTTAACAGAATCCCCAGCTTTTCTGCGTTATATTTGAAATAAAATGTGCTATTGCGATACTTTTTATTTCTCATATCGTGCTTTTTCCTACTGACCTACGCCCATGCCCAGGAAGATTTTCTGGCCAAGCAGTACTTCAATGATGGGGATTACGAAAAAGCTGTGGTCTTCTATGAGAAATTGGTGGAGCAAAACCCAAGGCGCACCGATTATTCCGAAGGATTGGTAGCCTGCTACCAGCAATTGGAACGATACGAAGATGCTGAGAATTTCCTTTTGGAAAAGATTGCGGACCCCTATGTTTTTCCAACCTTTTTTATTGAACTTGGCTACAACTACACCCTTCAAAACCAATCGGATAGAGCTACTGAATATTATGATCAAGCCATCCTAAAGATTGATGAAAATCCCAATTACGGTTATAGTGTAGGCTATCGATTTCAAAAATATGCGCTGTTGGATTATGCTGTAAAAGCCTACTCCAATGCCATGGCCTTAAAACCCGAGTTGAACTATGATTTTCAGCTAGCGCGAATTTATGGAGAGCAGGGGGATATTGAAAAAATGTATCAATCCTACCTGAACCTTATTTGGCAGGGACGCACCTCGCGAGCCAATGTACTCCGTAACATTGATGATTTTATTTCTGAAGACCCTGCAGATTCCAATAATGTTTTACTCCGTAAAGTGTTGCTCCAAAATGCGCAGAAAAATCCGGATTTGCTTTGGAACGAACTGTTGAGTTGGTTATTCATTCAGCAAAAGCAATACAGTAGCGCCTTCAATCAAGAAAAGGCCATTTATAAGCGTTCGGAGGACGGCGCCATGGACCGATTGGAAAATCTGGGCCAGATTACCTTGGAGGACAACGATCTTGAAAATGCCATTGCCATTTTTGAATACATTGTTGAAAATGCGATGGAACCCAGGACCAAACTCAATGCCGAACTCAATCTTATTGATATTGAGTTGATGAATCCCACGGAAAAAACGTTGGATGCTGTGGAGAAAAAGTTTCAGGATTTGGAGGCCGAATATGGAAATGAGAGTCGAACGCTCCAACTTCAAATTGCCTACGCCAATTTCTTGACGTTTAGAAGAGAACGACCTGAGCCTGCCATTACTTTGCTGAAGGAAAGTTTGGAGCTTCCCATGACCCGGATAGCGGTAGCCTATGTGAAATTGGCCTTGGGGGATATTTTGGTGTACGATCAAAAATTCAATCAGGCATTGATTAATTTTACCCAAGTACAAAAAAGCCTTAAGAATGATGTTTTGGGGCAAAATGCCCGTTTTAAAGTGGCGCAGACCAGTTTTTATAAAGGTGATTTTGATTGGGCCCTTACCCAATTAAAGGTACTAAGAAGTTCCACCTCGCAGCTTATCGCCAATGATGCCATGCAATTGAGTTTATTGATATCGGACAACTCCTTGGAAGATTCAACCCAAACCGCATTGAAGAAATACGCTCGGGCCGACCTATTGGCCTATCAAAATAAAAACACCGAAGCCATTGAAGTTTTGGAGGACATTCTACAAAACCACAAAGGTGAAAAAATCGAAGATGAGGCGCTTTTAAAACAAGCCGAGCTTCTGGAGGAACAAAAAGACTATGAAGCCGCCGAGTTCAACTATAAAAAAATTGTGGAATTCTACTCCGATGGGATTCTGGCCGATGATGCCCACTTTGCCTTAGGTGAACTTTATAGAAATATCCTCAACGAGCCCGAAAAGGCCAAAGCCAATTACGAAAAAATCATCTACAACTATCAGGATAGTTATTACTTTCCCCAAGCACGCAAGAATTTTAGAAGGCTCCGTGGCGATGCCATTAACTAAACAGATTGTCATTCCCGCGAAGGCGGGAATCTCATCATCCGTATTCACCGAAATAGATTTCTCAATCGTGCCGTTGGGTATCGGCACTCATTTCGAAATGACATGTTTTACCTATTGAATTGTCAAAAAATACATTACTTTTCACCCTTCCAAACCAAAGGCAGATGCTGATTTACAACGTTACCATTAACATTGATGAAAGTGTTCATGAAGAATGGCTTTCTTGGATGCGGGACAAACACATTCCAGATATGTTGAAAACGGGAAAATTTTCCCACGCCAAAATGGTTAAAGTGCTGGTGGAAGAAGATTCAGGAGGGGTCACTTATTCCATTCAATATACCACCAAAGACCGCAAAACGCTGGAATCTTACTACACACATGATGCAGCCAGATTGCGGGGTGAGGCCCAGAAATTATTCCCCAATAAATTTGTGGCCTTTAGAACCGAGCTTGAAGTCATCAACCAACAAATACCCTAACCTCTTGGAACATCTGTTTACCTACGGCACCCTGCAAGACCTTCAGGTGCAGGAATATGTTTTTGGCCGCATTTTAGTGGGCCGGCCAGACTTCCTTTTCGGATTTAAAAAATTTGAAAATGCGGTATATGGGCGATACCCGTTGGTGCTTCAAACCAAGAATGGAGAAGACAAGGTTGCAGGTACCGTATACGAAGTTTCAGAAGTTGATTTAAAAAAAGCGGATATCTACGAAACCAGTGCCTATAAACGTGAAAGATTTCATTTGGAATCTGGTGTGGTGGCATGGGTGTATATCGAAAATTCCCAGTAACTTGCAAAAAAACCCCTGTGTCCAAAAAGAACAAAAGAAAGCTGGGTAGCGGTAAGGCCAGACAAACAGAACATCCACAGCAAGAAGGGGCCGTTAAAGCCAAAAAGCACCTTGGGCAACATTTTCTGAAAGATGAGGCCATCGCCAAAAAAATAGCGGACACACTTTCTTTGAAAGGCTACTCCAACGTCTTGGAGATTGGACCGGGAATGGGTGTACTCTCCAAATATCTGCTCATGCGGGGCATCGACTTGGTGGCCATGGATTTGGATGATGAATCCATTGTTTATCTGAACCACAGTTTTCCACTGGAGCATCCAGAAGCTTTCAAAAACAAAAACGGGCTCAATGTCATTGAGGCTGATTTCCTGAAATTCGATTTGCAGCAATTGTATGGCGATGAGCAATTCGCCATCACCGGAAACTTTCCGTACAACATATCCAGCCAGATTGTGTTTAAAATGCTGGAGATGCGGCAGCAGATTCCTGAATTTTCGGGCATGTTCCAAAAAGAGGTGGCCCAACGCATCTGTGAAAAGCCTGGAAGCAAAACGTATGGCATACTTTCCGTTTTGGTACAAGCATTTTATGATGCAGAATATCTTTTTACGGTACCTCCCCAAGTATTTGACCCGCCACCAAAAGTGAATTCCGGGGTATTGCTCTTGACGAGAAGGGAAAATCTAAAACTGCCCTGCGACGAACATTTGTTCTTTAAAGTAGTAAAAACAGCGTTCAACCAACGGAGAAAGACCCTTCGCAACAGCCTTAAAACCTTCAATCTTTCTGATAATCTAAAAGAAGATACTATCTTTGGCCAACGCCCGGAACAGCTCAGTGTGGCAGATTTTGTAACGTTGACCCAAAAGATAGCCAATGACCCCGTTTAAACTTACAGACGAGCTTTTAGAAGACATCCGACAACTGATAGCCGATGAGAAAAATGGCGAGCTTCAGTCCATGATGCAAGAATTCCACTATGCCGATATTGCGGAAATAGCGGATGAGCTCAATGTGGAAGAGGCCACCTATCTCATCAAACTTCTGAATAGTGAAAAGACCTCCGACATCCTTGCAGAAATGCACGAGGACATTCGGGAAGCGGTCTTGAACAATCTTACGGCCAAAGAGATCGCTAGCGAGTTGGAAGAACTGGACACGGATGATGCTGCAGACATCATCAACGAACTTCCAAAAGAAATCGTCCAAGAGGTCATCTCAGAAATAGAAGACAGGGAACACGCCAAACATATCGTGGACCTGTTACGCTATGATGAAGATACTGCAGGGGGTCTTATGGCAAAGGAATTGGTGAAGGTGAATGAGAACTGGAATGTACTCACCTGCGTGAAAGAAATGCGTGCACAGGCCGAAAATGTCACCCGTGTACACTCCATCTACGTAGTAGATGACGAAGGCAGACTTAAGGGTCGACTTTCATTAAAAGATTTACTGACCACCTCCACCAAAACCCACATCAAGGACATTTACATTTCTAAAGTAGATTATGTGAACGTCAATGAAAAAGGGGAAGAAGTCGCCAAAATCATGTCCAAGTATGACTTGGAAGCAATTCCGGTGGTTGATGAAATTGGACGTTTGGTAGGCCGCATTACCATTGATGACATCGTGGATGTTATCCGGGAAGAAGCCGACAAAGATTACCAAATGGCGGCGGGTATTTCGCGCGAGGTTGAAGCAGATGACAGTATTTTGGAACTCACCCGAGCTCGATTGCCTTGGTTGTTGATTGGCATGTTTGGGGGTATTGGGGCGGCAAGCATCATTGATAGTTTTCAACCTATAATGATCGGATTCCCCATCCTATTGATTTTTGTGCCGCTCATTCAGGCAACCGCAGGGAATGTTGGGGTACAATCCTCAGCGATTATGGTACAAGGACTCGCCAACGATACGGTGAAAGGCGAAATCCTGAAACGGCTATTAAAGGAATTTTCGATTGGATTGATCAATGGCGGTGCCATTGCTTCCATCGTTTTATTAATCAGTCATTTTATTTTTGGGACACCCTATATGGTTTCGATAACCATTGCCATAGCCGTTATTTTGGTCATCATCATTGCGGCACTTATCGGGACGTTCATCCCAGTTTTCCTAGATAAAAGAGGCATTGACCCTGCTATTGCAACAGGGCCCTTTATCACCACTAGCAATGACATTTTTGGTATTTTGATTTATTTCTTGACCGCTAAACTGATTTTGGGGATTTAATTATCCTAATTGTAGACCTTCAATTTTGTAGCAAAATGACACCAAAAAAATTGATTGAACAATGGGTCGACAAGTTCAACTCTGGTAGCGCCGAAACTATGGCCTCTTTTTACCACGATGATGCCATAAACCATCAGGTAAACAATGAACCTGTAATAGGCAAAGAAGCCATTTTTGAAATGTTCAAAAGAGAATTCAGCCAAGCCGAAATGGTCTGTATTATTGAAAATATTTTTGAGGATGGTGAATGGGCCATTTTAGAGTGGAAAGACCCATTGGGTCTTCGAGGCTGCGGATTTTTCCATATTGTGGATAATAAAATCAAATTTCAACGTGGCTATTGGGACAAACTTTCCTTTTTGAGGATACACAATTTACCTATTCCAACCCACTAATTCCACCATAATGAAATCCATCAACCTAAAACAAAAACACACCGAGTTTACCCAGCAGTGGCATCCCCATCAAATCGCCATTGTGGATGATATGCAGGTGCTGTTGGCCAAGCTTCAGGGTGAATTTGTATGGCATGCCCATGAGCATGAAGATGAACTCTTCCAAGTAATCAAGGGAACGCTTTACATGCAATTCAGGGACCGAACCGAAGTGGTGAACGAAGGTGAACTTATTGTGGTTCCCAAAGGTGTGGAGCACAATCCCATGACCAAGGATGGTGAAGAGGTGCACGTTTTGTTGTTTGAAAAACTCACCACGGCCCATACGGGAAAAGTTCAGCATGAAAAAACGCAAACCCACTATCCAAAAATCTAGGAGTTGTATATTTGACAAATGAAAGTTCTCCATCTGGATACCAACCACCCCTTACTGTTAGAGCAGTTTGCCCAATTGGGTTTTGAAAATCACGAAGATTATACATCGACCAAGGAAGAGGTCGAAAAAAATATTCACAACTACAACGGAATCATCATCCGAAGTCGATTTACCATTGACCAACAGTTTTTGGACAAGGCCACCAATCTAAAATTCATTGGTAGGGTCGGTGCCGGTTTGGAAAATATTGACACCCAATATGCCAAGGATAAAGGTATTTTTATGGCTTCTGCCCCAGAGGGCAACCGAAATGCCGTTGGCGAACATGCTTTGGGTATGCTGTTGTCCCTAATGAATAAATTGACCAAGGCCAACCGCGAGGTAAAGAAAGGAAAATGGGACCGTGAAGGCAACAGGGGTGTAGAACTCGATGGTAAAATTGTGGGTATTGTCGGGTACGGAAACATGGGTAAGGCCTTTGCCAAAAAATTACGAGGTTTTGATGTAGAGGTCATCTGTTATGATATCGTAGGTGGCGTTGGTGATGAAAATGCCCGACAAGTGGGTATCATGGAATTAAAGCAGCGGTCGGATGTCTTGAGTCTTCACGTACCTCAAACCGACCTGACCACAGGTATGGTCAACTCGGAATTTATCAATGGTTTTCACAAGCCATTTTGGTTGCTGAACACCGCACGCGGCAAATGTGTGGTCACCGAGGATTTGGTCGTTGCCTTAAAATCGGGAAAGGTATTGGGAGCTGGCTTGGATGTTCTGGAATACGAAAAAAAGTCATTTGAGAACATGTTCGTGCAAAAACCGAAAGCCTTCAAATACCTTCGCAAGGCCAAAAATGTACTGCTAACCCCGCACGTTGCAGGATGGACGGTGGAAAGCCATGAAAAACTGGCCCAAACCATTGTGGATAAGGTGAAAGCAAGATTTTGCTAATTTTAGTGGGTGAAAAAGACCATTTTTGTTTTTTCGAGCTTAATTATTGCGCTGTTCGTCCTTTTCCAATTAAGTGAATACGCCTATCTGTCTGGCGACATTTCCATTGAAATCACCATTGCCATTATAGCTCTGGTTTTTTTCTTCATCGGTATGTACATCAACAAGAAAACACTTGCAAAAAAGGAACATGAAGCTCCTACCATCAATCTAAAAAAGATAGAGCAACTTGGAATCAGTCAACGGGAATACGAAGTATTGATTCATATTTCCAAAGGGCTTTCAAACAAGGAAATCGCAAACACCCTTTTTGTTTCAGAAAGCACCATTAAGACCCATGTCTCCAACCTTTTGATAAAATTGGATGTCAAGCGTCGCACGCAAGCCATTCAAAAAGCGAAAAATCTTCAAATTTTGGTTATTTAATTCATTTTACGGTCAAAATATGATGGTTTTGGTACTTTAGTATGAGTCTTTAGCTGACTTGGACCCCTACTTTTGAGCCAACCATTAATACTATTGACCATGAAAAAAACTAGTATCAGATATGGGCTGTATGGGGCCACTACCATTTGTATTCTTTTCCTTTTAAGTTGGTTTGTACTGGACGACCTCCCCCACTTTTCACAGGAAGTTCTTGGGTACATTTCCATGATTGTATCCCTAGGGTTTGTTTTTTTTGGTATCAAACATTATCGCGACCGCGAAAATGATGGCAAAGTGAGTTTTAAAAATGCACTTCTCATTGGTATTCTAATTAGCTTGATTACATCCTTGGCATTTGGAATACTGGATGTTTTTTATACCGAGGTACTGAACCCCGACTTTATGACCGAGTATTACAATCACAGTGTAGAAACCCTTAGAGCTTCTGTACCTGCAGATGAGTTTGAAGCAAAGTTGGCCGAAATGGAATCCCAAAGGGAACTTTTTTCAAACCCATTATTTTCTTTTGCTGTTATGGCCATGACCGTTTTTGTCATTGGATTTATCATTTCACTACTCTCTGCTTTGGTTTTGCAACGGAAGTAAAGAGCTATCATACTATAAAATCAGAAAATATCATGAAAAACAGAGTTACAGGATTAGGAGGGTTCTTTTTTAAGACCAATGACCCGAACAAAATCAAGGATTGGTACAAAACACATTTGGGCTTGAACACGGACCAATATGGCTGCACCTTTTGGTGGAAGGACCAAGAAGGCAATGATTGTTCCACCCAATGGAGTCCATTTAAAGAGGATACCACCTACTTTCAACCCAGTAAAAAACAGTTTATGATGAACTTTCGGGTAGAAAATCTCGTGGAACTTTTAGAGGAGTTGAAGAGAGAAGGTGTCACCATTGTTGGGGAAATGGAAGAATATGAATATGGTAAATTTGGTTGGATTTTGGACCCTGAGGGAAACAAATTAGAGCTCTGGGAACCTGTTGATAAAGCATTTCTATAGCTATTAAATTATTTATTACATTTAGAAATCGTTTAACCAACACATTAAAAACCATGTCTGAAGAAAAGAAAGACCTAGGAGACCAAGCAGAAGAAACTGCAAAAGATTTTAAAGAAGAAGCCAAAAAGACTGCCAATGAATTTTCGGAAGGTCTTAAAGGTGCCGGAGGTGACAATAAAAAAATCCTTGCAGGTATCTTGGCGATTATCGTGGGCTCTTTTGGGATTCATAAATTTATTTTAGGTTACAACAAGGAAGGATTTATCCTATTGGGCGTTTCAATTTTAGCATATGTGCTTTCATGCGTTGGAATTGGTTTGCTTTTTGTTTGGATTCCAGGGATTATAGGATTGGTTGAAGGAATCATCTATTTGACCAAGTCCGATGAGGAATTCTACAACACGTACCAAGTAGGTAAAAAGCCTTGGTTCTAAAAAGAAATGGGCCAGAGAAAAATCACTCTGGCTTTTTTATTTACTCCCTTTATCGTAATATTGCAATATTAATTTTATATTTGTCATCAAATTATGAATTATGGGAGCTTCCAAAACCCACATCTTTTCTTCAACCCACAATGAACTAGCGCACGTCGCCAAAGTTTTGGCCCATCCCGCCCGTGTTGCCATTTTGGAGTACATCAGTAAACAAGATGCCTGTATCTGTAATGATTTGGTGGATGTCATCGGTTTGGCACAACCCACTATCTCACAACATTTGAACGAAATCAAAAAAATTGGACTCCTAAAAGGCACTTTTGAAGGTAAAAACCTTTGCTATTGCATCAACCAAGAACGATGGGAAGAATTACAGCATTCGTTCCATCTGTTCTTTTCCAATATTAACCGTAATTGCTGTTAACTATGAAAACATCCGAATTTCTATCCGTACTAAAGCAACACCAAGACAAAAGCTTGCTTTTTGAATATGCTCCGGACAAATTGGTCGGCGCCAATTATCATATTACCGAGGTTAAAAACATCACCATTGATTCCGTGGATTGTGGTGCAGGAACCGATTTCTGGAAGGAAACCATTGTCCAACTTTGGGAAAGTCCAAAAGAAAAAGATAAAAGAGAATTTATGTCGGTTTACAAAGCGTTGGCCATTCTCAACAAGGTAGACCGCATTAAACCTATGGTGCAAGAGGCCGAAATCAAGTTTGAGTATAGCAATGAAGACTTTCATACCGCTCAACTTTTTGTGAGTGATTATGCACTGGATAACCAATCATTAATCGTGAAGTTATCTGTTCAAAAAACAGATTGTAAGGCAAAAGAAACGTGCGGTGTAGAACCCAAGGCCGAAGTTAAGCAAGAAGCTGCCGCTTACTGTACCCCCGGTTCCGGTTGTTGCTAAAAAATCATGGTCATCCGCAACATGCAGGCTTCCGATTGGGAGCAAGTCAGCCAAATTTACAGCGAAGGTATAGCCACTGGTTTTGCCACGTTTGAAACCAATGCCCCCAGCTATGAAAGTTGGGACAGTGCCCATATTTCTTCTTGCCGTATAGTGGCGGAAGAGGGCAATACTATTTTAGGATGGGCTGCCCTGTCCCCAGTGTCCAGTAGATGTGTGTATGGCGGTGTGGGTGAAGTAAGTGTTTACATTGGTGCTTCAAGTCGAGGAAAAGGCGTAGGAAAATTGCTTATGGATCAACTTATTACAGAAAGTGAAAACGCAGGATTCTGGACCATTCAATCTGGTATTTTTCCTGAAAATAAAGCGAGCATAAAACTACATGAGAAAGTAGGTTTTCGCTATATTGGCAAGCGCGAACGCGTGGGTAAAATACATGGGGTTTGGAAAGATAATCTGTTATTTGAAAGACGCAGCAACAACGTTGGAATTGACTAAACATCATCTCAAAAAAGAAGTATGAAAAACGTATTGGTACTTTGCACGGGAAACTCATGCAGAAGTCAAATGGCACATGGGTATCTGAATCATTTTCAAGATAAATTGGCAAAAATTTATAGCGCTGGAATCGAGACCCACGGACTTAATCCCATGGCCGTTGAAATCATGAAAGAGGATAAGGTGGATATTTCGCACCACACCTCTAACCATGTGGATGAATATGCCGGTATTGAATGGGATTACATCATCACTGTGTGCGACCATGCCAAGGAGCACTGCCCTTTTATACCAGCCAAGAATGCAAGAAGAATGCATCAAAATTTTACCGACCCTTCCAAGGTACAAGGCTCAGATCAAGAAATCCATGAGGCTTTTGTGAGCACGCGAGATGAGATAAAGGAGTTTTGTCACGACTTTGTTCGGGAAGAGCTTATGGATTAATATCTCCCAAATCTGTAGTGCTAGTGGCACCCTCCGCCACTTTTCGCTCCAATTCTGCCTGAAACTCTTCCATAACCGGTTTAACCGTGTCTTCGGGAAGGTCTGCTATCTTTATATACATTAATCCATCCACAGAATTGTTGAAGAGTGGATCAACATTGAACGCCACCACTTTTGCATTCTGTTTGATGTATTTTTTAATCAAAACCGGCAATCGCAAACTGCCAGGCTCCACCTCGCTGATCAATTTATCGAACTTGTTCAAGTCTGCTTGGGTCTCATCAAATATAAATTCCTTGTCCGCATCCTTTAATTGCACTTTGAACTCCTTTTTGGGTCGAATGTACTGGGCCACATAAGGATCCCAATAGTTGGACTTCATGAATTCGATCATTAACGATTTGGAAAAGTTGGAGAACTGGTTGCTGATACTTACACCGCCAATCAAATATTTGTGCTCTGGATGCCGAAGCGTTGTGTGCACGATGCCCTTCCAAAGCAAGAATAGTGGCATAGGTTTTTGCTGATATTCCTTGACAATATAAGCCCTTCCCATTTCGATGGATTTCTCCATCATTCCATACAATTCTGGTTCAAATCGGAATAAATCCTGAAGGTAAAACCCATCTATGCCGTACTTTTTGAAGATTTCTGATCCCAATCCCATCCGGTAGGCCCCTACAATGGTCTTTTCATCATTGTCCCATAAAAACAGATGGTGGTAATAGGAATCAAACTTATCCAGATCAATAGCGTTGTTGGTCCCCTCTCCTACTTCCCGAAACGTAATTTCTCGCTGTCTTCCAATCTCATTCAAGCAGAAGGGCATGTCTCCCTGCTGGGCCAGGTATACTTCATAGTTTTTACTCTGTAAAACTCGGCAATCCTTTTCCCGAAGTCTTTCAATCTCGCCTTCCAGCACCTTTTTACTGACCTGCGTTGCAATCTTTTTAGGCGGTTTTGGAATTTTTAGGCTGGTTGGAACCTTATCAATCAACCGTTCCTTTTCAAAAACATTGGCTAAAAGGTAGGTTTTCTTTCGTAGCAGTTCTGTGTAGGATTCCAAGGTTTCTTCTTCATTTTGGGTATTGACTGAAATAGGTTGGCCAATACGCACTTTAATGGGTCTTCTGCTCTGTGATGTCAACTCGGATGGCAACTTGGCCGTACGAAACACATCGTTCATTTTGGACAATCGGTAAAACAACCGGCTGTTACGGGCGTGGAAATAAATAGGCACAACAGGCACCTCAGCTTTCCGAATCAACTTAATGGCGGCTTCTTCCCATGGTTTGTCAACCACCAACTTCCCATCTCGGTACGTCGACACCTCGCCCGCCGGAAAAATTCCCAAGGGGTGCCCCTCCTTTAAATGGGCCAATGCGTTTTTAAAACCCATAATACTGCTCTTGGCATCTTTATGGTCCTCAAACGGATTTACAGGCATGATGTAGGGCTTCAATGGCTCTATCCGATGCAGTAAAAAATTGGCGATAATCTTAAAATCCGGGCGCTCGTTCAACAACAATTTCAAAAGCAAGACCCCATCAATTCCTCCAAGTGGGTGATTGCTGATAGTGATATAAGGACCTGTTTTTGGCAATCGCTTTAAATCCTCTTCCGGAATATCAAAGTCAATCTCGTAATGGTCAAGAATGGAATCCAAAAACTCGGGACCAGGAAGCTCCTTGTTCTTATTGTAAAATCTATTTATGGTGGTAATTTTGGTGGCCACCATTAGCAGCCATCCCACAAAAGTGCCCAGGAATCCATACTTATCAAGGTGAATCACCTTAGCCACTTCTTTAGCAGAAACCAACCCCATGAACTATCTATATTGTTTAGGTATCTGTAAAGATAGAAAATTACGGCTATTGGCCCCCTTACTAAAAAAGTTGCATCTAATCCCTTATTTTACAACCAATTGCACGGTTTCCTTGCCTCGTTGCTCCACCAATACGGACTTCCCATTTTGTAGGGATTTGACCGCATTGTCATCAAAATGGCGGATGGTGTAGAGTGCAACGTCCTCATGGCAAACTACCTTGAATTTTTTCTTCAACTCTTCCAACAAAGGCTGAAGTCCGTTGAACTTATTGTCCAAGCATACTGAAAAGCTGATGGCCGAGTTTTGTATCAAATCCACCTTTAGTCTGTGGTGATGGAAGAGCTTAAAAATCTCACTGATGTTGTCTTCAACAATAAATGAAAAGTCCAAAGAAGACAGTTTCAGTAGCACTTGATTCTTTTTCACAATAAAACAGGGAGTCTTTGGGACAATCCCAATGCCCTTGCCTACCGTGGTGCCCATATCTTTGGGGTTAAGGAAAGATTTTACATGAAGGGGTATTTCCTTTCTTTGAAGTGGCTGCAAGGTTTTGGGGTGGATTACCGATGCACCATAAAAAGCCAATTCTATCGCTTCGCGATACGAAATCTGTTCCAATAACAAGGTCTCCTTGAAGTTTCGCGGGTCGGCATTCAATACTCCGGGAACATCCTTCCAAATGGTGACCGACTCAGCATTTAGGCAATACGCCAAAATAGCTGCGGTATAATCGGAACCCTCTCTACCCAAAGTGGTAGTAAAGTTATTATCATCACTTCCTAAAAAACCTTGGGTGATATTCAATTTGGACATATCCACTCTGGCGGAAACCTCGGCCTGCGTTCTGTCCCAATTGATTTGTGCATCACGATAATTATTGTCGGTTTTAATCAAATTCCGAACATCCAACCACGTGTTTGAAATGCCTATTTCGTTCAAATAAGCACTGATAATGGTGGTGGACACCAACTCTCCATACCCAACCACCTGATCATACACAAAGGCGTATTTGGGTGATTTGTTCCACGTTAAAAAGCCTTTAACCTCTTCAAAAAGCAATTTTACCCGATCATAGATGGGGTGCTTGGGATTTTCGAACAAATTGGATAGAATTCCATTATGGTAATCAATGACCTCTTGCAAGGCCGAAGAAATGGAACTTTTATCTTTAAAATAGGATTCCACCACAATTTCCATGGCATTGGTGGTCTTTCCCATGGCCGATATCACCACTAGGGTATCTTTATGGCCAACTTCCTGCAACACTTTTACCACATTCCTAACAGCATCGGCATCCTTTACTGATGCCCCACCAAACTTAAATACTCTCATTCAGTAATTTACTTGTAAATATTAGTTTAAACTATCTATATAATTTTTGATTCCTTGTTCATCCATCTGAACCACATCCCAATCCCGGAGCACCTTAGCACCCTTTTTTTCATAGAATTCGATGGCGGGCTCATTCCAGTCCAACACCTCCCAGCAGATTCTGCGTACACCTAAGCCATGGCCATATTTTATGACTTCATCCAGCAATGCGGTTCCAAGGCCACTGCCTCGCATCCGCTCTGCCACAATAAGGTCTTCTAAATGAATTGCAGGTCCTTTCCATGTTGAGTATCGGGGATATACCAACGCAATGCCCACGATTTCATTTCCTACCTCTGCAACAAAACAATGGAATTGTTTATCGGCGCCAAAACCATCTTTTTCCAAATCTTCTTTGGAAATTTCAACGGCATCAGGTTCCTTTTCAAAATCCGCCAATTCTTGTACCAAGGCCAAAACTTGACCCATATCTTCTTTCTTGGCATCTCGTATTACATACTCCATATTGTTACAAATAAAACTCAAAGTTATAAATATCTAAAACTTTAGCCTTACGAAAACGTTTTAGATTCACAAAATGCCCGATATTTGTCCGTAAATAAAACAGTATTCCATGTTTGAGCAACAGCACCGAACTTTAGGTGAATTCATCATCGCCAATCAAAATTCATTTCAATATACCTCTGGTGAACTTTCCCGTTTGCTCAATGGGCTTCGTTTGGCCGCCAAAGTAGTCAATCACGAGGTGAACAAAGCAGGTCTGGTAGACATAATTGGCGCTGCTGGCGAAAAAAATATCCAAGGGGAAAATCAACAAAAGTTGGATGTGCTGGCCAACGAGAAATTCATTGAAACCTTAAAAAACAGGGAAATTGTCTGTGGTATCGCCTCCGAAGAGGAAGATGATTTTATCAGTATCAACAGTTTTGACAAACAGCACCAAAATAAATATGTGGTTCTTATTGACCCGTTGGACGGATCTTCCAATATTGATGTGAATGTTTCCGTAGGAACCATTTTTTCCATCTACCGAAGGGTCACTCCCGTGGGCACCCCGGTTACTCTGGAAGATTTTTTGCAACCCGGAAAAAATCAGATTGCCGCCGGATACATCATTTACGGAACCTCCACTATGCTGGTTTACACCACGGGTGATGGTGTAAATGGCTTTACCCTGAATCCCGCTTTGGGAACATTTTATTTATCGCATCCCAAAATGGAATTCCCGGAAACAGGTAAAATATACTCCGTAAATGAAGGGAACTACATCCATTTTCCACAGGGAGTGAAGGACTATATCAAATATTGCCAAAAAGAGGAAGGTGACCGACCCTATACCTCTCGCTATATTGGCTCTTTGGTGTCCGATTTTCACCGCAACATGATCAAGGGTGGAATCTACATGTACCCTAAAAGCAGTGTGGCGCAAAATGGAAAACTGCGGTTACTGTACGAGTGCAACCCGATGGCTTTTTTGGCCGAACAGGCCAATGGAAAAGCCAGTAATGGCTTTCAACGCATCATGGACATTCAGCCAACTGAACTGCACGAACGAGTTCCGTTTTTCTGCGGAAGTAAAAAAATGGTGGAAAAAGTCGAGGAATTTATGGCCAACGCCAATTCTTAGCTCTCCTTGCGTGTCACGATTTCGTGATAATCCTCAAAATCGATTCTTCCCGTGAAGATGGCAATCGACTTATCAATGATCTGCGAAGCCATTTTTGGAGGAAAACCTAAACCAATTGCATACTTCTCAACCATGACACGCTCTTCAGCATCAATTTCATGGTCTGAGAAAATGATTTGGAAAAATTCGAAAAGCCTTTTGTAACGTTTTTCACCACTGTGGGGAGTCTCAATAGGATATTTGTTCTCCTTTTTCATGACCTCTTTGAATTCCTCTTCAGAAATGTTCAATTTAAAGGCGAACTTTTCCAAAATGGCTTTTTCATTAGGATTGATCTCTCCATCAATGGCAGCCAAACTGGCCAAAGTGGCAAAGTGGGCCAAGTTTTTCCTGTGGTCTCCGTGCTCGTATAGATCTAGAATCGGCATATCTCAAATTTTGTGGCACAAATATAAATCTTATCGCAAAAAAAGCAGGTAAAATAGCACCAAAAGAAATTCGTACTTTTCAATTCGCTGTATCATCAATCGTACAATGCCATCAAAAGAGTCTGAACTTTTTCAAATTGCTGAAAATTGGTTTCACCAACAAAACTGGGAACCCTTTCCGTTTCAAAAAGAGACGTGGAAGGCTTTTTTGGATGGAAAACATGGGTTACTGAACGCTCCCACCGGTAGCGGGAAAACCTACGCCCTTTGGTTTCCCATTGTGTTGAATTACATCAAAAACCACCCAGACTACAAAACCAAACACAAGAAAGGTCTGAAAGCAATTTGGATTACCCCCCTCCGGGCACTTTCCCAAGAAATCAAACAATCCGCGGAGCGAATCACACAAGATTTGGGGACGCAGATGACGGTGGGAATTCGTACCGGGGACACTTCAACCAAAGAACGGGCGAGACAAAAAACCACCATGCCCGACCTTTTAATCACTACCCCAGAAAGTTTACAATTGTTGCTTTCCTCAAAAGGGTATGACAAACTTTTTAAGGATTGTTCCGCAATTGTGGTTGATGAATGGCACGAACTTTTAGGCACCAAAAGGGGGGTCCAGATGGAGCTGGGCCTATCCCGACTAAAATCGGTTTGCAAAAATCTTCGGATTTGGGGCATCTCAGCCACCATTGGCAACTTGGAACAGGCCCGGGAGGTCTTGTTGGGACCAACGTCCGCAGAATTGGAAAATTCAATTTTGGTAAAAGCCAACCTCAATAAAATAATAACCGTCAAAAGTATCATCCCAAAAGAAATGGAAACCTTCCCATGGCGAGGTCATTTGGGACTGCATTTGTTGGATGAAGTGGTACCCATCATCAATAACAGTAAAACCACATTACTTTTCACCAATACCCGAAGTCAATGCGAAATCTGGTTCCGGCAACTATTGGAAAAATATCCCGAGTTTGCTGGGGAAATCGCCATGCACCATGGCAGCATCAACAAAGAAACCCGACTTTGGGTGGAGCAGGCCATCCGGAATGAAAGTTTAAAAGCGGTGGTCTGTACCTCAAGCCTGGATTTGGGTGTGGATTTTGCCCCAGTGGAAACAGTGGTTCAGATTGGAGGCCCCAAAGGCGTAGCCCGATTTTTACAACGTGCTGGCCGCAGTGGGCATCGCCCCGGAAAAGAAAGTGTCATTTACTTTTTGCCTACCCATGCCATGGAGCTCATTGAGGCCTCGGCCATGCAAAAAGCCGTTTTGAACAGCGCCGTTGAAGACCGCATTCCCTATTTGAACAGTTTTGATGTGCTTATTCAATACTTGACCACTTTAGCGGTTTCCGATGGTTTTTTCCCCGAGGAAATCTATCCAGAAATCAAACAGACCTTCTGCTACCAAGCCATAAGCGATGAGCAATGGCAATGGCTGCTCAATTTTTTGGTGATGGGCAGTCAAAGCTTAAAAACGTATGATGAATACAAAAAAGTGGAAGTTGAGGATGATGGAAGATTCAAGGTGAACAGCAGGGCGGTTGCCATGCGACACCGATTTCAAATTGGGACTATTGTGGGGGATGCCACCATTCATGTTCGCTACCAAAAAGGAGGGTACATTGGTTCCATTGAGGAGTATTTTATTTCCAAATTGAGTCCTGGGGATGTGTTCACCTTTGCGGGTAGAAATTTGGAGTTCATTCGGATAAAAGGTATGTCCGCTCATGTTCGGAATTCCTCCAAACGTACCAATAAAGTACCCAGTTGGATGGGTGGCCGACTCAGTTTTTCAGCAAAAATGTCTGAACTCCTTCGTCAAGAATTGTACACGGCCGAAATCCCTTTTTCAAAACAATCCAAGGAAATCCAATCCTTAGCTCCCATGTTTGCAAAGCAACGGGAAGAAAGTAGTGTCCCGCTCCCCAACCAATTCCTTATTGAGACTTTCGAGACCAACGACGGTCATCACCATATTTTTTATCCGTTTGAGGGAAGGGCCATCCATGAAGGCATGAGTAGTCTTTTGGCCTATCGAATTAGTTTGCTGACGCCGATTACCTGTTCCCTCGCCTTTAATGACTATGGTTTTGAGTTGCTCTCAGACAAACCCATCGATATCCAATCTATTTTGGACAATAATTTGTTCACTTCCGAATACATGCTTTCCGACCTTCAAAAAAGTTTGAACTCCAACGAAATGGCCCGACGAAAATTCCGGGACATAGCCGTTATCAGCGGTATGGTATTTACCGGTTATCCCGAAAAAGGGGTGAAAATGAAACACCTACAAAGCAGTTCCGAGCTTTTGTTTGACGTATTCAAGGATTTTGAGGACGACAATCTCCTCTACCAACAAGCCTATACCGAAACTTTTGAGCATCAATTGGAAGAAGGTCGTTTGCGCTTGGCCCTGGAACGCATCGCCCAACAGGAAATCGTTTGGAAGCAATGCAATCAACCTACTCCGTTCTCATTTCCAATCATCACCGATAGGCTAAGGGAGAAATTATCCAATGAAAAACTAGCGGATCGCATCAAAAGAATGACAGCCAAGCTTTCTCGATGACAAGGGTCATATTCTTGTCATTTCGAAATGAGGAGTGAAGCGACGATTGAGAAATCTCAACCGATACCAGATTTCTCACACTCACTTTGCTCGGTTCAAAATGACAATAACACTAAATTTGTACCAACAAACCATCGTGACCCAAAACATTCACATAAAGCATCAGGAATTTGTATTGCACCCTTTAGGCGGCCTGTTTTGGGCAGAAAAATCCATGCTCCTCATCAGCGATGTGCATTTAGGCAAAGTCTCCCATTTTAGAAAATTTGGGGCTGCTGTGCCCAGAAAGGCCATCCATAAAAATTTTGTGTTGTTGGATAAAATCGTGGCGGATTTTCAACCCTTTCAAATTTGTTTTTTGGGTGATCTGTTCCATTCTTCCCTAAACAAAGAATGGGAATTGTTTGAAAATTGGGTGGCCAAAACACCCGCCGAGATTATTTTGGTGTCCGGTAACCATGACATCATCGACCCCGAAAAATACCGGCAGCTCAAAATTGAAATTTTACCCGAACTCATCATCGATGATTTTCTTTTGACACATCACCCAGAGGAACGCAAAGATTTTTTTACGTTTTGTGGACATATTCACCCCGCGGTAAAACTTCATGGTTTTGGACGACAGAAACTTCGACTACCTTGCTTTTTTAAAAGTAAGTCTCAGATGATATTGCCCGCTTTTGGGGAATTTACTGGCACCCATGCCCTAAATCCTTCTAAAGATGATGAGGTTTATGCCATTGTGGAAGATACCGTCGTAAAAGTTTAAATCGGCCCTTGTCCAAATTGGTTCTTCAGTTTATCTTTGTCGCAAAGTTTTTGGATTGACCAAAACCCCCATTTCCCAACGCTTTGCACAGTCTCCGTCTCTCAGGAAACTGAAGGAAACCATTGCCCAGTCTCAAAATACCAATACCAAAATCAATCTTAAGGGACTGATAGGTTCATCCCTTTCCTTTGTGATTTCGGAGACATTTGCTTCAGTAGAAAGCCCTTTTTTATTGATTCTCAATGATAAAGAAGAGGCTGCCTATTATTTGAACGATTTGGAACAATTGATTGGTGAGCATGATGTGTTGTTCTATCCTGGAAGTTACCGAAGGCCTTATCAGATTGAGGAAACCGACAATGCCAATGTGTTGCTCCGTGCCGAAGTGCTGAACCGCATCAACTCACGAAAAAAACCGGCGGTCATTGTTACCTATCCCGATGCGCTTTTTGAAAAAGTGGTCACCCGAAAGGAGTTGGACAAAAACACACTCAAAATAAGATTGGAGGACACCCTTTCCTTGGATTTTCTGAATGAAGTGCTTTTTGAATACCAGTTCAAACGGGTGGATTTTGTTACAGAACCTGGGGAATTTTCCGTTCGTGGGGGAATTGTGGATGTGTTTTCCTTTTCGCATGATGAACCCTACCGTATCGAATTTTTTGGGGACGAAGTGGATAGCATCCGAACCTTTGATGTAGAAACCCAGCTCTCCACCGAAAAGGTGAAGAAGATTACCATCATTCCCAATGTGGAGAACAAATTTTTGGAGGAATCCCGAGAGAGCTTTCTAAAATACATTTCACCCAAAACGTTGGTTTTTGCCAAGAATCCCGCTTTAATCTACGACCGTATTGATTCCTTTTTTGCAAAAGCCGAAGAAAGTTTTGCCAAACTCAGCAAAGAAATCAAACATGCGGAACCCAAAGAACTTTTTGTGGATTCAGCTTTGCTGAAATTGCAGTTGGAGGATTTTTCACTGGTTGAAATCAATAGCGGCAATACTGATATCTCGACTGCGCTCGATGTGACATTCAATACCAAACCTCAACCCTCTTTCAACAAAAAATTCGACCTGCTCATAGAAAACCTCAATGAAAATCGCGAAGCAGGTTTTACCAATTATATTTTCTGTTCCACAGAACAACAGGCCAAGCGTTTTCATGACATTTTTGATGAAGTGGACCAAACGGTGCATTACCAAACTTTGGTTTTCCCGCTTTATCAGGGTTTCATCGATTTGGATTTAAAACTGGCATGTTATACCGACCATCAAATCTTTGAACGGTACCATAAATTCCATTTAAAAAATGGCTACGCCAAAAAGCAGGCCATCACCCTTAAGGAACTCAATAAGCTAGAAATTGGAGACTATGTGACGCACATTGATCATGGTATTGGTAAGTTCGGTGGGCTTCAAAAAATTGATGTGGAGGGTAAAAAGCAGGAAGCCATTAAGCTCATCTACGGTGACCGTGACATTTTGTATGTGAGCATCCACTCCCTTCACAAAATTTCCAAATACAATGGCAAGGACGGGGCTCCTCCCAAAATCTATAAACTGGGTTCTGCCGCTTGGAAAAACTTAAAGCAAAAGACCAAGAGTCGAGTCAAAAAAATTGCGTTCGACCTCATTCAAGTCTATGCCAAGCGCCGTTTGGAAAAAGGGTTTCAATCTGCTCCGGACAGTTATTTGCAGCATGAGTTGGAGGCTTCATTTATCTATGAGGACACTTTGGATCAAGAAAAGTCTACCCAAGACGTGAAAAAGGACATGGAAAGCGAGCGCCCCATGGACCGCCTTATTTGTGGCGATGTAGGCTTTGGAAAAACGGAAGTGGCCATTCGGGCTGCATTTAAGGCCGTGGACAATGGCAAACAAGTGGCCGTTTTGGTCCCTACCACCATTTTGGCCTTTCAACACAACCGAACTTTTAAGGAGCGATTAAAAGATATGCCAGTAAGTGTGGACTACCTCAATCGGTTTAGGACAGCAAAGGAGAAAAAGGATGTATTGGAACGATTGGCCGCCGGGAAAATTGATATCATCATCGGAACCCATCAATTGGTGAACAAAAATGTGCAGTTCAAGGATTTGGGTCTGCTAATTGTGGATGAAGAGCAAAAATTCGGGGTTTCGGTAAAAGAAAAACTACGTTCCATCAAGGAAAATGTGGATGTGCTCACCTTGACTGCCACACCTATTCCACGTACCCTACAATTTAGTTTGATGGCGGCCCGCGACCTTTCGGTCATCAACACTCCGCCACCTAACCGCTACCCTATCGAGAGTCAGGTGATTCGATTTAATGAAGAGATTATTCGTGATGCAGTTTCCTATGAAATTCAGCGGGGTGGACAGGTGTTCTTCATCCACAATCGTATTGAAAACATTAAGGAAGTGGCCGGAATGATCCAACGTTTGGTTCCCGATGCCAAAATCGGGATTGGGCATGGGCAGATGGAAGGCAAAAAACTGGAACAACTCATGCTCGCCTTTATGAATGGGGAGTTTGATGTTTTAGTTTCCACCACCATTGTGGAAAGTGGCCTGGATGTAACCAACGCCAACACCATTTTCATAAACAATGCCAATAATTTTGGGTTGAGTGACTTGCACCAGATGCGGGGCCGTGTGGGCCGAAGCAACAAAAAAGCCTTCTGCTTTTTCATCACGCCACCTTACGAGGTAATGACCCCTGATGCCCGAAAACGTATTGAAGCATTGGAGCAATTTACCGATTTGGGCAGTGGATTCAACATCGCCATGAAGGATTTGGAAATTCGAGGAGCAGGGGATTTGTTGGGTGGAGAGCAGAGTGGATTTATCAACGAAATAGGGTTTGAGACCTATCAAAAAATATTGGCCGAGGCCATTGAAGAGCTCAAGGAAAATGAATTCAAGGAGTTGTATGATGAAGTGGAATCCGGCAAGGAAAAAACCTATGTGAAGGAGCTACAGTTGGATACGGATTTTGAGTTGCTCTTTCCAGACCACTACATCAACAACATTACCGAACGCTTGAATCTTTACACCCAACTCAATGATGTAAAAGATGAGGAAGGACTCCAAAAATACGAAGCGGAACTGATGGACCGCTTTGGTGAACTCCCCGAAGAAGCCGAAGACTTACTCAATTCGGTGCGAATCAAATGGATTGCCACTCATATTGGCCTGGAGAAAGTGGTCTTAAAGCAAGGCAAATTTATTGGGTACTTCATCGCCGACCAACAATCGGATTTCTACCAAAGCCCCGTATTCACCCAAGTCCTCCAGTATGTTCAAAGACATCCACAACAAGCCAAACTCAAGGAAAAGCAAACCCGAAACGGATTGCGATTATTATTGGTTTTTGACCGAGTTACCGGTGTGGAAAAGGCGTTAAAGGTTTTGGAGCCGTTTAGCAATCAACAACTTATAGCCAAGTAGAATTAGTATAGTCAACTCGATTTTCCTAGATTTACATCAAGGTCAACAAAATGAGGTTTCTGTTCTTTTTGGCTGTGTCCATAATTTTGCTAGTGGTTGTCTTAGTTTTTAAACTAAATCAACTTTTGCTATTATTCTTTCTAAGTATTTCTTTATCTCTTTTTTTTCTCAAGACAAAAAAGCGTCCGCTTGATAATTTGATTAAAATTTCAGCATTATTTATCCTGATTCATATTGTTATCTTTCCTTTATTCTATTTATCTCAACTAAAAAAAGACAGCAAGTCATTTGAATTTGACAATTATATTAAAAACATTGAAAAGGATAATGCTTTGAATGATATAAGAAGCAATCTAAAACCAAATGAAATAGAGAAAAGACTTGAACTAATTAAAGAACTTTTAAGTGATGGTAATGAGAATCTATATTTGAAGCTTTCCGAAATTTATAATTCAAACCAAATATATCGCTTAAACAATTTCTTATTTATTGGTCGTATAAATGAATTCGAAAAAGGTCCTCCAGGTACTGGATTAAAATATGAAAGATTGATTTATATCTACAATATAGATGGAATACATAAAAAAGACATAGTAGAATATGTTGGCTCTGTGCAGGATACAATAAAAGGCTCTCTTTTTAATTTTCTATCTCTAGAAAAACAAATCTTAGAAAATAAATTGAGTGATTTTTCCAGTTTGAACCATGAGATTGAAAAGCAGGAAAACTTTTGGACTTATTCGAGAATATTACCATACGTGATAAATATTTTTAACACTGATAATATTAAGCCCAAATCTAGATCTGCCAATTTTCTTTTTTTCACACACAACTTCATAGTTGTGGTTTTTATCATTGGTTTGCTTGGCAGTTCCTTATATTCAATAATCAATCAAAAAAAATGAGATTCCGTGTCAAGCACGGAATGACATTAAATCAAAAAGCCTCATATACCTGCTTGACAAACTCCCCAATCTGTGAGGGTTCCAGCCAGCGAGTTACGATGAGCAACCCACTTTTTTGGTCCACCACAATGAAGTTACCTCCAAATCCAGCTGCGTAAAATACATGGTCGGGCACATCTTCCCAATGTCGGGGTCCTCTTTGATTCAACCACCACATATAGCCATAGTTCACATTGGGCACCGACGGTTGTGTTGCTTTTTCAATCCAATCCTCACTCACCAATTGTTGCTCCCTCCATTTTCCATTGTTGAGGAACAACAAACCAAAACGGGCCATATCTTCTGTAGAGATAAACAAACCTGCTCCCGAGTGACCTCCGCCCGTCACGGATTTCATTTTCAGCCCATCGATTACGGTCCAAGCATGGTCATACCCGTACCACCGCCACGTTGAGCTGGCTTCAATTTTATCCATAATTTGCTCCCGTAACACCATGGGAAGTGGCTTGCGCCATACATGGGTGAGGGAATACGCCAATACATTCACCCGTACATCATTATATTCCATCACCGTTCCGGGTTCGTTGAGAGTTCGGAATTTCCAATCGTCCAAACCGCCTTCGCTAGGTGGGCGATCAGCCCAATCCTTGCCTCCCCAAAGTTCTCCGGACCAGTCCGAGTTTTGCTGCAACAAATGCTCCCAGGTTATTTTGGAATTATGGGCGCCATCAAACGTACCGTCCCAAATATAATCCCCAACCTTATCCGTAACATTTTGAATCAGGCCTTGGTCTTCGGCCAATGCGGCCATGGTTGACAAAAAGCTTTTGGTGACGCTAAAGGTCATATCCACCCGTTTGGTATCACCCCAAGAAGCCAGAAGATATCCATCCTTGATAATCATCCCCGCTGGACCGCCCCGTTTTTTTGTTGGACCCAAAATTTCGTGAAACGGTTCCTGCTTGAAGCCTTCCAATATGGCCTGACGCAAATCGCGTGAGCCGGAATATTCATTATTTTGGGCAAAATCAATGGCTGAACTTAGTTGCTTTTCATTGTACTTAAATTGACTTTTCTCCGCCATTCGCCAAGCTTCAAAACGGATGGGAAAGTAGGATACCTGGGCCATCGACAAATTCAGACTAAAAAGAAAGAGCAGTAGAAAAAAGGGTTGGGAAAGATGCTTCATGAGGATGTACTTTAAAATCGCCTGAAGTTAACGATTGTATTTGGAATCTTCCCAAGAAAGTTTGCATGGGACATCCTGATTTCAGGGGTACATCAAAACCGCTTTCTTAGCACCATTTTTCCGTCGGTATCATAGTAGCGCCATGTGCCCACCTGTTCATCATCTCGAAAACGGCCCGTTATTTTTTCCGAACCATCTGAATAATACTCCGTGTAGCGGCCATGTTTTAGCCCATCCTTTAAATCAACTTCAAACCGTAGTGAGCCACTGGCATAGTTTCTACTAAAAGATTTTGCATTTAGATCCGTGGGATAAATGGGTCTAAGGTTGAAAACGGCATCAGTGATTTCTTCAGGTGTTGGGTTTTGGGTATTGGATTTTGCTGTTTGGTTATTTTCTTCGAACTGTGCATTCTTCTTTACCTCCTCCACATTTTGATAGTTGAGCACCAATCGACTTTCAAACAAATTATCCTCTGGGGTAAGTTGAAACCCAACTTGGGGAAAGCAAATGATAAAGTCCTTATTCTTCCGCATTTTTTGTTTGGTGGTGGCATCGGCCAAGGCATACATGTTATTATACAACACTGGAATGTTGCTGTAGACAAACACCGTAGATTCCGATTCAAAACGAGCATTGAATTTTTTAAACGCTTCAGAGGTAGACAGCGTTTCGCCATCCACCACATCATCAATAATACTTTTTAGGGTGTTGGGATTGTCACTGAAGACCACATAATCCTTAATTTGAGTGAAATAGGGTTTGTCAAACTCCTCAAACCGATTCCCCAGCAACATTTTAAAAAATCCTTTTATGGACAGAAAGTTGATTTCATGCTCTTTATAATTGACCGCTTTGAATTTCACCGGAGTCTTTTTCCGGATTTGTTCCAGCACAAAATCCAAATTTTCTTCGGCCTTTTCCGTATCGTTGACCTTTAGTACCAAAGCCATATCATTCTTTCCTTTGGAAATATGGGACTGAATCTGCAAAAGGGCTACTTCATCCCCAATCCAATTGACAAAGTTTTCCTTGACATCTATTTTCAGGGACTTCTCAACTTTTTCAATCCCAGCTTGGTAGTTTTCAAACTGTTTGGGGTCGTTCTGCTGGACCACTTCAAAATTTCGATAGAACTCAGCGAAGCTATCAAACCCATAACTAATATAAAGCGCGGTCCGTTTTGGCGCTATCTGTGGAATGGTCCGCTCTGCTGTTCCCGACTTTTGCAAAGCCTCCAAATAATTTTCATTGACTGAACTTATATTGGTGAACCCATTGGCCACCAAGGTACTGTTCTCCTCCAAATCAAAATAAAAACCAGAGAAGAGGAAATTTTCACTGGCGCGTTTTACCCAATCGGAAGGTTGGTCCGTAAACCGTTTGATGTAGTCATCAATATAATTGTACTGCACGTACATCCGGAACAAATCCTCATGCCCCACCTTTTGGTTGATTTCAATAAAATTGAGGTTCCGCCCAATGACCGGTTCTTGGTATTGATCTATGGAAGCTTCCACCAAGGTATGGGTATACGATGCCACCAATTGGTTCTTGATAAAAGCCAAATGCATGGTCTCCTTACTTTTTCGGTCGTGTACTTCCAAAATTTCGTGGTGGTGATACGTACGCTTGCTCAAGACATAATCTTCATTAAGCAGGGTATTGAGATAGCTATTGAGCAGTTGTAGTTTGGCAATCCGTTTTAAATCCAGCACATAAAAAATCCCATAATCCTTTGGGGATATCATGTGGATGGAAATGAACAGGGAGCGTCCATCAAAAAATTCAAAAAGGTTATGGTTGTTCTGGAAGACCGTATCAACCTTTTGAATATTCTCGGTCAGCTCTGCGAAATAATCGTTCCCCTGAAGATGGTGCCACCCTTCACTTTCACTGATTTTTTTCCAGCTTTCCACCGGTTGTTCCGATTCCACCACAAAAACAGCATCCTTCGGGATAAGATAAATGGATTGCAGATTGGTCTTTGGGGAAAGGATGAAAATATAGGCCAGATAGCACAAGTAAAGCACCAAAAGTGCCAATACGCCGAATAAGATTCTTTTTTTGGTCATTCTTCCAAAAGTGTCTTTTTCTTAAACGATTTTGAGGCCGTTTTAGTCTAAGACGGAGAGAAAGAAGGAAAGCCTACAATAATTTTAGGTCCTTAATGGTCTTGAAAGCCACATCAACCTGCTCCTCATTTACCAAGATGGTAAACTCGTTTGTGGTAGAAATTACTTCGTAAAGCACAATGCCCTCCCAGGCCAAGCGTTGGAAAATGAAATAATAAATTCCAGGTACGGATACGTTTTCAGCAGGAAGCTTTACAGTAATGGAGGATAAACCTTCCGCTTTTTGGGTGCAGCGTTCGTGCTTGAAGTATTTTTCCACTACCCCATCCATAATATTGCTGATCACAATGTTGATCTCATTGACACCGCGGGAAGAGGTATAAAACACATCTTGATTATCGTTGACCTCTTCCAACAAACGCGCCTGTTGCTGAAGAATGGTATCGGAAGCCAAAAAAGTGTAATCCGTTAGGTTAGATCGCACGGTGATTTCCCCAATATTCTTGAGCACTTTTACAATTCTGTGCGTAGCCCTGAACTCCAAATCGTCTGAAAGACGCTTTAGTGCCATAACAATGGCCCCATCTTTAACATCTTTACCCAAAGCATCGGCTATTTCTGGTTTAATCTGTCGAGATAAAGAAGTAAGGTTAATAATACCCTGAGCTAGAGCAGTTTGCAGGAAAGGCTTCTTTTTAATGTAGTGCTCAACTACAGCGGAAATCGTTTTCATTTTGGTTTGGTTTGCGACAAAAATAACATATTGTTACAAAACAAACAAATGGTTAGAAAAAATAAAATGCATTTTTTAGATGGTCAATTTCAAAATTCGCTCCTTTTTTAATAACGGTTATCACATCAAACCGAACCTCAACATCCAAATCCATTTCCTGAACATACTGATCGGCTGCCTGTATTAAAAGTCGTTGCTTTTTAGGATTAATAGTGGCCGTCATATCTTCCAGGAACCCCATATTTCTTGACTTTACCTCTATAACTGCCAAGGTTTCGCCATGTCTGGCAATGATATCAATTTCCGCCTTTGCAAAGCGGTAATTTCGGGTGCATATTTGATACCCTTCACCTACTAAAAACTCCACTGCAAGTTGTTCTCCCTGCTTTCCAAATTCGTTGTGTTTTCCCATCGCTCTGGAAAAATATTGAAAAAAAGGTGCAGTTCATCGAAAAATTTGGTAGTTCACAGTGATTAAAGCGTTTAGATTGTAATTTGTTGGCTGAATTGAACCACGCCCAACGTTAGCTAAACATATAGTTGCCCCAAAACTATGTACCTAATTAACGCCAGACATTGCTATGGAATACTTCATTAATTGTAATTCCTCAACGTTGGCGCCGTATACTGTTCCCTTGGACGAGTTACGTGCAGCCCACTTGTATAGGAGGCTTGGTTTTAGTGCCTCAGTACAGACCATTAATGCCGCTGTTGGACAAACAGCCGGTGCTCTTGTTGACAGTTTAATAGATCAAGCCCTCACGGCTCCCGTTGTTCCTGCCCCTGCTTGGGCCGATTGGAACAATTCCAATTATCCTGCGGATGACGATTTGGCCGGACAAATGAGACGTGCCCAGCTGGAGGAGTTCAGGACCGCTTACGGGAACTCGCTCTTGGACAATAGTGTGCGAGACCGGTTGAGCTTCTTTTGGAGCAACCACTTTGTAACGGAATTGGACGTATATAACTGCAATCAGTTTTTGTATTACTACATCAATTGTCTGCAACGAAATGCCCTAGGAAATTTTAAAACCTTTGTGCATGAAATTGGTCTTACCAGCGCCATGCTATATTATTTGGATGGTGTCCGTAACCGAGGAAACAATCCCAACGAAAACTATGCCCGTGAGCTTTACGAGCTATTTACTTTGGGAGAAGGCAACGGATACACCGAGCAGGATATCATAGAAACTGCCAAGGCCATTTCTGGTTATACCGAAAGAGGCGAAGAGGGTTGTACCCAGGTGACCTTCAATCCAGAAGATTTTAATACCGATAGCAAGACCATTTTGGGTCAGACGGGTAATTGGAACTATGATAATGTCATTGACATCTTATTCAATGAGAGAGCCAATGAAGTTGCTGGTTTTATTTGCAAAAAACTATATGAATATTATGTGCACCCCGATTCATCTGGTGAAGAAGGTGGAAATGCCCTTGAAATCATTGATGGCATGGCACAGACTTTTATTTCCAACAATTTTGAAATCGCCCCGGTTCTACGTCAACTTTTAAAAAGTCAACACTTTTTTGACGAAACGGCAATTGGGGTTATCATTAAAAGTCCGTTTGACCTTTACTTACATATGGTCAAAGAAACGGGCTTTACCTACGATGACACCACTGTCATCAATATTATAGATTCCGCCGCACTTATTGGTCAGGAACTTTTTGACCCTTACGATGTTGCGGGCTGGCAACGAGACCGCCAGTGGATCAATACCAATTTTATTATTGGTCGTTGGTTGACCGCAGAAATGTATTTGGAAAGATTTTACCAAAACAATGCGGAACAATTTAGAGATTTAGGATTGTCATTATCCGGTACCGCTGGACAGACAAGCAATAATCCAGATGAGGTAGCTAGGCCTATCATCGACTTTTTTACCCCAAAAGGATTATTGACTGATGCAGATTACGACCGAGCCTATGTTGCCTTTAGAAGCGACGTCGATGTCAATTATTACGAAGGAGGCACAACCCCTTCATGGACCCTACTTGGATGGGAAACAGGACCATCGCAAGTTTTCTTGCTACTGCGCCATTTGTCCAGAGAACCCGAATTTCAACTTAAATAACCCCATCACCATGTGCGATAATCACCACACCCACCATACATCTCCACACAAAGGTCTAGAACACGAAGGCCATGATTTGGAACATAAAAATTGGAGCAGAAGATCCTTTATCCAAGCATTGGGAATTGCTGGTTCGGGATCCATGTTCTTGGGAAGCCATTTTATCTCAGCCTCCGCCCCATCCCCTCTTACAGCTGCCATTGCCGCTGCTGAAACCGATAATATTCTGATTCTCATCAGACTATCGGGAGGAAATGACGGATTGAGTACGGTTATCCCGATTCAACAATATGATACTTATGCCAACGCAAGGCCCAACATTTATATTCCCGAAAGTAAAATCCTAAAACTTACCGATGATTTTGGTGTCCCCACCTACATGGGCTCCTTGGAACCACTATGGGGCGAAGGACAGTTCAAAGCCGTTCACGGTGTAGGGTACGACAACCAAAGTCTGTCCCACTTTACAGGGTCCGATATTTTTGCCAATACCGATTTGAACACCACTGGTTTCAGCGGTGAGCCTACCGGTTGGATGGGTAGACACTTCGAAAACATCTACCCTGATTATTTAATCAATCCGCCAGAATCCCCTGCAGCCATCCAAATTGGAAACTTGGCCAACTTGGTTTTCCAAGGAAATGAGACCAACTACGCATTTGTCACCAACAATGTGGATCAATTGCAACAAATTGCAGAAACCGGACTGTTTTATGACATAGAAACCGCACCCTTTGATAACTGTATGTACGGTGATCAATTGCGATTCTTGCGAGGGGTGGCCAACACCACGTATGAATATGCCGGAAAAATCCATGAAGCTTATGAGCGTGGTAACGCCTTGCAGTGTGTTGAATATCAGGACAACGGTTTTGCCAGACAATTGGAACTTTTGGCCAAATTGATCAAAGGAAATTTGGGAACCAAAGTCTACATGATTTCCATTGGAGGATTTGATACCCACGGTAACCAGCCCATTGTTCACGAGCGATTGATGTCCAATCTTTCTATCGCTATTCAAAATTTTTATGACGATTTGGCCTGTACCGAACAAGACGATAAAGTATTGAGTATGACCTTTTCTGAGTTTGGTCGAAGAATCTTCGAAAACGGTTCCAACGGAACCGACCACGGAAAAGCCGCTCCTACCCTTTTCTTCGGTTCTGGATTGAATGGAAGTGCCTTTGTTGGTGACCACCCATCCCTTGATGAACCTAACAATAGAGGTAACCTGGAATATACCATGGATTTTAGAGATCTCTATGGAACCGTATTGGCCGAATGGCTTTGCGTTCCCCGAACTGCCGTGGAACAACACTTATTGGGCTACCAGTACAGAGCCATTGATCTAGGATTCAACTGTAGTGGCGAAGAATTTGATGACATCGCCATGGATAACGATCCACCAACATTTCCAGATACACCACCAAGTGACGATGGTATGACCCCACCAGACCCAGATTTGGTGAACAACATCGTACACACCCCATATTATCCAAACGAACGTGCACCCCACATCCATTTGGAAATGCCTTTTGCCGCCCATGTTGATATTGAACTGTTCAACATCTTGGGACAAAAAGTAGGTACCGTTTTTAACGAAATGATGCTGGAAGGTGCTGTCGAAATCAATATTAGAGAGCGAATGCGCGACAGCCTATCTACCGGAAAATACATTTATAGAATATCCGTTGCCGATCAACGGATGAGCAAATCCGTAATGATCATGTAAGCGGCAGGAAAATTCAATTTCCAGAAAGCCTCCAATAGTACATCCCCTCACCCCAATTTAGGGCTGTACCAATTGGAGGTTTCCTTTTTACCCATTTCCCGTTTTTGGCTTCTTGTAAAATGAGTATTTTTGGGGCTTAATTCAATTTGTACATGTCTCAGACAACAACCCCTTCAAGATATACCATTACCTCGGCCCTACCCTACACCAACGGGCCTATCCACATAGGCCACTTGGCCGGTGTTTATGTTCCAGCGGACATTTATGTCCGTTATTTGCGATTAAAGGGGCACGATGTGGCTTTTGTATGCGGAAGTGATGAACATGGGGTTGCCATCTCTATGAAGGCTAAAAAAGAAGGAGTTACCCCAAAAGAAATCATTGACAAGTACCACAATATCATTAAAAAGTCGTTTGCCGACTTTGGAATTTCCTTTGACAATTATTCCAGAACTTCTGCAGAAGTACACCATAAAACAGCGTCGGATTTTTTCAAAAAACTCTACGAGCAAGGCGATTTTATTGAAGAAGAGACCGAACAACTCTATGATGAAGAAGCCCAACAGTTTTTGGCGGATAGATTTGTAATTGGAACCTGCCCAAAATGCGGTCATGGCGAGGCGTATGGCGACCAGTGCGAAAATTGCGGGTCGTCCTTGAATGCCACAGACCTCATCAACCCAAAATCCACCATCACTGGAGGTGTTCCAGTCCTTAAAAAAACCAAGCATTGGTTTTTGCCATTGGACCGATACGAAGATTTTTTGCGCAAATGGATTCTGGAAGGTCATAAAGCCGATTGGAAACCCAACGTCTATGGTCAATGCAAATCTTGGATAGATGAAGGCCTAAAACCCCGTGCCGTGACCCGCGATTTGGATTGGGGAATTCCCGTTCCCGTAAAAGGCGGCGAGGGAAAGGTTCTTTACGTTTGGTTTGATGCTCCCATCGGTTACATTTCGTCCACCAAGGAATGGGCAGAACGCGAAGGAAAAGACTGGAAACCCTATTGGATGGACAAAGACACCAAATTGGTCCACTTTATCGGAAAGGACAATATTGTTTTCCATTGTATCATCTTCCCGAGCATGCTCAAGGCCCATGGCGATTTCATTTTACCGGAAAATGTCCCTGCCAATGAGTTTTTGAACTTGGAGGGCAACAAACTGTCCACCTCCAAAAACTGGGCGGTGTGGCTGCATGAATATTTGGAAGAATTTCCAGATATGCAAGATGTGCTTCGCTATGCATTAACGGCCAATGCCCCTGAAACAAAGGACAATGATTTCACGTGGAAGGATTTTCAGGCTAGAAACAACAATGAACTCGTTGCCATTTTTGGCAACTTTGTCAATCGCGTAGCGGTTTTAACGCATAAATATTACGACGGTGTAGTTCCGAGTCCCAATGCGTTTGAAGCTGTGGACAAGGAAACCTTGGAAGCATTGAAAGGCTATCCTCAAATCCTTTCCAATTCATTGGAGCGCTATCGTTTCAGGGAAGGAAGTCAAGAATTGATGAACTTGGCGCGATTGGGGAATAAATATTTAGCCGATGCTGAACCGTGGAAACTCATTAAAACCGATGAGGAACGAGTGAAGACCATTATGTATGTCGCCCTTCAAATTGCGACTGGTTTGGCTATTCTTTCGGAGCCATTTTTGCCGTTTACTTCCACAAAGTTGAAAGGGATTCTTCGCATTGCTCAGAATGACAAAAACAGTGTCATTTCGAGCGCAGTCGAGAAATCTATCGGTTGGGGCGATATTGCTTCGGAAGATTCCTTACTCCCCGCCGGCCATCAAATCAATCCAAGTGAACTGCTCTTCCGAAAGATAGAGGATGCCGAGATTCAGCAACAGTTGGACAAACTGGAAGCCACTAAAAAAACCAATGCTTCGGCCACAAACAGCACAGATTCCATGGAAAAAGAGCTAATTCCCCAAAAAGAAACCATCACGTATGATGATTTCAGCAAGTTGGACATGCGTGTGGGCACCGTCATCGAAGCTGAAAAAATGCCGAAAGCTGACAAACTTTTGGTGCTTAAAATAGATACTGGTCTGGATACACGAACCATCGTTTCCGGAATTGCCAACAGCTTTAAACCCGAAGACATTATTGGCAAAAAAGTAACGGTCTTGGTGAATTTGGCGCCCAGAAAACTCCGTGGCGTGGAAAGTGAAGGCATGATTTTGATGACGGAAAACACCGAAGGCAAACTCGTTTTCATGAATCCTGATGAAGATGGGGTTGGGAATGGGGAGACCATTAATTAAAAGCAAATAACACAAAAAAACGCATAGAATTTTACCTCGTTTTCGGTTAATCCGTTAGTGTGGTGCAACTGTCATATTTACAAAAATGCAACTCGTCCCCTACATCCTAAGCCATACACAACTTTCTGAAAAAAGTGTTGAAAATACGGTAGCACTCTTAAACGAAGATTGCACCATACCCTTTATTTCCCGATACCGAAAAGAACGCACTGGCAATTTGGATGAGGTTCAGATTGGTGAAATCGTAAAGTATAAAGAGCAGTTTGAGGCGCTCGAAAAAAGAAAGGCTGCCATCATCAAAGCGGTGGAGGAACAGGACGCCCTCACACCAGAACTGAAGGCCAAGTTTCTAAACTGCACCGACCTAACCACGTTGGAAGATCTTTATCTTCCCTTCAAAAAAAGCAAAAAGACCAAAGCAGAAACAGCCCGAAAGAATGGTCTGGAGCCACTGGCCAAAATCATTATGGCACAACGAAGTGATGAAATTGAGTTCATTGCCTCCAAATACCTCAACAAAGAAGTCATTAATGAAGATGATGCCCTCGAAGGAGCTCGGCATATCATTTCCGAATGGATCAATGAACGCACCGATATCCGGAATCAGCTTCGTAATCAGTTAGAGCGACATGCCCTTATAGTCACCAAAGTGGTCAAGACTCAGAAAGACGATGAAAAAGCCCAGAAATTTCGGGATTATTTCGATTGGAACGAACCGTTGAGCCGATGCCCTTCACACCGATTTTTGGCCATCATGCGTGCCGAAAAAGAAGGATTCATTCGAGTTAAAATCGAGATTGATGATGACCGTGCCCTTGAAGCGATTGAAAGACGTGTCATCAAATCCAACAATGCGTGCGCCGAACAAATTGAAATGGCCATCGCAGATGCTTACAAACGACTCTTATTGCCCTCCCTTTCGAACGAGCTGCTAAAAAGTGCGAAGGAAAAAGCGGATACCGCGGCCATTCAGGTGTTCTCCAAAAACCTAAAACAGTTGCTCCTCGGAGCACCCTTGGGCGAAAAACGCATTTTGGCCATCGACCCAGGGTTCAGAACAGGCTGCAAAGTGGTCTGTTTGGATGAGCAAGGCGATCTAAAGCACAACGAAACCATCTATCCCCATCCACCTCAAAACGACAGCTCGGGAGCTATCAAAAAAATAAGTTCTTTGGTGGATGCCTATAAAATTGAAGCGATTGCCATTGGCAACGGAACAGCATCCCGGGAAACAGAGCAACTGGTGAAACGCATCCAATTTAAAAATCCCATTGAAGTTTTTGTGGTTAGCGAAGCGGGGGCCTCCATTTATTCGGCCTCCAAAATTGCACGCGATGAATTTCCCAATTATGATGTCACGGTTCGTGGGGCAGTCTCCATTGGTAGGCGTTTGGCCGACCCTTTGGCAGAATTGGTGAAAATTGACGCTAAATCCATCGGCGTGGGGCAATATCAGCATGATGTGGACCAGACCCAATTAAAATCCTCCTTGGATACCGTGGTGGAAAGTTGCGTAAACTCCGTTGGGGTGAACATCAATACCGCCAGTGTGCCATTGCTTAGTTATGTATCTGGAATTGGACCAAAATTGGCCGAGAATATCGTCACATACCGAAATGAAAATGGAGCTTTTGGAAGCAGGGAGCAGATTAAAAAAGTGCCTCGACTTGGTGGAAAAGCTTTTGAACAAAGCGCAGGATTTTTGCGCATAAAAGATGGTGAGAATCCCTTGGATGACTCTGCTGTGCACCCAGAAAGTTATGCCATCGTAAAAAAGATGGTGAAAGACCAAGGTGTTCCATTAACGGAGATTGTTGGGAACAAATCCGTTTTGCAGCGCATTGACCTAAAATCCTATTGCACGGACACTATTGGAATTCCTACACTAAAAGATATTTTAGGCGAACTGGAAAAACCAGGTTTGGACCGCAGGGAGAAAGCGAAGGTGTTCACCTTCAATCAAAACATAAAGGAGATTACCGACCTTCACCAAGGTCAATTATTGCCAGGCATCGTCAATAACATTACCAATTTTGGTTGTTTTGTCGATGTTGGCATCAAAGAAAGTGGCCTTATCCATATTTCGAACCTATCCGATACTTTTGTAAAAGATGTCAATGAACATGTCAGTCTCCATCAGCAGGTGGTCGTAAAAGTTCTTGATGTTGACATCAAACGAAAACGGATACAGTTGGCCTTGCATAAATAAGGGACACCAAAATGCTCAAAATAGCGTACCACCCCATTTACAAACATCATTTGCCTGATGGGCATCGGTTCCCCATGATGAAGTATGATTTGCTTCCCCAACAACTGCTTCATGAAGGAACATGCGCGGCCTCGAATTTTTTCCAGCCAGACTTTCCTGATGATTCCCATATTTTGGAGGCTCATGATGCCAACTATTACCATGAACTGGTGAATCTTGAGCTCACACCAAGTGCTGCTCGAAAAATTGGATTTCCCTTAAGCGAGGAATTGGTGCAACGGGAGCGAATTATTGCGGATGGGACCATCAAAGGGTGCGAATTTGCATTGAAAAATGGCATTGCCATGAACATTGCCGGCGGAACACATCACGCTTACTCCAACAGAGGGGAAGCTTTTTGTATGTTGAACGACCAAGCTATTGGTGCCCGTTACCTTCAAGGTAAAGAATTGATAAACAACATTTTAATTGTTGATTTGGACGTGCACCAAGGAAATGGAACCGCTGAAATATTTAAGACTGACCGTTCTGTTTTTACATTTTCCATGCATGGAAAAAGCAATTATCCCTTTAAAAAGGAAACTTCGGACCTTGACATTCCTTTGGAGAAAGGAACCACAGACCAGGAATACCTTTACATCTTAAAGAAGACCCTTCCAGAATTGTTGGAAAAAGTACAACCTGATTTTGTTTTTTACCTCTGTGGTGTGGATGTGCTTGCATCGGACAAATTGGGAACATTGGCGATGACCTTGGAAGGCTGTAGGGAGCGTGACCGTTATGTTCTACAATCCTGTCATGATGCAAAAATCCCGGTTCAATGTAGTATGGGTGGTGGGTACTCTCCGGATATCAAAATCATTGTTGAAGCCCATGCCAACACATTTCGGCTAGCGCAGGATATTTATGCTTAATTTTACCGACTATTTAGTTTTCAACCTCCATGAAATCACTGAAATACTTCATTATCCTATTGGTGGCACTGCCGCTGACCGCACAAGAACTTCAATCTGAAAAAGAGAAAACGCTTTGGAACGACTTCACCTATGATGTGGGTAACATTTTTGGTGGCGTGGGCCATGCCTATTCCCGACCTTTTCATTGGAAAGGTGATGATTGGGCCAACTTTGGGTATTTGGCGGGTGGAACTTTGCTTCTTTTTACGGTTGATGATGAGCTAAATGATTGGAAAAATGGATTTCGGGAAGATATCCCAGATTTTGTGATTGATTACGGACACGAGTACGGAAGTCCAGAGAACAATTACATGCTCACGGGCGGTGTTTACCTTGCCGGGCTTTTCACCAAAAATGAAAAACTGAGGCGTACCGGTGTGCTCCTCATTTCATCGGCTACCGCTGGAGGGTTTCTCCAGCAAGTAAGTAAACGTATCATTGGAAGGGCTCGACCTAAAAGTGGTAAAAACTCTGATGTTTACGACCCATTTCACCTCAACCGCGTCTATAATTTTGATTCATTCCCATCTGGCCATGCCATGTTGGCCTTCAGTAATGCCTACGCGATTGCCAAACAATTTAGGAGTCCATGGGTTAAGGCGGGCATTTATACCGTAGGTATGATTCCTGGACTGGTTCGGGTTGTGGATGATTTTCATTGGGTCTCTGATGTGGCTTTCAGTACGGTTTTGAGCATTTTTATCGTGGAATCCATCGATAAGTATTTGGACTCCAAATACAATGAAAAATATAATAATCAATCCAAAAACGTAAGCTGGAACCTCTCTTTTGGTCCAAACACCTTGGGCGTGTCACTTCAGTTTTAGAATGACTGAATCTCAATGTTGATAATTTTCTTATTTAGATTAATTTAAAATAGTTACTTTTGTCCATCTTTATTGATAATGGGAAAAAAGAAGGAAAAAAAGAAACTCAAAAAGGCATTGCTGAAACAATTGTCATCCCATGGCAATTTAAAATCCAAATGCTGTGAGAAATACAAAAAAAAGGAAAGCAAACGATGCTCAAAATGTCCTTGCTTTGACCTTTTAAAGAAGGTGGCCTAACCTAAATACCCATTTAATTTCAATTTTCACAAGCTCTTAACCCCTTTTGGCCTGCGTGGTTGCCAATTTGTCCTATTTTTATAGCAAACTAAATTAACCATGATTCAAAAAACCTCCTTAGCACTACTCGTATTTCTATTTTCCAGTCTTGCAGTACTGGCTCAAGAAAATGACCCGGTCATTCAAGCAATTCTTCAAGAATCCAACGATAATTCGCAACTTAAGCCCCTGGCCCACGAACTTATGGACGGCATAGGACCAAGACTTGTGGGCACACCCCAAATGGAAAAAGCCCATGAATGGGCGGTTGAAAAATACACCAGCTGGGGTATCGCTGCCAAAAACGAAAAATGGGGTGAATGGAAAGGCTGGGAACGTGGAATTTCCCATATAGATATGGTGTACCCAAGGGTTCAAAGTCTACAAGGCACCCAATTGGCATGGAGCCCAGCAACCCCAAAAAAAGGAACCACTGCCGAGTTGGTGGTTTTGCCTACTGTATCCGATTCCATGGCTTTTCTTCGATGGCTACCTTCCGTAAAAGGTAAATTGGTGATGGTTTCCATGCCGCAACCAACCGGAAGACCAGATTACAATTGGGAAGAATTTGCCACCAAAGCGTCTTTTGAGAAAATGAAAGAAGAACGGGATGAGCAATCCGAAGCTTGGGAACAAAACATGAGAAATATGGGTCACTCTTCCAGGTCGTTGGCCAGCGCTTTGGAAGAAGCTGGAGCTGTCGGTATTGTTGCTTCCTATTGGTCTCAAGGATTTGGCGTGAACAAGATTTTTAGTGCCAATACAAAAACTATTCCCACGGTAGATTTGGAACTTGAGGATTATGGAATGCTTTATCGATTGGTGGAATCCGGTCAAAAACCACAAATCCATATTGTTGCTGAATCGAAGGATTTGGGCGTGGTTCCTACGTTCAATACCATTGCGGAAATTAAAGGTTCCGAGAAGCCAGACGAATATGTGATTCTATCAGCCCATTTTGATTCTTGGGATGGCGGAACCGGTGCAACGGACAACGGAACGGGCACCTTGGTGATGATGGAAGCCATGCGCATTCTGAAAAAAGCCTATCCCAACCCAAAACGAACCATCTTGGTAGGACATTGGGGCAGTGAGGAACAGGGACTCAATGGGTCTAGGGCGTTTGTTGAAGATCATCCAGATATTGTTGAAGGTGTTCAAGCGGTTTTCAATCAAGACAATGGCACAGGACGGGTTGTTCGTATTTCGGGTGGAGGATTTTTAAACTCCTATGATTATTTGGGAAAATGGTTGAATTCGGTCCCTAGAGAAATCACCAATGAAATAGAGACCACATTTCCAGGCACCCCTGCTAGAGGAGGCTCAGACTATGCGTCTTTTCAAGCAGCCGGAGCACCCGCTTTTAGCCTGAGTTCTTTAAACTGGTCGTACTGGAATTATACTTGGCATACCAATCGGGACACCTATGATAAAATCATTTTTGATGATGTTAGGAACAACGTTATCCTTACCGCCATTCTTGCGTATATGGCAAGTGAGTATCCAGAAAAAACCTCGCGTGAAAAGGCCATATTGCCTATTGATGGAAGAACGGGAGAACTTCAGGAATGGCCCACTCCGCGTTCCCCACAACGAAGAGGCGGATTGGATTAAAGGCACTTAACTAAAAAACGCTCCTAAAGGAGCGTTTTTTGCAGCAATCAATTTAATGTTTCATTGGAAAATATTATCTCCAATACTAGGAATTTGAACACCCATTATGGTGCTTACAGTGTTTTTTATATCGGGTTGCTCATAGCTGTAGTAAAAATAGGCACGTTCAAAATAGCTGTCACTATGGGTGCATTTATCCCCGCATAACTTGGCATGATCTAGATAAGCTTCCTTTTTTCCTTCCATATAGGCATTATAGGCAACATGATGATGTTCTTGAAGGTCTTTTTCATAACGTTCTTGATCTCGCCAAAAATCCAATTCATCTTCTTTATTGTAGCTAATCAGGGACTGTTCGTGGACGGCATCACGCTGGGCAAGTTCACCAAAAAAAATTCTTTTTTCCTCGCCGGAACCATCTTGGTCATGCTGGGCGAAGGTGTTATCGCTGAAGCAAAAAATCAGAAGTGGAATTAAAAAACCCAACTGTTTCATAGTACAAGTTTTACAGTTTAACTTATTTACGAAAGCTGAGGTTTTTCGGTTTTATAACAACTGAGAAGATAAATACCCTACCTAGGTTAAAATTCTATCTGAACTTTTCGGACGCTTTCCTCGGGTTGGTTTGTGAAAGTGACAACTCATTCAACGGTTTTGCAGAAGTTTCCAGCAAGAAGAGGGCAACTTCCCTTTTATAGAAATCACCATGTCCAATTGCATGTTGACAAATTTGGATATGCTCAATATATGACGACCCTTTACTGCTGATATACGCCTGATAGGCTTTGGGATTCTTCAACAGTAACATGTCTTCGAAATTCTTTTGGTCGCTCCAATAGTCCCGTTCGTCCTGCTCATTGGCAAAATGGAGTTCTTGTTCATACGCAGCATCCCGCTGCGCAAGTCTTTCATAAAATTGAAGCTCTTGATCAGTAGATTGACTTTCTTGCGCTAGGGAGAGAGACCCAAAGCCAAGAATATAGATGAATAATAGGGCTTTTGTAGTTTTCATAACATCTCACTTCATTTGACGAACAACCACCCCAATAGTTACTCAGTTTCTATTTAAATTATTGTGAAAATGTGACACCCAAAAAGAAAGGGGACAAATTGCCCCCTTTTCCGATAATCCGCATTGGATTCTATTTCCCTAACATCAACATTTCGTTGCACTTAACTTCAGTGATGTACCGTTTATCTCCTTCTTTGGTTTCATAGGAACGTGTCATTAATTTACCTTCGATCATCACCTCCTTGCCCTTGGCCAAGTAGTTTTCGGCTATTTCGGCCAATTTGCCCCATGCCACCACATTGTGCCATTGGGTGTCGGTTACCTTTTCACCTTCTGCATTTTTGTAGGTTTCATTGGTTGCAATTGAAAATTTAGCGAGTTTACTGCCATTTTCCATAGTGATCATTTCTGGGTCATTACCCAAGTTTCCAATCAACTGTACTTTGTTTTTAAGTGAGTTCATACGAATAAGATTTAAGCGTTAAACAATTGATAATATCGAACTTAGAATTCGACAGGGCAAACTTAGAGCCATCAAAATGCAGAAATCGGTATGAAATCATTTGTTTTCGTTTGTAAACGGATGTAAATGATTAGAATCAGATATAGGTGCCTTTAAGACGGCACCTATATACAATATGGGACAGGATAAAATGATTTTCTTGGGATTTACCGTGGAGTAATTTTTTTTGGCGGAACCTCCCTTTGTGGTTAGATGCCCACTGATTCAGGCAACCAGAGCAACGGGGCGACCTACGCGCCCTACGAAGGGACTACCGCATTTGAATGAGCGTTGCGACACTTCTCCAATTCAAGCTAACATTGGTCAGTTGTCGCCCTTCTTCTTATCAACGGATACCTTCAGCACATCTTCCAACGTTCCGTTGATCTTCAGCTTCTTTTCGTACTCTTTGGCACGTTCTTTCTTTTTAGGTAATTTGTCTTTCTTTTCTGACATATTTCAAAGTTAGTAAATTATTATGTCTGTATATCGAATTTATAGTGATGAAAGTAGGCAATCAAAAGACAGGTACATGGTGCTTGCAGGAGTTATAATGCATCAATCCCAAATTGATGAATTTAATAAAACCATGCAGGCCTATAGAGATATAACCAATATGAACTCAGAATTAAAATGGTCTAAGGTTTCCAATAATAAACTTGAACATTACAAGACCTTCGTGGATTATTTCTTTGCCCTTTGTGATACCGACGTTCTTCATCTTAGGTCAATAATATTTGACAACCATCAAATGAACCATAAAAAATACAATGACGGTAGTAAAGAGGTTGGTTTCTATAAGTTTTATTATCAATTATACATGTTGTTTGCAAGGGAATATTTCAAAGAAAAAGAAGATACCACATTTGTTGTACATCCTGATTACAGGCATTCAAAATATAGTCTAAAGGAATTTCTTGATATTTTAAATTCAGGGTTTAGAAAAAAAATAATTCCATATGGCGCTCCTTTTTCGGCGATTGAACCTTTACATTCACATAATTCCGAAGTTATTCAGGTTCTTGATATAATACTGGGAGCCATAGGTTATGTTAAGAATGGATATACCTTATTAGCTAAATCAAGCCCATGTAAAATAGAGCTTTGTAATTATATTGCAGAGAAGGCTGGAGTTCGAAACCTAGGACATAACACAAGATGGGGACAAAGACGGTTTACGGTTTGGAACTTTATGCTAAAAAATTAAGCGTTCACAACCCTACCGCTTTCGCTACCCATTTTTAAGGGTTTCCCATACATGAGTGTGGGTTTTCGGTATTGTGTAACGCTTATGCAAATATACATAATAATTGGAATATTTCCTAATTTTATGGATATATTCCATATTTTAGGATTATTTCCCAATTAAGGTATTATATCCGAGAACGCTCTCCGCATCTTCCAAAAACCCGTCAAACCTTTCCTGTGGTGTAAGTTCCCTAGTGTTGAACCTAGCTGCAAATTCATCCAAATAACGGCTTACGTGCTTATCGCTCACTTGATGGTAGATACCATAGATACCTCTCTTTAGGATGCTCCAAAAGTTCTCGATAGTGTTCGTGTGTACATCACCATCGACATATACGCTAAGTGCATGGTTGACGCTACCATGTGTATAGGTCTTGTGGAGTTTCTTGTACACGGACGATTGATCGCTATAAACAGTCGAACCTTCGGGCACGTGCTTTTTGATGAACGATACCATATTCTTGGCATCTGCCCTTGGCACGTACTTTAAAATTACTTTGCCGTTGCGCTCGATAAGCCCTACGATCACTTTTTTGGATTTATAGGGCTTCCCCTCATTAGTAAGGTTCAAATCCTTGTCAGAGCGTCTTTTGATGTGGTGCTTGTTCTGCTCCTTCCCACCGATATAGGCTTCGTCAGCCTCTACCATTTTGCCCTCTCCGAGCATATCAGGGGATTTGCTCTTTAGCATTTCCCTAATCCGGTGAAGGACAAACCAAGCCGTTTTTTGGGTGATGTTCAACTGTGTAGCCAATTGCACGCTGCTTATCCCCTTTTTACTGGTCGTGGCCAAATAGATGGCAGCGAACCAAATACGGAAGGATATTTTAGAGTTCTCAAAGATGGTTCCAACCTTAACGGTAAACTTCTTGTGGCATTCCTTGTCACGACATTTCCAACCCCTGTTTGTCTTATATGGATTGGTGCAGCCACAATGGGGACAAGCAGGCTCATTGCCCCAACGCAAACGCTCATAATATTCTATGCACGTTTGTTCGTCCTTGAAGTAATCTAAAAGCTGAATGAGTGACTTGAAATCCATCTGTTTTAATTATATATACAAATATACTCGAATATATTGATATATACAAATATTATCGAATTATTTTGTATTTTTGACCCATGGCTACATACAAGGAACAGCAAAAGGACAAGAAATACTATATTCTCATTGAGGATGGTGTACCGTTAGGTACGTTCGGGAACCTTAAAAAGGTTGTCGAGTTCATGGACGGCAAGGAATTTCCCAGTTATTGGACATTGGTAAGAAAAGAAGAAAACCCAATTGTTTTAGAGTCTTATAAAATTTACAAGGTCAAACATTATTGATCATCATCCGATTTTCCCTGTGGTTTATAGTTCGGATTCTTGTACCTATAAATTTCATAGACCACTCCGCTTTTGTTCACAAAATAGGTAAAGTTTCCCCTTTCTAGCTTATCTGCCAAAGTTTGCCTTGTATAAAAACCCTGTTCTATCGCCTTCATTCCTTCCACAAAAGCGGTTATAGAGGTTTCACCATATATGGTATCATGGTTTTGGACGGCAACTATAAATTCCTTGGTTCGTTGGTTCATTCTTAAACAAGTGCATAAATGTAATATTTTTTAACACATATGCGCTTATTGTTGATAATATAATTGGGATATGTCATTATTATGGCATACTTTTGGTTCAAGTTCTTATAATAAAAAACGCCAGTGGGCTAACACTGGCGGAAAAACAATCAAAGGGTTGAAACATACTAAGCCTCAGCTAGGCAGGGTAAATGAACCCTTTTTACGGCTAATGGGACCGGCTTCGCCCCCATTTGCGTTTTTATTGGACTAAGCAAAATACTATTGTTCAATTGCTTAGCGGACTGCTACTACCAAGTAATGGTAGTGGTCTTTGTCCTGACCTTCACAGGGACACTTTTGGTGCCTCTAGGGGTCTTGACTCTAACACGTACAGTTTTAGTTGAAGTTCTGGTCGAACGTCTCATACTGAAAAAGTATTAAATTGAACAATTCTCGGATACGGACTTTCCGTACCCCAAACAAAAGGGATGTACTACCAATACATCCCTTTGTTATTTTCACGTCATAGATTCAAATCCATTAGGTTTATATTTTAGCAATATGGTCTCTACCATATTGGAAAAAGTTCTGTTGTCCTCTTCAGCCAATCTATTCACTTTATCAATTACATCTGGCTTCAGGCGCAGCGTTTTAATTTGTGGGTCTTTACTCATAGATTCTGGTTTTAGTAGTGTTATCATTTAAGGTTTCCTCAAAGCTATAATAAGAAAACTCCTCTGACTAATTAAAGATCAGGGAGTTATCAATGATTTATCAACATAAAAAGTATGTTGACCGAAACTCTATTTTGTGTTTTGTATTATTTTGTATTCTGTTAATTCATTTTATTAAATTGCATCAATCCCCCATCGTGTTCTAATCAAATCAAAATTTTTAGGATGGCTAAAAAAGATAAAGACTCTTCAAAGAAGAACAAAGGGAACAAAAAAGACGGAAAAACACATATTCAAGGCGGCAAGCACAAAAAACGCGGTGCGGGAACGGATACTAGGCCAAAAGATAGAGATTGAATGTTGCCAAGATAAACATTCCTGCAAACATGAAAAGCATAGAAACGATATTAAGGATGTATGTAATCTTGTTGTAGATTTTTGATTTACAGTCGTATTCGTTTTGCTTTTCTATATCTATGCTCTCTCCCTCAATTTTCTTAATTTCAAGAGAGCTATATAAATCTTCATATTTGTTGGCTGAATAGCCTGAAAATTGAGATATAAAATTAAGAGTAATTGCAAATAAAAAAGATATGCCCGACCATATTAGTAGCCCTGTGTCATCGATTTGAACCTTTCCAGTCTTGAACTCCCTCAGTGTCTCAAATATAATGTAGATTCCAGCTCCTGAAATCGAAATAATAAGTAGATCTATTCTTCTGGTAGCATAAAATTTCCTTTCCTTGGCATTAGCTCTGTGGGCAGTCCACTTTTCGTGCTTTATTTGATCTTCTTTCTTCACCATTCTAAATGTATTCATTTTAAATCAAATATTCTTGGTTTGTCCCATATTGTATATAGGTGCCTTTAAGACGACAAAACACCCCTCTCAAAAGTGACCAATGGGCCATTTTGGTGTCCAACTAGTTAGAATCAATCCCCTACTATGTCCATCCGAAGCATCCACAAATACATCGTCATAAAACGGTTCAGTCTTGGAAAACGAATGTATGATATTGAAGACATCATTTATATCCAAGAACACGACCCTAAAAATAAAGAGCCCCAAAAGGTATTCCATTGTACTAAAGAATATGTCACCGATATCTCTTCGGACATGTACCTTTCCTTAAAAGACACCTTCATCGTTCAAAATGTGGATGCAGACTGAATTTTTTCGCGAAATCTCTCCGATTTGAGCCCAAATCCGCTCCAAAAATGTATTGCATCAATATTCTGATCAAACGAATCAATCCTTCCCGTATAGTATAGGTATTTTAGGATTGAACAAAAAATAACAATGATGGAAGCTGTAAAAGCAAATAATAAGACTTTTAAGAAAATTGGATTTACCTATTTGGAAACTGCAGAAATTGTGGTGACCCTGAACACCCTATTGGCCAATTATCAAGTTTTCTATAATAAGCTCAGAAACTTCCACTGGAACATAGAAGGTCCTGATTTTTTTGAGCTTCACGAAGAGTTTGAAAACGAATATAACACCGTTAAGGAAAACATTGATATTGTGGCGGAACGCATAAGGGTATTTGGCGTGAAAAGCAATTTTTCGCTAAAACGAACCTTGGAACTTGCCAAAATCAAAGAGCAGGAAAAAGATATTTCTGCCTTGGAAATGGTACGGGAAGTACTCAGGGATTTTGAAATTATCCACGACAGCATGTTGGATGGTGTAAATGCCGCACTGGAAACAGGCGACGTTGCTACCGAAAAAATGTTGACCGATTTCATCACGGAATTGGAGAAAAGACATTGGATGTTCACTTCCTACCTTAAATAGGATAAGATCCAAAAAACAGATTTATTAACCTTAAAAAAGACACAATGAAAACGTTATTGACCATATTTTCATTCATGACACTAACTGCATTTGTTGCACATGCGCAGGATGGGGTCATGAGTGCCACACAAGAACTCAAAACTTTTACCGTATCTGAAAATGGAAAGGAAAAACAATTCAGCGTAAAAGTGATGGAGCACAGGAATTATGAGGTTGAACTTGAAAAAAAGGATGAGAATAAAGTCAACCAAACCCGAAAATCAATGCCAGCCTTTGTTACCAAGTTAATAGCAATAGACTATGATGGTGATGCTGCTTATGACAGTTATACGACCTTAAAGTATAAAGGTTCCGATAAAAACGCCTTTGAAATGTCACCTACGGATAAGGGTTTTGAAATTAGAGTAAATGATAGAACCATGCGGTACAATGTTTTGGATGACATGTATTACATAAAAGACAAAAACAAAGATTTCTTCATCATTGAAGAATTTACCGCAACACCATAAAATCAATTGAAGTTCGTTTTTTGATTGATTGAGGGTCGGGAGAAATCCCGGCTTTTTTTTTATACCCATGACGAATCATTTACAGCTATATTTGAACCCAAAATCCCAACCTATGGAACCCTGGTTAAAACCCACCACACTTGAAGGAGAACTCGTTCGACTGGAACCGATGCATAAATCGCATAAAGTCGACTTGGTTTTTGCTGCTTCAGATGGAAAGCTTTGGGAACTTTGGTACACTACCGTACCCTCCCCTCCCAACATGGATTCCTATATGGATGTTGCACTTTCAGAACAAAATGCAGGCAAGTCCCTACCCTTTACAGTGATTGATAAAAAGACCAATAAAATTATTGGAAGCACGCGCTATCTTAATGCCGATTCCAAAAACAGGAGGGTGGAAATTGGGGCAACTTGGTATGCGCAACGTGTACAACGCACCGGCATCAATACCGAATGCAAATACCTGTTACTGAAACATGCTTTTGAAACCTTGAACTGTATCGCCGTTGAGTTTCGAACGCACTATCACAATTTCCCTTCCCGAAATGCAATTTTGCGCTTGGGCGCCAAACAAGAAGGAATTCTCCGCAACCACAGGATTGATGAACATGGCAATCTTAGGGATACCGTCCTATTTTCCATTTTGGACAGTGAATGGAAAACCGTAAAAACTTCGTTGGAATTTAAAATGAAACGGGGTGGGTCAAAATAATATTGGCGTAACGTCAAGCTTTGCTTTGCTTCAACAAATGGGCAAAATTATAACTGGCCAATTCCAGATTTTCAAAACTTTTGGCCTTAGCATCGTCCAGATTACCAACTTGATTTAAAATAGAGACCGCATAATCCAATCTCATTGTTTGCATTTCTGCGATGGACACGTTCACTGAACCACAAAATGCGGCAATCGGTACCCCCTTCTTTTTTGCAGATTGAATGACACCAGCAATCGTTTTTCCGGAAAAAGTCTGCCCGTCCAATTGGCCCTCTCCAGTAATGATCCAATCCGCATCCGTCAGAGCTTCATCAAAATTGGCCAACTGCATCACCAAATCCACACCAGAAGTCAACTTGGCGTCCAAGAAAACCACTGCTCCGGCCCCCATACCTCCAGCAGCTCCGGCGCCGGGTATTTTCTGCACATCAACCCCAAAAGTGGATTGAATAATTTGGGCGAAGTGTTCCAATCCTTTATCCAATACTTCCACTTCCTCTGGCGAAGCCCCTTTTTGGGGACCATATACTTTGGCAGCGCCATTTTCTCCGTACAGCGGATTATTGACATCACAGGCCACTTGAATAGTTGCTCCCTCCAATTTTTTATGCACTCCTTCAGTTCGGATTTCATTTACCAAGGCCAGGTTTTTTCCAATGGGATCCAGACTATTGCCATTTTTATCCAAAAATTCATAGCCCAATGCCGTTGCCATACCCATACCTCCATCATTGGTAGCACTTCCCCCAATTCCGAGAACGATGTTCTTTGCGCCTTTTTCCAAAGCATCCAGAATCATCTCACCCGTACCCAAAGAGGTCGTGCGCATGCAGTTCATTTCCGACTTGGTCAGTACCTTGTAACCAGAGGCTTCGGACATTTCAATAAACGCAGTTTTCTTGTCATCCGAAAGGAGATAATCCGCCTTAATCTTTCGAAACAAGGGGTCCGTCACCTCCAAAGAAATTGAATGCGCATTTAGGTAATGTGCCACCACCTCAATAGTACCATCTCCCCCGTCGGCTAGGGGCCTTTTCAGAATTTCCGCATTGGGAAACACTTTTCTGATGCCACTTTCCACAGCATCGCAGAACTCATGCCCGGTCAGCGAACCTTTATATTTATCGGGTGCCAAAACAAATTTCATCTTTACAATGTACTCAAAATTTGAAGAAACCAGAGGTTTTTGAATGCCCTGACTTTTCTTACAAATAAAACGGCACAGGTTTTGCTTCTGAAGGGGAAGTATATACCTTTAAACAAAAAATAAAATCATGAAAAAAGCAATCATTCCGATAATCACACTTCTATTTTCAACCGCACTATTTGCCCAAACCAAAAGCTTTTTGGATCTTCCCTATCTAGAAACTTCCGCGCAGGTTGACACCTTGGTGACCCCGGATAAAATCTACCTCAACATTACCATTCAGGAAAAGGATTCCAAAGGCAAGGTTTCCGTGGAGGAGCAGGAAAACAAAATGGCTCAGCGATTGAAAGCTCTGGGCATCGACTTGGACAAGCAATTGGTGATCAAAGACCTCAGCAGTGACTTTCAAAAGTATTTTCTCAGAGGTAAAGAAGTGCTCAAAAGCAAACAATATTCCCTTTTGGTTTACAGTGGAAAACAAGCCGCCGATGTTTTGGTTGCTCTGGAACAGTTGGAGATTGCCAATGCCTTTTTGGAAAAAACAGAATACTCCAAAATGGATGAACTGGAATTGGAACTGAAGGCCAGAGCTGTGAAAAAAGCCAAACAAAAAGCGGACGCCCTTACCAAACCATTGGGGCAAAAAGTGGGAGTGGCCATTCACATTATCGACAATTCCCAGCCGTATTATCCACGATACAATCAAGCTCCCATGATGGAAATGAAAGCCGTTTCAGCCGATATGGGCCAACAGCCTTTGGATATCGATTTTGAAAAAATTAAGGTAGAGGCCACCGTGAACGTGAAATTCGTATTGTCCAATTAGTTCCGTTTCATTCGTCTATTCCTAAACAACCGATACGATGAGAACCTTACTACTACTTTTCCTGTTTCAAGTCGGAATCATTTCCGCTCAAGAAACACTACAGTTGTCCGAAGGACAAACGTCACCCAACGCCACACTTAAAGATGTATCCTGGATTTCAGGGCATTGGCAGGGAGAGGCCTTTGGCGGAATTGCAGAAGAAATCTGGAGCGACCCCATGGGCGGTTCCATGATGTTCGTTTTCCGATTGGTGGCGGATAATCAAGTATCTTTTTATGAGGTTGGACACATACAAGAGGTAGATAATTCCATCATTTTGCAGCTGAAGCATTTTGATAAGAATTTGAGAGGTTGGGAAGAAAAAAATGAAACCGTGGATTTCCGATTGGTGAAAATGGAGAAGAACAAAGCCTATTTTGAAGGCTTTACCATAGAAAAAGTGAGTGAGAATCAAATCAACATGTGGGTCCTTATTGAATCTAAGGATTCTTCGGAAGAGGTTTTGTTTTCCTATACACGAGTATAATTCTAAATCTAATCCAGAACAGATAGCCCTGACTTGACCAACTTTCGAAGTTTGTTTGGGTCGGGGTCTACTTTTGCCATTACCTGCAAACCACTGAACAGGGCAAAAAGCATCGGTCCAATACTCTCCGCATCTTTGGACGCATCTATTTCTCCGCTTTCAATTCCTTTTTTGATATGTTCTATGAAAATTCGTTCAGCATTCTCCTTATTCTCACGTAATGCATTGTGGATAGTTTCATCCCCTGGAATAAGCTCGGTGGTGGTATTCACCACAAAACACCCTTTTTGGGCAGTATCAGTTTGAGCCTTTTCAATGGCGTCTTCGAACAATCTACAAAACCCAGCTTTAACCGATTTTTCTTGCTCCAAAGTGGAACGTAGTGTGTCGCCGTTCTTCTTGCGGTAATAGGTGAAAACCTTGTTGAACAGCTCTTCCTTGCCTCCAAACGTATCGTACAAACTGGCCCTGTTGATACCCAAGCAGGTCACCAAGTTCTGTATTGAAGTGGCATGGAACCCTCTTTCCCAAAAGAGTTCCATGGCCTTTTTCAATATTTCTTCTTCATTGAACTGTTTTGTTCTCGGCATTGCATTTGGAATAATTGTTCCAAATTTATCCAAAAAAAATCACACTTGGGCCAATCCCCCATCAACGGGAATCTCGGCACCGGTAATAAAGCTACTGTCCGAAGATGCCAAAAACAACGCGGTAGCGGCTATCTCAGACGAATTTCCATATCGTCCCAAGGAAACCATGGAAGGAAACGACGAAGCCATCTGCTCAAAGTCCTCTTTGAGCATGTTGTGCTTATCATAAATTGGTGTCTCAATGGGGCCTGGGGCAATGGCATTCACGCGAATTCCCTTTGGACCAAATTCAGTGGCCAAGGTCCGTACCAAGGAACGCAATGCTGCTTTACTGGACGCATAAGCGGACAGAAAAGCGAAACCTTTGGTGTTGACAACAGAGGTATTGAAAATAATACTGGCTCCTTCATTAAAATATTCATAAGCAGCTTTGACGGTAAAAAGCGGTCCCTTTACATTGATGTTGTACACCTCATCGAAAACAGCTTCCGTGAGTCCTTCAATAGGTTCCAAACGAAAGATGCCTGCATTCAGGAAAAGAATATCAATCTTTCCAAAAGTGTCCACGGTTTTGGCCACTAGTGCTGCACTGTCCGCTGAACTGGAGGCTTCGGCTTTAAACAGTAAATAATCCCCTTGAAGTTCACTTTTAAGGGCGTCCAATTTTTCTTGGTTTCGTCCGGTAAGCACCACTTTTGCGCCTTCCTCTAGGTACTTTTTAGCGGTCTCAAGACCCATTCCACTGGTTGCGCCGGTGATTATGGCGACTTTTCCTTCTAGTTTTTTCATGTTGTTTTGATGTGTTAGATTTATATTTCGGAACGAATGTTCCAATACAAACCTATACATTTTGGAATGAACGTTCCAAATAAAATCAATCTTTATCTTTTTATTAACAGATTAATGGGGGTTTTGTATCTTACCTGATGCTAACTCAACTCGTCAAAAATGAAAGTATTTCAACTCTTCCTCACCCTTTTAGTATTGCTTCCCTTTCAAGGTGAAGCCCAACGTAGAAACAAAAAATCATCCGACCCCATAGTTACCGTCAATGACTCGCTGTTTCCTGGGATAAAGTGGCGAAACATTGGTCCCTTCCGTGGCGGCCGAAGTGTCACCTCAACCGGAGTGGTGGGTCAGGCCCACACCTACTACATGGGCACCACCGGAGGTGGTATCTGGAAAACTACGGATGATGGTCTGACGTGGAAAAATATTTCCGATGGACAGTTGAAAACCGGTACGGTTGGGGACATTGCCGTATCCGAAAGCAATCCTAATTTGGTATTGGTCGGGATGGGAGAACACCCAGCCCGTGGGGTCATGACCAGCATGGGAGATGGTGTTTATAAATCCACCGATGCTGGAAAAACCTGGAAGCACATTGGATTGGATGAAACCCGACATATTTCAGATGTTATCATAGACCCCACTAATAATGATATTTTATTTGTTGCTGCACAAGGCGCACAATACGGCCCTTCGGAAGAACGCGGTGTATATCGCTCCACCGACGGTGGTGAAACTTGGGAGCGTGTGCTTTTTGTAGATGAAAACACCGGAGTTTCCTCCCTTTCCATGGATATGAACAACCCTTTGATTCTCTATGCGGCCCTATGGCAACATCGTAGATATCCTTGGACCATGGAATCTGGCGGAGCTTCATCCGGGTTTTATAAATCCACTGATGGTGGAACCACATGGAACAAGTTGGAAAAAGGACTTCCCAAGGAATTCGGTAAGTCTGGTATTTCTGTTTCAAGGGCCAATTCTGATGTGGTTTACGCCGTACTTGAAGCGGAAGGTGAAAAAGGCGGGGTCTACAAAAGTGTTGATGCCGGAAAAACGTGGCAACAGACCAGCAAAGACCGTATCAATATTGCGCGTTCTTGGTATTACATGGAAATCTTTGCGGATACCCAAGATGAGAACGTCGTCTATGTGCTCAATGCGCCAGTGACCAAATCCATTGATGGTGGAAAAACCTTCACCCCGGTTCCTACGCCGCACGGAGATAATCACGATTTGTGGATCCATCCGAAGAACAACCAAGTAATGATAAATTCCAACGACGGTGGGTCCAACATTTCCAATAATGGTGGCAAAAGTTGGAGCACTCAGCAAAATCAAGCGACTTCACAGTTTTACCGCGTTATTACGGATAATTTAGTGCCTTACAATGTATATGGCGGCCAACAGGACAACTCGGCGATTACCATTGCCAGCAGAACCAATGATGATGGGATTGACTGGAAGGATTGGCATGATGTTTCAGGCTGTGAGAGTGCCTATTTGGCCTTCGACCCAGATAATCCAGAGGTGGTATACGGAGGCTGCTATCAAGGTATTATTGAAAAATGGATTCGAGCTTCCCGAGAGCTGAAACCCATTAAGGAATATCCAGAACTTGGTCTTGGTAGAATTCCATCGGATTTTAAATTTCGATATAACTGGAATGCCCCGATTATCAGTTCCCCCCACGACCCTAACACCATTTATCACGCTGGCAATGTGGTTTTCAAAACTATGGATGGAGGTATCAGTTGGGAGGTTGTCAGTCCAGATTTAACTCGAAATGACCCTGAGAAACAAGGGCCCGGTGGTGGACCTTACACCAATGAAGCTGCTGGAGGTGAAAACTACAACACCTTGATGTATTTGGTGGAATCACCCCATGAAAAAGGAGTGCTCTACGCGGGTTCTGATGATGGATTGGTCCACATTACCAAAGATGGTGGTGCAAACTGGGAAAACGTTACCCCTCCCAACCTTCAGGAAAGCATTATCAATAGTATTGAGGTTTCCCCTCATGACCCGGCTACGGCGTATGTGGTGGCCATGCGGTATAAGTTTATGGATTTGACACCGTATATTTTCAAGACTTCGGATTATGGCCAAACATGGACCAAGATTACCAATGGCATCAATGGTAAGCATACGTTCCCTCGTGTGGTTCGGGAGGATAAAAAACAAAAAGGGCTGCTTTACGCTGGAACAGAAACCGGATTGTATATCTCTTTGAATGATGGTCAACTGTGGCAACCCCTTCAATTGAATCTTCCTTTGGTTCCCATCAACGATTTGATTATTCACGATAATGATCTTGTGGCCGCTACCGCAGGTCGCTCTTTCTGGATTTTGGATGATTTGGGTGCCATTCAAAACAGTGTTTCGCCAGAGCGAACATTCGCCATCGTTACTCCAAAAGATACCTATCGCTTTTTCGGTGGAAGCTCTGATGAGCCAGTTCCGGGAGTAGGTCAAAACCCAAAATCTGGAGTAACTTTCGATTATTATCTGCCCAAAAAACTGGATTCGGTTGAGTTAAAACTTGAAGTGCTTTCAGCCGGAAAAGTCATTAAGACCATCACCAACCAAAAACCGAAAGATTTCAAAACATGGCCGGGTGGACCTCCAAAACCAGATGTTTTACCTTCGATAAAAGGATACAACCGATTCACTTGGGATTTCACTAAAGATGCCATCCCTTCAGTGGACAAAGTGTTCGTGTATGGAGAATATCTGGGCTCCCGAGTACCTCCGGGCACGTATACGCTACGACTTACCATGGAGGGAGAATCGGTCGAAACCAATGCGGTGATTTTGCCAAATCCCAATATCGATGCAACTCCTGCCGACTTTGCAGAGCAACAATCGGTACTGGCGACCATTGATGAAACCCTAAAAGGCATGCACAAAGCCGTAAACCAAATGCGGGGCGCCAAAACCCAATTGAATCAGTATGAAGAATTACTCAAGGATAATGAGGATGCTTCAGAGCTGCTTGAAAAAGGAAAAGCCTTACTGGAACGAATCACCACTTGGGAGGAAAACCTGATTCAGCCCAAACAAAAGACCTTTCAGGATGTGGTTAACTTCAAAAATCAACTGAATGCGCAACTTATGCATTTAAAGGGGTTTGTGGATGTCTCCGACCCCAAAGTGACCCAAGGTGCAAAACAGCTCCTAAGTGACTTGTTGGCCAAATGGAAAACCTTCGAGGATGAAAAAAATGCCATAGTGGGAAGCGAAATGGAAGCATATAACCAGATGTTCAAATCCTTGGAAATTCCGGCCATAATCCTAACCGACAAATAATGGGAACATCCTTTTGGTTTGACCAAGAATTCATAAAACAAGATTACACTGAGCACAAATTGCCCAAAGGTGATTACGAGAATTGTCGTTTTGTGGATTGTAAGTTTGCCAAGGGATTTTTGGACAATCAAAATTTTGTGGAATGTTCTTTTGAAGGCTGCGATTTCACCAACACCAACATAGCCCATACCATCTTCAACGATGTCACTTTTGTGGACTGCAAGATGGTAGGGCTACAGTTTGAAACCTGTAATCCATTGTTGAGTACTTTTCAATTTAAAGGGTGCAATCTTTCCGTGGCCTCATTTTATGGAATGAACATCCCCCAAACCCTTTTTGAGGATTGCAAACTTCATCAAGTTGATTTTACCCAAGCGCAATTAAAGGAATGTACTTTTCATGTTTCTGACTTTAAGGATGCCACTTTTGATGACACAGATTTGGAACAGGCCGATTTCACTTCAGCCATCAATTTCAACATCGACCCAACAGTTAATCACCTCAAAAAAAGCAAGTTCAGCAAGGATGGACTCATCGGTTTGCTAAAAAAATATGATATTGTGGTTACCTAATCTTATGTCATGGAGGAAAGAAAATGCTTGGAATGCGGAGCAAAACTGCTTGGAAGGGTGGACCAAAAATACTGTTCGGACCATTGCCGTAATGCCTACAACAATCGCCTGAACAAGGATAGTAAAAACTTGGTCCGAAACATCAATAACAAGCTTCGGAAAAACTATCGCATTTTAGATAGTTTTCCCCTAAAGGATGGTAAAACAAGGACCACAAAAATGAAGCTGATGGACAAAGGCTTCGATTTTGAGTACATCACCAATTTGTACACCACCAAAAAGGGGAGCACCTACTATTTTGTTTATGATTTAGGGTATTTACCGCTCGACAATGATTTTTACATGATTGTAAAGCGTGAGTGATAAAAGGAAAGGGTTATTTCCAGTTATGGGCACTAAGTTTCAACGCCGCAATTACAACATCCTTACGACTGATTTGCCCAACCAAGATGCCATTCTTCATAACAGGTAATCGACGTCTGTTGTGTCGATCAAAAACTCCCGCTGCATCAAAGATACTCATGTCATGTGGAACCGTCTCCACGTTCTTGGTCATAAAGCGTTCCACGCTTTTGTCCAAAATAGGTTGATTAAAATAGCGACTTTCTGAAATCTGTTTCATACAGTCCGCTTCAGATACAATTCCCACCAAAAACCCATTGCCATCCAATACAGGGCCACCAGAAATATGGTACTTTGCGAAAGCTTCCATAACTTCTAAAATGGACTGTTCTGGTGAAAAAGTAACCAATTTTTTGGTCATATAGTCCTCTACCAAAATAGGAGCGTTGTATTTTTTCTTTGACTCCTCTTTGGAACGCACGCCTTGAAAACTTTTGATAGCCATAGGGTTATTATTTAGAGTTAAACAATAAATATAAACTTTTTTAGAGAATTGTCTAATTTTTAACGTTAAAATGTACGAACCTTTCATAAATTCATACATTTAAGTACCAACATAACCAAATCATGAAATTTTCTCGCACGCTTGCCCTTTTACTCCTTTTTCTTGCGGTCTATTGGAGCTTTAAATCTTTGATTCCATCCTATACCCCAGATGGAGATTTGACCCAAGAAAAATTTTCAACGGACAGGGCATTGTTCCATGTGAAAAATCTTTCCATTGAACCCCATGGTGTTGGATTTTCAGGACATCCAAGGGTTCGTGCTTACATCATTGCGGAGCTAAAAAAAATGGGCTTGGAAACCATAACCCAAGAAGGGTATACCGCTGGAGATTGGGGAAATTTGAGTAAGGCCACCAACGTTTTGGCCCGAATAAAAGGTTCAGGGAATGGCAAGGCGCTTTTATTGCTTTCCCATTACGATAGCAGCCCCCACTCTTCCTACGGGGCCAGTGACGCAGGAAGTGGTGTCGCCACCATTCTAGAAGGAATCCGGGCTTTTTTATCTGAAAACAAAACCCCAAAAAATGATATTATCGTTCTCATCACCGATGCCGAGGAATTGGGCCTCAATGGCGCAGACCTTTTTGTAAATAACCACCCATGGGCCAAAGATGTGGGACTGGTGCTCAATTTTGAAGCACGTGGCAGCGGTGGACCAAGTTATATGCTCATTGAAACCAATCGAGGGAATGGAACATTGATCAAAGAATTTTCAAAAGCCAATCCAAAATATCCTGTGGCCAATTCCCTGGCCTATAGCATTTACAAGATGTTGCCCAACGACACGGATCTTACCGTTTTTCGGGAAGATGGTGATATAGAGGGGTTCAACTTTGCTTTTATTGATGACCATTTTGATTATCACACGGCTTTGGACAATTATGACAGGCTAGACCGAACTTCTTTAGCACATCAAGGCAGTTATTTAATGCCGCTCCTACACTATTTTTCGGAAGCAGACCTTGACAATCTAAAAAGCCTGAACGATTATGTCTATTTCAATCTGCCATTCTTTAGGTTGGTATCCTACCCATTTGATTGGATTTGGCCCATGTTCGGTCTCGCTGTTTTGGCTTTTCTATTGCTTCTTTTTGATGGATTTCGGAAGAAAAAGCTTCAACTTAAGGACATTTTTAAAGGTTTTATACCCGTTTTGCTCACTTTGGTCATTAATGGCATTCTTGGCTATTTCTGTTGGACCTTCATTACATGGTGGTACCCAGGGTTCAAGGATATGCTTCATGGCTTTACCTATAATGGACATACTTACATTGTGGTCTACGTGATGCTTTCTTTGTCCGTCTGTTTTTGGATGTACCATCAATTCCGAAAAACCACTACCCCAAACCTTCTGGTGGCTCCCATCCTTATTTGGATAATCATCTGCGGTTTGGTTGCATATTATTTGCCCGGCGCAAGCTTTTTCGTGGTGCCGCTATTCGGTTTATTGGCCGCTTTCATGGTCGTCATCAACCAAGAAGAACCCAATCCGTTTTTGATGGTCTTTCTGGCTCTTCCCGCGATTTTCCTATATGCTCCTTTCATAAAAATGTTCCCGGTCGGATTAGGACTAAAGATGATGATTGCCGCTACCCTATTCACCACCTTGTTGTTCTTTCTGGTGTTGCCCTTCTTCGGTCAGCTTAAAAACAAAATCACCTTTGCCTATTTGTTTTTGTTCCTGTTTATGGTTTTTGGTATTTCGAGCCATCTTGATTCTGATTTTAATGAGGAACGCCCTAAACCAAGCAGTCTGCTCTATGTTTACAATGCAGATGATGATTCAGCCATTTGGGCCACTTATGACCAACTTTTGATTGGATGGAACGGTCAATTTTTAGGAAATGAAAAGCGAGTACCTGGACCTGAAGAATACAAAACGTTATCCAGCAAATACGCCACAAAACTCACCTATATTGCCGATACTCAAAAAAAGGACATTCCCCTTCCTTGGATAGACAAAGTGAAAGACACTGTCGTTGGCGAAAATAGAATTATTGAGGTGTGCGTTACGCCAAAGCGAAATGTAAACCGTTTGGATGTTTATACCAACTCCGTACCTTTGAATGCTGCCAGTGTGAATCGTCTTGAACTATCCGATGAGTTCTTACAGAAAAGAAGAAATAAATTGATTACCCATTACATCACTAATAACGATTACACCGAGTTGGAACTGAGTTTCCCAAAAGATTCGGTTTTGGAACTTTCATTTTACGAAGCCTCCAATGACCTCCTATCCCACAAAGATTTTAGCGTTCCCAAAAGACCGGAAACAAGCATTCCCATGCCATTTGTTCTGAATGATGCCATTTTGACCATTAAAACCTTGAGGTTTGACTGAAAAGATTGGTGTATTGGGCTGTGGATGGCTCGGATTGCCTTTGGCAAAACAACTTGTACTCGACTCCCACGAAGTGTTTGGAAGCACCACCTCGGAAGACAAGCTCCTTCAACTCAAAAATGAGGGGATACAACCCTATCAAATAACATTGAAACCGGAGAAGATTCATGGGAATATTCAAGACTTCCTATCCCAAATAGATGTCCTGATCATTAATGTCCCACCGCGACTAAGAGGCAGCTCCACCGAAAGCTTTATTGACAAAATGGTGCTGCTTCGTCAAGAAATCCAAAAATGTGGAGTGGCTAAGGTCATTTTTGTAAGTAGTACTGCAGTTTATGGTGATTTGGAAGGTGAGGTTACCGAGCAAACCCAAACCCATCCCACAAACGAATCAGGGATTCAATTGGTTCAGTCCGAAATGCTTTTTTGGGATGACCCCAACATAAAAACAACTATCATTCGGTTTGGTGGACTCATTGGGCCAGACCGACATCCGGTGACCATGTTGGCCAAAAAACAGGAGCTTAGCAATGGTAACGACCCCGTTAATCTGATTCATTTGGATGATTGCATTCACATGATTCAAACCATCCTTGTCAACCAGTATTGGGGAGATATTTTCAACGGAGTAAATCCCTTTCACCCTTCAAAAAATGACTATTACAGTTCAGAAGCCGCTAAAAGAAACCTTCCGTTGCCACCATATCAAATCGATAATACCCCAAGCAAGGCCAAAGTGGTCATCAGCAAAAACTTTTTGGACAAAGGACACGCTTTCAACACTTCCATTATATCCTGATACTTATGGGATTATTAACAAGATCATATGGATAATTTTTTTAGTTTTGGCGCACTAAATTGAAGATGAATGAAAAAGACACTACTCGTATTGCTCTTGTTGGTTGGCTTTAATGCCATTTCACAGACCAACAACGAACTTCTGGAACACTATAAAGCCTATTACCAAGAAATGCGCATGCAAGGTGATGTCAATGGCGTTATTGGTGCATTGACCCACTTAAATGTACTTTCTCCTTCCAAAGAGCGAAGAGATACTTTGGCGTTTGTTTACATGAACAACAGTCAGCACATGCAAGCCCTAAATACCATTGGTATTGAAAAAAATGAGGCCGATTCTGATCTTGCCGTACAAGTAAAAGCAGTTTCCTTAAAAGCTTTGAACCAACCCAAACGGGCATTGGAGCACTTTGAGATTTTATTCAAAAGAGAACCTTCTGCCTATTTGGCCTATGAGTTGGCTGATTTAAAAATACAGACTGGTGATAATGCTGGAGCGATGTCCAATATTGACTACGGAATTGCCAATTCGCAGGACGACATGAAATATGCCTTCTACGAAAGACAACAACCGTATGAAGTAGCCCTGAAAGCTGCTTTTTACCATCTGAAGGGATTGGTCACGTACAACATGGACAAAAACAATATTGATGCGGCGCTGACTTCCATTGATGAGGCACTAAAACTAGACCCCAATTTTAATTTGGCCAGTCTAAGCAAGCAAGCTTTGGAATCCCGAAAGGAAAAGCCTGAGGGAGAGGGAGGCGAAAACTAATTATTGCTTCTTTTTTAACTCAAGGAGCAATTCATCATCCTTTTTTTCCTTGATTTGAACCAGTTCGCCCACATTTTCATTGGGCACTGCAATCGATAATACATAATGGGCAATTTTCCATTGCCCATTTTCTTTTCTGAGTACTCCAGAACCCCTGCAGATTTTCATCTGGGTATCCAGCAACTCATCAAACCAAGCAAAGTCCTTGGTTTTGTTAATGTAGATATTTCGCTGTACCGAAGTGAAGCTCCAAGCCTTTCCATTATCAAAATAAGGTTTGGAAAACTCCTTGAATTCATTGTTTTGCCAATTTTCCATGGCATCCGTTCCAATAAAAACGGCATCATTGGTCATCTTTCCAAAAAACGCCTCAAAATCAGCATTGGAAGCGGCAAGATGCCAACTATCCAAAACACCGTTGATTTTATCCTTTTCCGTTCTCTGGGCGATTACAGTAATCACCATGAAAAAACCCAGAACCATTAAAATCTTAGTTTTCATCCAATATCAATTCTTTATCCAGTTGGCTGTTCACAATTACATTGAACTGTTTTCGTAACGCGTTGTAGGCTTCAAGCATTTCAATAGTAGGTTGGGTAGTTTCCTGATTTTCCAAAATACTCGCTTTCACTTTGTAGAGATAGGTTTTCATCACCTGTTGCCTACTTTTCACCTGAAAGGTATCGAACAGTTCAGGGTATTTTCCCTCTGCCATTTTTTTCTCCTTTTCAATAAGGTCATCAATGGCTAAACTTAAGTCTTCATTATTAGTGGCTTTGTACAGAACATCTATACTGACGTTAAATGTCGAAAACTCCTTCCAATTTCTAACAATTGCCGTAGCCTCAGGATTAATGGGCAACTTTGAGGGCATTTTTTGAATCTGGAACTCAAGATTCACAGTTTCTGTTTCCTGAGCAGTTTCCTCCTTTTTTTTACACCCCAACAGAATGCAAAAAACAACCAATACACCTAACAATTTTCGCATAAGCGAATGTACAAATTTTAATAAAGGGTATCTTTGCCAACAAACGCAATTAACTTGATTTTTAATGCAAAAGCCTATCCTTATTATTGGCGCTTGTGGCCAAATTGGAACTGAACTGACCATTGAACTCCGAAATAAATACGGCTCCGAAAAGGTAGTTGCCAGTGACATTAGGGAAGGCAGTGATGCATTGATGGCCTCGGGCCCGTTTGAGCTATTGGATGCCACCAATTATGCCGCTATTGAAGATGTGGTGATGCACTACGAAATTGACGAAGTGTATTTAATGGCCGCCATGCTCAGCGCTACTGCCGAGAAATTTCCCATGCGTGCTTGGAACCTCAACATGAATTCCCTATTCAATGTATTGAATCTGGCCAAGGAAAATAAAATCTCTAAAATATTTTGGCCTTCCAGTATTGCGGTTTTTGGACCCAACACCCCAAAGGAAAACACGGCACAAAGCACCATTATGGAGCCCAGTACCGTTTATGGCATCAGTAAACAATCTGGGGAACGTTGGTGCGAATACTATTATAAAAAGTTTGGTGTGGATGTGCGTAGTGTTCGTTATCCAGGTCTAATCAGCTGGAAGACCATGCCAGGTGGTGGTACTACGGACTATGCCGTTGAGATTTATCATGAAGCGTTGGAAAAGGGAGCCTATCAATCTTTTTTGGACAAAGACACCAAGCTGCCCATGATGTATATGGATGACGCCATTAGAGCCACTATTCAACTTATGGAAAGTCCTGCAGAAGACCTAACGGTAAGATCGTCTTACAATTTGGGAAGCATGAGCTTTACCCCACAAGATGTTGCGGAAAGCATCAAAAAGCATATTCCTGACTTTGAAATCAGCTACGCTCCCGATTTTAGACAGAAAATAGCAGATTCCTGGCCAAGCAGCATTGATGATACTTTGGCTAAAAATGATTGGGGTTGGAAACCCGAGTTTGATTTAGATCAAACTACTCACGAAATGCTTACGAATCTAAAAAAAGAAGGGTAGATTATTCCTCCTCAGAGTCCGAATCTGAATCTGAGTCCGAGAAGTCCTCATCGTCATCATCACCTGGGAGTTTACCCAAATCCTCGGTATCAAGGTCATTGTCTTCATCATCGTCGTCATCATCAAAGTTGGCCATGGTGTGCTCCAATTTGGAACTGATCTTCACCAAATATTTGGTGTCCTCGGTTGAAACCTCAACAGCTTCAATCAATTCTCCTTTTAAGTTTCTAAAATTGATGACATCATTATCGCCATAGCCATCGGGGTATTTATCCACCAACAGCTTCAGGACTTCGGGGGTCAATTTTTTATAATCGACAATTACACGTTTGAGGTTATTCATAGCAATGGGATTATCGTCTGATTAATCTAAAATTAGAATAAAAGTATTTGCTGCAAAAAAAATATCAAAAAAAATTAATGCACCCCAATATCAGATTTGCCCCCTGTTTTCTTAATCAACTTTATGTGATGTATCTCCACACCTTTATCTATTGGCTTGAGCATATCGTACATGGTAAGCGCTACCACACTGGCTCCGTGCATCGCTTCCACCTCTACCCCAGTCTTGTAAAACGTCTTCACCGTAATTAGGATTTTGATCTCCAAACCGTCCATTTCATACTCAATTCCACAGAACTCAACGGGCAGTGGATGGCAATCGGGCAATAAATCCGAAGTCTTTTTAACCCCCAAAAAACCAGCTGCCTTACTCATAGAAAGCACATCACCTTTGGGAACCGTCCCGTTTTTAATGGCTTCAATCGTTGACATTGTACTGACTTTGACCACAGCTAGGGCCACTGCTGTTCTATGGGTGGATTGTTTCTGTGTAATATCTACCATCTTCTATGTATTGACTTTCCATTGATACGAATCATCCTCAAAAAGTTCCTTACCAAAAACGGGAACATGTGCCTTTATTTCCTCCACAACAAACTCCAAAGCTTCAAAAGCCACTCTTCTATGGGGCGATGATACAAAGACGAAGAGACAAATCTCACCCGTATTTACTTTTCCTAAACTATGATAGATATGCATGCACGTAATTTCAAATTTGGAAAAGGTACTCTCCCGAATCTCATGGAATTTTTGATTGGCCATACTTTCATAAGCGGTATACTCAATGGCCGAAACCGTTTTGCCTTCAATTTCATCGGCCCTAACCTGGCCCAAAAAGATATCATGGGCCCCAATTTGGGTCTTGGATTGGTGCTTTGAAATGGAATCAGCGATAAATTCCGGAGCTATGGCGCCCTCCACAAATACATTCTTAATCTTGGTCTCCATCCCGCAAGTTTTGCACTAAGGTAAGGAAGAAACGCCTACTTGCTTAATGATAGGTTTTGTAATTTCCCTTTTTAAACCAACTTAATCCCAACCTCATGAGAAAAATTTTTTCTGTAGTATTTTTTTTAGCAGCTATCATGGCTGCCCACTCCCAAACTTCCGTACGCGGCAACATTGTCAATAGCGAGACATCACAACCGCTGGAAAATGCTTCCGTTTATATTAGTCAAATCAATAAGGCCACTGCGAGCGATACCAATGGAAATTTTCAATTTTCCGGACTTGGAAAAGGAGTGTATTCCCTTCAAGTCAGCTTCCTTGGGTTTGAAAGTGAAGTAGAAACCTTGACTGTTGAAGATGAAAAGGAAGTCATCATAAACATCAAACTGGACCCACAACCTTTTGCCATACAAGAAGTAGTGGTTGCTGCGGCGTACGAAAAGCCCCAGCAAGAAGAAACTTTTAAAATAGATGTGATTCCCAAAGAACAGCTATCCAAAACCGGTGGAATGAGCGTTATGGACATCATTCCAAGGGTTCCCGGAGTGGACGCCGTTACCACTGGACCGCTGGTGAGCAGACCAGTAATTCGAGGGCTTTCGAGTAACCGCGTATTGACGATTGTAGACGCAATTCGCTTTGAGACCCAACAATGGGATGACGAGCATGGCATTGGAATAAACGAACTGGGGATGGACCACATTGAAATCATCAAGGGTCCATCCTCGCTGCTTTATGGCCCAGAGGCCATGGGAGGAATTGTCCGCTTTGTGGAGGAAAAACCAGCCGAAGTAGGCACCACAAAGGCCGATGTGGAGGCTATGGCCTATTCCAACAACCGTGGTGGCCGTGTCGAAGCAAGCATCAAAAGTTCCAAAGAAAACTTTAACTGGGGTTTTCGTGCCTTAGGGAAACTACTTTCAGATTATTTTTACGACGGCTTTGATTTTCGTGTTCCCAACACCCGACTATTGGAATATGGCGCGAAGGGATTCGCAGGCATTAATAAACCTTGGGGGAACAGCAAACTCTCCTATACCTTCAACAAAGCATATTACGGCATCCTTGATGGAAAGGATATTGTAAAGGATGAAGATGGGCGAATCATCAACATTGACAGCCTTGAAAAAGAAAAATTCCCATTTGAGATTGAGGCTCCTTATCACGGAGTGACCGACCACCGAATCATCTCAAAAACCACTCTCTTGACTGGGGCTTCAACCATAAAAGCAACGCTTGGTTATCAAAATAACCACCGCACTGAAAATGAAGAATTGGCAGGCAGCAAGAAGGGATACACCTATTTGGATATGATCTTGAAATCCTACACCTACGATGTAAAATGGGTCATGCCTACCATGCACAATTTTCACACCATAGTTGGGTCACAGGGCATGCTTAAGACCAATACCAACGGAGATGATGGTACCACCCAATTGATTCCTGATGCGACCATAAAAGATATCGGCCTCTTTGGGGTGAGTCGATATGAACAAGACCGTTATAATTTTAGCGTTGGGGTTCGGTATGACCACCGAAATTTAGATACCGAAGAGAGTCAAGACCCTTCGGTATTCCAACCAGCCATCTCCCGGAGTTATGACAACCTAAGCTATTCGTTGGGAGCTGCTTTTGAACCCATTGAGCATCTTATTTTTAGGGCCAGCGTAGCTACGGGGTACCGATCCCCCAACCTAAACGAACTCATGTCCAATGGTGTAAAACTGGAAAGTCAACGTTTTGAAGTCGGAAATTCCGATTTCACCAAGGAGACCAATACCGAATTTGATGGTAGTATTGCATACGAAGGCAAGGAAATTTCCATGGAAGGAAGTGCTTTCTATAACTCCATCAATGATTATATCTACATCACCCCTACCAGTGAAGAAGTGAGCAGCAATCTCGACCCCGACGTGATGGTACCTCTATTTGAATTTCAACAAAATGATGCCCATATCTACGGCGGTGAATTTATGCTTAACGTGCATCCAACTGCCATCCCATGGGGTCATTTAGAGAGTTCTGTTTCTACTTTAAAAGGGCAACGTTCCGATAATGACGCGTATTTGTATCAAATGCCACCTACTAAATGGAATAACGATGTATTCATTACTTGGGACCATTTAGGTCAATTGACCGGCTGGACCTTAAATGTTGGAACAAACACTAGCTTTGAACAGCATCAAGTTGCACCCAATGAAATGGAAACGGACGGATATACGCTACTTCATTTGGGATTGGACACCCATTTTAAAAAGATGGAATTTTTTCTGAATGCCAATAATGTTTTGGACACCAAATACCTAAATCACATGAGCCGATTCCGTTCGTATGAAATCTATAGTCCAGGGCGGAACATTTCATTAGGTATTAAAATGCCATTGATGTAAAAAACAACCTAACTGAACGATAAAAAGCCCGATGCAAAACATCGGGCTTTTTAATTACAAGTAAAGGCTTCGCATATTAATTTCGGTCTTCATATGCCGGGCGAGGCGGCGTTTTAAACTGGCTGCTGCTATTGAGGCGGCGCATTACTTCCTGTATTGCGGCTTCCAGTTGAAGGTCTTCTCCGTTTGCCAACTTTTGAAAATCTTGAACTACTTCCATATCAGGATCAACACCATGACCCTCTTTAAACCATTGTCCATCTGGATCATACATTCTAAAGGTCGGCACCGTTATCCCTCCGTTATCAATAAGGTCGGGTGCTCCACTGATTCCAATCAAACCTCCCCAAGTTCGGGTTCCAATAAGGGGTCCAAGACCATATTTTCTAAAGTAATCCGGAAAAGCATCACCCCCAGACCCACTGAATCCATTGATCAACATGACTTTGGGGCCAAAATTAGCTGCTGGTGGCCAGGGCCAGTCTTCCCCATCGCGAACGGCAAAAAATGCGAGCGGTTTTCTATCCAACAATTCCACAAATCTATCTGGAATTTGACCGCCACTGTTAAAGCGTTCATCAATGATGAGTCCTTCTTTTTCAATTTGTCCATAAAACTGGCGAATCAATTCATTTTGACCATCAACTCCAGTGCTTCTTACGTAGACATAGCCAATTTTCCCATCGGTGGCCTCTTCAACACGTTTGCGATTGGCTTCTATCCATTCCAAATGACGTAGTCGAGTTTCCGAGCTTAAGAGTTTTGTGATGACCTTTCGTGAATTTTCAAAAGAAGGTTTGTCATTTACGGTCAATTGAACCGTAGCATCCCCCAATCCTTGCAAGCTCGCAAAGATGGGTTTGGTTATATCAATTTCCTGTCCATTCACAGCAAGAATGTAATCTCCCGTATCAATATCCAATCCAGGCATGGCCAAGGGCGACTTTACTTCAACATCCCATGTGGCTCCAGAAATGATTTTCTTTATACGGAACCGGCCATTTTCAACAGCGACATCTGCTCCCAAATAACCAACGGTGATGGTACTGGCTTCTTCACTATCCCCACCACCATTATAAGTGTGCGAAGCATTCAACTCAGCAATCAAATCACCAATCACAATATTGACATCGTTCCTTGAATTGGCCTGGTCAACAAGCTGTCCGTATCGGGTCTTCATCAAGTTCCAATCCACTCCATGCATCCCAGGATCATAGAAAAAATCACGTTCAATTCTCCAGACATCATTAAAAATTTGCTTCCACTCCTCTTTAGGAACCACTTGCATCACCATTTTTGAAGTGGGAACCGTTTTTTCAATCTTTTGATCGGGAGCAATATCAACCACAGCGAATTTTTGGTTTTGGCTCAATCCGATTTTTTTTCCGTCGGCCGAAACTTCATATCCATCTAGATTTGATATGATGGTTTTTACCTCCCTTTCTTCGATGTCATAAAACTCCAAGGAAGGAGTAGCGCCTCCCGGCGAACCGGAATTGGGATAACGGACAAACAACAACTTACCATCTACCGTAGACAGATTGCCAATGTTTCCCGGCTCAATCTCCAATAACTCCGCCCTAGTTTCAAAACCGGGAATGTCAATGAGCGTAGCAGCTACTTCATCTTTCTTTTCCTCTTCTTTGCCCTTTTTGGATTTCGATGATTTTTCATCTTCTCCTTCCTTTTTTTCCTTCACCGATGATTCATCATTTTTTGGCGCAAGGATTGATGTGGTTTTAGTACTTAAGGTAGTCACAGCGATCTGTGACGAATTGGGATAGATGAAGGTATTATCCAAATCCGAATATACAGGGTTCATCATCCTGTTGGTGGTATAAAAAAGATACTTGCCATCCGCACTGAACACAGGGTTGTTATCCGAATAAAACCCAGAGGTGACCTGAACCGTCTTTTTAGTGGTTAGATTGTATAGAAATATCCCAGAAACAAACACTTTTTCTGTTGGACGGGCGTAGGCAATCCATTTACTGTCTGGTGACCACGATACGCTAAAATTGCGAAGATCATCCTCATAAAATGCCTTCCCATTGTCTATTTTGGTCAAACTTTTTGATGCCAAATCGATAAATTGGATGTCCATGGCCTGATCAATAAAGGCGATTTTTTTGCTGTCCGGGGACCACATTATGGAGTACCGAAATCCACTTGTAAAATCAGTCATAGTGATAGGCGGACCATTCCCGGTCATATCTTTCACAACCAATTGGTATTCGCCACTTTTATCACTCCAATAGGCCAACGACTTACCGTCCGGTGACCACGCGGGATGACGTTCAGCAACCCCAGAGGTGTTCGTTAGGTTAGAGACATAACCTTCCGTGGCGGGAAGGTCAAACAATTCTCCTCTTGCCCCAATCATAACTCGGTTTCCATCTGGAGAAATAGTGGCCGTTTGTATGTAGTGTTCAACACTCTTTTGTTGAGCAATCAGTCCTTTTTGGTCAGATATCAATTGAATATTAATCTCAGTCGTGGCATTTGACCCAATATTGTACAAATACAATTTTCCGCCTGCTTCAAAAACAATATCCGAAGCACTGCTTTGTGGAAATGTGATATCAAAATCCGAAAAATTGGTCAGCTGGGAGTTGGTTTTGGTGTTAGGGTCATATTTCCAGATGTTGTTTCGCTTGTTGGGCCCAGCGTCCGACATATAAAAAATGGCGTCACCAACCCACATGGGCAATTCATCATTTGCGGAATTATTGGTAATATTCTCCGAAACAAAGGTGGCAAGGTCAAAAAGCAATACATCTGGAGCCATACCGCCGCGATATCTTTTCCAGTTCCTGTTAACCCTGGAAAGTTCTGTGAATGCCAACTTTTTTCCATCTGGGGAGAAAGAAGCAAACTCACCATAAGGTACGGGTAATTTGGTAGGAGCTCCTCCTGTAGTTGGCACGGTATAAAACTGACTGAATCGCTGCCGTCCACTTTCACGGGAAGATGCAAAAAGTACTGCGTTTCCGTCTGGCGTCCACCCCAAGACCCTATCTGACATTCCATGATAGGTAAGTCTTGTTGGAATTCCACCATTGACCGATATCACATAGACATCGGTATTTCCTTGATAGTTAGCAGAATAGGCAATTTGTTTCCCATCTGGCGAAAATCTTGGATAGCCTTCCACGCCAACCGTGGAACTTAATTTTACGGCCATTCCGCCAGATTTTGGTGCAATCCAAATATCGTCGCCATACACAAAGCAGACCTGGCTACTGGAAACATCGGGGTGCTGCATTAGACTGCCACTGATTTGGCCTTGAACATAAATGCAACACAACGTGAGAAAAAGAGTGAGTGTTTTCTTCATAATTTTTGATTGGTTTGTTTGATTTACTGAAGTTGTTAAGGAGGGAAATTTAACATCCATTATTTATATTAAAATTCAAATAGTTTAGATTCTGATGACTGCTCAATAGATAGGACGACCGGGGATTGGTTAAGTTACTTATTTTTTTAATTTTTTGAATACTAAGTCAATAGATCCCTTATATTGAGCTTCCAAAAACCAAAAACCTTCTTATTTTAACAATTCATTGAGCTTCTTCCTAGGGCAGACCGCATGTTTGTTGATGAATTCATTTCATCTAAAAAAATATTTTTAACATGTTGTGCGTTATTGGATTATATACTTTTGGCTAATTTTTAATACGGTGCTTTTAATGAGGAATATCCTGCTTACCATTTTCCTTTTCGCTCTGTGCTCATCAATTTCAGGACAGCAAACTTTGCCCTTGAAAATTGGGAATGAAAACATTAAACCCCTAACAAAATTGGTGGATACTTCACTCCAAGCCAACTTGGAAGAAGAAATGTTGAGCAATGAGGTTTGGTCCCATTTGATTTCCCAAAAGAAAATGGCCATTGGCATTGTGGATTTGAGCAATCCAGAAAACGTAAGGTTTGCCCGCATCAATGGCAATTACATGATGTACGCTGCAAGTCTTCCAAAAATTGCCATTCTCCTATCTGCTATGGATGCCATTGAAAAAGGGGAATTACTAGAGACCGCAGAGGTAAAAAAGGATATGCGATTGATGATCAGCAAATCCGACAACGCTGCTTCCACCCGCATGATTGACCGAATCGGGTATGCCAAAATAGAATCCGTGATGACCGACCCCAAATATGCTTTTTATGACGAGGACAATGGCGGTGGTCTTTGGGTAGGAAAACGATATGGCGGCGGCGGAGACACCAACAGAGAACCCCTAAAACAACTTAGCCACGCCGCTTCGGTGACTCAGGTTTGCCGTTTTTATTATTTGCTTGCCAATGGAAAGCTCGTCAATGAAAAGAGGTCCAAGCAAATGTTGAACATCATGGAAAACCCAGAACTGCATCACAAATTTGTGAACACCTTGGACATTATTGCCCCAACTGCACGACTCTTTAGAAAGTCTGGGTCCTGGAAAACCTATCACTCCGATTCCATCTTGGTATGGGGAAGAGACTCAAATCGAAGATACATTTTGGTTGCACTCGTTGATGATCCGGATGGGGAGCAAATCATCCGAAATTTGGTTAAACCAGTGGAAAAAGTATTGAAAAAAACCGAAATTTAGTCATTGGATAGTCCCACGACCAATGATCTATAGACTGGCAAATAACTTTTTTGATATCAGAAAAGGGGAATACAAAATTTCCCTTTTCATGTTTTGCTACATCTTTCTGATCATATCCGTGTTGTTGATTATAAAACCAACAATCAACGCGCTGTTTCTTTCAGAGCTTGGTGCTGAAAAACTCTCCGTTGCCTACGTTTTGGTGGCCCTCACCGCTGTTCTCTCCTCGTTGTTCTACACCCGTATTTTGGCCAAGTTTGAGTTGAATCGTATCATAAAAACTACATTGACCACCTCAATAATTGTCTTGGTGGCCTTGGGAAGCCTATTGAAATTAGGCTTGATGAACACCTATTTGCTTTTCTTTTTCTATATCTGGGTGGCCATTTACGCCGTATTGTCTGCCTCCCAATTTTGGGTTTTGGCCAATTTGGTTTTCAATGTTCGGGATGCAAAACGACTTTTTGGCTTTATCGGCTCCGGAGCGATTTTAGGTGGAATTTTTGGGGGATACCTAACCTCCATTTTTGCCCCTCTTTTTGGCAATGAGATTATGATATTCATTGCCGCTTTGTTGCTTATTGGTTGTTTTCCCTTGTTGCGCTTCATTTGGAGGCTTCGGGTGAACAAATTGGACGAGTTCAAACAGAAAAAGCGCATTTCCTTTACAGATGGGCATCCCTATAAATTAATCAAAAAATCCCGACACCTTACCTACATGGCCTTAACGGTCGCCGTAGGGGTTTTAGTGGCCAAATTGGTGGATTATCTCTTCAGTGATTTTGCTGCTAAATCCATTGAAGACCCAGAAGAATTGACCTCATTTTTGGCCTTTTGGTTTTCTACCTTCAATTTATTGTCGCTTGCTGTGCAACTCTTTCTAACCCACCGGATTGTAGGCATTTGGGGGGTTGGATTCTCTTTGCTACTATTACCTTTGGGTATCCTTTTTGGCGCTGTTTTTTTCTTGATATTACCTGAACTATCAGCAATTGTGGCCATAAAAGCTATGGACGGGGTATTGAAGCAATCCATCAATAAAAGTGCTTCGGAATTGTTGGCATTGCCATTACCCTTCGAGCTAAAAAACCGAACAAAATCCTTTATTGATGTGGTCGTGGACAGCATTGCCACAGGTTTTGCAGGATTGCTGCTCATTTTCTTTGTGAACGGACTGGATCTTGGAACCATGAGCATTACCCTATTGATCATTGGCTTGGTATTGGTTTGGATTTTCTTCGTAGGCGTTTTACGCAAAGAATACTACGCCACCTTCAAAAAAAATCTCGAAAATGCTGCGGACAAAACAAGCAACACCTCTGCCGCAAAAGAGAAAAAAGTATCCGTAGTGGAGGGAATGAAGAGCGTTTTTTCAACCGGAACTGAAGAGCAGCTACTTTTCATGCTCAATAAATTGATGGAAATCAACGATAGAAGATTTTCCGAAGATGTTTTGAAATTGCTCGACCATCCTTCCTTAAAAGTGAAAGCGGCAGCCATGCGCAATCTTTATTTTTTGAATAGTGCCACCATGGTGGTCAACATAAATGAACTTTTGGCGTATGGCGAAGAGGAATTGACATTGGCCACTTTTGAGTATCTGTTGCTTCATGCAGACCAAAATGAAGAATACGTTTTTGACCAGTTTCTGGATGCAGATACCCAATTGATTCGTGATACCGCTCTGTACTGTTTGGCACAGGAAAGTGCCGGAAACATGACCCTAAAATCAAGACATGATTTGGAGGGAAGACTGGGAAAACGCTTGACCCAAAAAGAATCGCCCCTAAATCCGCTGGTATTGAAAACGATTGGTGCTTCGGGATATCCTGAATTTTATCCAGTAATTATGGAATCCCTCGAGGGTAAAGATGATACATTAAAGCAAGCCGCTATTGTGGCTGCAGGCATTAGTATGCGGCCCATGTTCATCAATAAATTATTGTATTTACTTCCCCACAAAGCCACGAGACCTTTGGTCATTGAGGCACTGAACAATTATGGCCCAGGTATTCTTCCGATTTTGGTTTTGCATGTAAAAAATAGGACCATTAATCTTGAGATTTGTCGTTTTGTGCCTGTAGTGATAAAGTCTTTTATGTCGAAGGAAGCAGTCCATTCGCTATTCCAACTTTTTGATGATGTTGACCTCAGCATTCGTCTAGAAGTGGTCCGTGCGCTCAGTGACATCCGAAAAGAACGGCCTACCTTACGATTTAATCGGTTTAAAATAGTGGCCAAGATTTTTGAGGAATGCAAACTGTACCACCAGACGCTTTCAGCCATGCATACCCAAATCATTATCTCCTACCGAAATCGGAAAAAATCGGGTGCAACTATTGATTCCGAAGAACGCGATGCCCGTGCTTCGTTGTTGGAACTTTTAGAACGAAGATTGGACTCGGGTTTGGAGCGCATATTCAAACTTTTGGGATTGAAATATGTGCAGGAAGATGTGCAGAATGCCTATTTGGGGCTTTTAAGTCCCAAAGAAGAATCGCGAAACAAGTCCATAGAATTTTTAGATAACCTGCTTACGGGTAATCTCAAGCAAAAGTTATTGCCGATCATTGAAGAAGCCACGATGGATTTCTCTTCCGAAGAAGCCATCCAGAAAATCAAGCATGCCATTCCAAGCGAGATGGAGTGTTTTGAGCAATTATTGCAAGTTCCTGATGTGAATTTGAGGTTGGCCGTAATCTACCTTATCGGAAAACAAAAAGACAGCCGATTTAAACCCCTTTTGGAGCGGTTTGTAACCGATGAAAATCAGAAAATCAAGGATTTTGCGCAAAAAACCTTGGAAGAAATCAACCTTTCCTAACAATCTTGTCAATGGCCGAGGCCAAATACATATGGTCCGAAGCTGAATTTTTTCGAAGTACGTTGGTCATCAACACTACCATATATCTGCAGTTGTCAGGATGCTCCACAATGATGACGGAGTTCATGAAGTTTTGCACATTGCCCATGTATTTTCCGCACTCTTCGCCCTTACTTCGGTCACATTTATAGAGACTACCCGATTTAAAATAAACGGCAGCTTCCTTCAATGCAGGGGATTGAGCGTAACGAATCCGTCTATCGGTCATGTACATCAAGCGTTTCATTTCCAAGCTGCTTGCTTCATCTATCACTTTGCCCTGTTCCAACTGCACCAAAAACTTCATCAATCCATAGGGTGTGCCGATGCTTCCACCTTTGTCACCCACGTAGGTATTTGCCCCCGAAGTGAAAAAACTGCCCAAACGCCATTCATCGGAAGTAATGCCCAAATCCCGAAGTGGGAGATTCACCACACCATTGGCCAAATCGGTCAAATCCTTTTTGGGGGTTTCCTTAAAATAGGTCATGGCCTCTTCTTCGGTAAGTTCAGGATATTTTTCCCCAAAAGCAGCCATTAAAAGTGCCTCACGCCAAACGATGCTTGCCGCACCATTGTTACTCACGGAAAGCATATGGTCTGCCCATTCATATAGACTGAACACATCGCTGGCTATTACTTGCCGTTTGACCAAAGTATTTTTCTCAACATTAAAAATTGGGATGGTATGCTCATCGGTCAAGCCCCAAACCCCGGCTTTGACCACCTTGTTTTTTAACAATTTGGTACGCAATTCGAAGGAATCGGGGTAAATTTTGGCCAGTTGTTCAAAAAGCGCAGTCAGTACCGCCAATTTGCCCACACTTCCCGGCTGATAACCCAAGGTTTTGTTCCGTTCGGCATAGCGAACGCTGTCAGGGTCGGAAATATCCAAAATGGTCAAGGAATAACTCTTGTCCAAACCACGGAACAACGTACCAATATCCTTTTGAAAGGCTTCATCCACCACAAAAAAGCTTCCCAAACTATCCTCCTTTCTGGACAACAAGTTCAGTTGGATGTCTTCCCAAGATTTCTTAGCACCTTCGGGTAAGGGAGAAGATGTCTCCTTCAATTCCCCATTCTTGATCATTTCAAGACGTTTAAGTCGCTTTATTCCCGTACGCTCATAGCCGTCGATGGGATATTCCACAAATTCGGTGAATCCCAATCCTATCAAACCTAAAAATGCTAAAGCAAGTATCTTTTTCATCTACAATTTTTTGGAAAGTAAAATACGTTTGGCAAGGTCAATCTTTGGGGTGATGGATTCCAAATACGTCGACCCCAACGCCTTTTTATTCTCCACAAAAGGTCGAATTTGGAACAACCAAAGCTTATTGTCTTTAAAGCCCAGTTCCACATCATAGGCACCCTGATAATCAGCATGCGTTTCCTTCGGCACGCGTTCCCGAATGGTACGGGCCAAATCCCGGATTTCATTGATGTTCCGTTCATTCAAAACACGGTCTTGAAACGTGGCTTTTTTCTTTTCGGTTCCACCCGTTTTGGGGAGACCGTTATAAAAACGTTCCCGAGCAGGGGCCAAAAGGGTATACCCTCCTTCATCTTTGATGAGGTATTGTTCCGCTGCCTGACCATCAACAGCACCGCCAGCACCTCTGCTGAATGCCACGGTGAGGTCTTTGTCCGTACCCGAACTGATTCCCTTGGTGATCAAAACGCCGGAATAGTCAACATCTACACTTGGAATTACCAAAATGGACGGAAACACATTCTCAGGGTTCAACAGATATTTTTGACGCCACTTAAAGCTTCGTTCGGTATAGGGTGATGCCCAAACATCCTTGATGCCTTCCAAGATTTTTTCCTTATCCACCGAATTGAAGATGGTGAGGTTCAATCCCGCCCCTGTGAATTCCTTCAAATCCTCCATATTGGTGTCGCTGCGCAGGAAAACGGGTAGCGTTCCCAACTCGGAACCCAAAATTTCCTTGAATCCGGTTTCCAATTGATTGATAAAATCCTCCTGCAATGGCATTTTTTTGATGGCGGCTCTCAACGTTTCCAATTGGCGCAGTTGGTAATTCTCCACCTCCATTTCGGATATGCCCGAAGCCGACATCCGATTGGCCTCTTCGAACATTTTAGTCAAAAATTGCCAATACGAGCCTTCTTGATCGGGCATTTGCTGGTCCATGTGCGTCCTGAAAATGCCAAATGGAATCACCAAGCCTTCTACCACCTTCTCTGGAAACATTTTTTTGAGCTGACCCAAATTTGCGGCTTTGGGACCACATAGTTTACCAGAGTCATCGGCGTCCACGGTTCGCATGTCCAATACTTTGTTTTCATCCAGCCGTATTTGCCCCACAGGAACCTCAATACGTTCTTCTTTTCGTTCCACCTTGGCAAACAATGCCAGCTCTTCGGCTGTCATTTGGTTTTCGGGCTTTAGGATGACATTTCCCTTGTTGGAAACCGCATAGAACACCCGCGTTCCATCATACTTTTGTAGATTTTGAAGGTTTTCATCGGATAGGGCCGCATTCGGAATTCCCAAGTTGCGCGCCAACAATTGCACGTGGGACACCATGTTTCCTTCGGCAACGGTAGCGATACCGGCAACCGGTTTTAAATCGGAAGGCGGTCGTTGGAACACATAGATTTTGTCCGAAGAAACTTCGATATCATCCGAACTGCCACCCACAACCACCAATTCACCAAAGGCATAGCCCGGATTGAGTCCGCGGATGGTACTTTGGTTCTGCAAGTCCATCACTTTGTTCGCCAATTGTGATTCCGCAGAAATGAGATTCCCCAATTCCCCCACGCTTTGACCTAAATGCAAGGCGACGGAACCACGAATCTTATCATCCACAAATCCAGCTGTAAGGGGTTCAAAAGCAACATATTCCTTTACAATGCCGTCATAGTTGGCCTTGACCATAGCCGCACTCCACTCCACCGCAGACCTTGCCCGGTTTAATACCTCGGTCAGTTCTCCAAGCGTTTGTTCCTGAGTTTCATAATTGGTTAAATCGCTGGCCAATTGGTCCCATTCCCATTGCTCCAAATAACCAGACCCGGTAACGGCCATACCCAAATAGCAGATTTTATGAAGGAGTTCCTTTAAGTTTTCAGGTTGATAGTCCGACGAACCTTTGAACACAATCTCTTCGAGCTTTAGTGAAACATCAAGCAGTTGCAGCCGGGCCATGGGTCTTTTCTCTTCCAAAAGACTGTTACGAATATCAAACAAAAGCTGCGAAGCTTGTTCCAACAACAACTTTGAACTATTCATCAATGCCTTATTGGAAGCAAAACTCTCAATTTTTTTTCCTAAATCGGTTCCTTTGGTCAAAGGAGCCATTTTGGGAAGTGCAGCAATATCCAAAGGCTTATGGAATTCCTTCATGGTGGTCACCAACTCATCCAATTTTTTGGACATATCCGCAGTCAGCTTGCTGCTATTCGATTGCTTGAACCGAACTACTTTTTGGATATCGCCTTCTTCGGGTTGACTGTGAATTTTGACTCTTAAATCCATAAAAGGCAGATACAAATCGGAAATCACTTTGGATTCGCTTCGCATTTTTTGGGCCACATTGTCGTCCCCGTTGTGGGGAATATCTTTTAAGGATTGGCGAACCACGAAATACTCATCCTTCAAAATGGCATCCTTCGCCAAAAGCCATTTGTAAAATTCAATACCCCAAGCTTCCTCATCTTCAGCTTGGATGGCACCCCGATAGAACTGCCCTTTTTGATTGATCCAACCATTATCAACGCTCTTCAAATACTTGTCAATTTGGTATTGTTTCAATCGGGAATGGTCATTTTCAGTATCCCAAAAAGGTTCTTGATCGGTATAGGCCAGAATCTGGCCCAAATAAATGTGGTTTGATTTTCCCAAAGCCACCACCTCATCTTTATAGCGAGCATGTTGTACGCCTGGTCCAATGTCATCAGGGCAGGGATCTTTGGGCGCGCGAATACTTCCATCCGTACAGAACCAACGGATGTCCTTATAAGGTCCGCGAATATCGTTCTTGAACTTATTGACCAGCACGGAGATATCCTTGGGCTCCATTTTTTGAGCCTGAACGGGATATGGGAATGCAATGATAAAGAGTAGTACAATCCTATAAAAACGTTCCATAGCAATCACGTCTTGAGAAAGGTTCTTTGTAGTAAATATATTCAAATAACATCACAATTTGTTATTCTTGAACTCATCTAGCACTCTCCATTTTAAAGAAAATGAGAAAGCCTTAAAAGAAAAATGAGTTAAAACGAAAAAGAAATTTGCTTCATATTTTGTAACTGACATGAGAAAGTAACCTCGGCAAGAATCAAAGTTTTCCTTGGGTCTTAGGTTATTCTGGGTCTTCACTTTTCTTTTTTAAAACTATTGTAAATTTCTCAACCTCTGTGATAGATTTGATTCTTTTCATACCAAATGTATTCAAGACAATATAAACAAGTGGATCATATTGATTCATATACCTTGAATATCAATGTTATTTAACCATAAAATGATGGCGTTGTTTAATCATCTAAGTAAATGGTAAATCAAAAAAGGAATCGATTGTCCCTAATGCCAACCGATTCCTAAGTCTGTTAATAGTAATTAAAATCTTAAAATTAGCTGCTTTTAAACGGTGGTCAACTCTTTAAGTTCTTGTTTATGGTCCTTCTTTGCTTTTGTACTCACCCCGTTCCCTTTTTTGGAATCCAAAGACTGGTTATTCTTCCAATATACTTCTACTTTCTCTTCTGGGTCCATTATAATCAGGTGTATCCATTCATTTTCCAATAGGGACAAAAGTTTCTCGTTTCTTGAAAGAATGATATTGACCCTCTCTTTTGGTGTTTGTATGACAACCGTAAGTCTTAATGGCGTATGATAGGCATTATCTTCCGACTCGTAAAGTGACTCCCAAGGCAGGCCAGTCTTAAGATCACCCCCGTTGCCTTGAACAGCACCAAACTGTCCGGTTATATTATGGGTTGTTTTGGTTCCCGCGCCAAATTTTTCATTGTCCACGGTGGCAAAATAATAATGATTGTTGATCCACTGGGTTACTACCATTGGCCCCTGCATTATTGCCTCTAAAGCTTTTCCATCCTTGTCCGTTCGCCAGTCATATGAGTGCAGAAAGCAACGGCCATCAAGGTTATGTTTCATGGTGGTTCTCCTTGGAGCTATTACAAAACTTGCATTTTTAGCCAGCCCCCACTCTGGTCTGGTCTCTCCCCAATTACTAGCCTTTATTTTTGCATGATGAACACTGTTCTTTGTGGCACCTAGTCTTTCTCTGGTTGCCGAAACCTGAGCTTTTTCAAGATTCTGTTTTATCTCTTTTAGATTATTTTGGTGAGATTTAGGTACGTTGGAATCAAAGAGTTCAATCTCATCTGTGGTGGTGTTATGTTCTGCTCCTATGAATATCGTGGAATTCGGAATTTCAATTTCATACTCTGAGGAGAGAAATTCCCTAACCCCAGGATTATTAGCCATTTTGGCCAGCATCCTCGCATTGTGTCTTCCCGGGCTTGCCGCACATGCCCCACAATCCAAACTCGATGCAAACGGATTGTTTGCTGAATGGCTTCCGTGACCCACAAAGACTACAACAGGAGCAAAATTTTTCCACCCCATCAGGTCAAATCCAGATTTTACAATTGACGCTTGTTCGGCTATGGATATTTCCAAATTTGATTGGACACTGCGCAACTCCGGTTCGCATGTACTTTCATAAGAAACTCCATTGTTTTTTGGCATGGTGGGAAATATGGTTCTTGCCAAGAGATTCAATCCATAGTAGAGACCTGATCCTTCCACAAAACCAAAGGTTGATGGTAGCATATTCTTCATTCGCTTCAAGAAGTAGTCCCAAAATTTGTCCAGTTCCAGTTTTCGGTCCTGTCTCTCCTTCATGGCTTGATTTTCTTCTTTGGCGACCTCGGATACTGCATAACAAGAATATACAATGGGTGGACAGGACTTCTGAACAATTCCGTCCTTTACGTTTTCGTAATCCATGGCAATTCCAAAAAAGCCTGCATATCCATATGTTTCATAATTACCGGAAGATTCCACATGTCTCCGAATCAATTCGGATCTTGTATCAATGCAAAAGACCATTTGCGCATCGGGCACTTCATGATCACCACTATCTGACTTCTTTGTGCTCGGTGCATCCCTCAGCATATGAACCAATTCCAATTGCCAGCTTTTTTCCCAAGCGTTTAACCAGATATGCTGAAGCTCCATTATATTGCACCTTGGTTTTGCTACTGATTCGTCGGGTAAGAATTGGATTTCCAGATGCTTGGCAGACCACAAACGGACGGCCAAATATTGTTCCAAATCAATGGGATACTTGTTTTGCCACTGTGGTTGGTTTGTTCCTCTGTGTTTGATGTATCCGGTCCAGCCAGGCAGTGCTGCCAGATGAAACTTAAAAATATCTTGAATCTCTGCATCTGAAAAGCCTGATAGTAAACTTTCCAAGGTTTCCTTAGCTGTTTTTGGGATATTTGAGACCGACACTTTTCCCAGCGTACCGTCGTACGGTATCAACTTTCGCCAAGCAGGGTAAAAACCTAGAGGCTTATAGGGCATCTCCCATTCGGCCAAGCCTTCATCTAAAAATGCAGAGAGCCATTTTACCATCAAGCTGTCGAGAACATGTTGCGAATTTATTGTTTCCGACCCCAGCTCATTTTCCATTAATTGCAGGTAGTGCTCAGGTGACTTATTGTAACCACTTTTTTCCAATAAATCCTTAAGCTCTGAAATTTGTATATCACCATTTTCTAAAGCACGTCTGTAAATCCTGACCTGAGGGTATACTGATGCACCAAGTACTTTCTTGACCTCCTTAACCGCTACGGGAAAAGATACTTCTTCGTAACCGCTTAATGGGTTAGATGTTACAAAGGAGTACAGGGGCCAAGTGCTACCGATATGATCAGAAGCCTTTTCAATTGATTTTTCTAAAGAGAATTGGTTCATTGAACTTTTGTTTTATACATTAAGATTGTGTTTTTATAGGGTTGGGAGAGATTCATCAATTTAATATACAACCAAGGTATATTGCGATATACTCCCAACTTCATGAGGAAAAATCCAACCAAGAAAATGAGTCCAAAACCTATTTGCAATGGTGATAAAGCAGATGGCCTATAGATTAGCTCCATGCCTGACATGAGGTTTGATACCAAGTTGTACGCTAGGGCATAGGCCCCGATTCCCGCTACAAAAAGTACCGGAGGCAACATAATTTTTTGGATTCCAGTGAACGTATTTTGTTTTACGATATTGTAAGTTGCTTGTCCAACTGCGATGGATGCAATCAATGTTAGGAAAATCCCGCTGTTCCATTCCATTCCCTTTCCTGTCACTCGCGCAAAAAAGAAAGCACCCAGCATGCTGTACAAAAGCACAATCAAGGCCTCCATCCACTTGATACGGATAACCGGAGGTTGCGTGGGAGTTGATTGCCTTACACTCTCTCCTGATGACAAGAAAAGATAAGCCTTATAAAAACCATGCAATATCAGATGAGCTATGGCCGCGTTGAAAAAACCCAATCCACCTTGCATGATCATAAAGCCCATCTGGGCGATAGTAGAACAAGCCAATCGCTGTTTTATGTTTACCTGAATAAGTTTGGCAAATTGAGCAAGTATTGCCGTTAACCCACCAATTATGAATAAAAGATTCATGGTATTTGATTCTATTATTATGTAGGCTAAAAGGGTCAATAAGATTCCCGATCCATTGACGAAACCCGCATGCATAAGTGCTGAAGCAGGGGTTGGTGCGGTCATCGATGAAAGCAACCATTTATGGAATGGAAAAATTGCGGACTGTATCAACGCAGCAGATATAACACATAAGGCAGATATGACAATTAGGTAATAAGGTGTTTCCTTTACTGATACCATAAGGTCACTTAAGGTGATAACATTGTGGTAGGCAGCCAAAAAAAGGAGACCAATGCTTAAAAAAATGCCACTTGCCAAAAAATAGTGTTGTGCCAAGCGCTTTGCTTCTCGTGCTTCACCCCAGCCAGTTTCGAGACCTATTAAAGAGGACATAATGGTGCCCATTAGAAACCATCCCACAAGTAATGGAGCCAAATGGTCAGATATTAAAAACAATAGAGTCGCTGCGGTAAACCCCACACATAACAGCATAAACTTGGACCTATGCGCAACATGTTTAAAATAGGAGTTGGCATAGGTACTTATTATGGCACAAAAAAAGGTTACGATGATTGATAATAGCGCAGTAAATCCATTGGTTCTAAATAGATTCCCCCACTTCCATTCCGGTATGTTAGGGTAATTGAATAATACAAAAATCAATTGTCCGATGAAAAACAGCCAAAATAAAACCGGGATCAACCCGGTCACTTTATTCTTCTCGGAGGGTGATATAAGTATGTTTGTAATATGCTTCATTTTTCTTGATTCTGTTGGATAAGTTGATTATTGGTTTTTCTGTTCTGGTAAGAGCTTGTTTACACTACTGCGCATCCTGGCTAAAAGAATTACACCAAGAATGAAACAGCATATTAAAATACGGTCCATGAAAATTGCCTCGTTCATGTAGGACATAGCAATTAGCGTAATCATAGCTATGAGAATCAAGAATGGTTGAAGGATTCTGGTTAACTTTCTCATGTGTTCGGATTAGAGTTTTAGTATTTGTTTTAATTGACAGCGTTACCTTAGTCCACATACTTTATTTCCAATACGCCATCGATTACGATGTTCTTTCCTTTGGCCCTAGCTTGGTCAATGATATTTCGAGCAATCAGTTTTTCTTGCTCCAATTCGCCAATGCGACCGTCCAGCAAATTGGTTTCGCTCAAGTGATTGCCTTCCCAGATTTTCAATCTTTGGATTTTGTGGAAATTTATTTTCTCATTAATCAATGCAGTAATGACATCTGATGCCTCGGTTGGTGTAAAGATTCCGTCAACCAACTGGATCTTTCTTTGGTCTGTGACTACCTCCGATACTACTTTTGCTTCCATAAAGTTTTTGTTTTAAAATTTTTACGATGCAAAGGTTAGGCTTTCAAATCATTAATTTTTATTTATATTTATAATATTATACATTAATACTTTTTATGTATTATACTTTGCATCAGCTTCAGATATTTTTGAAAATATCTGAATTACAAAGCATTACAAAAGCTTCAGAAGAACTTCACTTGACCCAACCTGCCGTATCAATTCAGCTGAAAAATTTTCAAGAACAGTTTCCAATTCCCCTTACCGAAGTAGTGGGTAGACAACTATTTATCACAGATTTTGGAAAAGAAATAGCTCAGGCAGCAGAAAGGATCATCAATCAGATAGAAGAAATCAATTACAAGACCATGGCCTATCAGGGGAATTTATCCGGTAGGCTAAAACTTTCCGTTGTATCTACAGGCAAATATGTAATGCCATATTTCCTTTCTGATTTTATAACAGAAAACAAAGGGGTAGACCTAATCATGGATGTGACCAACAAATTAAAGGTAATACGGAGCTTGGAGCTTAATGAGGTTGACTTCGCGTTGGTATCGGTACTCCCTGAAAAGCTCAATGTGAATAAAGTTGAACTGATGCCAAACAAGCTTTTCTATGTGAGTAATTATGATAGACAACTACCTAAGACTGTTTCCAAAAAATATTTGTTCGAAAAAATACCTTTGATTTATCGGGAACCGGGATCGGCAACACGTAATGCAATGGAGGCATTTATACAAAAAAACAACTTTTCGGTCAACAAGACGATAGAACTCACCTCGAATGAAGCTGTAAAACAAGCTGTTATATCGGGGCTTGGCTGCTCTATTATGCCTTTGATCGGAAACAAAAATGCACTTAAGAACAAAGAACTTAAAATAATTCCCACAAAAGAGTTGCCTATTACCACTACATGGAACTTGATATGGCTGAAATCCAAGAACCTATCCCCAGTAGCAGTTGCTTTTTTGGACTTCTTAAAAGAAAGGAAGGAAGGTATAATTAAAAAGAAATTCGGCTGGATTGATGACTTTCTCAATATTTAACTCCAGGAATCTTGATTTTTCCTAAAAAAGAAAAGTTTGAAAGTAGCCCCGGCAAGAATCGAACTTGCATCTAAAGTTTAGGAAACTTCTATTCTATCCATTGAACTACGGGGCCATCTATAAAAATGGATTGCAAAAATATGCTTTTTTGAAAACTTTATGCAATCTAAACCGTTCGTCTTTTCTCCTCTTCTTTCAGGATTTTCTCCAAATAGGAGCGAGATAAAGGTTTGTCTACGTACCCTGCAATCAACCCGTGTCTTTTGGCAATGGTTCGGTCTGTAGCATTGGTAAAAGCGGAAAGAACGTATACACTTGGAAGTTCGTGACCTTTGAACAAATTCTGTAGGTTTTCAAGAAAATCCCATCCATTCATTCCGTCCATAACAAGGTCCAAAAAGATGATATCCGGAAGTCTATCGTTTTCTTCAACCGCACTAAAACAGGCTTGAATACCCTCTTCCCCACTGGAACAGGTAACAATATCAAAATTTCCATGGGATTGTTGAATGCAGTACCGGGTCGCAAACTGCGACACCAAGTCATCGTCTATAATAAACGTGGTAAGCTTCATGTACGGTTAATTATGCAAGTTTTGGGACAGACAAAGAAAGAGGCTTGTGAGCAACAAACCATTCATAATCGTTGTTTGGCCCAAATAACCCGTTAAATCAACCTTAGTGGGGTAATTTCTCCCTTATAACACCATACGTAAAAGCACCCAAAATAGCCCCAATCAAAACAATGATGATGGGCCAATACCCTGCTCCTACTAAAATATAAATGGGTCCTGGACAAGCTCCTGCCAATGCCCAGCCCAATCCAAACAAGATTCCCCCAACAATATATCGGGTAAAAGACCTTTCCTTGTCCTCAATATGGATGGATTCGCCAAAAAAGGATTTAGTTTTTGATTTCTTTATCCATTGCACCAACACGATTCCAACTGCCAATGCTGACCCAATAATACCATACATGTGGAACGAATCGAACTGGAACATTTCATAAATCCTGAACCATGAGGACGCTTCGGATTTGTACAATACAATACCCAAAAAGGTACCCAATATGATGTAGACTATATTCTTCATGCTGAAAAAATTAAGGGAAACAACAAGTGAACCATGATCAATCCACCAATAAAAAATCCTATGACAGCGATAAGGGAAGGTCGCTGTAAATTACTCAAGCCCGAAATGGCGTGTCCAGAAGTACAGCCTCCCGCATAACGCGTTCCGAAGCCGACCAAAATTCCTGCAACCAAAAGTATGATCCAAACTTTAGGGTCGGACAGCGATTCCAAACTAAAAAGCTCCGTGGGTAAATAGGCTTTTCCAGCACTATCAAAACCAAGTTCCTGAAGTTTGGAAACGGTTTTGGGTGAAATATCCACTGCAGGATTGGGCGACAACCAATGTGCTCCCAAAAATCCACCAATAACGGAGCCGAGAACCACCAATAGGTTCCAGCGTTTGGATTTTATATCTACTTTGAAGTAATCTGTGAATTTTCCTGCTCCACCAATCGAGCAAAAAGTCTCCAAGTTGGAAGACATTCCAAAACGTTTACCCATTAAAATGAGCAATGCCATACAAATGGCAATTAAGGGCCCAGCTACATACCAAGGCCAAGGTTGATAAAGCATTTCCGTGTGGTTTTATACAAATGTCACGAAAATGCTTTAATTATCAAATATGGATGAAGTTTAGCAACAGTCCTTTTCACCGTCAGATACCCCAAACTTTTTCAGGATATCTTCCAACAAACACCATTTGGTCAAGGAAGATTGCAGCAAATTGGCCCCGACAAATGCGGTAAACCAAAGCCAATTCTGACTCACATAAATGGCCAAAATCAAACTGATCAATATAAAGCTTCCTGCTACGCCTCTTACAATTCTATTTCTCATTTTTACTTTTTTAAACGGTTCTTTCAATGGGTATTTCTACCGCTCTAATAGGGTTGGTGGTCTCACTTTCCTCATTGAATTGCTTAATCAATTTGAACAATTCGGTCACCTTTTCTTCTTCTGTAAACGAAAAGAACATATTGGAAGCCGCCCCACCTTTTTCACTGGGAAACCAACTACTGGTATACATTAATGGTGCGGCACTTTTGTACCCATCGATGTCGGATTCACTAAAACTGTCCACTCCTGCTTGTTTAAAGAGTTTAAAAACTTGGCTTTTATACTCTTCGACTGTGGTAACAATGATCATTTTCATGTGCTTATTTTTATTGTTTTTCAAGGGTCACATGGAACCTTTGACGACTAAAAGAATCATTGCTCTGTATTTCAAAAGTTTCTTCTAGTCGTGTCGGTTTCATCTTACTTGTAATTTTTACGTTCAATCATATAATACACCAATGGCACCACCAAGAGCGTCAATACGGTAGATACTATGGTTCCTCCCATAAGTGAAATGGCCAACCCTTGGAAAATGGGGTCAAACAAGATCACAAAAGCTCCAATAACAACAGTTCCCGCGGTCAACAAAATAGGTGTGGTACGCACGGCTCCTGCTTCAATTACGGCTTGCTTTAGGGGAACTCCCTCATTCAACCTGAGGTTGATGAAGTCAATAAGCAATACCGAGTTCCGCACCATGATTCCCGCCAGGGCAATCATCCCAATAAAGGAGGTTGCGGTAAAAAATGCACCCAACATCCAGTGTCCCAACACAATTCCGATCAAGGAAAGTGGAATGGCCACCATCATCACCATTGGCGCTTTAAAGTTTTGGAACCATCCAACGATCAACATATAAATGATCACAATTACACCGAGGAATGCAATTCCCAAATCACGGAACACCTCAAGGGTTATTTGCCATTCCCCATCCCACTTTACCGTATAGTCATCCTCATACTGGGGTTGCTCCATATAGAGCTCATTAATGGAATAGCCTTGGGGTAGCTCCAATTGATTTAACTTATCCGTCATGCCCAAAATGGCGTACACTGGGCTTTCCAGTTCACCAGCCATATCGGACATCACATAAACCACTCGCTTTTGGTTTTTTCTATAGATACTCTTGGCCTTCGTTCCCTCATTAATGGAAACCAAATCACCCACGGACACCATATTCCCTTGTTGGGATGTTATTTTTAATTGTTGGATCTGATCCAAGCTCGATTTATCCTTTTCACTAACGGATAACACGATCCCAATTTGGTCAAATGCTTCTTCACGATAGATGTGGGATACTGGTTGCTCACGGAAGGCCATGGCCATCACCTGTACAATTTGCTGTGGCGTTACACCATAAAGCATGGCTTTTTCTTTATCCACCACAAAATCGTACTCCACTTGGTCGTCTTCTACCATCCAATCCACATCCACAACATCGGTGGTATTATTGAGGATGCCCTTTACCCTCTCAGCCAAAGCAATTTGCTTGTCGTAATCGGGTCCGTACACCTCAGCAACAATTGTTGACAATACAGGAGGTCCTGGTGGCACCTCAACAATCTTGATGTTGGCATTGTACTTTTTGCCCAACTCTTGGATTTTAGGTCGTAACACCTTGGCGATATCGTGACTTTGCTCACTACGGTCGTGCTTGTCAGTAAGGTTTACTTGAATGTCGGCCATGTTGCTTCCGCCACGTAGGTCATAATGTCTGACCAATCCGTTGAAAGTGATCGGTGCAGAAGTACCCACGTAGGTTTGATAGTTCACCACTTCTGGTCTAGTGGACAAATAAGCCCCTACTTCTTTGGCCACTGCTGAAGTACGTTCCAGAGTAGATCCTTCTGGCAGGTCGATGACCACTTGGAATTCGTTCTTGTTATCAAAAGGAAGCATTTTTACGGCTACCGATTTGGTAAAGAACATCCCCACAGAAGCAAATAACAACACCACAGTAATGCCAATAAAAATCCATCGCTTCTTTCTACTTTCAATCAGTGGTTTTTCGAAACGTTCGTAGGCTTTATAAATAAAAGTGTCTTGAATCTCGACTGCTTCTTTTTCTTTTTTATTTTTCTTTTTGTCCTTTTCCCTCAAGAAGATGAAACCCAAATAAGGGGTAATGGTCAAGGCCACAAACAGAGACAACAACATAGCAATAGATGCACCAATGGGCATTGGGGACATATAAGGCCCCATCAATCCCGATACAAACGCCATGGGCAATACGGATGCAATCACCGTAAAGGTGGCCAAGATGGTCGGGTTACCTACCTCGTTGATGGCATAGAGTGCTGCATCTTTGAACGGCAAACGTTTCATCTTAAAGTGACGGTGCATGTTCTCCGCGATAATAATGGAGTCGTCCACCACTATACCCGTTACAAACACCAAAGCAAACAAAGTGATTCGGTTCAAAGTGTAATCGAGCATATAATAGCTCAACAAGGTCAAAGCGAATGTGATCGGTACGGAAAGGAACACTACCAATCCACCTCTCCAGCCCATGGCCAACATTACCACAAAGGTTACGGCTATAATCGCTCCGATCAAGTGCATCAATAATTCTGATACTTTTTGTGAAGCGGTTTGACCGTAGTTACGGGTTACCTCAACATGAACATCGTCGGGAATCAAATTTGATTTCAAGTGCTCCACCTTGTCCAACACCACATCGGCAATCTTCATGGCATCAGCGCCTTTTCTTTTGGCAATGGAAATGGTTACCGCTGGATATTCAGATTTAAAAGTTTCTGACTTCTCGCTTGCAGCTCCAAATCCTAGGGAAACATAATTTTTAGGCAATTCAGGACCATCCAAAACGGTTGCCACCTGTTTTAGATAAATAGGTTGATTTTGTTTGGTGCCCACAATCAGGTTTTCCAAATCTTCCTTACTTTCCAAAAAGTTACCTGTGCTAATGTGGAACTCGGTATCGTTGGATAGGAAATTCCCAGCATCCATCTGTTGGTTATTGGCCTGAATCATTTGGGCCACGGCCAACATATCGATACCTGATTCGGCCATTTTATCCTTGTCTACCACCACTCGAAGTTGACGGTTTCTTCCTCCAATCTTTTTGGTGATGGAAACCCCGTTTACTTTTTCAACCTCATTGATGAGCTCTCCAGAAATCTCTCTAAGTTGAAAGTCATCATATTCATCACTCCAAAGGGTTAGAGCAAGCATAGGCACATCATCAATCGCCCGGGTTTTTACCAAAGGCATGGTTACCCCGTTTGGCATTTGATCCATGTGTTTGTTGATCTCGTCATACAAACGCACTAATGATCTTTCAATATCTTCACCAACATAGAACTGTACAATGGCCATCCCCTGCTCCTGCATGGAAGTGGTGTACACATACTCTACGCCTTTAATGTTCGATATAATTTTTTCAAGCGGTTTTGTGATTCTGGATTCCACCTCTGTTGGGCTGGCCCCTGGGTATCCCACAAAAATATCCGCCATGGGCACATCAATCTGTGGCTCCTCTTCCCTTGGAATTAGGAATGAACTGTACACCCCAATGACCATAAACACGATCATTAAGAGCACCGTTAGTTTGGAGCTGATAAACCCTTTGGCTATTTTTCCTGCTAGTCCGTCTTTCATTGTTAGCTTTTTAGGGTTATTGAATGCTTACTTTAGCTCCATTGTACAGCTTTCCATCTGCTGATACGATGTATTGATCTCCTTTGGACAAACCAGATAACACTTCTACTTCATCTCCATAATTCTCACCCAAACGCAACCAACGCAGCAAAGCAACATTGTCTTGTCCGAGCGTATAAACTCCTGTCAATTGCCCTTTGTGCACCAAGGCTGTGGACGGAACAGTCACAACTGTTTTTCCATTGCTCTCATTTTCCGCCTCTAGCCTAACGGTTGCATACATACCTGACAAAATCTTGGCATTTGTTTGATCCAAGCTTACTTTCATTACATATTGGCCTCCTGTATTTTGTGCTGAGGCACTCAGTTCGGAAACCTTACCTGTGATGGTGGTATCCAATGCTTTCACCAAAACTTGGGCTGTTGTGCCCACTTTAATGGCAGAAATGTTGTTTTCGGCTACTTTGGCCTCTACCTCAAATCCTGTTCCTGGGGATTCCACTGAAACCAAGGGCACTCCAGGATTGGCCATATCGCCTTCATCGATGTAGGTATTGGTAACCACACCGCTAAATGGGGCTCTGATATCGGCGTAAGCAAACTGGGAATTGACTTCGTTTTTCATTTGATTTACTGCTTCCAATCGGGCTTTGGCCATTTCGTAACGGGCAGTCATATCATCCAATTCCTTTTGTGAGGCACTGCTTTCTTTAAATAGGTTTTGAAATCTTTCATAGTCTTTTTTCGCATTGTTGAATGCTACCGTTGCCTCGGTAATGGAAGCTTCTACCTGTGCTTTTTTAGCTCTTAGGTCTCCATTGTTGATGGAAATAAGCAGGTCTCCCTTGTTTACTTTCTGACCTATTTTAACGGGAAGTGACTCCACATAGCCCATCATTCGAGTACTCAAGGTGGCACTGTTCACAGCTTTGATTTGACCACTTCCTGCCAAAATGGTGGAGCTATCGCCCGTATCCACATCAGCAACTGTAACTGGTACCGCAGCAGAAGTATCAACAGTTTGTTTTTCGTCACTTCCACATCCCATTAGGGTCAGCCCCAAGGACATTGTTAAAATGATGCTTTTATATATCGTAGTGTTTTTCATGTTGCAATTATTCTTTGGTTAAAAATGTGAGTAAGGATTGTGCTTGATTGTATTCAAAAATGGTTTGATAATAGGCCAATTGCTTTTCGGCATAAGTGGCTTCGGCCATTAATAAATCGGTTGTTTTTTCCAATCCCTCTTTAAATCGGTTTGTACGTATTCTCAATGATTCTTCGGATTGCTCCATAGCCAATTTTGATGTCTGGAGCCTGTTCTCCGCGTCCTCAACCAACCGCTTGGTGCGTTTAAGCTCAATAGTACTTTTGGCGACGTATTGTTCGTATTCTTTCTGTGCTTTTTCATAGTTTGTTTTGCTTTTTCCTGCCTTGGCAAATCGCTGTGAACCTTTAAAAACATCCCAGCTCAAACTTGCCCCAACAATGTATCCTTTGGAATCTGCCTGAAATATTTGATCATCATACATCTCATAACTGGCAAAAGCGTTCAACCTTGGCAAAAAGGTCATGTTATCTGCTCTCATGTTTGCTTTATACGCTTCGGATACCAAATCCATGGCCTTAACATCGGCCCTGTTCTCCAAGGAAGCTTCAGTCGCTTCCCCGATAGTTTCAGGCAACAATTCTTGGGTAGGTTGAAAAACGACGTTTCCTTGTTCGTTCATTAAAAAAGCCACGTAGTCTGAAGCATTCTTCACATTGCTCTTCGCTGTTTTCAACTGATCTGAAACTTCGGTTACCCTTACCTTTACTTCCAATAGATCTGCTTTTTGAAGTAACCCCTGATCATAACTGTTTTGAGCCATGTTCAAGTTGGCAGTTGCTGCATCGTATGCTTTTTGCATTACTTCCACAGCGCGATAGGCCAATTGCAGTTGACCATAAGCTTTCTGGGCTTCAAAATCGAGGTAATCCCTAGTTCTCATGGCTTGAAGCTCTTTGGCCTCCATAGTGGTTTTGGCTGCTTTTCGCTGATAAAAACCATCCATATTGATCAAAGGTTGCTCCACCGATACCACGGTGGCAAAGTTTTCCACTTGATCGGGATCGTTCAATAAGTCTGGATTAAAATCTGCTTGGGTCAGAATCCCTTGGTTGAGTTTTGACCCAAATGCCATTAAAGGGTTTGTAGTTGCCATTCCCGTATGCGATACGGAAATCTGTGGCAAAAAGACAGAATTTGAAAATCTATAATCGTATTTGGCCATTTTGGCTTCCTGATCGGAAACCTGAATGCTCGCATTGGACTCTTGCACCCTAGCCAAGACATCATCCAATGAAATGTGGACAGGTTCTTGAGCGAGTGCCCACTGCATCAAACCAAATGCAATAAAAGTGAAAATACGCCTCATTTATATTTGTTTTGAGGCAAAATTAGGATGGCATATTTGCTCTCACAGTAACATTAGTTACCATTGCAAAACAGGGTCATCATGTGCATTTCATTTCACTCAAAATCAAGCAAAAGAGAAATTTGGACAACCCAAAGTGGAGTCCATTTGGAATGTCTAGAATTTGGAATGGGTTATTTGCTGCCGCTGTTCATCAAGGCCAAAACGGCAACAACAAGAACGACCACCACAAGGGCAAATACCCCTATCATCCAAATGCCGTTTTCCCAAGATACCAATGGAATACTAGTAAGTGCTTTCACAATGTATTGGTTTTAAATTGAATCAAATTTAATTGGCTCGCTTCCATGAAAATATGATATTCCTCATGAAATCAATGTTCATTTTCCTATTGAAAGTTTGTATATGGTATCAAAACAACAAAGCCGCTTCCAAAAGCGGCTTTATCCATCAACCAACCAAAAAACCTAATTCTTGACTTTGCATGTATTAATCCCGAAAAGGGTATACAAAGGACAAAAACTAACTAAGCTTGTCAATACGAAAATGCCCGCCAATACCAATAGTACGGTGGCCAAAGTTCCAGAAATCACTCCAAAATAATATAAAGCAACCACTACAAGAGCAAGAATCAATCGTACTACGCGGTCCATACCGCCCATGTTTGTTTTCATAATTTTCAGTTTATGTTTTCTACCAATAGAACTATTAAGGTAATCATTATGAGGCAGATAACACACACCATCACCAATTTCTGCCACTTTCTAAACTTCATGTTTAAAACTACAATAATGGCTCAAACCATTCGGTAACTTGGGTTACATAGCTTTACTTATTTTTACGATACATTTAATCTTCTATTTATGGACAGAAGGAAATTTACGTTTGGAATGTCTTTGGCAACCATGGCCAGCATCTTGGGCGTGGACATTGTTTATGGTGCGCTGATGCCAAAAGGGTACCAACCGTTGGGTCTTCAAGACCCGGACCCTTTTAAACTCTTCAACAAGGACAAGGAAATGGTTGTGCTTAACAATAAACCTTGGAATATGGAGGCCCAAGCCCACTTGTTGAATGATAAAATCACCCCCAATAAATTCATGTTCATTCGGAATAACGGTCGAATTCCCGAGAGTATTGATGTATCCAATTGGACCTTGACTTTGGATGGTGAGTCCATCAAAACCAAAAAAACGTATTCTCTGAGCGAGCTCAAAAGCAAATTCCAACACCATACCTACCAATTGACCTTGGAATGTGGTGGAAATGGACGGAGTGAGTTCAATCCGCCTGCAAAAGGCAACCAATGGACCGTGGGTGCAGTTTCGTGCGCCGAATGGACCGGGGTTCGACTACGGGATGTTCTTGAGGACGCCGGAATAAAATCTGATGCCGTATACATTGGCTATCATGCCGCTGACACCCATTTAAGTAGCGACCCCAACAAGGAGCCCATCTCCAGAGGGGTTCCCATGGACAAAGCACTACAGGATGAAACTTTATTGGCATTTTCCATGAACGGGGAGGATATTCCCTTGGCCCATGGCCATCCATTGCGATTGGTCTGTGGGGGATGGCCTGCTTCCACTTCTGGGAAATGGGTCAATCGAATCAGTGTACGCAACAAAGTTCATGATGGTGAAAAAATGGGCGGTACCTCGTACCGTGTACCCTGTGAAACGGTTGCACCGGGCAGTGAAGTTGCCGAATCCAATATGTGCATTATTGAATCCATGCCCGTGAAATCCTTGATTACCTATCCAAAAAGCGGTGCACTGATCAAGGAAGGCCAAAAATTGAACATCAACGGACATGCTTGGGCCGGAGAATTGGAAGTCTCAAAAATGGAATATTCCATCGATTTTGGCAGCACTTGGCAGAATTGCTCCCTTGAAAAACCTGCAAATCGATTGGCGTGGCAACATTTTAAAGCGACTGTTTCCTTTCCCAAAAAAGGATATTATGAAATTTGGGCCAGAGCGACCGACTCCAATGGAAAAGGTCAACCCATGGTATTGCCCGGATGGAATCCGAAGGGCTATCTCAACAATGCCTGCCACCGAATCGCTGTGAAAATCGTATAGCATGGAGGACAAATTTCAAAAACAGGTAAGTGCCTTTTCCAAAGTCCTTCTTTCCTTTTTAGTATTGATTTTGGTACTATTTGGCGGATTGTATTATTGGGCCAATCGAACACCAGAACCTAAAATAGAAGACATTCCAGTGGAAGAATCCACCGAAGATTACGACAAAATTGAAAATGGCATTCATGTCGCCACTGGGTTTGTAGATGATGAAGGTATGGAAGCTACCATCCAGAATTGCACCAGTTGCCATTCTGCAAAGTTGGTGACGCAGAACCAAATGAGTCGGGAGGGATGGAAAGCCACCATTACATGGATGCAGGAAACCCAAAATCTGTGGGATTTGGGAGCCAATGAAGAATTGATTTTAAACTATTTGGCCAAGAATTATGCACCAACCGATAAAGGTCGCCGGCAAAACTTGGAAACTATTGAATGGTATGAGTTAAAATAGCTCACATGGAATACATTGATGCATTTATAAACGGATTTTTGGGTATGGTTCGATGGACTTGGAAATCCATCATGTTTGAAGTACCCTGGTACACCAATTATTTTTGGGGATTGATTGTCATTTCACTTTTGGTATGGGGATTAGAAATCCTCTTCCCGTGGCGAAAGGAGCAATCCATTTTTAGGAAGGATTTTTGGTTGGATGCTTTCTACATGTTCTTCAATTTCTTCATTTTTGCCATCATCATTAGCGGGGTTTACAAAGTGTTGGAAGTACTTTTCGCTGATTTTGGTATCACTTCAAAAAGTTTGTCCCTAATCGATTTTACAGGCTGGCCACAATGGTTGCAGCTTTTGATATTCTTCATCATTTTGGACTTTGTACAGTGGTTCACCCATGTGCTTTTGCACCGGGTTCCGGCCTTTTGGGAATTTCACAAAGTACACCACAGCGTGAAGGAAATGGGCTTTGCGGCGCACCTCAGGTTTCATTGGATGGAAAACATCCTGTATAAACCCTTAAAGACTTTAGGCGTTATGATTCTCGGGGGATTTGAACCCGAACAAGCTTATATTGTGCACTTTGCCGCCATTGCCATCGGGCATTTTAACCATGCCAACATCAAACTCACTTGGGGGCCGTTAAAATATATTTTGAACAATCCGGTGATGCATTTGTACCATCATGCGTATAACCTTCCTGAGGGACATCCCTACGGGATGAATTATGGAATCAGTCTTAGCCTTTGGGATTATATGTTCCGCACCAATTATATCCCAGAAAGCAGCGGTAAAATTGAATTGGGGTTTCCGGGGGATGAAAAGCTTCCGAAAGGATTCTGGGGGCAGTTGGTCTATGGCTTCAAAAAGCCTAAGAAATAAGTCTTCAAATATTATTTGGAAGCATCTGAGGCATCAAACACAATACTCCAAATACCTCTTACTTCATCAACACCATATGCTGTTGCCTGATCTTCCGGATACAATTCAGATAAGTGCGCCACTACTTCCGGAGTAATGTTTTGATTGGGAGTTCCGTGACAATTCAAACATAAAGCATTGGTTATAATGGGATAGTAAAAATGGACCTGGCCATCTTTTTCTTGCACAATGGGCTTTATGGAATCCCCAGCAGCGATTTGCCTTTTGAAAGTATTGATGTGTTCCAATTCAACCGCATTGGCCTTGTTCTCTGGGTTCCGGGTCTTGTCCGATACCCGCTTGATATTTGCCTGATATTGGGTTGCCATACTATCCGTCAAGGGATAGGCACGCTCGTTGCAAAACACAACCGCCGCTGCAACACCTTTATTCTGGATGGTACCTTTCAGGTTTTTGCCCAACACTTTTTGGGTCTCTTGGGCATACATCATTCCAATTTCCGCGTAATTAGGTTGTGCGGCTTCCACAACATCAGATTCCTTTGGCCCCTGTTTGCAAGAGAAAGTTAACAGAATAGCTATTAAAGGAATGGCAATGTATTTCATTATTGACGCATTTTTCCACTGGCACAACTTACAAAAGATTTTGCCTTCAGCAGCATTCCGTTTTCATCATCAATTGTGGGATAGCCCAATTGTTTCAGGGCGTCTTTAACAAAGGTAGCGACATCGGTGCCTTTGTGCTCAAAGCTAACCGATGCGCTATCCTTTTCCACAATCACACTTTGTATACCTTCCATTTCCCAAAGTTTGTTGGAAATGGTCTTGGCACAACCACCGCATTTAAGATTCTGCACTTGGAAAGTGGTTTTCATATTTTTTTGTGTTTTTACAGGCTTAATAGCTCCATGTTCTGTATCCACCGCGAAGGTCATATACCTCCACAAATCCCATTTCCACCAATCTTCTTGCTGCTTTTTGACTTCTATTTCCGGATTGACAATAGAGGTAAACAGGCTTTTCTTTCTTCAATTTTGAAAAAGCCGACTCAAAGGCTAACCCTTGAAAAAAGTCAATATTACTGGCTCCTTTTATATGACCTGATGAAAATTCGGCGCGAGTGCGCACATCCACCAATTGAACCTTGCCATTGGAAATGGCCTTTTTATAGTCCTCCCTATCCAAAATTTTAATGGTATCTGGGAGGCTTTGTTCCTTGAACAGAAAACTTAGTATCGACATATTCCTTTCAGTTTTATGTCGCTAATGTAAGTTGGATACTTTCCCTGTTCAGTAACGCGGGTTACATAAGAAAAAATAGTTTGAAAAATTGGCTAGTCCTTTGAACTCCAATCGTCGTAACCGCCGGTGTAGTCAAATATTTGCGTGAATCCTTTGCTCTTCAACAGCTCTGCAGCTCGATTGCTCCTACCTCCCATTTTGCAGTAGAGATAAACTGGTTTTGTCTTGTCCAGAGTTTCAATTTGCTTTACAAAACCTTCATCGTTCACATTGAAATTAACGGCATCGTCAATATGACCTTGCTTGTATTCTCCTGGGGTTCGTACATCCACCAATTGCACATCCTTTCCAATGACTTCAGATTGAACGGTGGCCTTATCTATTTTCTTGACAAACGGCTTTTGTTGGGTATGGCATGAAAAGGCCCACAAGAGCGCAAAGCTCATGAGAGCCAATCGTACTACTTTTTGCATGATCTACTTATTTCAATGTTGTTGGACACACATAATCGGTCATAGGAATGCCAGCCTCCTTCATGGCACTGAATCCTGAATCCACATCGACCAAGTTATGGATACCTCTACTTTTTAGGATTGAAGCGGCTATCATACTCCTGTATCCTCCTGCGCAATGAATATAAAAGGTTTCCTTGTCTGGGAATTCAGCCAAATGATCGTTCAGGTAATCCAACGGGGTCAAATGGGCATCCACGGCATGTTCCGCATTGTATTCCGATTCTTTTCGAACATCAAACACGGGGACTTTTTGCTCCATGAGTTGCTTTAATTCCTTGGCATGGACACTTTTTACGGTATCCACTTCCTTACCGGCTTTTTCCCACGCTTCAATTCCACCTTTCAAATAGCCCAATGTACCATCAAAACCAACTCGTGAAAGACGGGTTACTGTTTCTTCCTCTCTGCCTTCGGGAGTTACCAAAAGTATAGGTTGTTTCACATCGGCAATCAAAGCACCTACCCAAGGCGCAAAGCTTCCATCCAATCCTATAAAAATAGATCGCGGAATGTGGCCTTTTGCAAAATCATCTTGATGGCGTACATCTAAAACCACAGCTCCAGTCTCATTGGCGGCCACTTCAAAGGCCTCTGGACTTAAAGCTTGGGTACCGCGTTCCAATATCTCATCGATGTCCTCATACCCTTCCTTGTTCATTTTCACGTTCAGTGGGAAATATTGCGGTGGAGGTAGTAAGCCATCGGTCACTTCCTTGATGAATTCTTCCCGGGTCATATCTGCCCGTAGGGCATAGTTCATTTTCTTTTGATTGCCCAAGGTGTCCACGGTTTCCTTCATCATGTTTTTCCCGCAAGCGGAACCCGCCCCGTGTGCTGGATAAACAATAACATCATCTGCCAGAGGCATTATTTTGTTCCGAAGGCTATCGTATAAGGTTCCAGCCAATTCCTCTTGGGTCATGTGGGCCGCTTTTTGGGCCAAATCTGGTCTTCCTACATCTCCCAAGAACAACGTATCTCCACTAAAAATGGCACGGTCTTTCCCGTTTTCGTCCTTCAACAAATAGGTGGAACTTTCCATGGTGTGCCCTGGTGTGTGCAACACTTTTATGGTAATCTTTCCCAATTTAAACTCTTGACCATCCTTGGTTATGATGGCATCAAAAGAAGGCTGGGCCGTTGGTCCGTAGACTATAGGTGCCCCAGTTTCTTTGGATAGTGTTATGTGACCACTCACAAAATCCGCATGGAAGTGCGTCTCAAAAATATATTTAATGGTCGCGCCATTATCTTCCGCCTTTTTAATGTAAGGCTTTACCTCACGCAGTGGGTCAATGATGGCAGCTTCGCCTTCACTTTCTATATAGTAGGCCCCTTGGGCCAAGCATCCTGTATAAATCTGTTCTATTATCATCTTCATGGTTTTTCCAAAAATAACAATCTGTTGCCTCTTATAGTGTTACCAAAGTTACAAAGTCTTGGTTCTGGATTGGAGCGATATGCGTTCCTGTATCTCGCTTTTTGTATTATGATGGTTGCAATATTCCACGGCCTCAAAGGTCTGTACAAAAAGATTCTGTCTTCCGATACAATCCAAAAGTCCGCTGTCATGGAAGATATCCCTGGTAGGTCCAATGGCACCGGTTATGATAAATTCCATTCCCTTTTCCTTTAAGTCGTTCACGATACGCTCCAACATCACCGCCGCACTACTATCAATATAATTGATGGCTTCGGCATTGAGAATGACATATTTTAAAGCCGGTCCTTTCTTTTGAATTTGCTTGTACAGCTCTTTTTTGAAGTAATCCTTGTTCCCAAAATACAATTGGGCATCAAATCGAATGATGAGTTTGTCTGCATCGACCTCCACCTCCTCCGCAAATCGACTAACATTTTTAAAATAGTCCGTGCCTTTGATTCGCCCTAAAACGGCAATATGTGGATTGGAAATCCGATAGACCAACAACAAAAGGGAAAGCAAAACGCCCAGTAAAATCCCCTCAATCAAGCCAATGGACAAGGTCATTAAAAACGTGGCCACCAACAAAAGGAACTCATCTTTTCTGCTTTTCCATAATAGCAACGGATATTTGAGGTCTATCAATCCAAAAACCGACACAATAATGATGGCACCCAAGGCGGCATTGGGCAAATTGTAGAACAGCGGCGTTAGAAATAACAAGGTTCCTGCTATGAGTAGCGCACTAATTATCAAGGCCATTCCGGTTCTTGCCCCAGACTGGTCATTGACAGCTGTTCTTGAAAAGCTTCCTGACACCGAGAAGGATTGAAAAAATGAGGCCGCAATATTGGACATTCCCAAAGCACGTAACTCTTGATTGGCATCCAATTCGTACTCGGGGTGCTTTTCTTCAACAGTCTTTGCGATGGAAATGGATTCCATAAACCCAAAAAGGGCAACGGTAATGGCAATTGGCAGTAATTGTCCCATTTTATCCATTTGTATCCCCGGAACCTGAAATGAAGGAAATCCACTGGGAATATCCCCCACTACCCGAATACCTTTGGACTCCAACCTCAAAACGAACACTGCCAAAATACCGAGAACCACAATCAACAGAGGTGTTGGAATCTTTTTACTGATTTTGTTCATCACCAGTATAAAACCAATGGCCACGACACCAAGAATGAGTGTACTCAAATTTAGCTGCCCCAAACTTTCAAAAATATTACTGATAAGCACATGGATTTTACTGGATTGGTCAAAATCGGTGCCCAAAATATGCTTCAATTGGCCCAAACCTATTAAAATGGCGGCTGCAGAAGTGAATCCACTAATGACCGGTTTCGATAAAAAATTGACAAAGAAGCCCATATTAAACAGGCCCAATAGCAATTGGATACTTCCTATAAGTAATGTCAAAAAGAGTACGGTGGCGATATAACTTTCTATCCCTGCAAGTTGCATGGCACCAACACCTGCCGCTACCAACAGGGAGTCCATGGCCACAGGTCCTACCGCCAATTGCCTGGAGGTTCCGGTCAACGCATAGACTACTTGGGGAACCAGAGCGGCATAAAGTCCATAAATGGGAGGCATCCCTGCAATCATGGCGTAGGCCATTCCTTGGGGCACCAACATGATTCCTACCGTTGCCCCTGCAATTGCATCTCCATAAAATTGGGAGCGATTGTAGGTGGTCATCCACGATAAAAAAGGAAAGTACCGTTTGAGCATTTAATGAACTTTAGGCAAAAATAGAGTGCAAAAGAATGATTTTGGGTAACCTAGGGCACATACCTACAAATCCAAAACCTGGATGTAGCTTCTGTGCAGCACCACTTTCTTCATCTTCTCCAGCTTCTTCAATAATCTTGATATCACCACACGCGAAGTGTGCAAATCGTATGCTATTTCTTGGTGCGTATTTCGAATCTTATTGTCGTTGGTGACCTCCACTTTCTTTTTTAGGTATTCAACCAAACGTTCGTCCAAATTCTTGAACGCAATACTGTCAACCGTCTGCAAGAGTTCGTTTAGGCGGTTGTGATAGCTTTCAAACACATAATTGCGCCAACCTTTGTACTTGCCCATCCATTCTTCCATTTTTTGAACGGGCACCATGACAATCACCGCATCCGTTTCCGCAATGGCCCTGATTTCACTTTTGGTATGGCCCATGCAACAAGCCATGGTGACTGAACAGGTTTCTCCTTGTTCCAAATAGTACAGCAGCAATTCATCGCCTTCATCATCCTCACGCAATACTTTAATGGCCCCGGAAATTAACAGCGGAATGCTCCTGATATAGTTCCCAATATCCATGATGATTTCACCCGCTGGCACTTCCACCAATTTCCCCACTTCATCAATTTCATCGATAAGGGGTTGCTCAAAATAGGTGTTGAATGTTTCTAAAAGCTCTTGTTTCATAGAATTAAAATACCCTTCTAAGGTACATATTTTGAAAAAAACATTTCGAAAACCCCAAATCTTTAAAAACGAAAAAACCCGCATTATCCATGCGGGTTTCGAGCAAATTTACTTAAACTAAAATACCTGATATAAAATCTGCTTAAATTCTTATGGTTTCATGGGGCTCCCCTTCATTTCATTTGGAATTAATACGCCCATGTATTTTAAGATTGTTGGTGCAATTTGGTTGGAATAAAGTTGCTCCTCTTGGCCAACTTCTCCCATGGGCTTGACCCCTTTTCCAAAGGTCACAAACCAAACCCCGCCAGCTCCATTTATATCGCTTCCATGACTTTTCCACGTTTCCAGTGGTTGAGTACCTCTTCCATGATCCGTCGTGATCAAAAAGATGGTCTGGTCCTTGTAAAACTTATCCTGCTGGGTAAACTCCCATAATTCTTTGATCATAGCATCAGTCCGATTCGCCGCTTGTAGATAAAAATCATAAAAACCGCCATGGGCAAAATCATCCGTTTCACCGTAAGAAATGTAAAGTAGCTTGGGATGGTTCTTTTTCATTTCCTCAAGGGCGTAGTTGTGGGTGAATACATCCAACCGAACGGATTCCCAAATGATGGGTGCTTGCCGTTGGATGTCATTGAGCATTTTTTCCCTTTCGGTAAGGTCATCACCTGTAGCTTTTTCATAACCAGCGTTTACCGGAACACCAGAACGTTCTTCGTTGATGATGTATGGAAACACATCCCAACTCCCGAAGGCGGCCACTTTTCCTTTTCCTTCGGCAGTATTATTGTACAACTCCAAAATGGTGGTATTGGGATTTGGCATTTTGTCATTACTTCGGATTCGGGCATCGTCGGCAGTTCCGGTCAAGATTTCATTATAACCCGGATACGAAAACCACATGGTATTGGTAAGATTGACTTTACTGCCCAAAGTTCTGTTTCCATGCAATTGTCCCATTTGCGACACTTTGTTCCAGAAAAAAGGCATCAACGTCTCTCTTCTTTCTTTAGGGGTATCTCTCCAAAATGCTTTTTTGAGCCCTTCTGTATCCTGCACATAGCTTTTATTGGTCATCAAAAGCGAGTCGGCCCCAGTGAATAATTCCTGCCAACGGAACCCATCTAGGGTTATCAATATTACTTTGGTATCGTTTGAATTCTGGGCATAGGTCAATCCCATGATTGCCCATCCCATTAGTAGAAATAGAATTCCTTTTTTCATGTTCTTATTCGGTTTTAAATGATGCAGTTTTGGACCAATCACTCCAGTTTAGATTTTGATCCCTATAACGAACCCGCCAATAGTAGGTAGTATTTGGTTTTAGGCGTCTGGTTTTTTCATCGGTGAGGTCATCCTCTTTCTGGCGATTTTCCTTGTAGTACCAGTTCTCATATTGTTTCCAACTGTCCAAATCCAATTTTTCAAAATCTTGGCTTTCTGAAACCTGCCAGTGCGATGCCGCATGAAATGCCCCATTCAACGAGCTTGAAAACCCGCCTGCCTTCAATAAGGTGAATTCTGATGTGATTTTCTCTTCATCTTTTGGTGCGATCACCTTGGGAGCATCAGGCTTTTTCTCCAATCGCCAAACGGTGATACTATCGCGAAGTTCATTGTCACGCTGCTGTTCCGTATTCCCGCGGCTGATTCGCTTGATGGTGAATTTGGGGTCGTTTCGATTGCCATCAACCTCCACCATTACAAATCCGTACTCGTCCTCACTTACCGTAAACTCATCATAATCCCTACCTTCAAACTCACCCCAGTTGTCTATGGAGCCTCCTGCCGAAGCTACATTCACCCACAGATGTTTGTGATCCCGGGATTGGCCTCGGGAATAGGCATGGGTATGGCCGAAAAAGTGGATGCTGGGCTTTCCCGTTTTCGTGGAAAACTCCTCCAACATCTTTACCACCTTTCCTGTGGATTCTTCTTCTCCGGGAATCCACAATTCCGATTTATAGGGATGGTGTAATTGGGCAAACACAAAATCAATATCCTCATTTTTTGCTGTTTTCTCCAACACCTTTTCCAACCACTGGTATTGTTCCCGTAAATCGCGATAACCTTCATTGGAATTTAACCCAATGACCCTAGTATTGCCATAATCCTTGTACCACCAGTGTTCGGCGTAGGCTGGGGTGCCATTTTCAGGAAGACTGAAATATTTGAAGTAGAAGATAGAGTTCCGTTCATGATTTCCAAGCACGGGATACACTGGAACTTCAGCAAAAAGCTTCTGAGCCGGGTCGAAAAAATGTTCTTTCCATTGGTAGTATTCGCTCCCAGTGGAAACCAAATCGCCGGGAATCATAACCATGGCCAAGTTGTCCGGGAGTTTGCCCCCGTATTCCTTTTCCAAATACTGTAAAATTCCTTGGTTGACTATTTCGGTAAATTTGTTGGGTTGTTGGCTGTCGTATTGCATATCGCTCATGGCCACAATGTTGAAGGATTCTTCATCAGTGGCAAAGGGCGGGGTCTTAAACTGATAAATGTCTGATGTGACCTTCCCAGTTTTTACCCGGTAATAGTACTCCGTAAAGCGTTTTAGTCCGGTCAGTTTCACTTCATGGATTCTGGAATCTGAAAAATTGATGTTATACGCCATCCCCACTGTCTTTTTTCCCAATTTCTCGGTGATACCCCACTCCACTATACTTTCCTCTCCACTACTGGTTTCCCATTTAATGGTGATGGAATTTGGTTCGGCATCCTGCAAATAGGGTTGTACTAAAATCTGAGGTTCGCTCTGAGCGAACAAACCCGAAACTCCAGCAAGAAAACAGATAATAAGTTGGTTGATTTTCTTCATTAGGCTATAGCATTTGTTTTTAGGAAGGCCTCGTTCAATATTTCCAAGGCTTTGTCCAATTCTTCTCGGGTAATTGTCAACGGGGGCGACAGTTGTAACACATTTCCTTTGGAAACTTTAAAACTCAAGCCCTGTCTTAAACATTCGTACATAATTTCTTCTGCTTCGGCCACCGCTTTTTCCTTGGTGGTTCTGTTTGTGACCAATTCGATGCCCCATAAAAGGCCAATGCCGCGAACATCTCCTATGAGCGAATATTTTCGATGCAGTTTGTAAAGGGCCGCCTTCATATAAGCTTCATCCGCTTTTACTTTTTCCAACAACTTTTCATCTTCGATGACTTCCAAAACGGTCAATCCTGCCATGGCTCCCAATGGACTTTTCTCATGGGTGTAATGGCCCAAGGATATGTGACCAAACGTGTTGTATTCTTCACGAGTTACAATAGCTGCTTGCGGGATGATTCCACCGCCCAAGCCCTTGCCTAAACACAGAATATCAGGTTCAATACCAAACTCTTCAAAAGCGAACATTTTTCCGGTTCTTCCCAAAGCGATGGGGATTTCGTCCAAAATCAAAAGGACTCCATGTTTGGTACATAACTCACGGGCACCTTTCCAAAATGTGACAGAAGGAATCTGTACATCGGTATTCCGAATGGTCTCTGCCAAAAAGGCTCCAATCTGGTTGTCCTTGGACAGCACATACTCCAAATATTCCAGAGCCTTGTCCTCATTTCCCTCAAAAATACCGCGATAGGTAATCGGAGGTGGAATACGTTCAACACCCGGCATGAGAGGGCCCATATGCTCTTGAAAAACAGATTCCCCTCCCACGCTGATGGCATCGAGCGAAGCTCCATGAAAAGAATCCCAAAAAGAGACCACTTTATGTTTTCCGGTTACGGCCCGTGCCAATTTCAATGCTATTCCGATAGCGGAACTGCCATTGGGGGTGAGCAAAATTCGGTTAAGCCCTTCAGGAGTCAGCGAAGTGAGCTTTTCCGCAAACTGGATGGCCACTTCATTGGTGTACCTTCGAGTAGAAAATGTAAGTCCTTGAAGTTGTTCGGTCAATCTGGCAACCAATTTAGGGTGTGAAAATCCAATTTGGTGCACATTGTTGCCATGAAAGTCGAGATATTTTTTCCCTGAAATGTTTTCAATATAAGACCCTTCACAATACTTCAGCACATCCAAACAGGGTGTGGACATGGACTGATGCATAAAGTATTTGGCATCTTTTTCCAAAAGCTCTTTGGTCCGTTCACCAACATCCTCTAGCCATTCCTTTCTGCCAGAGGTCAGGTTAATATCCCCTTCTACAATGTACTCTTGTTTATCTTGTTTTGTATGGTCCATGTTTCGCTTGTATTTCCCGTTCTTCGGATGTATCGTTCAACACATAAATATCGTATGTATTTCCGTCATTATAAACCCGAACAACAATATGTCCTTCCTGACTTTTGTACTGATCCAACCTTCCCCCGATCACATCTTTGGCACCTTGCAACATAATGGTTGAAAAAATGTCCCGTTCCCCAGGATACAATGCTTTTGAAGTGATCCTTCGCAACACCTCTTCTCCCGGATGGTCTGCCGTCCAGTTTTGTTGAATCCAAACCCGAGGCCGAATGGTTCTGACGTAATATGGATTCTGTGAATCCCGGTTTCCATGATGATTGAGGGTCGCTACATCCACGGGGCCGATTACCGGAGCTACATGTGATTCCAAACTGTTAATATCAGTTTGACCCAATCCATCGATTCCAGAAATATCCCCTCCGGTGTAGTAGTTGAACTTACCATAATCGATTCGGATGCCGTTGCTCAACGGGTTTTCTCCATGATATTCCCCTTCCTTGAAAAGAGAATACGTGTTTTCTCCTTCGCCCGTCCAGATGATTCCGTTTGAGGCGATGTTTTGTACTGAAAAATTAGGGTAATCGGTTGGATTATGCTTAGGCACGATTTGGTCCGTATACCCTACTTTTAAAGCCTCGTTTTCCAGTCCAACTTTTTTAGATTGAAATGCGATGAATTTCCAATATTCTTTCAAGGTCGGAATCATGCCGTAGGCATCGTTGGAAAATCGTGCCTCAGATTGCACGTTCGCATCCTTCAAATTGATGGGAAATTCGAATCCTCTGTCTATTAATTTTTTGATGGGCATCAAAGTGCCCACCTCCATAATTCCGGTGAGCTGATATCCTCCCGGAGCTATTTTCCGAAGCGAATCAATCTCTCCAAAATGATCATCGTGGTAGTGGGTAATCAAGGCATAGTCCAGCTCTCGATTTTGATTTTTTGGAATGAATTGGTCGATATAGTCCACTATCCATTCCGGTGCGGACTTCGACCTATTGGGCATCAACTTAGCATTTCGGCTGGAGGTTGTTCTGGGATGTGTCTCGGACATATCGCCCGCATCCACCAATAAGGTCGTTCCATCTGGAAAAACCATAAAAGCAGCATCACCCCTGCCCGTGTTGATATGGTGAATATCTAAAAAGCCAGGTTCCCAAACAGGAAGTTGTTGCCCATGCCCCCTTATTCCCATCAAGGTCAGGGCAAAGACAAACAAACTGCTTTTTTTGAGGTTAACGTACATGGGTATTATTTTTCGCGATACAGCAAATTCGCTGGGATAATCTGTTTAGGTATGTTGGCTCCCTGAAATTTTACATCCAAATGAAAGCCCCCGCCACCATTAAAAAATTCAACCCGAACCAACTTGCGGCCTTTTTCCAATTCAATTACTTCTCCAATTTCCTTAACACCATGGTCGCCGTCATTGTCCACTACCAATTTTCCATCTACATACAATTTGCTTCCGTCATCGCTGTTGGTGAAAAATCGATACTGACCCTTTTCTGGAATCTCCAAGTAGCTTTCAAAAATCAGTGCCATTTGTTCTTGTTGCACATCTTCCATCATGACTTCTTTGGGAGAAAACTCAGTCACAAACCCTTCCTTAACCGATGTTAGGGTTGAAAAATCCGGAAGCTTTTCCATTTTATCTCCATAAAACACCCGATACTTCACAGGGTCCTTCTTGGTTTTGGGCACTATTCTGAAATTAGCTTCTGCAATGGTACTGGTCAATTTTCCTTCTTGAAAAATACCCGCTTTCAGCACTGAAGTCTCTTTTAAATAAAAGGTGTCTTGATAGGCAGTGCTGTTTTCCATGGTAGGTTCTTCACTTCCCAACACATAGCGAATCTCACCCAATCCATTGGGGTTTTGAATGACCGCCGCTGCGGAATCAGCTTTAAAAACACCTCCTGCAGGTTCGTAATATCCCGCATCTGGAAGAATTTTGGGTTGCATCACCTGTTCCTTTCGTTTGTAAATCAAGTTGGGTTTTTCATTACCAATAAAAGCTCCCTTAACCGGTCTTCCAATCCAAGATTGTGGAGTTTGCAATCCCATGGCATAGGCCACCGTTGGAGCATTGTCGTATTGATAGACCGTTTCTTCAATTTGATAGCCTTTTTTGATGCCCGCTCCATATAAAATGAAAGGAATTTCCATTTCTGCCAAGCTTTCACCACCATGACCAAAACCTAATCCACCGTGATCGGCAGATACAATAAACATCGTCTTTTCAAAAATTCTGGCTTCTTTGGTTGCATTGACGATTTCGGCAATCAGGGAATCGGCTTTTTCAACCGATTTGTAATATTCTGGACTTCCATGACCCATGGCATGACCTGCATGATCCACATGATCCAAGTGCACAAAGGTAAATTTTGGGGTATGCGCCTTGATGTAGTTTACCGCTTCTTGTGTGGTATTGTCCTCATGGTCTCCATCAATATCAAAATCCACATCTTCCTTTTCAAACAAGCGGCCAAATCCATCCCAATCGTAAATAGCACCGACGTGAGCGTTGGGTTGTTGGTCATGAAAAAGGGTAAAAATGGTTGGAAAGGTTCCATTCTTGGTTGCGACTACGGGTGGCAATTCATGCGCATTTTTCTCCCAGCCATTAGAAGTGACGCCATGCTGTTCTGTATCAGCCCCCATGATCATGCTGGCCCAATTGGGACTTGAGCTTGAAGGTAAAACGGAACGTGCATGCATGGTTGCGGCCCCGTTTTGCACCATGGAATCCAACATTGGTGTGTTTGCTTTTTGAATCCCATTGGGACTCATGCCATCGACACCAATAATAACCACATGCTCAATGCCTTGGATGGTTCCTTCTTCTTTGGAAGCACAAGACCACAGGAATAAAATTCCCGTGGTCATGGCCATACTTTTTATGATATGGTTCAATTTCATCGCGACTAATTATTATCAGCCACGTCCCACCAAAGTCTTGTGTTAAGATCATCAGCGCCCATACGCGTTACCGCTGCTTGATAGTTGGCACTGTTGGTAGATTTTACCGAGTTTGGATATTGAAAACGAACTGGCACTCTACCACCATTTACAGCATCAGGACCGGGAATTACTTCGGGCATGCCCGTACGTCTCCAATCGGACCAAGCTTCAAAACCGGTATAGAACAGTGAAATCCATTTCTGCATGGCGATTTTCGCCAATAGTTCCTCTGCGCTTCCAGATAGGGCCACATCGGCCTGTGCGATGTATGCATCCACATCGAATGCTTGTATATCGGCAGCGATTTCACTCCATCCTCCGGCGATGACTCTTTCGGTGTAGTAGGCAAATGAAGCTCTAATTCCATTTTCATAGTACTCTGCAGCAGTACCTACGGCTATGAAATTGCGTTGTCTTGCTTCAGCCAAAATAAACTGAAGTTCGGAATAGCTCATTATAATGGTCTGCGAAGCAGTTGGCGAGGCTTGTTCCACATTGCATGCCCTACAGGCCAATAGAATTCCCAATCTTGAAATAAAGTTGGAGCCCGACTCATCTGGATTTCCGGATGGACTGTACCCCAAGGCTGCTTCATCATCCAAACCGTTGGGCATCCCTACGTAATCATCCAAATTAGGGGAATAGATACCTTCTTCGGAAGCGGTAGTAGGTTGCGCGAATACAATCAGTCTTCTATCACCCAAATCCTTCAATCTGGTTTCCAAGGTTGTACTTAAACGTACTTCATCAAAACTTCCAGAACGGGTATCATACTTAGGCTGAGGATTATCTGAATTCCATTGCAACAAAGCGGCATCCGCATTGCTTTCAAAAATAGGATAGATTGTAGCATTGCCCACAATCTCAGTCATTTGGGCCACGGCCGTTGCATTGTCCACATCACTGATGCGCATGGCCAAACGAAGACGTAGGGAGTTTGCAAATTTTCTCCATTTTAAAACATCCCCGCCGTATAGAATATCCCCAGAAATGTTATCCGCTCCGGTCAACAACGTGTTTGCCGTTTTTAAATCTGCCAACAGTCCAGCATAAATTTCACTTTGCGGTGTAAATGTGGGTGTAATGTTATCATCGCTTATCCCTTGCGTAGCTTCGGTGTAGGGCACATCACCATAAGCGTCCGTTAAGTACGAATAGATCCAAGATTTAATCACCAAGGCAACTCCATAATAGTTTTCTTGGCCCTCGACATCCATAGTCGCTCTAATGATATTTTCAACATCCCGAAGCGAGGCATAGGCATTGTCATATGGGTTTCCAGTTGGAGACCAGTTGTAGGTATCACCAGAGGTGAACTGCAATCTGGCTGCATACTGCGTAACAGTAAACCCTTCTTCCCAACCTTGGTTTCCCCAGTTGTAGGCCATCTCTCTCATAACTCCTGGCAACAGAAGACTGGGTTCAGCGCTTTCTGGATAGTTGGGGTTGGTGTTTATTTGCTCAAAATCATCCGTACAATTGATCATACATAACACTGTAAATGCTATGAAAATCATTTTTTGAATATTCTGTAATTTTTTCATCAGATGGTATAATTAAAAATCGATTCTTAGGTTAAACGTGTACGTTCTCGCACTGGGGTATGACATATTCTCGATACCGGGCTGCAATGTGCCTCCGGAAACGGAAACAGTCTCTGGATCAAAATGGGGGTTATCTGTCCACAACAATAGGTTCCTTCCGGTTACAGAAAGTCTGGCTCCGGTAATGGGCAACTTATCCACAAATCGTTGCGGAAGGGTATAACCCAAGGTCACTTCTCGAAGTTTGGTGTAGGAAGCATCATATTTGGCCGCTTCAACGTTGTCCCTTTCATAATATCTGTTGTTCCAGGTCCTGGCATCAACATTTACCGTGTTTGGTGTAAAGACTCCGGGTGCTGTTTGTACCACACCTTCTCCCACGATTCCAGTTTCCCTGCCTTCCAAGGTCTCTTTTAATTGCCCTGAAGTACTACCGATGGTCTTGGTTCTAGACACTACAATTCCGCCTTGTCTTGTATCCAAAAGGAAGCTTAGGTCGAATGCTTTGTACTTGAAGCTATTCAACCAACCTAACGTATAATCAGGAGCATAATCTCCCTGATATACCAAATCATCTGTTCTCAATGGAATTCCTTGGTCGTTGAAAATCTTTTGACCGTAGTATGGGCTGTTAACGTCTTCAACGCGTTGGAACCCTCTACCGTAAATGGCACTGATAGAACCTCCTTCACGAGCTTGAATGAAAGCACCGTTACGTTCAGTCAAGGTATAGTTCACGCCTCCCAAATCGGTCACCTCACTTTGGTTTGTGGAAAAGTTGAAAGTGGATTTCCAGTTAAAGTTGTCCGTTCTCACCGGAATGAAACTGGCGATGGCCTCAAAACCATAATTTCTTACCTCTCCAGCATTGATCAATTTACTGGTATACCCACTGGCGATATCGGTACTAATAGGGATAATCTGGTTTTTGGTCCTACCATCGTAGTAGGTGGCATCCAAATTCACTCGGCTTTGGAACAATCTTAGATCCAAACCAAATTCGTAAGAAGAGGTAATCTCTGGTTTTAGTTCCGCATTTGGAATCAATGAAGATTCCGTCAACGCTGGATAATCCCCAAACGGTGCTTCGTTGGTATAAAAACTCGCCAATCTGTAGGGGTCGGTATCGTTACCTACCTCAGCGTAAGCCGCTCTCAGTTTTGCGAAAGAAACGAACTCTGGTAATTCAAAAATATCACTGGCAATGGCACTTAAAGTAGCCGATGGATAGAAATAGGAATTGTTGTCCGTTGGCAAGGTGCTGGACCAATCGTTTCTTCCTGTTATATCCAAATATACTTTTTCATCATAGGCCAATCGTGCAAAACCATACAAACTGTTGATTCGTTTCTCACGATCACTTGATGAAACCTCCAAAGGTCTTCTGTTGTTGTTGAAGGAATAAACGCCTGGGTTGATCAATTGAGGGGCAACAGTCTGCGTATAATCCTGCGATTGTCTCAATTGGTTTCCACCTCCTGAAATATTGATGTTCCATTTTTCATTGAAGGTATTGTCATAGGAAATCAAAAAGTCGGTGTTGGATTCTTCGAAGAACACATTATCTTCTCTATAATACCCCAATGGGAAACGTTGTGTACTAAACGCTCTTTTCTTAGCTCTCAAGTCCCTGTAAAAATCCCTACCGGTACGCAACATGGCATTCCAGTGGTCATTGATCTTATAGTTGACGCTCACATTTCCATAAACCCTATCCTTGTCTTGGGAGTTGGTGTTCTCATACACATTGAAGAAAGGGTTGTCGTGGTAGTTGTAGTTGTAGTTGAACTGCTGCAAACCTTCTCTTCCGGGCATCCAATAATCCCGAAGGTTGTTGGTGTTAAGCTGTCTTCCGTACCAAATGAACAAGTACATGATACTCTCTGTACCGTAGCTCAAGGATGGTCTGTTTCCACTATCGGTCTTTATGTAGTTGATGTTGGCATTCAAAGTTACCTTATCGGTTAGATTAAGGGCCGTGTTCAAATTGAAAGAGTTCCGTTGCAAATCCGTGTTTGGAACAACACCTTCTTGATCCAGATTTTGATAGGAGAAACGGATATTTCCCATATCTCCAGATTTAGAAATGGCAATACTATTTGTTTTGGTGTATCCCGTATTGAAGAAATCTTTGGTGTTATTCGGTTGGGAAACCCATGGCGTAGCGATAATTGGAGAATCACTTACCAAGAAATCACCTCCTCTTGTTCCATCTTCTCTTGGGGAATCAAATTGGGGAATCAACAAACCTGTATCCAATCGTGGACCCCAGCTTTCATCCACACCATCAGCGATACCACTACCGCTACCATCCACAAATGCAAACTGCTGATTGTTTCCTTGACCATATTCATTTTGCCAATCTGGCAACAATAATATGTTTTCGATGGTCACCCCAGTGTTCACCGTAATTCCCAATCGGCCGCTTTGCGACTTTCCTTTTTTAGTGGTAATGATAATGGCTCCGTTTGCGGCTCTAGCACCATAAAGTGCAGCTGCAGCGGGACCTTTAAGCACGTTCATGGACTCGATGTCCTGTGGATTGATCTCGGCAGCACCGTTTCCATAATCCACATCCTGGGTACCAGACCCGGAAGAACCCACAATCTCATTACTAATAGGAGTACCATCTACAATAAATAAAGGTGAGTTTCCATTGATGTTCAGGGACGCATCACCCCGAATTGAGACACGGGCAGACCCTCCCAATCCAGATGGACTGTTTGTAATCTGCAACCCAGCAACCTTACCTGAAATTCCATTTAACAAGTTGGGTTCTCGTGCAGAGGTCACCTCTTCGGAGTCGAGTTCTTGGGAGGCATACCCCAAAGATTTCTTTTCCCTTTGAATACCAAGTGCGGTGACCACAACCTCATCCAATTGCTGTGAATCGGGTTGAAGTATTATGGTAGCCGTTGATCTTCCAGCGGCGTCAAAATCTTGGGAAATGTACCCAATATAGGAAACCACTAAAATTTCATTCCCTTGGGGAAGTTGAATTTCAAAATTTCCATCAAAATCTGTAGCCACCCCATTGGTGCTACCTTTTACAACCACCGAAGCCCCAGGCAACGGTACATTGTTCTCATCCAATACAGTTCCCGAAAACGTGGTTTGGGAATAGCCAATAATACTTACGGTAAAGGCAAGTAAAAATGCTACGATTGATTTTTTCATTTGTTGAGTATTTGTAAAATTTGGTTAATTATTTATCAACAAATATCCAACAAGACCGTTAAGCCATGCCTTTGAACAGATTAAAAAAATGATACGGAAAGGTTAAAAGAATCAGTGATATGTTACGTAAACATTATTTACAAATATTCAATTTTTATACTATCTTGCATGGAATGAATCCTTTAATATGTCATTGTTTAACAATCGATTAAGGATTTTTTCCGTATTTATGAAAATTGAAGAAATATTATAAATACTAAACTGCAAGGTCCAACGAAAAAATTATGGAAGACTATTTAATTGGTATCGGCAAGCGAATCAAGGACATACGAAAGAACAATAAAAAAACCATCAGTGATGTTGCCATACAAGCAGGGGTTACCGCGGGACTGATTTCCCGTATTGAAAATGGCAGGACCATTCCCTCCCTTCCTGTTTTTTTAAAAATTGTAGGGGCCTTGGATACCGAGATGACCGATTTTTTCGATGGTATGCCCAAAGTTAATGGGTCCAATTTCCTGGTCTCCCGAAAAGCCGATCAGACCGTTATTGAAAAAGAAGACGAGGCCATTGGCTTTACCTATAATTATATCTTCGGAAAACAATTGAACTCGGTGGGGTTTGAAAGCGTCTTGTTGGAAGTACTTCCCAACTCAAAAAGGGACAAGGTTGTTACCGACGCTTTTGAGTTTAAATACATTCTTACTGGGGAATGCTATTATGAAATCGGTGACCAAGAGGTATTGTTAAAAGAGGGTGATTCCATCTTTTTTGATGGTAGAATTCCCCATGTTCCCATTAACAAGGGGAAAGTGCCTTCAAAAATGTTGGTGGTCTACTTTTTTATCTGATCACGAAAAAAGGATTCCTTCCAGTGCATCCAGCGTGTTCAGAATTAGGGTAGGATTGGCTTTTTCCAACTGCTCGCGGGTCTGTGCGCCGGTCAAAACTCCAACGGTAATGCCGCAATTGGCATTTTTACCTTCTTCGATATCAATCATGGAATCCCCAGCCTTCAAAACTTGTTCGGGGTCAGTGATATTGAAAAGCTCCATCGCTTTGTCAATCATTTCTGATGAAGGTCTTCCTATTTCCACATCATCCGCAGTGACTAACCCATCAATCTGCTCCCCAACTTTCCAGCCCAATTTATCCAATAATGATTGTGCTGTTTTGGAATCATATCCCGTATTCAACACCACTTTTACGCCATGCGACTGCATCACTTTAAAAAGTTCTTCCACACCATCATATGACGTCACCTCTAAATTGGCATAGGCTTCTTTGAGCATTTCCTTAAAATCAACATGCACGGCTTTGGCATCCACCGTAACCTCTCGTTCGGCTTTGGTCTCCTCCAAAATATCTGCTATGGCTTTATATTTTTCTTTACCCGCTCCAAATTCCAGCACGGTATCCAATGAAACTTCAACTCCTGCCTTGGCCAATGCCGCCCGCACCGTTTTATACACCACATTATCTTCATTTACGGTGGTACCTGCCATGTCAAAAACTGCAAGCTTAATGTCTTTCATCTGTTATTATGTATTAAAAATTGTAGCAATGTTCTTTTTTGAAAATCCTGCACTTCCCGTCATTCCCTTCCCCCCAATACCGGTTACAATATGGATATGCTCATCGATGGTTTTTTTGAAAATATCACTGGTTTTGCATTGGGAATACATTCCGTACCATCTGCGTTGGATATCATAAGTGGGCAATTGGATGATTTTTTTCGCCTCTTCCACCATAAAATTATCAATGTCCATGTCCAGGTCATACCCCAGGTCTTCCACCCTATCCACATCGGCGTATTGGTGAGAGTCCCCTAAAATGACCGACCCATCCATAGCCTGCTTGAACAAAATATGGACGCCCCATTGTTTCTGTGGACTGTCTTGAGGTTCGTTCCGTTTGATTTCGGCATAGGAAGGGCATTCATGGAACGCCTCATATCTTCTGATGGACCACCCAGTAAGAATTGACCCTTTTAAGGAGTAATTTTCTTGAGGTTTGGTCTGCATCATCTGGAGTTTGGAAATCTCCAAATCACTGGCGGCGAACAATTCGGGATAGAGTGTTTTAAAATCACTTCCGTTGCAGATGATCACCTTCCCCGCTTGAAGGGTTTCTCCTCTGGTACTCCTCACCTCAACCCCAGTTGTTGTTCTCTCACATGAAATGACCGGGAAACTGGTCTTCATAACAAGTCCCTTTTCTTGAATCAAATACTCTTGAAGCCGATGAATCATGGTACGGGGTTCAACCGTAACTTCCTGCGGGAAAAAAAGTCCTGCAGTTACATAAGATCGCCGAAGTCCAGGATAACGTTCCAGGCACTCACTTTTGGTGAGCATTTTGGATTCATATTCGTTATTATTGTTGATGGCCCTGAGCTCCACCAACAATCGTTCTTCCTCTTCATTGGATGCCAAATAGACCGTTCCATTTTGCCGAATGCTGATATCAAACTTGGACTGGATATCCTTGTAAATTCGAAGACTTCGCCTTCCGAATTTCTGCCATTTCGAATTCATTCCAGAGGGCACCACCTGTCCAAAATTCTGGGTCGTGGCCCCTTGTGGATAGGCATTTTTTTCCACCAAACACACCTTCAACCCAAGTTCTAGGGCATGAAAGGCATGAAAAGTCCCTAAAATACCCCCACCTACTATGATGGTATCATATTTATTGTCCATAGTTGAACTGCTCGTTACGATTTTCAGATTTGTGTCTTGCCCAAAAGTGAAAGAACAAGACCACGGAGACGATAATTCCTATCAACGCCACGGCATAGGTTCCGTAGACGAAAAAGTTGACCCAGGAAAGATTGGCCTGACCAAAGTTTTTATAGAGCAACACCAACACACTTCCCACATACCCAAACGCATCGGCGATGTAAATAAGGAACCCTGAATTTCCTTTTATTTTGAAGGCGGCTATGAATCGGTCAAAGAAAAGGCAGTTGAACGGAACGTAGCAGATGTACAATCCAAATCCTGTGCAGACCATCCAAAGAAAAGAATCCAACACTCCCATTTGGAACATGAGGGTTGATAATCCCAAGACTACGGTTCCCAAAATCAAAAGCAAGTGATATGTGAGCAGCGCCTTAAGGTTGTTCTTAATGTAAAAAATGGAACCGATGATCAGCAATACACTGATGGCTATAATAATTTCGGAAGTTGAGAACACAGAAATATCCCCTTCGTAACCAATGCTATCCCAAAGTTCCCGCGCAAAATTGTCCCGAAAATCCCGGAATGCGGTTAGGAAGGTGTAGAAAATAACCACCAAAAGCAATGGGAAAAAGAATTTTTTAATGAGCTGTTTTCTGTCGGCGCTGGTCATTGGCACGCGTTCGGTACGTAGCTCTTTATCGGTATCGGTGGGTGGTGGCACCTTTTGCAATAGGAATGCAGACAATAATAACGGAGCCACAAACAAAGCCCCGGTGACGGAGGGCATCCAAAATTCGGTTACGCCCCAGTAGTTCATCACATAGAGTCCCACTGATTTTACCACGCCACTGGACACAATAAAACTGGCGCAGAGGGCAACTCCCAAGATATCGGTAAACCGGCGTCCTTCAACATAGGAGAACACGATACCCCAAATCATTCCCAAAGGAATGCCGTTTAGGAACATAAAGACAATATTGTAGGGAGCGGGGACCCAAGCAAAGAAAAATAGGGCCACTTCCGCTAGAAGAATCAATGAAATCAATAATAGCAACCTACGGTTGGCTTTCAATTCGGAAATTACCTTGATGCCAATGAATTTTGAGAGAGCATACCCCAAGACCTGGGCAATGATGAGCAGTATTTTGTAGTCTACCCCGATGAAGCTCAATCCCTCAAACGTGGCAACACTAAACGGTTTCCTAAAAGCGTACATGCAAAAGTATGTGCCAAAAGCTGCCAGGGAGGCGTGGAGCACAAAAACTAAATTTGACCGCTTTTTTAACATGGTGCTTGAAACCGTAATGTTTACAAATACTAAATTAATATTTCAAATTACTCAAATTTATAAGAATTAACCTATCCATTTCAGTTTAAATAATTGTTAGCAAAAAATTATGCCCTCGAGAGAGGGCATAATGTTCAGATTGAAAAGCGGTTATTTCATTATTCAGTAGGTTCAACCAAGGCATTGATGCGCTGGATGGTCCCATCAGGATTATAGGTGAGTTCGGTCATTTTTACACTTCGCAAGTGCGTTTTTCCGCCAGACATGGAGCTGTCATGGAAAAACAACCACCATTTTCCTTGATACTCCACAATGGAATGATGGTTTGTCCATCCCAAAACGGGATCAAGAATTACCCCTTGGTAGGTGAAAGGTCCATAAGGACTATCACTAGTGGCATACACTATTTTATGCGTATCCCCAGTTGAATAAGATAGGTAGTACTTTCCATTATAGCGATGCACCCAAGCTGCCTCAAAAAACCTGCGGTTGTTATCGCCAGTTGTGATAGGTTCTCCATTTTCATCCAGAATCACCGCGTCTTTGGGTTCCTCGGCCAAGCTGACCATATCATCAGCCAGTAAGGCAACCTTTGGAGAAAGTGCAGGTGCATCATCGGCTGGATAGGTGTCTTCCCCAATATATTCATTATTGCTCCACTTTTGAAGCTGTCCACCCCAAAGGCCCCCAAAGTACATATAGTATTTACCATCACTATCTTCCAAGACGGAAGGATCCATACTGTAAGTTCCTTCAATAGGGGTATCCATCGCCTTAAAGGGTCCTTCTGGGTTATCACTTTTAGCCACCCCAATATGAAAAACATCTTCTTTATCCTTTACTGGGAAGTATAAAAAGTACTCATCTCCCTTCTTGGCGGCATCTGGAGCCCACATCTGTCTTCCTGCCCATGGAACATCTTTGATGTGTAATGCCAAGCCATGATCGGTTACTGTACCCCCAACGGTATCCATGGAGAACACATGATAATCCTCCATATTAAAATGACTACCCAAATCATCCTCAGGAATTCCAGATTCATAATCATGAGATGGATAGACATAAAGTTTTCCTTCAAAAACGTGAGCAGATGGATCGGCCGTGTATAATTCTGAAGTCAACTCATAGACCTCTTCAGGAACTATACCAATGGTATCTGTTACGCTATCGATTTCGCCACTTACTTCGGCCGGAGCCTCCTTTTGACGCTTACAGGCAAATGTGCCCAAAACGAACAAGGATGACAAAAAACAAGGGTAAATACTCCTTGTTAGATAATTTTTACGTGTAAAAAATGTGTTTTTCATAAGATAAAGGAAAAGTTAATTTGTTAAAAATAAACATTCTTCTAAAATAACAATCGTTTGCTTGAAAATTCAATAAAAGTTATTTCTCTGTTTTTCAGCTATTTGAATCAAAATGATTACTAAGCAGAAATAATTTTAACACAGAAACTCAAAAAATATAACGCAACCGATTGCGTGAACAAATATATTGTGTATATTTATCACATTCTAAATATTATGCATCCTTTTTTGCCATAATTGAATTAATTAACTAAACAAAATCAAAACTTAGTAACATGACTAAACAATCATTATTTGTTTTTACAAATAGCAAGTCGTCATCTCCTTTGCATTTGTATCTAACAAGCTTTTTGTTATTTGTTTTTTGCACCACTGCTTTCGCACAGAACGTTGTTACGGTATCAGGTACTGTAACTGACCAATCTGGCGCGCCTATTCCCGGGGTCAGTATTGTTGTGCAGAACACGACAAATGGAACAACAACAGACTTTGACGGGAACTACGTGATTGAGGCGGCATCCAATGCCACTTTTGAGTTTCGTTATCTTGGCTTCGTAACTCAATCGATTGCGGTTAATGGACGGTCTACTTTGAACGTTCAAATGGCGGAAGACACACAGCAATTGTCTGAGGTCGTGGTAATTGGTTATGGTACTCAAAGAAAGGAGTCTGTAACAGGTTCGGTGGTTTCACTGAAGGGCGAAAGTTTGAACGAGGTGCAATCCGCCAACTTCCAACAAGCGCTTCAAGGTAGGGCTGCCGGGGTTAACATTTCCACAACCAGCACAAGACCTGGAGCAGCGCCACAGATACGTATTCGTGGTACGCGTTCCCTTTCAGCAGATAATAATCCGCTGATCGTTCTTAACGGTATCCCATTCTCTGGTGGTCTTAGTGATATCAACCCCAATGACATTGAGAGTCTTGACATCTTAAAAGATGCATCTGCCACCGCCATTTATGGGTCTAGGGGTGCAAACGGTGTTATCTTGATTACCACTAAATCTGGTACTAAAGGACAAAAGGCGACTATCTCCTATAACACGTATTACGCAGCCAAAGAAGTTTTCGCCAAATTCCCAATGATGAATGCGGCTCAGCTCATTCAACTGCGTGCGGATGTCGCTGCGAATAATGGAGGAACACCTCTTTTTAATTTGGCGGGAGATGAATATTTGGGCAATGATACAGACTGGCAAGATTTACTTTATGGAACCGGTTTGCAAACCGCGCATGATATTAGCGTTCAAGGAGGTACCGAAACTGGTTCTTACAACGTAGGATTAGGATATTTTAAAGAAACCTCTGTGGTTCCTGGAGATTCATTTGACAGGTATTCTTTGCGCGTACAGATTGATCAAAATGTAGGGAAATTGTTCCGTTTTGGTGTCAATTCGGTGACCAATTTCAACAAAACCAGCAGTATTGTTGGTATTGGAAGTGCTTTATCCGCTTCTCCCCTTTTGAGTCCTTATGATGAGGATGGGAATTTCCTTGAGTCAGTTCGACTTCAAACAGAGGCAGATGATCAATGGGTGGCCACTAGAGATGAAATTAGCCGAGTTGGAAAAGGTAGAGTTAATGAGCAACTCGATTTCGGTACGTACAATAATATCTATGGTGAATTGCAAATTCCATGGGTAGACGGATTGAAATATCGTCTTAACGTTGGTTTAAACTTTCGTTCGTCCAGAGATGGTAACTTTACAGGACAAGGGGTATTTAACTACAACCCGATCAACCCTTCTTCTGCAAGTTATAACTCATCCATTCAGAAAGATTATGTGATTGAAAACCAATTGATCTATGACAAAACATTTGGCAAACACCAAGTTAATTTTGTAGGGTTGTTCTCTTCACAGAACACTGAATTTGACAATATTGGACTGGCCGTTCGAAATGTTCCTGACGAAACGTCTTTGTGGTACAATCTTGATGCCGCTCTTTCTGAGGATATTCTGAACTACGGAACAGGTTATTCCGCTACAGGTTTATTATCGTACATGGCTAGGGTTTTATATCAGTTTGATAACCGTTATTTGCTTACTGCCACTTTACGTTCCGATGGTTCATCCAGATTAGCTCCAGGTCGCAAATGGGTAACATATCCTGCGGTCTCCCTTGGTTGGAACATTGCCAACGAAGCCTTTATGGATGGTGTGAGTTGGATCAACCTTCTTAAACTACGTGCAGGTTACGGTGAAACCTCAAACCAAGCTATTGCACCGTATTCTGTTCAAGGTAGATTGGGTAATGTCAACTATAACTTTGGAGATACTTTTGCTACAGGTTATTTTGTAAACCAGCTGCCCAACCCAAATTTAGGATGGGAGTTTTCCGAGACATATAACTACGGTCTTGACTTTGGTTTGTTCAACAATCGTTTATCAGGTAGTGTTGAATACTACATCACCAAAACAAATGATATCTTACTTGGTCTTGGGCTTCCAAGCACAGCGGGTGTAGGTAGTGTAACCAGCAACATTGGTAATACAGAGAACAAGGGTATTGAAATAGCGCTTAACGGTACCATTTTTGACAATCCTGATGGATTCTCTTGGGACGTTGGAGTTAACGTATACACCAACCAAAATGAAGTTACCTCCTTGGCCTCCGGTCAAGATAGGGATGAAGGAAACCTTTGGTTTGTTGGTTCGCCAATCAACGTCATCTTTGATTACGAAAGACTCGGACTTTGGAATCAGTCCGATCCAGGCTTTGAATATTTAGACCAATTTGAACCAGGCGGTAATGAAGGTATGATACGTGTACGATACACTGGTGAATATAATGAAGATGGTTCGCCGGTAAGAGCCGTTGGTCCGGATGACAGAATTGTACAGGATCCAACACCAGACTTTTTAGGTGGTTTTAACACCCGTTTAGCCTACAAGAATTTTGATTTGAGCATGGTAGGTGCATTCCAAAGTGGAGGTATATTGGTAAGTACATTATATTCTTCCAATGGCTACCTCAACCTATTGACCGGTAGAAGAAATAACGTGGATGTAGATTATTGGACTCCAACCAATACCGGCGCCAAATATCCTGCTCCAGGAGGAATTCAATCAAGTGACAACCAAAAATACGCAAGTACCTTAGGCTATTTTGATGGTTCCTACTTAAAGGTTAGAGCGTTGACTTTAGGATATAATTTTGATCCAGATATGATTAAGGATTCTTGGTTTAAGAGCCTTCGTCTCTACGCTACTGCGCAGAATCCTTTTGTTTTATTTTCACCGTTTCATGATGAATCTGGCATGGATCCAGAGACCAACTCAGGAGTAAATGCTCAAGGACAGCGCGAAAACGTTGCTGTTAACACAGGTAATATCTCCAGAGGGATACCTACAGTTGGAGCCAACGCGCCAACGACACGAAATTTTATGCTAGGTTTAAACGTAACATTTTAAAAAATTCATAATGAGAAAGATGAAAAGAAAAGGTATATCAATAGCAATCTTATCGGTTGCATTGTTTATAGGTTCTTGTACAAACGACATTATAGAAGAGGAACCAAGAGGTGTATTCACTCCCGAGTTTTTCTCAACTGAACTTGGGGTTCAAGGGGGTTTAACATACTTGTACCAAAATTTAAGAAACGTATATGGGTTTGCCTATTTTTTGAACTTGGGCGAAACAGGTACAGATGAATATTGCGCTGGACAAAGTGCCGATAACAACTTTTATGACTTAGATCTTGCCGGAGAGGGTAATTTGAACCCTGGCAGCGGTTTCTCAGTTGGAACACTTTGGGGCAATGCCTTCCCAGCCATCAACACGGCCAGTGGAATTATTGAAAACGCTGATGCGGTAGGTTTAGATGCTTCTCTTATTGCTGAAGCTAAATTTTTCCGTGCCTTCAACTATTTTATGTTGGTACAGACCTATGGCGGTGTGCCATTGGATTTAGGGTCTGGGGAATTGGCATTCAACACTTCCGCAGTAAGAACTTCGGTTCGCAACACCGTACCAGAGGTATACACCAAAGCTATTTTCCCTGATTTGGTTGACGCGGTCAATGATTTGCCCGAAAGCCCTCGCTTAACAGGTACAGTAACCAAGAACGTGGCTAGATTGATTTTGGCCAAAGCATTTTTAACCTATGGATGGTGGTTAGAAAACCCTAATGGGATTCCAACGTATCCAGATACGCAAAGAACCGATCCAGATGGAAATGGTCCTTCCTATTATTTTCAGCAAGCCTATAACTATGCAGTTCAAGGTATAAACAACCCTGGGCCTTATAGCTTGCTTGACTATTTTTATGATGTTCATGTTGCCACAAACGATCGTCATGAAGAAATGATGCTTTATGCAGATCGTACCGAGGAAAGCCAGATTTACAATGGGGCAGATTTAGGATTTAGTGGAACAGATAACCCTGCCAACACCGCGGTATGGATGGTAACCTCCAACTACACCACAATTAGTGTGGATGGTGTTGCTGCAGTACAACGTGAGGCTGCCCAAAGCTACGGAAGACCTTGGACACGTATGGCTCCTACCATTGGCGCATTGACAGAAACATTTACCGATAAGGACATGGATTCCCGATACGATGGTACATTCGTAACCAGCTACAGAGGAAATTGGGACAAAGGAGGTGATGACACGCCTACCTTAACGGCTGCCAATGGATTGGAAATAGCGCCCGGTGATGCAGTAGTGTCTTTCTTGGATGAATACGATCCCGCTGTTGACTATAGCGTAAACGGAGGTAACATTGGGGGTGGACAAATTCCTGGAAGATCAGATTATGTCATCAACCTAAATGAAATCAACAGAAGATTTTACCCAGGTTTATGGAAGCTAGGAACATACCGTACCGATAATGCAGGTGGTTTGGGGTCACCCAATGGTGCACTTACACGTCCTTTCCCAATTGCTAAATTTTCTGAACTCTACCTCGTAGCCGCTGAAGCTGCCGTAAAAGGAGCATCAGGAGCTTTCACAGCCTATGATTTGGTCAATGTGCTTCGTGCCCGTGCCGGTATGTGGCGTTTTGATAATGGTGAACAAGAGGAACGCATAGAGGACAATAGTGCAGCCATGATGGCCGCTACACCAGCCATTATTGATATTGACTATATTTTGGCCGAGCGATCTAGAGAGTACTTTGGTGAAGGTCTAAGATGGTATGATTTGGTCCGTACCCAAAAATGGACAGAATACTCAAGTTCTTATGAAATTGCAGGGAACGATGCAACAGACCATAGTCCCACTGTAACAAATAGAACTATTGAGCCTTTTCATTACTTAAGACCAATACCACAGGGCCAAATAGATGATTTGGATATGACCGATGCCGAAAAAGACGCATACCAAAACCCTGGTTATTAAGAAGGCAAATTTTAATTAGTTTGAGTTAGTTAAGTTGCGTATGAAAGAGGCTGCCCATCTGGGCAGCCTCTTTTTATTACAAAGGGAAGGACAAAATAATATGCCTGTTTTTCGCTCAAAATCCCTATATTAAATACTATTCCAACAAGCATTAAAAATGAAGTACACGCCTAGATTCCATCCAGTATTTTTGCTTTTAATCTTATTGTGTTCCTGCACCCCCAAAAACGAGGTCAAAAAGAAAAAAGCCTCTGGTGATGCACTTTTCACCCTGCTTGGCAATGAACAGACAAACGTCCATTTTAAAAATTCAGTTACAGAAACAGCCGAATTCAACGTTTTAAAATATTACTACACCTACAACGGCGGTGGGGTTGCTATCGCAGATGTCAACAACGACGGACTGGATGATATCTATTTTACCTCCAACCAACAATCCAATAAACTATACCTTAACAAAGGGGATTTCAATTTTGAGGATGTCACCACAAATGCCAACGTAGAAGATTCAGATGGATGGACCACAGGAACTACCATGATAGACATCAACAACGACGGTTGGATGGACATCTATGTTTGTAAATCAGCTTCGCTGAACAACAATCTACTCCGTAGGAACAAGCTTTTTGTCAACCAACAAGACGGGACTTTTAAGGATGAAGCTGCAAAATGGGGTCTCGATGACGACGGATTTTCAACGCAATCCTACTTCTTTGACTACGATAAAGACGGGGATTTGGATATGTATCTCATTAATCACCGGGTGGATTTTCTTAACTCCATAAATCTTCAAGCCATATTGAACGACAAAGAGTTTTATCCCCAAACATCAGACCATCTCTACAGAAATGATGGCAACAAATTTACCGATGTCACCATCAACAGTGGTCTTATGAACAAAGAGTTCAGCCTTAGTGCCGCCATTGGGGATTACAACAATGACGGTTGGTTGGATGTGTTCGTGGCCAACGATTTCATCACCCCGGACAAACTCTACATCAATAACAAAAATGGCACATTTTCAAATCAAATAGACCAGCGGCTAAAACACATTTCCTACAGCAGCATGGGCTCGGACATTGCGGATATCAATAACGATCTTCTCCCGGATTTGATGGTTTTGGACATGTCCGCTGAAGACCACAGCCGAGGAAAACAGAACATGCCAAGTATGAATACGAGTGGGTTTTGGTACATCGTAAGGTCTGGTTACCATTTTCCATATATGTCCAATGTGCTCAACCTAAACAATGGGAACGGCTATTTCAGTGACATTGGCCAATTTGCCGGGGTATCTAAAACCGATTGGAGTTGGGGACCACTTCTTGCGGATTATGATGGCGATGGCCTCAAGGATATTTTCATCACCAACGGCATTAAACGCGAAATTGCAAACCAGGATTTCGGAAATTTCTTGGATACCGAACAAGAAGCCATCAAAAATATGTCCATTCAGCAGGTGTTGGATAGGATGCCTTCCGAAAAGCTCCAGAATTATGCATTTAAGAATGAAGGGGGGCTGGCATTCACCAAGACGACCAAGAATTGGGGTTTTGAACAAACCTTAAATTCCAATGGGGCCGCTTATGCCGATTTAGACAATGATGGGGACTTGGATTTGGTCATGAACAATCTAGATGATGAGGCAAGCATTTACCGCAACAATGCCACCAATAACTTTCTATCCATAAAGTTGATTGGAAATGAACGAAATAGAAATGCCATCGGGGCCAAAGTGAAGGTAATTACGGATACGAACATGCAATATCAAGAGCTGTTTTTGTCCAGAGGGTACCAATCGTCCGTTTCACCCACCCTAAATTTTGGTATCGGGGATCAAATGAATATCAAAAGGATAGAAATAACTTGGAGCGATGGGCGTATGACCGTGGATGAAAACATTACTGCCAACCAGACCCTAACCTTCAACCAAGAAGACTCCAAACCGAAAACAAACGAATTACAATATGCCTTTTCCAATAACTTCCAAAGGATAAATCCAGAAAATTTGGGAATCCCATACCGGCATCAAGAGAATGAATTCAATGATTTTTCAAAACAGGTACTTTTACCTCAAAAACAATCCCAGCCAGGACCAGCTTTTGATGTTGCTGACGTCAACAATGATGGTCTTCAAGACCTGTTTCTAGGAGGAGCCCTAAATCAACCAGGGAAATTTTATATCCAAAATAAGAATGGAACATTTGAGAACCTGAACCAATCAATTTTTGAAATGGATAGCATCTATGAGGATGTTGGGGCACACTTTTTTGATGCCGATAGTGATCAAGATTTAGATTTATATGTTACTAGTGGTGGCTACGAATTGGATGAGGGCAGCTCCCTACTCCAAGACAGATTATACTTGAATGATGGAAAAGGGAATTTCACCAAATCGGACCGGTTGCCACGATTCTTTTCCAATACAAAAGCCATTCAATCCTTTGACTATGATTCCGACGGAGATTTAGACCTATTTGTGGGCGGAACCATGATTCCCGGCAAATATCCACTGCCCTCACCATCCTATGTTTTGGAAAACACTGGGTCTCAATTCATCGATGTTACGGAATCGGTTGCTCCAAACTTCAAAAACTTGGGGATAATCAATGAGTTCTTATTCTCCGACTATGACCAGGATGGGGATAAGGATTTGGTGGTTGTTGGCGAATGGATGCCCATTACAATTTTTAACAATACCAATGGCTTTTTTTCCAAAACCGAACTAAAAGGTTTCGATGAAACCAGCGGTTGGTGGAGCACCATTGCCGAAATTGACTTTGACCAAGATGGCGATCTTGATTATTTTGTTGGAAATTTGGGTGGCAACAACAAGTTTCATCCATCGATTGAAAAGCCGCTGCATGTATACGGCACCAACCTTGGCGATGACAGTAATTATGACATGTTCCTTAGCAAGGATTACCATGGTCAACTCGTTCCAGTAAGAGGTAAGGAATGCTCCACCCAACAGAACCCATTTGTAAGCGAAAAGATTAAATCCTACAAGGAATTTGCCAATTCCACATTAGAAGACATCTATGGGAGCGCCGTATTGGACCAGTCCTATCACAAACAAGTCACTGAATTTGAATCCGTCTATCTTGAAAATAAGGGAAATGGAGACTTCAAAATAAAACATCTACCCAATTATGCCCAGTTAGGCCCTACCCTATCCTTTGTATTTGCTGATGTCAACAAAGATGGGAACATGGATGTTATCGGTGCAGGGGCCATCCATGAGGCCGAGGTGGAAACCGTGCGCTATGATGCCAACATTGGTTATGTTTTATTGGGTGATTCCAAAGGTGATTTTAAACCCTATAAAGACGTCAATTTTTACAACGACTTAAATGCGAAAAAAATGAAGCTGGTCAGCATCAAAAATGAGCCACACGTAGTCATCGCCAACAATGACCGCCCATTGACCATTTTCAAATTAAAATAACACCGATGATTTAGGGGTATTGGGACGAGTTGAATTTCCCGGATTACACAACAAAATCAGTCTTCGTATTAACCGAGAATACTTAAAAAAGAGGGATTGCTTAAAAAAACCGAATATTTTATCAAAAAAATCTACGCAATCGATTGCATCATAATGTTTATTGTGTATATTTACCATATTGGGATTTTTAGTCATGCTTTTTTGTCATAAACCAATTAATCACCAGTTCGAATTTAAAACTTCATAACATGACCAAATATTTCTTCAAATGCTTCTGTAGCGGTAATCCTATGGATTACTGATTCCAATAACTTTTGTATAACCCACATAATTGAACATAACATAAACTAACTAAAAAAACGAAAATCATGTCAAAAGCCTTAAAGTACCTAGGTAATTTTTTAACAGTCATGGCAATTGTTTTTGCCGTAAGTTGCTCGGAGGATGATTTTTCAGATTCCGTAGTAATGGTAAACAGTATTGAGTCAGAAAATTTCTATCCAGGTGATGAAGTAACTATGCAGGGCAGTAATTTTGATGAAGTCCTATTTGTGTTCTTAGGAAACAATCAGATTCCTTTTCAGCTAGATGGAGATGTGCTAACCTTTATGTTGCCCACCTCTGCTACCATAGGAGGGGCAAGAGTCACTTTGGTCATGCCTGATGGGTACGTAGTTGAACGAAATATCGATGTTGTTGCAAGACCATTTCCAATTATTACTGCGCTATCAACCAGTGCCGCTCCAGAAGGAGGAGAAGTAACTATTAAAGGAACTTCTTTGGACAATCTTATTTCAGTATCCATTGGGGAAATCGCAGCCAGTGTGGTTTCATCGACGGCAACCGAGTTGACCATTACTGTTCCCGCAGGTCTGGAGGAAAATTTAGAAGCCCCCATCACAGTTGTTACCTCTGGTGGAGAAGCAACAGCACCCGGTAAATTTTACGTAGGTGAAAATCTACTCCTAAACGGAGGATTTGAACTTGGGGATGGAGATGATTTTACAAATTGGTCAAAATTTAATGGCGGAGACGGAATGACAGCAACTACCGCTGACGGAGAGGCCTATTTTGGTAGATCCTTACGTGCTGTAGCTGTTGGTGGAGACGCATGGAGAACACAATTAGCGAGTGACGCCGCTCCAATGCAAGTTGGAGTTGAGTATACCTTGTCCATGTGGATAAAAGCACAACCCGGCTCTCCTGGAGTTGGTGGAAATGTGAGATTCTCCACAAATCCGGATGCGCTTTATAGTGGTAATTATGATATCACTGGTGAGTGGCAGCAAATTGAGTGGGTATTCACTGCCAATACCACACCGGCTAGAGCAGTCTTGGATTTAGGTGTTATAGCCAATGCCGTATATTTTGTTGACAACGTAACCTTGGTGGCTACAGGTCTTTCTGGACCTCAGCCCACTGAAATTTTGCTCAACGGAGGATTTGAAGAAGGAGACGGGGATGACTTTACCAACTGGAGTAAATTCAATGGAGCGGATTTGTTGACCGCTACAACTGCTGCCGATGAAGTCCGAAGTGGCGATAGGGCATTAAGGGCTGTTGGATTCGGAGGGGATGCATGGCGAACACAATTGGCAAGCGATCCAGTTCCCACTATAGATGGTGTGGAATATACCGCAAGTCTTTGGATTAAAGCCGCAGTAGGCCCAGGTGACGGTGGGGTCATTCGAATGTCCACCACAGGTAGTGGAGATGCCCAATACCAAGGTAACGTCACCGTGACCACCGAATGGCAGAAAGTTGAATGGATATTTACCGCAAATGGTACCACAACTGGCATTGTATTGGACTTAGGTGCTACTTTGGATGCTGTCTATTTTGTGGATGATGTTAGCCTTTTGCAACCACCACAAGAATAGTGGTACAATACATAACTGAACCTAAGAACGTGAAACACATTCTTATTACATAGCACTGAACAATTGCAAAAGGCTGTCTCATGAGACAGCCTTTTCTTTTATATTTAGTAAATAGTATCTCCAGATGGGATGGATCTCTAAAAATCGGTTATACATTTTCCTTTTTGCTGTATTGATTGGCTGTAGCGAATCTGATGTGCAAAAGAAAAAGACGTCAAACGCTTCCACTTTATTTTCATTGGTGCCCAACTCTCAAACCGGAATCAATTTTAAAAATGTAGTGAAGCAAGACATCGATTTTAACTACATCGAATATGTTTATGCCTTCAATGGAGCGGGAGTGGCCATAGGGGACATCAATAATGATGGCCTAGAGGATATCTATTTTACTTCCAACCAAAACTCCAATAAATTATACTTAAATCAGGGGGATTTTAAATTTCTTGACGCCACAAAAATTGCTGGGCTTGAAGATAGCGAAGGCTGGTCAACCGGTGCAACCATGGTAGACATCAATAATGATGGTTGGTTGGACATCTATGTATGCAAATCAGCATCTTTACGCAATGATGAACTGCGTAGAAACAAACTTTTCATCAACCAGAAAGATGGAACCTTTAAAAATGAAGCCAAAAAATGGGGATTGGACCAAAACGGATTTTCCATTCAGTCGTATTTTTTTGATTATGACAACGATGGGGACTTGGATATGTATTTGGTGAACCATCGTCCTGATTTTGGCCAAAGCAACAGGATTGAAGACAAGGCACAACGGGAATATTTCAGGGAAACATCAGACCATTTATTCAGAAATGATGGCAATACGTTTGCTGATATTACCCTCCAGGCCAAAATTCAAAACAAAGAATGGGGGCTGAGCGCTTCAATAGGAGATTACAACAATGATGGTTGGCTTGATATCTATGTGGCAAATGATTTCATCAATCCTGATTATTTATATATAAATAATCAGGACGGAACGTTTTCAGACCAAATAAATACCCGATTTAAGCATATTCCCTACAACGGTATGGGCTCAGATTATGCGGACATTAACAATGACCTTTTGCCCGATTTGATTGTGTTGGACATGTTAGCCGAAGATCACAGGCGTGGGAAGGAAAATATGGCCTCGATGAACACCGAAGGCTTTTGGAAAATGGTGGAGGCAGGCTACCAATATTCCTATATGGCCAATACGCTTCAATTGAACAATGGCAACGGCACTTTTAGTGATATAGGTCAATTGGCCGGTATATCAAAAACCGATTGGAGTTGGGCGCCCCTTATTGCCGATTTTGATAACGATGGCTATAAAGACATTTTTGTTTCCAACGGAATAGAACGGGAACTCGGAAATCAAGATTATAAAAAGGAATCCGTACGGCAGCAACAGGAAAAAGGGGCAATGACGGTTCAGGAGATGATGAACATTATGCCCTCTGAAAAAATTGCTAATTACATCTATAGAAACAATGGCGATTTTACGTTTGAAAAAATGACGGATGGCTGGGGTCTGGGCAAGAAAGTGAACACCAATGGGGTTGCCTATGCCGACCTCGACAACGATGGGGACTTGGATTTGGTCATGAACAACATGTCTGATGAAGCCACTGTGTACCAAAATAATTCCATCAACAATTACATAAACATTAAGCTCATTGGTGCCGAAAACAATAGAAATGCGGTTGGCGCCAAGGTCAAGGTCTATTCCAAGGAAAAAACGCAGTATCAAGAATTGTTCCCGTCCCGGGGATACCAATCATCCATGGGATATCAACTCAATTTTGGGTTGGGTGATGAAGAAATTGTTGATCGCATCGAGGTCATCTGGGGCGATAATTCGGTGTTGGCCATGGATAATGTAAAGGTGAATCAGACCCTTATTTTCGATAAAAAGGACTTTAAGTTTGATGGTGTATTTCCTGAGCAAGTGACTCAAAATTTCACTAGTGCCGACCCCGGCAGTTTGGGAATCTCATACCATCACCAAGAGAATAGTTTTAATGATTTTGATTTACAAACCTTGCTTCCGCAAAAGCAATCCCAAAAAGGTCCGGCACTATCCGTCGCAGATGTCAACGGGGACGGACTGGAGGATTTTTTTGTTGGTGGCGCCTTGAATCAACCTGGTGAAATATACCTTCAAACCCAAGATGGTAAATTCATTAAATCCAATGTAGCCTTGTTTTCAGGAGAACGAAAATATGAAGACATCACTTCACTGTTCTTTGATGCCGATGGCGATGGCGATTTGGATTTGTATGTGGGGAGTGGTGGGTATGAAATCGGAGGAAACAATCCCTGGCTTCAAGATAGAATGTACACGAATGATGGAAAAGGGAACTTTTCCAAATCCAAAAAACTTCCCAAAATGTTGGGTGTCACAAAGGCTATTACAGCTAATGATATTGATGGCGACGGAGACTTGGATTTGGTCATTGGCGGACATGTAATTCCCGGAAAGTACCCCCTTTCCTCCAAGACCTATTTCCTCAAAAACGAAAATGGAAACTTTCTGGATGCAACCGATGAACTGGCTCCAGAGCTAGCGGAAATCGGAATAATAAACGGTTTGCTCTTCACGGATTATGATGGGGATGGGGACAAGGATTTGGCTGTTGTTGGGGAATGGTTTCCCATTACTTTTTTTAACAACCAAAATGGAAAATTCACAAAAGCATCCATTGCCGAATTGAATCAAACTGAGGGCTGGTGGAACACGATAACAGAAGTAGACTTAGATAAGGATGGCTTGATGGATTATTTGGTGGGCAACTTGGGCGATAACAACAAGTTCCACCCCACCAAAGAAAAACCGCTCCATATCTATTCCACCAATTTTGATGAAGATGGCAAGTACGATATGGTATTGAGCAAGTACTACAAAGGGAATCTGGTTCCCGTTCGGGGCAAGGAATGTTCCACGGAGCAAAATTCGTTTGTGAGTGAAAAAATCCAGACCTATAAAGAGTTTGCCAACTCCACTTTGATTGACATCTACGGAGAAGAGGAATTGAATGCCGCCTACCACAAACAAGCGCATGAATTTGGAAGTGTGTATTTAAAAAATAAGGGCAATGGCATGTTTGAAGTCCAAAAGTTACCTACAACAGCTCAATTTGGGCCGACCATGGCTTTTGAAGTGATCGATATTAATTCAGATGGTCATTTGGATGTTCTTGGCGTTGGAAATATTTACGAAGCCGAAGTGGAAACCATCCGATATGATGCCAATACGGGTTACATCCTTTTAGGAGATTCCAAAGGAAACCTAATCCCCTACTCCGAAAATAGCTTTTTTACCCAAGACAACGTGAAAGACATGAAAAAAATCACCATTGGTGGCGAAGAGTGCTATTTAATTGCCAATAACAACGAAGCTTTGTCCATTTTTAAAAGAAGAAAGGGCTAGTGATGTTGGTGACCCTCCATTTTTCCTTTAAATGAAAATTGGGGAAGATTACGTTTTTGAATATCCCCTCCCTCTACAATATGAATGGTTTGGTTCACGGCAACTTGGTTGAAAATGGAAACGGGCTTGGAATGATGCGGCCATTTAATCTCCATTTTTTTGATGATTGAAGCCTGCCCCAAACCAATCTCGGCCATTACACTGTTACCCCCAAAACTCGCACCGGAGTCCACGGTATTGTAAATTTTGCGTTCCCTTTTGTTTTCTTCAATGGTAATAATGATCTTGGCTCCAATCGCAGAACGATTGCTTTGCTTCCCTTCTAAAACTATATTTATCCAGTTATTTTTATTACCGATGGGATTTTCAAAAAGTAGGTTCCGGAACACATCCCCTTCCACCGCTCCGCCCATTACGGCATAAATATCTTGGTCGCCATCCATGTCAATATCCCCAAAACCAATGGCATGTCCTTTTTGAATGTGTCCAAAACCACCGCTGTAGGTGACATCTTCAAAGCTTTTTCCACGCACATTTCGGTACATTTTGTTCGGAACAATGGAGAAGAAATCAGGATCTCCCGTTGCCAAATAAAAGTCTAGAAAGCCATCGTTGTCCAAGTCCCCAAAATTACAGCCCATGGTGGCAACGGGCTCAGTTAAATTGGCCTTTAAGGATACTTCCGTGAAGGTATTGTCCCCATTATTTTCATATAAAAGTGGTCGATATTCGGAGGTGTTGGTCTTGAGATTCCGAAGGAGCATTTCGGACGGCAGTACTTCCGAAGAAGAATAGCCCGAAACAAAAATATCCTCCAAACCATCATTGTTATAATCAAAAAACCACGTAGGGAAACTCAATTTTGGTTCCGTAACCCCAGCACTTTCATCTGCGATTTTAAAAGAAGGCTTTCCGGTTTCTTTTGTGGTGTTGATGTACAAGGTGTTTAAGCCATCATAATCGGATAAATACAAATCGGGGTACAAGTCGTTATTGACATCACCACTCGCCACCCCTTTAAAAAAACCAGGGACGGTAATTCCCGCTTCTTTGGCTATGTTTTGGAATGTGCCATCGCCATTGTTCAAAAACAACTCGCAAAAGCTTTGCTTTGCTTCGGACCATTCGTTGGCAATGAACAAATCCAGCCACCCATCCAAGTTTACATCAGTCCAAACGGCGGTCTGTGTGGGATTTAAGGAATATACTCCAGCGGCCTTGGTCACATCCGTAAAGGTGCCATCGCCGTTATTGTGCATCAAAGAGTTGGGAATACTACCAAAAATGGACAACCACGCGCCTCTTAAGATCATAAAATCCATATGCCCGTCATTGTCGTAATCGGCATGTCGTAAATTCAGGCCACCCGTAACACCTTCCAAACCAGCGTCACTGGTTTTATCGGAAAAACCTCCCCTTCCGTCATTTTCAAAATACTTGATTTGATCATTCAAGCCCCAAGAAGAAGCAATGATGTCCAAATAGCCATCGCCATTAAAATCATCCACACAAGTGCCCCCAGACAATTGGTTGACATCCACACCCAAATCCATTGCGATATCTGTAAAGTGGGTAATCTCGGCATCATTGGAAAAATGGGACTCCGGAATTCTAAATTTACTCGGAACTTTTTCCGGATATTGACCCAATGTCATATTGGCTATGTTCAATAAATATTGACATTCCAAATCATTGGGGTTGATGGTAAGTAACTCATTCAACAGCAGAATGGATTGCTGTGCACCTTCCTTTAGAACATGCTGCGCTTTTGGGCTTATGGGTATGATACACGATTCATTGGTATGGTTTGCAATGCAATTGTCCTGCTCGGCTTTTCGCATGTAGGCAATGGCCAACTGCTTTTTGATGTAGAAGATCAATTCATCTTTAGATGGAACATTTATGCGTTCCACCTGATGCAATACATCGGTTAAAACGGCAATGGATTTCTCCGTTTGACCCGCGTTCAATAGCTCAAGTCCATACGTGAAAAGCAGATTCAGCTGTTCATTTCCCTGGGCAGATTTTAGTTTATTTTCTAAAAGAGAAACCTTTCTGTTATTGAAAATATAGGGTACATTCTCGATGTTGATGGCCGCAACTCTTTGTTGGATGTCGTTGATCATCTCCTGAGTTGTATTCTTCTTATTTTCAGGAATGGGATTGGCATCAACATCCGTGTTGGAAGGATTGTTTTTCTCGGAGTTATTACAACTACAGCATAGCAAGGCCAAGCAAGTCATAATTTGGAAAATGCTTCCCCGTCTATAACCAAACCAGCTTCTGTAATTTCGATAGCCCATCACCAATTTGCTACTATTCAACACTTTAGTCAGTTACAAAAGTAGTAATGCTATTGGGGGGCAACAAATATAAAAATGCATCGATGCTTGATTCAATCTCAACGGACTCTTGAACCTCTAGGTTTTTGGTAGCGCTGGTGATGTAAGGCGTAACACTGGTGTTGTTCGTTCCTGTGATCACAAACTGTTGTTCTTTGTTTTGGGCTGATTCGTTTATCGCGACAACCACAGTTTTTCCCTCACCAGAATAGGCACTGACAAATACATCTGTTTGCGGGTTTTCTTCTGCATCGATTCTTGTATAACCAGGTCGAATGAACTTTGAAAAGTTGGACATCACATACCCTCTCTTTGTAACGGTTCCATTTCCTGTACCTTCTTCTCCATCGCCAATGAACCCATAATATCGTTTGCCGTACCACCAGATGTAGGCACTATATTGACCAACTACCATGCAGTTATGAATCTCTTTCCCAACCAGCAGGGCATCGGGCCATAAATTTGCGCTTCTGTCACTAGTTGTGTAGTGTTCGGTCATCCATAGTTCTTTCTCTTTTTCGAGAGCCAAAGGATATGGATAATCTTGAACTTGTGTCCCATAAATGTGTCCCCCTACAATATCAACATTGTCCACTGCCTGTGGGTCATTCAGCATTAAATCGGTGTGTTCATGCCTAAATTGAAAGGATTCTGGGGATATAACTTTCGTATTGGTAATCAATTGCCCATAGTCCCGCACAAAATCCCGCACTTGGGCCGCTGTCCAATCACAGGATTCATAACTTACCTGATAATCCCCTTCATTTTGAATACCGATTGCCTCAAGAGGAGCCCCATTTGTTTCCATATATGCTGCAAAATCATTTAAATAATTTGCGAAGTCCTCATAAGATTCTGGTTTTAACGATCCACTGACCAAATCGCTATTGGTCTTCATTTCAGCAGGTGGACTCCATGGCGTCGCCATAATTTTGGCACCTCTGGCAGTTGCAAGTTGTGCGTGTTCCAGCTCAATGCCTCTTGCAAAATCATCAGTAGCTACTCGAATTCTCAAGATTGATAGACCAATCTGCCCTTGGCCAGTTCCAAATAATTTATCCATATCTGAAGCGCCCAATGGACTATCCAGTCTAAATACGGTCGCTGCACCAAAACCACTAATGTTTTGTTCAACATCTGCCGGTGAAATTGTAGCGGCATCTGACTGTAACACGGTTGGGTCCGTTGGGTCTGGTAATGGGGTAGGGCCGCCAACCTCATTCGTGTCATTGCTGCTACAATTGATATTTAGGATAACAATTAGGATTGTTATAAGCTGTTTAATTTTTCTCATCTTCTTGTTTAGTTTTCGTGTTCGAATCAAAAATTACCCTCGGTAATCTTATCAGATTTGGGCAATGATTTTCGTAAGATTAGTGATTTTAAATTGATCCTCAAAAAAATTATGCAACCGATTGCATTTACAAAATATTGTGTATCTTTAAATCATTTAAATAAATAGAAGAGATATTCTCAAAAAATGTACTCAATAGTTGCATTTGAAACATAAAATAATTCAACGCATAGTTGACGAGGTTGTAATTTCGGCGAGGACCGCTTTGCTTTTGGCAGGCGGTTTTCTTACTTTATTACAAAAGAAAATATGTAGTGAATCTGAATATCTCACAACTTAAAACTATAAGATGAACACCTTTAAGGGAACAAAAGTCCTTTTCATTGCAATATCCATCTTGCTTGGTACTGCTTGCAGTCAATTGCTTGATACAACCCAAAACCCCAGAGAACACATTTCAATCAATCAAGATTGGAGATTTTTTAAATATGAATCTTCTACAGTTGCTGATGACTTATATTATGACGTCCGTCCAGAAGTAACAAATGTTAACGACTCAAAAGCTGCCGATACGCCTGCAACGGAAGCAGAGAAATTAAGAGCATCGGAAAAAGTATTGAAACCATATATTTTACCAACTACAAATGCTTTTATAAAGGATAAATCAACTCATCACATAAGGCCTGAGGGAAATCCTGGCATGGATTTTCCGTTTGTGCAAGGCACTTTTGATGACAATGACTGGGAAAAAGTTACTATCCCTCACGATTGGGCCATAAAAGGGCCTTTTCAAGAAGGTGAAAATGCTGAAGTCACTGGCGGAATGGGCCGCTTGCCGAGCAATGGAGTTGCTTGGTATCGTAAAAAAATTGATATTACAAACGCTGATGAAAACAAGTCGGTTTTTTTAGATGTAGATGGAATCATGTCGTATGCCATGGTTTGGCTAAATGGCAATTTAGTGGGTGGTTGGCCCTACGGATATAATTCATGGCGGTTGGATTTAACGCCCTATCTTAATTTTGAAGGTGATAATCAATTGGCCATTCGTGTGGATAATCCCAACCATTCTGCACGTTGGTACCCAGGAGCAGGCATTTATCGCAATATTTGGTTGACCAAGACCCATAAAGTGCATATAGCACATTGGGGAACAACAGTTTCAACCCACAATGTTTCAGATGATTCCGCGACAGTGGATTTTTCTGTTTCCGTGGACAATGATTCTGAAACAAGTGCCGAAATTGATGTGGTTACCGAAATTTATGCCTTGGAGGATAGTGTATCGGTGGTTGCATTGCTGCCAAAAGAGACGTTGACAATAGCTTCGGGAAAATCAAAAAAAATATCTGGTAGAACAACCCTTAAAAACCCCAAACTATGGGGCCCTCCTCCAACACAAACACCCCACTTATATAAGGCCATTACCACGATTTCAAATAATGGAAAAGTAATCGATTCATACGAAACCTCATTTGGAATTCGGTCCTTGGAGTTTAACCCAAATCAAGGTGTCTTGGTAAATGGAGAACTCGTTAAAATAAAAGGTGTCAATGAACATCACGATTTGGGTGCATTGGGTGCTGCATTTAATGTTCGCGCCGCAGAACGCAAATTGGAAATCTTAAAAGAAATGGGGTGTAACGCCATCCGAATGGCACATAATCCGCCAGCACAGGAATTGTTGGATTTATGTGATAAAATGGGCTTTTTGGTCATTGATGAAGTTTTCGATTCCTGGGAACGCAAAAAAACGCCACACGATTTTCATTTAATTTTTCCAGATTGGTATGAAGCCGATGCACGGGCAATGGTGCGCCGCGATAAAAATCACCCATCCATAATCATGTGGAGTTACGGCAATGAAGTGGGCGAGCAATACACTGATGAAGAGGGCGCCGACATAGGAAGAAAATTAGTTGAAATAATCAAAGACGAAGACCCAACACGTTTAACGACAAGCGCCATGAATTGGGCAAAATCCGATATGCCATTTCCAACGGTTATGGATGTGATCAGTTTCAATTATCAAGGTGAGGGTATCCGACAAGACCCAGTTTTCGATACGGTTACAAATCGCATAAAGACCAAGCCACAATATGGACCTTTCCATGAAAAATTTCCCGATAAAGTGATTTTGAGTAGCGAAACAGCTTCTGCAGCCAGTAGTCGAGGAATCTATTTGTTTCCTGTAACGGATAAAACAAGTGCCCCAATGTTAAACGGAAATGGCAAGGATGATCGTATTTCGCAAGTAAGTGCGTATGAACTGTATGCCGTGGATTTTGGATCTTCGGCAGATAAGGTTTTTGCTTCACTCGATAAACATCCCTATTCGGCGGGAGAGTTTGTTTGGACCGGATTTGATTATTTGGGCGAACCTACCCCCTACTATGATTGTAGAAGCTCCTATAACGGCATTATTGATTTGGCAGGTTTTCCCAAAGATAGGTACTACCTGTACCAAGCCCGTTGGCGGCCCGATTTACCCATGGTGCATATTTTACCCCACTGGAACTGGCCAGGCCGAGTTGGCAAGGTTACTCCTGTACATGTGTTCACTTCTGGTGATGAGGTTGAATTATTTCTAAATGGTACATCACTTGGAAAAAAGAAAAAAGGGGAATTTGAATATCGGTTACGATGGGATGATGTACTATATCAACCAGGGGAATTAAAGGCAATTTCCTATAAAAACGGAGAAGTTTGGGCCGAGGAAACTGTAAAAACTACTGGTGTTCCAGCAAAACTAGAAGTAGAGGTAGATAGAAATACCATTAATTCCGATGGCTTGGATTTGGCCTACATAACTGTAAGGGTGCTGGATGAGGATGGAAATTTTGTGGCCAATGCTGAAAATGAAATTGAATTCAGCGTTGATGGTCCAGGAACGTTAAGTGCTACCGATAATGGAAACCCATGCGATATGACCGAATTTCCTTCACCAAAAAGAAATGCCTTTAGCGGAATGGTATTAGGGATTGTAAAATCAAAAGAGGGCCAGCCCGGCACGATTAAGGTAAAGGCAACTTCAGATGGATTGGAATTGGCTACCATTGAAATTGAGAGCAACTAAATTTATTTCCCTCTCAAAAAAACATCCATTTAATGAGGTAATGCATCATTGGAAGAGGTAGCATAAAGTCCCAATAAACAGCCTGTAAACCCACCTGCAACATCTGTTGATAGAATATCACCGGACACGGTTGGTCCCAATTTTTGCAACGCTCCATCTCCCAAGGCATAGGTAAACTCATATTTATCCCCATTGGCCGAAATTTCAAGTTTGATGGTATCCTCCAAGTCAATTTTAGCGCTGGCCACTATTTCTGAGATGATTTCTCCCTGCCGGTTGGGCCATTTGTTTTTCTGAAGTACAATGTAGAAGTCCTTATCCTTTTTGGTTATGCCAAACACATAGTTTGAACCTTCATTTTGCAGTGCTACGACTCCGGCCAAATCTTTTTCTGACTTAGGCTGATACTTCAGCGTGGTGGTAAATGAAAAGCTATTGTGCTGTTGCCTATAAAACAAGGTGGAGGTCGCTTTTGTTTCTTTGATATTGGTATCAAAAGGTGTTATTCTCAGGCCTTTATCCATTTGAGAAATGAACGCCTCGCGAGGACCTCGCAGACCAATCCATCGATAATCGAGTTTTTCAGAAGAAAAATCATCGGTGAACACAAAATTACCGTTCGGGAAAAACCCTTCTTGACCTGTTTTGTTCTTTACTCCATTTGGCAGTTGCAGTTTGGGCTCCATGGGAACCAAACCATTTTCAAAAACGGGAAACTCCCCAGACCAATCCACGGGTAAAATAAAAGTTTCACGACCGGTGTTAACGCGGTTTTCTTCATTGGGGCGAACGGCCAAGAAAACGCCATAATATTGATTACCCTCAAACTGCACCAAATCCGCATGCCCAGCCCAATCTACCTTATTCTCCCGATTCTTTGGAAAATACCGTTGGGTAAGGATGGGATTGCTTGGGGCTGGTATAAAGGGTCCAGTGGGTTTGTCGCTTTTAAAAATCACCTCGCTATGCCATCCGCCTGTACCTCCTTCGGCACACATTAAATAGTAAGAGCCATCCTTTTTGTACAGGTGTGGGGCTTCAATCCAAATTGGTTTTTCTGAAAGGTCCACGCCCCCATCAACAATGATCTTATCTGTTCCTTGTATGACATCATCCTTTTCCATATCATACTCCCAAACCTTTATGACCCGGTGCCCGTTATATAGTTCCTTACCTGGGTCCGGGGCATCATTGTGCACTACATAGGCCTTGCCATCATCATCAAAAAACAGGGAGGGATCAATACCATTGAAACTAAGTTTATAAGGTTCACTCCAACCTTTCATAGGGTCTTGGGTTTTTACAACAATATTTCCCAATCCATTCACCACGGTTGTGATCATATAGAAGGTGTCATTTTTAGGATTGTAGGTGATGCCCGGGGCATAAACCCCACGACTTATCCCTAAATCACTGACATCCAATTGTGAAACCCGATCTAATACGTGTCCAATTTGCGTCCAGTTGACCAAATCTTTTGAAAGGAAAATGGGCACTCCCGGAAACATGGCAAACGAAGAGCAAACCATATAATAATCATCGCCTTTTTTGGTTATGGCCGGATCCGGATAACAGCCTTGAAGGATGGGGTTGTAAAACTCATTTTCGGTCAATGGATTATCTTGATAAATCTTATCATTTCCTTGATACGTGAATTCCGAAAAAATGGGGGCCTTAGCTTTGGATTTCCTTCCTTGACCAATACCATGAAAAGAAAATACCAACAGGGCCAAAGCCAATACGATTTGACCTTTATTTAATCTATGTTGTTTGAATAGTTTTATTCTCATTTTTTACTTCTTTTCGTAATTCAAGAATTCATTGGCCCAAGGGATAAAATGTTTCATATTGGGCCAATCGGTATGTCCGCCATCGTGTTGGCGCCATGCCAATTCGCCATCCAACATATCAGTATTGTAGGGCGGCATTTCTTCCTTTAAATAATCATTGGAAACACCAAGGTCCTTTGCGCCCAATAATGTAAAGACTTCGCCTGCCGCAATGGTGGCCATATAGCTTCCTTTTTGGTCCAGCCAAAGCGCATCTCCCTGCTCGGGAATGCCATAGCTGATAAATGTGGGTCTTGGTGCACAGAGTGCAATCAACTCATGGGAATCCACGGGAAGATCACACCCTGTTTTGCTACCAAAACTTGCCTCGGCTGCGCCATATTTTAAATAATTTCCTGCCATCCAATGACTCTCACCCACTCCGGTCAGACTTTCAACAGCCTCGCCAAAAACTCTACGGTGCAATGTGGCTCCACCCTTTCCGGAAGAACCTATCAATCCAACGGCAAAACGTTTTTCAAAAGCAAGGGTCACCAAAGCTGCTTTACCATATCGGGAAACACCTTCAATCCCCACTTTGGTGGCATCCACCAGAGGGTCGGTCTCCAAATAATCCAAGGTACGGGCTGCTCCCCAGGCCCAAGCTCTCAAGGATCCCCAATCATCAGGTTTACGTGGCTGCCCTTTGTTCACCAACCCGATAATGCCGTGCGTTAACCCAGCCGAATTATCAGCTTGGATACTTGATGGGTCCAGCGTGACATACCCCCAGCCTGCATTCAACAATTGCTCTGTAGAGGGAAGGTCACCTTCGGGCATGGGTTCCCAAAAATTGGGTCCCGGTAATCTTGTGATTGGGCTGTAAGCTGGATATTTATCAAATATTGACTTTAGCTTAGGATCGTGCTTGATCATCAATTCTTTAAAAGAATTATTCAGGGTTTCCATATCTTCTTGTGATGGCTGCGCTGGAGCAGGAAATGAGGGTCTTCCGAACATAATCAATACGGGAACGGGTCCTTGAACATTGGCAGGAACCACCAACATGGCATTGATATCCACATTGATAGCAGGATAAGAACTGTTATCCACATGCCCCACCAATTGTTTTACAACAACGGGTGTCCTGCGTACAAACTCCTTGTCTTCCACTTTTACCGTCCATGTAACAGCCGGAATGTTTTTTGGTAATCGGCCATACACCTCCCGCTCAAAATCCTCAACAATTTCTGGACGACGCGTATCCCACCAATCATCCGCATCCTTGACTTTCTTTCCTTTATTGGTTACCAAAACCTCTGGTAATTCTGGACAAGGGTTCGCAATGGATTCATCATAATTTGCTGCATTGGGTGCTGTTGGGTCGCCACTTGGGCCAGGGCGCAACACTGTAATACCCAATTGCTTCATCATATTATCGTGATTCACTTTTCCATGTTGGTAAATGCTGTCCCGCTCTTCCTGAGTTAGAAAAAACTGGGCATTTGCACAGAAACTGGTCAGTGCAAAAATTAAAACGAAGTAATGCGATGCTTTCATTTTAGTTTGTTTTTGTCTTGGATTGATATGTTTTTACATTTTTAGCCACATCGATAAGCGGTGCGGTCCAAACCTCAGTATCGTGTTCTTTTAGATATTCCAACAGTTGTTTGTGAGCTGGGAGCGAAACATTCATGGAATGCTCTCCACCTACTCCATGAAATAGAAAAATCAAAAGGGAATTAGTCTCCACCGCTTGCTTCACCATGTCGATCATTTCATCACCGGTGGCGTCCACAATGGCATAGCTGTCCATATTAAAAAGGTCCACTTGGTCAATGGTGTGCATTTCTGAACGTACGGCTCGGGCGGCTACTAAATCATCTTTAAGTCCATCGATAAAAAAATCATCTCCATTTACAGTAAAATCACCACAGGTGTATGCAAAGGTTCTTTCCTTTTTACCGTCCAAAGCTTCAAGCAGTGTGTTGTTAATCTTGATTTCATCCACCATACGTTGAACGGTGTAGGTGGCCATATCATAATCCGGTTTTACCCATGGCCTGCTTTCCTTGCCGATACAGGGGTGAAAAATGGTATGGTTGGCCAATTCGTGGCCATTCCATGTAATCCGTTTCCAATCATTCAACCGATTTCTAAAGGCTTCGGAAAAGGTGGACACATAGAACGTTCCTTTTAAATTCAGGGAGTCCAACAATGGAACCACGTTGTCCAAATGCACATTTAGGGCATCATCATACGTTAGGATTACCGCCGCCTTTTTACCTTGCCATGGCAGCTGGTTGAGTTCTTCATTATCAAAATTTTGGAAGGGAGATGCCGGCAGTCCTTCTTTATTATACAAATTGGCACCTCTGGGATTATCGGCCCAAGCATAGCGGACATAAGCTGGACGAGGAACTTCATCGCTTGTCACCTCAACGGTGTTTCCCACGATTTGGGCATCGGCCCAAACAAATTCTTGGTCCTGCCCTGCAATTTCAAATCGATGGAGGGGTTCTCCATCATTGGAAACCAGTCCGCTTCCTACGGAATCAAAATGAAGTACGATTTTATCCCCTTGTATTTCTGAGGATTTGAAAATGGGTCCTGAGTACACTATATCTTCCCCATACGCCAATTTTAAGGCGCCCAGTGCCAATCGCTTGCCCACTCCTTCTTTGTTCAACGGATGGATGTCGTTCCACTCTCCTAAATCAATTATGACAGCCATGGCTGTATTGGGAACAGAAAGTGTCTTGAACTGCGAAAACCTGAGTTCTGCCCAGTTGCTTTCAGTGGGAAGGTAATTCACATCCTGAAAGTTGGCCAATTGCACCCATAGGAAAGGGGCATTGGGTTTGTTGAATTTCTCCCTCCAATCCTTGATGAGGGCAGGAAGATAATCTGCATATGCTTTTGGTCGACCTGTGTTGGATTCGCCTTGGTACCATAGCATTCCTTTGACGGTCATATTGGTCAATGGAGCTACCATGGCATTGTACAGGGCCGTAGGTTGGTTTTGGGCCCAAAATTGGTTGTAACCGCCACCTCTTCTCGCTCCTCTAAAAGGTTTAAAGACTTCACCCACCTTATATTGCCACTCTCCTTTTAAATCTACGCTTATACCATTGGCTGTGAGTTCATAATTTTTGTCAGGAACAAAGCCCCCTTTGCCTCCAGAATTGGTGACCCGAACCACAATGAGATTTTTTCCTTTCTTTAGAACACCTTCTGGGACGGTATATCTTCTGGGTGGGTATTGATAGGTAATGTTTCCAATCTTGGTGCCGTTTACATAAACTTCATCGGCATCCACAATCCGACCCATAAAAAGCTTGGCCTCAACCCCTACCAATTCATCAGGGATTTCCAATTCCCTTCGGAACCACACCACGCCGTTCAAATCTCTTAAGCCTTGGTCTTCCCAATATCCTGGAATGTAGTAGTTGTTCCAACCTTTAGGTTGGTATTCATTTTCATACCATTTGAGAGGGCCTGTTAAACCCTCATCTTTAATTTCGGGCTGAACATTGGAGGAAGGTGGTCTTGTGGTAAATTGACTAGAATAACTTTCATCCTTATTTCTTTGGATGGTAGCCAAATCCTTGGGAAATTCCTTAAATCCATCTTCGCTGACCCATGACTCGATGGGTGTACCTCCCACGCTTGAGTTGATAATCCCAATTGGAACATGGTATTTATTGTAGAGGTCTTTAGCAAAGAAAAAGGTGACCGCTCCCATTTGCATGATATCTCCGGCTACAGCAGGTTTCCATTCCCCTGCTGGTAAATCTTTTTGAGGACCATCAACATTTGACAAGGTTGGGATAAAAAAATTACGGATTTCAGGATAATCTGCGTTTGCCACTTCGTCTGGGTATTTTTCCTTGACCCGCTCCATGGGGGTTACCATATTGGACTGCCCTGCTCCGAGCCAAACATCGCCAAAAAGAACATCTTTCACGGAAACTTCATTATTCCCTTTAAAAGTTATGGTATAGGGCCCTCCGGCTTTTTGTGGCTTTAATTGAATGTCCCAATCACCATTCTGGTCGGCAGTAGTGCTGTACTTCTTGCCCTTTAGGGACATTTCCACTTTTTCATTGGGCGATGCCCATCCCCAAATCTTAATTTTTTCATCGCGCTGCAATACCACCCCGTCACTTATCAGCCTAGGAAGTTTAATCTGGGCATTTCCAAAAATTGCGAACAGTAAACCTGCAACTAGTAATACATTTTTCATGCTATTCTATTTATTGTGAACAAAAAAACCATGATGAAGTTTTTGGGCATTTTCCATCATGGTTTTTACTATTTCATCCTTAGTAGTTTACTCTGGATTTTCCCCGTTAAGACCTGCAACCAATCCTCTGTGGGAAACCTTCGTGTTAAAATCATTGTCGTACAACAGTGGCCAATCGGAGCCGTTGTCATATAACCAGCTATCACGATCTCTAAAGCCCCACAAAGTGATTCCAAATTGTTGGGCGGCTGGAACAATAGTAGTGTAATAGTATCCTGCTCTTTGGTACTGGAGTTCTTGTGCACCTGCTCTTTCCTCGGTCAATGAGTTAATATCGTCCCCGTAATTCACTTTTACATCCAACTCTGATAGGTGTACCAATAAACCTGTGTCGGATATGGCTTGGATTGCTAGTGGCAAGTCTGATGATGGCCAATCGTGGTTCAAGTGCATCTGCATGCCAATTCCGTCAATTGGAATAGAATTCGTAATAAAGTCATTCACCATTCCGATAATGGCATTTCTTTTATCTACTTGTCCTGCAATGTTATAGTCGTTATAGAAAAGTTTTACATCTGGATCTGCCTCTCTGGCCCACTGAAAGGCCTTTTTAATGAAATCGTTTCCGATGCGTTGGGTAAACAGTGAGTTTCTTACTGCGGCTCCATCAAAATATTCATTAACCACATCCCAAGAAGCCACTATTGGGTTTCCACCATCATCTTCTGCTTCGGCAAAATGGGCAACTGCAGCTTTCACAAATCCTTCCACCTGGGCCTCGAATTCCTCATCCGTTCCAGCAAATTCATTCAACCAACTAGGAATCGCCTCATGCCATATCAGCGCATGACCATGAACCCGTAATCCATTTTCTTTGGCATAAGCCACAATGGCATCTCCATCCGAAAAATCGTAAGTATCTGGAGCGGTGAACATGATATTCATCTTCATTTGATATTCTGACGTGATGCTATTGTATTCTGCGTTCAACACCTGCTTAAAGGTGGTGTTGTCTGTTGATGTTGAAGCCAACTTGTTGGCAGAAACTATATTTCCAATGGGAAAGCTTGCAACATCTTTTAAATCTTCTGTGGCGTCATAAACGAATGGATCTTCTACAGGTATTTCATCGTCGGTGCTTGGATCATCATCATCCGAGCCACCCGGATTAATATCGTCCGTGGGACCACCAACCTGGGGGCCTGAGTCATCGCTCCCAGAACTGCATCCCATCACCGCTGCAAACATCACTATCATTAAGACCTTTACTATCTTCATTGTTTTCTATTTAGTTAATTCTTTTCTGTGCAATTTTTAAGTTTGTGTTTGTTGTAGTTTGTAAGCAATGCCCAGTTCAAGTCCCCTGATTTCTGCTAATCCTTTTAGCCTTCCGATCAAGGAATATCCAGGATATTTTTCAACACCCTCAAAAGAATGTAGGAAGCCATGATCTGGCCGAACAGGAAGGCTTGTATTGTTTTTCTGCATCAACACCAAAAGCTTTTCCACAATAGCTTCCATGGGGTTATCCCCATTAAGGTGCTCCGATTCCCGGAATCGTTTACCCTCTTCACGCTTCACATTTCTGAGGTGTAAAAAGTGAATACGGTTTCCATGTTCTTCTATAATTCGAACAAGATTGTTGTTTGGATTGGCGCCTAACGAACCTGTGCAATAGCAAAGTCCGTTTGCATTGATGGGCACTCCACTTAGAATTTCTTTGATGTCATTTTCCGTGGATACCACTCTGGGCAATCCTAAAACAGAAAAGGGTGGGTCGTCTGGGTGTATGGCCAATTGAACGCCTAATTTATCAGCTACGGGTGCCACTTCGGACAAAAAATGAATCAGGTTCTTTCTTAATTCATCATCGCTGATACCCTTATAGTCATCCAGCAGTTCCAATACTTTTTCCTTGGTAAAACTTTCATCACTGCCGGGAAGTCCCAACAAAACATTTCGGTAGAGTTTTTCCTTTTCGGCTTCCTCCAACGTGTTTCCATAAGCTATGGCCGCATTCAACCTATCTTGGGCATAATCTTTTTCCGCTCCAGGTCGTTGCAGTAGAAACACATCGAAATAGATAAAAGCACGTTCATCAAACAAGAGTGCTTTGGTCCCATCAATATTTTCATACGCTTGATCGGTGCGAACCCAGTCCAAAATGGGCATAAAATTGTATGCCACCACCTTGATGCCGCATTGCGCTATATGCTCCAAGCTCTTTTTATAGTTGGCGATAAATTTTTGGTAATCACCCCCTCTTCGTTTGATGTCTTCATGGACCGGTAGACTTTCAATCACCGTCCATTCCATGCCCGCTTTTCGGATTACCTCTTGTCTTTCTTGGATATCCTTGACCTCCCAAACATTTCCAACAGGAATTTGATGAAGGGCCGTAACAATCCCAGTAACTCCGCACTGGCGAATATCCTCCAATTTAACACCGTCATGTGGACCATACCAACGCATGGTCTTTTGCATTTTTATCATATACTTTTCATTTGTAATCAAAACCCGATACTGTTCCCTCCATCTACTGGAAGTACGGTACCTGTTACAAATTTAGCTTGTTCTGATGCGAAAAAATAAACAGCATCTGCAATATCCTCTGGCATTCCCATTTTACCCATAGGGGTTCTTGAAAACACCTTTTCCTTTCTTGGCGGGTCCGAATCGAGGGCTTTTGCCGTCATTTTTGTTTTAATAAAACCAGGTGCAATACAGTTTACCCTTATGTTGTATTGGGCCAAATCCACCGCCATGGCCCGGGTCATCCCCTCAATAGCCGTTTTACTGGCAGAATAGGCAATTACTTTTGGCATACCATACTGTGCCGCCATAGAGCTGATGTTCACAATGTTTCCTCCTCCAGTTTCCTTCATTTTTTTGACCACTTCCCTGCTGATGGCAAATACACTGAATACATTGGTTCGCAAAATCTGTTCAAATTCGGAATCCGTTACGTCAATGAACTCTTTTTTCATATTGATTCCGGCATTGTTCACCAAAACATCAATATGACCTTCCGCTTTGAAGATGGCCTCCACCATTTGAGGGATTCCTTCAAGGTTGGTTAAATCAAAAATCACCGGAACGGCATTTTTTCCCAATTGTTCACAGGCTTCTTCTGTTCGTTCCTTGGTCCGGCCTATGATATAGGTTTTGGTCCCTTCGTCGCAAAATTTCTTTGCGGTGGCAAAACCCAATCCCGAATTGCCTCCGGTTACTATGGCTACTTTTTTGTCCATTAATTTGTTTATAAGGTTAGTCCCATCTAGGCCGGATGCCCGGTGCAAATGGAAATTTTAACGATTTGTAATAATCCAATGTGTGTTCTGGTTTTTCCATTTCCCTTGGAAATTCCATTTTTGAAAAGGTCTGAAAGTACAGCATACAAGCATCTTTCCACCATATGGCCTCTTCAAGTTGTATATCTAAAAGCATGGATACCTGATGATGTCTTGCATCATCCACATAAGGTTTCATGGCTTCCCAAGTCTTGATCATGTCCCGAACTTCATCAACACCTTCTTGATACTTCAATCCTAATCCATCCCATAGGGTACGACCATTTTTCAACGTATAGTCCCAAGGTAAATGGTGGAACCACAGTAGGTATTCTTCAGGACAGGTCTTAAGGTCAGTGAACATTTTTTCCACCTCTGGTGCGTATTGCGACAAAGCATTACTTCCTGTTTTGGTCCGATCAAAACCTACACCTTCGCTATCCGCTTTGTGGTAATACACCGGATTCCATTCGGGTCTGGAAAGATTCCCCACCCAAGGTCCAGGGCCGTAATGATGGCCAGTATCAAAAATATGGTGCAGTCCAAGCGGGTTCATATAATTGACCACGGCTTCCCTCGACTCAATCATCATTTGTTTGACAGGCTCCACAAATTTTTCATCGTTGCTGAATGTAAGCCGAAGCCACTCATCAGCGATATCCTCAGCAGTCATGTAAGGATTCCAAGCCAATCGACCGAAGCCATACCAATCCGCCTGACCAAACGGGTGACCTGTCCAATTAATGTCGTTCCCCACATTGGATACCCCGGCCATCCCCGAAACTTTTTTGTTGTTCAGCGAACCATCTATCACTTTGGCCACTGTCGATCCTTTACCTTTTCTATAGGTGTCGGACTGCAACACTTCTTCATACAGTTTGGGCAGAAATACCAAATGGGTCGCAAACCCCAAATACTCTTTGGTGATTTGAAACTCCATCATCAACGGTGTCTTGGGCATCGCGCCAAACAATGGGTGAAAGGGTTCTCTGGGCTGGAAATCAATTGCCCCATTTTTTACCTGAAGCAAAACGTTGTCCATGAATTTGCCATCCTCTGGAACAAACTCAGAATAGGCCTGTTTTGCCCGGTCCGTTGGATCATGCTCCGAATAGACAAATGCACGCCAAATAACCAATCCGCCAAAAGGTTCCAAGGCATTGGCCATAAGATTGGCCCCATCCAAATGGCTCCTGCCATAGTTTTGGGGTCCGGGTTGACCTTCAGAATTGGCCTTTACAACAAACCCGCCAAAATCGGGAATCATGGTATAAATTTCTTTGGCCTTGTCTTTCCACCACTGAATTACATCAGCATCCAAGGGATCGGCGGTTTCCAATCCTCCAATTTCAATGGGTGCGGAAAAACGTGCCGTGAGATAGACTTTAATTCCATACGGACGGAAAACTTCGGCCAGCGCCTTTACCTTCTCCAAATACTGTGGAGTCAAGATAAGCGCATTCGCATTCACATTGGTCAGTACGGTTCCATTGATTCCCACCGAAGCATTTGCCCGGGCATAGTCTATATATCGTTGGTCAATATACCCTGGTAACGTATGCCAATTCCAAATGGAAAACCCTGCAAAACCACGCTCAATGGTTCGATCCAGATTATCCCAGTGGTTCAACACCCTCACATCCACTTTAGGTATTTCAGTGATGTCCACATTTTCTAAAGCCGAATGGGTCTGTAACAATCGCAAGAAATTATAGGTTCCGTACAAAAGACCGATATCCTCATTTGCGGTTACAACAACAAACGATGCCCCATTAGATTCAATAGTTTTAATCTTATATCCCTCTTTGGAGAGACCATCCATAATAAAGGATGACTTCAATTCCTGTGGTAAATCATTGTATTTAGAAACAATCAATTGGTTTCCTCCTTTATTGAATCCTTGGAAAACCACTTCCGTGTCGAGCAGCCCTCCGAGTCCCATTTCCAATTCATTTTTGATTACCGATTGGGTCTCACTGGTTCCCTCCAAAAAAACGGTTTGAATTGTAGAACGATACTTTAGTAAGGTAGCTTCGTCTGAAATCTTGGTGTAATTCAACCACAGCTCGTATCCATTTGACATTGAAAAAGATGCAATGGAAACAAACAGAAAGAAGCCAAAAAAATACCTTACTTTTAATTTGATGGACTGTCTCATGATTTAGAATTTGACAAAAAAAAATCGATTAATTATTAAATCAATCAATTGCGCTGAGTAAAATAAGTAAAAAATTCATAGATTAACAAAATGTTTAACGCAATCGATTGCAAAAATCGATATTTTTACGAAATTTGACACTCCAATATCAAAATCATAGCTATCAAAATCAAAAAATGAAGATTTCTAAATTAATTTTCGGGCTCACTTTTCTTTGCTTAGTGGCATGCAAAGAAAGCTCCAGTGACAAGGTAACTGAGTCCCCTGCAACTTCGGAAACCACTTCCGAATACGATTTTCCGTTCTATGACACTTCCCTTTCCATGGATGAACGGGTAAATGATTTGATCTCCAGACTCACTTTGGAAGAAAAAGCCGACCAAATGATGCACAACACCTCCGCCATTGAGCGGCTTGGGATTCCACCATACGGGTGGTGGAACGAGGCGTTGCACGGTGTGGGTAGGTCGGGTACGGCAACCGTATTCCCGCAGGCCATTGGTCTTGGGGCAACATTTGACAGTGACTTAGCCTTTAGGGTTTCCTCCGCAATTTCTGACGAAGCACGGGCAATGCACAATGCTGCTAAGGAAAAAGGATACCATCGCAGATACAGCGGTCTAACATTTTGGACGCCCAACATCAATATTTTTAGAGATCCCAGATGGGGACGGGGTCAAGAAACCTATGGTGAAGACCCATATTTGACCTCAATTTTGGGAACTTCGTTTGTAAAAGGACTTCAAGGAGACAATCCCGATTATTTAAAAACCGCAGCATGCGCTAAACACTTTGCCGTGCACAGTGGCCCCGAAAAATTGCGTCATGAGTTTGACGCCATTGCCACTCCAAAAGATCTATGGGAAACCTATCTCCCTGCTTTCGAAGCTTTGGTTGATGCCGATGTGGAAGCCGTAATGTGCGCCTACAACAGCACCAATGGGCAACCCTGTTGTTCCAACAACTATCTAATTACCGATGTTTTACGAAACAAATGGAAGTTTGATGGCCATGTGCTCAGCGATTGCTGGGCCATTGTAGATTTGTTCACCGCTGCGGATAAAGGAGGGCACGGCGTTGTCAATACTCCTGCGGAAGCCTCTGCGCTCGCAGTAAAAAGCGGGGTGAGCCTTAATTGTGGTAGCACTTATATCGATGGACTTCCTGAAGCCGTAAAAAATGGATTGATTACTGAGGCTGAGATTGACGAGCAACTGGCTGTATTGTTGCGTACACGTTTTAAGTTAGGGCTTTTTGACCCTCAAGGAAGCAATCCTTATGACGACATCTCGGTAGACGTGATAGATAGTGATGAGCATCGTGCCTTGGCTCGTGAAGTTGCTCAAAAGGGAATCGTGATGCTCAAAAACAATGGGGTTCTACCACTAAAAAATGACCTCTCCAGATATTTCATTACCGGGCCCAACGCGGCCAACGCCGATGTACTTTTAGGTAATTATTATGGAGTCAATCCTAAATTGGTCACCGTACTTGAAGGGGTGGCAGGGGCCATTCACCCCGGAAGTCAATTGCAATATAGAATTGGTGCCCTCCTTGATCGCGAATCACTCAATCCACAAGATTGGGCCACTCCAAATGCGGGAACAAGTGATGCTACCATCGCGGTTCTCGGAATTTCAAGTCTTTTGGAAGGCGAAGAAGGAGAATCCTTGGCATCAACCACTGCGGGGGACCGTTTGGATTATAATCTCCCACAAAACCAGATAAACTTTCTTAAAAAGCTACGTGATGCCGCTGGGGAAAGACCCATTATTGCCGTCATTACCGGAGGTAGCCCTATGAATCTCGCCGAGGTTCACGAACTGGCAGATGCCGTTTTGTTGGCTTGGTATCCTGGGGAAGAAGGTGGAAATGCCATTGCGGACATTCTTTTTGGCAAGGTTTCTCCTTCGGGAAGGTTGCCTATCACTTTTCCAAAATCTTTGGAGCAGCTTCCGCCTTATGAAGATTACACCATGAAAGGCAGAACCTATAAATATATGGATGTTGACCCGCTTTATCCTTTTGGATATGGACTTAGCTATGGTAGCTTTGCCTATGGCGATTTGGATATTTCCAAACCGACCATTTCTAAAGATGATGAAGTGAGTGTTACCGTAACGGTTTCAAATAATAGCAATGTACAATCTGATGAGGTAGTGCAACTCTATGTTTCGGATACCGAAGCCTCGGTGGATGTTCCTAATTATCAGTTGTATGGCGTTCAACGCGTTAACATAGCACCAAATGCCTCCAAAAATGTTACCTTCACCCTTAAACCAGAAGTATTCCAATTAGTAAACAACCAAGGTGAACGGGTTTTTGAACCGGGAGAATTTAAAATTCACGTTGGAGGCAGCAGTCCCATGAAACGAAGCCAGGAACTGGGAGCCCCATCCATGAGTACAGGAACCATCACCCTCAACTAACTTAAAAGCAAGAGAAACCATAGCATGAAAAAATTTATCCATGAGGATTTTTTGTTGGAAACGGATTATGCCAAAGAACTCTATCATGACTATGCAAAGGGCCAGCCCATCATAGACTATCATTCCCATTTACCCCCCAATGAATTGGCGGAGGACAAGAATTTTGAGAACATCACCCAAATTTGGATAGAGGGTGATCATTATAAATGGAGGGCCATGCGTGCTTTGGGGGTGCCCGAAAAGTTCATTACGGGAAAAGCTACCGATGCGGAAAAATTTCAGAAATGGGCACAAACGGTACCTTACACCATGCGCAACCCACTATATCATTGGACGCATTTGGAGCTGAGCCGATATTTCGGCATCGATGAACTTTTAACTCCCGAGAGTGCCGAAGATATTTATGCACAATGCAACTCTCACCTGAAAAAGCCCTCTTTTTCAACCCGAAACCTAGTCAGCAAAATGAATGTGGAGGTGGTCTGCACCACCGACGATCCTTTGGACAATCTTTCGCACCATATTACATTGGCCGAATCGGATTGCCCAGTGAAGGTACTTCCTACGTTTCGGCCCGATGGATTGATCAATATTGAAAAAGTTGATTTTACCGATTACATTTCTACCCTTTCAAAAATAACCGGAATCACCATTACCGATTTAGCTTCTTTGGGAGAAGCCGCCAAAAAACGGGTAGCCTATTTCCATGAAAATGGATGTAGACTTTCCGACCATGGGTTGATTCATGCGTATGGTTACGACTACACCGAAGCTGAAATCAACAAAATCCTTTCCAATCGATTTGCGGAAAAATCAATTTCAGAGAAAGAAATCCGACAGTATAAATCTGCTGTACTACACCTTCTGGGTCAATTGTACGCTGAAAAAAATTGGGTGATGCAGTTGCATTTGGGCCCGATTCGGGACACCAATAAAGCCATTTTGACCAAAATCGGCATCAATGCCGGGGTGGACAGTATTGGGGATTATCCACAGGCGGAACAATTGGCCAATTTCTTGAATAGATTGAACAACAGCGGAAGTCTTCCTAAGACCATCCTATACAACTCAAATCCATCTGATAATGAATTGTTTGCCACCATGGCCGGCAATTTTACGGGTGAAGAGATAAAAGGCAAGGTACAGTTTGGGGCGGCTTGGTGGTTTCTGGACCAAAAAGACGGCATAAAAGACCAACTGGATGCGGTCTCCAACATGGGATTGCTCAGTTGTTCCGTAGGAATGCTTACGGATAGCAGAAGCTTTCTTTCGTTTCCCAGACACGAGTACTACAGAAGGGTACTTTGCAATATTTTGGGGAATGACCTTAAAGATGGACTTCTTCCGCATGACATGAAGTGGATTGGAAAAATTGTTCAAGACATTACCTATAACAATGCCAAGGAATTTTTTCAGTTTCCGAGCCTTGTGGAAAACCTGAGCTTAAAGCGGTAAGGGCCTGCCCATTTCTAAAAATTATTCGACTAATTAGCAATGCACATGAAAAGACATTCGAGATACAATGTTCTTAAAACAATGGAGGAAACCGGTTTTGTTCCATTATTCTATAATGCCGACCCCAAACTTGTTCAAAACGTGGTAAAAGCCTGTTATGATGGGGGGGCACGTTTATTTGAATTTACCCACAGAGGGCAAAATGCGGAAAACGTTTTTGCTGAGCTCGTCACATTTTGCGAAACCGAATGTCCAGAGATGATTTTGGGTGTTGGTTCCGTGACTGATGCGGCAACCGCTTCGGCTTTTATCAATATGGGGGTTTCTTTTGTGGTTACCCCGGCAATGCGTGAAGACATTGCCATTGTCTGCAACCGAAAAAAAATATTTTGGTCCCCTGGTTGCGGTTCGGTGACCGAAATCAATCGAGCCGAGGAATTGGGATGCGATGTGGTAAAACTGTTTCCTGCGGATGTTTTGGGACCGGGCTTCATCAAAGCTGTAAAAGGTCCACAGCCTTGGACCAGCATTATGCCCACAGGTGGCGTGGACACTTCCCGCGAAAACCTGACCAGTTGGTTTGAAGCCGGCGCTATTTGCGTGGGAATGGGTTCAAAACTGATTGATAAAGAATCCTTGTCCAAAGGAGATTTCAACGCCATCACTCAAAAAGTGAAGGACGTCCTAAAAATTATCCAAGAGCTGAAAAGCGTATGAACTTCAGGATAATTCTCATATTTTTCATTGTACTGCTTTCCTGTCAACCTGACAAAAAAGCCACAAAAACCATTAAACTGGCGCATAGCTTGGGGGTTACGCACCCCGTGCATGAAGCCATGGTCTATATGGCCGATTTGGTTGCGGAAAAATCCGATGGAAAATTGGAACTTGAGATATATCCAAGTAGTCAATTGGGCACAGAACAGCAATGTTTGGAGCTGCTTCAGATTGGTAGTCTGGGAATGACAAAGGTCTCCGCTGCGGTTATGGAAAACTTTTCACCAGACCTTAAGGTCTTGGGGTATCCCTATCTGTTTCGGAATGATGAACACCGATTCAAGGTCTTTGATGGCCCCATTGGAGAAAAACTGCTTTCAGGCTCCGAGAAATATTGGTTAAAGGGATTGACCTATTTTGATGCTGGAAGCCGTTCGTTCTATACCAAAAATACACCCATTGAGTCGCCAGATGATTTGGCTGGATTGAAGATTCGGGTGATGCAAAGCCCAACCGCTATAGAAATGGTCAAGAAATTTGGTGGTTCCCCTACTCCCATTTCGTGGGGAGAATTGTACACATCACTACAACAAGGCGTGGTGGACGGCGCCGAGAACAACTTGCCCAGTTTCTATTCATCAAAGCATTATGAGGTGTGTAAATTTTTGTCCATGGATGAGCATACCGCCATTCCGGATATTTTGGTCATCAGCACCATTATTTGGGACAAATTGAATGAATCTGAGAAAACTTGGATTACCGAAGCGGCAAAAGAGGCTACCGAGTTTCAACATAAGCTATGGAAACAGGCCGAAGAAGAAGCACTGGATGAAGTAAAAAAAGCAGGAGTACAGGTTTTGTATCCTGAAAAGACCCTTTTTGAAGAAAAATCAGAATCCATGCTCCAAGCCTTGAAAGAAAAAGACGAGCATCTCTATGAGCTTGCAGAGCAAATCAAAAATGTAAAGTGATGAAAGGCCGAATAGACCTCTTTTTAGAATGGATTCTGGCGCTGCTTTTAGGGGCCATGGTCTTGGATGTGTTTTGGGGCGTCATCACCAGATATCTTTTGGATAGCCAGAGTTCTTGGACCGATGAGTTGGCTCGATTCCTCCTGATTTGGCTGAGTATTTTGGGGGCCGCGTATGCCTCGGGAAAAAAACTGCATATCGCCATTGAGCTTCTACCGCAGTACCTAAACGAACGGAACCAAAAGATTCTCGATATCGTAATCACCGTTGTGGTACTTTTGTTTGGAATAGCGGTTTTTCTCATTGGAGGGCTTCGTTACGTCTATATTTCGTTTGCGCTTGGGCAAACTTCCCCTGCATTGAACCTTCCCATTGGTTTTGTCTATTTGGTACTGCCCATTTCGGGACTGTTCATCATGTACTACAAACTTTTGGACCTGTTCATCATCATCAAAAACTTGAAAAATGGAAATTAGCATTCTGGTACTTAGTTTTCTTGTATTGATTTCCATTCGTGTACCTGTTGCATGGAGTCTTGGGATTTCTTCTTTACTGACCCTGTTGGTGAGTGTGGACACCTACCCAGCGCTGACGACCATTGCACAACGCATTGTAACCGGATTGGACAGTTTTTCCATTTTGGCCATTCCATTCTTTATTTTGGCAGGGCACATCATGAACAAAGGGGGTATTGCAGAACGATTGATTGATTTTGCCAAGGCCTTGGTGGGATCACTTCCGGGAGGATTGGCGCATGTCAATATTGTTGCGGCCATGCTTTTTGGTGCCATCGCAGGGTCGGCAGGGGCGGCGGCAGCAGCCATCGGTGGGTTCATGTCGGATAAGATGGAAGAATCCGGATATGACAAAGGATTTGGTGTGGCAGTAAATGTCACCTCAGCTACCACAGGACTTGTAATTCCACCCAGTAACATTTTCATTATCTACTCTGTGGCAAGTGGTGGAGTGAGCATTGGCGCCCTGTTTCTTGCTGGTTATCTTCCAGGCATTCTTACGGGTTTGTTGCTGATGGTGGTTGCCTATATCTGGGCAAAACGCAAAGGATACCCAACCGCGGACCGAAGCTCTTTGAAAAACGTTTTCAGCACTTTTGTAAAAGCATTACCCAGTCTATTTTTATTGGTGGTGGTTATTGGAGGAATCGTTGCTGGAATTTTCACCGCCACCGAAGCATCTTCCGTAGCAGTAATATATTGCTTAGTCCTCGCTGCGGTGTATAGGGAAGTTTCATTTAAAAACATTCGTCCCATATTGGTGGAATCCTCATCAACCATTGCCATTGTCATGCTGTTGATAGCCATGTCCATGGCCATGTCTTGGGTACTTTCCTATGAGAATATCCCTCAAGCCGTTACCGAAGCTCTGCTGAGTCTGAGCGACAACAAGATTATGGTGCTCATCCTCATCAATCTTATATTACTGATTGTGGGGATTTTTATGGATATGACCCCTGCGGTACTGATCTTTACGCCCATTTTCCTCCCTGTAACAACGGCATTGGGAATTGATCCCGTCCACTTTGGAATCATTATGGTGTTGAACCTATGTATTGGACTTTGTACACCTCCGGTCGGTGCGGTACTTTTTATTGGAATTGGCGTGGCTCGAACAACGATTCAAAAAGTAATCCGTCCGCTATTGCCACTGTTCTTGGCAATGATCATAAGTTTGGTTTTGGTAAGTCTTTTCCCTGAGTTGAGTCTCTGGTTACCGAGATTGTTTGGGTTCTAAGGTCTTCACTTTCTTCAGTGAAGAATCCCTAACTATGATTTCCGTTCCCAAAACAGTGATTTCCGATAAGTCGGTATCGTAATTCTGACCGGAATGGTCGAGTATCCGTTTGGCGGAGATGGCCCCCATTTTACTTGCAGGATGAGAAACTGTGGAAAGTGAAGGTTGCACGATGGAAGCGATAGGGTCATCATTGAACCCGATTACCGCCAAATCTTGGGGCACCTGCACGCCCATTTTCTTCGCGCACATAATGGCACTTACCGCTGCGGTATCGTTGGCTGAAAATATACCATCGGGTGGATTGGACATTTTCAAAAGTTTCTTGGTGGCTTTGTTCCCTTCCTCAAAACTCAAGGTTTTAAAATGGATGATAAGATCATCCTCAATGGGCAATCCATTTTCCCGAAGGGCATCCAAGTATCCTTTTTTCCGCTCTTCATATACATTTCTGTGTTGGGCTCCAGCAAAATGTGCTATCCGGGTGCACCCCTGTTCAATAAGGTGTTTGGTAGCCGAATACCCCGCGGTGTAGTTGTCAATGACCACCTTATAAGAATTGAAATTATCAGGAACCCTATCCACAAAGACAATCGGAATTCCTTGATCTATAAATTTTTGAAAATGGCTCATATCAACCGTTTCCATGGACAAAGAAACCACAAGACCCGTAATTCTACTATCGTACAACGCATTACAATTGCTGATCTCGTTCTCGTACTTATCGTTGGATTGACTAATGATTACATTATAGCCCGATTTTCGTGCGGTCTCCTCAATACCACTGATCAAAGCTGCCATAAAAGGTCGGTTGATACGGGAGATAAGTACCCCTATGGTATTGCTTTTGTTATTCCGGAGGCCAGCTGCAAGATTGTTCGGCCGATACCCCATCTCTTCAGCAGCTTCCTTAATCAACTTGATTGTTTTCTTGCTGATGCTTTTATGATTGTTCAAAGCTCTTGAAATCGTTGAGGGAGAGTAGTTCAATTCCTTAGCGAGATCGTAGATGGTAACCTCCTTTTTAATCTTCATTTGTCAAAATGCGGTTAGGTTGTTCAAGTCCAAGAATGGAAACAAACTTGAGCTACAAGTTACTAATTTAACTTTTAGTTTCCTTTTTAGCATATTTTTTTTCGAGTTGCAAGTTCAGACTTTTACCTACAGAAAAAAATGATTTGTTAAAAAACCTCAATTCATGGCAAAATATTTAAAGAATTTAATTTACGCAATCGATTCCGTTACCTATATTTGAAAAATTGTATCAAAAAATTAATCAATATTAATTTATGTACTGGATAGGTTTCGATATTGGCAGTTCTTCCATTAAAGCAGCCCTCATTAATTCTGATGATGGAAGCGTTGTGGACATTGCGCAATACCCTAAAAAGGAAATGCCCATTATATCCATCAATCTGGGATGGGGAGAACAAGACCCCGAACTCTGGTGGAAGCACTTGTGTACCGTTACCCAAGAATTGATTTCCAATAACAATATCTCCAAAAACAATATTAAAGGGATTGGAATTTCATACCAAATGCACGGATTGGTCACGGTTGATAAAAATCTTCAACCCCTGAGGCCTTCCATTATTTGGTGCGATAGCCGCGCCGTGGAAATCGGCGAGCAACTATTCCAAGCTTCTGGAACGGATAAATGTGTGGAACATCTCTTAAATTCCCCAGGAAACTTTACCCTGTCCAAATTGAAGTGGGTCAAGGACAACGAGCCGGACACCTACAAAAAAATACATAAGTTCATGCTGCCGGGTGATTATATTGCCTTAAAGCTTTCTGGGTCTGCAGTAACAACACCTTCGGGTCTTTCCGAGGGCATCATGTGGGATTTCAAACAAAATGACGTGGCTTCGTGGTTGTTGGAAGACGCTGGTATTGATCCTGAGCTCATTCCGGAGATTCGCCCTTCTTTTTCAGAACAAGGCATCGTCTCAAAACAAGGGGCGCAAGAATCCGGTTTACCAGAAGGGATTCCCATCATGTACCGCGCCGGTGACCAACCCAACAATGCCCTGGCATTAAACGTGATGGAGCCCGGCGAAATTGCCGCTACCGGAGGAACTTCGGGGGTGGTCTATGCCATCTCGGGCCAAAAAAACACGCAAGAGCATACCCGAATCAACAGTTTTGCACATACAAATCATACTGAAGATAACATCCGAATCGGTAAATTGCTGTGCATCAACGGTACGGGAATTCAATATAGCTGGGTAAGGAACGAGCTGACCAATGCCCTTTCCTACAACAGCATGAACGAACAGGCGGAATCTGTTCCGATTGGTTCGGAAGGGCTCAATATTCTGCCCTTTGGAAACGGTGCGGAACGAATGTTGAACAATAGCAACAAAGGTTCTCGAATTACGAACCTTAACTTTAACGTACACAAAGCACCGCATATTTTTAGGGCGGCATTGGAGGGTATTGCCTTCTCTTTTGTATATGGAATGGAAATTCTTAAAAATGATGGGGTGGATATTGCCTCCATTAAAGCTGGAAATGATAACTTGTTCCGAGCTGGAATTTTTTCAAGAACCATTGCCACGCTCACCAATAGCAAAATTGATATTGTGGAAACCACCGGTGCCGTAGGTGCCGCAAGAGCCGCAGCGTTTGCTTTTGGCGATTTTAAAAGTATTGGGGATGCCACGGCAATGGATGCCGTTCAGTTGACCTACGAACCCGATACCCCAGCGGAGAAATACCGCGAAGCATACCATGAATGGAAACAACTATTAGAGGAATATATTGACAATTGATTAACTTAAAACTATGATTACGAAAGGAGACAAGGAGTATTTTAAAGGTATAGGCAAAATAGCCTTTGAAGGAAAAGGATCAGACAATCCCCTATCATTTAAATATTACGATGAAAACAAAGTGGTCGGTGGAAAGACCATGAAAGAGCATTTTAGATTTGCCATTGCATACTGGCATACGTTCACAGGAGTTGGAGGCGACCCATTTGGGGCACCTACCCAAGATTTTCCATGGTTGACCAGTGCTGACCCTATTCAGCAAGCCAAGGATAAAATGGATGCTGCCTTTGAGTTCATCACTAAAATTGGTGCTCCCTACTATTGTTTTCACGATTTTGATTTGATTGCTGAAGGTGACACCCTTGCGGAATCTGAAAAGAGATTGCAGGTCATTACCGATTATGCCAAAGAAAAAATGGCAGCATCCGGTGTAAAATTGCTTTGGGGTACCGCCAACTGTTTCAGCAACCCAAGATATATGAACGGTGCAGCCACCAATCCAGATTTTGATGTGCTTGCCTACGCTGGTGCCCAAGTAAAAAATGCGTTGGACGCCACCATTAAATTAGGCGGTGAGAACTACGTTTTCTGGGGAGGTCGTGAAGGGTATATGTCCCTTTTGAACACGGATATGGGCCGCGAACAAGACCACATGGCACGTTTCCTTCATATGGCAAAAGATTACGCTCGTAAACAAGGATTCAAAGGAACGTTCTTTATTGAGCCCAAACCGATGGAGCCTACAAAACATCAATATGATTTTGATTCGGCTACCGTACTTGGTTTCTTGAGCAAATACGACTTGTTGGATGACTTCAAATTAAATATTGAAGTGAACCACGCTACTTTGGCGCAACACACCTTTGAGCATGAGCTTCAGGTTGCCGCTGACAATAATTTGTTGGGAAGTATCGACGCCAACCGTGGAGATTATCAAAATGGATGGGATACCGACCAATTCCCAGTGGATGTATACGAGCTTACGCAAGCTATGTTGGTCATCCTTCAAGCAGGAGGTTTCCAAGGAGGAGGAATCAACTTCGATGCTAAAATCAGAAGAAACTCAACCGATCTAGATGATATCTTCCATGCGCACATTGGCGGTATGGATACCTTCGCTAGAGCCCTTTTGGCTGCAAATGATGTGTTGGAAAATTCTAAATATCTCAGTTTACGTAAAGAGCGATATAGCTCATTCGATTCCGGTACCGGAAAAGCGTTTGAGGATGGTTCGTTGACCTTGGAAGACCTTCATGGTCATGCTTCGGCCAACCAAGACATCAAAAAACGCAGTGGTAAGCAGGAACTGTTTGAGAACATTATCAATCAGTACATCTAATTAAAATCACTAAGCAAACTAACAACAAACAATTATGGAATCAGTTTTAGAAAAGCCGGATTGGATAGTCCTAGGTATCTATTTTTTGGCCCTTATTGGAGTGGCCGTTTGGGTGGTCGCCCAAAAGAATAAAGATACCGAGGACTATTTTTTGGCTGGTAGAAACGTGGGATGGTTCGTTATCGGAGCCTCCATTTTTGCATCGAACATTGGTTCGGAGCACGTGGTGGGATTGGCCGGTACGGGATTTGAATCGGGTACGCCCATGGCCCATTACGAGCTGCACGCTTGGATTGTATTATTGCTCGGTTGGTTATTCCTACCGTTCTATATTCGAAGTGGAGCCTTTACCATGCCCGAGTTTCTCGAAAAACGATTTGATAGCAAATCCCGTTGGTTTTTGTCCATTTTCTCCTTGGTCGCCTATGTATTGACCAAGGTTTCGGTAACCATTTATGCCGGTGGTATTGTGGTTTCTGAACTGTTGGGCATTCCGTTTTGGTACGGAGCCATTGGAGTGGTCATTTTTACCGGAATCTACACGATTATCGGTGGTATGAAGGCGGTAATCTATACCGAAACGCTTCAGACCATCATCCTTATTTTGGGCTCATTGATCATTACATATTTGGGTCTTAAAGAAGTAGGTGGATGGGGACAACTTCATGAAACGGTGACCTCTGTAAGTCCAGATCATTTTAATATGTGGCGCCCCATGAGCGACCCAGATTTTCCGTGGACCGGACTATTGTTCGGTGGAACCATTGTGGGAATCTGGTATTGGTGTACGGATCAGTACATCGTACAGCGTACCTTGGCCGCCAACAATATTAAAATCGGTAGACGAGGAGCCATTTTTGGTGCTTATCTAAAATTGATGCCCATTTTGATTTTCTTGATACCCGGTATCATTGCTTTTGCATTGACCATTCAAAATCCTGAAGTTTTCAACGTGGATCGTGCGGACAGGGCCTTCCCAATGTTGGTTAAAACCCTACTTCCAGTTGGGTTGAAAGGTTTGGTTGCCGGTGGTTTAATGGCTGCTTTGATGAGTTCATTGGCTTCCGTGTTCAACTCCTGTTCCACTATTTTCACCATTGATATCTACAAAAAGCTTCGCCCTGAAAAGACCGAACGTCAATTGTTGACCATTGGTAAGGTGGCAACTGGATTTATTGTTGTGCTTGGCATCATTTGGATTCCTATCATGGATAAAATTGGAGGAGGGGTCATGTACCAATACCTGCAAAATGTGCAATCCTATATTGCACCTCCCGTGACCACCGTATTCCTTTTGGGTATTATATGGAAGAGGGTCAATTCCAAAGCTGCAATTACTACGCTTTTGGCGGGGTTGGTTTTGTTGATACTCCGTTTAGGCTCTGAAATCTATTATCAACCACAGATTGCAGCTGGTGAAGATGTCCCTGGTCTAATGTACGCGTTTGCTACAATTAACTTTGCCCACATGGCCATTTTCATGTTCATTTTTTCGGTTGCCTTGTGTATTGCGGTGACCTTGGCCACTGCTCCACCAAATTATGCATTGATCAAAGGATTGTCCTTTGGTACTTTATCTGCCGAAGACCGAACTGCCACCAAAGGAAGTTACAGTACCATAGATGTTGTACTTTCAGTATTGCTGGTGGTCATAGTTATTGGAATTCTATCCTATTTTACAGGCTAGTCGGTTTTTGACCATCAAAATATATCCAACAAAAAAAGCCCAGATAGTTCTGGGCTTTTTTATTTCCTGTAATCATATTATTCCTTGAACTCTATTACTTTGTAATAGGCTTTCTTGGGTTGAAGCTCCTCATTGAACAGCAAGGGATAGTTTTTCCTTCCCCGTACCGGAAAATTATCCAACCAGGAATAGCGGTCAGAGATGTTCCAAAATGTCACTCCAGTAAGTGTATCCTTGTAATCTCGAAACACCCTGAACAGCATATCATATTGTTCAATTTGCTTTTGTTCTTGCTCGGGTTTAAAGGCGTCATCCTCATCCTTTGGCAAGGGGTCCCTTCTGCTGTGCTCCTTGTGATATACCGAAACATCCAATTCGGTGATTTGTACCTCAACTCCCAACGAAGCATACTTTTCTATAGCATCCCTAAGTTCTTGCTCAGTGGGTTCATAAATGGAAAAGTGACCTTGAATGCCCACACCATGAATGGGCACGCCCGCATCCTGGATCATTTTGACCAACTTATAGATCTTATCCCTTTTTATAGGGTGCACTGCACTGTAGTCGTTATAGAACAACTTTAGGTCCGGGTCTGCTTCATGGGCATACTCAAATGCCTTGATGATAAAATCTTCCCCACAGATTTGGTACCATGGAGAATCCCGTAAAAACTCATCTTCCTTGTCCGAGATCGCCTCATTGACCACATCCCAAGCGTAAATTTTGCCTTTGTAGCGCTGTACTACGGTAGTGATATGGTCTTTTAAACGTTGAAGCAATACTTCCTTGCTTACTTGATCTCCATTCTCATCCTTGAAAATCCAATCCCCAGCTTGGTTGTGCCAGCATAGGGCGTGACCTCGCAGTTTTAGATTGTGCTCCACAGCAAAATCGGCCACTTGGTCTGCATATTCCCAGTTGTATCGATTTTCTTCGGGGTGGATGGGACCCATCTTCATGACATTCTCCGGGGTCATGCTATTGAACTGCTTTAAGATGAGTTCACCACTTTCACCTTGAAGTGCCCTTGGTGAAACCGCCACTCCAATTGGGAAGTAGTCGGAATAGTAATCTTTCAGCCCTTTTTCTGATGACGCTTCTTGGGCGTACCCCACAAAAAAAACTGATGACAGAAAAAGTAACGTAAGTGAGAAACACTTCGTCATAATGTTGCTTTGTTTTGTTTTCATGTGTAAAAAATTAATCGCAATGATTTGATTATCAGTGATTCTTTCAAAGATAATAAAACCACACAATCGATTGCGTAACTAGCGAAAAATAAAATTAACGTGCTACTCTTCCAGAAGCATCACCCTGCATTAATTTCTCCACTTCCGATACAGTGACCAAATTTGCATCGCCATAAATGGTATGCTTCAAACAGGAGGCTGCAACGGCAAATTCCAATGCTTTTTGGTCATCATCATAGGTGTTCAGGGCATAAATCAACCCACCCATAAAACTGTCTCCACCCCCTACTCTATCCACAATATGTGTGATTTGATAGGTTGGGGATTTATACATTTGTTTTCCATCATACAATACCCCGGCCCAAGTGTTGTGAGAGGCACTTATGGAACCCCTTAAGGTAGTGATGACCTTTTTTGCCCTTGGAAATTTTTCCATCATCTGCTCACACACCGATAGAAACGCTTCGGCGGTTACATCCTTTCCATCTTTGTGGACATCCAATCCTTTTGGGTGGATCCCAAAATGCATGTGCGCGTCTTCTTCATTGCCCAACACAACATCGCAGTATGATGTAAGTTCTGTCATGATTTCTTCACGCTTTGCATCATCACAATACTTCCAAAGCTTGGCTCTATAATTTAGGTCGGTTGAAATGGTCAAGCCCATATCACTGGCTATTTTAACGGCTTCCAGACATGCGTCAGCTGAACCTTGGGAGATGGCCGGCGTTATCCCAGTCCAATGGAACCAGTGGGCATTCTGGAACACGGATTTCCAATCGATCATGCCCGGCTTAATAGCTGCCATGGCCGAATGTGAGCGATCGTACACTACTTTACTTCCGCGGCTTACGGCACCTGTTTCCAAAAAATAAATCCCAAGTCGGTCCCCGCCAAAGGCTATATGGTTGGTCCCCACATTTCGTTTACGCATTTCCATAAGGGCGCATTCGCCAATATCATTTTTGGGCAATCGGGTTACAAACTCTACGGGAAGCCCGTAATTGGCCAAAGAAACGGCCACGTTGGATTCACCTCCTCCATAAATCACATCAAACTCTGAAGCTTGCGAAAACCTCAGGTTATTCTTGGGGGCTAGCCGTAGCATTATCTCCCCAAAGGTTACTATTTTCTTCATTTGTTCGTTATTTTTCTAAGGGAAGCAAACTACTATATTCCTGCTAAAAACTGCCTGAATTCCTCTGGATTTTTTTAACAAGAAACGATTGGATTGAGATAAATCTGGAATAAGGTAAAACCGCCGATTATCCCAAAACACTTTTTAGGAAATGATCTTTGTAAGCGCGACCAAGCGGTATTTTGGAGCCATCGATTAAATAAACGAGGTTGCCTGAAATACGGTCAATTTTTTTGGTGTTCACAATGTGCGATTTATGCACTTGGAAAAATTGTGGTGGCCCCAAAATATCGACCCAATGCCGTAGGGGCTCATTGGAAAGGACCTTTCTTTTTTCGGTACGGATTTCGGTGTAGTCAGAATCGGAAGAGATCGCCAAAATATCCTTTACGGAGACCTTGATATGCTCGTGGCTGGATTTGACATAAATTTCATTGACCTGATTTCCTGAAACGCTTTCGGATTGCTCCTGCTTCATGCTGGCTTTGTTCACTGCCTGCAAAAAGCGTTGAAAGGAAAAAGGTTTCAGCAGGTAATCCACCACATTGAGGTCGTACCCTTCCAAAGCATATTCAGAAAAAGCGGTGGTTAGGATTACATCTGGGGCCTCGGGAATACTTTTTAAAAACTCAATGCCATTGATTTTGGGCAAATGGATATCCAAAAACATTAAATCCACTGGTTCGTTGTTCAAAAATTCCATAGCCTGCAGACCATCCGAAAAAATGCCCACCAACTCCAGATGGTTGACATCTTCAATGAATTTCTTAAGGATTCGTTGGGCCGGTGGTTGGTCCTCCACAATAATGCATCTCATATTCCTTTACGCTTTTTCGAGTTCAAGCCTCAGGTATACAATATAACTCTTATTCTTTTCACTTATTTCTAAATGATGCTTGTGGGGATATAGCAGTTGTAGCCGTTTTTGCACATTTTGAAGTCCTATTCCCTTTGCAATGGTATCCAAACTTGGAACTACCTCAAAATTGTTCGTGCAATGGAATTCCAAAACGGACCCCGTCATTTTTACTGAAATGTCAATTTCAATATTTGAGGATTGCCCAGACTGACTATGCTTAAAGGCGTTCTCAATGAACACGATCAAAATAAGCGGGGCAATTTTATAACCGGGTTCTATCCCAGATGTTTCAAAATTTACATGACCCCTCGTTTCAATCTGAAGTTTATACAGTCTGATAAAATTGTCCAGTTGCTCTATTTCTTTGTTCAAGGAAACAAACTGCTCTTTGGATTCATACAGCATATACCGAAGCACGCCACTCATTTCCAAAATGATTTCTGGAGTTTTGGGCGAATTCTGAAGCGCATACGAATAGAGATTGTTCAAATTGTTGAACAAAAAATGGGGATTGATCTGTGATCGTAGAAACTGGAGTTCACTTTCTTGAATGGTGGACTGAAGCTCATCTATCTCATCTTGTTTCTGAAGCGCATCCCAACCAAACTTACAACCGGAAAGCATGATCATGGTAGGTAATACCGTCAACAAAGAAATATAGATGCCAGGAAACTGATCACCACGGGGAGTGCCGGCAAAGAAAATCGGTTCTAGAATTAATTCTTCAATACAGATTACACAGGTTACCACAACTGCAAAACCAAGAAAAAACTGCCAATATTTTCTCTTGTACAAGTACTTGGGCATTAAGTAGTACGTGATGGAAACCGTGGCAACACTATAAAACAACCTAAAAAGTACCTTGTCTACATTAATGGTTGCACCTTCATTCCTATCAAAAGAAAAGAAAAGCAGTATAATGACGTGCAGTACAATTTGAAAAAGAAGTTCTTTTCTAGAAATCAATTCGTTTCAATTAAATCAAGAATCAAAACTAGGGATAATTATTATCTGGGGAAAAACTGTTTCGCCAACAACAAAGTTAACCCCATGAACAACATTTTAAGCATAGTTTTCACCAAACCAGTTGATTAGGGGCCAACCTTAGTCGTTCACAGAAAATTGTTTACTATTCGCTCCCAATTCACCAAATTGTTCCCTAAATGGCTTGCAGAGTGAAGATTCTAAATAAATGTCTACTTTAACACCCACAAAAAAATTAAACAATCACTAACACTTAAAATCACACACATCATGAAAAGAATAACATTGGCTTTAGCCTTATTTGTCAGTTTGGCGGTATCAGCCCAGTCTACCTGGAAGGCGGATGGTGCACACTCCAAAGTTGGATTTGCCATTACCCACTTAATGATTTCCGAAGTGGAGGGACACTTTGGGGAGTTTGATATTACTGCAACGGCCACAGACACATTTGAGGATATAGATTTCACCGTTGACATCAAAACCACAAGTATAGATACCGACAATTCCAGAAGAGATGACCATTTAAGAAGTGGTGATTTCTTTGATGCCGAAAAATACCCTTCCATTACATTCAAAACCACTGGTTATGAAAAAACTGGTGACAAAACGTTTGCCTTGACCGGAGATTTGACCATACACGGTACTACCAAGCCCATTACTTTGGAAGGAAAAGTGAACGGTATCATCACTGACCAACGAAGCCAAAAATTAAAAGCTGGACTAAAAATTACAGGTACGGTCAATCGCTTGGAATTTGGTGTTGGTGGCGACACTCCTACCTTGGGTGACGAGGTGGAGCTTACCATTAATCTTGAAATGGCCCAGCAATAAATAAAACAATTAAATGAAAAGGTATAGGGCCAATTTTCAATAAAAGTTTTGGTCCTATTTCCTTTAAATCGAGCTATTTTTGCCCTCAAATTCAAATTATGGGAAGAAAATCAGAAAACACCTTTCGAGAATTCCATCGATATCTGGGATTCTTTTTAGCTGGTATCATGGCCGTTTATGCCATTAGCGGTATTGTGCTCACCTTTAGGACTACCGACTTTATGAAAAGTGAGTACAAAATGAGTACAACTCTTGAACCTAACCTTAGCGAAGAAGCTTTAGGTGCCGCTTTGAGAAAGCGTGGCTTTTCAGTGGACAAAACCGAAGGTGACATTATGTACTTTACTGGAGGAACTTATAATATAAAAACAGGTGAGGCCTCCTACACCGAAAAAAGGTTACCGGCCATTCTGGAAAGTATGAACAAACTGCATAAAATGCACACCGGAAATCCGTTATTCTGGCTCGGTATTTTCTTTGGGATTGCTCTGCTTTTCTTTGCGGTTTCGGCATTTTTTATGTTTAGACCTTCTGCACCCATTTACAAAAAAGGGCTCTACTTTGCAGCTGCAGGATTTCTATTGACGATAGTATTATTGCTGGTCTAGAAAGACGCTCAAAAACACATTAAAAAGCTCAGAATTTCTCTGGGCTTTTTTATTTAACCAGGCTTTCAAGTAGAAACCTCAACATTTTTAACTATTTTCAAGTGTTTTTTAGACACTTTATGCGTGCTGCCTATGCAGTTGGCCTTTTTGTGTCAAGTCATTTTTCAAAAATCAAACAAAATGAGAGTAACACTGCTTCTTTTTTGCCTTCTAACATCCATTATCACCCATGCCCAGGATACCATTGTATCCAGCCCTGATGGAAACCTTAAGGTTCGGGTATCCCTACAGAATGGTAAGCCTGTATTTAATGTTATCTATAAGGAAAAAACATTTCTGGAAGATTCTCCTCTGGGGCTGATAACCAATGAAGGCGATTTTTCTTCCCAAATGACTTATGTTGAATCCATCCCGGGAAAAACGGAAAAAGAGTATTCCCAGGAAAAAATAAAGCAATCCCTAATTACCTACAGCGCCAATACCTTGCAATACAAGTTGAAGAATGCGGATGACAAGGGCATTTCCATCCTTTTCCAAGTAAGTGATCATGACATTGCATTTCGGTATGAGCTGCCCAATTGGGGATACACCAGAGCCTGTGTGGTTGAAAAAGAAGCTACGGGATTCCGGTTCCCTGAATCTACCACAACGTTCTTGTCTCCCATGATGGACCCCATGACCGGTTTTGCACGAACTGCGCCCAGTTATGAAAGCGGATATACCGCAGACGCCCCAATGCCCACCAACACATCCAAAGAAGGTTATGTTTTTCCCGGACTCTTTCATGTTGGGGATAAGGGATGGGTGCTGGTTTCCGAAACCGGTGTAAGCAGCTTGTACACCGCATCCCATTTAAGCAATTATAGCAACGGCTTGTTCACGGTAGATTATCCAAGTCAGGCACAAAACAATGGCTTTGGGAGCAGGGGTGCCCAAATTGGGCTTCCTGGAGTGACTCCATGGCGCACGCTAACGGTGGGCGAGTCACTTAAACCAATCGTTGAGACCACAATTCCTTTTGATGTGGTAGAACCCCTCTACGAACCCTCTCAAGATTTTGCCTATGGAAAAGGTACTTGGAGTTGGATCATTTGGCAAGACCCCAGTATGAACTACGAAGATCAGGTGAAATTCATTGACTTGGCCGCTGACTTGAACTTTGAATATATCCTTATTGATGCATGGTGGGACCGAAATATTGGGTATGAACGTATGGAAGACCTTATTGCCTATGCACAATCTAAAGAGGTGGATGTTTTCCTGTGGTACAATTCCAATGGCTCTGTAAATGATGCCCCCTTGAGTCCTTTGAACAAAATGAACACCTCCATCGCCAGAAAAAAAGAAATGCAATGGATAAAGAAAATGGGGATTAAAGGATTGAAGGTGGATTTTTTTGGGGGTGATAAACAGGAGACCATGCGATTGTATGAATCCATCCTTTCCGATGCCAATGACTATGGCCTAATGGTCATTTTCCATGGGGCGACCCTTCCGAGAGGTTGGGAACGGATGTATCCCAATTTTGTAGGGAGCGAAGCTGTGCTTGCCTCCGAAATGCTGATCTTTTTTCAGGAGACCCGAGATAATGAAGCCTTCTATGCCTCACTTCATCCCTTTATTCGAAATAGTGTGGCCAGTATGGAATTTGGCGGTGTTTTGCTGAACAAATACCTCAACAAAGGAAATAAGGAAAACCAAGAGCGGCTGACCACGGATGCGTTTCAATTGGCAACCAGTGTTCTTTTTCAAAATCCGGTGCAGATGTTTGCCATTACCCCCAACAACCTGACCGATGTTCCCAAATTTGAGATTGATTTCATTAAAAAGGTTCCCACTACGTGGGATGAAACCCTCTTTATTGATGGCTATCCCGGAAAGTACAGTGTCCTGGCCCGAAGACATCAGGAGCAATGGTATATTGCAGGTGTCAACGCAGAGGAAAATTCCAAAAAATTACAGTTGAACCTCCCCATGCTTGCAGGCAAAACCATCAACCTGTACAACGACAACAAGGACGGAGAAACCTATCTAAAGGAAGTGAAAGTCCCAAAAAATGGAATCCTAAAAGTTGAGGTTCAATCCAAAGGCGGTTTTGTGCTAGTTGAATAAAAAACCCCTTCCCCTACTCCATTTTCTTTCAACAAGAGCTAAAAAGCTATTGATAAACAGCCTTTTGGACCAATTTTTGTGGTTTAAAAAGAATCGATACGAAAATAATAGTATCTTGTAGGTAGGCAAAAGAATTACATTCCAAGTCGGAAAAATCCCCCTCCGTAGCATTGAATTATTAATTAAAATCCAACGATTTTGAAAGCAACAATAATTACCGGTATTTTTCTACTCTTCATCAACCTTTCCCATGGTCAAAAGACCATACAAGGAAAAATCACAAATATGGGTAGCCCCCTAAAAGATGTCCATATCACCAATCTTTCCTCAGGGGACAATGCCGCTTCGGACAGAGAGGGCATGTATGAGATTATGGCAAAACCCAAAGAAGAGCTTTTGTTCACCTATATCGGGATGGATACCATTTCTGTCATTGTAGAGGATGTCACCAAAATCCTTAACATACAAATGAAGATGCGGGTGGAAGAACTGGAAGAGGTCACGGTTTCCAAAAAGGTGCTGAAAGGTCAAAAAGAATTGGAACTGGAGTACGATTCCAATCCCAATATCATAAAATCAGCCTATGGGTATTTAAATAAGGAGACGTCTGGTTATTCGCTTCGGATAATTGCCGAGGATGAATTCGAGAAAGCTGCAAATTTAGATTTCTTACTAACTGGAAGGTTCGCTGGAATTTCAGCGGGCTGTGACCTATTGACAGATATGCTATATGCATCAATGAGAGGTGGTACATCTACCGGTATTTTACTGGGCCCACTACCTACTACAAAAAGTTCTTCCATAACCAAAGGTAATCCCATGGCAATTGGAGGAGATGTTGTTTTTGATGTGGACGGGATGATATTGAACAGCATATCTTGCGGTGCTTTGCGAGGCAATGTTCGAAGAATTGCTTTTATTTCATCACTTGCAGGATTAGCTCGATATGGAAGGGGAATAAAAGGCGTTGTGGTTATCAATACAAAAACAGGCACCATTACCCCAAAAGATGAAGGTGGCGCACCTTATGACCAGGCCCGGTTGCGGAATAACTACCTTACCGAAGATGTGGTGGATGCCGAAGGACTTGGCGCCTCTTTGCCCAGTTACCTTAAAGAACTTAAAGCAAGTGAATCTACTGTAGCGGCCAAAACGGTGTTTGAAAAGAACAGTGCCAAATACGCCAACCACCCCTTCTTCTATCTGGACTCTTACCGCTACTTTTATGATAAGGACAAGGCCTACGCGGACACCATTTTTGATATCTATATTGGGTTGACGGAAAATCATCCAGTGCTGCTCAAGGCCATGGCCTATGTGCTGGAATCACAAGGCCGTCAAGAAAAGGCCCATTCGCTCTACAAACAGGTGTACAAACTTCGGCCCGAATATGCCCAGAGCTTTATTGACATGGCCAACAGTTACCGAGACCTGGACAAACCGGAATCTGCCGCATCACTCTATGCGCGTCATTCGTATCTTCTGGAAGAGGGATTGCTGCCCAAGGACAGCATGGAGCTTGCCGCAATCATGCAGCGGGAGGTGGACAACCTCTTCGATCTGGACAACGGTTCCTTAAAAATAAAAAAGCGGAAGAAGGACTTTGATGAGCGCAGTACCCGGTTGGTATTTGACTGGAACGACTCCGAAGCGGAGTTCGACCTTCAATTCGTGAACCCAGAAAACCAATATTTTGAATGGAAGCATACCATGGACGAGATGCCGGACAGGATTCGCTCCGAAAAGGAACTGGGCTACGCCATGGCCGATTTTCTATTGGACAACGAACTCTTGGGAAAATGGAAGATCAATGCTACCTATCATGGCAACAAACAGGTCACCCCTACTTATATCAAGGCCACCATTTACCGGAATTATGGCAGCAAACTGCAGAGCAAGGAAGTCAAGGTTTTTAAACTGGGCATGAAAGGGGTAAACCAGCAGCTATTTGACCTCAGGATTCCCTCGGAAGTGGTTCATAATTAAACAGAACTTAAAAAGATCATAAAACAAAAAAGCCGCACAATAGTGCGGCTTTTTTTCTTTTTGCTCCCCCTCTTGGGCTCGAACCAAGGACCCTCTGATTAACAGCGTCGCCGAATGGGGTATAAGCAACTGTTAAAAATATTATATTTTATTGATTATCAGTATTTTAATAAATTCTGTTATCAAATAACATCAAATGAATCCAAACTTTTGCGTGCAAATTGCGTGCAAATTTTTTTATAACTTATGTTCATGAACACGAGTATAAAGCTAAGTTTGGACACCCGCAGAATGACCCAAAATGGATGTTTTCCAATCATTTTGAGGCTGACCCATTTTAGAAAAACCACTTCAATCAAAACAGGGCATTATGTCCCAGAAGAATACTGGGATCACCACAGGTGCAAAGTAAAAAGAAATTTTCCTGATGTTGATTCGGTTCACTTGATGAATACCCTTTTATTAAAAAAACAACTCAAGGCACAAGAAGTAATCAATAGACTGGCCGACAATGATCAATTGGATAGATTAACAGCCAAAGATATTGCTGATAAAATTGTCAACAGAAAACGGTTGAACTCATTCTATGAGTTCGGTCTTCAAAAAGCAGAAGAGCTTATAAGAGAAAAACGGATTGGCACAGCCAGAAACTATTCGGGGATTATTGGAAGGCTTAAGGTATTTACCAACAATAAGGATTTAAAATTCAATGAACTCAATCTTGAATTCCTAAAACGGTTTGAAAGGCACCATTTATCAAAACCAGGCAATACCATTAATGGAATTGCATCTTATATGAGAACGATAAAGGCCATCTACAACAAAGGAATCAAGGAGGGCATGGTGGATGAAGCATTATACCCTTTTAAATACTACACCATAAAAACAAAGCCCACTGAGAAAAGAGCCATTAAGATTGAAAGCATCAAGAAAATACTTGAAATGGAAACCAAGATAGGTTCCAATCATTTTCACTATCGCAATTATTTTATTCTTTCCTATCTGATGTTGGGCATGTCCTTTATTGATATGGCATTTCTGAAAAGAGATAATATCATCGATGGCCGCGTAAAATTTCAAAGACGTAAAACAGGAAAACGCTACGATATAATTATAACTGATCAGATTAAACCCATTATTCAATACTATCTGGACAATCCTAACCCTTCTGGTTTTTTATTGCCCATAATTTATCGAGACACATTAGAATTGCAGTACAAAGATGCCCAATGGGAGCTTAGACGTTACAATATTGGATTAAAAGAAATTGCAAAAGAGTGTAAGATTGAAGAACGTTTGACCTCCTATGTTTCAAGGCATAGTTTTGCAACCCATGCGATGTTCAAAAAAGTTCCTTTGGAAGCCATTTCCGCAATGATGGGCCATAACAAACTCAGTACTACCCAAATTTATCTAAAGTCCTTGCCTAGCAATGTACTTGACACTTATCAATTGGAACTTAATTCCATTTAAAGAGTGGCTATTATCCCCTTTGGAATAAACCTTTCAATCCTATGAAATCCCAACACTTGGGGTTGAATTCAAGATGTGTCATTGTCATGACAATCTTGCTTTTGCTCCCGGTGGGTCGCAAAAGGAAACCGAAATAAAAGCGAACGTAACGAAGTGAAGTGCTGCAAGCCCCAAATCTTACACAAACTAATACTACTGAGCGAGGCAAAATCAATTAATCTTTGAAGCGTTTCTATAGAACCTTTTTGAGAGGGACCCAACAGTTAGTCTCTTGGAAGATAAGACTGTTCTAATTACTATTTATTGTTGATTCTCTTCAATTGTTGGACATCTGCCAAATCCTTGGGCCTTCCCGCCTTGATCTTACTGGTGATCAAGTCATCAAGATTCAACACTTTCCATTTTAGTTGGGGTTGGTCTTCTAATGAAGCTTCTTCCGCTTCCTCATAAGCTTGATCAAAACTTTTATTTACTGAGAAATTGGTTATCAACTCTAGGTTGAGATCGGCAGGAGAGAATTTAATGGAAATGTTTTGGTGTCCATCCTTCACCTCTCTTGGGAAATCTTCAATCTCATATCCCATTTCGTTGAACACCTTCACCAACTTCTTGAAATTGTCCTCTTTGGGGTCTATCCAGAAATCAACATCGGCAGAGTGTCTTTGATGTCCGTGAAAATTGACGGCACCCCCTCCTACCATGAGCATCCGAACCCCATGCTTGTTGGTCATTTCCAAAAAAAGGTCGATATCCTCTTTCCATTGTCTCATTTCCCGGTAGTAATCTGTATGATGAATTTATTCTCATCATGCTTGGCCTTTGTGGGAAATCGGTTGATTCGCTGCATGAGATCCAAGAAACGGTAAACGCGCTCGATAGGGGAAAGTGCCAAGAAATCCCTTTCCTGTTCCATATTGGCCTCATCTTTGGTGCGAAATTGAACTTGCATGTGCCTATATTTTACCGTTCTATGATATAAAGATATTACAAATTGACAAGAGCCAATAAAGGGTGGAAATAATCGCAGCTTATAACAAGCTATTTGATTAGCTTTTCCAAATAAGCAACTTTGTCCTTTTCCGCTTGAAGAAGACGCTCATAAAGTTTCTTGTTTTCTTCGTGAGCTTCCATTAGTTTATCCAAAGGATTGAACGTACAACCATAATTGACAGCAGAAGAATTATCTACATGGTAAGTATTACCAATGATGTTCAAAATGGCTTCCTCCGAAAAATTTTCAATACCTTCTTTGGTGACCCCCAAAGCCTTGGCAATCTCTTCCAGTTTCGCATCATCCACCTTTTCACTGTTCTCAATGTTGGAAACGGCCTGTTGGCTTATGCCCAGTTCTTCGGCAAGGGTCTCCTGTTTCATTCCACGGAGTTCCCTTATCCTACTGATCTTTCTGCCTATATGGTTGTTCTTGGTCTTTGTCTGCATATCTCAAATATAGGGTGTTTCGTACAATAAACCGATTGTAAAATACAAAACACTTTTAATAAAACACAAGTGCCTATGGTGGGCTACTTGGGAATGTGGCCTTAATATGGTCAGTGATTCTCGAACCCTTTAAAACACCATTTTATGAAATATGACACAAACATACCTGAAAACTTTGAAAAAGCGGAAGAGCTGTCCGAATTGCTCGACAGCATCCTGAACATCATTACCATTGACAGTGCCTTTTTATCAAAAAGACAGAAGGAGGGCAATACCGAATACTATTTTCTTACCCTATTTGTGGATGTCAACAATGACCCTCTTCCTAATGAGATCCGTTCCTTGGTAACCAAAAAGGGAAAGAAGCATCCCGATTTCAGGATAAGGGTCTATACGGAGAGCCAATCCGAGATAGGCCTTGAAAGGGGTTCGCTCTATTTCTTGGAGCACTGCTGTCTCGGAGAGACTGTTTTTGCTCGCTTGCAAGGAGGAAACATTATGGATTACCCCACAATGGCATATGAGACCCTTGTCAAGAGGGCCATTCAATATCATAAATCGGAATTGGCAAAAGTAAATGCCTTTGCCAATACTGCCGACGTCCTGATAAAGGAAGGGGATTATGCCATTGCCACCTTCAACATGCACCAGGCCTTTGAGCTTTCGTTCCGGTTCATCGAACAGATGTGCATAGGAAGGAGCATGATAACACACAGTATCATTAGCCATATCAATTACTGCAAACATTTCTTTCCCACCCTACAGCCCTTTTTGGAATCTTCTGAGCCAAACAGCAATGAACTTTTGCTCTTGTTGGAACATGCCTATAGCGTTGCACGCTATGGTAATGAGTTTGAGATTACCAAAGTACAGACCAAGACCGTCCAATCCAAGATGAAGGAATTCATAAAAGAGGTCGAGTCCATATTCCATAGGCATCTTGAAAACTGCAAAGACCGAATAGAGGGAATCGGAAAGGATTTTAAGGAAGCATTCCCAAAAGTGACCGAGAACGCGGTGAACAATGATGAGACATCATTTGTTGGTCAATTGAAGGAACTGGAGAAAATGCATTTCCATGCCTTGAAACCCTATATCCCTGAAAAGGGACTCTATAGCGTAGAACTCATTACCAAAGGATATTGTGAAACCTCCTTTATGATTTCCGATCTGATCAAGGTCTGCATCACGGCTTTGGAAAACGAAAATTTTTCGACACGTTCCGTTCCCCAACTCCACAGTAATATTAGTGGGGTTCTCGGGTATATACTGGATCTCATCCCCCATGATGAAATGGAATTCTTGGACAAGGCCAGAAAACTGCTTTCGGAACAAAAGACAACCATTACTGACTAAATCTTACCATGAACTTGAATGAAGAAAAGCTCATTAAGGATTTGAGATTCCACTCAAATGACCATTCCCCTACCTTGGTTCCCCATCCATTGTTCAAGGAAAAGTTCCAACCCACATTTTTTTACCTTAATGGTCATGCCGATCTATTGTTGACCGTTCGTGCATTGCTATACCTTTCTATGAGGGCAATAAATCCCCATCTTGGTTCGGATGATGTAATGGACAGGAACGAAGAGGAATTCATCCATCAAGCCATGACCATTGCCAACCGTTTGATGCCAGTCGGGGAAGAGGCTTTGATGGACCATTTGAACCTATTATATCGGGAGGAAAAGAAAGCCAAAGGAGACGTTTGATCTAGGAATTACAAAAGCATTTTTGCCCTTAATAAGCCTCTGATTTTTCATTTTTATGCTAAAAATTCCTTGATTTTACTGGGCTGAAAGCTATTTTACGCTAAAAACAATACCAATCTATAAATTTCAGTTGGTCAAAATATTGAAGACAGAAAAACACCCAATTCAAACACTGAACAGCCATTTTTTCATTAGAAATTGATTGATTTTACTGGGCTGAGAGCGTTTTTCCATCAAAAATGGTGTAAATACTAATAACCAATATTCTCAAAAAACACCCTGAAAATCGGCTTTTCCGAAGGAAAATGAATTAATAGCACCGCGCTAGCGTGCTATCCTCTTGCTTTACATTTTTCTTTTGCTAAGCAAAACAAAAAAAGAAAGCGTTCCGACTCAAGAGTCAAAGTAAATCTTGAAATTATTTAAACGTTTTACGGCATTCCACGTTTTCCAAGTAACTGAAAATTCTTACATTTAACTCATTCCCCATATTTACAGTTGCCTAATGGAACCATGTTCGTTTAAAAACTTAGGCATAGCCGGCCAGAGAGGTGGTATATTCCTATAAAAGTTGGGTATATAATCAAGTTGTGCGTCACCCTAAAAACCCACCGCACATTTAGCACATTTGGTTTTTCCGACACTCAAAGCCAACGCTAAAAAACCAAAAGAGCTAAATCACCCACCGCTGACAAAGAAGAATTGTTAAAAACTATAATTAAGTATTTGCTTAAATAAGAAAACTATTTGTATTTTTGCTGCGTTATTAAATCCTAAACAAGGAAATTATGGAAAACAATCAATCGTGTATCCGTGTGTTTGCCGACAAGGTTCAAATAGACAATTGTAGAGAAATACTTCAAACCAACGACAAGGCATTCAGTCAACTGAGTGGACTTTTAGCATTGGCAGGAAACGAAGTAAGGTTAAAAATCTTATTTCTCTTAGAAGAAGAAAACGAACTTTGTCCTTGCGACCTTTCAGACATTCTCGGAATGAGCATCCCTGCCGTTTCGCAACACCTCAGAAAACTAAAAGACGGAAACGTCATTGAAGGTAGAAGAGAAGGACAAACCATTTTCTACTCTTTGAAACAGGAGCAACTTACTTTACTTCGTCCATTTTTTAAACACATCATAAACAATTCAAAAAAGGAAACAGTATGAACAAGAAAAACAACAGACTTGTCGGAGCGGGTGTGCTTTCGGCAGTAGCAGCATCACTTTGCTGCATTACACCTGTATTGGCTCTTATTTCAGGAGCTTCAGGAGTGGCATCTACCTTTTCATGGATGGAACCAGCAAGACCTTATCTAATCGGTATCACCGTTTTGGTATTGGGCTTTGCTTGGTATCAGAAACTCAAACCACGAACAGCCGAAGAAATCCAATGTGATTGCGAAGAAGACGAAAAAAAACCCTTTATGCAGACCAAAACATTCTTGGGAATTGTAACCGTGTTTGCAGCCTTGATGCTCGCTTTTCCAAACTATGCACACATTTTCTATCCTTCAAACGACAACAAGGAAGTTGTAATCGTCAATGCTTCTGACATCCAAACGGTAACTTTTGATGTAAAAGGAATGACTTGCAATGGTTGTGCTTCACACGTAGAAAATGATGTGAACAAATTGCCAGGCATTGTTAAGGTAGATGCGATTTATGAAGAAGCGATTGCCAAAGTAGAATTTGACCAAACCAAAGTGAGTATCGCTCAAATTGAAGAAGCCATCAACGGTACAGGTTACAAAGTGGTTGGCAAGAAATAGTATTTTTTTGCCTTTTGTATTTAAGAACTTAATTAAATAATTACACAATGAAAAAGAATTTAATTCTATTGAGTGCTTTGTTCCTAATTGGAATTGCTCAGCTCAATGCACAATGTTGCAAACCGACTGACAATAAAGCACAAACAGCAAATACAACACAGCAAGAAGGTAAGACCCTGCAACTGAAAATCACGGGAATGACTTGTGCAGGTTGTTCCAACCATATTTCAAATGCCCTCAAAGAAGTGGACGGCATTATTGAACACAAAGTGGAATATCCGGGCGATTTGGCAACCATCCAATACGACCCAAAGAAAACAAATCCTGACGCTATCATCAAGGTTATTGAGCAGACAGGCTATAAAGCCGAAATCATTAAGGAAAATCAAAAAGAGAAATCATTATGAACAAAGAAATAATAAAACTTGACATCATAGGAATGACCTGCGACCATTGTGCAACAGGCATTGAAAAATTACTTTCCAAAAATGAAGGTGTAAAAGAAGCTAATGTGAGCTATCCAAAAGCTACTTGCGAATGTTCTTTTGACCCTACCAAAACCAGCAAAGAAGAAATCATTAATACCATCAACGGCACAAAAAACTATCGTGTAAAAAGTGAAATCCCTGATAATGGAAACAGCGGAATTAATCAATTTGATTTAATCATTATCGGTGGCGGTTCGGCTGCATTTTCGGCAGCAATCAAAGCCGAAAGTTTAGGATTATCGACCTTAATGGTAAACGGTGGTTTGGACTTTGGCGGTACTTGTGTCAACGTGGGTTGTGTGCCTTCTAAAAATCTTATTCGTGCAGGCGAGTCGGCTTATCACGCTACACATTCCAACTTTGAAGGCATCAAGCCAAAAGGAGTTGATATTGATTTCGCTCAAATCATCAAAGACAAGAAAAAATTAGTAGCCACACTTCAAGAGAAAAAATATATGGATGTGGTAAGCGATTTTGAAAACCTGACTATGCTAAAAGGTTGGGCAAAATTCAAAGACAACAAAACCATTTTGGTTGATGGCAAGGAATACAAAGCCTTCAAATTTTTAATTGCTGCGGGAGCTACGACCAACATTCCGACTATTGAAGGATTGGACAAAATTGACTACTTGACCAACGTTTCCCTTTTCGACTTGGAAGAAAAACCCGAAAGCTTGACCATTATGGGAGCAGGTTACATAGGTTTGGAAATTGCAATGGCGTACAATCGTTTAGGCGTTAAAGTCCGAATCATTGAATTTACCGACCGTGTTCTACGGACACAAACCCCAGACATCAGTGAAGCATTGGAAACCCAAATGCGAAAAGAAGGCATTGAAATCTTACCTAATTTCAGAGCCGTGAAATTCGAGAAACAAGCGAATGAAACCATCATTCACTGTAAATGTCCTGACGGTTCATTTACGCAAATTATAGAAAAAGGTAAGGTAGTAATTGCCACAGGCACAAAAGCCAATACAAGCCAATTAGGGTTAGATAACATTGGTTTGGAACTCACCAAAAGCGGACATATCGCTGTGAATGAAAAAATGGAAACCAATCTACCTAACATTTACGCAGCAGGTGACGTAACCAACACCCCTGCATTTGTTTATACAGCCGCTTTTGAAGGTAAAATTGCCGTTGAAAATGCGTTCTCAGGAACAGATAATAAAGCCGATTATTCTTCTTTACCTTGGGTGGTGTTTACTGACCCACAAATTGCAGGGGCAGGTTTAGATGAAGCACAGGCAGAATCAAAAGGCATTCCGTTTGAAGTGTCAAAATTGGAATTGAAAGACGTACCGAGAGCCATAGCAGCCAACGACACAAGGGGTTTCATCAAACTCATTCGTAACTCGGAAACTGACAAACTTATAGGTGCAAGAGTAGTCGCACCCGAAGGTGGAGAACTCATACAACAATTAAGTATGGCAATCAAATACGGAATAATGGTGAAAGACTTAGCAGACAGTTTCTACCCTTATTTGACTTTGGGAGAAGGTATAAAATTAGCAGCAATAACTTTCGGAAAAGACGTATCAAAATTAAGTTGCTGTGCCAGTTAATCCGCCCCAAAGGCACACACTCTTGCAAGTCGCACCAGCCAACGCTTGACCAAAACTTGCAAGAGAGAGTGCCTTCCCTACCCCAAAAAATCCTACCTTTGAAAATTGACTAAACCGACTGAAAATAAAGGGCGAACGCACAACATTGTGTATAAGCAATAGCGGGTGAAGTGGTAAAATCAAGGTCTGTGCTTTTAATAAGCTTTGTGCTAAACTGAAAGGTTTGTACTTTCAAATCCGCTACTGCTCATACACGAAACCGTTGTGCATAATTTAAATATGATTGAAAAAATTAATTACCTAGTTGGACCAAACGGGTCAGGAAAGACTCGCGCGTTACAGAAGCTTTGTGCCGAGAATGATGGTGTATTTATTCCAAAGCAACGACCCACTCCTACTGTTGGTCAATTTGATGAGGAGCAAACTGTAAGGTCTATTCGTAAATTCAAGCAAATTAGCCAATCAAGTCCTGAGCAACTTGCTATGTCATTGCTCAGAGAAAAGTCCAAGTTAAGATATACCGTATTTGCTATTCTATCAAAAAAGTTAGGTCGAACGTTTTCCGTTGAAATAGTTGAGCGTTCCCAGCATTTCAAAATAACATCTGGACTCGATCCTAATCATTATAAAGAGGTGACTGTTCCCAGATATGACCTCCAAGGAGAAAGTTCAGGTTTACGAGAACTGATAGTACTACTTACACTAATACATTCAGGGCTTTCCACAAAGTATTTCATTGACGAACCAGAACTCTCTTTACACCCAGAAGCTCAGAGATTCTTAAAAAATGAAATGATTCGCTTAGCTGAAGAGCAAAATTGTGAATTTTGGTTAGCTACGCATTCTCCAATCTTCTTTTCTCCAGAATCTATTGACGAATTGAAGCAAGCAACATTCTATTCTGATCCGCAACTACCAGAGGGTACTAAACCTGATTTCGATAGCCTATCACCTGGTCAAAAAAATCATCTTGAAAAAAGTCTTCTTAGGCTTGATAGTGAAAAATGGATTCTTGTGCATTCAAAAGCAGTTATATTCTGTGAAGGCTTTCGAGACAAAGCAATCTTTAAAACAGTTTTAAATAAAGTTGGAATTGACCTCAGTCGCTTTGATTATAGTTTAGTTGAAACAGGAGGAAAAGATGATTTTTCGACCTTGTTCCTACTCTGCCAAGCGATTAATAAGAAATCTTTCTACATAGGTGATTTAGACTGCTTAATAGAGTCGAAACTTTTAGACAAGTTTGATGATAATGAAATAATGAAGGAAGAGTTAAGTGGTATTTCTCCAAGTATTCAGGATTACATAACAAATAACATAAAATCTCCCTTAGGAGAAATTATTGAAAAACTGATTTCAATCCCTGAAGCTGATTTTAAAGCAAGGGATCCGGATTCAAAATTTTGGAACAATATCTCTAGAATAAAAACTAGAACCGATAACTCAAAAAGTCTTACACTCGAGCTAATCAATATTTTCCCAGAAATTGCCAAGGTCATTGTTGATGATGTCGGTTTTACTTCTAAAATTGATCATCTGACAGCATCAACAATTAAAGCAATTGAGATTTTACAAAAAGTTGGATTTTTCATTCACAAGTCTGGTACACTTGAAACTTATTATAAATCAGAAAGTAGATCACCAAAGGACGAGAAAAAAAAGATTTCATTATTTGATGACGAATATGAATCACTCAAGACCGAACCAAAAGAAGACATAAAAACTAGGTATGGAGAACTAATTGCATTTATAAAGTCAACTCTTACCTCTATATACGATGAAAAAGTTTTTATAAAGGATGAAATGATTAAGATGCTCTCAAAAATTCAAGTGATTATTCTGGAGTCAAAGCCAGCAGATGTGGTAACGTTGGAAGCTTCAAGTAAATATGTCTCTTTGAAAATTTCGGATTTATTTGAGCTTGAAAATATAGTTTGGACAGGAATTCATTATGTTTTGAAAGGAAAAAGCAAGACAGGTTTTACTCCTGAATTTGAATTTGAAATTGCTTCAAACAAAGGAATTCTAGATGATGAGGTAATTAAATTCAAGTAAAACTATGTACAAAAACACCTATAAGCAATAGCGCCCTTCGGGACGCTACTGCTCATATCCAAACCGTTGCAAACAATTAAAAAACCAAATAAAGTAACATGGCAGATTCAGAATTTAAACTATGTAGGTATCCCCATCTTTAGACAGTTTCTCTACTAAACCAATATAATTATCAAGCCTTTCTTTAAATAGTTCGTTAGGTCTATAATTACATGGGACATCCGTTTTTTCGTGAAAAATTTGTGAGTTTTATTGGCCCGGCGGTATTTTTCCGTGAAAAATTTCAAATATCTGCCCTTAAGTCATTTTCAAAAATTATATAATTCATTAAATGTGAATGTTTTAGAATATATATATATCCGTAACATGGCGTAAGCCTGTTACCCTCTTGCTTTACCTTTTTCTTTTGCGAAGCAAAACAAAAAAGAAAGCATCCAACTTTGGATTTTAAATATATCATCCATTCGATGAAATTATTAAACCTTTTACGGAATTTCACATTTATCAAGTAATTGAAAATTCTTACATTTAACTCCATCCCCCTAGATTTACAGTTAGCCTAGCAAAAACTATGTTTTATTTAAAGACTTGGGCATAGTCAACCAAATTAGCAGTATATGCTGATAAAAATTTGGCATATAAATAAGTTGGTAGTAATATAAAACAACACGAATGGAGGAAAACAAACTTGCAGAATTATTTTACACTTTTCTTGAGGAGGAAAAAGGTTTTCCTAAAACGAGCCTTTTAAAACAAACACCAACTTATTCTGTAAGTGGAAGACGAGCTCAAATCGACCTATTACTTTTGGACGTTAGAATAGGTAATTATATTGGACTTGTAGAATTTAAAAATCAAATAAATCCTCAGATAAAAAACAATGTTAAAGCTCAAACAGAAATATATGCAAAAGCCATTAAATCTGAGGGAATACCGACTTATTTGGTTTATCCAATAGACGGAGAAAATTTTCAAATATTAGTTTACGGAGAAGAAGATTGGATTTCAATTTCGAAAAGTGAATTTCCTGAATTTGAAACCTTGTCAGCAAAGAAAAAAATTGAGGAAAAGATAGACGAAAAGGAGTTTGAGGAATTGAATCTCGAAAATATCAAACGTAAACAAGACTATAAAAAAAGAACTTCTTTATGGACTTTAACAAGTTTAATTTTAGGAATTTCAACTGCAATAATCACCTTTTATGTTTCGATAAATGAGAAAAATAAAAAGCCTGATTACATCTTGGAATTAAATAATAAAATAAGGCAGTTAGAATTGGAAATTTTAAAACAAGAAAAAAATCTAAATAAAGTCTCGGTAATTGACACACTTTTTGTTATTGACTCGACAAAAACATTTGTTGGAATTAACAAAAGGTTAGAAAACCTTGAAAACGGAATTATGAATAATTCTGAAAAAACTTTAGCTCTTAAAAACACGAATCAACAAATTGAGTTATTAAGACAAGAAATAAAAAGTCAAGAAAAATTAATTGAATTAAGGAATGAGAGTTTAATAAATCGAATTGAATGGTTGAACGCTATAGTAATCGGAATGGTTATAGCTTTATTTGGTTCGGCAATTGGATTTGTAATCTCAAATTATAATGACAAAAAAAATACTACTGCCAACAAAGATGGTTATAAGTAATTGCTTGTTCTCGGCTAATTCTGAAAATCCTTACGGATTTTCAGTTTGGTGCACTTTCAAAGTTAAGTTCTAAACCATGCAACTACTCATAGACCATTATGATGCAAGTGTAACAAAACATGAATTCTCAGACAAAGATTTTAGAGGAAAGGTTATTTGAAATTCGAGAGACCTTATTAGAACTTGAATATCTTAAAAAGGATGTTAAGACGCTTATCTTTTCGGAAGAGGAACATCGTCATGAAACTATTCCGGAATCTCATTTCTTTGTAAGACTCTACCATAACTATCTTCGACTATTTGTTATTGACGTATATAAACTGATAGGTAATAAGGAAGACCATAACATTCATAAGCTTATTGAATTTTGTAAAATAAATTTAAAAGTCATTAAATGGCATGATTCAATTTCAATAGAAAAACTGAAACTCTTAAATGATAAGCTATATAGCATATCTGTAAAATTTGAACAAATTCAAGGTTTACGAAATAAATACTTCGCTCATAATGACAAAAAGAAAAGGCAGTTCTCATTTAAAATTTCATTAGAAGAATTATGGGAAGTTTTAGAGGGACTCCAAAGCATTTTCGCTGAGATAAACTTACATTTTGACAATAATCACTGGCTGTTTGATATTCAGTATACGTCTCCTGGTATAATACAGTCGTTATCCAAATATAAACGGTTACGCAAATTGACTTTAGAAGAATATGGAAAAAATAAACCGTCAATTGAAACCAATAGGTTACTAAGTATCATTCGGAGCAGATAAAGCTTGTATATAAGCCGTGTATAATCAATTGTGGGAAATCTAAAAAAAACCTTTTCAACTATTCCCCTACCCTACAAACGGACAAAATCCGTATTTTGAAGCCCACAATCATACACGCGAACTTTTACTGTTCATTTAAACACGATACAATGAAAAATATCAAAATCTTAGCCTCACTACTATTATTAGGACAATTTATAACGTTCGGACAGGAGACGGTTAAAACAACAGTCAAATATGGAATTGATAATCCGGAACTATTGGACTTTTTCGACTTCCAAAATATTGCCGTAGAAAGATTCGATTTTGAAAGCCCAAAAATTAACGGAAAATACTATCGGGTCTACATAAAAGAATTCAAGAACGGAAAATTGACTGACACCAAAACGTTATTCAACGCAACCGAGGCGGATATTTTCAGAATAAGTTCATCCGTATTCAATTTTAAAATATTCACTCAAATTTCAAAAGACAATCTAACGATCCAGCTCAGAAAAAGTACATATGCCAGTGCAAAAAAAGACTTTAAACTCACCGAGAACAGTTACGAATACGCCACAAAGGATTTTTTCGGAGCCAAAATGGCAATTGAAAACCCGATAAACGGGGAATTCCCATTACTGGCCATTATAACACCGACAAAACATAGTGATGGTTCAGCCTCGTATTGTGAAGTCGTACAATCGGAAATCACACCCGAAAAATTGGGTGAACATTTTAAAATCCCACATTATTTTTTGATTACAATGGAATTCAAATAATAACGTCAATCAACAATGCTAACCACAATTACGGCGAATTCGACTACATCAGAATTCGCTAGGAATTGCTAGCGTCAGTCCAAAACCGAAAATTAACGCATATTAACCCGTTACTAACGGTAAAGGGAACCGTTATTTACATTCTGATTATATTGAAAATATTGAGGCGTTCGAAAATTAACCCTTGTCTACTAAAAAGCAATTGCACCCTATTCCAATTTTACTTTACGCTTTTCTTCCCGAACTCTATAAAATTGGGATAGGATCCACGTGCAAAAGTTTAAGGGTAAGAATTTGGGACAAGACACAAATTATTCTGGAAAATTTTGCCCTTAAATGTTAAAGTTTGGGTTCAAAATTTATTTTTTTCAATCTGCGTGCAAATTGCGTGCAAATGAAAAAGGCTCCAGAGTTTGAATTTCTCTGAAGCCTTGCTATCTCTGCTCCCCCTCTTGGGCTCGAACCAAGGACCCTCTGATTAACAGTCAGATGCTCTAACCAACTGAGCTAAGGAGGAATGTGACGCTTATTCTAAAATCTATTTTATTTCTATTTTTCTTTACACTGATAGCCGGTCAAGTACGTAGCTCAGTTCTGAGCCCTGCCTGCCGGCAGGCAGGTAAGGAGGAATGTTTTATCCTAAGCGGGTGCAAATATATGTGTTTCTTTAAAACACTACAAGCAAAAAATTCGCTTTTCTATTTAAAAAGCCATTTATACAAGTCGTTGCCATTGGCAAACAGCAACAAAGCGATCAGAAGGAAGAACCCGATCATCTGGGCGTACTCCAAAAACTTGTCGCTGGGTTTACGGCCCGTGATCATTTCGTAGAGCAAGAACATCACGTGGCCACCATCCAAAGCGGGAATAGGCAGAATGTTCATAAAAGCCAAAATAATGGAAATTAAAGCAGTTGTGGACCAAAAGGCCACCCAATTCCATGTTCCAGGGAACATGCTGCCGATAGCGGCAAATCCCCCTACTCCTTTATAGGCTCCAGTCTGTGGATTAAAAATCTTTTTGAGCTGTTTTACGTAGCTGGACAACGTGTTCACCCCTTTGTTTATCCCTGCTGGAATTGCTTCCATAAAGGAATAATTTTGGGTTTTGATTTCAAAAAAGCCATCATTCTGCAAGTCCTGCATGGTATAGCCCCCTACTTCCAAGCCTAATTTTCCTTCGTTATTGACCTTGGCCACAAGGTTGGCTTGACTTCCATCTTCCCGTTTCACAACAACATCAATGTCCTTCCCCTTGTTGTTTTGCAAAAAGCCCATTACCTGATCTCGGTAAATAGCTTCTGACCCATTTATACTCACGAATTTATCTTTAGGCTGAAATCCAGCTGTCTTGTTTTGTGAATCCTTGGGAATTTTATTCACCACAAAAGGAACCCTAAGATTCAGGAAACGAACCTTATCTTCATCTTCAAGTAAAGTTGAAATAAAATCGATTGGGATTTCTTTTTCAATACGCTGGCCATCACGTTCAATGGTGATGCTGTTTCCATTGATCAATTCCACAAAAACATCATCAAAAGATTTGATTTCATTCCCGTCCACGGCTATAATCTTGTCCCCTGTCTTTATGCCCAACTCATCCCCGATTTCGGTTTCGGTCACCCAAATACCATCCTTTAAGCTATTCATGGGGATATACTGGTCACCATAAGCATAAGCCATTCCTATATAAATGATCACCGCAAGAATAAAGTTTACCGTAACCCCTCCCAGCATAATGATCAAACGTTGCCATGCCGGCTTGCTACGAAACTCCCAAGGCTTGGGTTCTTCTTTCATCTGTTCGGTGTCCATACTCTCATCTATCATCCCAGAGATCTTTACATAACCTCCCAAGGGCAACCAGCCAATTCCATACACGGTCTCTCCTATTTTCTTTTTGAAAAGGGAAAACTTCACATCAAAAAAGAGATAGAACTTCTCAACCCGGGTCTTGAAAATTTTTGCTGGAATAAAATGGCCCAGCTCATGCAGAACAATGAGCAAGGAAAGACTTAGAAAGAATTGTATGGTCTGTATCAATATAGGACTCATCAGCAGTCATTTGTTAAAACGCACAAAAGTAAACTTTTAGGTAGTGATAAAAAAACGGCAAATCCTAGGCCCGTGTGTTTTAAGAAACTTTTGGCAACAAAACTTGGCTTTTCCCTTGATGAATCCTAGCGGCAGCCGTAATTTTGCAGCGTGAAGTCATTTTTTGCCAAATACAAGCTTTTTGGAATTGTCTTTTTGTGCCTTTCGGCCGTGATCATGTATTTGTTCTACAAAGCCTTACAGCCCCAAAAGATACTTCCGGTATACCAACCTTCCATGGTGGACCCATCTTTGGTGGACAGCACTTTGCACTACAAAAAAAAGTATCATAAAATTGCGGATTTTGCCCTTACCAATCAAAATGGAAAGACCATTACCCAAGACGATTATAAGGATAAAATCTATGTAGCCGATTTTTTCTTTACCACCTGCCCCAGTATTTGCCCTATCATGACCAAAAATATGGGCGATATCCAACAAGCCATCCTAAATGATGATGATGTGCTCTTGCTTTCCCATTCGGTTACCCCTGTAATTGATTCCGTACCTCAGCTAAAAAAATATGCGTTGGAAAAAGGCGTAGTGGATAGCAAATGGAACTTGGTGACAGGTGATAAAAAGCAAATCTATGAGCTGGCCCGAAAATCATATCTGGCCGTTAAAACGGATGGCGATGGTGGCCCTTACGATATGATCCATACCGAAAATTTCATTTTGGTGGACAAAGAACGAAGAATACGGGGTTTCTACGATGGCACCAATCCAGAGGATATTGACAAGCTGCTCCAAGACCTTAAAATCCTTAAAGACAGCTATGCCGACTAATCCGTGTACCTTTCTTGTGGTTTTTAGGATTCTATTTTGTCTTTTTTACTTATTTTTGCCTTAATTAAATTCAATCTAAATAAGATTAGTGGCGACGGTAGCGGACTTGGCATACGGACAAAAGGGGATTATTAAGGATTTTTCAGAACATATTCTTCCCATAAAATTGTTGGAACTGGGTTGTTTGCCTGGCAACAGTGTTGAACTGGTTCAAGTTGCCCCCCTAAAGGACCCCATTTATATCAATTTAAGTGGAAGTCATATTGCCATTAGACGGTCACTGGCACAACTCATTGAGCTGGACATTGTTGAAGATAACCCCAGCCTATGAGTAAAAACATCAATGTTGCGCTAGTCGGTAATCCCAATACCGGAAAAACCTCAGTTTTCAATCAGCTTACCGGTCTTAAACAAAAGGTGGGGAACTATCCCGGCATCACCGTTGAAAAGAAAGAGGGTATTTGCAAGTTGCCCAGAGGGGTAAAAGCCCATATTCTGGATCTCCCTGGAACGTATAGTCTCAATACCACTTCGTTGGATGAAAGTGTGGTGGTTGAGTTGCTCCTCAATAAAAATGACAAGGATTTTCCCGATGTGGCCGTGGTCATCAGTGATGTGGAGAACCTGAAAAGGAACCTCCTGCTCTTTACACAGATCAAAGACCTTCGTATTCCCACCATTTTGGTCATAAACATGGCCGATCGTATGTCTCGAAAGGGTATTTCCATAGATGTTGAGGCCATGGAGCAAAAGCTCGACACCAAAATTGCATTGGTGAGTACTCGAAAAGGTGAAGGCATCGGCCGCGTGAAGGAACTTATTGCCGACTATAAAAGTCTGTCCACTTCGCCGAATGTGAATGCATCTCGAATCGCCCCTGAGTATTTTGATCGTTTGCAAAAGACCTTCCCAAAGGAAGACCTCTATAAATTATGGTTGGTCATCACACAAGATGTCAACTTTATGCCCATCGAGAAAAAGAGGATTCAGGATACCACTGACTTTTCCACAAAATCCAAGGATGAGCTAAAAAAGTTACAGCATAAAGAAACTGTGCTGCGCTACCAATTCATCAACAATACCCTAAAAGAAACCTACAAGGTGGACATCTTGGCGGCCAAAGGTCTCCGTGCATCCATAGACAAGGTCCTCACCCATAAAGTTTTTGGATACCTGATTTTCTTCGCCATTCTGATGCTTATTTTTCAAGCTATTTTTGAATGGAGTTCCTACCCGCAAGATGTAATTGATGTTCAATTTGCGGCGGCAAGCGAATGGATAAAGAATACGTTACCTCCTGGTGTTTTTACGGATTTACTGGCCGAAGGAATCTTGGCCGGGATTGGTGGGATAGTCATTTTTGTCCCCCAAATTGCATTTTTGTTCCTGTTTATTTCATTGTTGGAAGAATCTGGGTACATGAGTCGCGTGGTCTTTTTAATGGACCGATTGATGCGCCCCTTTGGATTGAGTGGAAAAAGTGTGGTGCCCCTTATTTCGGGTACAGCTTGCGCCATTCCTGCAGTTATGGCCACCCGAACCATTGAAAATTGGAAAGAGCGATTGATTACCATTTTGGTAACCCCTTTTACCACCTGTTCCGCTCGCTTACCGGTTTATCTTATTTTGATTGCCCTTGTTATTCCAGAAGGAAAAATCTTGGGAGTGAGCTATCAAGCTCTCACTTTGATGCTGTTGTATCTCATTGGATTTGGCATGGCCATTTTCTCCGCCATGATTCTGAACAAAATCCTGAAAATAAAAAGTCGGTCTGTTTTTATGGTGGAAATGCCCACCTACCGACTACCTCTTATCAAAAATGTGGCCTACACCGTATTGGAAAAGACCAAGAGCTTTGTGTTCGGTGCGGGAAAGATTATTCTGGCGATTTCCATTGTACTTTGGTTTTTGGGGTCCAACGGATATTCCGAAAATTTTAGGAATGCGGAGGACATTGTATCTGAACGTATCGAGAATCAAGGTCTAACCACCTACAGTAAAAATTATATCCAGAACCACATCAGTGCATATGAACAAGAGGTGAAATCCAATGACGGTAACATCAACTCCAAACAAGTTCAGGATTCCATTCAAGCCATCAAGGATGATTTATCCGAAAGAGCCAAGGCTCAAGAAATTGCCAGTTACAAATTGGAGCATTCGTACATTGGCCAAGCTGGAAAAGCTTTTGAACCTTTGGTCAGGCCTTTGGGCTACGACTGGAAGATTGGAATTGCCGTGCTAACTTCCTTTGCCGCGCGAGAAGTATTTGTAGGAACGTTGGCCACGATTTACAGCGTGGGAAGCGATGAAGAAGAGACCATTAAAAACCGAATGGCGGCCGAGTTGGATGCCTCGGGCCAACCTTTATTCAATTTGGCTTCTGGAATCTCTTTGATGTTGTTTTATGCCTTTGCCATGCAATGTATGAGCACCTTGGCTATTGTAAAACGAGAGACAAACTCTTGGAAATGGCCCCTGTACCAACTGGCATTTATGAGTGTTTTTGCGTATCTTGTAGCTTTAGCTGCCTATCAAATTCTTAGCTAATGGAAAGTTTTCAGCAAATATTGGTCTATATCACCCTAGCCGTTGCCGTAGGGTATTTGGTCTGGAAATTTCTTCTGCCCAAATCTTTGATCTATGGAAAAAAGAAAGGTTCCAAATGCGGGCAGGATAATTGTGGCTGCAGCTGATTAACTCCCCCTTTTTCTATTCTATATCACTAAAAATTAATAGCTTGTGGAATAATTCATTTCCATGAGGCGTCTACTTCACATCAGCTTTTTGGCATTCTTCCTCATATTTGGAAGTTGCTCTAGCACTAAGGCTCCAACCACCAGCACCAAAAACATTTCCAAAGAGCTGGAAGAGCGGAACAAGGGCAATGTTTCCCTTCTTCAACGCATTCGTCAATTGCCCGGGGTTACACTCAGAAACAATGTCCCCTATTTTACAAAAGCCACAAATCAAATTTTTGGTGGTACACCTACAGAGCCTCTCTATGTGCTTAATGGCTATATCGTTGGTAACTCATTTCGTTCCGTTAATCAACTGGTCGATAGTTTCAATGTGAAAAAAATCGAAGCAATTACTGGTTCAGAGGCAGCCGAATATGGTGTACGTGGCGGGAGTGGTGTCATCAAAATCACAACTTACTGATCACAGAACTTCTTATTTTTTCCGAAAACTTTAAAAAATAATGCGCTGCATGTAACCTTTTTCAATTTCCTGACTATTTAATACAAACGCCAACTAGAAACATTGCTTGGAAACACTTTCAGATGAAATACTGATGCAAAAAGTTGCCGAGGGCAATTTAGATCTGCTCAAGGTTCTTTTTGACCGACATCATAAACATGTGTACCATTATTTGTACAAGATGTCCGGCGATAGCATGTTGAGCGAAGATCTTACACAAGATGTGTTTTACAAGTTGATTAAGTATCGAAGTTCCTATAAAAATGGTTCGTTTGTGTCTTGGCTGTTCACCATAGCACGGAATAATCTAAGGGGACATTTTACCCGAAACCACAATCCTTATGAAAAACTTGATGTACTTGAATATAAACTTGCAGAGGACGAGAATGATGTACAGGAAGACTATTCACAACTTCAGCATGCCCTCAACCAATTGGATCCTGCCGATCGTGATTTGGTCATTCTAAATCGCTTCAAGGAAATAAGGTATGAAGAGCTCGCAGAAATGATGGGAAGCACCCCAGGTGCTGTAAAAACTAAAGTCTGCAGGGTTTTAAAAAAATTGAAAAAAATATATCTAGAAAATAATTGACCATGGAAAAGAACCATGTTTTAGACTTGATTCCCGAATATTTGGATGGAGTCCTGATGGCCGAACAGCAAAAGCAGGTGGAGCAACATTTATCCAATTGCCCAAAATGTCAGCAGGAACTTGAGGAAATGAAATTGTTGTTCAATGCTTTCGAATCGGAAGCCATTTCAGTGCCATCAGATAGGCTCAAAATCCAATTTGAGCAGGCTTTAGAGATAGAAAAGGCCAATTTGGGCAAAGTGATGACGCTTTCCACCGCTAAAAAATCAAATTGGGCGAACAATATCCTTAAGATTGCCGCTAGTATTGCCCTGCTGGTAGCGGCTTTTCAAATGGGCAGTTTATTGGAGCAGCGAAAGATGGAAGGGGATATGGCACAACTTCAAGATGAAGCTGACCAGATGAAACAAACGGCCATGCTTTCCCTCATGGAAAACCAATCTGCGAGCAAGCGCATCCAAGGAGTCAATTACATTGAAAAATTTGAGCAACCCGATGAAGCCATCATTGAGGCTTTGGGCAACCGGCTCTTGTATGATGAAAACGACAACGTCCGATTGACCGCCTTTGAGGCCTTGGCCAAGTTTACCACTTCCGAGGCCGTCAAATCCACTTTTATCGAGGCTTTGGGAAAAGAGAAAAACCCCAGTATTCAGGTAGCTATTATTCAGGCATTGGTGCAGATACAGGAAAAGAAAGCGGCAGCACCCATGAAAAAACTGTTGGAAAAAGAAGACACACAACCTTTTATCAAAGAGCAAATCAGGGCAGTATTGCCAACTTTAACATAAACATCAAAAAGCGAAAAATCATGAGAAAATTCACATTCATTTTAATGGTCCTTTTTATGGGCACGATCGCCAAGGCACAAGGTGATTACACCAAATCCTTAAATGGGATACAATGGGTAAAAATCAGTTCGAATACGGATATTGTTGTAAAAACCCATAGTGCCAACGAGATTTTAATCAAATCCGGGCCAGAAATCAAGGCCCCCGAAAGGGCAAAAGGGCTAAAATTAGTGGGGGAAGGGGGTACGGACAACACCAACGTTGGTTTTTCCGTAGTACAGGATGGCAACACTCTTATTGTATACAACTTGAGAAGAGATCAAGGGGGTGAGATATATCTACCCGCATCACAAAACATTGCCGTAAAAAGTACCTGGTACGGGGATATTGAAATCGATGGTTTTTCGGGAGAAATAGAAGCCGATGCCCAGCTTAACGGAGACCTGAAGATAGTGAACGTAAATGGACCTGTTACCGCCAACACCCTAAACGGTAATCTTGAGGTGGTTTTTGATAAAGTAAAACAAGATTCACCCATATCCCTATATTCCACTAATGGCCCTGTTGATGTCAGCCTTCCCTCCAACACTCCGGCCAATCTTGCCCTGAGTACCCTTAACGGAAATGTGTATACCGATTTTGACGTGAAGGCTGCGAATAAGGACGGGTTAAAATCCGTCTTGGGTAGGGACATTAAAGCTTCCATTAATGGAGGTGGCGTTCGAATTTCAATGAAATCAACTAATGGAAACATGTATTTAAGGAAGAAATAAGCATCAATTAAATTCTAAAATCAAAAAACAAACAGTCATGAAAAAATTAGTCTTCACAGCGTTCGTGGGATTGTCCGTGCTATCTCTAAACGCTCAAAAAATCATCGAAAAGAACATCAATTATACCGGCCAATTTATTGACCTTGATGTAAAGTTTGCTTCGGACATTGAGGTAAAGACATGGGATAAGTCCACGGTGTATTTCAAAGCGGATATCACCACTGAAGATGGGAAGTTCCTAGACCTTTACAAGCTCGATATTGATGAAAGCAGCAGTTCCATTACCATTGCTTCTGATGCCAAAGCCGTGTTCAAGGCTTTCCATGATGAGTGGAACACAAACAACCCCGACAAAAAGAAGCGCTACTATTTCAACGGAAACACCTATGAATTCAATTATGTGATGTATGTACCAAAAAATGCCCGTTTTAAGGTAAGTAGCATCAATGGTGACCTAAGAGCTGAAGTCATTGAAGGCAATTTTACCGCGGATTTGATCAATGGCAATATCGACATCAAAACCTATGATGGTGATATGGACCTTAAGACCATCAATGGAGAAATTGATCTGGTGATGAAAAATTCTAGACTGGTCGCCGAGACCATACACGGCAGCATCTATGCCGATGAAAACCTAAATCTCAAGGTTACCGATCGCGTTGTGGGTCAAAAAGTGGAGGGAAGTTTTGACAAGGCCACGCATCGTCTAAAACTGAACACCATAAACGGAAATATGTACCTGAGACTTTAAAATTGTATATAAATGAACTATTATAAGACAACATTTTTATTGCTGTTGATTGTTGACACCCTCTTGTCTTGCCAGAAAACAAAAAAGTCAAGTCCACAAGACACGTTTGAACTTTCGGTCACTGCAAAAAATTTTCCTGACAGCACAAAGGTCTATCTATACAATAGAGACATCGATAAAAACATAGATTCGGCATTTGTTATCAACGAAAGTTTCAAATTCTCTGGAAAAGTGGAGCTTCCATCGCTATGCTATCTGAACTTTTATGATAAACAGAATAAGCCAATAGATCCTTATACGTATTTCTATTTGGAGAATGCCACGATCCTAATTGAAGGAGAATATTCAGACTTTATCAATGCAAAGGTGATTGGTTCCAAGCAAAATAAACTTCTAGCCCAATACGATTCCATCACCCTTAAAAGTGATGAGGACAATAGATGGGACAATCAACTTGATTTTCTCTTCTCCAATGCCAACAACCAAATGACCCTGACCAATTTACTTTATCGAAAAAAACAGGTTACAAAAGATAGTTTGTTTTTGTTCTACGAGAAGTTGGATTCCATCAATTCAAACTCCCAAAAGGGGCAAGAACTGCTGGCATATGCCAAGGCCGTTGATATAAAACCTGGGGACAAGTTCAGGGATATTGTGGGGTCTGACCTATATGGTGTTGAGCACAGATTGTCCGATTACTATGGAAAAGTAATTCTATTGGATTTCTGGGGGACGGGCTGTGTGCCCTGTCGGCAACAGAACAAAAAGGAATTTCCGAAGTTGGTGGATAAATATGATAAAGAAGACTTTAAACTTATAAGCTATTCTCTTGACACCAAAATGAAATGGTGGAAAAAAGCCAGTCTGGATGATAAAATCTCTTGGTTGAACATATCGGATTTAAATGGAATGAAAAGTGAAAATGTACACAAGTATGCCGTTACCGCCATTCCAAACTCCTTTTTGATTGATAAAAATGGAGTAGTGGTTAAATCGTTCGTCGGGTTTTACGAAGGAGAAAACAGTATTGAAAAGGAGATTGACAAACTACTTTTAAACTGATTTAAATTAAATTGGCAACGAAGGAATAGAGCAACAAGGCCCATCCAATGACCAAAAGTAGTCCCCCGAGCGGGGTCACAGGGCCTAAAAAACGGGGTTTGTTTCCTTTTGCCGCTCCCAAGCAAAGAGCATAGATACTAAAAGAAAACAAAAGCGTCCCAAAAATAAAGCAGTTGACAATGGCCGAATCCAACGGTCCATCAAAACTAAGGTTGAAGCCTAGGACCAACAACACAATCGCATGGTACATTTGATATTTGACCCCTGTCTCAAAACTATGAAGCAGTTCGGGGGTCAATTTCTTTTTTAGGGCATGGGCACCAAAAGCGCCAAATACGACAGCCAAAAGTCCATAAACGGCTCCCATCAGCTGTGTCAAAAAAATAGTCCCCATAGTTTGTTGTTTTTTAAAGATCTATACTGATCTCATAATCTGAGTTGACCTGAAACGCACACTCCTTGTATTTGGGCGGTCCAAAAGTCTTCATTTTTGCTCTGGAAAAAGCTACCTTTTCTTTTGGAATGCCCAACCAATTGGTGTCCAGCTTTCCGTTTCCATTTTCGTCATGGAAGACGGCTAGCGCATATTCCCCTATCGGCAAATCCTCTATTTGCAGGGTAACGATTCCTTTATGTGCTGGAGCACTTCCCGATTTCAACACCTTGTCGAACGACAAAAAGGTCTCATCGGAGTCATATAGGGCCACTTTGACATGGCCATTGGTGGAATCCACATTTTTTACATATACCGAAATTGTATTCTGCGCGAAAAGCGACAAGGGCAACAACAAAATCCCGAAAAAAATCATTCTCATGGTTAGGAAGAATTACTAAAGATTCTACTTTGACGTTTCGAGGTTGTCTTGCATTTTGGCTTGCAAAATAGCATATATTTTTTGGGTCTCCAGACTATCTTGGGTATTAAAATACAGTTTAAGCGAGTCGTGGTGCACCAGTTTTATCTTTTGTTGCCGTAAATCATCCACAAAAACATAGACTTTGGTATGGTGAATGGAATCCTTGAATACCCCTTTCTCCTTGGCCATCCAAGAAAATCCAGAAGAACGTTCCATTTCTGGCAGTTTTGCTTCGAAGAGGATACTGTCTATTTCAGATATGGGTATTTGTTGGCGATATATTCCTGAAAAAATGCTGAATTGCCCTTCCTCAACACTGTACCAATTTTTGTAATGGGCCACAAAGGCAAGCAAACAGACTATCAGTGTTAGAACAATGAGTAGGTTCCACAACCAATGTCTTTTCTTCTTATTCATTTTCTTTATCTGTTCTAAACTTATCGAACCAAGCAAGGGTATGGGCCACTTTGGTCATTAAATTGCTCGGCTTGTTGGCAATTCCATGACCCGCTCCGGGAATTTCCACCAAAACGGTCTCAATTTTCCGAAGCTTTAGGGCATGATACAGTTGCTTGGCCTCACTGGGAGGTGTTCGCAAATCGTTCATCCCCACCATCACCATCGTTGGGGTCTGTACATTACCAACGAGCGAAAGGGGAGAAAATTTCCAGTACCCTTCAAAATTTTCCCAAGGCTGACCGGGATACCGGTTTTCGGCATAATAAAAATAGTTATCCGCTGTCAAAGTCTTGCTAATCCAATTCATTACCGGTTTGGCCACCACGGCCGCTTCAAAACGGTTATTCTTGCCTATGATCCAGGCCGACATGATTCCTCCAGCACTACCTCCGGTCACAAACAATTGGTCTTCATGGGCGATGCCTTTTTGAATACAGAAGTCCACTCCATCCATCACATCATTGTAATCCTCACCGGGGTAATTATTGTACAACAAGTTGGCAAACTCTTCGCCATAGCTGGTACTTCCTCTTGGATTCGGATAGAAAACGATATAGCCCGCAGCGGCATAGAGTTGCATTTCTATGGAAAATCGGTCACCATAATTGGCAATGGGCCCGCCATGGTTCTCCACCATAAACGGATATTTTTTGTTTGAGTCGTAATTGGGAGGAAACATCACCCAACCCTGAATATCACGTCCATCCACTGAAGATTTGTACCAAATCTCCTCTACCGTACCCAAGTTTCTGTAGTTGAGCAATGCATTGTTTAGGCTGGTAATTCTATCCACACGTTTTGATTTTGGCGCTAGGATGGCCAAATCGGCTGGGTACTCAGGTCGTGTTTGGGTGTAGGCAATGGTGCCATTATTGGAAACGCTGTACGAACCGCCGGAATAGGGTCTGCCCAAAGTAGTACCCCCAACATTGTCCACAAGCTTTGTGGTCTTTCCGTCAAGGGAAATCAGCCCTACTTTTCCATTTCCTTTATCATCATAATAGACATATACCCCATCCCCTTTTGCATTCCACTTGATGTCTGCAACGGACCTATCCAATCCTTCGGAAATGACATGTTGATTGCTCCCATCCACATTCATGATGTGCAATTTATCCGTCTGATGCGCCTGCACCTTATCCTCATAACCCACATAAGCAATGTATTTTCCATCTGGGGAAACCTGAGGGTCACTATCGGGTCCATTGCGGTCTGTCAGGGCCACAATATTTCCGGTTTCTACTTCCACTGAATAGATTTCACTGTTTCGGAAACGGTATTCCCAATCTTCCACTCTATTCGCTGAAAAATAAATTTTAGATCCGTCCTTGGACCAAGACAAGGTACCTCGGTGATGCCAATTTCCAGAAGTAATCTGGCGTGGAGCACCTCCATTGGCAGGAACCACAAAGATGTGGTTGAACCCTGGGGCAATGTACCCTCTACCATCCGCTTCGTGATACAAACGGTCTGTGATTCTTGGCGCTTCTTCCCATTTTGCACCTTTGGGTTTCGCTGGAATTTTGGCAATGACGGGTGGTGCTTCAGGCACATTCATGGAAAAGGTCAGTTGCTGACCATCTGGGGACCACGTCAAGGAACTAGGACTGAACGGAAGTTGGGTCAATTTCGCCACGTTACCCGTGCCTACCCAGTACATATAAATTTCAGAACCTTCATCCGTGCTGCTTGTGAATGCAATTCGGTCTCCATTGGGTGACCATCGGGGATTACTTTCGCCAACCTCCCTTCCAGTAAGCTTTTGGTTTTGACTTCCATCCGTTTTGATCAGCCAAAGGTTTCCAGAGGTATTATCGTTCATGATATCAAAAGCCATTCGTTGATAAACCACCCATTCGCCATTTGGTGAAATTTGAGGGTCATTTACGTATTGCAGGTCAAAAATATCAAGATAGGAAAAGTCCTTTTTTTGTGCTGAAGAAAACTGAATAAACGCTCCAATGAAAAGGAAAAGAAATAGTTTGCGCATGGTTCTGATTTTTGAAGATTTTAAAGGTAACGGAAACATCTGATTTCAACAACCACCATTTTTAGCAGCACAACAATACATTACTTATTATATTTAGGACAAAGAACCGCCATGCCCAAGATTTTTCAGAAAATCCGAAAAACGCTGTTATCAGAGAACAAATTCACCAATTATCTCCTTTATGCCATTGGTGAAATTGTTTTGGTAGTTATTGGAATATTGTTGGCCTTGCAAATCAACACTTGGAACCAAGAAAAAATTAGCAGAAACGAGGAACAATTTTATTTGAAAAAACTTCAGGTCAACTTGGTACAAGACACGGTTTATTTGAGCAATAGAATGCGACAATTGAATTTCACCTTGGACAGTTTGAATAGTTTGGAAGCTCTAATACGAGATAAAAAGCTCAAAGATTTCACAAGCGAAAATATGTTCCGTTCACTTATTGGCCTGTTTAGATTTCAACCCCAAACATCCACTTTCGACAATTTGATTTCAACGGGGAAGTTGGAATTGATATCAAATCAATCCATAGTGGATTCATTGTTCAATTATTATAACGATCTAAACAACTATACCAACCAGCAATTGGCCGCAGACGAGACGTATACAAGACAAACCATTGGCCCAAAACTATTGGAGATAGAGGGAGGCATTTTTAAAGGCTCTAAAAGTAGTATGAGCAAAGACGATGAAATTTTTGTTTTGAACGCAATAGACTTAAAACGATTGCTCATCAATGGTATTTTGTTTTATTACAAAAACACTTTGATAAGAAATCGGACTATACACCAAATGATATCTTCAGAAGTCAATCCTAACCTTGATTAATTTTTAGAATTGTGAATTAAGATTGACCTTTGTACAAAACCACATTAATGGATTTCACCAACAAATATGTGCTTGTGACAGGTGCTTCCAGAGGCATCGGAAAAGCAACTGCTATGGCCTTTGCCAAAAAAGGCGCAAAAGTTGGACTTAATTATAAAAGCAATGATGAAGCTGCCGAACACACGTTGAAGGAATTGCCCGGTGGAGGGCATCAACTTTTCAAGAGAGATATTTCCCAAAAGTCAGAGACCGAAGCCTTGATCAATGATTTTGTTACCAAATTTGGACGTTTGGATGTGTTGGTGAACAATGCAGGGATTTCCATTTTCCATGAAATTGATTCGGTTGATTTTGACCATTGGACCCATGCTTGGGAAAAAACCTTTGAAACCAACCTTTTTGCCGTAGCTAATCTCTGCTATTGGGCCGCCCAGGCTATGATAAAAACCGGCGGAGGTCATATTGTCAATGTTTCCTCTAGAGGTGCTTTCCGTGGTGAACCCACAAAGCCTGCCTATGGTGCCAGCAAGGCTGCCTTGAACGCCATGAGTCAATCCTTGGCCAAAAAATTGGCGCCCCATAACATTTATGTCGGTGTGGTCGCCCCCGGTTTTACCGAAACCGAAATGGCAGCCAAGACCCTTACCCCTGAAGAACGCGAAAATCTTTTACGGGAATCCCCCTTTAAGCGCATGGCCCGCCCGGAAGAAGTGGCCCATGCCATTCTATTTTTGGCTTCGGATGAAGCGGCCTATTCCTCAGGAACCATTATTGATGTAAACGGCGCATCCTACCTAAGAAGTTAATCTATGAAGGCTGCCACCGTTGCTCAAATCAAAAAAGAACTCCAGTTTAAATCGCAAGAAGAAGTAACGCAACTCTGCCTTCGATTGGCGCGCTTTAAAAAGGAGAACAAAGAACTGCTCACCTACCTACTTTTTGAATCTGATAGTGAAGAAGGTTATGTTCAAGCGGTAAAAGAAGAAGTGGATACCATGTTCGCGGAAATCAACGTCAACAGTTATTTCTACATTAAAAAAAGTGTTCGGAAAATCCTTCGGACGCTAAAAAAGTATGCCCGCTATTCGGGTGACAAGGCCACCGAAGTGGAATTGTTATTGTACTTCTGTGAAAAATTGAAGTCGTTTCGCCCCTCCATACAACGGAACACGACCCTCAAAAATCTATACAATCGCCAGTTGGACTATATTGAAAAGAAAATACCAGCGCTTCACGAAGACCTTCAGCACGACTATTCCATGATTTTGGAAGAACTTCATGTTAAATAAATCGCCTTTAACCGTTATTCAACTTTGAATCGATTCAAAAAGTTTCAGTAAATTGGGGTTCGACTAACAACTCAATTTTACATGATGAAATCTCACCCAACCTCAACGAGGATTCAGGTAATACTTACCTTTTTTCTCTCCATTCTTCTTATTCAATTCCAAAATGCCCAAAATACTACAGCTGTGGACACCAGTTTTTACAGCGGATTTGAGTGGCGAAATATTGGCCCCAACCGCGGTGGTCGTTCCTTGGGATGCGCCGGAAGTCCATCCCGTCCAAACGAATACTATTTTGGTGCTACCGGAGGAGGTCTTTGGAAAACCATTGATGGTGGAAATACCTGGTCTTGTGTAACCGATGGCCAAGTCACGAGCTCCTCTGTCGGGGCCGTTGCAGTGGCAGAGACCAATCCTGATGTGGTTTATATCGGAATGGGAGAAACCCAGTTGCGGGGAAGTATCACCCAAGGTGATGGGGTGTACAAAACAACGGATGGTGGAAAAACCTGGACCCATCTCGGTTTAAAAGAAACTCAGGCCATTGCACGGGTTCGGGTGGACCCAACCAACGAGAACATTGTGTATGTTGCCGCACTCGGACATCCGTATGGAGACAATGAAGAGCGCGGGGTTTTTAAAAGCACAGATGGTGGAAAAACTTGGAAAAAAGTGTTGTATGTCAGCCCCAAGGCTGGTGCAGCTGACCTAATCATTGACCGAAACAATCCAAATGTGTTGTACGCCAGTACTTGGCAAGTATATCGAAAGGCATGGAAAATGTGGGGTGGTGGACCCGATTGTAAATTGTGGAAATCCACTGACGGTGGGGAAACATGGACCGACCTTACCCAAAATCCAGGAATGCCCAAAGGACCCATCGGAAAGATTGGGGTAACCGTTTCTCCGGTTGATTCAAACCGGGTTTGGGCCGTTGTGGAAGCCAATGAAGGAGGTGTTTTTCGGTCCGATGATGCCGGAAAGACTTGGGAACTCACCAACAATGAGCGTAAATTGAGACAACGTGCTTTTTACTATTCCCGAATTTATGCCGACCCAAAAGATAAAGATGTGGTGTATGGCTTGAATGTGGATTTCCATAAATCGACGGATGGCGGAAAAACCTTTGATGTTGAAATTGAAGTTCCCCATGGCGACAACCATGATCTGTGGATTGACCCAAACAACCCAGACCGAATGATCAGTTCCAATGATGGTGGAGGAACGGTGAGCATCAATGGTGGAAAAACGTGGACCGAAGAAGATTATCCTACCTCACAGTTCTACCATGTCATGGCCACTAGTGATGTGCCTTACCACGTAGTGGGAGCGCAACAGGACAATACCACTTTGGCCATGCCAAGTGAAGGATGGGACTTTATGCAGGCTCGAATGGGGGCAAATCACGGATGGTACTATGCCGTGGGAGGTGGTGAAAGCGGATGGATTACCCAAAGCCCAACCAATCCCGATATTTTTTATGCAGGAAGTCAAGGAGCATTGCTTACACGATACGACCGAAGCAATGGACAGATTAGGGATATTCAAGTGTATCCGCGGTTTTTCTCTGGAGAGCCCGCAAGTGCCCTGCCAGAGCGTTGGCAATGGACCTTCCCAATCATGTTTGCGCCAAAGGACCCCAGTGTAATGTATACCTGTTCGCAGCATGTTTGGAAAACTACCAATGATGGACAAACGTGGGAGAAAATCAGTCCAGACCTTACCTATGCAGACCCTGCAACTTTGGGAAAAACGGGAGGTGTGATTACCAATGATATGAATGGACCTGAAATCTACGCTACTGTTTTTGCTTTGGCTCCATCAAACCACGATATCAATACCATTTGGGCAGGTTCTGATGATGGAAAAATCCACATCACCCGAGATGGCGGAAAAAACTGGACGGATATTACTCCGACCGACCTCCCTAAGTTCTCCAGAGTAAGCATTATTGAAGAGTCGACCCATAACCCAGGTACTTTGTATGTGGCCGCTAACCGATATCAAGTGGACGACCGCGAGCCTTATGTCTTTAAAACCCACGATTTTGGTAAAACCTGGACCAAAATCATCAATGGAATAGCCCCTGGTCATTTTGCCCGCGCCATCCGTGAAGATCATGAAAGGGAAGGATTACTGTTTTTAGCCACAGAACATGGGGTTTACTTTTCCATCAACGATGGAGATGATTGGCAATCTCTACAACTGAATTTGCCCGATACACCTATCCGGGATTTGGTCATCAAGGACAACGATGTGGTATTGGGTTCGCACGGTAGAGGTTTCTGGATATTGGATGACATTCAACCCTTCCGGGAATATTCAGATGAGTTACTTACCAAAAAACAAACCTTGTTCAAACCCACAGCTGCCATTAGAGGTATTTATGACGCTACCTTCCAATATCGTCTTCAAGAACAGGTGGATTCCATCACCTTTGAAATTCTGGATGCGAATGACAACTTGATTGATGCTTTCGGTGGAAGTCAACCCAAATATGAAGAAAAAAGCAGTTCCTCTTGGTATGGCGGCAACGATACCACCAAACCCACTACAGCCAAAGGTTTAAACAATTTTTCATGGAACCTTCGTTATCCAGGGCCTACCACTTTTGATGGCATCATCATCTGGGGCGCAAAGGCAGATAGAGGACCTATTGCTCCACTGGGCACCTATAAAATTCGTATGAAAGTGGGTGAAGAAGTGGTGGCAACCACACCTTTTGACATCACCATGGACCCTAATTTAAAAGGAGTGACCGCGGCTGACCTTCAAGCACAATTTGAGTTGGCTTCGAAAATCACTGAAAAGGCCACGATTGCTAATGAGGCGGTCATAAAAATTCGGGAAATTCGAAAGCAATTGGATAGTTTGGGCAAGGGAATTTCCAGCAGACAATTTAAAAAGTTGTCCGAAGATTTTACGGGCACCTTAACTGAGATTGAGGAAGATCTATATCAAACGAAAAACCAGTCGGGCCAAGACCCACTAAACTTCCCCATAAAGTTGAACAATAGACTCAACGCCCTTCAGCGAAGCATTGAAACAGGCGATGCCAAACCCACGGATGCGGCTTATGAGGTTTATGATGAACTTTCAAAAGAGCTGGATATGCACATGGCCAAATTGAATGAGGCTTTGGACAAGCAACTGCCAAAAATCCAAGCCATTATGGAGAAAAACAACATCAATATGCCCATAAATATCAAGCAATAAAGTTTGGAGTAAGCAAAAATTGATGCTGGCCTCAAAATGTGCTATCTTTAAAGGAAGCCATAAAATTAACATGATGGGACAGACTTGGTTCAAATACGGAGTATGCATCCTCGCGGTTCTACTTGTAGTGAGCGCATGCAAAGACAGCTCAAAGCAAAAAGAAGCTATGCCCGCACAAGATCAAAAATGGTGGAAAGAGGCCATTGTCTACCAAATTTATCCGAGGAGTTTTAAGGATTCCGATGGTGATGGCGTGGGTGATTTACAGGGCATCATTCAAAAGTTGGACTACGTCCAGAGTCTTGGTGTAACCGCCGTTTGGCTCAATCCTATTTATACATCCCCCAATGCAGACAATGGGTATGATGTCAGCGACTACCGAAACATCATGGAAGAATTCGGCACCATGGAAGATTTTGACCAAATGATGGACGGCATGCACCAAAGGGGTATTAAACTGGTCATGGATATTGTGGTCAACCACAGTAGCAATGAACACGAATGGTTCAAACAATCCCGAAGTTCACGAGACAATCCCTATCGGGATTACTACCACTGGTGGCCCGCTGAAAAGGGGAATCCGCCCTATCGCTATAGTTTGTTCGATGCCAAAGGAGATGCTTGGCAATACGATTCGTTGACCAATGCTTATTACTTGCATTACTTCGCCAAACAACAGCCCGATTTGAACTGGTCCAACCCAAAAGTGCGCCAAGAGGTGTATGATATTATGAAGTTCTGGGCAGATAAAGGGGTGGATGGATTTCGGTTGGATGCCTTTCAGTTTGCGGCGAAGGACACCACCTATCCCAAGTTTCCAGATGGTTTTGAAAAGGATTTCATTCAATATTACGCCATGCAAGATGGGCTACATGAATACTTGAAAGAGATGAACCAAGCCGTTTTCAGCAAATATGATGTGATGAGTGTTTCAGAAGGTGCCGGACGAAATTTTGAGGATGCCCACGAACTGGTAGACCAAGACCGCAACGAATTGAACATGGCCTATGCCTTTGAAGGGGTGGACATCCCAAAATACAAAGGGTATGATTTGGCCACTATGAAGGAGGTCTTTACCAAATGGGACCAAGAATTTGCCCATGATGGTTGGCTTTCCATTTTCTTGGCCAATCATGACCAAGCCCGAATGGTGAGCCGCTGGGGAAATGATAGTGAAGCATACCGGGACGTATCGGCCAAACTCTTGAACACGTTTCTTCTGAGCATGCGCGGTACACCCTATTGCTATTATGGGGATGAGTTGGGCATGACCAATATTGATTTTGATTCCATTTCACAGTACCAGGACATTGCGGCCATCAATGGTTATCAAAAAGCATTGGACGAAGGTGAAGATATGGAACTGTTCATGGAACTATTGAATTTTAGCTCACGCGATAATGGTCGCACACCCATGCAATGGGATGCTACCAAAAACGCTGGATTTTCTGAAGGTGACCCTTGGCTTCCGGTCAATGAAAACTATATGGAATTGAATGTGGAGAAGGAAAATTCCAATGAAAACTCCGTATTGAACCATTTTCGAAAAATGACCATACTGCGCAAAGAAAATCCCGTATTGGTCTATGGTGACTATCAACTGGTGGTACCCGAGCACCCTACGGTGTATGCGTATACCAGAACATTGGGTGACGAAAAGATGTTGGTCCTACTTAATTTTTCTGAGGAAGACACCACTTTCGACCTAAACTTGGATGGGAATCCATCTACGGTTGTGATCAACAACTACACTGATTTGGACATTACTGACAAAACAGTGCGTTTATTACCCTATCAGGCCGTCATTTTAAAGATGGATTGAGAGTTTTACCATAAAATCAGACTGATTCTAAATTAGTTACCATCCATTCATGTGCATGGCATAATTTGTAATTTTATGCCTTCAATGTTACGATTGTTTTCCATATCGCTCTCCATGCTCATCTTTTTGCAGAGCATCAACATCCATTTCAAAGATTTGGTGGAGCTGGGTTCGCTTGTGGAACACTATCAATTTCACCAAGAAACGTACAGCGATAACTTCCTCACCTTTGTATCGAAACATTACGGGGAGGAAAAAACGGAGCATAGTCAGAAACATCAAGAAGAACAAGAGGAACATGAAAGTTTACCCTTTCAACACCAATCCCATTGTTCCCATCTTGTTGTTTTTATGGTAAGTCCTAAACCTATTTTGGAAACTCGTGCCGAAATACCCAATTCAAACTCGGGTAATTTCCATTATGACATGTCCTATTCCCAAATATGGGAAGATGGTCTGTTTCAGCCACCCAAACAAGCATAGTTCATAGTTTTCAGCCCTGCTGAACTCTTTTTCGGAAGCCTTATTGAATTTATAATGCTATCTATTCCCTATGAATCATGTTTTCAAAAATTATCAACTTTAGTATAAAGAACAAGTTCATTGTTCTCCTATTTACAGCGTTTATAGCCTTTGTAGGTTTATATTCCCTATCACAAATACCTATCGGGGCAGTGCCCGATGTCACCAATAACCAAGTACAGGTTTTAACTACTTCCAACAGCCTGTCCACGCAAGATATGGAGCAATTTGTCACCTATCCTGTGGAACTGGAAATGGCCAACTTGCCTGGCGTAAAAGAAATCCGTTCGGTTTCAAAGTTCGGTTTGTCGGTCGTTACCATCGTCTTTGAGGATGATATGGGCACCTATTTACCCAGGCAATTGATTGCAGAAAAAATTAAATCTGCCTCAAGCCGAATTCCAGAAGGTTTCGGGACCCCGGAAATGGGACCCATTACCACCGGTTTGGGAGAAATTTACCAATATATTCTGGATGTGGAACCCGAGTATAAGGATCAATACGATGCCACAGAACTCCGAACTATCCAAGATTGGATTGTAAAACGCCAACTTTCAGGAATTCCAGGTGTCGTGGAAGTCAATACATGGGGCGGTCGTCTTAAACAATATGAAGTGGCCATCCAGACCCAGAAGTTAAATGCGCTTAATATTACTGCCAAAGAAGTGTTCGCCGCATTGGAAATGAATAACAGTGTAACCGGTGGTGGATATATTGAAAAGGTAAACCAAGCGTACTTTATTCGAGGTGAAGGATTGGTGGGTAGCCTTAAGGACATCGAAAGCATCGTCGTTACCACAAGAAATGGCATCCCAATATATATAAAGGATGTGGCCAAGGTCGGATTTGGCAGTGCTCCTCGCTTTGGGGCCATCACCGGCAACGGGGAAGGTGAAAAAGTACTCGGCCAAATTATGATGCTAAAAGATGCCGACTCCAAACGGGTAATTGAAGCCGTTAAGGAACGGGTGGCCACCATATCCAAATCCTTGCCCGAAGGAGTATACATCAATCCATTTTTGGATCGAAGTGAACTTATAGGACGTACCACTTTTACCGTAACCGAAAACTTGATCTTAGGTTGTTTGATCGTAGTCTTTGTGGTTGTATTGCTTCTGGGCAATTGGCGTTCGGGGCTTGTGGTTGCATCCGTTATTCCATTATGCTTATTGTTTGCCCTTACCCTCATGAATATTTTTGGGGTGGATGCAAACCTGTTGAGTCTTGGCGCTATTGATTTTGGAATCATTATCGACGGAGCGGTGATCATCGTGGAATACATTGCGTTCCAAATCACCCAAAGGAAGGCTGAAATTGCCAATTTGGGAAAAACTGATGTGCAGTCCATCAAAGATGACATCACCTTAAAGGGAGCAACAAAAATGATGAACTCCGCTGTTTTTGGGCAGTTGATCATCTTGATTGTTTTTATCCCCATCCTATCCTTGAGCGGGGTTGAAGGTAAAATGTTCAAACCCATGGCATTGACCTTCAGTTTTGCACTACTGGGAGCCATTTTACTCTGTTTCACTTATGTTCCAGTAGCGTCTGCCTTGTTTTTAAAACCCTCCAAAGAGTCAGCAAAAAGCATCTCCACTCGATTGGTCAACTGGATCAACAAACAATACGAACCGGTCATTGATTGGGCCATGAGAACTAAAAAATTGGTGCTTTCTCTTGCTGCCGCACTTTTGGTTGGTGCCATTTTGTTGTTTACCACCATGGGCGGTGAATTTGTGCCCACCTTGGACGAAGGCGATTTTGTAATTCAGCCCATACTTAAAACTGGGACTTCTTTGGCCAAAACGGTGGAGACCACTACAAAAATTGAACAGATTTTATTAGATCAGTTTCCCGAAGTAAAACAAGTAGTAACCAGAATTGGTGCAGCAGAAGTGCCAACGGACCCCATGTCGATGGAAGAAAGCGACGTGATCATTGCCTTGGCGCCAAAAGATGAATGGGTATCCGCTGAAACCAAGGATGAACTTGCGGACAAGTTCAAAGAAGCACTTGCGGTTATTCCTGGTATGGAGGTTGAATTTACCCAACCCATTGAAATGCGTTTCAATGAACTGATTACCGGGGTTCGTGCCGATATCGCCATCAAGATATTTGGGCAAAATCTGGAAACATTGAACAGAAAGGCAAATGAAATCAAAACCCTTATCCAAAATGTAGAAGGAGCATCAGACATTACCGTCGAAAAAGTGGAAGGGCTGCCCCAAATGAATGTCTCCTACGACCGAGCAAAAATTGCACGTCACGGGCTCAACATTGCCGACCTCAACGAAATGATTGCGATGGGTTTCGCTGGTAAAATTGTAGGCAGCGTTTTTGAAGGAGAACGTCAATTTGATATGGCCGTCCGATTGGACGCGGAAAACCGTCAGGATATTTCCAATCTCAAGAATCTATATGTGGACATCCCCAACGGTGGTAAAATCCCCATGAGTGAGCTGGCCGAAATCACCTATCAGAAAGGAGCGGCCAAAATCTCAAGGGATGACACCAAGCGTAGAATCGTTGTGGGGATAAATGTTCGGAACCGTGACCTACAATCTGTGGTTGACGATGTGCAACTATTGATCAATAAAAACATCACTTTGCCCCCAGGTTATACCATCACCTATGGCGGTCAATTTGAAAACTTGCAAAACGCCAAAGCCCGCTTAATGATTGCTGTCCCCATTGCATTATTGCTCATTTTCATCATGCTGTATTTTGCTTTTGGTTCGGTGAAAGAAGCTTTGCTGATTTTCTCGGCCATTCCATTATCAGCCGTGGGAGGTGTGCTTTTACTTTGGCTACGCGATATGCCTTTTAGTATTTCCGCAGGGGTTGGGTTCATTGCCCTATTCGGTATTGCGGTGTTGAACGGTATTGTGCTCATAGAGCACTTCAAAGAACTCAAAGGAAAAGACTTCGATTCTATGGAAGACCTCATTAAACAAGGAACAAAAGACAGATTGCGGGCCGTTCTATTGACTGCATCGGCGGCGGCATTAGGGTTCTTGCCCATGGCAGTGTCCACAAACGCTGGTGCTGAAGTACAACGTCCCTTGGCCACTGTTGTTATTGGTGGATTGGTAACGGCTACCATGCTTACTTTGGTGGTTCTTCCTGTTTTATATGCTTACACCCACAACATTAAATTCCGCGGAATGAGAAAAAGAAGAAGAGAGCGCAGAATCAACAAGAACACGCTTACCCTACTATTGCTTTTGATTGCGGCTTCTGGGTTTTCACAAACCCAATTGAACCTAGAGGATTTAATGTCACTTTCCCTTGAAAATAACAAAGGGATACAGGCTGAATCTTTGTTGGTAGATCAAGCGGAAACTTTAAAGGGAACTGCATTTCAGTTCGATAAAACGGATATTTATTACCATTACGATGAAAACAACCTTGCGCTCAACGGGGAACCCCTAAAAGTTTTTGGGGCACAACAGCAGTTTGAGTTTCCTACGGTGTATGGTGCCAAGAACAGGCTTCAAAAATCAAACTATGAGCTACAAAAATCATCTTTTGAGATTCGGAAGAAGCAATTGTACCAATCGTTGAGCTATGCGTATTATGAGTACCAAACGTTGAATCAAAAAGCAAAGCTTTACAAAACCTTGGATAGCATTTATGGCTCATTTGCGCATGCGGCCCAAAGACGTTTTGAATTGGGTGAGACCAATTATTTGGAAAAAGTCACCGCAACCGCAAAGCAACGACAGATAGCAAACACCTACTCCAAAATCAAACAGCAAATTTTGACTGCGCATGGTAAAATTATGAGTTTGGTCCAAAGTGAAGATTCCTTGGATATCATTGATGAAAAACCAGAAAAACTCATGGTCTTGAATTCCCAAGGTATGATGGAAACAGAAGCTTCATTTTTGGACAATCGGCAAGAGTTGAGCAATGCGCAGAAAAGCTTGGAGGAAAATAGATTGTTGCCGGACCTTAACTTGCAATACTTTCAAGGTACCAATAGCGGACTGGGTGCATCATTGTATGGCGTTCAACTGGGGGTTCGTATTCCCCTTTTATTCTTTGGGCATAGCAGCAAGGTAAAATCGTCCAAAATCCAGATGCAAATAACCGAGATGGAGAATACCGAGATCACGGTGTCCATGAACCAGCGTTACAAAACGTTGCTGGGTCAGTTGGACCAACAAGCCAAGGAACTTTCCTATTATGAAGATGAAGGTGGTCAACTTTCGGACCAGATTTTAAAAGCGGCTACCGGGAACTTTCAAAACGGAGAAATCGACTTTTTCCAATACATCCAAAGCTTGGAAAACGCCTACGATATCCAAATCAATTACTTGGATATTCTCAATCAATACAATCAAACTGTAATCGCCATTAATTACTTGACAATAACATTTTAATCATGAAAAATATATTTCAATTCGTCGCCATTATCCTTCTATTGATGGGCTGTGGCAATAAGAACAATGAAGATTCGTCTTCCGCAGAAACAAGGGGAAAAACAGACATCATAGTAACCCAAGATCAATTCAACACCAATGATCTTACCATAAGCGCCATGGAAAGGAGAACATTCCCCAAAATGGTGGAAACCTCTGGAATGATCGATGTTCCACCAGAAAACAGAGCGAGCGTTACCGCATTTATGGGTGGTTTTGTAAAGCAAACCTCTTTATTGATAGGTGACCAAGTAAAAAAAGGTCAGCTTTTGGTCATTCTGGAGAATCAGGAATTTGTACAAATGCAACAAGACTATTTAGAGGTGTATAACCAACTGGATTTCCTAAAAACAGAGTTCGAAAGAAACCAGACCCTTTTTGATGAAAAAATTGCCTCCCAAAAGAATTTCCTTCAGGCCAAAAGCAACTATGAAACAGCCAAGGCCCGCTACCAAGGATTACGCGAACAACTACAGATGCTGAATATTTCGCCAAGCAAGGTGGAGCAAGGGAATATTTCATCCCAAGCCGCCATTTATGCTCCCATCTCGGGCAGTATTACAAAAATGAACATAGCCAAAGGAAGTTATGTTTCCCCAGCAACGGAGATTTTGGAAATTGTGAACAATGACCACGTTCATCTGGAGCTTACCGTTTTTGAAAAAGACATCTTAAAAGTGAAGAAAGGGCAAAAAATTGAATTCAGAATTCCGGAAGCCTCCGAAGATGCCTTTAAGGCCGAAGTCCATTTGGTGGGTACTTCCATTGATGATGCTAAAAGAACCATTAAGGTCCATGGGCATTTGGAACACGAACAGGGAAATTTTCTTCCCGGCATGTTTGTGGATGCCTTGATCATGACCGATACCACTAAAACATGGTCTTTACCTGAAGAAGCCGTCATCGAATCCGAAGGAAATTTTTATGTATTAAAGTTGGTTGAAAAACAAGATGGGGGGTACACCTTTGAGCGTGTAGCCATTAAGCAAGGAAGCACTTACGGTGGCTATACCGAGGTAATTTCAACAAGCCTTACTGAAACTGACCAGTTTTTGACCAAGGGTGTCTTTGACTTGATTGGCGGATAAATTTGATTATCCAAGGCCGACATCCAAGGTCATCATAATGATAAATCCACCGATAAAACCCATAGTGGCGATATCGGTGTATTGGTCTTGTTGAGTTTCTGGAATCACCTCCTCCACTACCACAAAAATCATGGCTCCCGCGGCAAATGAAAGGGCGTAAGGGAGTATGGGTTGAAATGTCAATACGGCCCAAGCGCCCAGTACCGCTGCAATGGGTTCCACCAAGGCCGAAGCCTGACCGTACATAAAACTTTTTGTGCGGCTCAAGCCTTGTCTGCGCAAAGGCATGGCAACAGCAAATCCTTCAGGAAAGTTCTGTAGGCCAATCCCCAAGGCAAGAGCCACGGCCCCGCCAATGGTTGCCCCTTCAAAACCGGCAGCAACACCACCAAAAAGTACGCCTACCGCGAGTCCTTCGGGAATGTTGTGCAAGGTGATGGCCAAGGTCAATAAAGTGGTACGGTGCCAAGGCGTTTTGACTCCCTCAGCCTCACTCAACTTAAAATTAATGTGCAGGTGAGGCAATATTTTATCCAAAGCAAATATAAATCCGGCGCCCAATAAAAATCCGGTTGCCGCTGGAATCACTTTTACGAAACCTTCACCTGGACTCATTTCAATTCCAGGGGCCAAAAGACTCCAAAAACTGGCCGCTACCATAACGCCTCCCGTAAATCCAAGCATTCCATCCAAAACAGCTCGGTTCATGGTTTTAAAGAAGAAAACCAACGCTGCTCCCAAAGCGGTGAGGCCCCATGTAAAAAGTGTGGCGTAAAAGGCCGCCAAAATTGGGTCAATAGTCTGAAAATAGTGTATAACGTGTTCCATTATTCATTCTTTTTTACATACAGATTCGATGCAATTTGGTGGGAAATTCGAAGCTCTTTCCCTTCCATTTCAATATGAAGCGATTGGTCAAAATCCTCAATATCCAAAATCTTGATGCTTTTGCCCAAAGCAATCTGGTTCTTGTCCAAAAACTTTAAAAAAGGTGCCGATGAATCCTTCACCCCCACACAAACTCCTTTGGAATTGACGTTCATTTCACTGAGCAATTGCTCGTCGCGCTCCTGAAATTTTCCGTCTTTTGTAGGGATGGGATCTCCATGGGGATCATACTTGGGGAATTCCAAAAGCGCATCCAATTTATCAATCAATTTTTCACTCTTGATATGCTCCAATTGCTCAGCGACTTCATGAACCTCATCCCATGAAAAATCCAATTTCTTCACCAGAAAAACTTCCCACAAGCGGTGCTTTCTAATAATTCCCAAAGCAGTCTTGGTTCCCAATTCGGTAAGGGAGACTCCTTGATACTTTTTGTAATTCACCAACCCTTTTTCCGCCAATTTTTTGGCCATGTCGGTCACAGATGAGGGTTTGGTCTCCATCTGTTCCGCAATGGCATTAGTGGTTATTGGGACGGCATCATTGCCTCCCAAATGAAAAATGGTCTTCAAATAGTTCTCTTCGGAACGGGTCATGAAAATAATTTTTTCAAAAATACATTTTTATTTGTCAAAACCAATTTTTAGTTTTGTCTAAATTTAATTTTATATAACCTGAAATTAATCTGTAAACATATCGTCATTCTATGCTTAGCATTGTGGAGCAGCCACTCCTTTGCCCAATTGGCTTCCATAAGTGGGAAAGTCACGGAGAATGGTGAGCCTCTTCCGTTGGCGAATGTGTTGCTTAAAGAAACCAACAAGGGTGCTGCTTCGGATATTGATGGCAACTTCTCGTTGACCAATATTGATCCAGGCGACTACACATTGCTCGTGACTTCCTTGGGTTATTTACCCTATCAAACCAAAATCAGTTTACGTTCAAGTGAGGCCAAAATCATCAACATACAACTGGAGCCATCGGCCCAAAGTTTAGATGAAACGGTCGTAACAGGAACCTTAAAACCCGTTAGCCGATTAGAAAGCCCAGTGCCGGTAGAAGTCTACTCGCCTACTTTTTTGAAAAAGAATCCCACTGCCAGTGTGTTTGATGCGCTTCAAAATGTAAATGGGGTTCGGCCACAGATCAATTGCAATGTCTGTAACACCGGAGATATCCATATCAACGGATTGGAAGGCCCCTACACCTTGGTTCTTATCGATGGGATGCCCATAGTAAGCGGTCTTGGAACGGTGTATGGCCTAACCGGCATCCCCAATTCGCTTATTGAGCAGATTGAAATCGTTAAAGGGCCTGCCTCTACCCTTTATGGCAGTGAAGCGGTTGGTGGCCTCATCAACATCATCACTAAAAATGCGTTGAGTGCGCCCGAATTTTTCGCGGATGGTTTTGTCACCGGATGGGGTGAATACAATTTGGACGTAGGAAGCAAAATCGAAGTGGGTGATAAAACCGATTTGCTACTGGGTGTTAATTATTTCAACTACGATGTGCCGGTGGATAACAACGGGGATAATTTTACTGATCTGACCCTGCAAGACCGAATTTCACTCTTTCAAAAATGGGATTTTGAACGAAACGAATCCAGAATCTTCTCCATGGCCGGCCGCTTTTTTTATGAAGACCGCTGGGGTGGCGAAATGCAATGGACACCAGAATTTCGAGGTGGAAATGAGATTTATGGGGAAAGTATCTACACCCGACGATGGGAGGTTTTGGGGAAATACCAATTGCCCATAGAGGAAAAAGTGCTGCTGTCCGTTTCTTATAATGATCACAATCAAAACTCGGTGTATGGAAATACCGAATATTTGGCCGACCAACGTATAGGTTTTGCGCAACTCACTTGGGATAAATCCCTAGGTGGACATGACCTGCTTTTTGGAAGTGCCATCCGCTATAATTATTATGATGATAATACGCCTGCCACCCCAGAGGCGGATAATATATGGATTCCCAGTGTTTTTGCCCAAGATGAAATTAAATTGGCACCAAAGCATTCTTTTTTGGCTGGCCTCCGATACGATTATGACAAAAGACACGGTAACATCTTTACGCCGAGAGCAGCTTATAAATGGAAAATGTCCGACAACGATATTTTTCGGGTGAATTTTGGTACCGGTTTTCGAGTGGTGAATTTGTTTACGGAAGATCATGCCGCGCTTACCGGGTCCAGAGAGGTCATCATCACCGAAGAATTGAAACCAGAACGCTCCATAAACATCAACCTCAACTATCTGAAAAAAATCTATAGCGATAATGGTACCTTCATTGGATTGGATGCCTCCGCATTTTACACCCATTTTTCCAATATAATTTTACCAGATTACGATACCAATCCCAACCAAATTATCTACGATAACCTAGATGGAAAATCTATATCCCGAGGTATCAGTGCCAATTTGGATGTTGCTTTTCCAAGCGGTCTCAAATTTTTGGTAGGGGCCACTTGGCAGGATGTGAGCAATACGGAAAATGGGGTCACCCGACGACAAATCTTAACCGAGAGTATTACGGCTACATGGAATCTTTCATATACGTTTCGGAGTTTAGATTTGGCAGTGGACTATACCGGAAATCTTTACGGCCCCATGCGATTACCGCTATTGGGTGAACTTGACCCCAGACAGGAATATTCACCCACATGGAGCATCCAAAACATTCAGTTCACCTACAAAGGACTGAATAATTTTGAGGTGTATGGCGGAATAAAAAACTTATTGGATTGGACACCAAATAGGGGCAACCCTTTTATCATTGCACGCGCCAATGACCCTTTTGACAAAAACGTTACGTTTGATGCCAATGGCAATGCTGTGGCCACTCCAGACAATCCCTATGCGCTAACGTTTGACCCTGGTTATGTGTATGGGCCAAACCAAGGTATCCGCGGATTTTTTGGGTTGCGGTATACGGTCTTTTAGCGTGGAGAAAGTTTAGTTATCTTGTGAAACCTCTTTCAAAATCCATCCAATGAAAACAGACCAGCTAAAATCCATTTTGTGGAGCCAATTTGGCGCCAGTATCGATATGTTACAAAATGCCATCTCACTATGCCCTGAGGACATTTGGGACAATGAAGAAAAGTTTTGGTATAATGCCTATCACTGTATCTTCTTTTTGGATTACTATCTTACTCCAGACCCAGTGAATTTTACTCCTCCCCTACCATTTGATGAATCTGAATTTGAGGATCGAATGCCCCCTCGCACCTATAGCAAGACAGAAGTTCTTGAATATTTGAGCTATTGCAGAAAAAAATGCAAGTCATTGATTCATGAATTATCGAAAGAATCCATTCAACATCATTGGACCAACCAATCCAAAACCATGGATTATAATGTGGTTGAAATTTTGCTTTACAACATGCGGCATGTTCAACATCATGCGGCCCAACTCAATCTATTGCTTCGGCAACAAATTGATGATGCACCAAGGTGGGTTCGTCATGCAAAAGATACTATTTAAGTGTAAAGTATTGTGCCTTTAGCATTTAATTCAAAAAAAAACTACTTTTAGGGGAATAGGGTGCACACCCTTAATTTGCACAAAATGAAACTAAACCCAGAACAAAAGAAAGAAGCCCATGACATGATGGAGCTTTGGGAAGACGATTTGTTGGAACGTTACCCCGAGAAACCCACTAAATCCAAAGAAGAATTCCGAAACTACGATGACCCCGCGCGGGACACCGTAAAGGAATTCTACAGGATGAACCACACTTTTCAGACCTATGATTTTGTGATGGAAAAGGAAAAAGAGTTCCTTTCGCTCAATCGTAGGGAAATGGGATTATGGGATGCCGTGGAGTATCTCAACACCTTAGTGGATGACTCCGACCCTGACATTGATTTGGACCAGACCCAGCATCTTTTACAGACTTCGGAGGCTATTCGTGCTGATGGACAACCCGATTGGTTTGTGTTGACAGGATTCCTTCATGATTTGGGCAAAGTACTCTGTCTGTTCGGTGAGCCGCAATGGGCTGTGGTGGGCGATACGTTCCCAGTGGGCTGCCAGTTTTCCGACAAAATTGTGTATCCAGAATTCTTTTCAGCCAATCCAGATATCGACAATGAACAATTCAACACCAAACTAGGTGTGTACAAAGAAAACTGCGGCTTGCGTAATGTGCATCTGTCCTGGGGCCACGACGAGTACCTCTACCATGTGATGAAAGACTATCTCCCCGAAGAAGGACTTTACATGATTCGGTACCATAGTTTTTATGCCCAGCACCGAGAGCATGCGTACGACCACTTGATGGACAAGCACGATCATGAAATGTTCAAGTGGGTGAATAAATTCAACCCGTATGACCTTTATACCAAGGCACCTGTAAAACCCAATGTAAAGGAACTACGCCCTTATTATGAAGATTTGGCCGCTAAATACCTCCCTGATACGATTCGGTTTTAGCGGATGGTACAATTCATCAGTTTTTTTGTTTTTACAGCCTTTGTGGCTGCCTATTCTAGCTGGAAACTAAGAAAGGACAAGCTTTCCACCCAAGATGGGTATTTTTTAGGAGGGCGAAGCTTAACTGGAATCGTCATTGCAGGTTCCTTGCTGTTGACCAACATTTCCACTGAGCATTTGGTGGGCATGAATGGTGATGCGTATAAGCATGGTGGAATCATCATTGCATGGGAGGTCACATCGGCATTGGCCTTGGTAGCTGCCGCCTTGTATTTTGCACCTCGTTATTTGAAAATGGGGCTGACCACCATCCCAGAATTTTTGGAAAAACGTTTTGATGGCCTCACCCGGACCATCATAGCATTTTTGTTGATTATTTCCTTTGTTTCCACGCTTTTACCCATCGTTCTTTACTCAGGAGCCATCAGCATTGAACAGATTTTTGACATTTCTGGGCTACTGGGCATTACCCAAAATGAAGGACTTTGGTTAACCGTGGTCACCGTAGGCTGCATTGGTGCGGTCTATGCCATTTTCGGCGGATTAAAGATGGTAGCGTATACCGATACTATCAATGGTTTTGGTTTATTGATAGCGGGCATTTCCATTCCCGTTATGGCACTTTGGAATATTGGGGATGGCCATATTTTTGAAGGCTTGCGACTAGTTTTTGAAAAAGCCCCGGAGAAATTCAATGTCATCAGCAATGAAGTTTCTGTGGGCGAAGGTTCCCGCGATGCCATTATGCCATTTGGGGTATTGTTCACTGGATTGATCATCAACCAGCTCTATTTTTGGACGATGCACCAGTCAATTATCCAGCGGGCTTTAGGCGCTGTCAACCTAAAAGAAGCGCAAAAAGGATTGCTCTATACTGGGCTGTTGAAAATCTTGGTTCCCCTGATCATTGTTCTCCCCGGAATCATTGCCTTTTACTATTTCAACGAAACGTTTTACGACCAAAAGGAGTTGGTATATCCCAGCTTGGTCAAAAAAGTACTCCCTTTTTGGATGACCGGTTTTTTTGTAGCCGTATTGATGGGTGCCATATTAAGCACCTTCAACAGCGCCTTGAACAGTGCGGCCACCATATTTAGTTTGGGCATCTACAAAAGATATGTGAACAAAAGCGCCAGTGAAAAACGATTGGTGAAAATGGGAAAGACCACTTCGGCCTTATTGGCCATTTTTGCCATTGGTATTGCCCCATTTATTGCTCATGCGCCTCGAGGACTCTACCAGTTGTTGCAACAGCTCAATGGCATCTTTTTTATTCCGATGGCCACTGTGATTCTGGCTGGATTCTTTCTACCAAAGGTTTCCGCTAAAGGAGCCAAAGTAGGGTTGTTGTTTGGGTTGATTTTCTACGTAGTCACCAATTTTATCTTGCAGGTAAATTTGCACTACGTGCATCTTTGGGGCATTGAGTTTGTGTTGAATATCGGGGTGATGCTATTGGTATCGCGCTGGTCACCCAGGGTCAATACGTTTAGCATCACAGATATTGGGGTGGTCGATGTCACCCAATGGAAATACGCAAAGGGTTTTAGTATATTCTTGGTGTTGGCCACATTGGCCGTTTATGTGCTTTTGGGCCATATAGGCTAAATCATTCCATCCAACCTAATTCTTTTTGTTTTTAGAAGTTTCAACCTTGGATTTTAGCTATCCAAATTCCTATGATACATTTCCGCCAAAAATTTTATCGTTTGGGTCAATCAATTTTGGGCCGTACCCCTAATTTACTTTCAAACATAAAACACATACTGCGATGAAAATTTACGAGGCCATTAAAAAAGATCATGATATTCAACGAGATTTATGCAATAAGCTAATTGATACATCGGGAGACTCCGAAGAAAGAAAAGAACTCTGGACAACGCTTAAAAAGGAACTGGAAGTACATGCCCTTGCTGAGGAACGCTATTTTTATTCCCCATTAATTGATACGGACGAAATGCAGGAAGATGCACGGCATGGTATGGCCGAACATCATGAAATGGATGAACTAATCGAGGAGCTAACCGGCACCGATATGAGTTCTCCCCATTGGTTGGCGACCCTAAAAAAATTGGTGGAAAAAGTAGAACATCATCTTGAAGATGAAGAAGAGGACTTTTTCGTAAAGGCTAAAGATTTGTATTCTGAAAAGGAAGCGGATTCTTTAGCGACAAGTTACGAGGCCACTATGGACGAATATCGAAAAACATGGCCTGAGTCCATCCCTGGGAAAAGTGAGTAGCAGGTAAAGTTCCCTTGGCAAAGTAGTTTCTTTTTTCTAAGCTTGCTTTGCTTATTTTTACTTCATGTCCTATTACGACTATATTATTGTAGGTGCCGGTGCCTCAGGTCTGCTATTGGCGGATGCTATGGGCAAGGATGAATTCTTTGCTTCCAAAACCATTCTGATATTGGACAAAGATGACAAATCCAAAAACGACCGTACTTGGTGTTTTTGGGAAAAAGGCAAAGGTGATTTCGATGATTTGATCTACAAAACTTGGGATAGCATTTATGTGGCCGGACAAGAATTGGACAAATCTACTTCCATTGTGCCATACACCTATAAGATGCTTAAGGGCATTGACTTTTACAATCACTTTTTACCGAAGGTAAAAGCGTATCCCAACATTACTTTGGTTAAAGAAGAGGTTACCCATATTGAAGAAAGGAAAAATGAGGTTGAGGTAAGCACGGCATCCCAAAAATTTACCGGACAAATGGTATTTTCAAGCCTGTATGATGCTTCTATCCCTCTAAAGCAAAGGACATTTCCTGTTTTGCAGCAACACTTCCTCGGATGGAGCATAAAAACCGAACAGTCGGTATTTAATTCATCCGAAGCTACTTTTATGGACTTTTCTATACCGCAAAAAGGAAATACGCGATTTATGTATGTGCTTCCGTTTTCTGAAAGTGAAGCCTTGGTGGAATACACGCTGTTTTCAGAACAGCTTTTGGAAAAAAACGAATACGAGGAAGCCATCAAAAAATACATTAAAGAAAAATACAACGACACTCCCTACACTATCCAAGAAACGGAGTTTGGTACCATTCCCATGACCTGCTATCCCTTTCATCAGCACAATACGGAACGGTTATTTCATATTGGTGTTGCCGGAGGATGGGCCAAACCAAGCACTGGATTCACTTTTTACAACACCAGCCAACAAATTAACCGTTTGGTAAATCATCTAAAGCAAGGAAAACCACTTACTCAGTTTTATAAACGAAGCCGATATCGGTTCTACGACATGTTGTTGTTGGACATTCTCTATAAAGACAATCATTTGGGGCAATCCATTTTTGAATCGCTCTTTCAAAAAAGAAAAGCTTCATTGATTTTAAAGTTTCTAGGGAATGAATCCAACCTCTGGGACGAACTGAAAATTGTTTCAGCCCCAAAGCCCAAACCTTTTCTGAAAGCTTTGTGGGGAAGACTATTTTAAACGTTGCGTTGCATCAAACTTTCCCCAAATTGAAGTAATGCTTGCTTATTCTCCTCTGGGAGGTTCATTTGATCCAAAGTGGCGAACGCTTTTTCTGTATACTTTTTGATTTCAGCTTTGGTCTCTTCAACAGCTCCACTTTCTTCAAAAATAGCCTTCACCGTTTCCACTTTTGCGGTAGAATCCTCAGGCTTTATGGAATATAGATGCAACAACCCTTCCCGGTTTTCTTTGGATGCATTTTCTAGGGATTTCAGATACAAAAAGGTTTTTTTGTTCACCATAATATCACCTCCAACCTGCTTTCCAAACGTTTTGGGGTCTCCAAAAGCATCCAGATAGTCATCTTGCAGCTGAAATGCAATACCTAAATTTCGACCGAACTCATAAATGGCATTGGCATCTTTATCCGATGCATTGGCCACAATGGCTCCCATTTTCATGGCCGCGGCCACCAAAACCGAAGTTTTGTATTCAATCATTTTTAGATATTCTGGAATGGTGACATCATCACGGGTTTCAAAATCAACATCATATTGCTGACCCTCGCAAACCTCCAAAGCGGTTTGACTAAAAAGCATGGTGAGTTTTTTGAATACTTCAGGTGGATAGTTTTCCAAAAATTGGTAGGCCAAAATCAACATGGCATCTCCAGAAAGGATTCCTGTGTTCACATCCCATTTTTCATGAACGGTGGTTTTTCCCCTTCGCAAGGGGGCATCATCCATAATATCATCATGCACCAAGGAAAAATTATGGAACATTTCAATGGCGAGGGCGGCATCCATTGCCATCTTGTGATTTGCACCAAATAACTCCGCGGTCATTAAAGTAAGGACGGGACGCATGCGCTTCCCTCCCAACCCCAATATATATTGAACGGGTTGATACAGATTTTGGGGTTCGCCAAACTTGGTCCTTGAGTCTAAGTATGAAACAAAGGAATCCCTGTATTGCTCAATGCGATCACTATTTGCCATAGAGCCAAAAATACATTCAAAAACCCGAAAAATATCAAAATCCGATAAATCCCTGAGAAACAAAGCATCCAACCGGCTAATTACACATCCTGAAAAAAAATTGCTCCAAAAATGCAATAGATTTGAAATGCTTCGTCTTTACAAATGAAGCACACAACCAGTCCTTTATTTAAATGGCGGCCAAAACAGAGAATAGAAACAACCTAACCACATTTTTCGATGAAGAGTATCATTCATTGAGATCGTATGTGCAGTCCAAAATTCGCGACACCTCGGAACGAGATGCGGAGGACATTGTGCAGGACGTGGCGTTACGGGTATTCTCAAAGGCGGACGACATATTGCCTATCAACAATATTGGAGGTTTTGTGTACAGCGCAATCCGAAACCGGATCATTGATATCATGCGCGGAAGAAAAGAGCGCAAATACTCCAGTGACGACATTGATCGCCAATGGCAGGACTTTGCCGAGCTATTTTATGGGGATGCAGACAATTCATATTCCCCTGAAATGGAACAAGCCCTGAAAAATGCGGTCACGGAATTGAAACCTGTTTATAGGGACATTATCATCGCTATTGATTTTGAAGGATACTCCTATAAAGAAATCGCATCAAGAACTGGTATTTCTACTGGCACCTTAATGTCGCGAAGACATCGCGCCATGTCATTATTATTAAAAAATCTAGAAAATATAAAAGAATTTAAAAGCATGTAATTATGGAACATTCTAAAGACTTTGAGAAAAAAATGGAGCGAAACGTGGAACACTACGTAAAAAAAGTGGTCAAGATAATTGCCATGGTCATCTTTGGAATTGCGTTGTTTTTACTGGCCATTTACGCACTCATGTGGTTGTGGAATTGGCTCATGCCCGACCTGTTTGGCCTCACGACAATAACCTACTGGCAAGCCCTGGGCATCTTCGTTATCGCTAAACTTTTGTTTGGCTTTGGTGGTGGAGGTGGAAAAAATAAAGGCAAATCCAGTCACAAAAAGAAGTTTAAAGCGACACATCGATGTAGTACCATGCGAAGAGACTTTGACGAGTGGAAACACTACGAGCAATTTTGGAAAGAAGAAGGTGCAGAAGCTTATAAAAATTACGTGGAACGAATCAAAAACGACAATCATGATACCGAGTAAAAAGAACATCATTCAAGAACGCTTTAAGCGTCAGTACAAATCCTTTTTCTGGAGTTTACGATCAAAATCTACGATCCAGTCCAAAAAAGATTTCCATTATCGTCAATATATCGTTGGTTGGCACCCTTGATAACCCAGGCTTATGCCTTCGTTAAAAAATTGTAAAACCTTGGAAACTTTTTTTGTTTTTAAAGTTTCCTGAGTTACTTTTGCCGCTCATTATGAGGGAAAAGATTATACAAAAGGCAACGGAGCTGTTCTTAAACCTGGGTTTTAAGAGCGTGACAATGGATGATTTGGCCAATGAGATGGGGATTTCCAAAAAGACGATTTATTCTCATTTTCAGAACAAGACAGAACTGGTAGAGGAAAGTACATCCAATCTTTACTGCGTTATTTCGGGGGGCATCAATGACATCATTACGCAACAAAAAAACCCAATTGAGGAACTGTATGAGATCAAAAAATTTGTGATGGTACACCTAAAGGACGAAAAATCATCCCCTCAATACCAATTGCAGAAATACTATCCCAAAATTAGCCGAACCTTAAAGCAACGGCAATACGAAGTAATGTTGGGATGCGTAAAAGACAACGTTAGCCGCGGAATGGAAATGGGAATTTACCGGGATAACCTTAATGTGGATTTTATATCCCGAATCTATTTTTCGGGAGTGAGTTGCATCAAGGACAATGAGCTTTTCCCCGTTCAGATTTTCTCCATGCCGCAACTCATGGACTATTATTTGGAATACCACCTAAGGGGCATTGTAACCCCAAAGGGACGAAAAATACTAAACTCAATCATCAATTCAAATCAAGAATAAATGCGAACAACCCTAATCAGCTTTTTACTACTATTACCGTGGTTTTCATCAGCGCAAGACACCATTGCCAGTTTCAGTTTGGATGGAGCCATTCAGTATGCTTTAGAGCATAACTACAGCGCCATGAATGCCTCACGGGATTTGGTGGATGCCCAAAAACAGAAATGGGAAACCATTGCAAGCGGACTACCTCAAATCACAGGAGACATCAGTTATCGAAACCAATTGAAGCAACCCGTATCACAGATTCCAGCCGAATTTTTTGGTGGTGAGCCCGGAACCTATCAAGAGGTCGTGTTTGGTCAACCCCAATCCGCATCGGCTACGGCCACCTTGCGACAACAGATTTTTGATGGATCATACATTGTGGGGGTGCAGGCCACGAAAACCTTTTTGGATTACAGCCAGAACAACAAAGAGAAGACCGACCTCGATGTTAGAAAAGCCGTGGTTGAAGCCTATGGCAATGTGCTCTTGGCCCAAGAAAGCGTTTTGATCTCTGAAAAGAACAAGGAAACCTTGGAGAAAAACCTCTATGAAACCCGACGTATCTATGAGAACGGACTAGGCGATGAAGAAAGCGTGGATCAATTGCAGATTACGCTCTCTTCCGTGGACAATCAATTGAAGAATGCACAGCGTTTGGAAAAGATCACGCTGCAGATGCTCAACTTGGTGCTGGGACTTCCAACGGAAACCCAAACTGTTTTGACCGAGGATTTGGATGTCCTTACCCAAAAACAAATTGATCTGGGATTATTGGATTCAGATTTCAAAATCGAAAACAATGTGGACTTTAAATTGGCCACCAACCTTCAGGAACAGCGCTATTTTGAACTAAAACTGGCCAAAAGCCGGGCCTTGCCTACGCTAAACGCCTTTGTCAACTATGGCGGAAACTCTTTCAGCGACAGTTTTAATTTCTTGAGCAGTGGTCAACCTTGGTTTGCATCATCCATTTTGGGTGTGGACCTGAGCATTCCCATTTTTAGTTCTTTAGGTCGAAGTGCGAGCACCCAACGGGCTAAAATTGCCCTGGAAAAGGCTAAAACCCAATTAACTGAGGCACAGGAACAGATTCGCCTCCAATTGGAAAGCGCCAAGAGTGATTATATCCTAGCCGTGGAGCAATATGGCACCTCAAAGGAAAACTTAGAGCTTGCGGAACGCATCGAGAATAAAAATCAAATTAAATATTCAGAAGGTTTGGCCACCAGTTTTGAGTTACGACAGGCCCAGACCCAACTCTATACCACGCAACAAGAATATTTGCAATCCATGGTCGACGTCATCAACAAGAAGACCGAACTGGAAACTATTTTAAATCAATAATCAAGAAACAACTCAATCACATGAAAAAAATAATTCAACTATCAATATTGGGAATCCTCATCGCATCATGCGGCGGTGGAGGCAAGAACACCGTTGAAGGCGTTTTGGAAACGAAGGACATCACCAAAATTCGAGAAAAACGCAATACCCTTACCGAAGAACTAAAAGCCTTGGAAGATCAGGTAAAACAATTGGATGATGCCATTGCCGAACTGGATGATAACTCCAAGTTGCCGTTGGTTTCCACCCTTACCGTTCAACCTGAGGAATTCAATCACTTTTTGGAATTGCAAGGTGATGTAATGACCAAGCAAAACGTGCTGATCTATCCAGAAATGGCCGGTACTTTGTACCGCGTTTACGTTAAGGAGGGCCAGAAAGTTTCCAAAGGACAGGTTTTGGCTTCCATTGATGATGGAGGACTATCCAGCCAATTGGCCCAAATGCGGACCCAAGCGGAATTGAGCAGGACCACTTTTGAGCGTCAAAAAAGACTTTGGGAGCAAAATATTGGTTCTGAAATCCAGTTTCTTCAGGCCAAAACCAATTATGAGGCCCAACAAAGTGCCGTTAAACAGTTGGAAAGTCAAGTGGGCAAATCCACCATTCGTGCACCTTTCGCAGGTATCATCGATGATGTTATCAAAGATCAAGGTACCGTGGTATCGCCCGGGCCCGGTTCTGAGGTGTTCCGTATTGTGAACTTATCCGATATGTATATTGATGTGGAAGTGCCTGAAGCCCATCTGCCTAACGTAACCATTGGCAAAATGGTGGATGTTTACTTTCCAGTTTTGGGCGAATCCGTTTCAACCAAAGTTCGCCAAACCAGTAACTTTATCAACCCTAGCAACCGTTCGTTCAATGCTGAAATACCTGTACCCAATAACAGCGGACATATAAAACCGAACCTGACTGCACAGGTGAAAATCAACGATTACACCAATGAAAGTGCCATTCTTATTCCACAAAGTGTGGTTTCGGAAAATGCAGAGGGTGAGCAATATGTGTATATCATAGCCGAAGAAAATGGAGAGGTGGTTGCCAAAAAATCAGTCATTAAACCCGGCAAGACCCAAGGCGATTATCTTGAAGTTCTTGAAGGTATCAAGGCCGGAAGTCAGGTTATTGTTGAAGGTGCCCGTAGTGTGCGGGATGGCCAAACCGTTAAAGCGATAGACTCAACCATAACCGCTAAAAACTAATTGACCACAAATGGAAAAAGCTAAAAAGAACGCAAATAAGGAATTTCGCCTTTCGTCATGGGCCATAGACAATCCGTCAGTGATCTATGTGATGATTGGGTTATTCTTCATTATAGGTCTGTCTTCCTATTTTGCTATGCCCAGGGAAGATTTCCCTGAGGTGGAAGAGACCAAAATATATGTGAGTACCGTCTATCCCGGAAACACCGCGGAAGATATGGAGCGTCTGGTCACAGACCCTCTGGAGGATGTCCTAAAAAATATCAGTAATGTGGTGGAAATCACCTCCACCTCACAAGAGGATTACTCCATGATTATTGTTGAGTTTGATGAGGACATCTCCGTTCAGTATGCCAAACAAAAGGTAAAAGACGAGGTTGATACCGAGAAAGCAGGCGAAGACTGGCCTATTTTTAATGGCGCCAAAGTTGAGCCCAATGTGTTCGACCTTAACTTGGCAGAGTCGTTCCCCATCATGAATGTGAACTTAACGGGGGACTATCCTGTTGAGCGACTTAAAGAGTTTGCCGAATATTTGGAAGATGAGATTGAGGACCTCCCACAAATCAAGGAGGTTGATATCCGTGGTGCCCAGGAACGGGAAGTTGAAGTTGCTGTGGATGTGTACAAAATGATGGCATCCCGCGTCAATTTTGACGATGTCATCTCTGCCATTTCCAATGGAAACATGACTATGTCTGCTGGTAACCTGGTCACCAGTGGGCAACGACGAACCATTCGTATCATAGGTGAGATTGAAAATCCATCAGAACTGAAAGACTTTGTGGTAAAGTCCGAAAATGGCGCCATTTATTTAAGGGATATTGCCACAGTTACCTTTGCAGAGGAGGATAAAACTACCTACGCTCGGGAACATGGTTCGCCAGTGGTGATGTTGGACATCAAAAAAAGGTCTGGAAAAAACACCATCGAGGCATCCGATCAAATTCGAGCTTTGGTGGAAGAGGCCAAGGAAAATTACTTTCCTAAAGACCTTTCTGTAACCATTGCCAACGATTCTTCTAGCAGAACCTTGAACCAAGTGGACGATCTGGTCAACAACATTATTTTCGGGATCATTCTTGTGGTGACGGTTCTGATGTTCTTCCTAGGTTTTAGAAACGCACTTTTCGTAGGTTTTGCCATCCCAATGTCCATGTTTATGTCTTTCATGATCCTAACGGCTTTGGGCTACACCTTGAACACGATGATTCTCTTCGGATTGATTATGGGACTGGGAATGTTGGTGGACAACGGAGTTGTGGTTGTTGAAAACGTATACCGATTGATGGACCAAGAAGGCATGTCTCGCAAAGAAGCTTCCAAAAAGGGTATTGGAGAAATTGCCATTCCCATCATCATTTCCACTGCAACCACAGTTGCCGCGTTTGTTCCTTTGGGAATGTGGCCGGGTATCATGGGAGAGTTTATGATTTTCTTCCCTATTACCTTATCGGTGGTGCTTGGTTCCTCCTTGTTCGTGGCCATTTTCATGAACTCCATGTTGGTATCGCAGTTTATGCAGGTAGGTGAAAAAGAATTGACCAGGAAACAATTAATTCGACTGAGCATCATTTTAGGAGGCTTTGGTTTATTCATCTTCATCGTGGGAGGTCCGGTTCGCGGATTGGGCACCTTGATGATCGTAATCGGCATCATGTTCTGGTTGTACAAATATTTCTTGAAACCTTGGGCAAGACGTTTTCAAACCAAAAGCTTGGTAAGCTTGGAGAATTTTTACGAAAACCAATTGAAAAAGGCACTTAGGGGCAAAAATGTGTATTGGTATTTTGGATTTACTTCCCTACTTCTGATATTGTCGTTTGTTTTCTTTGGAATGTCATTGGGCTCACAACGGACCAAGGTGGAATTCTTCCCAGATAACACCCCCAATGAAATCTATGTGTACATCGAGTATCCACAAGGAACCGATATAGAAAAGACCAATGCCATTACCAAAAGCATTGAGGAACGGGTCTACGGAGTTACCGGAAGGAGCAAGTACAACAAGGGTGATTTCAACTTTTTGGTTCAGTCCAGTGTTTCCCAGGTAGGTAAGGGAGCGGAAAACCCATTTACCGAAGGAGGTTCTGCTGCTGAAATGCCCCATCGTGGAAAGATTACACTCTCCATGCGTGAATTTAAGTATAGAGATGGGTTGGACACCGAAAACCTGCGCCAACAAATTCAAGATACCTTGGCAGGGGTTTATCCGGGTGTGACCATTTCAGTTGAAAAAGATGCCGTTGGTCCGCCAGCGGGTTATCCCATCAACATAGAAATTGAAGGGTTGAATTACGATACCTTGATCAGCACCGCGGAGCGGATGCGTAATTTCATCAATAGTAAAAACATAGCCGGTATTGAGGAGCTAAAAATTGATGTGAACAAGAGCAAACCTGGTATGCAGGTTGAAGTTGATAGGGCCAAAGCCGGTGAATTGGGTGTTTCTGTTGCGCAAGTTGGCCAACAGTTGCGTAGGTCCATATTTGGGGATAAAGCAGGTATTTACAAAAAGGATGGCGAGGATTATGATATCAACGTCCGTTTTAATGAAGATTTGCGTTACAACACCAGTGCTTTGTTCAACCAAAATATCATTTTTAGGGATCCATCCAATGGTCAGATTAAGGAGATTCCGGTTTCCGCAGTGGCCAATCAAAGGAACACCTCTTCCTTTAGTGCCATTAAGCACGTGGACACCAAGCGTGTGGTGACGGTGTACTCCGCCTTAAAACCTGGATTCACGGATGCAGCTGCCATTGTAGCAGAAATCCAAAATGAAATGCAGGAGTTCAAGGGACTTCCCCCAACCGTAAAAATAGATTACACCGGACAGATTGAAGAACAGAACAAGCAAATGTCGTTTTTGATGGGTGCTTTCTTTTCCGGTTTGGGATTGATCATGCTTCTTTTGGTATTCCAATTTGGTGGAGTTTCCAAACCTGCAATCATTATGATGGCCATATTCCTGAGTTTTATCGGGGTTTTTGGCGGATTGATTATCACAGGTTGGTCATTTGTGATCATGATGACCATGATGGGTATCATTTCCTTGGCGGGAATTGTGGTGAACAACGGTGTGGTGCTTTTGGATTATGCCCAGATTCTCATCGACCGTAAGAAAATTGATATTGGTATTTCGGATGATGAATTGTTGAACCGTGAAGATGTTACCGATGTGATCATTAAAGCTGGTAAAGCACGTCTACGCCCTGTATTGTTGACAGCCATTACCACGGTATTAGGTTTGATTCCGTTGGCAATTGGTCTGAACATTAACTTTGTTAGCCTGTTCTCAGATTTTGACCCACAGGTGTATATGGGTGGTGACAACGTAATTTTCTGGGGACCTTTGGCGTGGACGGTTATCTTCGGTTTGATTGTAGCCACGTTCTTGACCCTGATTATTGTACCGGTTCTTTTCAATATTAGCTACAGACTTAAAATCAGGATTCGAAAATGGACCTCCAAGCATCAAACACCGGAGACAGTTGCCGAATGATTGATATGAGCACAAATAAAAAAGCCCCGACCAATGGTCGGGGCTTTTTACTTCATTACAGTATTGTTTTAATTGTCTATTGAAACAACTTCTGACTGGTTCCAGTTTTTTACATTGACAATACGATTGTCTGAAAAATCAACTTCCTTCAAAACATCACCTTCCCAAAAGAACCACTTGCCTACTCTTGTACCGTTTTCATACGTACCAGAGGCGAGTTTTTTACCGTTTGCATCATACATCAGCCATTCGCCGTGTAGTTTACCTTTCATTAAATAGCCAGTTTGTGCTATTTCACCGTTTTCGTGAAAATATGTAGCTTTTACCATTTTCCCCACTTTTTCCAAAGTCGGTTCTGTATCTTGTGGATACATACAAACCGAAAACATCACTGCCAAAATAAATATTGCTTTCTTCATAGTTTATGGGTTTTTAAAACATTCTTTCTCAATCAATAACGCCACAAATGTATTTAAATTTTACATTAAATAAATATTTAAATAACATTTAATTTACATTAAGTTAACATTAAAAATGTATATAATTGTATATCAATATTTTAATGTGATTTTTTATTGGAGGTTAGATTCAGTTTAATCGAGGAAATCGGTCATTTTTCCGAATCAACACGCTTCAATGTAAATTTAAAGTTAAGAAAAAGTTAGTTAAATATCATCCAATAAAGTCTTAAAATTTCAATTGAACTCACTGGAAAAAACTCCCCATCAACAGAAAATGCCGCTAACTGACCATTCATTTCGGTATTCCTATTAAATTTGCCCTCCAGAACGAATAACATGTACAGAAGCACTACTTGCGGAGCCTTGAGGGCATCAGATATCGGTTCAGAAGTTGTATTGAGTGGTTGGGTCCATAAACTGCGGGATAAAGGTTTTGTGGTTTGGGTTGATCTACGAGATCGCTACGGCATTACTCAGTTGGTTTTTGATGCGGATAGAACCTCAAAAGACCTCTTGGAAAAAGCCCGTGAACTCGGCCGGGAAACCGTAATCCAAGCAAAAGGACAGGTGATTGAACGGGCCTCCAAAAACCCAAATATCCCTACGGGAGAGATTGAGGTTTTGGTCACCGAGCTTACGATTTTGAACAAATCCCTTTTGCCTCCGTTCACCATCGAGGATGACACTGATGGAGGCGAAGACATCCGAATGAAATATCGCTACCTGGATATCCGAAGGAATCCGGTAAAGAACAACCTCATTTTCAGGTCCAAAGTGACCATGGAAGTGCGTAAATATCTTACCGACCAAGGTTTTATTGATGTGGAAACTCCATATCTCATTAAATCCACCCCGGAAGGTGCGCGTGACTTTGTGGTGCCAAGCCGCATGAATGAAGGTCAATTTTACGCCTTGCCCCAATCGCCCCAGACTTTCAAACAGTTGTTGATGGTGGGTGGAATGGACAAATACTTCCAGATTGTAAAATGTTTTAGGGATGAAGATTTACGGGCCGACCGTCAACCTGAGTTTACCCAGATAGATTGTGAAATGGCCTTTGTGGAGCAGGAAGATATCCTCAACACTTTTGAAGGTCTAACCAAACACCTCTTGAAAGAAATCAAAGGTGTGGAAATTGAAGAATTCCCCAGAATGACCTTTGATGATGCCATGCGTTTGTACGGTAATGATAAACCCGATATCCGATTTGGGATGCAATTCGGGGAATTGAACGAGGTTGCCCAGCACAAAGATTTCAATGTCTTTAACTCCGCAGAATTGGTGGTTGGTATTGCTATTCCCGGAGCTTCAGAATATACTCGAAAAGAAATAGATGCCCTCATCGATTGGGTGAAGCGACCTCAGGTAGGAGCCAAGGGTATGGTCTATGTAAAATGCAACGAAGACGGCAGCTACAAATCTTCTGTGGATAAATTCTACGATGAACAAGATTTGGGCAAGTGGGCCGAAGTGACTGGAGCTAAACCGGGAGACCTTATTTGTGTGCTTTCGGGTAACGCCAATGAGACACGTTCACAATTGAGCGCACTTAGGATGGAATTGGCCAACCGTCTTGGTTTGCGTAAACCAGATGAATTTGCTCCGCTTTGGGTTGTTGACTTTCCGTTGTTGGAACTCGATGAAGAAACAGGCACCTACCACGCCATGCACCACCCGTTCACATCACCCAAACCGGGGCAGTTGGAACTTTTGGAGACCGACCCTGGTGCTGTTAAAGCCAACGCTTACGATTTAGTGTTGAACGGAAATGAGATTGGTGGAGGTTCCATCCGTATCCATGATAAACAGGTACAAGCAACCATGTTCAAACATTTGGGCTTTACTCCAGAAGAGGCCAAGGCCCAGTTCGGATTTTTGATGGATGCCTTCCAGTATGGTGCACCTCCTCATGGCGGTATCGCTTTTGGTTTGGACCGATTGGTGGCCATCTTGGGTGGTCAAGAGACCATTCGCGATTTTATCGCCTTCCCTAAGAACAACAGCGGCAGGGATGTTATGATAGATGCCCCAGCAACGATTGATGATGAACAATTAAAGGAACTTCATCTAAAAATTGATATGTAAACTTTCTGTATCTTTCGATATGGATAAAGCAATAAATGGCATGCTATGTTCAACTTTTTTGTTGACCTTGGGTATGATATCTGGTTGCAACCTCAGTAAGAAAGAAGAACCTTTTCAAGTTGATACCACCAAGTATCTTCACAGTATTGGATATATTGATCCCTCAGAAGCCCGACTGAACAAAGGCTTCAAGGTCTGCGACGAGGAGCGAATTAATCAATATTACAATCCAAAAGAAGCCACCTATAGCAAAGGGAAAAATGGGCTACGAAATTTCATTCTGCAGAACTACAAAAATGAAGGATACCAAGATTCAGGTTACCTTACCATTCGCTTTGTTATAAATTGTGAGGGGCAAGCTGGGCGATACGTCATCCATGAAAACAATCTGGAATTAGTCCCAACAAAGTTGAATCCAAAAATGGTAGCTCAACTTTTTGATCTTACAACCCAACTTAAAAGATGGAATCCAAATATCATATTCGATAAACCTTCGGATTCCTATATGTTCTTAACCTATAGAATAGAGGATGGAGAAATTATGGAAATATTGCCTTAGTCTCATTCTGCTGATTGGATTTTCCTGTGGAGACAGCCCAGAGCTCACCCCAGAAGAACGAAGGGCCATGGCTGAAGAAGTTTTTAAAGAAGCCCTACAATACGGCCAAGGCACACCCAAGTGCATGCAGTTGATAGAAAAAGCGACCCTTATCGATACCACGTATGCCGAAGCAATACGAGAGCTTTCGGTGGCCTATCTTAAAAGAGGCTTACCACATAAATGGAAACCATTGTTTGACCGCGCCGTGAAACACGACCCAAAAACCTGGTTAATGTCGAGAGGTGTAATATATTTAAAATCATACCGGGATTACAAAAAAGCCATTGAAGATTTAGATGCTGCGGATGCGCTTACGCCAGATTTTGTGGATTATGTTGCTGGACACAGCATTGATTTTTGGCGTGGAATGGCCTATTTAGGACTGAAAGACTATAAAAATAGCATCCAATACTACGATAAGCATATACAAAAAGAGACTGAGGAAACTGGTGAGGATTGGGTAGAGTTGGAAGCATTCCTGTATCGCGGAATAGCCTACTACGAAATGGGAAATAGAGAAGAAGCCAAACTCAATTTCAACAAAATATTGCAATATTCCACTAGATCTGCCGATGCCAAATATTATCTTTCTAAAATTTTAAGTGAAAGTGGGCAAATAGATTCGGCAAAAGCATACATTAAAGCAGCGAAAGAAGATTTTGAATTGGGATTTTACAATCGAAGAAATTATGTTGAGGCCCTGCGGCAGGTTTATTGGGAAGATTTGGATGAACTCGAAAAAAAATTGGATGCGTAATTTAATTTTTAATTGAACATGTCCAACAAAAAGAAAAAGTTACTAACCCGATTTCTTTTATGGCGTGCCAAACACGTATCACACACCCAATTTGTGGCCATACTGAGCATTTTGGTTGGGTTCACCTCCGGAATGGGTGCCGTGGTATTAAAAAACCTCACACACTTTTTTCAACACTTAATGGAAGGTAAGCTTGTGCAATATTATCACCATGCATTCTACTTTGTGTTTCCCATCATTGGTCTTGCCTTGGTCTATGTCATCATCAAATATGTTATCCGAAAAAAGGTAAGCCACGGCATTCCGTCCACCTTGTATGCCATTTCCAAAAGAAAGGGAATCATGGACCGAAGTCAAATGTTCGGCTCCATACTAACCGCACCAATCACAGTAGGTTTTGGAGGGTCTGTAGGTCTTGAAGGTCCAACCGTGGCCACCGGGGCCGCCATTAGCTCTAACATTGCCAGGGCATTACATTTAAATCACGCTACACGGATTCTTCTGATCAGTTGTGCTTCAGCAGGAGCCTTATCCTCAATTTTTAAGGCTCCCATTGCCGCCATTGTTTTTGCCATTGAGGTTTTTAGCTTGGATTTAACATTGGCCTCCCTACTCCCACTCCTTTTGGCTTCCCTATCCGCTATCATCACCTCCTATTTCTTTTTTGGTGATGACGCGCTTTTACCATTCCAGATCGTGGATGGATTCACTATTGCGGACGTTCCTTTTTATATGATACTTGGAGTGTTTGGTGGTATCACATCCATTTATTTTTATGAAGCTTATACTAGGATTCAAAAGCAATTCGACAAGCTTAAATCTCCCATCCATAAATTGATTATCGGAGGAATCGGAATAGGTATCCTTGTTTTTTTGGTCCCACCGCTATACGGTGAAGGGTTTGATGCCATGAACAATTTGGTACAGGGAAATACCCATGAGGTACTCCGAAGAAACATCTTTGATTTGGACCTCAACAATCCTTGGATGGTCATATTTCTTTTGGCCGGGCTTGTCGCTTTTAAAATCATCGCCAGTGCCCTCACCTTCGGTGCAGGAGGTGTAGGTGGTATTTTTGCTCCAACACTATTCATGGGCAGCCTCATGGGCAATTGTGTCGCTAAGTTCATCAATCACTTGGGGATTTTCAAAAACACTGTTTCTGAAAGTAATTTTACCCTAGTCGGTATGACCGCGCTCATGGCGGGGGTATTGCATGCTCCTTTGACTGCGATATTTTTAATTGCTGAAGTAACAGGTGGATACGAGCTATTCATCCCACTAATGGTGACCGCTGCCATTTCCTATGCAATTGCAAGATATATACACCCACACTCCGTTTATGCTATGCAGCTAGCTCGAAAAGGAGAGCTCATAACCCATAATAAAGATCACGCGGTATTGATGTTCATGGAGATTGATAAAGTCATAGAACGCAATTTTTTACCTGTCTTTCCTAAAATGACCTTAGGCGAAATTCTTCACAAAGCAGTTACTAAATCCAAAAGGAATATTTTTCCGGTTATCAATGAAAAAAATGGTTCGCTATTAGGAATTATTCTTATGGATGATATAAGACCCATCATGTTTGACCAAACTTTGTACGATAAAGTCAAGGCAACCGATGTTATGCAAACCCCACCGAACGTCATTGACCTCGAAAACGATAAGATGGCTGATGTAATGCAAAAGTTTCAGGATAGCGGTGCTTGGAACCTTCCAGTTATAAAGGATGGGAAATACGAAGGTTTTATCTCAAAATCAAAACTGTTGACGGCCTACCGTCGCGAACTCATCAATTACACCCAATGAAAATTAAGTTTAAACATATTATAGTTCTCATTACCCTAGCTTCCCTAGCTTCAATTGTTTATGGGTTCACCCTGGATAAAAAAAAGACCGAATCTGCGCATAAATTCATTGGTTTGGGGACCGTTAGTCTGTTTTTGGTGGCTATGCCGCTTTTCCTTTATAAGGAAAGTAAGCACAAAGACATGAAAGATTACATGCTCACGAAGGACAATATTATGAAAATGAGAGAGAAAGAGGGCAAAAATACTGGGAATCAATAATTTTCTAAGATTTAATACTATATTGATCCAAGGCGACGTAAAAAATTATATTTTCGTGTTTTAACAAATTATTTTTTTAATGACCGGTACAGTAAAATTTTTTAATGGATCCAAAGGTTATGGGTTCATTACTAACGACAAAACAGGAAAAGACATTTTCGTTCATGTAACAGCCTTGAACGGAGTGGAGTTGAACGACGGCGACAAAGTAGAATACGAAGAAGAAGAAGGAAGAAAAGGAAGGGTTGCTGCCCAAGTGCAGGTAATCGGATAACAATATTTTATTTTGATTTAACCAACCCTCGGCATTGCCGGGGGTTTTTATTTAGTTTAGGTTTCTGCGCTGAATAAAGAAACGTTTCAACAATTCGGCTGACTCATTTTCCAAAATTCCGCCGACCACTTCCGTTTTGGGATGTAAATGACCACCCATCACATTAAAACCACGTTCCAAGTCCCTCGCGCCGTACACCACTTTTGAAATTTGGCTCCAGTACAAAGCACCCGCACACATTTGGCACGGTTCCAGTGTAACATACAGCGTACAACCCTGTAGATATTTCCCTCCTAAAAAATTGGAAGCAGCGGTAATGGCCTGCATTTCGGAATGCGCAGTCACATCCATCAATCGCTCCGTAAGATTGTGGGCCTTGCCAATTATTCGGTTATTCACCACAATAACGGCACCAACGGGCACTTCCCCATTTTCAAAGGCTATTTCGGCCTCTTGCAAGGCCTTCTTCATAAAATACGTATCGTCAAACGGATTTTCCACAATTATTTTTAAGGATTTTATGAGATGGCTAAGCTACACATAAAATAATTTTACCGATTATAGGTACTTTTGTTTTTTATCCATTGGAAAAGCTTTTAACACATATCAGTTCCCCGAAAGACCTCAAAAAACTGTCGTTGGATGAGCTGCCCAAACTCGCCCAAGAACTGCGTGAATTCATCATTGATATTGTCTCTACCAAAGAGGGGCATTTAGGAGCAAGTCTTGGGGTTGTGGAACTTACCATTGCCCTGCATTACGTTTTTAACACTCCCGAGGACAAACTCATTTGGGATGTGGGGCACCAGGCCTACGGCCACAAAATATTGACAGGCCGCAAGGAAATATTCGATACCAATCGCCAGCTCGGTGGAATCAGCGGTTTTCCCAAACGCAGTGAAAGCAAGTACGATGATTTTGGAACCGGTCATAGCTCCACAGCAATATCCGCCATTTTAGGAATGGCCATGGCCTCAAAATTGAATGGGAAACCCTCCAAACAACACATTGCCGTAGTGGGAGATGCCTCCATTGCCAGCGGAATGGCCTTTGAAGGGCTCAACCATCTTGGGGTAACCGATGTGAATGCACTGGTGGTTCTCAACGACAATGCCATTGGAATAGATCCCAGTGTCGGCGCACTGAAAAAATACCTCACCAATGTAAAAGCAGGCACGGCAAAGGATGAAAATATTTTCGAATGCCTAAACTTGACCTATTCCGGCCCAGTGGATGGCCATGACGTAAAAGGGTTGGTCCACGAACTTGAGCGATTGAAACATGTTGATGGCCCCAAACTCCTTCATGTAATCACCACCAAAGGGAAAGGCTTGAAAAAAGCAGAAGAAGACCAAGTGGTGTATCACGCTCCCGGAAAATTTGATAAAGTCACCGGGGAGCGACTCAAGAAATCCCAAGTTGTACAACCTCCTAAATATCAGGATGTTTTTGGACTTACATTGGTAGAACTTGCTGAAAAAAACAAAAAAATAGTAGGCATTACCCCAGCAATGCCCACGGGGAGCTCGTTAAAATACATGATGGAAAAAATGCCCGATAGGGCTTTTGATGTGGGCATTGCAGAACAACATGCCGTCACCCTAGCAGCGGGAATGGCAACCCAGGGGCTTGTTCCCTTTTGCAACATCTATTCCACCTTTCTGCAGCGGGCCTACGATCAGGTCATTCATGATGTGGCACTGCAAAACCTTCCAGTCATTTTTTGTTTGGATCGCGCTGGATTGGTGGGTCAGGATGGGCCAACACATCACGGGGTTTTTGATATCGCCTACTTGAGATGCATCCCCAACCTTACCCTGTTTGCCCCGATGAACGAGATGGAACTCAGAAACATCATGTATACCGCACAAATGGGATTGAGTGGCCCTATTGCCATCAGGTATCCAAGAGGACGCGGCGTAACTTTGGAATGGAAAAATCAATTTGAACCTATTGAAATTGGCACCGCCCGTTGTTTAAAAGAAGGAGCAGAAATCGCAATTCTCTCAGTGGGACACATTGGAAACGAGATTACACGGTTATTGGAGTCCCTTAATAACCCCGATTCCATCGGACATTACGATATGCGTTTTATAAAACCTTTGGATAAAAAGACGCTCCGTACTATTTTTAAAAAATATAATCATATCATTACCGTGGAGGACGGCTGTGAAATTGGGGGATTTGGTTCATCGGTACTTGAATTTGCCAATCAAGAGCACTATTCAAATCCCGTTAAAATTTTTGGTATTCCCGATGAGTTTGTTGCACAAGGCACAATCCCAGAGACGCACCAACTGGCTGGTATAGATTTTGATACCCTACATTCCTATATAAAATCAACCTTAGACCAATGCGATTAATTTGTTTTTTAGTCCTTTTTCTTACTATTATTCTTTCCGCCAGCGCCCAAGTAGCCCCTTTTAAGGTCTTTGAACTTAAATCCGATAGCACGGATTATACGTTTAAGGTGGTTCGCATTAAAGATGTAAAGCTGAAGTACGTCACGAGAAGTGCAAAACTTACGGACCCAAGAACTGTTCTAAATCGCATTAAGCCATTACGACGATGGTACAAACGATTTGAACCCACTTCGTTTTGGGAAAAAATCAATGAGTTTGGAATGAACATCAACGAGGTTTCCTTTGTGAACTGGAATGCGGGGGGTGACAATTCTGTTTCGGCATTGGCGAGCATGCGATTTGGCCGAAACTACAAATTCCGCTACCTCAATTGGAAAAATGAAGCTATTCTGCGATACGGTCTCAACGCCCAAGAAGGCAGGAAACTTCGTAAAACCGATGACCAGATTCGACTTTCCACCACTTTGAGTTTTAGAAAGGACACCCTTACCAATTGGTACTCTTCGGTAAAGGCGAATTTTAATACGCAGTTCTCAAACGGATTTAAATATCCCGATCGTGAAAATCCGATTTCCCGCTTTATGGCTCCCGGGTATTTGTTTCTTGGTCTTGGTATCTCCTATATTCCAAAAGATGATAAGTTCAACCTTTACATCTCTCCCATTACCATGAAATCCACTTTTGTGTTGGATGAAATGCTTTCCAGTCAAGGTGCTTTCGGTGTTGATGAAGGTGATAACCTCCTGACTGAGCTCGGTTTTCTTATTACCAATACATGGGAAAAGGAAATCCTAAGAAATGTGAAGTTAAGCCACCGGCTAAATTTATATACGGACTACCTCAACAGCTTTGGAAACATAGATGTGGATTGGGAGATGAATTTTAACCTAAAGGTCAATGATTACATCAATGCGAATATTGGTACCCACCTGATCTATGACGATGATATTAAATTTGACGAGGTTGTCGCGGAGGATGGCACCGTCGTGGACCCTGGAATACCCAGAGTTCAGTTTAAACAGCTGTTGGGGGTAGGGCTGCTTTACAGTTTCTAGATCTTACGCCCGGTCAGTTTATCATGGATATGCACTGCAGCACTATCCGATAAGCTGGCCACAAAACAACTTGTATCCAATAGGATTTTATAGACCGATGTATCCGCGTTCCTATAATTTTCGGGCAAGCTTCTTATTAACAAACCGTCATAATTGCTGGCATTACCCTCTTTGGTATTGATCAATGCCATAGTGTACATGTCCAACAAATCCGAAATGATTCGGTAACCGGCCAACTCTTTGTCGACCACTTCAATGGATTGATAGATTTTTTCCACACTCAATTTAATAATGTCTTCCACCTGCGGCTGATACTTTCCTTTGTCCAGCAGTGCGGAATCAAAAGTTCCATTGAGAATTTGGGTTTCGTGCTGAACGAAAACATCAACAGCATCCCTGATCAGGGTATTGATCGCTAAGGCCCTCAAATAACTCAATCGGTCACTGGAATTGGTCATGGCATTGTATTTTTTGGTGTTGATGGTGTCCTTCACCAAATTAATGAGGTATTCCAACGCATATTCCTCCGGAATAAGTCCCAAATTAATTCCATCCTCAAAGTCGATTATCGTGTAGCAGATATCGTCTGCGGCTTCCACCAAATAGGTCAATGGATGTCTAAAAAATCCGATTTCAGGATTATTGGGGTTGGGTACCAGACCTATTTCCTCTACAACCTCCAAAAAGAAGTCCTGTTCAGACTGGAAAAACCCGAATTTTTTATCCGCAATATGTTTGGATGGCTTTTTGGGAAGGGATGCCTTGGGATATTTCATAAAAGCCCCCAAGGTTGCATAGCTTAACCGTAATCCACCGGGAACACCTTCACGAGACTCTGTCAACAGTTTGAATCCGTTCGCATTTCCTTCAAAATCCACCAAATCCTGATATTCCTCCGGAGAAAGTAACCCTTTGTACTTTTTGCCATTCCCTTGCTTAAAATAATTGCCAATGGCCTTTTCACCGCTATGTCCAAATGGTGGATTCCCGATATCATGGGCCAAGGCCGCAGCGGCCACAATAGCCCCAAAATCATTGAAATGATAGCCGTGCACTTCCTTTAAATAAGGATATTTTGCAAGTATTTGCTGTCCGGCAATACGACCCAAACTTCTGCCCACCACCGAAACTTCCAAGCTATGGGTCAATCGGGTGTGTACAAAATCCTTTGTGGAGCCCACACTTATGGGCATGGGTACCACTTGGGTCTTATCCTGTAAACTTCGGAATGCCGAAGAAAATATGATGCGGTCGTAATCCACTTCAAAACCCAAGCGGGTCTCTTCCTGTTCTCTTCTAAGTCGTTTATGGGTATCTCCCTGTCTTTTTAGGGAAAGTAGTTGTTCCCATTCCATTGGCGGTAAATTTGAAGTGCAATATACGATCAACCTTTATGAAGTCAAAGAAAGAAAGCGTATCGGCGCTAAATCGCAGATTATTAAAAGTTTTAATGATTACTTAAACTTAAAATTACAGTTAAGAAATCTCAAGCAACCATTTTTGAAAATTAAACTAACGGATTTCTTTACGGATATTAGTTTTTGTCGACTATTCTTCGAAATCCTAGGGGCTGCCTTAAAAAGGTAGCCCTTTTTTGTTGAAATAACTTTTTTAAAATAACATAAAATAAACGTTAACTTAACACAAGGTATGGTTCTTTGCAGTGACAAAAACTAGTACCGTAATGAATTTCAAAAAGTTAGCCCTAATGGGGTCTTTCTTTCTATTTCTATACGTTCCCTTTTCGTATTCACAGGAAAATCAGCCTTCAACTTTTGGCAATGGCTTGTTGAACCTCACCGGTAAGGACAGTACTTGGTCTTCAAAAATTGGGGTAAGAATGCAACTACTGTCTATTTCAAGTTGGAGCAAAAATGATAATGGTTTCGGAAACCCCGAGCAAAACTTTTTGGTTCGCAGAGCACGATTAAAGTTCGATGGTTTTGTTTATTCCCCAAAACTTCAATACAAAATAGAGTTGGGACTATCCAATCGTGATATTTCAGGAGGTTCTGAATTTACCCGAAATACCCCTAGATACGTTATGGATGCTGTGGTAAAATGGAATTTTTACCAAAACTTTGAGCTGTGGTTCGGTCAAACCAAACTTCCCGGAAATATAGAGCGGGTTATTTCCTCCGCTAACCTGCAGCAAGTAGACCGCTCTTTGCTCAATAGCCAGTTCAACATTGATAGAGACATAGGTTTTCAGCTAAGACACCATTTTACCTTGGGCAAGAATACATTGGTACGTGAAAAATTTGCATTTTCCCAAGGCGAAGGTAGGAATGTCACCGAAGGAAATCTTGGTGGCCATCAATACACCACACGGTTGGAACTGTTGCCGTTCGGCAACTTCACATCAAAAGGGGACTATTCTGGAGCCGACCTGAAGCGCGAGAAAACCATTAAACTCATGCTCGGGGCCACGTATGACATCAACAAAGACGCCGTGAAAACGCGAAGTAATCTTGGAAAATACATGGTCAATGATATCGGCTTCTTTGAAACGGACATTTCCACAGTGTTTTTGGATGCAATGTTAAAATACCAAGGGTTCTCATTTATGGGCGAATATGCTGACCGAGACTCGGAAACTCCCATTGCCCTTAATTCGGATGGCTCCGAAACAGGTGATACAGTTCTTGTTGGAAATGCACTAAACCTACAAACGGGATATCTTTTCAAAAATAATTGGGAAATATCCGGACGGTTTACGAATATTGATCTAAACCAAGAAATAACCGGAAAAGAAGATCAAAAACAATTTACATTGGGCGTTTCCAAGTATATTGTAGGACATAAATTAAAGGTGCAAACCGATTTAAGTTACTTAACTTTAAGCATGGGAAATGATGAGTTAATGTGGCGTTTACAAATGGAGGTACACCTATAAATGATAACCTTAACATAACTTAAGCATAGGTCATTATCAAGATATTTGAAAAATTTTTTCTGAAGTTTTAACTATGGACAACATTTACCTCGTAATTATGGTTGCCTTGGCAGTCTTGGCCATTACAGATTTGGTCGTTGGTGTCAGTAATGACGCCGTTAACTTCCTAAATTCTGCACTGGGATCCAAAGCTATTTCTTTTAAGACCATAATGGTGGTGGCGAGTATAGGCATTGCCTTGGGAGCAATGTCATCCAGTGGTATGATGGAAGTGGCGCGAAAAGGCATTTTTAACCCATCCGAATTCGTATTTGCGGAGATCATGATCATTTTTATGGCAGTAATGATCACGGATGTATTGCTGTTGGATTTTTTCAACACGCTTGGAATGCCAACATCTACAACAGTTTCCATTGTTTTTGAACTATTGGGCGCGGCCGTTGCCATGGCCTTGATCAAAGTTTCGGGAACAGGTGGTGGTTTTGAGGCCTTGGGAAGCTACATCAATACAGGAAAGGCCACCGAGATTATTTTGGGCATATTATTATCCGTGGCCATTGCATTTACCATTGGGGCAGTTGTTCAATTTTTTTCCAGATTACTGATTTCGTTCCGGTTCAATGAACAACCTAAATGGATAGGTTCCGTTTTTGGTGGTTTGGCCATTACAGCGATTATCCATTTTATATTGGTAAAGGGATTAAAAAGTGCCAATTTGTTCAATGGCACCTTAACCGAGCTGGCCTCCACAAAACCAGAGGTGTTCCTTTTGGGAAATTTTATCTTTTGGACCCTTATCTCTTTTATCCTTACCACTACTTTTAAGCTCAATGTTTATAAAATCATTATTACGTTAGGAACCTTTGCCTTGGCAATGGCCTTTGCGGGTAACGATTTGGTGAATTTCATCGGTGTGCCCATTGCGGCCTGGCAATCTTTTCAGGATTGGCAAGCGTCTGGAATACCTGCTTCCGAATTTTCCATGGGCGGGCTTGCTGCTGCAGTCCAAACTCCGACCTATCTGTTGCTAATCTCCGGTCTTGTGATGATCATCACCCTCTGGTTGTCAACAAAGGCTCGCTATGTGACCGAAACCGAGATCAATCTAGCGCGTGAAGGAGAAGGAGAAGAACGTTTTCAACCTAATTTTCTATCCCGTCAGATTGTAAAATTCTCCATGACTGCCTTTGACAGCTTGTCCAATACCATCCCCAACGGATTTAGGGATAGGGTTTCGGGAAGATTGACGAAACCCAATCAATATATTCCCAAAGGAAAAGCACAGGATTTACCTGCTTTTGATATGGTACGGGCCTCCGTTAACTTAATGGTAGCGAGCGTGCTTATTTCATTGGCCACTTCCATGAAATTACCGTTGTCCACCACATATGTAACCTTTATGGTTGCCATGGGAAGTTCGTTGGCGGATCGTGCCTGGGGTTCAGAAAGTGCTGTTTACAGGGTGGCAGGGGTGCTCAATGTAATTGGAGGTTGGTTCTTTACGGCCATCAGCGCCTTTGTTTCTGCGGCCACAATCGCTTATTTGTTGCATTTGGGAGGTTTTGTTGCCCTTATCGCTCTATTATTGTTCGCCGGAATTCTTTTGGTAAGAAACTATTTGAGCCACACGCGCAAAAAAGTTGAGACCAAAGTGGAGGACATCCTACGAAAAGCAGAAAGCAGCTCCATTCAAGGTGTCATTGAAGAAAGTGCCACCAACATTGCCAGTGTGGTAAAACGAAGTAATAAAATTTATACAGGAGCGATAAACGGACTGGCAAAGCACGACCTTGAGGCATTAAAAAAGAACAACAAAGGGGTTAAAAAGCTGGCCAAAGAAGTTGATGGCCTTAAAAACAACCTTTACTATTTTATTAAGAATTTAGATGAATCCAGTGTGGGTGGAGCCAGTAATTTCTACATTACGTTGTTGGGCGTACTCCAAGATTTCACCCAGTCATTGGAATATATCTCCAAAGTGAGTTACACCCACGTTCTCAACAACCACAAGAAACTAAAATACAACCAGATCAAGGAACTTAAGGACCTAGATCACCTGTTAGAAGGTCTTTTTGCCAAAACAACTGAAACATTCAGTAAAAAGTCTTTTGAGAATATTGCTGGTATCTTAAATGAAAAGGATAAGTATTTTGACCTGATTTTGGATAAAGTTGAAAAACAGGTTGCTCGTACAAGAACCGAGGAAACCAGTCCAAAGAATACCACTTTGTACTTTTCTTTGCTTACCGAAAGTAAGGATATGGTAAAAGCCACGATTAAACTGTTGGAACTTTACTATTCTGAGCATGACAGCACCGTTGAACCTGCTCGAATAGACAAGAACAAGGATAAATAGGCTAACCCACTTATGTTTGTTTTATGAGACTTGTCTTTTTACTTATGGCATTGTGCTTCGTCGCCATTTCCCAAGCGCAAGACATCACGGCAACCCAACTTTTGGAAAAGACCATAACTTTTCATGATCCAAATGGCAATTGGAAGAACTTTGATGGCTCGTTTAAAGTGCGCATGAAGAGTCCCAACTCCAGCGATAGATTGAGCACGATTACCCTTAACGCACCCAAAGAACAATTTAATCTCTTGGTGGAAAAAGATGGTGATTCCTATACTTATCATTTTGATAAAGGAAATTGCACTACCACATTGAACGGTTCTTCAGAAATAAGCAATGAGGACAGGGAAAAATTCCGACTTACTTGTGAGCGCGGCCAAATGATGAAAAACTACTACACCTATCTCTACGGGCTTCCCATGAAATTAAAGGACCCAGGCACGCTTTTGAATCAGAAAGTGCAAAAGAAGATCTTTAAGGGCAAGGAATATCTCGTATTGAAAGTAACTTATGATGAGAATGTAGGCAGTGATGTCTGGTATTTCTATTTTGATCCCGAAACCTATGCTATGGAGGTCTACCAGTTCTACCATGATGAAAGCAAAAATGATGGGGAATATATTCTGTTGGAAGGCTTGGAGGAAATCAATGGAATAAAAATGCCTAAATCAAGAGCTTGGTATTTGAATAAGGACAACAAATACCTTGGCACTGATATTTTGACCAAATCCTAGAGAAAAACTTTTCTACCTATAGAAGTTCATCTCGTCCATGTACTTCCAAACAGTGCAAGGAAGCAGAGGCCTCACATTCTTGCCCTTTTTATGTTCCCTTCGAATAAAGGTGGATGAAATCTCCATAATGGGTGCATCTACCTTGGTGATTTTTGGATGGCCCTCAAACTTATGTTCTATTTTTCCCTCTGAAATTCTAGGATACACATAAATAGAATACTGCTCCAAAATAGTTTCAAAGTTTTTCCACTTGTGGAAGCTTTTCAAATTATCCTCTCCCATGATGAGCGCAAATTGATGGTCTTCCCCATAATGTTCATCCAAATGCACCAAGGTATTTACGGTGTAATTGGGTTGCGGTAGGTCAAACTCAATCTTGCTTGGTTTCAGTTTTGGATAATCCTGTACCGCCTCGTATACCATTTGATAGCGATGATGGTCCTCCAAAAGGGATTGCTTGGTCTTAAATGGGCTTTGTGGGGTTATCACAAACCAAACCTCATCCAAATCGGAAAACTCCACCATATGGTTGGCTATCGCTAAATGGCCAATATGAATAGGGTTGAATGTTCCAAAGAAGAGCCCTATCTTTTTCATGGTGCTAATCTTCTTTTGCGTCCGGGATTTTAGCCCCTACAAATTCCGCCACCAACGCATGGGCTTCCTTAAGGGCAACATCCAAATCGTAATTTTTGATGATCTTATCAAACTGGGGGGCCGTGGCAAGTTCCACGGATGCCTTTGCAATCCGCATGTTTATCTTGTCGTCACTTTCGGTGCTTCGCTTTTTCAATCGGATTTTCAACTCATCCACACTGGGAGGTTTTACAAAGACCGCCAAGGTTTCTTCCGGAAACTTCTTTTTTATGCGAAGTCCACCGGAAACATCAATATCAAAAATGACATTCTTTCCTTCGGACCAAAGACGTTCTACCTCTTCCTTCAGAGTTCCATAAAAATTATCACGATACACTTCTTCCCACTCCAAAAAGTCGCCTTGCTTAATATGCTTTTTAAACTCAGAAATGGACATGAAGTAATAATTCTCGCCGTGTTTCTCCTTTCCTCTTCGAGGACGGGATGTTGCCGAAATGGAAAAAGCCAGATTAAGTTCGGGCTGGTCGAGCAAATACTTGACAATGGTAGTTTTTCCACTGCCCGAAGGCGCCGAAAAAATAATAAGTTTACCCCCCTTTGTCATAGTACATTCAGCATTTGTTCCTTGATTTTTTCCAATTCATCCTTCATCTGTACCACCAACTGCTGCATAGGTGCATAGTTGGCTTTGGAACCTATGGTGTTGATTTCCCTACCAATTTCTTGGGCGATGAACCCCAACTTTTTTCCATTGGAATCATCTGATTTCAAGGTAGCTTCAAAATAGTTCAAGTGATTGGCCAGACGCACCTTTTCCTCGGTAACATCGTATTTTTCCAAGTAGTAAATGAGTTCTTGTTCAAACCGATTGGCGTCCACTTCAACCTTTAGATCACCCACAGCCCGTTCCAAACGCTCGCGCACGGTGGCCAAACGTTCGGGATCCATGGCATTGACTTGCTCAAGTAACGAGGTCAAATTTTTGATGCGTTCCACAAAATCCTGTTCCAGCACCTTGCCTTCTTCATTCCGGAAGACAGTAATCTCGGATAGGGCCTGTTTCATGGCATCTTTTATGGCTTCATACTCGGTTTCGTCAATATCGTCCTTATCGGTTTTAAGGGTGTCTGGCATCCGCAGTGCCAATTCCAAAAGTTTAATATCGTCCCCTTCGGCTATCTGGGCCAATTGTTCCATATACTTCTTAACCATACCCTTGTTGACCTCTGCTGTGGTTTCCTCTCCGGTTATCTCAACATAGAGCCCTAGGTCTACCTTTCCGCGGATAAGTACATCCGCGATCATTTTACGAAGCTCCAACTCCTTCTCGCGATAGGATTGGGGAATTCTGGCATTGATGTCCAAACTTTTACTGTTGAGTGATTTAAGTTCCACAGTAATTTTCTTGGATGGAAGCTGCGCCACATGCTTCCCAAAACCGGTCATGGATTGAATCATATAGAAATAGATATTTTGCCAAAGGTAACCAAAATAGCTTTTGGCCCCTTGACCCTGTGAAAGTGGAGTTTAAAATGGAATTATTCCAATTCCCTTACCCAAATGTTTCTGTAGCTTACCCTACTGTTGTCTCCGTGGTCTTGAAGGCGAAGTGGACCATCTCCATGTACGGGATTCTTAGGCCATCCTATATACGGAGTGGTTCCTTTAATCTCCACATGATCTTGGATAAGCACTCCATTATGAATCACGGTAAGGGTCCCTGATTTAACTTTTTGGCCCTTCTCAAAAACGGGCTCATGGTAAATGATATCGTAAGTGTTCCAATTTCCTGTTGGGACCGAAGCCATGGCCAATGGGGTATGTTGTTTGTAAATGGACCCCACCTGACCATTTACATAGGTATCGTTGTTATTGTTGTCCAACACCTGTACTTCGTACAATCCAGAAAGAAAGATTCCACTATTGCCTCTATGCTGTCCTTCACCGTTAACTTCAGCGGGTGATTTCCATTCGATATGAAGCTGAACACTTCCAAAATTTTGTTTGGTCTGGATGTCTCCAGTTCTGTCCTTCACCGTCATGCTCCCATCTTTGTTCACTGTCCATTTGGCTGCAGTACTATCCGCAGCACTGATCCAATTGTCCAAATTATTGCCATCGAAAAGTACTATGGCATCACTAGGTGGAGCGCCATCTTTTCCCGGCGTTACAACAGGCACAACAGGCTCATAAAATTCAGTGGCCTCTGGTTTGGTTGGCTCCACCTCTTGAGCGAAGATGAATCCTCCTGCAAGAGTGCAAAGTGCGATAAGGGTATTCTTTACTTTCAACATGTTATAGTTCTTTAATTTTAATGTTTCTATAGCCAATTACGATGGGCTCTCCGTGGTGTTGAAGGCCAATCTTCCCGGTTTTGAATTTCCCAAAATCCTCCCAATCAGCAAACTTGGATTTGGAAACCATTTCTTTCCATGCATCTCCATTTACTGGAAACTCCGCCACGGTGTTATCGTTTAGAACCACACTGCCCTCATTGGTTTCATGGTTGATGGTAATCACCATCCGGTTCCATTCCCCAACCGGTTTTACCGCAGTTGAATCAGTTGGAATCATATCATACAACGCTCCAGCTTGGCGGGTTGGTCCATTCTTTCCATCAGGATGGCCAATATTGTCCAGCACTTGAATTTCAGGTCCAGTTCTATAGGGTTCGTCATATTTTTCACCTTCCACAACACCCCACATGACGCCACTGTTGGCTCCTTCGGTTACCATCCATTCCAATGAAAGTTGAAAATTGGTATATTCTTTATCTGTTACCAGATTGTAGTGTTTCCCTTTGGATTCATCCAAAGTAGGGTCAAAAATCATGGCGCCATCTTCCAACTTCCAAGGTGCCCCTACTTCCGCGCCATTGAAAATGTGCCAGCCATCAAAAGATGAACCATCGAACAGAACAGTCCCCTCGTCTATGGGTGCCGGGGGAGGCATCCTTTCTTCACTACCGGCCATTGGGTCCGAATCAACCTCACCTTGCTTCTCCTGTTTTCCTTTACAGGCCAAAACCAGCACTGCAAAGACAATTCCTACTACTTTTTTCATAGTCCGAGTATTCTTTTAAGCTTTTCTGTATCTACATCAGCCCCTGCGAAATCATCAAAGGTTTTTTGGGTAGCCTCAATAATATGGTCTTGAATAAATTTGGCTCCTTCCCTAGCCCCTTGCTCTGGACTCTTGATGCAGCACTCCCATTCCATGACGGCCCAAACATCACATCCGTATTGGGTGAGTTTAGAGAAAATGGTCTTAAAATCGATTTGACCATCACCCAAAGAACGATATCGGCCTGCTCTATTTCCCCAATCGTTATACCCTCCAAAGGCTCCTTTTTTTCCAGTTGGATTGAATTCGGAATCCTTCACATGGAATGATTTAATGAATTCATGATAAAAGTCGATATACTCAATGTAATCCAATTGTTGAAGCACGAAATGGCTCGGGTCATACAAAATATTTACCCGTTTGTGGTTTCCAGTGGCTTTTAGGAATCGTTCAAAGGTATCTCCATCATGCAAATCCTCTCCTGGGTGAATTTCATAACAAACGTCCACACCTTCTTCATCAAAGTGGTTCAGGATAGGCATCCATCTTTTGGCCAATTCTTCAAAACCCATTTCAACCAAACCAGGAGGCCTTTGCGGCCAAGGGTGCATGGTATGCCAAAGCAAAGCTCCCGAGAAAGTAGCATGGGCATTCAACCCAAGCCGTCTGCTGGCAGTTGCGGCTTTTTTTACGGTCTCAATGGCCCATTTTGTGCGTTCCTTGGGTTTTCCATGAAGTTCCGCTGGTGCAAAGTTGTCGAACATAATGTCATAGGCAGGATGAACGGCAACCAACTGTCCTTGCAAGTGTGTGGACAACTCGGTTATCTCTAGCCCGTAGGAGTTAATTTTACCTTTGAGCTCGTCACAATAATCCTGACTTTCGGCGGCTTTGTCCAAATCAATCAGAAACGATTCCCAAGTGGGTATTTGAATTCCTTTATAGCCAAGGCTAGATGCCCATTTACATAATCCATCCAACGAATTGAACGGGGGTTGACTGTCCACAAACTGTGCTAAGAATACAGCCGGTCCTTTGATTGTTTTCATTTAAATTGGTTTTAAGAATCAATAAATCCTCAAAATATTGTGATTTATCTTCTATATTTAAAAAAATTCTATGATATTTTTACTTCCCATGGAGAAGACATAAATATAGGAATTCGCCAACAATAAAAACAACATAAAGTCTTTTAAATACCTCTTATGGAAAATGCATCTGCCCGTAATCTGTGGGGCGATTTTTTGGACGCCCATTTGGAGTTTGCTTCAAAAGATGCTCCCAAGGTCGTTAAGTTTTACGATAATGAAACAGATGCAAATACTTGTGTCGACTTAATCTGCAAAGAAACCAAAAGAGCTGTTTCTCAGTCTTTGATTGGATTGCAACAACGGAATGAGCCCCTACCCAAGATTGGAGAGTTTTCTGTGGTCACCGATTGGGAGGGAAAAGCCAAATGCATCATTCGCACCACCGCTGTAAAACTGGTTCCCTATTTTGCCGTTCGGGAAGAACAGGCCCGGTTGGAGGGTGAAGGTGATAAAAGCCTTGACCATTGGAAAAAGACACATTGGTCCTTCTTTTCCCGTGAACTTGCCTCCTTCGGGAAGATTCCGCGCGAGAGTATGATCGTGGTGTTTCAGCAGATTGAATTGCTCTATAAACGATAAAAAAATGGCCACTAGTTGCGGCCATTTTACTTTACTATTTAGGAGAAGCGGATTAATCCAAATCTACCCAAATGTTGCCCTGCTTGTGCGAGGCAACGGTACCCTCGATGAAATTGAGTCCCCGAACACCATCCAACATGGTTGGAAACTCTCCATCATTGTATTTTTCACCACGAATGGCCCTGGCCACTCCAAGATAAATATTGGCCATGGCATCAAAAATACCTTCGGGATGCCCTGGAGGTAATTTGGTTCCATCCAAAGAAAGTTCTGAATTGTAGGCATGCCCAGGCTTATAGATTTGTACAGGCTCCGTATCGCTCATTTTATAGAGGAAATTGGGTTTCTCCTGTTCCCATCTAAAGGCACCTTTTTCACCATAAATGGCAATGGCCAGCCCGTTTTCCTCACCAGTGGCCACTTGACTTGCCCTGATTACTCCCTTTACATTCTTACCCATACGGATCAATACGGTTCCGTCTACATCCATGACATTGTCATCATACATATAATTGAAGTCGCACAACAGGGATTTTACTTGCAATCCGGTGGTAAACTCCACCATATTGAAGGCATGGACACCAATGTCACCCATACAGGAACTGATACCCGCTTTTTTGGGGTCCAATCTCCAAACTGAAGATCGTTTTTCCTTGTCATGGATAATGGCGTTAATCCAACCTTGGTAATATCGGGCATCCACTTTGTGGATTTTCCCCAATTCACCGGCCTTGATCATTTCACGCATTTGACGCACCATGGGATACCCGGTATAGGTATGGGTAACCGCAAAAACAGTTCCCGCTTTGGCCAAAGTCTCTTGCAAAATCTTTGCTTCTTCATAGGTAGTTGTCATTGGTTTTTCACAAATGACATGAAACCCATTTTCCAACAACTTCTTGGCCATTGGAAAGTGAAGAAAATTAGGCGTCAATATGGAGCAAACTTGAATCCGTTCGTCCTCCGGAAGTTTCAATTCTTCCTCCACCAAGGTGTCAAAATCCTTATAGATTCGGTTGGTAGGAACATCTATTTCCTTTGCAAAGTTGACATTGTCCTCAAAATTGGGGTTGAAGACCGCCCCTACGATTTCATAGTTATCATTGATGAACGAGGCTACTCTGTGTAACACTCCAATGAGCGAATCTCCGCCTCCTCCAAGAATTCCAAGTCTTATTTTTTTTGGCATTTCCTTTTTATTTATTCGTATCTATTTTGTTACACAATTTCTTCTGATGTGTGTCCTTGTGGTACCCTTCTTTCCTCCAGTTTTTTCCTGAACATAAACAGTATCAGAAACAAAACACCAACCGTTAGGGGAAAGAACATCATTTTTCCCAATGTGGCCTTACCGGCACTGAGTTCGGCAATTTCTTCTGCTATACCAGAAGAGATGGCGGTCTCTTTTGCATTATCCAACCATGATCCGATCACAGGTTGCCAAATTGAAGTGGAGAACATTCCTGCGCCTCCAACCAAAGACATTCCCAAGGCACCTGTTTTGGGTAAATACTCCGAAGTAAACCCAATCATAGTAGGCCAAAAATAACAAACTCCCAGCGCAAAAAGAACTGCGGCCAAATAAATCATGGACCCTTCGGCAATACTCATACTATACACAGCTGCCGTAGTGATGATGGCCGACATTAATAACACGCCAATTGGGTTTAATCGGTGAACAATGGGCCCGGCAAAATATCTACCTAGAGCCATAATCCCTGTCACCATGGCCAATACCAACATAGGACTTGCCCCTGAATTACCCAAAATAGTCTCCACCCATTGCTGTGGACCAAATTCAGAAATTGCGGTCAACGTCATACAGATTAATATGAAAATGAATAGCGGGTCTAACAGTGATTTGATGTTTGTAGCGGTATCTTTTTCAATGTGTTCGCTTTCGGGAAGTTCTTGTTTAAAGAACATGTACCCATAAATAAGGGTTGGTATCAACATAACACCAATCTGTAATTGCCATCCCATTCCAAAATCGGTCATAAACTTGGAGATTAGGGAACCTATTACAATCCCTCCGGGAAACCACACATGAAACTTGTTCAGCATGGCTGTTCTGTTTTTGGTATACATGTCCGCAATCATTGGATTACAGGCAGCTTCAACGGCTCCGTTGGCAAACCCAATAAAGAAGGTTGAAATGATAAGGGTCCAAAACCCTCCTGCGAAAATGGTCAACAACAACCCCAAGAGATGTGAAAAGAAAGCGGCCACCATAATTTTTTTGGCTCCCAATTTGTTGTAAAGAAGCCCTCCGATAATCATGGCTACTGGAAAACCAAAAAATGCCATACTGTTGATCCAGCCCAATTTTTCATTGGAAATCTCAAACTCCTCTCCCAATTGGGTCAATATACCCGCTCTAATGGCAAAGGTCATTGCGGTAACCACAAGCGATATACATGCCGCGATAAAAATTTGATTCTTGTTTACTTGTTTCATTAGATACAATTTAGTCAGTTAATTTCTATTTATATGATACGTTTTCATTTTTAAAGAACAACATAAAAATGGCTGCCACCCCTAGTGCAAAGAAGGCAGGGAAGCGCCAAATGTTCATCCAGTTGTGTTGGTTTTCATTGATAAGGTTGGCATCGGTAATTTGTCCGGCCACCCAAAACCCAATCAACATTCCTACGCCATAGGTTGCCAACGTAATTAATCCCTGAGCGGCACTTTTGTATTTGTGCCCAGCTTTTGAATCGGTATAAATTTGACCTGATACAAAGAAAAAATCGTAGCAGATACCATGCAGGGCTATCCCAATCAATAACATAACGGCCATATCACCGGCATTGCCATAGGCGAACAACAAATAACGGATGGTCCATGCCAGCATCCCGGCCATTATGGTCTTTTTGAATCCGAATTTTGTAAAAAAGTACGGCAATAGGAGCATAAAGAGCACTTCGGAAAGTTGCCCGATGGTCATTTTACCTGTTGGATTTGCCATCCCGATTTCTGACAAGAATGGATTGGCGTTTTGGTAATAAAACGCTAGTGGGATGCAAATCAATACGGATGAAATAAAGAAAATCAAGAAGTTTTTATCCTTCAATAGCTTCAATGCATCGAGTCCCAGCATTTCCGAAATTCTTACTTTTTCCGTTTTGTCCACCCTTGGCGGGGTCTTGGGTAATGTAAAGCTGAAAATCCCCAATACCGCGGATGCCAACGCCACCATTAGGAACGTATTCTTCAACATGCCAGATTGTATTCCTTCGGGCGAATCCCAAAGAAATAGATAGCTGATTACGAGTCCAGCCACAATCCAACCTATGGTTCCAAAAACCCGAATGGGTGAAAACTCCTTGGCAGGGTCTTTCATTTGATTGAAGGAAATTGAATTCACTAATGCCAATGTAGGCATGTACAGAATCATATACCCCAATACGTACGGATAGAATACAGAAAAATCAGTGGTCTGGTACATCTGATACATCAACAGGGCTCCTACCAGATGAAGCACCCCTAATATTCGTTCAGCGTTAAAATATCTGTCGGCAATCAGTCCAATAATAAAAGGTGCAATGATCGCCCCCCATGATTGGGTTGAAAATGCTTGTGCCATTTCACCTCCAGTGGCGTTTAGATTATTGCCCAAAAAGGTTCCCAAAGTGACAAACCAACCTCCCCAGATGAAGAACTCCAAGAACATCATGAACGAAAGTTGGAACTTTATCTTTGTACTCATATAGAGTTTACCTTTTATAAAATATATAGTCCAAAGGTTCTGGAACGATACCGGAATCCCTAAAATCTTTTAAAATCTGACCTCTGTGGTGGGTAGAATGGTTCACCACATGAAACAGAATATCCTGAACTTCATTGGCAAAGGTTCTTCCCTCACTATTTTCATAGTCCACTCTTTTGTGAAGGTCGTTTGCATTGGTAATGATCTCAAACGAACTCCTTTGGTTGTCATAATGGATGTCTTCCCATTTTGCAAAGGGATGCTCCTGCCAAACGCTATACTCCGAAGGATTTCCCAAAATCCGTTGGTTCCAAATATGATGGGCGTTTAGGATATGACTAAAAAGACGAGTGCAGTTCTCCGGAATGTTCTCCAGGGAACCACACTGTGCAATCAATTTTTTGTTGCAATAGTAATTATAGTCGAAGAGTTGTTGTAAAAATCCCTTCATACGGTCTTTACCTTAAAGCGGTGGTTAAAGTAGCTCCTCCAACAGTTTTTTGGTAGCCAAAATTCCGTCTTCCTCGCCCATTTCGTTTCCTTCATACTCCACATCAATAAATCCAGTATAACCAGAATCTTTAATGATCTTGATCATTCTAGCAAAATCGATAGTGGTCTCTTTGCCTTCTTCATCAAAACCATAGGATTTGGCACTGACCCCTTTGGCATAGGGCATCAATTCCTCTATACCTTTATATCGATCATATTCCTCAACGCATTTGGATTCGTAGTATGATCCATCTGCTCTTTTGATACAGAAATTACCAAAATCGGGAAGTGTTCCGCAATTGTCCATCCCTACCTTTTCTATTACCGAAGACAACCATTCCGCATTGGAAGAAGGCCCTCCATGATTTTCCACAATCACATTGATGTTCTTGTCCTTGGCATAGGTGCATAATTGGGTGAGTCCGTCAACAGAGGCTTCCACCCATAAACTTGGGTCCATGGTACCGCTTAGGTTCACCCGAATGGAATGACAGCCTAAAGCCGCTGCGGCATCTACCCATTTGTGATGGTTTTCAGCAGCCTCTTTCCGTTCATTTTCGTCCTCCGCGGCAAGATCCCCCTGTCCATCAATCATGATCAATAGGTTCTCCAGACCATACTTTTCGCTCTCGACCTTACACTTTTCAACAAAAGTGTTCATGGCTTCTTCTGAGAAATTATCCTTTTCCAAAGTTGGGTAATAGAGCTGGCTTACATATTCCAATCCATCAAAACCCCATTTGCTAGCTTTTTCAGCAAATGTATAGGGGTCCACGCCCTCTTCGCGAATCATTCTGTTGATAGACCATTGGGCCAAGGAAAGTTGATAGGTAGGCTCGGTAATTTCGGCCATTACTTCTTCTGATTCTTGATTTGCAGAGGTTTCCTTTTTTTGATTCGGTTTACAGGAGTAAAAACCTGTTACCACAATTGCCAAAACAGCCAAAAAACCGTTTTGAAAAACATTCTTTTTCTTCATAAACTCAAACTATCGATTTTCTTATAGAATCCAAAAACTACAACGTTATAGTACAGAATTCTCAATAAACATAGGGATTAAATGTAGAAAATTAATTTAATAATTAATACATTTAGCAAATAAACAATCCGAATAAATGAGTAAATTTTATTACAACGAGGAGCAAGAATCATACGATGCCATTGTAGTAGGAACAGGCATTAGCGGTGGTTGGGCTGCAAAGGAGCTGTGTGAAAATGGCCTCAAGACATTAGTTTTGGAACGTGGCCCCATGGTTAGGCACAGAGAAGATTATCCCACGGCCAATTTAGACAACTGGGATTTCCCCCATAACGGTGAATTGCCACGAGAAAAAGCTGCCAGACAGGAAAAACAAGCCAGGACCGGATATACGGTTAAGGCGCCGCACAATTTCTGGTTTGTGGATGATATCGATCACCCGTATAATGAAACCAAACGATTCGATTGGATGCGAGGGTATCACGTTGGTGGACGTTCCATTATGTGGGGTCGACATAGCTACCGTTGGAGCGACATAGATTTTGGAGCCAACAAAAATGACGGTATTGCTGTAGATTGGCCTGTTCGTTATAAAGATATTGCGCCTTGGTACGACAAAGTTGAAAGTTATATTGGGGTTACCGGTGAGACCTTGGGATTGGAACAACTTCCTGACGGTGTTTTTGAGCCTATGATGGAACTCAACTGTGTGGAGAGCCATGTAAAAGATAAAGTAGCCGAACATTTTGATGGGCGTGTGATCACTGCAGGTAGGGTGGCCCACATTAATAGTGATAAACAGTTTGATGGCGATGGACGTTCCCGCTGTAAGTTTAGGAACCGTTGTATGAGAGGTTGTCCGTTTGGGGCCTACTTCAGTAGTGTTTCTTCAACCCTGCCGGCAGCGGAAAGAACAGGCAACATGACATTACGGCCAGATTCCATTGTCCATGAAATAATTTATGATCCCAATACCCAAAAAGCAACGGGGGTAAAAGTCATAGACCGTGAGACCAAAGAGGAGTTTGAGTTCAAGGCCAAGGTGATTTTCCTTTGCGCCTCTGCCATCGCTTCCACTTCCATTTTGATGCAATCCAAATCAGACCGATTCGAAAATGGATTGGGTAATGATTCGGACCAGTTGGGAAGAAATATCATGGACCACCACTTAAATGTAGGGGCTTCAGGTAAGTTTGACGGATTTGAAGACAAATACTATAAAGGAAGAAAGCCAAACGGCGTATACATTCCACGATTTAGAAACTTGGGAGGCAACTCCAATATGGATAAGTTCATCAGGGGGTATGGATACCAAGGGGGTGCCCGTAGAGAAAACTGGGAAGAATCGATTGCCGAGCTTTCCTACGGAAAAGACCTTAAAGATGCTATTCTTAAGCCGGGTGGATGGAACTTCGGAATCGGAGGATTCGGTGAAGTATTGCCATACGAAGACAACAGAATGACCCTTGACTATGACAAGTTGGATCAATGGGGATTGCCTACCGTTACCTTTGATGCCGAATTAAAGGACAACGAATGGAAAATGCGTGAAGACATGAAAGAACAAGCCGTTCAAATGCTTACCAAAGCTGGTGTTAGGGATGTTGAACCGTATGATAACCCTGGCGCATTGGGTCTTGGAATCCACGAAATGGGAACCGCCCGTATGGGTCGTGATCCCAAAACCTCTGTTTTGAACGGATACAACCAAGTCCATGCCTGTAAAAATGTTTACGTGACCGATGGAGCTTTCATGACATCTGCAAGTTGTGTGAATCCTTCATTGACCTATATGGCGTTTACTGCAAGAGCTGCAAACCATGCCGCTCAAGAACTTAAAAAAGGAAGTATATAATGGAAAGAAGATCTGCACTTAAAAATATGGGATTGGCCTTCGGTTACGCTGTGGCCACCCCAACACTCTTGGGAATACTTCAAAGTTGTAAGGACAAAGCTCCGTATGCGGAATGGGTGCCCTCTCTTTTGAGCAAGGACCAAGGTTATGCCCTTGCACAGACCTTGGATATTATATTGCCGAAAACGGATACCCCTTCAGCAACTGAATTGAACCTTCATGTGTTCATTGATTCGTTCTTGAATGAGGTGATGCCAGAAGACCAATTGAATTTTGTGAAGCTGAAAATGGACAGGTTTTACGATAAAGTCCTATCGGATTCTGGAAAAGAATCCTTAGCGGATGTGGAAGCTACTGATATTGAGCCCGTTTTAAAAACCTACTTGGCCAAACGTACTCCAGAAGTGGAAGAAGCCCATACAGATGCCATAAACAGTTATATGGAGTCCACAATGGACGGTGGTCAAGCGGATATTGACGATGACATTGCCCGTTTCTCCTTTGCAAATGATATCAGGGACATGGCCATTTGGGCCTTTAAGAATACAGAATTTATTGGGGAAGAGGTATTGGCCTACGATCCTATTCCTGGCCAATACATTCCATGTGACGATGTAACTGCATTGACTGATGGCAAAGCCTGGTCGCTGTAGTTTTGTTCTCCTTTTAATTTGAAATAAAAAACCTCCTTTAAAAGGAGGTTTTTTTTGTTATTGGGTTCTTCTCGCGTTAAATGAAAATACCTCGGATTGTTCTGAGTGGGGTGAACATTCTCCGAGGCATCTAATCAATAAACACTATCACACATACTGATAAAGCTCAGTACAGGCTATGATCCGCACATCAAGCAATCATCGTCTGCTTGACCTTCCTTGGCGCGTGCGATCATTTCTTTCATCTCTTCAGGCGTCATAGGGCGTATATCTACTTCCTGCTGAGTTGCATCCACAGCTTCCACTTTTATCGCTTCAGCTGAAGCTGCCGCCGTCATTTCCGCTTCGGTGGCCACTGCAACGGGCTCTTCTTTCTTCGTGTTATCCAAGGTGAACTTGATGGCATCCACTGCAGATTTGGTCCTTAGATAGTACATCCCTGTTTTAAGACCACTCTTCCAAGCATAGAAATGCATGGATGTAAGTTTGGAGTAGTTCGCATTTTCCATGAAGAGGTTCAACGATTGACTTTGATCAATAAAGTAGCCACGTTGTCTGCTCATATCAATGATGTCTTTCATGCTAAGCTCCCAAACCGTCTTATAAAGCTCCTTGATGTCTTGCGGAATCACATCAATATGTTGAACGGAACCATTGGCACGCATCAACTCTTGTTTAAGATTTTCGTTCCATAGACCCAATCGAACCAAATCCTCCAAAAGGTGCTTGTTCACCACGATGAATTCTCCAGACAATACCCTACGGGTATAAATGTTGGAAGTGTAGGGCTCAAAACATTCGTTATTCCCCAAAATCTGTGATGTTGAAGCAGTCGGCATCGGCGCTACCAACAAAGAGTTCCGAACACCGTTCTTTTTGACATCCTTTCTAAGTTTATCCCAATCCCATCGACCTGAAAGTTCTTGGTCCTTGATGCCCCAAAGATTATGTTGAAATTCTCCTTTTGAAATCGGTGAACCTTCATAGCTGGAATAAGCCCCTTCTTCTTTGGCCATTTCCATGGAAGCAGTTACCGCCGCGAAATATAATGTCTCAAAGATTTCCTGGTTCAATTTTTTGGCTTCATCACTGGTGAAGGGCATACGCAACATAATAAACGTATCGGCCAAGCCTTGTACCCCCAAACCAATTGGTCGGTGTCGCATATTGGAATTCCGCGCTTCTTCCACTGGGTAGAAATTACGGTCAATTACCTTATTTAGGTTTTTGGTCACTCGTTTGGTTACCCGGAAAAGTTCCTTGTGGTCAAATTCCCCATTTTTGATGAACATAGGCAACGCAATGGAGGCCAGATTACATACAGCCACCTCATCAGGAGAAGTGTACTCCAAAATCTCAGTGCACAAGTTGGAAGAACGGATGGTTCCCAAGTTCTTCTGGTTACTCTTACGGTTGGCGGCATCCTTGTAGAGCATGTACGGAGTTCCCGTTTCTATTTGGGACTCCAATATTTTCTCCCAAAGATCACGAGCTTTAATGGTCTTGCGTCCTTTTCCTTCAGCTTCATATTGGGTGTACAGCTTTTCAAACTCTTCGCTATGGTTACTGAACAACCCTGGGCATTCATTGGGGCACATCAACGTCCATTCGCCATCCGCTTCCACGCGTTTCATAAACAAGTCTGGAATCCACATGGCATAGAACAAATCGCGGGCGCGCATTTCTTCTTTTCCGTGGTTTTTCTTCAAATCCAAAAAGTCGAAAATATCAGCATGCCAAGGCTCCACATAAATGGCGAAGCTCCCTTTTCTTTTTCCACCACCTTGGTCCACATAGCGTGCTGTGTCATTATAAACGCGAAGCATGGGCACAATTCCATTTGAGGTTCCATTGGTGCCGGCAATGTAGGAACCTGTTGCTCTAATGTTGTGGATTGAAAGTCCAATTCCTCCAGCAGACTGCGAGATTTTAGCGGTTTGCTTCAAGGTATCGTAGATGCCATCTATACTGTCATCCTTCATCGCCAATAGGAAACAGGAAGACATTTGTGGTTTTGGTGTTCCTGAATTGAACAAGGTTGGTGTAGCGTGCGTAAAATACTTTTTGGACATCAACTCATAGGTCTCTATGGCAGATTCCATATCATTCAAATGGATACCAACGGCGACACGCATGAGCATGTGTTGGGGGCGTTCTGCAATTTTTCCATTGATTTTAAGCAAATAGGAACGTTCCAAGGTTTTAAAACCGAAATAATCGTAGCCAAAATCCCGGTTGTAAATGATGGTTGAGTCCAAGGTCTCGGCATTTTCAGAAACCACTTTATAGACCTCATCAGATAACAAAGGAGCCTTTTTTCCTGTTCTTGGATTCACATATTCGTAAAGATCCTTCATGGTTTCGGAGAAGGATTTTTTGGTATTCTTATGCAGGTTGGAAACAGAAATTCGTGCAGCCAACTTTGCATAATCTGGATGCGTAGTGGTCATGGTGGCGGCAATCTCAGCAGCCAAATTGTCCAACTCGGATGTGGTAACCCCATCGTACAATCCCTCAATAACGCGCATGGCAACCTTTACCGGGTCCACCAAGGGATTGAGTCCATAACAAAGTTTTCTAACTCGGGCCGTAATCTTGTCGAACATGATCGGCTCCTTTCTTCCATCTCTTTTTACTACATACATGGCGCTACGAATATTTAGTGTTATTGTTGGTTTCTATGAATGTTAAAAATTTAACATTTTATGTTGAGTGCATCAAGACTGCCGGTGCTATCGGAAGTCAACAAATACTTTGGTTACTTAAAAATCTGCGTCGAAACTGATTTTTTGTGAATCAGAATCTTGCTCCTTGTTCAAAACACCTGCCTTTTGATACTCCGACACGCGTTTTTCAAAGAAATTGGTCTTGCCTTGGAGTGAAATCATATCCATAAAATCAAATGGATTGGTGGCGTTGTATACCTTCTCGCATTGCAACTCCACCAACAAGCGGTCGGTTACAAACTCCAAGTATTGGGTCATTAATTTGGCGTTCATCCCAATGAGACTCACCGGAAGTGATTCGGTGATAAATTCCCTCTCAATGTCCAGAGCATCCACAATGATTTCCTTGATACGTTCTTTGGGAACCTTGTTCATCAAATGGTTGTTATGAAGGTGCACCGCATAGTCACAATGCATTCCCTCATCGCGGGAAATCAATTCGTTGGAAAAGGTAAGTCCGGGCATAAGTCCTCTTTTCTTCAACCAAAAGATGGAGCAAAATGCACCGGAAAAGAAGATACCTTCCACAGCGGCAAAGGCGATCAATCGTTCTGCAAAGCTGGGAGATTCAATCCATTTTAAAGCCCAATCGGCCTTCTTTTTAATGGCAGGAAAGTTTTCAATGGCCTTGAAGAGGACATTTTTTTCTTTTTCCTCTTTCACATAGGTATCGATGAGCAACGAATAGGTTTCTGAATGGATGTTCTCCATCATAATCTGGAAGCCGTAGAAAAATTTCGCTTCTGAATATTGCACCTCGTTCACAAAGTTCTCAGCCAGGTTTTCGTTCACAATTCCATCCGAAGCGGCAAAAAATGCCAAGATGTGTTTTATGAAGTACTGCTCATCACCGTTTAACTTCGTGTTCCAATCCGATAAGTCTTGGTGAAGATCAATCTCCTCAGCAGTCCAAAAACAAGCTTCCTGTTTCTTGTACCATTCCCATAAATCGTGGTGCTTAATGGGGAAAATGACAAATCTATCTTTGTTTTCTTGTAAAATGGGTTCAATTGCTTCTGACATAATCGCTCGTTAAAATTTACAATCTGGAAGGAGATTCCCTTGTGAACAGAGCTAACAAAGATTCAAAATTGTTATTAGAATGTAAAGAGGGTTTTCGCGAAACGGGAGCAAAGTTTTTAACACTGACTGTTGAAATCTCGGGCAGCGGGTTACCCTCGGCGGCCTCAGCAAAATATGGACTTTGATAACTTTTTGGGGCTTAATTTATAGACAACAAAAAAGACCAAAAAGTATATTGTAACATACTGTTTGGTCTTACTGCTTATGAATTGCGGTTAGTGCTATTATGATGTGTATTACCAAACGTACGGCCTCTTCAGGATAGGCCATTGGAAATATTTAATTCTAGGTAGTTCCCCCGAAACCTAAAACCAAACGGTAAACCAGGGCTCCTCTGAAGATTTTTCTTTGCAAGCGGTTTCTATAATCAAGAGAATTGGTTGCTTTGGCCGTACTATTTATTGGTAATAATGATATGAACGTTATCTGGGACCTTGATGACTTTCAACAGCCACTCTATCCCATTTAGTGGCTTGGGTCTTTAAGTCCTTACTTTCAGACACAGCCGCAAAAATTAGGGCGACGATTAATACGATGAACAATATGAAACACTTTTTCATTTAAATCAATATTATACAATACGCCAATTTTTGACAGGGCCAATATAGACAACATTAAAACTGCCTCCACCTCGGTATGTATAAACGGTTCGCTTTTATGTATAATTGGTTTTGGTGATTTACAACTTTAGCTCCTACTTTTTTACGAATAGGCCAATATTGTCCCAAAACGGGCTTGTTTTCACCAAACTTGGCATTTTTTACCAGTTATACGTGTTAAATGCCCAACAACACATAATTTTAAATAGCTTAAACAGAATAATCCTAACTTTGACATACCTATATTAGTTATATGCTTGAAGCGGTTATTGTTGATGATGAAATCAAGGCACTGCAAAGCTTAAGTTGGGAATTGACCAACTTAAGTGATGAAGTGGACATCATTGCGTCATTTACGGATGCACACGAGGCCTTGGGCTATCTGGAGAACCATACTCCGGACTGTCTCTTCTTGGACATAGAAATGCCGGCCATGGATGGTTTTCAATTCATTAAAAACCTTAAGAACAAGGATTTTCCCGTCGTAATCACTACGGCCTATAACCAATACGCCCTTCAAGCCCTAAAGAACGAGGCAATAGATTATTTGCTTAAGCCCATTGACACCGACGACCTTGAGCTCACCATCTCAAAAATCAAAAAGTTTAACGCCAAAAATTTAACAATCAATAGATTGGAAAAGATATTGTTGAATTTCAATGCCGAGTCACAAAGCAAGAAAATTACTATAAATACGGATGGCAAATTGCTTTTTTTGAACAGCGATGATATCCTTTATGCTGAGTCTGATGGAAATTACAGCACTATCTTCTTGACCGATGGCCAAAAAATATTGCTTACAAAAAAACTGAAGGAAGTAAATACCCTCTTGCCAGACAATAGCTTCTTCAGGATTCACAATTCCTATATTATCAATCTGAATAAAATAAAGGAATTCCTAAAGACGGATGGATACGTCGTTTTGGAATCCAACCATAAAATCCCAGTCTCCCGGCAAAAAAAGTCCGATTTTTTGGATATGCTGTAATCCCCCAACGTACCTGTGCTTAAAATTGAGTCCACACAAATCAACAACCTAGGTCGACTACGAAAGGTAGTTTTACGCCTCCTGTTTTTGTTGATGGTCGCTCAAATATCAGCTCAAGAAATTCCAGAAGATTTCCAGATAAAAGCAGCGCGATTGGTAGAGCTAATGCCCAAGACTTATCTCTCATTGGACACCGAGCTCAAAGACGAAAAACAGGATACCACCCTCCTACGCTATTTTGCCAATTTGGCAAGCGAGAACAATTACTTGGAGGGAGAGGCCTATGCACTTGACCAGATTGGGACCAAATACAGGAATATTTCCCAATTTAAAAAAGCGGCAGACCTGCACGAGAAGGCCTTGGAGCTCGCGGAAAAAGCAAACAATACAGAACTAAAGGTTTTAAGTTTGAACATGCTCGGAGTGGTCTATCGCCGAACCGATGCCATAAAAACGGCTTTGGACTATAACCAAAAAGCCTTGGAGATTGCTGAAGAGGTAGAGAACCCATCCCACCACATCAAACGAAGCATCAATGTGTCCCTGAACAGTATTGGAAATCTTTACCAAACCTTGGAGCAGTATGATTTGGCCATTATGCAGTTCAAAAGGGCCCTCAAATTGGAAGAAGAGCTTGGAAATAAACTTGGCCTTGCCATCAACCACCAGAACATAGGAGATTGTCTGGAACAAAAGGGTGATTTGGAAGCTGCTCTGGAAAACTACCGAAAATCCTTGGCCTATAATGAGGAAATCGGGTCGAATTATGGACGCATCATCTGCAAAAACAGCTTGGCCAAGGTCTATTTAAAACAAGATATGCCCTATGCAGCACTAGTGCTTTTAGAACCCCTTCAAGAAGAATCCGATACTGTAGGCGACTTTTTCATTACCTCATCCATTTATATAAACACTGGGTGGGCCTATACCAAATTGGGGGAATTTGATAAAGCCAAAAAGTTCATCCAAGAAGGTTTGGAAATGGCCCAAAACCACAATATGCCCAGTAATGTTGCCCTTGGCTATCAAAAACTATCCGACCTAGAACGTGAAATGGGTAATTACGAAGAGGCGTATATGGATTATAAAAAGGCCTCCGAGCAAGAAAAACAAATCTCCAGCGCCACTAACCTCAGGTACATGAATGATGTTATTGTGCGGTACGAGGCTGAGAAAAAGAACAACCAGATTTCGGTTTTGGCTAAAGAAAATGAAATCGTTCGTCTGCGGTTGAAAAAAAACCAGACCACACTCTTGGTCAGTGCGTTGATTGTGGGTCTCGTGGCTTCCATCCTTTACATTTTATACCGCCAGTACCAGAACAAAAATGAAAAAAGGGTGCTCTCCTTGGAACAAAATATGCTCCGCAGCCAAATGAATCCCCATTTCCTGTTCAACTCATTGAACTCCATTAAGTTGTACATCATCAACAACGAGCAAAAAAATGCGGTTCATTACCTGAATAAATTTTCCAAGCTGATCCGGAAAATTCTGGAGGCTTCTTCCCAAAGGGAAATTACCCTTGCCGAAGAATTGGAGACCATAGAACTCTATATGAATATTGAGAACATTCGGTTTTCCAATGAAATTGATTTTAAGATTACGGTGGATGAAGACCTTTGTCCCTCCAATATCAAAATCCCATCACTTGCATTACAACCATTTTTGGAAAACTCACTTTGGCACGGTCTTTCACCCAAAGAGGGCAGAAAAATGATTCACCTGAACGTAAAACGGAAGAATCAAGGCCATGTTTCCATCGAAATTGAAGACAACGGTGTGGGCCGAGGAGCCGCAGAGGCCAATAAGGAAAATCGAGTTTTGAAGAGAAAATCCGTCGGTATCCGCATTACCAAAGAGCGTTTGGCGAACTTTTCCAAAGACTATCAGAATAAATTTGATGTGGATATTGTGGATTTATTCAATCCCGATGGTAGCCCAAAGGGCACGAGAGTCATTTTGGACATTCCTACGGTTTAGCATGGCCCTGGGCCACTTCTTCCAACTCCTCATACCATTTCTTTCCAAACTTTCGGATGAGGGCATCCTTCACAAACTTATAAATGGGCACTTTCAGTTCTTTTCCCAAACTACAGGCTGCATCACAGATTTCCCATTTGTGATAGTTCACCGCGGTAAACTCAGTATATTCTCGAGTACGGACTGGGTATAGATGACAAGAGATAGGCTTTCTCCATTTTACAGCTCCATCCTCCCAAGCGGCTTCAATACCGCATTTAGCCACTCCTTCTTTTGAAAAAATAACATAGGCACATTCACTATTGTTGACCAAAGGAGTTTCCCATTCACCATCTTCTCCCTTAACAAAAGTGCCCTGCTCCTCAATGGCTTTTATACCTTCGGGCCTTAGGTAGGGCTTAACTTTATCAAAGATGTTAATTAGAATATCAGTTTCTGAATTCTCCACGGGAGCACCATATTCGCCTCCTACGCAACAAGCGCCTTTGCATGCATTTAGATTGCAGACAAAATCGTTTTCCAGAATCTCTTCAGACACAATGGTATTACCTAATTGGAACATGTGTTTCGCTTCATTTTGGGCAAAGGTAATCCAAAACCCAAAATTTGACATTTTCCCAACATTTTATGTCATCCAAAAGTCGTTTTAAGACGTACATTTGCAGACCGAAAAAAGTAACGTCATGAATTTCAATTTTAAGGAAATCGCCACTGCCAGTATGATTCTTTTTGCCGTGATCGATATCGTGGGAAGCATTCCCGTCATCATATCGTTGCGTAGCAAAGTAGGCCACATTCAGTCCGAAAAAGCCTCCATTGTGGCGGCCTGTATTATGGTTGCCTTTCTTTTTGTTGGGGAACGCATTCTTTCCTTGATCGGTATTGATGTCAACTCCTTTGCCGTAGCGGGTTCCTTTATCATATTCTTTTTGGCCATTGAAATGATTTTGGGCATTACCCTTTACAAAGATGATGTGCCGGAAAGTGCATCTATTGTTCCCATTGCATTCCCGCTGATTGCCGGTGCGGGTACTATGACATCACTTTTGGCTTTACGTGCAGAATATCATGTGGAAAACATTATCGTTGCCATTGTCCTAAACATTATCTTTGTATATCTCGTACTAAAATCCAGCGCCAAAATTGAGCGAGTGTTGGGAAAAAATGGGCTTAACATCATTAGAAAGGTGTTCGGCGTTGTTCTTTTGGCCATTGCTGTAAAGCTTTTCGCCGCCAACATCAACCAACTATTTGACCAGGGAGTTTAACGCCGTATTATGAGCAAGACCTTCAGTATTATCCTTATTATTTTGGCTTTGGCCCTAATTGCATATAATGTGACCTTGGTAGATTTTGAAAATCCTTTTCAGGGAGATAGCACGGTTGCATTGATTGGAATCGTTGCCTCATTATGCGCCATAGTACTGCTTCTGATTTTTATGACCTCCAAAAAAATTCAAAACAAGCTGAACAAGGATTAATTCTGCATTCCAATAATCCCTTCTGAAGACCGTTCAATTACGGCCGCATCAACTTCCTTGACCTTTTTGAGCATGGAATCGAATTCGCCCTTGATCTGGGCTGAAAGATTGGGTGAGAACAATTGCTCTGCAATGTTTGCTTTAATGAATGCTTTTATCTTGTCTTCCTGGGCATAAAAATCAAGTTTGACCTTACGGTTCAATACAAACTCAATAAACTCATCAAAAAGGATATCATCCACACGGTATTCATCCAAAAACTCATTGAGGGTATAGTCTGAATATCGGTTACGGTCCTCTTCCAGATGTTCAAAAACAAATCGGGAAAAGAATTGATAGGTATCGTCCATACTTTCAATGGCTTCTTCCTCATTGCTGCCAATGGGAACAAACACATCAGGGATAATTCCGCCACCACCGTAGACAATTTTTCCTTTTGGGGTGACAAATTTTAAAGAATCGGCCACTTTAATGCTATCCGCGGAGCTTAGTTCCCCACTGGAATAACGCTCCATGAATTTTTGATAGTAATCATGGTTGCCATTCTTGTATGATTTTTGAATGGAACGACCCGTTGGGGTGTAGTATCTGGAAACTGTCAATCGAACCGCGGAACCGTCCCCCAAATCCATTTCGCGCTGTACAAGTCCTTTTCCGAAGGAACGTCTTCCTACGATGGTACCTATATCATTGTCTTGCAAAGCCCCCGCAATAATTTCACTGGCTGAAGCGGAGCGCTCATTGATCAAAACGTAAACAGGTTTGTTCTCAAAGTCACCTTTGCTTGTGGCGTAGGCTTTTTTGATTCGCCCTTTCTTGTTTTTGGTGAAGAGAATGAGCTTGTCGTCTTCCAAGAACTCATCCGCCAACTTTTCCGCAATGCCCAAATAACCTCCAGGATTATCGCGAAGATCCAATACCAACTTTTCAGCTCCCCGTATTTTTAGTTTTTTCAAAGCGTCCTTGAATTCATCAAATGTGGATTCGGCAAACCTATTGATTTTGATGTATCCCATATCCTTAGTAAGCATGTAATACGCATCCACACTTTTAATTGGTACATGATCACGGATAACAGTAATATCCAAAATCTTGTTTTCGGACTTTCGGAACACTTTTAAATCAACCTTTGTCCCGACTTTACCCTTTAATTTGGAGACCATGTCATCATTTGAAATTCTGCGGCCAAAAAGGGTGTCATTATTTGCCGAGAGAATGCGGTCACCCGGTTTTATACCACTGATGTAGCTGGGACCATTTTTAATGGTTCTGATAACCGTAATGGTGTCCTTGTATTTGTAGAAGCTTACCCCGATTCCCACAAAATCACCTTTCATGCTTTCGGAAACCTCTTCCATTTCGCTTTTGGGAATGTAGACCGAATGAGGGTCCAATTTCCCTAAAATATTGTTCACGGTAACATCTACAATGCTATCGGTATCGATATCATCCACGTATTCGTAATCGATATAATCGATGAGTCTGTTGAGTTTGTCTTTTTTGGAATTGGTGGAAAACAGCTTTTCTGGACTGTCATTAAAGTGAAGCTTCCCTCCAATAAAAATCCCAATCGCTACAGCAAGAGCTAGCAATGTGGGCCAAATATATCCTTTAATTTTCTTCATAATAGCAATGGTTTTTTTAGACCATTTCTTCCAAAACCGGCAAATGAACGGTCTCTACTCCTGCCCTTTCCAAGAATTTTAACCCGGAATCATCTTTGTAGGCAGTTTGGTATACCACACGTTTTATGCCAGCTTGATGCACCAGCTTACTGCATTCCCTGCAAGGGGATAAGGTGATGTACAACGTGGACCCTTCACAAGACTGAGTGGAGGAAGCCACTTTTAAGATGGCATTGGCCTCAGCATGGAGCACATACCACTTAGTGTACCCTTCATCGTCTTCACAAAAATTTTCAAAACCGGTAGGGGTGCCGTTGTAGCCATCGGAGATGATCATCCGATCTTTAACAATAATGGCCCCAACTTGTCTTCTTTTGCAATAGGAGAGTTTGCCCCATTCTTGGGCCATTCGTAGATACGCTTTGTCGTATTTTTCTTGTTTACTCTCCTTCATATAGCATTAAATCAGCGGATAATGAAATAAATATACCTGCTTTGAAAGACCCTTACAACCTTATTCGATTAATTTTAACGAAGCCCCTAGTTGGGAAACGTTGCAATGAGCAAGGGTATTGTGATGGCAATGATCAAAATGGAAGCTACTGCAATAAAAATGGGTCTTTTCACTTTCAAGAGGTTCAATAGTACATAAGCCAAGGTTAAAATCACTAGGATAATGGTCACTTGCGAAAGCTCTATTCCTGTGGCGAAACCCAATAATGGAGTGATTTTGTCCTCCTCTTCGGCCATTAACATTTTAAAGTAGTTGGAAAAGCCAAAACCGTGGATCAACCCGAAAAATGCGGTGGCTATATAATGCAATAGTTCGCCTAGATTCACACCTTCCTTAAAAACATACGTAAAATTGAAAAGTGCAGTGATCAATATGGTGACTGGAATCAAGAATTCTATCAAACCAACATCCACCGTAAACACCTCATAAACGGACAAGGCCAACGAGCTACAGTGCGCTATGGTAAAAATGGTGGCAAGAACAACTACATGCTTCCAATTTTTGAAGGTAAACGGTACGGCCAAAGCGGATAAAAATAAGATATGGTCATACGCACCAAAATCCAGAACATGGTTCAACCCTAATTTGATGTAAAACAAAAATTCCTGCATCCAATTTATTGTTAATGGTTCAGAGTTCATGGTTTTATATGAAATGTCATTTCACCAACACCTAACACCTAACACCTAACACCTAACACCTAACACCTAACACCTAACAAACCTATGAAACCCCTCTTTCCCTCTGAATGGTCTCATACGCCTTTTGTACTTCCTTGAATTTTTCCTCCGCCCCTTTACGGATGGCCTCATTCTCGGTCACCACCCGGTCGGGATGGTATTTTTTGGCCATATTTCGGTAGGCTTTCTTCACTTCTTCGTCTGTGGCATTCTTTTCAATCTCCAAAATTTTATAGGAATTGTCCGCTGACTTGATGAACATCGCCATGATGCTGTCAAAATCATGCCGACCCACCTTAAAATACCCTGCAATTTCCCGAAGTTTATCAAGTTCGGACTTGCTTACCTGACCATCTGCTTGGGCTATCCCAAACAAAAAGTGCAACATTTGCAGACGAACCTCATAACGGGTGCGTTGTACCATGTAGGCACAGATGCGTTGCGCGGAGATTTCTCGCTTTTTAATCACCTCGTTAAAGGTCCTAAAAATGGCATTGGCCTTTTCCTTCCCGTAGGTGCTCAAAAAATATTGGCGCACATAATCCAACTCCCTTTGACTGACCTGTCCGTCCGCTTTAATGATGATAGAGCAAAGCGACAATAGATTCAGCTCAAAGTCTGCCGGGGAAACTCGTTGTCGCGTGTAATCTTGAAATACGGTTTTAGGGCCGCTACTGAAACCTCCGAGGTTATCCAACAGACTCCCCACGATGAATCCCAAAATGGCTCCCGGAAACCTAAATAAAAAATAGCCGAGAAAGGCGGCCACCCATTTAATCATCCTTCAAAAAATTTAAAGCCCAAATATAGGGCTTTGCTCAGGAAACTAAACCATAAGCAATGTTAAGGGTCATGGTAAAAACCCGACAAAAACGTATCTTTGTGACCTAATTAAAAAGAAGCCTATGTATCCTGAAGAATTGGTAAAACCTATGCGAGCAGACTTGGCCACCGCCGGGTTTGAAGAACTATATACAAGTGAAGCCGTTGAAAATGCCCTTAAACAAGATGGAACTACCTTGGTTGTGGTGAATTCTGTTTGTGGATGTGCGGCCGCCAACGCCAGACCAGCTGCCAAGCTGAGCCTGCAAAACGGTAAAAAACCAGACCACTTGGTCACTGTATTTGCCGGTGTGGACACCGAAGCGGTAACCACTGCAAGAAACCACATGGTACCTTTCCCTCCGTCATCACCAAGTATGGCATTGTTTAAAGATGGCGAATTGGTTCACATGATCGAAAGACACCACATTGAAGGAAGACCTGCGGAACTAATCGCAGAAAACTTAATGGAAGCGTATAACGAATTCTGTTAATCCTTCATCGATTTAAAAAATTAAGCCACCCTAAAGGGTGGTTTTTTGTTTTTAAGACTGAAAGACCTTACCGATGTATTATTTTAGCCCCTGATTTCAATAACCTAAATCCAGAATACGCTGCGCATGCAAAAGTTGCTATCCTATCCTTTGACCGTACTTTTTTTCATTTGTTTTGGACTGGTCTTGGTGATTTTTCATCCCATTCAATGGTTTTGCTTGAAGGTTTTTGGGTATGATGCGCACAAACGAAGTGTATCCATCCTCAATTGGTTTATTATGCGATGCACCAATGTTCTTGGCACCAGATACACCTTTGTAAACCATCAAACCATTCCTACTGATAGACCTTTACTGATTGTTACCAATCACCAGAGCATGTATGACATTCCACCTTTGATTTGGTATATGCGAAAGTACCACCCCAAGTTTGTCAGCAAGATTGAATTGGGGAAAGGCATCCCCAGTGTGTCCTACAATTTAAGAAACAGCGGTTCTGCTTTGATAGACCGAAAAGACCCCAAACAAAGTATTGCCGAGCTCCAAAAATTGGGCAAATATATTGAAGCAAACAAACGCAGTGCCGTAATTTTTCCGGAAGGCACCCGAAGCCGAAATGGGGTTCCAAAACCTTTCCGTACCACTGGATTAAAGGTGTTGATGAAAAATGCGCCTTCCGCATTGATTGTACCCATCAGTATAAATAATTCATGGAAGTTGTTACGTTTTGGAAAATTCCCCATGGGGTTGGGCAACCATCTTACATTTATTGTCCATCCTCCAGTGGAGATTGAAGGAGATGCCGAAGCATTGATTGCCAAAGTTGAACAACAGATTGTATCCGGCATATCCAACACACCATGAGTCAAGACCAATTGGTACAAAATACCATCAATTTTGTAAAAACAACCCTTCATGATGCCGAAGGTGGCCATGATTGGTTCCATATTGAACGTGTTTTCAACACCACGAAGCTGATTTCCCAATATGAGCAAGTTGATCCATTGGTGGTTCAATTGGCGGCACTGTTGCATGACATTGCAGACCCCAAATTTCATGATGGTGATGAAAGTGTCGGTCCCAAAATGGCCCATGATTTTCTCAAATCTCACCAGGTGGATGATTATATCATTGATCATGTTGTCAACATCATACAGCACATGTCCTTTAAAAATAGTTTGGAAAGCAGTTCACCAACTTTTTCATCCAAGGAGCTGCATGTAGTGCAAGACGCCGACCGTTTGGATGCCATTGGGGCTATCGGTATTGCCCGGGCATTTAATTATGGTGGATTCAAAAATAGAGCACTCTATGACCCCAATATTCCACCAAACCTAAATATGACCAAAGAGGAATATAAAAAATCCAACGCACCGACCATCAACCATTTCTACGAGAAACTCCTTCTATTAAAGGATAAAATCAATACGGAAACTGGAAAGAAGTTGGCTGAAGAGCGTCATCAATTTATGTTGGATTACTTAGAACATTTTTACAATGAATGGAGGGCCGATTCAGCAGGACATAATCTCTAACACTTTTTGTATCTTGGAAAACTATTCAAACTAAACAAGATGCAAAGAAGAAAATTCATTAAAAATGCGGCAGCTGCATCAGCTGCTTTTTCAATTGTTCCAAGTCATGTTTTGGGAAAAACCCATGTCCCTCCAAGTGATACTTTATACGTTGGGGCATTTGGTGTGGGAGGAAGAGGCAACAACGTTGTAAATGGACTCCATGATACAGGTAAAGTGAAGTTTGTTTCATTTTGCGATGTAGATGACCGCCGGGCTCAACCCACCTACGAACAATTCCCCGATGTAAAACGATTCAAGGATTTTAGAAAAGTCTTCGATGCACATTTAAATGATATTGATGCTGTAATGGTGGCCACACCCGATCATATGCACGCTACCATTGCGCTACCCTTTATGCGGGAGAAAAAACACGCCTATGTTGAAAAGCCGTTGACCCACAATATCTATGAAGCCCGTTTGATGACCAAAGTGGCTGAGGAAAATGGAATTGTAACCCAAATGGGGAACCAAGGTGCATCCAGTGACGGCAGTCGTATTGCTCGCGAATGGGTAGAATCCGGAATTATTGGAAAGGTGCACACCATCGATTGCTGGACCAACCGCCCTGTTTGGCCGCAAGGAGTTCCTGTTCCTTCGGAAAAACAAAGAGTGCCCAAGGAATTGGATTGGGATACTTGGCTTGGGCCAGCCGCCATGAGAGATTATAACGCCGCTTATTTGCCTTTTAAATGGCGCGGTTGGTGGGATTTTGGCACCGGTGCTTTGGGCGATATGGGTTGTCATATTATGGAAACTCCATTCAGTGTTCTTGATTTAGGGTATCCAACCGAGGCTGAAGCCAGCTGTACAACCGTTTGGGTGGGTGATTTTGTTGAAGCCGATTATAGTTCATCATGTCCCCCATCATCAAAAATCCATTTAAAGTTTGAACATGAGCACCATGGTGATATTGCCCTTAATTGGTACGATGGTGGAATAAAACCCGACCTTCCTGATGAATTAAAGGATGGGGAAACTATCGGCGATAGCGGTGGAGGAACCATTATGTATGGCGAAAAAGGTACATTGATTTGTGATACCTATTCAGAAAATGCCCGTTTGCTCCCTTCTGACATGATGGAGCTGTACAAAACACCAGCACCCAAGTATCCAAGGATTCCTGGAAGCGTAGGGGGTCATATCGCCAATTTTGTGGATGGCTGTTTGAATGGAACACCAACATCTTCAAACTTCACCAAAGCCGGTCGATTAACCGAAACCGTACTTATGGGTAACTTGGCAATCAAAGCCTATCAATACAAAGTATTGAAACCCGGTAAAAAAATTGGGGATTGGGAACCGTTTGAATATCCCGGCAGACGTAAACTGTATTGGGATGGCGAAAACATGAAAATTACCAATTATGAAAAAGCCAATGAATGGGTCACCCGTGAATACCGCGAGGGTTGGGAGTTGACCTAATAACATCTTTTTTTTTTAGCTTAATGGCTGGCATTTAGGTTGGTAAACCCCTATATTCGCCAGCCATAGAATTTGAGACCAACTATGAAAAAAGTCATTCTACTATTCTTCGCTTCAGTAACTCTACTAAACTGCAAGCAAAAAACACAATCGTCAACGGAGACCGCTATTGAACCCAAAGGCGCAGATAACATAGCCTACCAATGGAGTGAAATGGCCATTACAGCAACCGCAAACGATACCGAAATGTTTAAGCCAAGACCTACGATCACTTCCCGATTTTTGGGTTTGATCTTTGTTTCCATCTTTGATGCTTGGTCAAGGTATGATGAAAAAGCGATTCCTGTTTATCTTGATGGTGTTGAAAGACGCCCGATGGATGAACAGACGCTCAAAAACAAGGAGATTGCCATCAGTTATGCGGCATACAGGGCCATGAATGAATATTATTATTCAGATAAGGAACTCTTCACCAATTTCATGGTAGAGTTGGGCTTGGACCCCAATAATGAGTCCTTAGATCCCACCACTCCAGAAGGCATTGGAAATCTAGCCGCAAAAGCGGTCATCGAAGCCAGAAAAGGGGATGGAGCCAATCAATATGGAGAGGAAGAAGGTTCCGATGGTGTCCCTTATTTTGATTATACTGGGTATGAGCCAGTCAATCCGGTAAATCAGAACAATGACCCCAATCGTTGGCAACCCAAATATTTTTCGGATGGAAAAGGCGGAAAATTTGCTCCTGCATGTCTAACGCCATTTTGGGATAAAGTCATACCCGTTTCCATGAAGTCTGGGGACCAGTTCCGACCAGGTCCTCCACCAAAAATAGGATCTAAACAACTGGAAGAAGAAGTAAAAGAAGTTATTGAATTACAGGCCAACCTTACCGACGAGCAGAAAGCGTTGGTGGAGTTTATGCGAGATGGGCCCCAATCCGTGCAGCAAGCGGGTCACTGGTTAAAGTTTGCCCAAGACGTATCTCTTCGGGATAATCATACGTTGGACGAGGACGTAAAAATGTTCTTCTACAACCAAGTAGTGGCCATGGATGCCTTTATCGCTTCTTGGGACAGTAAAATGTACTACGACTTTGCAAGACCTTATGCTTTGGTCCACGAATATTATGACCAACAGAAAATAAAGGCTTGGGGCGGTGTAGGAAAAGGAATGATAGAAATGGATGGCAACCAATGGCGTCCTTATTCCCCTGACACCTTTTTATGCCCTCCTTTCCCAAGCTACACCTCTGGCCATAGCACCATTAGCGGTGGATGTGCCGAAGCCTTAAAATTATGGACCGGGAGTGATGAGTTCGGCTCGGAAGTGGAACTTGTGGCAGGTGCCATGACTGAACCAGACAACTTGGGTGATACCATCACCTTAAAATTCCCAACATTTACCAAGACCGCGGAAATGGCAGGTATCTCTCGAGTTTTGGGAGGGTATCATATTCAGGCTGATAATGTGGCCGGTTTGCAACTGGGGCGTGATGTGGCGCACGAAGCATGGAAGTTTTACAAAAAGCATATTGGGGAAGAAGAGCAGATGTAAAATCATTCTTGGCTAAGGTTCAACTCCTTTTCATAGTGCCTTTTGACAAGCTCATTTTCCGTGAGGGTAATGGCTTTTTTTAGAGCTGACTGCTGCTCAGGCTTATTGCTTAATTCGGAAAAAATCTCAGCTTTGATGGCATGGTAAAGCCCTTGTACCTCCAAATCACTTATCGATTTAAGCGATTCCAATTCGGCTAGTCCTTCTTTTGCACCATGCACCTGATAAAATGAGATGATTCGATTTAATGCTGCCATGGGTGAATAAAAGAGTTTCAATTGCACATCGTATAGGTAAAGAATGCTTTTCCAATCGGTTTCCTCAAACGTTTTGGCCATACTGTGATAATAAGAACGGACGGCTTCCAAATGATAATCGGATGGAGTACGGTCCAAGGTCCCAGCTTGTTCCAAATGGCGAATCCCAATCGAAATCAATTCCTGATTGTATTTGGACCTGTCATGATTTTCCAAGGTCACCAATTCCCCTGCTTCGTCCAAGCGAGCATCAAACCGGGACGCGTGAAAACACATTAAGGCAATCAATGCGTTCAAATTGGGATGCTGGCAATAGTTGTTTTCTTTTAGTAAAAGGGCTAAACGGAGTGCCTCATAACAAATGTCCCTTTTTATGATTTGTGAGCCCGAGGTGGCAGCATATCCTTCCGAAAACAACAGGTAAATGACCCGCAATACCTGAAACAATCTATTCTGCAATCCCATTTGCACTGGAATTGTCAAAAGTTGTACTTCTTCCCTAAACTTTTTCTTTGCGCGGGTAAACGATTTGGCCACCGTCTCCTCTTTTTTCAACAAAGCATCTGCCAACTCCTTATTGCTGAATCCCCCAATCAATTTTAAACTCAAAATGATTTGATATTCCTGGGTCAATGCAGGATGACAACAAGCAAAAATCATTTTTAATTGACTGTCGGAAATGGATTGGTCCAACGTTGGGTCCACCGAAAGCTCAACATCCTTTGGAACTAGTTCTTCAATCGCTCCATATTCGATTTTTTTATCCCTTCGCAAAACATCGATCATCCTGTTGCTTGCTGCCCGATAAAGCCACGCCGTAGGGTTGTCTGGTATAGATTGATAGGCCCACACTTGCATGGCCTTGATAAAGGTATCTTGGGTGGCATCTTCAACTTGCTCCAGATAGGATGTTCCAAATTTATGGGTCAACAAAGCCATTACTTTTCCATATTCTGTTCGGAAAAGGTGTTCTATGGCTTTATGATGATTTTGTGACATAAGTAGTAAAGAAACAGACTTTGTCTGTTTCTTAAAAAATGTCATTTCGAGTGAAACGAGAAATCTATAGTATGCCAATCAAGAGTTTTTAGATTTCTCACATCCGTTCGAAATGACATTGGATTTTCAATGCTCCATGGTCAAGATTTCGCGGACTTCCACAAATGCCCCCTCATAATCAAAAATGGGGCATCCTTTGGATATTTCAACTGCTTCGTCAATATTCTTTGCCGAAACAATCAAATAGCCTCCAACCATCTCTGCTCCTTCGGCAAAGGGTCCATTGGTGACCAAATCCCCTCTATTTTTGACTACTTTTCCATCCTTATCCAAAGGAAGACCATCCAAAAGTTGTCCTTTTTCTTGAAGACCACCCATCCATTGGCCCCAAACCTCCATGTGGGCTTGTTTTTCTTCTTGCGACAGTTTATCAAAGGCATCATCACCGCCCCTGAACAAATACAAAAAATTACTCATCAGTTTAGATTTTATGTCCGCATAAACGGACTGTTATACTTTGTTTTCATCCTAAAGACGAAAGGTGGATTCTGGATTGGACAAGCCTGATAAATTTATTTAAAATAATCGCATTTGACCGTTTTTATGCTGCTCATGCAAGCCATAATTCAAGGATGGGAATTTTTTATCCTTAAAATAAAGTTGTTTGGCCAGTTTGGCCATATCATGGATTTGTGAGGCTATTTTTCCTTCACCACGACTTCGAACTCCAAACCGGCTATCGTTAATGGTTCCTCCATGGCAATCTTGAATAAGGTGCAACACCTTTTCAGCCCGTTCCGGCATCGCCTTTTTTATCCAATCCGTGAAAATTTGACCAATGGCACCATTGAGTCGAACCACCGTAAACCCAAACGAAAGTGCGCCGTGTTCTGAAACCGTCTTGGCCAGATTCAACAATTCGTGGCTGTTGATTCCAGGAATCATGGGGGCCAGCATGGCATTCACCGGAATATTATTTTCGGAAAGCACCTGTATGGCCTGCAATCTTTTTTGAAGGGAGGCCGTTCGGGGTTCTAATTTTCTTCTGGTTTTTTCGGAGAGGGATGTGATGGAAATATTCACACCCACCAATTGATGGGCATTCAATTCTTTTAAAATATCCAAATCGCGAAGAATAAGGGAATTCTTGGTGATGATGCCTACTGGATGTCGGTACTTAAGGAAGACTTCGAGACATTTTCGGGTAATCTCAAACTTTTGCTCAGCGGGTAGGTAGCAGTCTGTGTTCCCTGAAAGCACAATGGTCTCCGCCTTCCAATTTTTGTGTTTGATTTTGGCTTCCAATAGTTCTGGAGCTGCTTTTTTTACCAAAATCTTTCGTTCAAAATCCAATCCGGCACTATACCCCCAATACTCGTGGGCGTTTCGAGCGTAGCAATAGATACAGCCATGCTCACAGCCCTTATAGGGGTTCATGGAATACATCATCCCTACATCTGGACTGTCCACCTTGTTGACAATGGTCTTTGGAAAAATGGGAATGTATTGAGTCTTGTTGTTTTCCGCTTCTTCGCCTTCCACACGGCAGAATTCCAAAAAATCCTCCCGCATTTCGTATACGTGCTTTAGAAATTTGTTGGGTGTATTTTGTTGGGCACCTCTTCCTTTGAGAAATTCCTTGGATTCCATAAAACTGGATTTAATCCTAATTTATGGAATATTTCCAATTAATGGATTCTAAAAACGTAATTTAACGTTTAGAGCGTTTTAATTGAAATCTACCTTCACCAACTGCTTTTTACTGCCCCGTTTGGCATAAAAAAGCATGTTATCGGCCTGCTCGTTCTTTAAAGGTTTGGATACCATTAAAGGCAATCGCGCTTCTTGTTGGTCAATGATTTTTTCGTAATCCATTACCCCGTTTTCATCCAACGAGATGAGGAACACGTTTCGGTTTCGGCTTAATCCTTGTTTAAAAATCAGGCGTTCGTTGTTGATCAACTGGGGATTTTCGGCAGCAGTACAGATAAAGAAATAGGTTTTCCCGTCCTTGCAGTACGAGCTATAGGATGCATAGGCACCATCACCTTGGGTCACTTCGGTCTTGTTGATGTTGCGAGCCCATTCCATATTGCCTGTGGGGTCCAATTTTACGCTTACGATGTCATTGTAGTGATACCGCTCAATTTTCAGGCGTTGGCCTGCCCCGGTAACCTCAAGTCCTGAGGTAACGAAGTATTCCTCTGCATTGAAAAAGATTTCCTGCTCGGGAGTAATCTCTACGCCCTTGAACACAAGGTTTTTGATGTCCTTGTCTTCCTCTCGCCCAAATTTGTCATCCATGAACTGTTGTGAAAATGGATTGTACTTTCGGGCATTGATCTCCAACGTTGAAGGGTCAACCTCAAAATAGGCGATTCCATTGTAGCGATTATCCTTTCTATCCGCATAAAACCCCAAACAGACCAGTCTGTCGCTTAAAATAACAGGATATAGCGCCTCGGGATATTTTCCAGGGTCCACAAAAGACTGGGTCTTGCTTCCATTTTGGGAAATCTCGACCAGTTCGTATTGAAATTTCCTTTCATCTACCTGAAAACGTTTCTTTTTAAAATACGCCTTCCCCACGATGTATACCGTTTGTAGGTCAGGGCTGATGGCTATGTTCTCAAAAGCATAGTTTTTTTCCTCAATTTCTGCCGAAAAATCGTATTCAAACTTTTTGTGCAAGGCTGTATCAAAAAGATGAATGATGTGTTTGTTGTCTTTTCCTTTTTTATGGTGCGTGCTGATGATAAATCCTGTTTTATTTTCATTAAAAAGGATAGCGGTACTGAATCCATTGGAAAAATTGCGGTTGTAGTAGTTCTTGCCCACGGGGTTGTCCACCTCTTCGGAAGCAATGGAAAGCAGTTTTTCTTCCCTAAAATTAAACGCAATGATTGGACTGGTATGCACCCAATACTCATATTGCCCCCGGTCGTAGTTGTAGTTGAGGAACAATAGGTTCAGTTGTCCATTTTTAAGAAATCCGTCCACAAAATCCAAGCCTTTTAGCTTGTAGTTGTATTCAGAAACCAGTTCCAAATCTTTATTGTAATGTTCAATGAGGTACCCTTTTGGTTTTAAAATGAGTCCTTGATAATAGGCCCGTACCAAAATATAGCCTCCAGAACCATCCTCATCCAACGTCAGAAGGTTGGAATACCGATATCGGTCATTGAATTTTTCACCAAAATCATAGGAAACGGGCATCTTTTGAGCACCCGCAATCATCCCAATAAGAAGGAAACAAAATAAAAGTAGCTGTTTTTTCATCCGGTCTGGCTTAGTTAAGCCAATGGTCATGATCCGGGGAAATCCGCTTTGCGCTTTTCTAAAAAGGCCGATGTTCCTTCCTTGAAGTCATCGGTGCCAAAACAATGGCCAAAGGCATCAATTTCCACGGCATAGCCATCAGCATCATACTTAAAACCAGCATTTACTGCTTTTATTGCATGTTTTATGGCCACAGTGGAATTATTCGATATCCTGCTCGCTATTTTAACGCACAGGGGCAGTAATTCTTCGGGGGAGACCACATGATTCACCAATCCGTAGGCAAAGGCTTTATCTGCATCGATCATTCCTGCCGTCATGATCATTTCCAAGGCCCTTCCCTTACCGATAAGCTGTGGCAACCGCTGTGTACCACCATATCCGGGGATAACGCCTAGAGAAACTTCGGGAAGACCCATACGAGCATTGCTACTGGCAATCCGAAAATGACAGGCCATTGCCAGTTCCAAACCTCCTCCAAGGGCAAAACCATTGATGGCGGCTATAACGGGTGTAGTAAGACCTTCAATAAGGTTGAACAGGTTTTTTTGACCCATGGCAGATAGTTGTCGACCTTCCTTCACCGAAAAATGAGCGAATTCGGAAATATCCGCTCCGGCCACAAAGGATTTTAGCCCATTTCCAGTAATGATGATCACCTTGGTTTCATCGTCCTCATCCAATTCCTTAAAGGCCACATGAAGCTCTTCAATAGTCCGTCTATTGAGGGCGTTCATTTTCTCGGGCCGATTAATGGTAATGGTCGCAATACTGTTTTCCTCTTCTATGTAAATGTTCTCGTAGTCCATGTGCAGTTTTTTGGTTGCCTTTATTCTTTTGGAAACCGAATGGTGAAGACGGTTCCCTTTCCTTCTTTTGAAGTAAAAGTAATGGTTCCTCCATAGTTTTCCACAATGTTTTTTACCATGCCAAGTCCTAGACCAGTACCACTGGATTTTGTGGTGAACTTGGGTTCGAACACCCTGTGTTTCACCTCATCTGAAATACCCACGCCGTTGTCAGCCACTGAAATTTTAACCTGCTGTCCTTCCTTGGCCACCGTGACCAATATTCGGGGTGATTCCACCTCTGGAACAGCTTGAATGGCATTTTTGACCAAGTTGGTGATTACCCGTATAAGTTGCGTACGATCCAACTTGGCGATAATTTCCTCCTCATCCGTAATGAAGTGAATGTAATCTTCATTGAAAATTTCCAAGGCCAGCTTCACGATTTTCACCACGTTCAGCGTCTCATTTTGCTGTGCCGGCATGTTGGCGAAGCTGGAAAACGCTGTGGCAATATTACTCATGGTATCTATCTGCTGTACCAAAGTTTTGGAAAACTCTTTTACTTTAGTTTGAATGGCAGGATCATTAGGGTCGAACTTGCGCTCAAAGTTTTGTACGGTCAATCGTAAAGGGGTCAAGGGATTTTTGATTTCATGTGCCACCTGTTTTGCCATTTCACGCCATGCCTGTTCTCGTTCGCTACGGGCAAGTTTTACCGCACTTTCTTCAAGTTCGTCAATCATTCGGTTATACGAATCCACCAATTTGTCGATTTCCTCACCGGGATTTTCCAAATAAATTTTTTCATTTTGTTGGGTGAGGTTGGTCCGTTTCATTTTATCAGAAATGGTCTGTAACGAGCGGGTAATATATTTTGAAATGAAATAGGCCAAAAATATAGCTGAGAGCAGCATCACAAGATACACGGCTCCCAATCGCAATAAAAACTCTTTTAACTCCTTATTATTGAATGAGTTGTCTTCAAAATAAGGAAGGTTCATTATCCCGATAGGTTTGAACTTTGGGTCGTTGATGTAGGTGTAAATAGCTTGGTAATTATCGCCCGCAGCCCTTTTCTCCTCAACATACCTCTTGTCTTTGCTCTCCCGAAGGTAGTTCAACACCTGTGCATCTAAACAGTTTGAGATGGAATCAGCCTCAAAACTCGGTCTTGAACTTTTGATAAGGTTTCCATCCAGATCATAGATATTAAAGTTTACATTTTGAACATCCGCAATTTCATAGATATCGTCCTTGAAAATCAATGCGAGATTCTCGGCAGTGACCGGATATGTGGTTTTTTTGATGGTATAGACAATGCTTTGTACAACTTGCTCCTCCTTTCGCTCCAATCGGTTTTGGTGGTAATCCTTGGCTTCTTCTCGATACTGGTAAATGGTAACCCCCGCAATCAATACGGATGCGATGACCACAAGCAGAATCATGCTGAAAAATATCCGGGACCGTAAGGAGAGTTTACTGAACAAGCTTACCAGATTTGAGATAAAATTACGCAATTATCAAGCCAAATCAAGCTCAAGTTCAAGTTCAAGTGACAAACCCAAGTTCGCGTAAATTTGAATTCTGTCCTTTTGAACTTGATACTTGACCATTGCACTTGAACTTTTCAAGCATTCGGATTTTTATCTTGTATGCGTTTGTACAACCGAATCCCAAGCATCAACAAAATGCCCAAAACCACAATTCCAATAACGCCATAAATCCAATTGAAGGCGTTTTTTAGAATGACCAAGAACACCACGGCGAATAGAATCAGTGTGGCCACTTCGTTCCATATCCGCATAAATCTTGAGGTGTAGTTGACCTCATCCCGCTGTAATTGTTTGAATATTTGGTGACACTTGAAATGGTATCCAAATAACAATACCACAAAAGCCAGTTTCACATGCATCCAAGGTTGCTGTAACCACACTGGCATCAAAATCAATAGCCAAATGGCGAATAGGGTACACAAGATGGCCGAAGGCCAGGTGATGATATACCACAACCGTTTGGTCATCAATTTCAACTGGTTGCTCAGAATTTCTTTATCGGGTGATGGTTTTTGGGTTGCTTCAATATGGTAGATGAACAGTCTGGGAATATAGAACAGCCCGGCAAACCAGGTCGCCACAAAAATCAAGTGCAATGATTTAATATAATTGTACAGCAATATGCCTTGTTTTTAAGTTCTACATTCGGATGGCACCAATACCATTCTCCCACAGCTTTTTATTGTAATTGGGGATATCAGTGTTCATTAAAGTCTGGGCGCGTTGCCGCAATCCCACCCACTGGGCATCCAATTCTTTTTTTCGATCCTTTGAAGGTTGATTGATTTTGGGCAATGCACTGTTGCTATGGTTCGCCATGAACAAATACTCAGCCGTAAACTTGTTGGGGAAATTCTCCACATCATCATACGCCTGCGACTTGCGCTGCACCATATCTTCGTCCCATGCCTTTAGTTTGGCCAACAGAGCCTTTCCTTCTTCTTTTAGGGATTCGTCCTTCAAGCCCTCCAAAAGCTCCTTCAATTGCCCCTGAACCTTGAACAAGGTATTCAATTTCTGGTGCATGTCGGTCAAGTTGGCTTCAACCTCAGTCATAAAAGCATCGTGCTCCTTATAATTTTCTGGTGTTACATCAACATTTGGAGTAGGTACTACGGTGCCTTGAGCGGTTACCGTTTCTCTGGCGGCTTTTAAACGGATAGTATAGGTTCCCGGAGGGACTTTATGTCCTGTGAAATCCGCTTCAATGTACACATTTGGAATCCCGGGAACTATGGGTGTCTTTAAATCCCACACAAATCGATTCAATCCTTTGTCTGTTCCCAAAACGGGTGCTGGTGGTGCGCCTCCTCCATGGTGTGGAATATAATCCTCATCTTTTTTGGAGGTAAAACTGCGGACTATTTTGCCCTGACCATCCAAAATTTCCATGGTGATTTCCGTACTGTCCATCGCCTTGGGCAGATTGTAATAGATGACCATGCCATTGGCTGGGTTCACGCCTTCAAACGGATTGGTGCCTTCAACCTCTTTTGAGCTACTGCTCAATGGACTTCCCCAAAAACCATAAATGGCATCTTCGGGTGAAAAAAGTTTTAACGCATTGGGGTTCGATGTGTATTGCGACAAGGTGGTGATGTTGTCCAGAATCCAGAACGAACGTCCGGACGTGGCAACAATCAAATCCCCTTTGTGAATCTTTAAATCGGTGATGGGCGCCTTGGGTAGATTTAATTGTAAGGGCTCCCAGCTTTTACCATCATTCCAAGAAATGTACAACCCCTTTTCCGTACCAGCATAGAGCAATCCTTTGCGCTCAACATCTTCGCGAACCACTCTTGTAAATGCACCATACGGAATTCCAGAACTGATATTCGTCCATGTTTTTCCATAATCGGTACTCTTGTACAAGCCCGGAGTATGGTCATTGAATTTGTATCGGGTTGTGGCAATATAAACCGTAGCAGGATCGTGTGGCGACACCTCAATGGCATTGACCAAGCACTCCTGCAATCCTTTTGGGGTGATGTTTTCCCAAGTCTCGCCTCCATTTCGGGTTACGTAAACCAACCCATCATCGCTTCCAGTGTATAGAACTCCCTTTTCATGGGGCGATTCAATGATGTAGGCCAACGTACCATAGTTCTCGGCGCCTACAGCCTCATTGGTATAAGGTCCTCCGCCTTTTCCCTGAAGCGCATCTTGGTCACGGGTAAGGTCAGGAGAGATTTCTTCCCATGTCATTCCATTATCTCTGGTACGAAGTACCAATTGTGCCCCGTGATAAAAAGTGCCGGGTTCGTGTTTTGACCAAATAATAGGGGCATTCCAGTTGTACAGATATTTCATATCCCGTGCATCGCGACCTAAATATTGAATGGGTGCCGCCATGACATTGGTGGACATTTTGGATTCCATATCCAGCAGTTCAATGGTACCCAAATAACTCCCGCCCATCACATAGCGCGGATTATCCGGGTCGAAGCCCAAAAAGGCACTTTCACCACCTGCAGAATAATGCCAATCTTCCAGACTGATGCTCCATCGACCCACAGAAAGACTAGCAATTTTAACTGAAGTGTTGTCCTGCTGTCCGCCGTAAATATTGTATGGAAAGAGGTTGTCGGTATTGATGCGATAAAACTGGGCCGTGGGCATATTATACGGTTGCGTCCAGTTCTCACCACGGTTGAACGTAATGACGGCTCCTCCATCATCGGCCATAACCATGTTTTTGGAATCCTTCGGATTGATCCAAAGATCATGGGTGTCTCCATGGGGTACCTCAATGGTTTCCCAGGTTTTCCCGCCATCTTCAGACCGAAACATTTCAGCACTCAACACGTAAACCGTATCCTCATCATTGGGGTCGGCAAACACTTCAATATAATACCAAGCGCGCTGTACCAACCGATTGTCTCCACTGACCATGCTCCAGGTTTTTCCAGCATCGTTGGACACAAAAAGTCCGCCTTTATCCGCATTGGAATCACTCTCAATAATGGCATATACTTTATCAGAATTCGCAGGACTGACATCAATGCCCATCTTTCCTTTTTCTTTGGGAAGCCCTTCCGTCAATTCCGTCCAAGAATCGCCTCCATCAGAACTTTTGTACAATCCGCTACCTTCACCTCCACTGATCACTATATTGGGCTTGCGCTGGTGCTCCCACATGGCTGCATACAGCACCAAAGGATTGTTGGCATCCATAGAAAGTTCCACAGCACCGGTACCTTCATCCACAAAAAGGATGTTCTTCCACGTTTTGCCCCCATCGGTTGAGCGATACACGCCCCGTTCCTTGTTGGGCCCGTACAATGCTCCTTGGGCAGCGACATAAACAATATCGGGGTTGGTAGGATGAATGACAATTCGAGAAATATGCTGGGTTTTTTCCAATCCAAGTTTAATCCAGGTCTTTCCTGCGTCGTTGGATTTGTAAACCCCATCTCCGTAGGAAGTCATTACCCCTCGAGGCGGATGTTCTCCCATTCCGCAATAGACAATATTCGGATTCGATTCCGATACAGCCACTGCTCCCACGGAACCCATTTCAAAGAAACCGTCTGAGATATTGTCCCAACGTTGTCCGGCATTGCTGGTTTTCCAAAGTCCACCTCCGGTGGTGCCCATATAATAGGTCAATGGGTCACCCACCACACCACTTGCAGTTACGGAACGGCCACCTCGAAACGGACCGATGTTCCTAAACTTCATGGGTTTAAAATACTCGTTTGCGGTCTGGCCAAAGGTCAAAGTTCCGCAGAGTGCACACAGTAAAAAGAATCCTTTTTTCATGGCCGAAGTTTTACATGCTTAATCCTCTATACTCAAATACTCTAATCCCAAACTGTTGAACTCATCATTAAATGCTTGGATTTCTTCATCCACCAAGGCATCAAAAGCGGTCAATTGTTTTTTGATTTCAACCGACAGTTCATTTTTGACGGCAATATCTTGGTCCGTTGGTGGAAAATCATCAATGGAAACCAAACTGTTCAAGTGTGCCAATTTGTTCGTCAATCGGATTGGGAAATTCAATGGGTCTTGATTACTTCTGTTTTGGGTTTGATACAATTCCTTTTCAATGGAACCGAATTTCTCTTTCATGGTTTTGGCTTTCTCCACTAGAGCTTTTGTGGCCTCTTCATCCTTATATTTTTTGATGAATTCTTCCAACTTTCCATTCACGGCCCGAATTTTTTTAATGGATTGGTGTGCCAAATCCACCGTTGCATTCACCTCCGAAATGAAATCATACTGCTCTTGCATATCGGCAACCGTTGCTTCCGCTCTTGGGTCTGGAAGAATTTTGAAATCTTCTGTTTGTGTACTTCCGTTAACCGTTAGACTCACCTTATAGGTCCCCGGCACCGCCTTTGGTCCGCTTAAATTGGCCCACCAAAGAATCATCCCATCCAATTTCTCTGCGCTCTTGCCCCTTGTATTCCAAACATGGGTATTACCGCCTTTCTTCACCGTCAGTTTTTTGTCCTTATCTTCTGCGTAATTGCTAAATGAAACTAAGGTGTCTCCAGACATTGAGGAATAGGTGAGCGCAACGCTATCCTTTTCAGCAAGGTTGTTCAAATAAAAATGGGTCACCACACCGTTGGGATGGTTTTGACCTTCGGTCAGTGAAGGTTTTTGTGCCGCGGTGCCCTTGGTGCGATAACTGTCTTTTGGATGATATAAAATGGCGCTTGCTGATTTTTTTGCATCATCCAATTGATGAAGCACCGTAAGATCGTCGATAATCCACAAACTTCTGCCTTGGGTAGCCACAATCAAGTTGTCATTTTTGATGGTTAGATCCGTGATAGGAACAATGGGTAAGTTCATTTGGAACTTTTCCCAGTTCTGCCCATCATTAAAGGAAATGTACATGCCCGTTTCCGTTCCAGCATATAACAATCCTTTTCTTTTTGGGTCCTCACGAACCACACGGGTAAAATGTTCACTTTCGATGCCGTTCGTAATCTTGGTCCAAGTTTTTCCGTAATCGGTTGTCTTATACAAATACGGGGCAAAATCACCCAATTTGTATCGTGTGGCGGCAACGTAGCAAGTACCTTCATTAAAAGCTGAAGGTTCAATACTGTTGATCATATTCCACTCAGGCATGTTGGGTGGCGTAACATTTTCCCACGTTTTTCCACCATCTTTTGTCACGTGAATCAAACCATCATCACTACCTACCCAAAGCAATCCTTCTTTAAGGGGGCTTTCGTTGGCCGCAAAAATGGTGCAATAGTATTCCACACTGGTATTATCCTGAGTGATGGGCCCACCACTGGAAACCAATTTTGTGGGATCGTTTCGTGTTAGGTCATCGCTCAATAATTCCCAGCTTTGACCTTCATTGGTGGTCATGTGCACGTGGTTGGAGAAGGTATACAATTTTTTAGGGTCGTGCTTACTGAACATAATCGGGAAATTCCATTGGAAACGGTATTTCATTCCTTCCGCTCCATAACCCATAGGGTTATCTGGCCAAACATTTACCCCCCTTGATGTATTCTTTGCATGGTTAACACGCACCAACAAGCCGTCATAACTACCGCCATAAACAATATCGTCGTTTGTTGGGTCCACAGCAATATGGGCCGATTCACCTCCGGCGGTTTCCTCCCAATCATCCTCACCAATAGAACCATCATCGCTTCTATGGTTGATTCGCAAGGTTGAATTATCCTGTTGGGCTACATAAATCCGATATGGAAAAGCATTGTCCGTAGTAACCCTATAAAATTGTGCGGTGGGCTGGTTGTACATGGTACTCCAAGTTTCGCCACCATCATAGGTTATTTGAGCGCCACCATCATCGGCCATTATCATTCTGTTGGAATCTTCCGGGGCAATCCAAAGGTCATGGTGATCCCCATGAGGAGCGTTTGAAGACGTAAATGTTTTACCTCCATCGGTACTTTTATGATAACTTACATTCAACACATAAACAATGTCCTCATCATTGGTATCTGCATAAACCCGGGTATAATACCAGGCACGTTGTCTTAGGCTTCTATCACTATTAACAAGTGTCCATTTATTGCCTCCATCATCAGAGCGATAAAGTCCTCCTTTGTCCTTGTTTTCGACCATGGCCCAAACCCGATTGCTGTTTTTTGGAGAAACGGCCACGCCAATGATCCCTAAGGTATCCGCAGGGAAACCGTCTTTTTTGGAAATCTCGGTCCAAGTTTCACCGCTATCGGTACTTTTCCAAAGTGCGGAACCTTCGCCACCACTACTTAAACTATAGGGTGTACGCTGTATTCTCCATGTGGATGCATATAATATCCTTGGATTGTTGGGGTCAAATACTAGATCAACAGCACCAGCCATGTCATTGGCATAAAGCACTTTGTTCCAAGTAGCACCTCCGTCGGTACTTTTATACACACCTCTTTCCTTGGTAGGTTTGTACAAATTTCCCATTACAGCGGCATAGACGGTATTGTAATCTGTGGGGTGAATACGCATACGGGAAATATGTCGGCTATTCTCCAACCCAATGGATTTCCAGGTTTTACCGGCATCTTCCGTTTTCCAGGCACCATATCCAGAGGATACATTACCACGGACTGTCTGTTCACCACCGCCAACATAAATTACATTATGGTCGCTTTGGGCAACTTCAACGGCTCCGATACTTCCGCCAAAAAAACCATCAGAAATATTACTCCAGGTAATACCCCCATCTGTGGTTCTCCAGACACCTCCGCCTGTGGCTCCAAAATAAAATAGATTGGGTTCTCCTGAAACGCCGGCCACGGTACCTGAACGACCTCCACGGAAGGGGCCTATCAGCCTATATTCCAGACTGGAATAGAGCTCCTTTGGATATTCGGGAGTGGCTTGAGTATTCTTTTTTCGTTGGGATTGAACTGGGGCGATGCATAAGATTCCGGCAAGCACAAGCATACCGATTTTGAGAAAGCAAGTCTTCATTTTAAAAGTGTTGAGTTAGTCGGCCTTAAATGTAATGAAAATGAGAGAAAAAAGGTTACCAATATTTTGTACTTTAACCATCCAGAAAAATCTTTAACCACACAATGCAAAAGTATTTCAAGCTCCTAATTCTAGTTATTGCCCTTACAACTGCCTGCAAAAACACCAAAAAAAATGAAGATAGTCCCCAAACGGTCGAGACTCCTGAAAAAGTGGACTCAGATTGGGTCTATCTTTTTGATGGAACCAGTTTGGATGGCTGGCGTGGGTATGGTATGGATTCACTACCTCCGGGTTGGACCATAAAAGACAGTACACTCACCTTTGATACCGAATTGGGATTGGAACAAGATTATACCGGAGGAAAAGATATTTTGTACGGAGCCGAAGAGTTCGAAAATTTTGAATTGTATTTGGAATGGAAAATCCCCGCTGGTGGAAACAGTGGCATCCTTTACCACGTGAAGGAAGGTTATGACGGACCTCCAGAAGTAGCTCCTGAATATCAGCTTATCGATGATGAAAACTACGCCAACATCCATGATTTGGTGGGATACAACTCGCAATTTGGTGCGGAGCATCCAGAGCTGCTTCAAGATTGGCAGAAAACCGGGGCGGATTACGCCATGCACGTTGCGGATGAATCCCAAAAGCAATTGAATCCAGTAATGGAATGGAATTCCACGACCATTGTATTTACCCCAGAAAAGGTAGAACACTGGCTCAACGGTAAAAAGCTATTGGAATTTGTGCCTTGGTCCGAGGATTGGAAAGCCAAAAAGAATTCCGGAAAATGGGACAATGCGCCGGATTATGGAAAGTTCAGAACAGGGTACATTGCCCTGCAAGACCACTCCAGCCCCATTTGGTTCCGCAATATTAAAATCAAAAAACTATAACTTACCAATAACTTCACATGAACAAACGAGAGTTTATCAAAAAAAGTAGCGTCGGCGTTTTGGGCTTGGCGCTGGCACCATCACTATTGAAAAATTTAGATCCACAGCAAAAACTTCGTACCGCCCATATCGGTGTGGGCAATATGGGTGGTGAGGACCTTAAGGCCATTTCTTCACACCCCCAAGTTGAGGTGACGGCCCTTTGCGATGTGGATGCCGTTAATTTGGCTGCTGCACATAAACTGCATCCAAGCGCGAGGGTGTTTTTTGATTACAGAGCCATGCTCGAAGAAATCGGTAATGAAATTGATGCCGTTATTGTGTCAACCCCTGACCATACCCATGCCCCTGCTTCATTGATGGCCATGGAGATGAACAAACCCGTATATTGCCAAAAACCCTTGACGCACTATGTATCCGAGTCACGAGCCATGAAAAAAATCGCCGCGGATAAAGGATTGGTGACCCAAATGGGCATTCAGGTGCATTCTTTTTACGATTACAAATTAGCTACACTGTTGATTCAATCTGGAATCATTGGAAAAGTACATACCGTTCATGCTTGGTCACCCAAAAATTGGGGATTTGACGGCAAAGCACCCGAAGGTGAAGATGCCGTTCCAGCACAATTGGATTGGAACCTGTGGTTGGGCACTTCGGCGGAACGACCTTACAAAGATGGATACTACCACCCCGGTAATTGGCGAAAATTAGTCGATTACGGTTGTGGTACTTTGGGCGATATGGGCGTTCATATTTTTGATACACCTTACAATGCTTTGGCATTGGATGTTCCCACTACCATTACTACTACATGCAGACCTCCAAGCGGTTATGGCTATCCCGAAAAAAATACGGTTACGTATGAATTTCCTCAAACGCCCTATACCACTAAAACACTAAAATGGGTTTGGTACGATGGCCCAGGAGCTCCAACCTTGAGCGAAGACCTTATGTTACCGGGCATGGAAATGAAAAAAACCGCTAAATCCGGAGACAAAAGTGTAGCAGACAAAATTTCGTTGGATGCAGGCGTTGCCGGTGAAAATGAATTGCCAGAACAAGGTGCCATGTTTGTGGGTGAAAAAGGACGATTGTTGTTGCCACACTTTATGCAATTGCCGAAGAAAATCAGAAAAGGGAAATATGTGGACATTTCAAAAGAAATTGCCAAGATTTCCGAAGAGCATAATTTGGGTGAACCCATACGCAATTACGCAACCGAAGGCCCCAAGCATTACCATCAATTTGTGGATGCCTGTTTGGGTAAAGGAGAAACAACGGCCCCATTTGATTACGCCGCTCGCTTAACGGAAACCATCCTTTTGGGCACCATCGCAGGTCGATTCCCCGGTGAAACCCTGCATTGGGATTCGGAAACCGCGAAATTCAAAGAAGAGAAAGCGAATCAGTACTTGTCTGGCAATTACCGGGATTTTTAAAGAATAAAAAGCCATTTTATGTCAGCTCCCCAAGAATATTGGTTGAGTGGTCCCATCCCTGATGTTCCTGCGCTTTTGCAACCAGCGGCCCATGCGTTGTTGCAATCCGTTCGGGAAGTAAAGGTCTATTTAGCGGATTTTCCCGAAGAAAAACTTTGGAAAAAGCCATTTGGCAGGGCTTCGGTTGGGTTCCATTTACGACATATCACTGGAGTTTTGGACCGAATGCTCACCTATGCCGACCAAAAGTCATTGACCGAAGCACAGTTTGCTTTTCTAAAAAATGAAGGCGATGGTGAAAATGCTCCATCATCCAAAATATTGATCGCTGATTTTGAGGCAAAGGTGAACCAAGCGTTGGACTACTTTAAAAAAACACCCGAATCAATCCTTACCGAAGAACGGTTCGTAGGACGAAAAAGATTACCCTCAACGGTAATTGGATTGTTATTTCATGCAGCCGAACATAGCCAGCGTCATGTGGGGCAATTATTGGTTACAGTGAGTGCTTTGAAAGGCTAGTATTATCTACTGCTCCCCCAACGCATAAATCGCAAAGGTGCCCAACCAGTGACCGCCTTCGTAATTGTCGCCAATCAAGTTTGGGAAGGAATAGGCCAAATGCTCATGGGCCAATGGCATTAAATGTCCATATTCCTCTGGGTATTGATTGGCCAATCCAAACAATACCCAAGCTCGGCTAAAGTTCAATCCATCCAAGTGTACCATTTGACCATCTTCACGGTCACCCACCAAAGCGACTTCTATATCAAAATCCGTCTCTTTTAAACTGGGCAGGAATTGTTCCGTCCATTTTAAGAATTCTTCTTTCCCCAGAATGCGTCGCATTAAATCTAGTTCCTCAAAACATGGGGAAAGAAAATCGGCGCCGCTGGGTTCCCACGTCAAGGGACAATCCATATCATTTTGGTAAAAATCCAAGGCACGTTGTTTTATCGCATCTTGCAAGGCAGTATTGTTCAGGGTCTGGGCGTAATCCCATGCAAAGGCCAATGCAAAAGCGGTATTGGTATGCGTTCCCACCCGAACCGGATATTGCAATTTGGGCAGGTAATCAATGAATTTTTGGGCAATCAACTCCGTCAACGGTTTTAAATTGGTTTCTAATTCCTGGGCAAGCGGGTCATCCCAGGTGTGGAGTTCCTCTGCCAATTTTAATAACCAGCCCCAACCATAGGTGCGCTCATAATTTTTGTTGTGTTCGCCTTCAAAGTATTTTATTTCCCCAGCGATGCTCTCCTGGGTAATATTTTCGGATAGAATCCTGCGCATCCGTTCCGCTTCCTCAACATTTGGAAACTCTTTCAGCAACCGCACCATGGACCAATTGCCATGTACGGAAGAATGCCAATCAAAACAACCGTAAAATGCAGGGTGCAATGCTTGGGGTTCTCCCAAATCTTCCTTACTGCCCAAAGTATGCCCCAACTTGTTGGGGTATTCCTTTTGCACACATTCCAACGGAAGCGTGGCCAGACTATTGGCCTGTTCCAAGGTTAGGGTGATTTTTTCTGTAGTTGAAGCGGGTATGTCTGATACTTCTTCTGTGGGTTTGGATTTTTCACTCACTTCTCCACACGAAGCAAAAAGAAGCAATGCGGCAACTAAGGGTATTCTGGCTAGAAATTTCATTGGGTTATTTCGTTTTGTCCTATTCGAAGGCGGCAATGTAACAAAACCCCTCGATTTTATACTAATCCATGGGAAGCTAAGTTCGTTTTTCATAGATTTAAAGCACCAAACAATAACTGATATGAAAAATTTATGTGCCTTGATTTTCTTGTTTTCGCTAACCTGCTTTTCACAGGCGCCGGATGGGGCAAAAGACAAAGCCGATATTTTAAAGGTATTGTCCGTTCAGCAGGATGCGTGGAACGATTATGACATTGACACATTTATGGAAACCTATTGGAAATCGGAGGAGCTCACTTTTTATGGAAGTGCTGGGGTGGTAAAAGGCTGGCAAGGCACCATGGACCGCTACAAAAAAAATTATCCGTCCAAAGAGCATTTTGGCCATCTTGAATTGACCTCGAGCGAAGTTTCCAAAGTTTACGACGATGCCTATATGGTCATGGGGGAATATAACCTTACCCGGACCGTAGGGAACATGCATGGTATTTTTATGCTCGTCCTTAAACGAATTGATGGGGAATGGAAAATCATTGCGGACACCTCTTGTGAGGTGAAATAATTATATTGAAGAATCACTTTAAACACTATAACCATGGATATTTTTGGCAAAATCAAAGAAAAGCTCAGTAATGAGTTTATTGACATTGTTGAGTGGCTGGACTATACCGATGACACCATTGCGCATCGGTTTGAGCGCTACCAAAATGAAATCAAAAACGGGGCAAAGTTGATTGTCCGAGAAGGACAGACCGCTGTGTTCATCAACGAGGGGCAACTCGCGGATGTCTTTGAACCGGGCACCTACGACCTTACCACCCAAAACCTTCCTATTCTATCCACGCTGAAAGGATGGAAGTATGGGTTCAATTCTCCATTTAAAGCAGAAGTTTATTTTGTCAACACCCATTTGTTCACCGATGAAAAATGGGGAACCAAAAGTCCCATCACTTTAAGTGATGACCGTTTTGGATTGGTGGAAATACGAGCGTTTGGGACTTACGCTTTCAAAATTTCGGATGCAGGGAAGTTCATCATCGACATTGTAGGAACCGATAGCAACTTCACCAATTTTGAAATCAATGAGCATTTGAAAAGTTTGATCGCTACGCGATTTACCAACACCGTCGGACAGGCCAATTTACCTATTGAACTTTACGCGGCCAATACCACCGAACTTTCGGACACCTGCCGTGAGGTGATGGCTCCCGAGTTTCAAAGTGTGGGGATTTCCTTGGAGAAATTCTATATTGAAAACGTCTCCATGCCCGAAGACCTTAAGAAAGAAATCTTTGAGTACAGCCGTATCGATAAATTGGATTTGGACAAATTGACCAAGTTCAAAACGGCAAAAGCCATTGAAGCGGCCGCCCAAAACGAAGGTGGAACCGCTGGAGCCGGAATGGGAATGGGAATGGGTTTTGTTTTGGCCCAGCAAATGGGAGGCATGATGAACCCCCAAACCGGAGGTGGACCCGTCCAAGGACAACCTGCAGCGGCGCAAACCCCGCCACCCATGCCCACACCGACGCAATATTTTTACGCGGTGAACGGGACGCAACACGGTCCGGTTTCTTTTGAACAGCTACAAGCTTTGTTTGCCGGTAGAACCATCAACCGGGATAGTTTGGTCTGGAAACAGGGTATGGCTGCTTGGACCCCGTTAAAGGAAGTGGAAGAACTAAAATCATTCTTGGGTGGCAATACCCCTCCGCCATTACCAACGGAGTAGTTTTAACCCTGTCATGCTGAACCGTCACTTCGAGCGGAGTCGAGAAACAGGTGAAGCATCTCTCATTTTTTAATAGTAAATGAGTGAGATTCTTCGTTTCACTCAGAATGACAAAAAGCCATTGGAAGAAGAAGAAATCCAAAAGACCGAACTCAAGAAAGCCTGCGTCAACTGTGGTGCCGAACTTAAATACAAGCCCGGCACCACCAGTATTAGTTGTGAGTATTGCGGGCATGAGGAAACCATCAAACTGGATGAAAAAGGGTTTGAGGAGCTGGAGCTGTACCCCTACCTCAAGGAGATGGGTGCGCAACGGCACAGTGAAGAAATCAGTATGTTGCACTGCAAAAACTGCGGCGCCAATCAACATGTAGAGGAAAACTACAAATCCCTGCATTGCGTGTATTGCGGCATGCCCTTGATTTTGGAAGATGCCTACAAGGAAGATTGGATTCTACCCGGGGCGGTACTTCCGTTTCAAATTGACCAAAATGCATCATTTATCATCTTTAAGAAGTGGGTAAAGCGGCTGTGGTTTGCCCCGAACAAATTGCAAAAAGCTGCTTTAGACCCGCAATTTACCAAAGGGCTCTATTTGCCCTATTGGACTTTTGATGCGCAGCTTTCAGCCACCTATATAGGCCAGCGAGGGGAATATTATTATGAAACCCGAAGGGTCCGCAATGCCAATGGCAAAATGGTAACGCAACAAGTTCGGAAAACCAGATGGTACCCAGCCTCTGGTAGCGTTTCTGGTTTTGTGGATGACACTTTGATTAAAGCTTCGCAGCAAAAATCGGGTCGGATTCCCCAAAAGATTGCCCAGTGGAACTTGACCAAATTGCAGCCGTTTAATAGTAGTTTTCTATCGGGTTTTGTCACCGAAAAATATACGATTCCTTTGCAAGAAGGGCATCTGCATTCCAAGGAAGTGGCTCGAGACATTGCGGAGCGGTGGTGCCGTCAGGATATTGGTGGTGACACGCAACGAGTCACAAGTATGAACATGCAGCTCTCCGAAGAAACTTTTAAGCATATTTTGTTACCGGTTTATGTGAGTGCCTATCGGTACCAGGGCAAGGAATATAATTTCTTTATCAATGGGGAGAATGGTCAGATTTCTGGTACGCGACCGTATAGTTTCTGGAAGATTTTCTTTGCGGTGCTAGCCGGATTGTTGGTAGTTGGACTTCTTGTCTTCTTTTTTGGCAAGTAGTCATGTGAAAAGATACTTTTCTCTATGATTCCCTAGCTAATCCAAAAACTCGAGGCAAATGGGGTTGGGCACTTCAATTTCGCTTAGGTAAGTCAACGTGCCAGCTTCCACATCTCTTTTGAACACCACAACATTGCTACTAATTTTGTTGGCTACCAATAAAAATTCTCCGGTGGGATCCAACGAAAAATTACGTGGCCAATTGCCATGAACATCTTGTCTTCCAACCAAATTCAATTTCCCGGAATCTCCATCCACTTTAAAAATTACGATGGTGTTCTCTCCCCTATTGGAACCGTACAAAAACTTTCCGTCTGCAGACAAGTGAATATCAGCGCAGGCATTGTTTCCATCAAAATCAGGGTCCAAAGTTTCCATCACTTGAATTTCTTCGTATGTTCCATCGGCATTCTTTTCAAAAACTGAAATGGTTGCGTTCAGTTCATTAATGACATAGAGTAGATTTTCATTTTGTGTAAATGTAAAATGACGTGGTCCTGCACCCTCTGCAAAAGATAATGTAGCTTGCTCGCCGGGAACAAATTCATCACCCTTTAATTGATAGCGTTTTATGGCATCAAGACCCAAATCAGCCACAAAAAGACCTTCTTGGGTGAATTGAGCCATATGGGCATGTGATGTTTTGGTGGTATCCAAAACTTTATGGTCAATAATTTGGGGCGCATCTCCAAAAGATCCATCCTCATTTAGTTTGTACAGTGCCACACTTCCCCCAGAATAGTTGCAAACCACCAAATAGCCATCACCAGAAAGCGATACATGGCAAGGGCCTGGGCCTTCAGTACCCATACTATTTAGAAATTCCAATTTGCCCATATTCAGTTTATAGGCGGAAACGCCTCCTCCCAAACTATCAAAGTTGGCGGTTTCTTGAACCGCATATAGATGTTGTTTGTCCTTTGAAATGGTTAAAAAGGAAGGATTGGGAATCTTGGCCTCTAGCGTTAAGGAGTCCAAACTTCCATTTTCTGGATTGAATTGTAGCGAATAAATGCCCTCACTATCTCCGTTGGTATAGGTTCCTACAAATAGGGTGTACATCGGTTTTTCTTTTGGTTTTTCTCCGCAGCCCATTCCCAAGACAACCAACAGGCAAAGCAAAAGAATTTTTTTCATGAGGTTAAATTTATGTATTTCGAAATAATTCAGCATGATACGTATTTAGGAGAGGTGTTTTTTTACTTCCCTCACCAAATATAACCCTGTCACTATGGTAGAAAGGGTATCCGCTATGGGAAATGATAACCACACCCCTGTCTCCTCCCAAAAATGAGGAAGAATCAAAATTAATGGGATGAAAAAGAACCCTTGCCGTGTCAAAGTCAGTAAAAGTGCTGGGATGGCCTTACCTACCGCCTGAAAATAGGCGGCACCTATCAATTGCAACGCAATAATCGGTGTGGCGGCAAAAACCAAACGCATGGCAAAGGGTGCATGTTGAAGCACAAAAGCATTGGTTTCCAATTCATGTTGCGACAGCTCAGGTCGGTTGCTTAAAAATAATGAGGCAATCTCACCTGGAAACACCATCAAAACCACAAAGACCAGCGTGGCCACCAACGCGGCATATTTTATGGCTGTGTAAATGGACTCCTTGACCCGATCATATTTTTCGGCTCCAAAATTAAATCCGGCGATAGGCAGAAATCCCTGTGTGACCCCAAAGACCGGGAACAGGGCAAACATGAGCATTCTTCCGATAATGGCATAAACGGCAACCATGGCTTCCCCTCCCAAATTAAAGAGGATATTGTTCATCAGAAGATAGGTGATACTGGTCACTGCCTGACGGGCCAAGGTCACGAAACCTAGTGAACCGATCTCTCTCAAAATGGGCATATCCAGTCCAAAATGGGGAAGACTAATCTTTAATTCCGAGTTTTTGGAGAGAAAGAAATAGAGGATATAAACAAAGCAGAGTAAATACCCAACAGTAGTGGCCCAAGCGGCCCCATGCATTCCCCAATCGAACACATAAATGAATACATAGTCCATGAGTAAGTTCCCCACAGATGGAATGATCATGGCAATCATGGCGAACTTGGGCTTTCCTTCAGCTCGAATGACCGTGTTTCCCATCATGCAGAGTGCCAAAAAGGGTACCCCGTACAAAATGATGGTATAGTAAACTTTTGCTGGGTCAAAAATGGCACCCTTTCCGCCAAAAGCTGGAATAAGACTATCTACGTAGTAGAGTCCCAAAGCGACCATGGTAATGGTAACTATAAGCGTTAGGGTAATCTGGTTGCCGAACGTTTTAAGTGCCTTGTCCCTATTATTGGCCCCCAAGGCGCGTGAAATAATACTGGAACCTCCAATACCGATGGCCATGCCCAACGCCGCAATAAAAAACGAGACCGGAAGTACCACATTGATAGCGGCTATGGCGATGGAGCCAATCCAATTTCCAACGAAAATGGAATCCACCAGCACATTGAGCGACATCACCAAAATACCAATGGAAGCCGGAACGGCTTGTTTGATGAGCAATTTTCCGATGGGTTCTACGCCAAGTTCTTCAGAGGTTACTTTGGCCATGCCAATGCTAGTTCTTTAAAATATGTTGAGCCTTTAAACCAGGCTTACTTTGTTTTGCTTTATTGATACCGCAATGCTGTTCCACAACGCAATCCTTACTTCCAGTGCTTTCTTACTGAAATGAATCACCTCTTCCCATTTTTGAACATCTGAACCACAAAGTGTCTTGATCATTTTTAAAGCCAAGGGACCGTGCTCATCACCATCCAATTCAATATGACGTTTAAGGTAATAGGTCAGTTTTGGATAACTACTACTTCCTTCTTTCCCTGATTTTTCAATGATATTCAGGAACATATCGGGGATTACCTCTTCTCGTCCAAATGTAAATGCAGCTGCAATGATATGGGGTTTTTGGGTGTTGATTACCTCAAAAGTAAACTTCAAAAAGCTTTTTTCAGCAGCATTCAAATCCGAATTTTCAATATCCCCGGAAATAGTCTCCAAGGAAGAAAAATTAGTTAGGGCCTGAAGCACTTTTGACGTATCCGCTCCTACTTCTTCCATAGCATCCAAGTACATTTCAAAATGACTTTTGGGCTCGCCGAGCTCATTTCTGTCACTTTCTTCCTCCAGCACAATTTCGTTGATAAATCGAACCACACTTGAATCCGCTGCAGGCTTCCAAGGCAAATCTACACAGGTCAGGTGACGCTGTAACGCTTTCAAAAGTGACATAAAATCCCAAACGGCATACACATGGGATTCCATAAAAATCTTGATGTCCTCCACAGATTCCAATTGTCCATAAAGTTCATGGTTGGTCAATTGGTTTCGTACTTCTTGAAGATTAGTTTCTACTTTTTCAATATGCATTTTTGTGCTACTTCATTTAATTTTTAGTGAACCCTCGTTTCTGGCAGTGTTCCCTTTTCGTCCCATGTTTTGATCCATAAAGCCATCAATTCGGCCCAATCATCTCGGTCATTCAAACAGGCAATATGAATATAATCCTCCCCTCCGGCTTCTTGAAATTGGTGCTTTCCCTCCATAGCGATTTCCTCCAGCGTCTCCAAACAATCGCTCACAAATGCGGGGGTAATCACGGCCAAACGCTTTTTGCCCTCTTGGGCCAATCGTTCAAATTCCTTATCGGTAAATGGTTGCAACCAGGGGTCGCTTCCCAATCGGGACTGGAATGATGAACTTACTTTGGTTTCATCCAAATCCAAAGCCTTTTTCACCAATTCCGTGGTATCCAAACACTGATGCTTGTAGCAAGTATGATGTGCCACCGAATTGGTTTTGCAGCATTGCCCATCTATTTTGCAATGGAATTTGGTGGGGTCGGATTTTTTGATGTGCCGCTCTGGAATCCCATGATAGGAAAACAGGATATGATCATATTCAAAGCCCTTTAATCCTTCGGCTATACTTTTTGATAGCACATTGACATACTCCGGATTGCTGTAAAATGCAGGCAATGTGGTCAGGTGCATTTCAGGAAAATGTTCTTGTTGCACTTCCATCGCCTTTACCACCACTGTTTCGTAGGATGACATGGCGTAATGAGGGTATAAGGGAACCAACAAAACCTCATCCACACCTTGCTCTTTCAATTCTTGAAGCGCATTTTTAATGGACATGGTACCGTATCTCATTCCCAATGCAATGGGAAGACTGGTCTGTTGGCGAACTTTTTCTGTAAATCGTTCCGAAATCACAATAAGCGGGGAACCTTCATCCCACCATATTTTGGCATAGGCTTCCACCGAACGTTTGGGGCGGGTATTCAGAATAATTCCCCGAACAATAATGTTCCGGAGGACAGGATTCACGTCTATGACACGCTCATCCATTAAAAATTCATCTAAATACGGCTTAACATCTTTGGGGGTAGGGCTTTCTGGTGAGCCCAAGTTGACCAATAAAACTCCTTTTGGCACAGCTTTTTAGTTTAGGGTTCAAAAATACAACTTGGGAGCGACTTTGCATTTTAACAACCAAAATACTTTCTTATGGGTTAATAATGAAATTCAATCCAGAAATGAAGGCCACAATTCTTCCATGCTCGCTTTTCTCCCTTATTTTTGTTGATATGGATGTCTTCTACAACAATGTTTCCAAAGAATCACTGATATATCTTGGGGTCACGCTCTTCTGTCTGATCTTTCTGTATTGGGCCACTTCCATTGTTTTAAAACGATTGGGCAAGAACCCAAAATATCTTTTACCCTCAGGGTCTTTCCGAAAATTGGCAATACCGTTGATCTTGATTTTCCTTTCGGTCATCTTACGGATGAATGCCTTGCGCGATGTTTTGAATTTGGAAGAATCAGGATTTTGGTTTAAAAAAGCAAGTACATTGCTTTTCATCCTTGCCATGACCTGGTTGGTCATTGCCCTCTTAAAGATTGTGAAAAAGGTGGTTATTGGCAACTACGATATTGGGGAGGCCGATAATTTAAAAGCCAGAAAGATTTATACCCAATTCACCATCTTGGAGCGCATCATCATTTTTATAGTCATTGTGTTGGCCATGGGTTTGGCGCTCATGAGTTTTGAAGAAATCCGGGAAATTGGATTAAGTATTTTTGCCTCGGCGGGTGTTGCGGGTATCATCATTGGGTTCTCGGCACAAAAATTTATTGGAACCATTTTGGCTGGTATTCAAATTGCAATTGCCCAGCCCATAAAATTGGATGATGTGGTAATCGTGGAAGGAGAATGGGGCCGTATTGAGGAGATTACGTTAACCTATGTGGTGGTAGCCATATGGGACAAGCGACGGTTAATTGTGCCCACTCCCTATTTTATTGAGAAGCCCTTCCAAAACTGGACCAAGACCTCATCCGCTATTTTAGGAACCGTATTTTTGTATGTGGATTATAAAGTACCCTTTGATAAACTCAGGGAAGAACTCACTCGAGTTTTAAAGAACACTGAGTTGTGGGATAGGGAGGTGAATGTGCTTCAGGTAACCGAGTCCAAACCCAATTATGTGGAGGTACGTGCGTTGATGAGTGCCAAGGATTCCCCTACCGCTTGGGACCTACGGGTTCATGTTCGGGAGAAATTGATTGTATACTTGCAAGAAAATTATCCCGAAAGTATTGCTAGAACGCGCGTACTTTTGCAACAACCGGAACGAAATGAGGATGAAACATAGCATAACATTTATTTTTTTGTTGCTGGGACTTGTGGTCCATGGGCAACAAATTACTTGTTCACCGAAAGACAAGTCACTTTTTGAGTCTAAACTCGAGGCGTTGCAAACAGTAAAATCTTCCAAATTGGGCGACACTCTTGTTCTAGTGGGAAAGTCATTTATGGGTACACCTTATGTGGAAAAAACACTCGAAATAGGCGACACCGAAACCCTCGTCGTGAATTTTAGCGGCCTGGATTGTACCACTTTTGTGGAAAATGTCTTGGCTTTTGGGTCTATGCTCAAGCAAGAACAACACTCTTTTGATGCTTTTGTTGAAAATTTAGAGACCATTCGGTATAGAAATGGAATATTGAATGGCTATCCTTCACGTTTACATTATTTTACGGATTGGATTCGAAACAATCAGAAGAAGGGTCTAGTGAAGGACATCACTTCAGAATTGGGTGGTGTTACGCTCAATAAACCCATCAATTTTATGGGAACACACCGCTCACTGTATCCATTTTTAACCGATGATGGAAATTTTGAGGCCATGCTTCAAGTGGAAAAGGAATTGGCGGATGAAGAGCTCTGTTATTTACCCCAAGATCAAATTCAAAGCAAGGAACACCTCATTCAATCTGGAGACATTATCGCCTTGGCTACTTCCATAAAAGGGTTGGATGTGACCCACACCGGTATTGCCATTCATCAACCTGATGGACGGTTGCATTTGTTACATGCTTCCAGTAAAAATGGAAAAGTTGAAATCACCGAAGAGCCGTTGGCAGATTATCTAAAAAACATCAAAAGTAATATTGGAATCATTGTGGCAAGGCCCACATTACTTTCGCTTTAGACACCATTCAATGGCACCCAACAGGTGCTGTTTAAAATTAGGCTCATCAAAAGATTCATTGGTATGCCCTCCTCCCGTGTAAAAAGATCTTCCTCCATCAAACTCATGATACCAAGCAATTGGGTGATTTTCACCATTGGTGCCACCCTCATAACTGGTTTCATCTAATTTCATCAGCACCGTTACATTCGGATTCAAATCCTTGAAATTGTACCATTCATCTTCGCGAGGCCAAACATCGGGTAAATGTGACGTTGAGGAATGGGATTTGTCCACCACATTGATTTTTGCACTTCGCACATTAGGATTGTTGGGGTGATCCACAAAATAGCCCCCGACCAATTTGCCATACCAAGGCCAATCAAATTCGGTATCGGAAGCGCCATGGATGCCCAAAAAACTACCTCCGTTTTTAATGTAACCCTCAAATGCCTTTTGCTGGTTGTCGTCCAAAACATCCAAAGTGGTGCTGAGAAAAACAACCAATTTATAATTGGCCAAGTTTTGGGGCGTAAAATCCTCCGAAGATTCTGTTTGCAACGCAATGAATCCATTTTTTCGGCCCAATTCCCGTAAAGTACTCACACCTTTTTCAATAGATTCGTGTCGATACCCTTCGGTTTTGGTAAAAACCATCACCAACTCAGGCATTTTAACACTATCGGTTTCTTGGGTGTTTGGAGTGTCTTGTCCAGTGGCCGTGACCATCAAACAGATGGCCAATAAGGCTGAAAAAAGAATCTTCATTGTTCTGATTTTATGTGTTTGAAGTTAAATATTTTTTGGGCGTGGTGCCGTATTTCTTTTTAAAGGAAGTGATAAAATGGCTTGCCGTACTATAGCCCACTTTCAATCCCACCTCATTCACATTATGCTTTCCGGATTCCAACATTTTGCGGGCATATTCCATCTTGTAATCGAACAAAAAGCCGTAGACGGAATCACCATAAATTTGTTTGAATCCTTCCTTCAACTTTTTCAAGCTTAGCCCAATTTCCGTGGAAAGCTCCGATAAGGTTGGTGGCTCAGCCATACGAGAAATCATGATTTCCTTCGCCATTTTTATCCGACGCACGTTGTCCTCATCCGCCAAAAAGGGACATTGTTCCAAATCGGCTTCCTCTGTTTTATTGAAATAGAGTGAAATCAATTCGTAGACTTTCCCCTTGACATACAATTTTTTTATCGAGGGATGCAGGTTATAGTTCATCAATTGGCTCAATACCACCGCGATGGCCGGAGAGACTACTTCTTGGGAATAGTATTTCTTTTCCTGGTTCTCACCGCTTAAAAATGGAATGTAATCCGCCTCGTTGGAAAAAAGGCTGTGAAATTTCCGAATCGTCATCACTACGGAGAGCAGCCAGGAGTTTGGTGAAACCGTTACATCCAGCGGCAAATCCTTTTGGGTATTGTACAACAGTAAAGAATTTTCCTCGGTTACTTCCAATTGATAATGCCCTTCATTAAAATTAAAAAGTGATTTTCCCTTCAAACAAAAATGGAACTGAATGAAGGAACTATCAATATTGCGCTCAATTCCCTGAAAATCTTTGGTATCATTCTGAATTTTAAGGATATAAAACCCATCTTCCACCAAAATTTCATCGTAGGACCCTTTGGCGATATTTTCAACGGCTAAATTTGATTTCATACAGTGTGCTTTTCAATTTAGAATCACTCTAAATTATACTTATAAACATCTAATTTACCAATAAAAGTGCTGTTTTCGGCAGTTTTGGCCAAAATTTGGGATGAAAATCATTTCGTTGGTTATTTATAGTTCCGCTAGCGTTATTTTTTATTGGATAACACTCCTATTTTTGTGCTGCGATTTTAATCCTTTATGAGGAATTACAACATTTCCAAACATAATTCCTTCTATGCCATTGGGCTGAGTTACAAGAAGGCAGATGCAGAGGTACGGGGAAAATTCAGTCTGGATGTTCCGGCCATAGACCATATTCTGGTCAAGGCAAAGGAACTTGGGATTGATGGTCTTTTGGCTATTTCTACCTGCAACCGAACCGAGTTGTATGGCTTCGCGCAACATCCCTATCAGCTTATAAAATTGCTTTGCGACCAAACTTTAGGCACCGTTGAAGAATTTCAAGAAGTGGCTTATGTGTACAAAAACCACGAGGCCATTTCGCATATGTTCCGGGTTGGCACTGGTTTGGATAGTCAGATTTTAGGTGATTTTGAAATCATCAGCCAAATCAAGCAAGGATTTTATCGTGCCCGAAAGTTGGAAATGGCCAATCCGTTTTTGGAACGTTTGTGCAACTCGGTGATCCAGGCCAGCAAGCGTATCAAAAATGAAACGGAATTATCGTCTGGTGCCACATCGGTTGCTTTTGCTTCGGTAAAGTACATTTTGGATAATGTTCCGGACATCTCTGAAAAGAATATTCTACTGTTTGGAACGGGTAAAATCGGAAGGAATACCTGCGAAAATCTCATCAAACATTCCAACAACTCGCATATCACTTTAATTAACCGAACTCGGGAAAAAGCGGAGGACGTTGCTGGAAAGTTTCACTTGACGGTTAAGGATTATGGCGACCTTCAGACCGAAATACGGAAAGCCGATATTTTGGTCGTGGCCACCGGAGCACAGTTGCCTACGGTTTCCAAAGCATTGATCTACCCAAAAAAGCCACTTTTGATTTTAGATCTTTCCGTTCCCAAAAATGTTTCGGACGATGTCTTGGAATTGGAAAACGTTTCATTGGTGCATCTGGACCAGCTTTCACAAATCACGGATGATACTTTGGCTAAAAGAAAGGAATATGTTCCCAAGGCCGAGGCCATTATTGAGCAGGTTAGAAAGGACTTCCTAAAATGGTTGGAGACACGGAAATTCGCTCCGGTCATCAATGCGCTTAAAGAAAAACTGAAGACGATGAAAGCTGAGGAAATCGACTTTCATTCCAAAAAAATAAACGACTTCAACCAAGACCAGGCCGAGATGATATCGGAACGAATCATCCAAAAAATCACTAAACAATTTGCCAACCACCTTAAACGGTCGGAAGTTGACACTGAGGATAGCCTGGAACTCATCCAACGCGTCTTTGAACTGGAAATCGATTCAAAGAAATGAGCAAGATCATAAAAATTGGCACCCGCGATAGTGAATTGGCGCTGTGGCAAGCTACCACCGTGCAGGAAAAGCTGGAAACTTTGGGGTACGACACCACCTTGGTTCCGATTAAATCCACAGGTGATGAAGTTCTGGACAAACCGCTTTACGAACTTGGCATCACTGGGATTTTTACAAAAACGTTGGACATCGCCCTATTAAAAGGCCAGATTGATATTGCCGTGCACTCCATGAAAGATGTGCCCACACAGTTGCCCAAGGGCATTGTACAAGTGGCTGTTTTGGAACGCGCCATTTCCCACGATATTTTGGTTCACAAGGGTGCTGGATTTCTCGAATCCAATAGCCCAGCCACCATTGCTACGGGAAGTTTGCGAAGAAAAGCCCAATGGTTACACAAATATCCCAGTCATAAGGTGGTAGACCTGAGAGGTAACGTAAACACGCGCCTCATTAAATTGATTGAAAACGATTGGCAGGGAGCAATTTTTGCACAAGCCGGGCTGGAACGCATAAAATTGTTGCCGAAGGACGCCGTAGTTTTGGATTGGATGGTTCCTGCTCCAGCACAGGGCGCCATGGTTGTTGTAGCGCAAAAGGATGATGCCTTTTCCATAAAAGCTCTTCAAAAGCTCAATGACCCAAATTCTGAATTGGGCACATCCATTGAACGTGAATTTCTACGTACGCTGGAGGGAGGCTGTACCGCCCCAATCGGCGCTTTAGCACAATTTGAAGACCAAACGGTACATTTTGAAGGCGTGCTGTTTTCTTTGGATGGAAAACAACGCTTAGCAATACAAAAGAGTGTTCCCCAAAAAGAGGCGAAGGGTTTGGGAGAAAAATGTGCGAAGGAAATATTGAGCAAAGGCGGGGATAAATTGATGCAGGAAATCCGAAATGAAAACAGTGCTCTCCACTAAAATATTAACTCCTTCACAAAAGGAACTGTTTCTAAATTCCGGGTTGGGCTTGGTAGAGTACAACGCTCTAAAAATCGAATTCTTGGATGTTGAGATTCCCCTGAACTACGAGAATTATATTTTCACGAGCAAAAACGCAGTAAAAGCATTTTTAAATCGGACTGAGGGTACAGAATATTCAAATTACAAGATGTTTTGCGTGGGTGAAAAAACAAAACGCTTTTTGGAAGAAAACGGACTAAAAGTGTCCAAAGTAGCTAATAATTCATCTGATTTGGCCCATTTTATCGCGGAAAATCACCAAAATGAAGGATTTTTGTTCGTTTGTGGAAACCTAAGAAGAGAAGAATTACCACAAATTCTTTCAGAAAATAACGTTCAGCATAAAGAGGTTGAGGTTTACCAAACACATCTTAATGCCAAGCAGTTCAGTCGCAATTTTGATGGACTTCTTTTCTATAGTCCTAGTGGCGTGCGAAGTTATATCCAAGCAAATCGAATCGCTGGAGAATCAATTTTCTGTATTGGTGAAACCACGGCAGCGGAAGCCTCAAAATATTCAAATCAAATTATAGTGGCCAACAAACCTACGGTGGAAAACGTGTTGGTTCAGGCCATAAAAGAAATGTCACTCCGCACTTGATGTGGAATCCATAAAACAAGATTCCTGCGTAGGCAGGAATGACAAATAGAAAACATATGATCAAAAACGATTTGTTCCTAAGAGCGTTGAAAGGTGAAACTGTGGACCGTCCTCCAGTTTGGATGATGCGTCAAGCGGGACGATATCTACCCGAGTTTATGGAACTACGTAAAAAATACGATTTCTTCACCCGTTGTCAAACTCCAGAACTTGCTTCGGAAATTACGGTGCAGCCCATCAGAAGATATGGTATGGATGCAGCCATCCTTTTTTCTGATATTTTGGTGATTCCCCAGGCAATGGATATTGAAGTGGAGATGAAACCTAATTTTGGACCTTATTTACCCAACCCAATCCGTTCAAAAGAAGATTTGGAGAACATAATTGTTCCCAATATTGGAGATACCCTAGGTTATGTGATGGACGCCATCAAAATGACCAAGGAAAAGCTGAACGATGAGATCCCGTTGATTGGATTTGCCGGTTCACCTTGGACCATCCTATGCTATTGTGTTGAGGGACAAGGAAGCAAAAGCTTTGACAAAGCTCGCGGATTCTGCTTTACCCAGCCCGAAGCTGCCCATGCGCTGCTTCAAAAAATTACGGATACCACCATTGCCTATCTAAAGGCCAAGGTGAAGGCCGGTGTAAACGCTGTTCAGATTTTTGATTCTTGGGGAGGAATGCTTTCGCCAAAAGATTATCAAGAATTTTCTTGGCCCTATATCCAACAGATTGTAGATGCCCTAAAAGAATTGGCGCCTGTGATTGTTTTTGGAAAGGGATGTTGGTTCGCATTAGGTGAAATGGCAGAATCTGGAGCCTCGGCTGTGGGCGTGGATTGGACCTGCTCTGCTCAGAATGCCCGCTATTTGACCAAGGGCAAAGTTACTCTTCAGGGTAATTTCGACCCAGCTCGATTGCTTTCACCTCCTGAGACCATAAAGAAAATGGTCACTCAAATGATTCGTGAATTTGGCAAGGACAAATATGTGGTGAACTTGGGTCATGGCATATTGCCAAACATTCCTGTGGAGAACGCAAAAGCCTTTATAGATGCGGTAAAAGAATATTCGGAGTGAACCCAATATCGGTACTAAAACGGGTAAGCTTTAAAAATATACTGAAAGTTATATTTATTGTCCTTCGTTATCCCCATTTTGCTGTACCAACCCTCAAGGCCACTAGGGAATGTATGAAGGTTTCAACCGAACTCTATGGCCGGTTGCATTATAAAAATGGACCTGCCAATGCTTTCAGGCATGCGTTTTGGAACTATTTGATTGCGAAAAAATGCTACAAATGGCAAGAGAATATCCAGGCGATATTGAATTGGACCGAAAAGATTACGGATTGGCATGAAAGCGCTTTTCCAAATACGCCTTTGGCGCGAAAAATGGATTTACACAACAATGCCGTCGGACGGTTTGTATTTCAAAATAATTTTGAACAGACCGAAACTGAAGTAATAGGGATTCTAAAACAAATGGCACAGGATTCCAAACTAATTGATACATCTTCAAATTTGGCGGAGCTTGAAAATCAACTAGTACACATAACAGCAGTATGATGAAGGATAAATTTTACGCATACATTGAGCAACTTCAAGATACCATCACTTCAAAGTTGGAAACGGTGGATGGAACCGCCAAATTCCAGCAAGACTTCTGGGAACGCCCTGAAGGCGGCGGCGGCAGAACCCGGGTCATTGAAAATGGTGCTGTTTTTGAAAAAGGAGGGGTCAATATCTCGAAAGTATTTGGGGAACTTCCACAAAGTATGCAGAATTACTTCGGGGTAAAAGATGCCGATTTCTTTGCTTGTGGCCTTAGTCTCGTCCTTCATCCCAAAAATCCCATGGTGCCTACTGTGCATGCCAATTGGCGTTATTTTGAGATGTACAACAAAGATGGGGAAATTGTGGACCAATGGTTTGGCGGCGGTCAGGACCTCACCCCCTATTATTTATTTGAAGAAGATGCAATCCATTTTCATAAGATCTGTAAGAAGGCTTGTGATGCCCATAACCACGATTTTTACCCTAACTACAAGGAAAAATGCGATAACTACTTTTGGAACGCCCATCGCAATGAAGCCAGAGGTGTTGGCGGACTTTTCTTTGACTATTGCAAAGCCAACGAAAACATGCAAATGCAGGATTGGTACAATTTTGTGACTGAAGTGGGCGATAGTTTTTTGGAAGCCTATGTGCCCATCGTTGAAAAAAGAAAGGGACTTTCTTATACCAACGAGCAACGGGATTGGCAGGAAATACGTCGTGGTCGCTATGTAGAATTTAATCTGGTTCATGACAAAGGCACCTTATTTGGCCTACGAACCAATGGTAGGATTGAAAGTATTTTGATGAGTCTACCACCCCATGTGCAATGGCGATATGACCATCATCCTGAAAAAGGAAGTGAAGAAGAAAAACTCATTGAAGTATTGCAGAAGCCCAAAAATTGGGTTTAATCCTTAGTTTTGTTATCACAGCAAACCGATGAAACAGAAAATCTATCAAATCGATGCCTTTACGGACCGTTTGTTCGGAGGAAATCCCGCTGCAGTATGCATTATGGATTCATGGTTGGACCGCGGATTGATGCAAAAAATTGCGGAAGAAAACAATCTGGCAGAAACTGCTTTTGCGGTTAAAAAAGGTGATACATACGAACTTCGCTGGTTTACTCCAGAAACGGAGGTTGACCTCTGTGGTCATGCCACTTTAGCAACAGCCTTTGTCCTCTTCAATTATTATGGAATAACAGAAAATACCATTCAGTTTTATTCGCCACGAAGCGGTGAGCTCAATGTTAAAAAAGGAGCCAACGGATGGATGACCTTAGATTTTCCAACCGACCCCATAGTGGCTATCCGAAATATTGCAGAATTGGACAATGCCATTGGCCTCACTCCAATAAAAACATTGAAGGGAAAAACAGATTATGTTATGGTCTACAACTCGCAACAAGAGATTGAAGCCATACAGCCCAACTTCCACTTATTAAATCAGTTGGATTGCAGAGGAGTAATCATAACCGCACCTGGGGACGATGTAGATTTTGTCTCCCGTTTTTTTGCTCCAAAATGCGGCATCCCTGAGGACCCGGTTACCGGTTCGGCCCATACTTCTTTGACCCCATATTGGTCCGAAGTTCTCGGAAAGACCAAATTGACCGCCAAACAGTTGTCAAAACGACAAGGAAATTTGGTTTGTGAATATTTGGGCAATCGCGTTAAAATATCCGGAAAGGCAGTCCCCTATCTATTTGGTGAAATTGATATTTGAATTTAGCTTAAGGCATTAAGTGAAAAGCTCTAAGTCTATGGTAAACTACAAAAATTATAAGGTTTGGGAAAAATCACATCATTTAGTTCTTAAGATTTATGATGTAACCAGCAGTTTTCCAAAATCAGAAATGTACAACCTTACATCTCAAATGAATAGAGCTTCTGTATCCATTCCTACTAATATTGCCGAAGGCTGTGGAAGAGAAACAGAAAAAGAACTGGTTCGATTTCTTTATATTGCTTCTGGTTCTGCCCACGAACTCGATTATCTTTTATTGGTTGCAAAAGAATTAGGATTTATGAAACCTCACATATCTGATAGTATCATTTCAGAAATTGATGAGATCAAAAGGATGCTTTTTTCCCTAATAAAAACTATTAAATCATCACTTAACGCTTAATGCTTAATGCTTTAAACTTAAAGGTCAAATTATGTATCCACTTATACGAAATCGCAGACTCCGTGCATCCGAATCCATCCGCAGATTGGTTCGCGAAACCTTAGTTACACCAGATGACTTTCTTGTGCCACTTTTTGTGGTGGAAGGAAAGGGAATCAAAGAAGAGATTGCTTCCATGCCCAATTATTTTCGATTGAGCCTGGACAATTTGGAAAAAGAAGTCAAGGAACTTTGGAAGATGGGTCTCTGTTCTGTACTGCTTTTTGTTAAGGTCGATGACAAGCTCAAAGACAATAAAGGAACAGAGGCCATCAACCCCAATGGTTTGATGCAGCGCGCCATTAAAACCGTTAAAAACGCTTGCCCACAAATGTTGGTCATGACCGATGTAGCCCTTGACCCTTTTTCATCTTATGGACACGACGGTATTGTGGCCGAAGGTCAAATCCTCAATGATGAAACTGCCGAGGTTTTGGCCGAAATGAGTGTATCACATGCCCAAGCAGGTGCCGATTTTGTTGCACCCAGCGATATGATGGACGGTCGTATTCTTACCATTCGCGAAGCATTGGAAGATGAAGGGTTCATCAACACTGGAATTATGGCCTACTCCGCGAAATATGCCAGTGCTTTTTATGGTCCGTTCCGGGATGCGTTGGATTCCGCCCCAGTGGATATCGCCAATGTGCCCAAAGACAAAAAGACCTATCAAATGGATTATGCCAATCGGTATGAAGCTATCAAGGAAACCCAAATGGACATTGATGAAGGAGCCGATATTGTAATGGTAAAGCCCGGTTTATGCTATTTGGACATTGTTCGGGAAATCAAAAACGAGGTCGAGGTACCCGTTGCAGTCTACCAAGTTTCAGGTGAGTATGCCATGGTAAAAGCAGCCTCTGAAAAAGGTTGGCTGGACCATGATGCTGTGATGTTGGAACAATTGACCGCCATTAAACGAGCAGGTGCAGATATCATTGCCAGTTATTTTGCTAAGGATGCCGTGAAGTTGCTCTAAGACTTTTAGCTATTCCAGGTTAAGCACAGGATTACAATTGTTTGGTTTTATGTTTGATAAAATCAAGTCACTCATAACTTGGTTTGTTTTTCAATAATTTTTGAAGGAAAAACCCTTAAAACTGAATTTTCACCGCTTCATCGATATTATTCCCTTTTCTTTGAGGGTTGGCTATCTTTACCTGGAGTTTGAGTTATTTTAGACCCCATTGAACAACCAAACATGCTAAAAAAATACGTTGGCCTTCTTATATGCCTAGTTGGTTTTGTTGCACAAGCACAGTCCGAATTTATCACTACCTGGAAAACGGACAATTCCGGAACATCAAATGACAATCAAATTACAATTCCCACTTTTCCGGGCGAGACATACGATTATACGGTGGATTGGGGCGATGGCACATCAGACAGCAATGTAATAGGCGATATTACCCACACCTACCCCTCATCTGGAACTTACCAAATTTCCATCACCGGAACTTTCCCAAGAATATTTTTCAATGAAAGCGGAGATAAGGATAAACTCTTGAATATCAAACAATGGGGCAACATTCAATGGACCTCCATGGAATCGGCATTTGCAGGGTGTTTCAATTTAGCTGTTGCGGCGACCGACACTCCCAATCTGTCCAATGTCACTAGTCTTAGAAGAATGTTTTTCTACTGTTATTACTCTTTTGATGCTACCTTCAGTAGAGAGTTTGCAAATTTCAATGGTATTGAAAATTTCAATTCCTGGGATGTAAGCACTATTACCGATATGTCGGCAATGTTTGATAAATCCTCTTTTAACCAAGATATTTCATCCTGGGATGTGAGCTTAGTGGAGGATATGTCTTATATGTTTTACAGCAGCACTTTTAATAGTGACATTAGCACTTGGAATGTTGGTAATGTTACAAATATGTCTGGCCTTTTTGGAAGTAGTTCGTTCAATCAAGATATTTCTGGTTGGGATGTTGGTAATGTGCAGTTCTTTGATTTGATATTCAACAGCACTTATTTTAATCACGATATTACAAATTGGAATGTTGAAAACGCCATTAGTATGCGACATGCGTTCAGTCAAGGAGATTTTGATCAAGACCTCAGCTCTTGGAACATTTCAAATGTTACTGATTTATCAAATGCTTTCGATGAATCTGACCTTTCCAAAGAGAACTATGATGCTATTTTAACTGCTTGGGCGCAACTTCCTAACTTGCAATTTGGTGTTGTATTGGGTGCAAATGATGCTGTTTACTGTTTAGCAGAGGCAGAGAGAAATTCTTTGATGACCAATTTTGGTTGGACAATCAACGATTATGGAAGCAATTGTGAAGACGAACGTGCATTCATTACCACTTGGAAGACGGACAACCCCGGCCCATCCAATGACAATCAGATTACTATACCTACAAATCCATTGGATATTTATAATTATCGTGTGGACTGGGGTGATGGTACATTTGACGAAGGAGTGACAGGCGACATTACACACACTTATGCTACTCCTGGTGAATATGTGGTATCAATAACCGGGAAGTTTCCTAGGATTTATTTTAATGGTTCCGAATTGTCTCACGAGTTTCCTTCCAAAAATCCCGATGATTTAAAAATAATTTCCGTAAATCAGTGGGGTACCAATCGATGGAAATCCATGTCTTATGCATTTTCAGGATGTGAAAACTTAGATGTGAAAGCAACGGACATTCCTGATTTCTCAAGAGGAGTCTTCTTAGACGCAATGTTTTTAGGTTGTTCCTCACTAGTGGGAAACGAGTCCATTTCAGATTGGGTATTTGAAGATGGTTATTCCACAATAAATATGTTTAGAGATGCCACTAATTTTAATATTCCGATTGACGATTGGGATGTATCCAGTATTAGGTATATGCGTAACATGTTTGAAAACGCTTCCTCTTTTAACCAAGATTTGAGCCAGTGGAATGTTGAAAATGTAGAAGCAATGAATAACCTGTTCATAGGTTCCGGGCTTTCAAACAAAAATTACAATAACATATTGATCGCATGGAGCCAATTACCTTCTTTACAGAATGGGGTCCGATTAGATGCTCCAAATAATTATTACTGCAGTGCCAAAGAAGAACGTCAATCTATCATTGACACCTATGGATGGACTATAAACGATGCCGGGGAAAACAATGAATGCCATTTTATCACCACTTGGAAAACAGACAATCCTGGAACATCGGGAGACAATCAAATTACAATTCCGACCTACTCGGTAGAGACCTACGATTATACGGTGGATTGGGGTGATGGCACATCGGATACGAATGTTACTGGAGATATTACCCATACGTATGCTGCAGCCGGCACCTACCAAGTGGCAATCTCCGGAGAATTTCCAGCAATTCTTTTCCAAGGAAATCAAGACTCCAATCTTAAAATTACACAGGTAAATCAATGGGGAGATATTAGATGGAGGAATTTTAGTTCTGCCTTCTCAGGTTGTCGGGAATTGGATGTTGTTGCAACTGACATACCAAATTTGGAAAATGTGAACAGTACGCAAGGGATGTTTCTTAACTGCTCAAGCTTGTTGGGAAATGAAAGTTTTGGACTGTGGGATGTCTCAACTATAATCGATGGATCGTCTATGTTTTTAGGTTGCTCTTTGTTCAATCAGAACATTGGTGGGTGGGATGTTTCTAACATGGTTTACATGGATTATTTTTTCTTTCAAGCAGAGTCATTTAACCAACCCATAGGTAATTGGGATATTAGTAATGCAGAGAGAATATTTTACATGTTTAGCTTTGCCAATTCCTTTAACCAAGACATTAGCGAATGGCGTTTTCCAAAAGTAACCAACCTTGCGGGAATGTTTCAATCTGCTACGTCTTTTAATCAGGATATTTCAAGTTGGGATGTCTCAACTATTGAAAATTTTGGGGCAATGTTCAATAATGCACCAAGTTTTGATCAACCCATTGGAATTTGGGATATGTCCAATGCCGTCGAATTAAGCCTGATGTTCGCAGCAGCAAATTCATTCACTTCTGACATTACCAATTGGGATGTAAGCAACGTAACTACTATGGAAGGGTTATTTAAGTACAACACTACCTTCAATCAAGATTTGAGCAGTTGGGATACCTCAAATGTAACTTCCATGGCGGGTATGTTTGAAGGAGCGGTGGCCTTTAACCAAGATTTAAGCCAATGGAATATCGGGAATGTGGGAGCAATGAATAACCTGTTCATAGGTTCCGGGTTTTCCAATAAAAATTACAATTCCATTTTGATAGGATGGAGCCAATTACCTTCTTTACAGAATGGGGTGCAACTAGATGCTCCCAATAATTATTACTGCAACGGCAAGGAAGAACGCCAATCTATCATTGACACGTATGGGTGGACCATAAATGATGCCGGTGAAAATAATGAATGTCAATTTATTACCACTTGGAAAACGGACAATCCTGGTAAATCGGGAGACAACCAAATTTCAATTCCTGTAGGCAGTGGCCCATTTACGGTTGATTGGGGAGATGGTTCAGTAGAAACAGACCAATATGGCGAGGTTACACATACGTATACCTCTCCAGGCTCATATGTTGTTTCTCTATCTGGCTCATTGAGCTCAATTTATTTTAATAGTTATGTGGGAAATGAATCGAACAGTGATGCCACTAAACTATTGGAAATTAATCAATGGGGAAGTACACAATGGTCATCCATGCGTCTCGCTTTCTCTGGGTGTAGTAATCTTGAAGTAGAGGCAACTGATATTCCGGATTTTTCGGCCTTGAATTCATTGGTCGGAATGTTCAGGTATTGCCAAAAGATGACTGGAAATTCTTCATTTAACAACTGGGATTTAAGTTCTGTTACCAATGTAGGTGCAATGTTCTTGGAAGCCACATCTTTTAACAGTTATATTGGCGATTGGAATACTTCAAATATCACTTCAATGAATACAGTATTCCAAGACGCCAGCTCTTTTAATCAAGACATAGGTGGTTGGGATACTTCTAAGGTTGAAACAATGAGGGCCATGTTCCATGGGGCAACATCATTTAACCAAGACATTGGTAATTGGAGTGTTGGTAATGTAACAGACATGACCCAAATGCTTTTTGAAACCTATAATTTCAACCAAGATATTAGTGGTTGGGATGTTTCAAAGGTTACCAAAATGGATGCAATGTTTGGTGGCAGTGGTTTCAATCAAGACATTGGTGATTGGGATGTAAGTCAGGTAACCAACATGAATGTTATGTTTTATGGCACATCATTTAACCAAGATATTGGCAATTGGAATGTGAGCAACGTAACTGATATGGGAGGAATGTTTGGTGAGAACACTGTATTTAATCAAGATATTGGTGATTGGGATGTCAGCAATGTTACCTTCATGGGCAGCATGTTCTCGGGTGCCATTGGCTTTGATCAAAACCTTGGAACTTGGGATGTCTCAAGCGTTACCAATATGCCCGGCATGTTTGATGAAACTTCTTTATCAACTGAGAATTATGACAAAACCTTACAAGGATGGGCTAGTCTTAATTTACAGAATGATGTTTATTTTGATGGTGGTTTAAATCTGTTTTGCGACGCATCAGATGCTCGACAGTTTATAATAGACACCTTTAATTGGACCATTGAAGACTTGGGGAAAATCCCCTATTGTAACGAAGATAACGATGAGGACGGTGTTCTTGATCATCTAGATGCCTGTCTTGATACCCAACCCGGGGCTGTGGTCAATGCCAACGGCTGCGAAGTGATTCCAAATACAGCCATTAAAGTGTATGCTTCAACGCCAAGTTGTATTGGCAATGAAGATGGCTCCATTGAAATAATTATGGAAACCGAAGGACATTTACTTGATATTGCCCTAGAGAGTGACAGTTATTCCAATCAATTTATGGATGTTCCCTCAGGAACCCCATTTAAGGTTGATGATTTGCCTGAGGGCTCCTATTCCGTTTCTGTTTCCATTCCAGAAATTGTATTCGAACAACGCTATGTGGCCACCATTAATTCACTGGAATCGCTTACTGGCAAAAGAGCTTTACTCGATTCCAAAGCAGCTATGGTTACCTATAGTGTATCAGGCAGCACTAATTACCAGGTTTTGGTCAATGATGAGAAGAAGAACTTTTCCTTTGCTGATTCAGGCCAACAAACAATTATGCTGGACCATATTCCGACCGGCCCGGTAACAATATCCATTTTTGGTGAGAGCGATTGCCAAGGCATGATTTCAGATAGTTTTTATTTCGGAGATTCCGTTGAGGTTTTCCCCACAATCACTTCTTCAACCATTAACATATTTTCAAACTCCACTACCTATAAAGCTCAAATTTTTGATTTTACTGGGCGATTGGTCAATGAAAAACAGTTAGATGGGCAAGAAAATACTGTAGATTTATCCACCATAAAATCCGGACCATATATTCTGAAACTTTATATGGAAAGAGAGCAGCGAACCCTAAAAATCATCAAAAAATGACAAGAGTAAAATTCGAAATAATCACTGCGGCCTGGATGGTCTTCTTGTTTCTCTCTTGCAGTTCGTCTGGTGATGAAACTCCACCTCCATCTCCTCCAGAAAATTTAACCCCTCCGGCAAAAACCATTGGGGTAGTTCCAGAAAATGGCGAGCCTTGTGCTGATTATACCGAGGTTGACAATGACGATTCCAAGGTCCTGATTTACTTTAAATGGAATGCAGCTCAAAATGCCGAAAATTACAATCTTGTCATTTTGGAAGGTTCAAACGAGGTGTTTTCAAGTACCTTAAATGTCCTTGAAACCGAAGTACAGCTGAATCGGGGAAAAACCTATTCTTGGTTTTTAAATTCCATAAATGAAGATGGCGAAACCAAAGGTGACACGTATTCTTTTACAAGTCCTGGAACTCCTGTTGGCAACTTTGCTCCCTATGCCGCTGAAATAACAGTCACATTCAATACCCAAATGTCAATTTCTTGGGTTGGCAGTGATGAAGATGGAGACGAGTTGACATATGATATTGTCGTAAAAAATGATGAATTGATTTTGACCCAAGAAACAGATTTTAGTGATACCTCCATAAACCCTTTAGACTTTGAACCCGGAGCTATCTACGATGTTGAAGTTATTTCCAAAGACCCACATGGAAGCGCTTCCATTTCAAAAACTACGGTTACAGCTCCGAACTAAATGTCCGAATCAAAATCACTAGAAGTTTTTTTACCAAGATTTTTGTTGGATCTTTGGACATAAGTCACTGGCAAATGTCTAGAATCATAATTTCATTGCTCTTTACCGCCTTTACCACGTTCTTTGGCGTTGCCCAAAACGAACTCATCCATGCCTACCCTTCTAAATTGGGCTTGGATAGCATTTTTATTTCTCAAAAAGTGGATTCCATCATGCAATTGGGTATTAAGGAACAAGCCTTTCCGGGAGCGCAGCTTTTGGTGGCGAAAAATGACACCGTCATCTTTCATGAAGCGTACGGTTTTCATACCTATGATAGCCTTCAACCCGTTGCATTGAATGACCTCTACGATTTGGCATCGGTCACCAAAGTCTTAGGACCTTTACCTGCTTTGATGAAATTGGTGGACGAGGATAAAATTAAGTTGGATGTTCCGTTCAGCACCTACTGGAAGCCCTGGAGAAACCGAAAAGATAAAAAGGACCTTACCCTACGTGAAATCTTGAGTCATCAGGCTGGATTGATTCCGTATATCGTTTTTTTGCAGAAAGTCATCAAGAATGGTGAACTTAAAAATCGCTTTGTTCGAAGTACCTTCAACAAACGGTTTGAAAAGCGGGTCAATGATCAGCTCTATATCAACCGTCGCTTTGAACGAAAAATGAATCGCATCATCAATCGCTCAAAAGTATCCGATGAAAAAAAATATGTCTATTCCGGTTTGTCTTTTCTAATTTTCCCTACCCTGATAGAACAACTTACGCAAACCGATTACCAAACCTATCTGCACGATACGTTTTACGAGCCTTTGGGATGTCATACGCTGGGATATCTACCAAGCCTAAAACATTGGGTAAATTCCATTGTTCCTACGGAAAACGATACGCTATTTAGAAAAACGGTGGTCAAAGGTTGGGTACATGATGAAAATGCCTCCTTAATGGGAGGAGTTTCCGGTAACGCAGGTTTGTTCGGAACCGCCGATGACCTCGCCAAGATGATGCTATTCTACGAAAACTATGGCGCCGCCAATGGCGAACAACTGATTTCAGAAGAAACGGTCAAAGAGTTTACAAAAGTTCAATATCCTGAAAATGAAAACCGTCGCGGTTTGGGTTTTGACAAGCCTTTGTTCAACAACGCAGAACTTCCATTGGAAGACGCCTACCCCTCCCCTTTGGCAAGTGAAGCAAGTTTTGGCCATTCCGGATTTACAGGAACCTTTGTTTGGGCGGACCCCGAAAAAAAACTCGTTTTTATCTTTCTTTCCAACAGAGTTTACCCCACAAGAGATCATCGTAATTTATATGATTTGAATATCAGAACAGCTCTGATGGATGTTTTTTACAAAGCGCAGGCAATCCCGCATCAAAATTGATTCCTATTCGTTATCTTGGTACTCAAGATATAGCCTATGGGACTCCTGATTTTTTACGCCCTTATTTCCATTTTCTTTTCTTTTTTGTGCTCCATTTTGGAAGCCGTATTGTTGAGTATTACCCCAACCTTTATCAATGTTAAAAAACAAGAGGGCAAAGACTACGGTGCCATTTTGGAATCCTTAAAAAAGGATGTGGATAAACCGTTGATCGCAATCCTTACCCTTAATACGGTGGCGCATACTGTAGGAGCCATTTTGGTAGGGGTGCAGGCCAAAGTGGCCTATGCTGAACTATATGGCACAACCGAGAGAACCATTTTGGGTTTTCAGTTGACAGAAGATCTAATGGTTGGTATTGTCTCCACTCTTATGACCATATTAATTTTGGTCGCTTCTGAGATTATCCCCAAGACCATCGGCGCCACCTATTGGAAACAATTGGCCAACTTCACCGCCAAAGCACTTACTGCAATGGTGTTCGTCTTAAAATGGACAGGGCTGTTATGGATGCTGCAGCTTTTCACCAAGTTGATTGGCAAAAAAGGCCATCATGGCAGTGTGCTGAGTCGAGAGGATTTTACAGCGATGACCGATATTGCCCATGAGGAAGGAGTTTTTCAAGAATCTGAGTCCAAAGTCATCAAAAACCTATTAAAATTTGATGAAATTTTGGCGAAGGATGTCATGACTCCCAGAACCGTCATGAAAATCGCCTCCGAAGACAAAACCATCCACGACTTCTTTACGGCTAATCAGCCTTTGCGTTTCTCGAGGATTCCATTATTCAAAGACCGAATGGATAACATCACCGGGTTCTTTTTAAAGGATGAACTTATGGAAGCCATCATCAACAAGCGAGGAGATGAAATGCTTTCCACTTTAAAAAGAGAAATCCTTGTTTCCAACCGAAGCATCCCCATTCCAGAACTTTTTGAAAAATTTGTGGAGAAAAGAGAGCAGGTTTCCTTGGTGGTTGATGAGTATGGTTCGGTAAGTGGCTTGGTAACCATGGAGGATGTTATTGAAACTTTGCTAGGCTTGGAGATAATGGACGAAAGTGACAACGTTGAAGACCTTCAAATGTTGGCCAGACAGAACTGGGAGACCCGTGCAAAGCGGTTGGGAATTATTGAAGGGAAGCGTAAACTAAAGTAGTGGAAATTGCTTATTTACAAACACCTATCGGTACAGCAGAGTTTCAAGGTGATGAAAATGGACTTGCCTCAGTGTCTGTTTTGGATGAAATAAAACCTATTGGTATAATTCCTGAGGTTTTGGAAGATGCCGTCTATCAATTTCGGGAATATTTTGAAGGTACCCGGCAGCAATTCGACCTTAAACTCAACCCCTCTGGAACTGATTTTCAACTTAGGGTATGGGATGCACTTCTAAAAATTCCTTTTGGAAAAACCATTTCTTATTTAGACCTTTCCAAACAACTGGGCGACGTAAAGGCCATACGTGCAGTAGCCTCGGCCAATGGTAAAAATCCGCTCTGGATTGTTGTTCCCTGCCATCGTGTTATTGGGAGCAACGGAGACCTCACTGGCTATGCAGGTGGACTGCATAGAAAAAAATGGTTGTTGGAACATGAGAGTCCTGCCAAGCAGACGACGCTCTTTTAATAGTTTACCATGCTTTACAAACTTAACCTAGAACATATCCTCTTTTTGGATATCGAAACCGTACCCCAAAAACCGAGTTTCACCGATTTGGATGAAGTTTCCCAATCGCTTTGGGAACAGAAATCACAGTATCAACGCAAGGAAGAATTCACCGCAGAGGAATTCTACGAAAGAGCTGGCATTTGGGCCGAATTCGGAAAAATCGTCTGTATTTCCGTGGGCTATTTTACCCATAAAGGGGATGTCCGAAGTTTTCGGGTCACTTCTTTCCATGGCGAAGAACCCAAAATTCTGAATCAATTCAAACAATTGCTGAAAGACCATTTTAGTCAGACCAAACATCTGCTCTGCGCGCATAACGGTAAGGAATTCGACTTTCCGTACATTGCCCGAAGGATGGTCATCAATGGCATCAACCTACCCTACAAATTGGACCTATTTGGCAAAAAACCATGGGAAGTGCCCCATCTGGACACTATGGAACTCTGGAAGTTCGGGGATTACAAACACTATACATCTTTAAAACTTCTAGCTCATGTGCTCGGAATCCCATCACCCAAGGAAGACATGGATGGTAGTATGGTCAAGGATGTGTTTTATCAGGAAAACGATGTAGACCGAATCATTTCGTATTGCGAATTGGATGTGGTGACCACGGCTCAAGTTTTTCTGCGTATGCGTAACGAAGAACTTCTATCGGAAGATGAAATAAAAAAGGTTTAAAAGCAATTGGTCTGACACAAATTTTACCAATTTTCTCGAATGCGATATTGTCATTTTGAGCGCAGTCGAGAAATCCTTTCCAAGCTCACATTAGGTATTTGCATCCAAAAAATCTGTTATTCAATATCAGCTTAAAGATTGACTTTTGAGCTTGAACTTGAAACTTGAACTTGCATCAGTTCTTATAAAACTTCGTGCTTCTGGCCCCGGCATGATCTTGTACCAATAACACATACAAGCCCGTTGCAAGAGAAGAAACATTGATGGCGTCCTCAACCTTGCCTTTTTTGATGATATTACCTGAAGTGGTAACAATCGAGTACTGCGCATCTGGGGATAATTGTGCCTGAATGGATAAATAGTTCACCGCAGGATTGGGATAAACGGTCACCTGAAACTCCTGTGCATATGTAAGAGGTTCGTATACCATAGCCTCAGTTTCCTCGCCATTGAATTCAAACTGAAATACATCCGAAAACTCAGATACCGCATTCTCGGTGCAGATGGAACGGACTTGGGCTTCATACACTTTTCCTACCTCCAAATTGGTAAGTTCAAAACTGTTTTCCCACACCATTTCACTGTTCCAGGCATCTGAATCTATGGCTTTGTATTGAATTTCAAAAAGAGTTTCTTCGGCTTCTGACCAGCTTAGGGTAGAACTTTCACTTGTAGAACCCAACAGTGTCAAATCTGAAGGGGTTTCAATGGAACATTGGGAAACCTGGGCTCCGGAAACAATCAAGGAAAAATCTTGAAAACCATTCGTTAAACTTCCTTTGTGCGAAATGGTAACCGTATACACCCCACTCGCATTTTCAATTTCCACTCGTTCATAAGGGTCAACAGCATTGTCTCCTCGAGTTGCGGCATCGTTTGCCCTCGCCGGATTTAATCTCCAAGGGTAATAGATACCACCAGCCTTGGTGATTCTAATATCCAAATCGTTCATCAAAGCAGGAGTTGTGCTGTTCATTTCTCCACTATTGATGTATGCCCCTTCGGGGTCTGTCCACGAAAGTGAAGCCACTAGCGATTCTGAACCATTGGCCACCACTGTAAATGAATAGGTGTCTCCTTGCAGTAGGGTTTCTTCATTAATGATAGTGGTGTATTCTTTATTCTGAAGCACTTCAGCAGCAGCTTTGGCATTCATAACCCCCCAACCCATTTTGTAATCGGGCCCTTGGGCATCCACATCATCCGCGGTATGCAGGGCAAGTCCCTTAAGCGTAGCCGCTTTCATATAAGAACCGAAAAGCTCTTCGTGATATTGCTGCAATAACAACAGTGAGCCCGTAACCCCTGGTGCCGCCATGGAAGTCCCTGATGAAATCTGATAACTGGTATTGGTTTCGGAACTCGTAGAAAGAATGTTGGAGCCATCCCCAGCCAAATCTGGCTTAATGCGCCCATCATCCATAGGTCCAAAACTGCTGTAACCGGCAACAGTGGCGGATTTTAACTCTCCTTTACTTCCAATTTCCGTATTGGCACCTGCTATGGTAAGTCCATTTTTCGTGGTAGTGAATCCCAATAGCAAATCAAAACCATCGGCAGTTTTGCCAAAATTAGGGGACGCGTTATCAAATGATTTCTGATTGTTCCCGGCAGCGGTCACCATCAAATAATAGGGTGCGTTGTACATGATTCGGTCCCAATCCTGGGCAACCTTAATGTAAGCTCCGAAATACCAATCTGGCACTCTATCCGACAATATTCCATAGGAATGATTGCTCAACAAAAGCCCATCGGCAGCAGCTTCGGCTACTTCAATTTTATCGCGGGTCCAGTCGTGGGTCAATGCCTGTGCACCATACGCCACACCTTTGGCACTGGCCTGAACTCCTGAAGATATCAAGTTACCCGTTACCAAAGTGGCATGCAGGCTAATTTCATCTGAGTTATCTGCATTTTTGGCGCGGGTATCAAATTCTTGATGAGAAGAGAGTGCTACACCGGCATCCCAAATACCAACTTCCATTCCAGCACCAGTTAAACCTAAATTCAAGAGTCCATCAGCATAAAGAGTATGCGCTCTGGCGGTTTGTGTGGAAGGATCATTGAGTGTCGTATAAAAAAGAGGGGTGCCATCGGTTCCGATATCTTTCAACGCAACTTGGGAACCATTCGTTGATTTTTCAGATCTATCCCAACCCTTGGCTTTGAGAAGTTGTTCTATTTTTTGATTTTTGGCCTGATATTCTTCCTCCATATTTGAAATAATGGAGGTCATTTTACCTTGATTGTAGGTGGCCTTAATGTGTTCCTTCGCATTTTTGGATTGACCAATCACTGAGCAAATACCAAAAACTGCCAAAAAAATGGAGAAGATTGTCGCCTTAGCCCCGAAAGGAAATCTGTAGTCCATAGTTAAGTTAAGGTAAGATTTGGACTACGAATATATTTCTGAACAAATAAATCATCGTTAAAAACCTAGGTTTTTTCGATGAACTGCACATTCTTTTTCCTAAACCTGTTGTGAAAATTAACTTTTCTGTTGTGTGCTATTTTTCTTTCATTTTTGTTTTAAATAATTCGATGACCCAACCGATAACAACTAAGGGCTTAATCCAAACCATAATTAGCATGAAATTGGTAATAATCCTGCTTTTCAGAATGAACAAGCCATAAAAACCTCTCATTAAAAATCAGCTTTCAAAACATTGCTTAGATTTGCACTTTATTTGATTGTATGCTAGAAAAGAAGGCGATAGAATATGAAAAGGCGGTGCTTGTGGGAGTTATCAACCAAAGCCAAGATGAGGCCAAAGTGACCGAGTATTTGGATGAACTGGAATTTTTGACCTATACCGCGGGTGGTGAGGTTGAAAAACGGTTTGTGCAACGCGTTGATGTGCCTAATCCAAAGACGTATATCGGTACTGGAAAAATGGAAGAGGTGGAACGCTATGTGAAAGAACATGAAATTGGTTCCGTAATTTTTGATGATGAGCTTACCCCTGCCCAACAAAACAACATCGAAAAAATACTTCGCTGTAAAATACTGGACCGAACTGGACTCATCCTCGATATTTTTGCGCAGCGTGCCCAAACCAGTTATGCCCGCACCCAAGTAGAATTGGCCCAATACGAATACCTGTTGCCTAGATTGACGGGACTTTGGACGCACTTGGAGCGGCAACGTGGAGGTATTGGTATGCGGGGTCCCGGTGAAACCGAAATTGAAACGGATAGGCGTATCGTTCGTGACCGAATTGCCTTGCTGAAGAAGAAATTGGTGAAAATTGACCGCCAAATGGAGACCCAACGAGGCAACCGCGGCGCATTGGTGCGGGTAGCCTTGATTGGCTATACCAACGTAGGAAAGTCCACCTTGATGAACGTGATCAGCAAGAGTGATGTGTTTGCCGAAAATAAACTCTTTGCCACTTTGGACACCACAGTACGAAAAGTGGTCATTGGCAACCTTCCTTTTTTATTAAGTGATACGGTGGGGTTCATCCGAAAACTGCCTACCCAACTGGTAGAAAGTTTTAAAAGCACCTTGGATGAGGTTCGGGAAGCCGATTTGCTGTTGCACGTGGTAGACATATCACACCCCAACTTTGAAGAACACATTGCCTCTGTGAATCAAATTCTGGACGAAATCAAAAGTTCGGACAAACAGACCATCATGGTGTTCAATAAGATTGACAAATACCAGCCCGAAACTATTGACGAGGACGACTTGGTCACTGAACGAACCTCTGCCCATTTTACCATTGACGAATGGAAAAACACGTGGTTCAATAAAATTGGGGATCGAGCTATTTTTATCTCAGCATTGAACAAGGAAAACTTGGATGAATTTAGAAAGCGAGTCTATGACGAAGTACGAGATATTCATGTTACACGCTTCCCTTATAATAACTTTTTGTACCCAGAGCATTTAGATCAGTATTAAAAGTTAGGTGGGCAAAATGCGTACTTCTTCGATAAACCGCTTTTAAAGGCTCCGATACCACAACTTTTAATGGGTTCACAACAAAAATTTAAAGGGTAACCACATAAAAACTACTTTCAACTTGTTTTTAAGCCTTTAGTGTCCAACTCTGATCTTTGTGATCTTAACCTACTTTGGCCATGGTCTTAAAAACATTGAAAAATCTTTTAAACCCCACAAAAAAGCCCTCCTAGTTGAGGGCTTTTTTTGTAGTTGGTCACTCCATTAAAACTTATAGCTCAATCCTAAAGTCCAATACGTTTGCAATTCGTTGTCAATGGTGTCAAATGTAGCGGTTGGATCCGGTGTGGGCGCATTGTTTACGATATAGTTCAAAGTTTCCTGCTTGTTGTTTCGTAAACCAAAGTCAAATCCCACCCCAATCATTTTCCAGAGGGTGTAAGAGAATGAGTTGGTCCAAGTCCAGTTGCTCAAATTGCTGCTCTTATAACTTTGAAATAGGGAAAGGTTGGTCTTAAAGTTTACGGCCCCTAGTTTCTTGGTATAATCGGCCACAATCTTGGCCCCCATGGAAGACTCAAAAATGGTATCCTCACTACTGAACACAAAGTTGTAGTTTAAGGGGTGTATCACAACAATCAAATCAGTGATCGGTGTCCAGGTTGCCCCGATACCCAAATCCAGATATCCAGGATCGTTGAAGTTGCTCAAAATTGTGGTTCTATACTCCGCCAAGGCAGAAATAGCAAACTTTTCACTCAGCTTTCTACCATACAAAGATGAAATATTGAACACATCCGTCGCCTGTCTAAAGCTATCATCATCTGTGGGGTCATCTTTGTCATCCAACTTTACCCAAGCAAGATTAAGATTGCCCGCATTTCGCCAAAAGAATTTTTCTTCCTGCAAATTGGCATAGGCATTTACGGTAAAGCCAATGTTTCCTGAGGAGTTATTGGGAATTCCTTGAGCAAACCAGTTGTTGAATTGCGATAGGCTTCCACCAATGGTACCAAAGGCCCCGATTTTCCAACCCGGAAGGGCATCCAATTGGGCTTGTAAGGCATTGACCCGACCTTGAATGGCTGCGATGGAATCCTTTTTTGGCGCCATCTCCGCTTTAATTTCCTCAGCGGTCTGTGCTTGTAGTGAAACAAGGGAAAAAAATACCCCTGCGATAAAAAGTAGCTTTTTCATAGTATGAGGTTTAGTGTTTAGACCCCAAAAGTAAGAAATGTCACCATTTTATAGCTCCAAAAAGTTCGCTCCCAAGAAAACATTACCGTGATTATCCCTTTGTTGGTTTGAGAGAATTCCTTCTTTATTTGATTTAAACCCTTAATCCATAAACTCATAACTAGCATTGGTAAGATCGTACCCCCTATTCTCCAAATTATGAATCATCTTGGCATTCTAATCCAAAAAAAAATGAAATGAAAACTAGAAATATTGTATTTGGTGTACTAGGGGCTGCACTACTTTTTTGGTCCTGCGAACCCAATGAGCCAGATTCCACTTACGTAAATACCGCTCCCGTCATCAAAAATCAAAGTTTTAATGTCAAGGAAGATATAGACAACACTTATATCATTGGTCAGGTGACCGCCACAGATGAAGTTGATAATGATAAAATCACCTTTAGCATTACTTCCGATGACAGTGGTCTTTTCGAAATTTCACCTTCAGGCAATCTAAGTTTGATCCAAAGCAATAGCCTTAATTTTGATATAGCAGATAAACACACCTTTACAGTCAGGGCTTATGATGGCATCGTAGGACGTTCCGCAGAAATTACGGTCAATGTGGAAAAACCAGACCCTACTATTGTGTTGGATTTTGACTCATTGGAACTTTATACAGGTGAAATGGCTACCCTTACTGCAACCACAACCAACGCAGATGAGCTTACCATTGAATGGACCTCAAATAACGAGGCGATTGCCAAAGTTGATGAGAATGGTAACGTAAACACATTGAATGCAGGCATCGTAGAAATTACCGCAACGGTTGGAAATGCCTCTGCTTCAAGTACAATCACTGTCAATCCCAATGTTTACATAGCTGGTTTTGAAACTATAGGAAACATCAGCAATGCCGTTTTATGGAAAAACGGAAATCTTGCCACTTTGGCTTCCGGAAATTCAAAAGCAAATTCTGTATTCGTGGACAAGGACAACAACGTCTATGTGGCCGGATATGAGTTTATAAATGGTGTAAAAACGGCCTTGTTGTGGAAAAATGACGAAGACCCCATTGTGCTTTCCAATGGAAATGGTGGTGGTGCCGAGGCCAATGCCATATTCGTTGATGATACTGGAACAACCTTTGTTGCGGGAAACGAAGCGAACAATGGCGTATTTAATGCTATGTTATGGCGTAACCAAGTGGGCAATACCATATCAGACGGACTCACTTCTGCAAATGCCTTTGATGTATTTTTAGACGGAAATGATGTCTATCTTGTAGGTAGACAACGGGTTGAGAACGAAAATTTTTCCAAAGCAAAGCTTTGGGTAAATGATAATGTGGATGTAGACCTTACCGATGGCTCCTCGCAAGCTGAGGCCTTTTCCATCTACGTAGATAATGGCAGTTACTATATTTCAGGTTATCAATACATTGGAGGCTCCAAGGCCATGCTTTGGCAAAACAATAACCAATCTACTGCCCTTACCAATATTAACTTGGGTGCGGCAAATTCCGTGGTTGTAAATGGAAGTGATATTTATGTAGGAGGTACGCAAACGGTTTCACAATCTTTAGATTATCTGCCCACAGTATGGATCAATGGTTCGCCTTCCCCTGTGGCTGATTCTGGATCGGTGCGTTCTGTTTTTATCTATGGTACCGACATTTATTTAGCAGGGTATGAGGCCCCAAATTTCAACACTGGTATCGCCAGATTATGGGTCAATGGCGAATCCACCGACCTTGGATTTGAAGGTCAGGGCGAATCCGTCTTTGTGAAATAGGGAAATTTCTAAATCTTAAATGAAGCCCGGCCAAATTGGTCGGGTTTTTTCTATTATTCCCGCATGGTTACTTAGCGAATAAATCCTCTTTTACCATTACCCTTCACCCAAGACCCTTCACCCATTTTTCGTTATTGGTTTTCGGTTGCTTGTTGTTCGTGTTCACTCAATTCTGATTTCTGATGTCTGACTTCTGAAATCTGACCTCTGAAACCTGACTACTGAACCCTTATCCATCAACCCAAACAGGGCATCCATAAATTGTACCCCTTCCGTTTCCGTTTATTCCCTTTCCTTGGGAGCCTTTAACCTATTAAAATCATTATTATGAAAAAAATTGCCTTTCTCACATCGCTTTTGGCCGCCTTGGTCATAGGTGTCATCTCCTGTTCCAAGGACGACGGCCCAAATGACCCTACGCCAAAAGAAGGGGATCCCAAAATCACAAGCTTTAGCCCCACCAGTGGGCCCGTGGGCACCAATGTCTTTATCACAGGCCAGAACTTTGGCGCCAAAGCAGCCGACAATACCGTAAAAATTGGAAATACCACCGCAACGGTCACCAGTGCATCGGCCACTGAAATCTTTATCACAGTTCCCGAAGGGGCAACCACCGGTAAGATAAGTGTGACTGTGGGCGGAAAGACCAATACAACAAGCGGTTCTTTTACCGTGACCACCGGAAGTGCCGTGGAAGTGGTGCTCAACAACAGTGCGCTTACCCTTTACCCCTTTGCACATTATGCGGAATCCCTTAGTGTGACCTCAAATATTGGCACCAACACCATTGCCTGGACCAGTAGCGATACCAGTGTGGCCACCGTGGACCAGAACGGACTGGTGACCCCCTTGGCCGTGGGCTCCACAACTATTACTGCAACCGTGGCGGGTATCTCGGCCAGTGCCACCGTAACCGTAGCCGATGGCCCCGTGACCTCCCTGATCTTGGACAATGATGCGCTGGAACTCTCCTCAGGAGGGTCTGCCCAAGTGGCCATTGCCACCTTGGAAGCGGACGTGGAACAAACGGGCGACCCGGTATGGAGCTCCAGCGATGAGACCGTGGCCACCGTGGACCAAGACGGAAACGTTACCGCCGTAGGCACCGGAACCGCCACCATTACCGCTACCGTGGACAATGCTTCTGCCTCAGTGACCGTGACCGTAACTGAAGCCCCTGATGTTTATGTGGCTGGTACTACAATTGTTAATGGATTTTATGTTGCTGCTTTATGGGTAAATGGAGAAGAGACTATCCTCCCAACCCAAGGACAAGAATCCTTTGCTAAGGACGTATTTGTAACAGACAATGGCGAGGTTTATGTAGTAGGATACGAAGATGGCTCTGCAGTACTATGGGAAAATGAAGTAAAACAAGTATTGTCTGAAAATAGTAGTAGAGCTCTATCTGTATTCGTGGATGGCACCAATGTTTATGTGGCCGGTTATGAACGTATCAACAATATAAATGTGGCCACCCTTTGGGTAAACGGTGTAGCACAGCCTCTTGCCGATGGGGCAGATACCTCTAATGCTTATTCTGTTACAGCTTTTGATGGCAATTTCTATGTGGCCGGTTATGAACGAATCAACAATATAAATGTGGCCACCCTTTGGGTAAACGGTGTAGCAGAACGCCTTACTGATGGCGCAAACCATGCGCAAGCAAATTCTGTTTTTGTGGACGGCAATGGAGAAATATACGTTGCCGGTCAAGAAAATGATATTCCTACCCTTTGGGTAAATGGTGTAGCACAGGACCTCCCTTCTGATGGCGGTTTTGTTGATATAAAGTCTGTTGTTGTGAATAGTGATGGCATTGCCTATGTGCTCGGCGAGTTGAATTTTGTCCCTACCCTTTGGGTAAACAATGTGGCACAGGACTTTTCCAATGACGAATTTGATCCAGGTGCTTTTATTAATGTAGATGAAAATGGCAATGTATATATAGCCGGTTCGTTAATTGTGCAAGATAGCGAAGATAAAGCTGTCCTTTGGGTAAATGGTGAGATTACTGTTCTTTCTGAGACTGGAAATGCCAGTTCCGTATTTGTAAAATAAGTAACCCAAAAAATTTAGTTGTGGATATGAGCCCGGCCATCTTGGTCGGGTTTTTTTATTCCCGCATGGGTGCTGAGCGGAGTCGAAGCACCATGGTACGGGCAAATAGGAATCTATCGTCTAAAAAACAGATTTCTCAATCGCTGCGCTCATTTCAAAATGACAATTGGCCTGTTTCCAGTTGCGTTCTAGTTGTCATTCTGAGCGGTTACCATAGGCAAAAGCGAAGAATCCATATCGCTTTAACGAGCCGAGACCCCATTACCCTTCACCAATTTTCATTGATCGTTGTTGACCCTATTCCTATTTCTGAAATCTGACCCCTGATAACTGACTACTGAACCCTTATCCATCAACCCAAAAAGGGCATACGTGAATTGTCTAAATGTAGCGCTGACATTTTATGCTTCCTTAGTAGACTTTAACCGTTGAATTATTAAAATCATGAAAAAAATTGCTTTTTTAGCATCGCTATTACTTTGTATAGGATTGACCATCCTTTCCTGTAGTAAAGACGACGGGACAGATAGCCCGAAAGAAACAGGACTAAAAATTACAAGTTTTAGCCCATTGGAAGGAAATGTGGGTACCACTGTCTGGATTCAGGGATCAAATTTTAGTTCCACCAAATCCGACAATACCGTAAAAATTGGAAATACCACCGCACCCATAACAAGTTCCTCGGCCACCGAAATCTTTATCACGGTTCCTGAAGGGGCGACCACGGGAAAGATAAGCGTTACCGTTGGGGTCAAGACGGTAACTTCGAGTGCCTTGTTTACGGTTGAACCTAATGTAGTGCCAACCGCTATTGAAATAGACAAAGAAGCGCTTGAAATCTTCACTGGTGAAAGTGCAGTCCTTGAAGCTATGGTTACGGGTGATGGTAGTGCAAAGCCCATAACGTGGTCCTCCAACAATGAAAACGTGGCTATAGTGGATGATAATGGGAATGTTACTGCCCTGAATTCCGGAAATGCCGTTATTTCTGCTGAAGTGGATGGTGTTTCCGACATGTGCGAAATAACCGTAAATCCTAATGTTTATGTCGCTGGATATCAAAGCATAGGTGGCACAAATGTAGCTCATGTATGGAAGAATGGGGAACCTATCGCTTTAAGTGATGGTTCTAGTGAGGCCAGAGCATATTCTGTTTTTCCTTTATCAGATGGAGAAACTTTCTTTGCTGCTGGGTATGAGAATGTTAATGGAGATGATAGGGCTAGGGTTTGGTTCGATGGCACTTTAATTCCTTTGACCGATGATTCAAATCCGTCCTATGCAAATTCAATCGCGGTAAGTAACGAAAAACTAATGGTAGCTGGTTCTGAACGAATAAATGGCGTTCAAGTGGCCAAACTATGGGTGGACGGGATTGTCACGGACCTTTCCGATGGAACAACGGACAACTATGTTACAGGAATGTATGCGGTCGGATCCAGTGCTTATGTGGCAGGATATGAAACTACCGATCAAATAACTCAGGCTAGATATTGGGGGTTTGGGTCGAACATACCTGTATCTTTTAGCTCTAACGATACTTTTGCCAACGCCGTTTTTGCCAATGGCTTTGGTGTTTTTACAGTAGGGCATGAAATAATCGATGGGATTAATGTAGCTAAATTATGGGTAAATGGTGGAGATACAAGTATTACCGATGGTACAAGCAATGCTAGCGCAAACTCCGTGTTGGTATTTGAATCAGATCTATATGTAGTAGGGTATGAAGAGGAAGGAGGTATCAGCGTGGCCAAATTATGGGTGAATGATATCGCCACCAACCTTACGGATGGAACCAATGAAGCGCGTGCAAATGCTGTTTTTATATTTGAAAACGATGTTTACGTGACTGGTTATGAAGTGAAAAATCAAATCTTCACTGCTACTATGTGGAAGAATGGAGAGCCCATAGAACTGGGTGATGGTTTGGAAAACAGTAATTCTTATTCCATATATGTAAAATAATTTAATCTTTTAAATAGCAACTGCCTTAACAATTTAGTTGGGCTTTTGGTTTCACTATTATAGATTTTATTATCTTTTAAACAAGGGCACCGAAGAACAAGCCTCCCCATACATCATGCTTTTGGCCACGCGCTGTATTTTTTCAATCGCCATGAGGTAGGCATTTTCTGGAACGGGCTTTTTGGAGCAGCCTTTTATGATCACAGGCTTGTCTGCGTATGGAGATACGTCCAAGTCTTGTAGAATTGTTTGGTAAAGTGCTGTTTCCAAATCTTCGAGGCTCCCAACCACCACTTTTTTGGCAAAGGGGGTCAATTTGGAAGCAATTAGCATAAACGCCCATCCGGGCACAATGGCATCGGTGGAGCATTGCAGGGCCACATAACTATCTTGGTAGGTAGACCATTCGTGTTCCTCGACATGGGTTCTGAACTCCTTTTCGCGTAAAATAATACCTTCCAACAACCAGTCTTTAATATCCAGAACCTTGCGTTCCCCTTTGGGATACAATTCCTCTAGATCAAAAGTGACCAGTTTGCTTTGGGCTACTCTGTTTATTATATCAGACATAAGATTTCAGGTTTCAGTACTCAGATATCAGACTTCAGATGTCAGATTTCTGAAAAATCAATCATTGTTTGTTTTCTAAATGTTTTATCAATCCATGAAGGGTCTTGGAAATTTCATCACAAAGCTGGTATACTTTATCGAACAGTTCCTTTCTAATATAGTCCGTATCCAACGCTAAATAGAGCTGTGACTTTACTTCGTAACATGATGCTTTGGCCACATTCAAAAAATAAATGAACTCTTTGTCAGTTTTTCTTCCATAACCTTCCGCAATATTCGAAGAGATAGAAATCGAAGCTCTTCTAATTTGGTCCCGCAACGCAAAATCCCATTGAAAACCAGTATCGCAGGTAATCCTATAAATTTCCTTGTTGAGCTTTCGGGCTAGCTTCCAAGAAATGATTTGTTCAAACCCCTTATCCATAATAGCATGCACTATTTTAGATATCCGAGGTTATGATACCTTATTTTTTAAGATTCTATGCTTTTAACTAATTCTTGAACTCTGACGCCTGATTTCAGATATCTGACATCTGAAAAACTACAACAGTCCCAGCTCCAACTTTGCTTCCTCGCTCATCAATTCTTGGGTCCAAGGGGGATCAAAGGTGATTTCCACCTCCACATCATTTAAATCATCAAGGGATTTTACCTTTTCTTCCACTTCAACAGGCAAGGTTTCCGCCACAGGGCAATTGGGCGACGTTAAGGTCATCAAAATCTTTACATCGTTGTCTTCATTTACGAACACGTCGTAAATCAATCCTAATTCATAAATGTCCACAGGAATTTCTGGGTCATAAATGGTCTTGAGAACCCTTACTATTTTCTCTCCCAATTCTTGGGTATCTATGGTGATTTCTTCGCTCATCTTGTTCTAATTTAATTGTGTTTGGTAGGCTACGGCGTACAGTTTCAATTGCTTTACCATGCTTACCAGTCCATTGGCACGGGTTGGGGATAAATGCTCTTTCAATCCAATTTCGTCAATAAAGGCCGTATCGGCTTCAATGATGTCCTGCGGTTTTTGGTTGCTAAAAGCGCGAATCAAAATAGCAATGATCCCTTTGGTGATGATGGCATCACTATCCGCAGTGAACACCAATTTGTCACCATCCAACTCAGCGTGCACCCAAACCTTACTCTGGCAACCTTTAATAAGGTTGTCATCCACTTTGTATTGTTCTTCAATCAAGGGAAGGGATTTGCCCAGTTCTATCATGTATTCGTAGCGCTGCATCCAGTCGTCGAATAGGGAGAACTCGTCAATAATATCTTCCTGTATTTCTTGTATGGTCATGTGTCTGATTTCTTCAAAAGTACAACTCGGACAAATGCGTATCAAGTCTTTAAGACAAAGATAACGAATCGGTTATTCCAACATGCTTTTGGCGCGTTTTACGCCTTCCACCAGCTTATCAACCTCTTCCCTGGTGTTGTAAAAACTGAAACTGGCCCGAACCGTACCTGGAATTTTATAAAAATCCATAATGGGCTGGGCGCAATGGTGTCCGGTACGGACAGCGATGCCCAATTTGTCCAGAATGGTGCCAATATCATAGGGGTGAATCCCTTCAATATTGAACGAAATCACCGAAGTTTTGTGCTTGGCGTTGCCATAAATACGTAACCCTTCAATACTCAGCAATTGCTCCGTGGCATAGTGCATAAGTTCATCTTCATATTGGGCAATGGCTTCAAACCCGATGCTGTTCATATAATCCAATGCGGCACCAAAGGCGATTCCCCCGCAAATGTTCGGCGTTCCTGCTTCAAACTTGTGGGGCAGATCGGCATAGGTGGTTTTTTCAAAGGTGACCTCTGCAATCATTTCACCCCCACCTTGGTAGGGCGGTAATTTTTTGAGCCACTCCTCTTTACCATACAACATCCCTACACCAGTCGGTCCACACATTTTATGGGCCGAAACCACATAAAAATCCACATCCAATGCTTGCAAATCTGGCTTGATATGGGCAGCAGCCTGTGCGCCGTCAATCAAAACCGAAGCACTTACTTTGTGGGCCGCCTCAATAATTTCTTCAATGGGGTTGATGGTGCCCAAGGCGTTTGAAACATGGTTACAGAACACCAACTTGGTCTTTTCCGATAACAGTTTATGGTATTCCTCCATGATCAGTTCTCCCTCTACATTCATGGGAATGACTTTCAGGGTCGCACCGGTACGTTCGCACAACATTTGCCATGGCACAATATTGGAATGATGCTCCATGGCCGAAACAATGACCTCATCCCCTTTCTGCAAAAAAGAAGTGAATCCAGTGGCCACTAAATTAATGCCATGGGTGGTGCCGGAGGTAAAAATCACCTCTTGCGATTTCGCAATGTTGAAATGCGCCTGAATCTTCTTTCGGGCCACTTCGTAGGCATCCGTAGCTTCTTGGGAAAGGCTGTGTACCCCACGGTGGATATTGGCATTATAGCCTTGATAATACTCCACAATCACATCAATAACCTGCTGCGGTGTTTGGGATGTTGCCGCATTGTCCAGATACACCAAAGGTTGCCCATTGACCTTTCGGTTGAGGATGGGAAAATCCTTTCGGATGGTGGCGATATCGAGAGAGGTTTGTATCATGAGTTTCCCCTTATGGGTTGCAGTCCTTAAAGCTCAAATCCAACGCGAACGCCCAACTTGTTGGCGATAATCTTGTTGATCCGAACCTTTAATTCTGGAATTCGAACGCTTTCCAATACGTTGTTGGCGAAGGCATACATCAACAATGCTGTGGCCTCTTTTTTGGGTATTCCCCTTGATCTTAGGTAGAATAAAGCTTCCTCATCCAACTGACCAATGGTACACCCGTGGGAACATTTTACATCGTCGGCAAAAATCTCCAATTGCGGTTTTGAGTTGATGGTGGCCTTATCACTGATCAAAATGTTGTTGTTCTGCTGAAAAGCATCGGTTTTTTGGGCAATTTTGTCCACAATGATCTTTCCATTGAAAACCCCAGTGGAGCGTTCCCCAAAAATTCCTTTATAATCTTGATGGCTTTCACAATTTGGTTGGGCATGGTGCACCAAGGTATGATGGTCCACATGCTGCTTTTCGCCCAAAATGGTCACCCCTTTTAAGGTTGAATCGATACGCTCCCCGTTTTGATAGAAGTTCAGGTTGTTACGGGTCAATTTTCCTCCAAAGGAAAAGGTATGCACCCGAACCACGCTGCTGTCCTTCTGCGAAATATAGGTGTTGTCCACCAACGAAGCATTATCATTGTCATTTTGCACCTTGTAGTAGTCCACAATAGCATCCTTGCCTGCAAAAATCTCGGTTACGGAATTGGTGAAGACCTCATTGTCTGTTAAACTTTGGTGACGCTCTATGATCTGCACTTCGGCATTTTGCTCTGCAACGATCAAATTTCGAGGCTGTAACATCAGCGCGGCTTCATTGCCCGTGGCCAAATGCAAGATTTGGATGGGCTTTTTGGGCATTTTGTTCTTTGGAATATAGATATAGGCTCCTTCCTTGCAAAAAGCGGTGTTCAATGTGGTCAAAGACTCGTCTTTGGAAGCGGCTTTGTTGAAGTACACATCAATCACCGGGCGGAACATGGGCTTGCTGAACGCGGAGCTCATCAAACACACATCCACCCCATCATGGGTAGTTTCAGATAGGTATGAACTGTAGACCCCATCTACAAAAACAATCTTGTAGGTGTCTATCTCATGCAAAAAGTACTTCTTGATGTCCTTGTACTCCAGGGTATTTTCCTGTTTTGGGAAAATGCTGAAGTCCACCTTTTGCAAGCTGTTCAGTGACGTATATTTCCACGCTTCCTCTTTTTTGGAAGGAAACCCTTTTTCCTCAAAGTTCTTGATTGCCTCAGAGCGTACATCATGAACAGGGTGGTCCAAGTCCATAGTGTTCTCAAAAGCCAAGAACGATGAGAGTAATTTATCTTTTAAATCCATTCTTTTTCAGTTGTCAGAGTTCAGACATCAGATATCTGATATCAGAAGTCTTTAAATTATTATACCGTGGCTTCTTGCTTTAACCAATCGTATCCTTTTTCTTCCAATTCCAAGGCCAATTCCTTGGTGCCGGATTTCACGATTTTACCATCATGCAATACATGAACGTAATCTGGAACGATGTATTCCAACAAACGCTGGTAGTGGGTAATCACGATGATTGCATTGTCCTTGCTACGCAATTTGTTGACCCCATTGGCCACAATACGCAACGCATCAATGTCCAATCCAGAGTCGGTTTCATCCAAAATGGCCAGTTTGGGTTCCATCATGGCCATCTGGAAGATTTCGTTACGTTTTTTCTCCCCACCGGAAAATCCTTCATTCAGGGAACGAGACAAGAACTTGCGGTCAATCTCCAACAATTGCGATTTCTCACGAATCAGTTTCAGCATTTCGTTGGCGGGCATATCTTCCAAACCACGAGCCTTTCTGGATTCGTTGATGGCCGTTTTGATGAAGTTGGTCACCGATACACCAGGGATTTCAACCGGATATTGGAACGACAAAAAGATACCTTTATGGGCTCTTTCTTCTGGGGCCAATTCTTCCAAATCTTCACCTTCCAAGGAAATGCTTCCTTTTTTGATTTCGAATTCTTCTTTTCCGGCAATCACGGAAGCCAAGGTACTCTTCCCTGAACCGTTGGGGCCCATAATGGCGTGTACCTCTCCTGCATTTACCTCAAGGTTGATGCCCTTCAGGATTTTTTTGTCATCTATGCTGGCGTGTAAATTTTTGATTTCTAACATCTGTTCTTCTTCAAATTATTTTTGTCGGTTGACTAATGCTTTAATATTATCCTACGGAACCTTCAAGGCTGATTTCCAATAATTTTTGTGCCTCCACAGCAAATTCCATCGGAAGTTTGTTCAATACCTCCTTACTGAAACCATTCACGATCAAAGCGATGGCTTTTTCCGTATCGATTCCACGTTGGTTGCAATAAAAAATTTGGTCCTCACCAATTTTACTGGTAGTGGCCTCATGCTCAATCTGAGCCGTTTTATTTTTCACCTCAATGTATGGGAAGGTATGTGCTCCACATTCATTTCCCATCAACAAAGAATCACACTGGGAAAAGTTTCGTGCATTTTCTGCCCTGCTGTTCACCTGTACCAATCCTCGGTAACTGTTCTGTGATTTTCCTGCAGAAATTCCTTTGGAGATGATCGTACTTCGGGTGTTTTTTCCCAAGTGAATCATCTTCGTACCCGTATCCGCCTGCTGAAAATTATTGGTCACCGCGATGGAATAAAACTCACCGATGGAATTGTCTCCCTTCAAAATGCAGGAAGGATATTTCCAAGTAACGGCTGAACCTGTTTCCACCTGAGTCCAAGAAATTTTGGCGTTTTTTTCGCAAAGACCTCGTTTGGTCACAAAGTTGAAAACTCCACCTTTCCCTTCTTTATCGCCAGGGAACCAGTTCTGAACGGTGGAATATTTAATTTCGGCATTATCCAGAGCGATGAGTTCTACAACCGCAGCATGCAATTGGTTTTCGTCTCGCATGGGCGCAGTGCATCCTTCCAAATAGCTCACGTAGCTTCCTTCATCGGCAATGACCAAGGTCCGCTCAAACTGACCTGTTCCGGCTTGGTTGATTCGGAAATAGGTGGACAATTCCATAGGACAACGCACTCCCTTTGGAATGTAGCAGAAAGACCCATCAGAAAAAACCGCTGAATTCAATGCCGCATAAAAATTGTCCTTTTTGGGCACTACCGAGCCGATATATTTTTTCACCAACTCTGGGTGTTCCTTGATTGCTTCTGAGATGGAGCAGAAAATAATACCCTTTTCAGCCAAAGTCTTTTTAAAGGTGGTGGCCACAGAAACGGAATCCATTACAATATCCACAGCAACCCCAGCCAGTTTCTTTTGCTCATCCAAGGAGATACCCAGCTTTTTGAAGGTGTCCAACAATTCGGGATCTACTTCATCCAAACTGTTGTATTTGGGTTTTTTGTTGGGTGCGGAATAATAGGAAATATCCTGAAAATTGGGCTTCTTGTACTTCACATTGGCCCATTCCGGCTCCTTCATTTGTTCCCATGCCCTAAAAGCTTCCAAACGCCAAGCAGTCATCCAATCCGGCTCCTCTTTCTTTTTGGAAATGGCAATGACGATTTCCTCGTTCAATCCCTTGGGCAGGGTGTCCGATTCTATATCTGTGTAGAAACCATACTCATACTCCTTGGTTTCCAGTTCTTTTTTTAATTCTTCTTCTGTATAAGCCATAAACTTAAGTTAGTCAAATGAACGCTCTTTATCAAGCCTTAGAGTGAAAAACTCTCCCCACAACCGCAAGTGCGCTGTGCATTGGGGTTGTTAAAGACAAAGCCTTTTCCGTTCAATCCCCCTGAATATTCCAATGTAGTGCCCACGAGGTATAAAAAACTCTTTTTATCTACGATGATGCGCACGGCATTATCTTCAAAAATCTTATCGGTATCAGCAGCTGATTTATCAAACTTCAATTCATAGGACAAACCGCTGCACCCTCCACTTTTTACACCTACACGCACAAAATCGGTGCTGGCATCATAACCTTCCTCGGTCATGAGCGACACCACTTTCTGCTTAGCAGTTTCCGAAACTTTTATCATCTTAACTGGATTTGTTCTAAATAGCCCACAAATATACTGTATAAGTAGGGTTTTTCCATAGTTCCTAACATATTAATAACGAATACTGGCATAAGTTTTTGCTATAAAAAAAGGCCAACCTAAACTAGGTTGGCCTATATCCATACGTGACATGTGGTTAATTATCGTCTCCTATCTTGTCAATAGTTTCATCGATTTCCTCATTCACCTCTTCGTCAACTTCTTTACCTACCTTTTCCAAAACGCCTTCATCGTCTTCTTCCACTGTTTTTTCTATGACCTCGGGTTTCTCTTCTTTTTGCTCTCTGCAAGAGAAAAATGCACTGATGGAAACCACTGTCATTACTATTAAAATCAACTTTTTCATTATCGTATGTTTTAATTCGTATTCGCTCAAAGATATTGATTTGGAATTACTTCAATTTTATGACAACCAAATCGGACATGCCTTTTGCCTCAATATCTTCAAAATCAGTGCTGGACGAATTTCCAATAAGTACCACACTTCCATCCGAACTTTGTACCACATCGAACCCAAAGTCAAGGTCGGTCCCCCCAAACGTTTTTTGGTAAACAAGCTTTCCATCCGCATCGGCCCGAACAACCCAAAAATCATTTTCACCATGATTCTCCAAAACATCACCGTTCATGCTCTTTGAGTTTCCGGCTATCAAGAAACCTCCATCTGCCGTTAGACCCAACCCTCTGGCATCGTCAAACTCGGTTCCGCCAAAGGTTTTCTCCCAAAGCAACTTTCCATCATTATCTATTTTGATGAGCCACACATCGGACTCTCCATGATTTTTGGAAATGTCGGTATCGGTACTGAAGGTGTGTCCTAAAATGGCGTAGTTTCCGTCCAAGGTCTTTTTGATGTCATACGAAACCTCGATACCTGTTCCGCCAAAGGATTTTTCCCAAACCAAAGTTCCATCCGGCGCTACTTTAACGACCCAAAAATCGTAGCTTCCCTTGGTGTTTGATACATCAAAATCGTCACTTTCGGAAAAGCCTGCCATCACATAGCTGCCATCATCTGCCTGAACCACTCCGTGGGCGCGATCGTTGTTGGTTCCCCCAAAATAGCGACGCCATTCCAAATTACCATCGGCATCGAGCTTGGTGCCCCAAAATTCCCCCACCCCATGACTGGTCAGCGAGCTTGATCCTTTTCCAAAATTTCCCTCACCATCAGAGAGGGTCACATCCAAAAACCCGGCAAAAAAGAAGCCCCCATCGGTAGTTTGAATGACATCATACGAATGGTCGTGTCCTGCAAATCCAAAACTATGCTCCCATAAAATGTTGCCTGCTGCATCCAACCGAAGAATCCAATTGTCATGGAACCCTTCGTTGTTGCTCCCATCTCCATCATCGCTCATTGCATAGCCCACAATGGCGTAACCTCCATCCGAAGTCTGAATCACAGCTTGGCCTAAATCTTCCTTGCTTCCACCGTAGGTTTTACTCCATTCTTTGTTGCCCTCAGAATCCAGTTTCAAGAGCCAATAATCACTTACGGCCAGAGTTTTATGGGCCAAGTCTCCATCGGTACTATTGCTAAAGCCCAAAATGGCATAACCTCCATCCGCAGTTTGAATGATATCATGCCCTGCATCTTCTCCCGAGCCCCCAAAACTTTTGATCCATTCCACTTCACCGAGAAAGGAGTCTTGCAATGGTGTATCGGTTGGCGAATCATCATCAGAGCATGACAACAGACTCATCATAAAGAAAATATATCCGAGCTTTTTCATGGCTTAATTGGATTTTTGAACCACGAACAACCCTGCCTCGGTATCGTTGATGATGATTTTGCCACTTTCAAAATAGGGGTAAACACTCCAAACACCATCAAATCCGGGTACGTTGTTGGAAGGGTGGGTGTCGAAAAAACCTGTTTCGGTAATGGTTTCTGAGTCAATGCCTGAAATGTCCAAAACCCGTATTCCTGCTGAATAATTGGCCAAGAAGAATTCGTTCCCTTTTACATAACCGTTATGGTCCGTGGCCGAAGTGGGACCAATGTACGTAGTGTGCAGCACAGGATTGTCCAAATCGGTCATATCAAAAACCAGAGTTCTGGAATCAAAACCAAAATTGATTTCATCGGTTTCATCGCCCAAAATGTAATAGCGATGATTGTCTGTAAACCACCCTTGATGGGTATATCCTCGATTTGCGTACGTGAGAGTGGCAATTTCAGTCGGGTTGGATTTATCGGTAATATCGGCAATGGCTATCTGGGTTTCATTGGCTCCAATAAAAATTTCTCGCCCCGAATAATCGGTGTCCGGTCCATTGTACGTAATCACTTGGGCATCATGCGTGTAGCCATTGGCACCATAACCTCCCACTCCGGTTGGACTGGTTGGATTTTGGATATCTACAAAATGGACGCCTCCATTAAACGCATCATTTCGAGCTGTTCCTACAGGGTAAGCAAAACCCGTTTCTTCATTGATCACAATATTGTGGGCATTCCCAATTCCAGTATAGCGGGCATCCGAAGCAAAGAGCTGTGGCGGGTCTGTAACATTGCGTAGTTTCTTTAGGTCGAAAACCTGCATACCATGGTTAGCGGCTTCGGACACAATAAAGGCATAGTCCCCATACACTTTAATATCTCGCCAAATACTGGATTCAGTAGCGGTGGGAAGTTTTCCCAGATAAACTGGATTTGAAGTATCGGTAATGTCCACAAAGGCAGTGCCGTTATCCAATCCGACCAATGCGTATTCGTTCCCGGTGGAAGCATCGGTCCAACCCCAAATGTCATTCCCAGCACTTGCTTTGAAAGCATCCAATCGCATCTGAAAAAGAAGGTCATATCCTTCACAGGGGTAAACCGTTGCTATTCCTGCTTCACATGGGGTAAATCCAAGAAAAACACTTCCGTCCCCAATATCCGGGCCATCATCAACCATACCCATTCCATCATCTTCTCCCGAATCAACAGTTCCATCGCCAGAGCACGACGCAAAAAATAAAATGACTAAAAATGGTATTAACGCTTTCATTCCCATAACATAGCAATTGAAAGTTTGTTTTCTTTTAAAGATACAATTTAAAATTATCCTTTTTACTTTTGCCGAATGCTAGAAGACAAGAATCCACAACGTACATCACTTGAAGAATTGGGAGAATTTGGCCTGATTGACCACCTTACCCAAAACTTTGAACTGCACCACCCTTCATCCAAAATGGGCATTGGAGATGACGCTGCCGTTTTGGATTTCAAGGACAAAAAAACGGTGGTTTCCACCGATATGTTGGTGGAAGGGGTACATTTTGACCTCAGTTATACCCCTCTAAAACATTTGGGCTACAAATCGGTCATGGTGAACCTATCCGATATTTATGCCATGAATGCCGAAGCTACCCAAGTAACGGTTTCCATAGCCGTTTCTAATCGATTTCCGTTGGAGGCCTTGGAAGAATTTTATGCTGGAGTGGCCTTGGCTTGCAAACTTTATAATGTGGATTTGGTAGGGGGAGACACCACTTCTTCCAACAAAGGAATGCTCATTAGTGTTACGGCTTTGGGGATGGCTCAAGAAAAGGATATAGTTTATCGTAAAGGGGCTAAACCGAATGACCTTTTGGTGGTCACCGGAGATTTAGGTGGTGCCTATTTGGGACTACAAGTTTTGGAACGGGAAAAAGAAGTTTTTAAGGTCAACCCGGAAAGTCAACCCGATCTGGAACCTTACTCCTATATTGTGGAGCGCCAGCTGAAACCGGAGGCGCGCAAAGACATTGTGGAACTGCTCAAAAAACTGGAAGTAAAGCCCACTTCCATGATTGATATCAGCGATGGATTGTCATCGGAAATTCTGCATCTCTGCAAGCGAAGTGATGTAGGCTGCAACCTTTTTGAAGATAAAATTCCGTTGGACCCAACGGTGATTTCCACCTCCGAAGAGTTTCAAATGGATAGCACCATGATAGCGTTGAGTGGTGGAGAGGATTACGAATTATTGTTTACCATAGCCCAAGCTGATTTTCCCAAAATAAAAGCCAATCCCAATTTGACTGTCATTGGTCACATCACCGATAAGAGCGAAGGTGCACATCTTATTACCCGCGCTGAAACCAAAATTCCGCTTAAGGCCCAAGGATGGAATTCTTTTTAACGGATAGACACAAAAAATCCCGAAACTCAAGGGTATCCACTTCATGGTCTTGGGGCACGCGACCTGTATAGCAGTAGGTACTTTCTTAAGTCCGGGATAAACCGTAAAAACTTCTTGAAGAAAAAAAATGGTTACGCCACGCGCTGTACCAATTTTGTTCTTCGTTTTCTGTACATGTCCTCTAAAGTGTTGTTGATTTCCTGCATCTGGGGAGTCAAAATAGAAAGTCTACCACTAACATCTGTGGTAACTTCTTTTTGACAATGGACGCACTTGTATTCCTTAATGTGTTGTGTAACTTTTTTGGAAACTACATAGTGGTGACCAAATACGTTGCAGAATAAAGAAGAGATTTTGTTGCCATGGTGGTGGGTAGAAGTTTTCATAAGCCGGTTGTGTTTTAGGTAAGCATCGATGCGATTTGGGGATCGTTTAAAATGCCGTTTTGATTAATTAGTAATTTTCAGTTATACGTTTGATTTTAAGTTAATGGTTTTCTATCTCAACGAATGTTGATAACTTTTTATTTTGATCAAATTTGTGCAACTACTTTTTTTCGATGAAATACATCATAATCGTCAAAAAGTCAATTATTTTCGTTGAAGCGCACTTTCGAAATATACTACATTGCCTGATAATTATCAACATCTTATGAACAAAAAAACGTTAACAATTACATCGTTTGCCCTTTTTTCCCTCTTTTTTGGAGCGGGCAATCTTATCTTGCCGCCTCTTTTGGGATTTAAATCAGGTGATTCTTGGTGGTTGGTCACTTTGGGATTTTGTCTATCTGCTGTTTTGATTCCCATTTTGGGCATTTTGGCCCATGCCCGACTCCAAGGTACACTGTTCGATTTCGCTAAAAAGGTATCCCCAACGTTCAGTTTGGTGTATTGCTACCTGATCTATGCCATCGCCATTGCCCTCCCCTCGCCCAGAACAGCATCGGTAACCCATGAGATGGCCATTCAGCCCCTCTTTGATTCCTCTTCCTTGCTCACCAGTCTCATTTACTTTGCGTTGGTTTTCGTATTTGCCATCAATCGGTCCAAGGTGCTGGATATCGTTGGAAAACTGCTCACCCCCGGCATCCTTATTATTCTTTTGCTCATTGTGGCTACAGCTTTAGGTACTTTGGATTTTGATTTTTCCACTTCGGAACTAAAACATCCGTTGAGTGATGGCATTTTGGAAGGCTACCAAACCTTTGATGCCATTGGTGCTGTGGTCGTGGGAGCCGTCATTATTATTTCCATCAATATAAAAGACAAAACGGCGAGTTATGAAACCAAAAAAGACCTCATACGAAAGGCAGGATTTTGGGCCGGATTGGGATTGCTTCTCGTCTATGCCGGGCTCATTTTAACTGGGGCTTTATTCAGTGATGTTTTTGCCTCGGACATTACCCGAACCACCCTTTTAAGTGGTATAAGCACCGAAACCCTTGGTAGCACTGCCACCCTATTCTTGAGTCTTTTGGTAAGTCTAGCTTGTTTTACCACCGCTGTTGGGATTGTTACGGGGACTTCGGATTTTGTACGCGCTCGGTTCAACGACTCAAATGTGGCCTACCGAATAACTGCACTGTTTGGATGCCTTTTAGGCGTGCTAATAGGTCAGTTTAATGTGGGATATATTATTGCAGTGGCCCTACCGGCACTCATGTTTATCTACCCCATTACCATTATATTGATTCTTTTGAATGTTGTTCCTGAAAAATGGGCGTCACCAGCCGTCTTCAGGTGGGTGGTCATCACCACAATTGTTTTCAGTATTCCTGATTTTTTGGGCACCCTTGGCTTTTTGGTGCCCTACCACTACTTAGAATGGTTGCCACTGGCCCAATTTCAATTGGGATGGATATTGCCTGCGGTGGTGGCTTTTATGGTTGGCAATATAAAATGATCATTTTTGAAATCTTTTATTTCCTACAGAAGTAAATCATTTCAGTTTCATCAAACCCAAATCGATACTGCTCCTGTTCCGAAAACTCATTCAAAAAGTCATCCTGTTGAACATTGAACCCTGCATGAGCAAGTCTGTTCACATAATCTTTCCCATACCATCTTACATGATCACGTTGACCAAATGCCTTTAATCTTCCCTTTTTGGAAGTGATCGTTAAATCTTCATATGTAACCTCTCTAGAATAATCAATGGGAACTTGAAAGATACCACAGCCTCCCTTTTTCATTACCCTAAACAATTCAGACAAGGCCTGCCTATCATTCGGAATGTGCTCTAGAACATGGTTGCATAATATAAAATCAAATGAATTATCTACAAAGGGTATATTGGTAATATCAACTTTTACAATCTCTACTTTTTCTTGAAAATCAAAATCTTCTGGATTCAAATCACAGGGGAGATATTCAATATAATCCATCGCGGAAAACCAAGCGTAGAATACTTTTTCGGGAGCAAAATGCAATAGGGTCATTCCTTCCTTCAGCAATTTTTTCTCTTGAATATAACTCCAAACCAAACGATGCCTTTCTAGAGAAAGACAATTGTGGCATCTTGCATTTTTTCTCTTCCTTTTTCCATACGGCCCAAATTCTTTATAGCATGACATGCAAATGGGACAAAGCACTCTATCCCCAGCATACATACTTTCTTTTTTTGATTTTTTATACTCCGTCAACAACCTATTAAGACCATTTTTTCTTTGCTGCATGTTATTTATTTTTCTCTAGAAAAATTAACAGCAACTCAGTTAAGTACAATCTGCCGATTGATGGATTGGGTATATGAATTGACGAAGTACCAGTTGAGATCGGTATTGCCTGCGGTGCTGGCCTTCATAGTGGGGAATGTAATCAACAATTCAAGACAATAATTTCAACGAATTCTCAATTTGGCTCAAAAGGATGTATACCTATTCAACCCAAATGGTATAGCTGCCTGATGTTAGCTCAAAGGATCCTTTTTTATTCCCATTGCTTTCCGTAGAAATCGCGGTTCCATTTTTAGAAATGGAAATTTCCTGTTCCTCACCTACTGGAAGTTCGACCCATGCCGCGCTGTTTTCAGGAATGGTTATTTCGAAAAGCTGTTTTCCTTTCTCTTTTTTCCAGTTGGAAACGATTTCACCTAAAGGTGAGTGGTATGAACTCGTAACTTCCGACAAATCATCGGGCAATGCCGGATTGATGAAAAATTTCTCAAATCCTGGGTAATCGGGATCGGGTCGAATGCCCCCAAGCCATCGATAAAACCATTCGGTCACCGTGCCAAACATCGGATGATTATTAGAATAGGTATTGTCACTTTCCTTCCAGGTTTCCCAAAGGGTGGTTGCCCCCTGATCTATCATATAGCCCCAACCGGGGTAGGCGGTGCTGTTGACAATATTGTACACGGTATTGGCATTCCCCGTTTTGGATAGCGCTTCCAACATGTACTTGGTTCCAAAAATACCCGTGGTAAAATGTCCCTCTGGTCCAGATAAGGAAGCCAGCAACGAGTCGGTCGCTTGTTCCATTTCATTTTCTGGAATAACATCGTAATAAACCAATGTCGAGAAAAGGGTTTGTTTATTTATGGGCTCCGTGACGGGAGTCTTCCAAAAACGGTCAACAAGGATGGTTTCTAGTTTATCCGTGAGGGTTTCAAAGTGTTTTTCATGGGCTGCATCTCCCATGTAAGCCGCAAAATCTTTCATGATGCGTGCACACTGAAGGTAATGTGAGGTTCCGGTCAGTTCAACAGGAACTGGCTCCAACGACTCATGGTCGGCCAAACCTTCGTCTACAATGCCATTAGGATGAATACGAGCTGCTTTATCCATCCATTGTAAATCCTTTTCATACAATTCCTTAATAATGTCGGCATCCTTGTAATAGAGCCAAAGCTTATTTTGGGTGGTGATAAAGGCCGATTCCCAACTCAACCCACAATACTTTATACCCACATAAGGCGCAGTATCCACAAAGGTTGAATCATTCATCGCATCGACCCAATCGTAAATGGTCTTTCTATAAAAATCTTGCATGTCTGCATTGTAAATGAACGATTCACTCGTCGCATTTAAATCCCCTCCGTAGCCAAACTTTTCACGGGCAGGGCAGTCCGATTGCACACTGATGAGGTTCGTCAAAAATGTACGCACCGTAATTTCTTGTATGGAATTGATAAGTTCTGATGAGGAGGCAAAATTATTCTCATTTTTCACCGTGGTATGTAGTGAAAGTCCTTCCACATCTCCAATGTCTGGAGCATTCTTAAGCCCCGATACTTCCATATATTGATAGGTATGAAATGTAAACTCCGGCTGGTACCAAATCTCATTTTTGTCCCCAAAAATATAGCTGCCCGTCTGCCAAGCAATCTCCGGGGCACCGGGACCTCCTGTACCTTTCTTTTTAATCTGACCTGCTACCGTGGTCATGGGATTGAGCGTTCCATCGTCATAAATTCGTTCCCCAAACCGAAAAGAAATGGTATCCCCTTTTTCCCCTTTTAGATGGATTCGGTATAAACCCGTAAAATTCACACCCATATCAATCACATACGTTCCATCGGCTACATTTGCTATAGACACAGGGGTTTTTATGTCCGTTATTTGAATGGGTGGGAAAAATGATTTTTGCAATACTCCTCCTGGCCCTTTGGTCTCAATAGCTTTTTTCCATGAGTCCTCTTTAAAACCTACGGTTTTCCATTTGGCCACTTCATTTCCTGCATCATAAACTTCGCCTAGGTACACGCTGTTTTTTCGAATAGGCCCATAGGAATAGGTCCAGGTATTATCTGTGAGAATCTCTTCTATTTCACCATTTTCATATTCCAATTTTAACTTGGCTATGAATTGAGGTTTTCCGGTGGGTAAGGCATCCCGTAGATTTAAATTTCCCCACATTTTCATAGGAAGTGGGTTATAGAATCCGTTCCCAAGAGTCACCCCAAGGCAATTTGCACCTTGTTTTAGGTCTTTAGTGAGGTCATATTCCGAATAATAGACGCGTTTTGCAAAATTGGTCCATGCAGGGTCAAGGTAATTTTTACCGATTCGTTCACCGTTGAGTGACGCCCGATAGTACCCTGCTGAGGTAATGTACAACTTGGCCGAACGGATATCCTTTTTTATGCTGAACTCTTTCCGAAAAATGGGCGCGGGATGTTCATCATAAAGAAGCGAATCTACCTTGGGCAAATCCTCTTGTACCGCAATCCATTGGGCGTTGACCAAATCATGGGTGTCGGTATTCTTTTCTTTAGTTTTTGCGGTCGGGTTACAAGACAAAGCGATTAAGGAAATAACAATCGCCAGGACAGGCATCTGCTTTGAAAGTTTACTCAAGGAATTTATCATTTTTTATGTTCAGTCTTTTTATACCCCCACTCGATTAAAAAGCAGAGTCCTATCAGCCCAATAGAAACGGCTACTCCCGCCCAGTTGGAGTTTAATTGTTGGATGATCAATGTAGCCAAAGCCAATAGGCAAAGGATGCAACCGGTTATGGGCAACCATTTTCGGGCTCCTATTTCATTATGGAGTTTGAATCCCACATAATTGACGATGGCAAAAATCAAAAGAAACCCAATACTCCCTGCAGTAGAAATGCTTTCCAAATCCAAGAGATTTACCAAAACCAAAGTGGCAATTGCGGTAATCATCAACCCAATAGGTTGGTTCCAAAATTTGGACAGAAAGTGATGGGGAAGTTCATCATCCTCAGCGATTTCAAAATTCACCCTGCTACCTCCATACAAAGAAGCATTGATCGCGGAAAAAGTGGAAATCAAAGCTGCAATGGTAATGATTGTAAATCCGGTCTGCCCCAACATGGGCTTGGCTGCCTCGGCCAGGACATAATCTTGGGCATCCGCTATATTTTTAAAAGGCAAGGAACCCACGGTCACTATGGCAATCACTACATAAAGAACAATCACGAATCCTACGGAAATGTAATACGCTTTTGAGATGTTCTTTTCAGGGGTTTTAATATCCGGAGCTGCGTTGGCAATCAGTTCAAATCCTTCATAGGCCACAAAAATGACCATCCCTCCGGCAAAAAGTTTAATAGGGGTTTCCCAATGTTCCAAGGCCAACTGTTCCAGATTTGAATTTCCAAACAAACCATAAGCTCCCACGAAAATAAACCCAATCAAAATGACCAATTTTATCACTACAGCATAGGATTCTATTTTGCCCACGACCGCAATGCTGTAATAATTAATGGCGGTGGCCAATACGATTATGGCACTGGCATAAATGTGAAAATCTATGGTTGGGTTTGGTGTGATTTTAAACAGGTTGGGCGCGTAAGAACCAAAGGCCGAAGCATAAAGGGACAACATAATAATGTAGCTTATCCACAGCAGATTGTTCATGGCCCCACTAAAAATGGTCCGACCAAAACCTTGATTGATGAATTTTACCGTACCACCCCGATCGGGATAGCTTCGTGATAATTTTGCATAACTGTACGAAGTGATCAACGCCAAAGCCCCTGCCAAAATAAAAGCTACGGGCGTACCTCCTTGAGCAAGGGAAACCGCCAGTCCCAAAACGGCAAAAATTCCACCACCCACCATGCCTCCGATTCCGATGGAAATGGCTTCTTTAAGTCCTATGGTTCCGTCTGAGGTTGGTTTAGACATTGCCCAGACAAGTTCTTCTATTCTTCGGTAAAAACCAAGTAAAATCTACTACTCCGTGCAGGGTTTAGTTTTGATGCTCCTTTAAGTAGGCTGCGACCAGTCCATGGCCTTCCCGGTTGGCAATGCTCAACGGGGTATCCCCATTGTCCATTTTCAAACTGGGGTCTGCTCCGTTTTCAATCAATAACTTGGTGATTTCCAGATTACCACGATGTACCGCGGAATGCAGAGCGGTTACATTTTGCATTTGTACCGTGTTCACATTCACGCCCTTTTCCAACAAAATTTTACAGAGCTTATGGTTTTCCTTGGCCACGGCGGAATGCAAGGCATTGACCTTGGTTGGATTGGTAGCGGCCAAATTTGGGTCAGCACCTTTGTCCAATAAGAGCAGTGCAATATCGGTCTGATCAAAAAAAGCGGCCAGGGACAGTGGGGCAAATCCATCTTTGGAATGGGTATTGGCCCAATCGGCACTGGACTCATCCAAATACTGCGCAACAATTTCCTTTTTACCGGAAACAATCGCTTCGTGAAATGAGAATGAGGTCTTCAGCAAAACGGCTTTTGTAAATGCTTCCTTGAAACCACTGTAGGCCAAAAGCATAAACCCGGAACTTCCATTTTCATCTTCCAGATTGATGACTTCTGGATGTTCCTTTATCAATGTCAGTGTCTTTTCCGGATCCCGATTTTGGATGTGGGTCTTAAGGAGTTCAATCAATTTATCCATTTTGCAAGAATGCTTAAAACACTGAAAAATAACATTTTAATTCCATTTTTATCGGAAACCAATTATAAAGCTATTGTCCAAAAAAGGTTCTCGCCAAAACGAGTATCAAACCAATTACATAAATGGTGGTGAAAATACGCTTGTTGTTTTTGGCCAACCAATTGGGCAAAAAAATATCAAAATTGTCTGCTGTGGAGTCGGAATATCTACGGGCCATTATTGTTAATGGACAGAACATTTTAAAAATCAAGAGCACCACTCCCTCTCCAATGACCAATCCAATGCCTACCCAAGTATAGGTGTCAATTTTTCCAGTTATTCCAGAAAACAGCACATAGAAAATCACAATCACGAAAAATACCCAAATAAATGTGTGCAGTAGTTTTATCCAAAATAGCTTATTCAGGTTGCTCATGGTTTTAAGATATTGGTCAGCGATGTAATTCCGATTTCAGTTTTACCAACTCACCCAACAATCGTGTTTCTTTCACCTTGTTCGATAGGTTCATGGCGTGTGCCATCCGATAGATCTCAAAATTAAGGGTATCAATCTCCGTCTCTCTTTTATTATTGATGTCCTGAAGGGTGGAAATGAGTTGCCCATCGGACATGCGGCTGATCATCAAAACTTGATCTTCCAGTTCAGATGTACCCAGGTCGATTCCTTTTTTATTGGCGATGAGGGCACATTCCACGATGACCCGCTGTGCTATGGCAAACACATTTTTGTCCCGATGGAAAATCCCATTGTCAATTTCCAACAAAGGGCATATGGAATTGAACACACAATTGGCAATGGCCTTTTTCCAGATGATGCGCTGAATGTCCTTTTCCGCAGTAAACCTAAAATAGGGACAGTCCAAGGCTTCAACTACATTTTCCAAAGTGGACTTTCTTTGTTGAATGATTCCAACAGGTGATGGGGCCACAGGTTTGTAACCTATCGTATTTGGATCGCTGTTCTGACTGGTTACAAAAAGGACACACCGGTAGATTTCAGGAAAATCTTTGGTTATAAAAGGCTGTTCCACGCCCAGCCCATTTTGCAGAAGCACTACAGGTGAATCTCCAATCTTTGGCTCCAGCTTTTCAGATAGGGATTTGTTCCCAAATGATTTACTGGTGAGCACCACGAGCCCATTCAATTGCGTATGGTTACTCAACGTACTGATGGTGATTTCAGCTTCTAGCTTGGGACCGTCCTTGAGTTCAACGGTTATTTTCTGATTGTGCGAAGTCCCATCATCCAAATGGCCGCGAATCAACTCCACTTCTTTGCCTTCATGATTCAGGGACACGGCCAATGCCTTTCCAACAGCACCAGCACCAATGATATAGACTTTCATACCCCTAAGTTACCAACATTGGGGCATATTTGGACAGTTATTTTATAACGAACATTTTTTGGTTGGGTAGATCAATGGTAATCTTTTGTCCAATCCAGTCCAATCCCGTAATACCTTCATAAATCAACCCATCAATAAAGGTGGCATTGAAGTTCTCCACACCGGACTTTTTGTCCAAACTGGACAGTTTATCGAGTTTGGTAAAATAATACATGTTGCCTTCATCGGGATTGAAAGGACTGGGTCTAAATTCATTTTTTATTTGGGTGGAATTCACTCCCAACGTTTCCATATATCGAGAACTGAACCGATACACTCCAAATCCTGCACCTGAATCCAATCCCACTAGCAGTTCCAGAGTATCATTTAAAAAAACATGTGCGAAAATGTCCAAGCTGATGTTCCTGTCATTGGTAATGGCTAATGGCGTTTCAAAATCAGCTTCAGAACGGATTTGATCCAAGGATTGTGGAGATTCTATGGTTAAAAGTTTATTCTCAAAATCAATGGTAAAGGGCTGGTTCTTGAAAGGCGTCAGAGAGATGAGTCCATCAATCGGGAAATCAAAATTTAATACCGCTGTTTGTCCATTTGCTTCAATAAAATCTCCAATTTGTAAAGAATCGTAATTCCAAAGATTGGCTTGAAGTGCTTCACCCGTTGCCCGATGCCCTGTGTAAAAGTGATGGGTTTCTTCCAAACTTCCCACTTTGTCCCCAAACTTTTGGGTGATCAGATTGATCCCGGCACCTGTATCAAAAATGAATGTCCCATCTATCCCGTTTACTTTCGCTTGGATGATAATATGTCCTTCCGGGGTTAACACAAAAGGAACTTGAATGGGTTCGGACGCTTGATTTTGGGAAAAGGTAATCAGTGAAGTAAAAAGGAATAAAAAAGCAACTATTTTCTGCATGGTTGGTGATTGTATGGGTTTCCTTTTCGACGAACCAACACTAATTCTGTTACAATCAATACCTTGAAAGTGTGGCTATAAGAGAGGTTTTCTATTGCACAGTTCTTCGCCCGACGAGTTCTGTCGGCGTCAATCCAAAATGCTTTTTAAAGGCATAGGAAAAATGCGATAAGTTTTCAAAACCGGTTTCCAAATAGACCTCAACTGGTTTTCTCTTTTTGTTGGAAAGTTGGTAGTGCGCCAGCTCTAGTCGCTTTTGGGTCAACCATCGCTGTGGGGTTGTGTTGAATACTTTACTGAAATCACGCTTGAAAGTGGTCAAGCTTCTTCCTGTCAAGTAACTAAATTTCTCCAAGGGCATATTGAACATGAAGTTCTTCTCCATAAAATCAGCCAAATTGATTTTATACGGTTCCTCAAAATTGGCCAAAAGGTTATCGATGTTCGGGTCGATTCTTCTGAGAATGGAAATGGCCTCCGCAATTTTCAAGGATGCGATTTCCTCTGGAAAAATTTCATCCTCCATATCAAAATATGGAATCAGGGAAGCCAAGCAACTTTCCAATAAGGGGTGGTTTTTAAAATGGAAGATTTTGGTCGGAGCTCCTTCTTTTGGCTGCGCATTCAAAGGCGCATAAAATGTTCTCAGTTTCTCCACGGACAAATGCATCACCACAGATTTATGTGGGAGTCCATCCTTTGGATAATTGATGATAGTTGCCAATTGGTTCCTGGGAATCAAAAAAATATCCCCAGCTTTAAAAACATGGCTTTCATCCGCTTGAATAATCTTGGTCTCACCCGAAATGAACCACACAAGCATATGGTGATCAAACACTACCTCAGTTTTAAACAACCTATCATCATACGAGGAGAGCTTAATATCCGGGGTAATATATTTAAGTTGAAATTCCATAGGCCTGTGCAGCATAAAATTACATAGATCAGTCCATTTGAAACTGCACTCCGGTCAATTCTTCGCTCAATTTCCATAGTAGTTGTGCGCTGGCCTGGTCCAAAGAATAGGGATGAACACCACTGCCTTTTGATAAATCCGTGCTCAATGGGGCAATCTCAACATCCTCACAGTACATGCCACCCATTGAATTTAGCATTGGACTTGTGGCACACCAAACTGTTGTAGCGGCTCCCTGCGGAATAGTTTTTAATGATGCTGCAACCTCGGGCAAGAGGTTCCCTTCCGCATCGCAAAAACCCATTTGTTGAAACAGTTCCAATGAAGCTTCCCGTGCCAATTCCGTTCCTCCAATGGAGCCTGGGTGCAACGAAAAAACCCTTACATCATTGCTCATTGCTCGATGGTCCATTTCCATTGAAAACAAATTGAGCGCCGTTTTGGATTGGCCGTAGGCCTGCAAAGTTTCGTAAGCGCGATTTTCAAAATTGGGGTCCTTAAAATCAAACGGGGCGAAATGGTGCCCTTGTGAAGATACATTCACTACTCGTGCCCCATTTGCTTTTTTCAATGCTGGCCATAACCCAGCTGTTAATTGAAAAACAGACAGATAATTAGTAGCGAGTTGGGACTCAATTCCTCTGCTATCCCTCCGTAGAGGCACCCACATAATGCCCGCATTGTTGATGAGCAAGTGCAAAGGCCTTTTGGAAGCCAAGAACTTTTTAGCAAAAGCATCCACGGATTCCGGATGCATTAAATCCATGGTTTCCAGTTCCACGTTTTCAATACCCTGCAGATTCTTTTCGGCTTTGTCAATATCCCGTGCTGGAACGATTACGGTCGCTCCCGCTCTTGCAAGAGTTTTGGTAGTTTCCAATCCAATTCCTGTATTGCCACCAGTAACGATGGCGGTTTTCCCAGAAAGGTCAATCCCTTTAATAACTTCCGCTGTGGTTGACTTGGCAGTAAACCCCGAACCAATTGGTTTTTGAAGCACGCCTTGATAATTGTTTCGTCTCATTTTTCATGGTTTTATTGGAGACAAAACTAGTGGGGAAAGAAACGTTGAACTTTGTTCAAACGTCCAATGTTGCTTTGTTCAAAAGTTCATTGGAAACTTGAAGGGTGTAGTTCCTATTTTATTCGTATAGGTGTTCTCCAGTTGTAATTCTTCAATTACCATGTCCTGAAGGGTCTTAAGTTCCTCGTTATAATTACTGTTTTCCTTCTCGCTTTTCTTCAGTTCGGACAAGACTTCAAAAACAAAACTTTCTTCACCATATTCATTCCAGTCCTTTTGAAGCTGCTTATTTCTATGGTTTCCAAATTTAAGTTCCATCTTATGTCTGTTCCATTTTGACTCCATATCCAAACTATGGTCAATCAAAACTTTGTTATTGCGAACGTTCTTTACCTGAAAAACTCCCATTGGAAATTTCAGTTGCTTATACTCGTCTTTGAGTTCTTTTTTGGTTTTCATTTTTTTATTGGTAAGAGATAAATGGTTTTGACCGTCTTTACTCCAGAATGGCCACTACACGGGCAGGTGCCGCAGAAGCTCCCACAATTTTCAAAGGAAAGACAGCCACTTTAAAACCATCATAGGGCAATGCATCCAGGTTGACCAATTGCTCCATGTGCCAATATTCCTTTTTCTGACCTACTAAATGCGCTTCCCAAAAAAATTCGGGATTATTGGATTCCTTAGCTTTCTGCAGCATGTAGGGTAAGGGTAAATCCCACCCCCAAGAGTCGATTCCCATGACACTTATGCCTTGATCAATAAGCCACTCTGTAGCCTCGGCGCTCATCCCTGTTCCCTTTTTGTGAAAATCCTTGGTACCATTGAACTTGTCCCTACCTGTTTTAATCAAAACAATCATTCCAGCTTCCAACTTTAGTGCATTGGTTTTTAAAAATCCTTGCAGATCAAAAACGGTGATGGGGTCAAAATCGGCTTTGTGTTTCATATCGATTACTATTCCATCAGAAAAACATTGGTCAAGGGGTATCTCGTCAATAGTTTTGGATTTGGCACCATCAGTAGTTGGCGAATAATGCCAGGGTGCATCAATATGTGTGGTGGAATGAACTCCCATTTTTTGAATGGTATCATCGGCCCAACCCTCAAAACCCTTCGGAAATAATTTGAACGGCAGTCCCAAAACTCGAATAAGCCATTTTGCCTTGCGGTGCGGTTTGTGCTTTATTTTAACTTTCATAAACCACGGGTCGGATGGATTGTATTGAATCGGTTTGGAAAGGTCGATTACTTTCATTTGATTGATGATGAATTTTCGAGGTGCTTTATTCGGAGCCTCGTTTCTTTTTGTTGTAGTAGTAAATCGCATAGGCGATTCCGGCCAAGAGCACGAAGGGGAGATAGCTCCCGATGACAACGCCTATTTCGTAGGCGCTGTCCGGAGCTTCTTCCATCTTTTTTTGGATATCGGCCTGTTGAAGGATTGCCAGCAACATCAATTAAGAGTTCATTAATTCTTCGATTTCCTCAATCTCAATAGGAATGTTGCGCATCAAGTTGAATGGTTCTCCTGTTTCTTGGATGACCACATCATCCTCCAAACGAACGCCCATACCTTCATCTGGAATATAAATTCCAGGTTCAACGGTAAAGACCATGTTTGGTTTCATTGGCGTCTTCAATTCGCCATAATCGTGGGTGTTCAACCCGATATGGTGACTTGTGCCGTGCATAAAGTATTTTTTATAGGCAGGCCAATCTGGGTTTTCATTTTGTACATCCGCTTTGTCCAAAAGACCCAGCCCAATCAACTCAGAGGTCATTACCTTTCCTACCTCCTTATGAAATTCAGCCCAAATAACTCCGGGCACCAACATCTTTGTAGCTTCATTTTTTACCCGAAGCACAGCGCTGTACACTTGTTTTTGTCTGTCAGTAAACCTGCCATTGACCGGAATGGTTCGGGTCATGTCGCTGGAATAGTTGGCGTATTCGGCGGCCAAATCCAACAAGATCATGTCACCATCCTTAACCTGTCTATTATTTTCCAGATAGTGGAGTACATTGGCATTGTTTCCTGCCGCAATAATAGGCGCATAAGCATATCCTTTGGAACGATTTCGGATAAATTCATGAGCGAACTCCGCCTCTATCTCATATTCCCAAACCCCTGGTTTTACAAATTCCAAAATTCTTCGGAAACCCTTTTCGGTGATATCGCATGCGGTTTGCATGATGGCAATTTCTTCGGGTTCCTTGATTCCTCGAATCTGTTGCAAAATGGGATTACTCTTTGCCCACTGGTGTGCTGGATATTCCTTTTTACATTTCTCAATAAAACGATCTTCACGAGTCTGTGTCTCCACCGCTTGGCGATAATGCTCATTGGTGTTGAAGTAAATAGTATCCGCCTCGGTCATCAAATCAAAAAAGACCTTGTCAAAATCGGTAAGCCAATATACCGTTTCAATGCCGGATACTTCCGTAGCCTGTTCCTTTGTAAGCTTGGCACCTTCCCAAACAGCAATATGGTCATTGGTCTCTCGAACGAACAAAATCTCGCGATGTTTTGGGTCCATGGCATCAGGGAACAATAAAAGAATGGTTTCTTCTTGATCAGCACCACAGAGATAGAACAAATCGCGGCTTTGCTCAAAGGGAAGGGTACTATCGGCACCTATGGGATAAATATCATTGGAATTGAACACAGCAATGCTTTTTGGCTTCATTTGTGCCGTGAACTTTTTACGATTTTTTACAAACAGATTACTGTCTATGGGAGAATATTTCATATAAAATTTTTGATTTGCCCAAATGTAGGTAATTGCTTGGGCGGAGACAAATTCATAACTTCCCAGCCAAAAGAAAAAAGCATGCAACTCAGCCTAAGTATCCCTGCACTTTTGTTCCCAGCCATTTCGCTTACCATGTTGGCCTACAATGCCAGATATTTGGCCATCGCGGCACTTATTCGTCAGTTGCACAAACAGTTTGAGGAAACCTCGGCCCAGCCCCTAAAACAGCAAATTCAACTACTACGTAGAAGATTGGGTATCATTAAAAACATGCAGGCCACAGCTATCATCAGTTTTTTGTTGGCCGCTATCACCATGTTTTTGATTTATGTGGAACTCGACCTTTGGGCGCATGTAATTTTCGGTGTTAGTTTAGGGTTCTTGGTCATCTCTTTGATACTTTCTTTATCGGAAGTGCAACTTTCCACCAAAGCGTTGGGGATCCAGTTAAAGAATATGGAAAAGTGACCCCACAATTGGGTGAATTTGAACTTTCAAAAAATAGCGCAATTTTCGGGTCGGTTTGTCCATAGGATTGTTGTACTTTAACCTCTGCAAACTTCACTTTTTCAGGGAGTTATTATTCAACAACAACCAACCTTATGAAATCTGACCGCAAAAACCGAATTAAATCCATTGACCTCCTCCGCGGAGTTGTTATGGTGATTATGGCCTTGGACCACGTCCGGGATTATTTCCATTATGATGCGTACTTTTTTGATCCCACCGATATGGGGCAAAGCAATGTTGCCTTATTCTGGACCCGCTTTGTGACCCATTTTTGTGCTCCTGTTTTTGTTTTTCTTGCTGGGACTTCTGCCTTTTTTGTAGGCCAACGATTGGATAAAAAAGCATTGTCCATTTGGTTGCTGAAACGTGGACTTTGGTTGGTCGTTGCCGAATTGACCATTATTAAGCTGGCATGGATGTTCAAGTTGGATTACACCACGATACTCTTACAAGTTATTTGGGTCTTGGGGCTATGTATGATTTTCTTGGCAGGATTTATCCATCTTCCCAAAAAATTAATGATTGCCTTGGCCTTTGTTGTGATTTTTGGCCATAATCTTTTGGACCCAATTGCTCCGACCGATTCGGTGGCCTCAGGCTTTTGGACCTTTTTGCATGTCTTCAATGTCATTGATATGGGAAGCGTTCAGGTTTTTGTAGGCTACCCATTGATTCCTTGGATTTTTGTGATGCCTTTGGGCTACTATTTTGGGGAGCTGTACAAACCTTCGTATGATTCAAAACTTAGAATAAAACGCCTGTTCCAACTTGGATTTGGGCTAACATTGCTGTTTTTTGCATTAAGGACACTCAATGTCTATGGGGACCCTTACACATGGGCCGAACAAGATTCATTTGGTATGACCATTGCCTCCTATTTCAATGTGACCAAGTACCCGCCATCCCTACTCTACTTGCTGATAACTTTGGGGCCGTCTATTATTTTTTTAGCCTTGGTGGAAAATGTGCAAAACCAATGGACCGAAAAATTGGTAGTCATTGGCCGCGTTCCCATGTTTTTTTATATCCTCCATATTTACGTTATTCACGCTTTGGCCGTTGTAGCCGCGCTTGCTACCGGATTTAGTTTTTCGGATATGGTCATAGATTTATGGGTTACCCTTCAACCGCAATTACAGGGCTATGGTTTTGGTCTTTGGATGGTGTACCTCATCTGGATTTTACTGACCATAGCTTTATACCCCATTTGTAAATGGTACAATGACTACAAGACCGAAAACCGACAAAAGTGGTGGTTGAGTTATTTATGAATAAATTTTCCAACTCCTATTTTCCAAAGTTCCAAAATGCACATCAATTGAAAAACCCTATCCACCAATGCGCCTTGGGTGTTCATAAAAGTTTTTGAAGAGTCTTCAAGGGATTCCTTAATTTTACGGTGCTGTACTGATCAGCTCATTTGCTATGAAACAAACCGTTAGGGAAATAGACTATTTTAAAAACATTCGGGAAATTAGGGAATGTGATTTTGGCGTGTTCTATTTTTTTGATGGATTGGTCATTTCAGAAATTAAGGAAGGGGTGGTCTTTAATTGGTCCATGGCCAAAAAAATCATCAACATTGCCTATGACATTATTGGCAAGGACAAGCCCATTGCATACATCTCCAACCGAATCCATAACTATTCCGTTGTTCCCACGGATTGGTTGAAATTCTACAAAAACAGGCACCAGCTCGAATTCTACTCCGTAGTGGCCTATAACAAGGGTGGACTTTCCAGTATTGTTTTGGAAAAAATGTTTTTCAGGGAAAACATCAGGCAATTCTCCGACCTTGAAACGGCCATTAAATGGAGCATTTCCAAAATCAGCGATAAAGAGTTTGGGTTAACGCCCTATGTGGAATAGCGCATCCCCTTGATTTACCACGGCTTGGTGATTGATACAAATGACGTGTCCGTCAAATGGAGCCTTGACTTTTTTGTTCTTTTTGGAAAAAGTGTCCGTTGTCATGCCCAAAATCTGCCCTTTTTTTACAGCCTCGCCATTGGAAATTTGAGGAATGAACATCCCTGCCCTTGCAGCCCGAATCCAGCGGGTAGATTCTAGATGAATTGAAGGTTGCTGTTTTTGCTTTGGTCCTTTGGGTACCATTCCCAAAAATCGGAACACATTTTCCACCCCCTGTATACCAATGGTAATGGCTTTTTCATCAAATCGCATGCTTTCACCAGATTCATAGACCATGGTGGGAATACCCATCTTAAAGGTGGTTTTTCGAAAAGAGCCTCCAATCAATTTGGACGAAAACCGAAAGGGCGCGTTGAATGCCTTTGCCAACTCTTCGCTTTTTACATCTCCAAAAGTGTATCTAGCTTGTGGGTGGTTATGCCGCTGGCTTCCGCCTGTGTGCAGGTCGATGCCAAAATCGACTTGGGGCAAAATCTGTTCTGTGTAGGTATGTGCTATCCTGCTGGCCAACGAACCAGTCTTTCTACCTGGAAAGCTTCGGTTGACGTCCTTGCCGTCCGGCACATCCCGTGAAAAATGAATGAATCCGAATATATTTAGGATGGGTACCACGATCACCGCACCTTTTTTGATTGCAAAACGGCCTTCCTGAAGCATCCGCCGCAACGTTTCCACTCCGTTGATTTCATCGCCATGCAATCCGGCCTGCACCAAAACTGTGGGGCCTGCTTTTTTTGCATTGAAAACGTGTACGGGAATATCAATCAATGTGCCTGTGGGCAGCCGGGCAATGTGCAGTTGCACCAACTTGTTTTCTCCAGGTGCAATGGTTTCACCATTTATGGTTAGGGTCTTATTTTCGTTTTCTTCCAGCATTTTTCTCCACAAATTGAATAATATGTTTGGCTACATTCACCTGGGTTGCGGCTTCTATTCCCTTTAGTCCCGGCGAGGCATTTACCTCAATCAAAAGTGGGCCCTTTTTGGAACGGATTAGGTCTACCCCCGCCACCCCAAGTCCTAAATATTTGGTGGCATTCAATGCAATGTACTTCTCTTTCGGTGTCAATTGAACAGGTTCTGTTTCCGCTCCACGGTGCACATTGGACCGAAAATCGTCAATTTCGCTGGTCCGTTTCATACTGGCCACCACTTTGTTTCCCACAACAATGATCCTGAGGTCTTCGCCATTGGCTTCCTCAATATATTCCTGCAAAAGGATGCTGGTATTCATATTGTACAGCGTATCGATAATGGATTTGGCCGATTTTTTACTCTCCGCCAACATTACGCCTTTGCCTTGGGTGCCTTCTTGCAATTTAATAATGACCGGTCCGCCTCCCAAAAGCCTGATCTGCTCTTCAACATTATGGGGATTGATAGAAAATACGGTCTCGGGAATAGGAATTCCTTTTCTGGCCATGATCTGCAAGGTGCGAACCTTGTTTCGGGCCCTTGTGATACCCAAGGATCGTGCTGTGCTGAAGATGTGGTTCATCTCAAATTGCTTTACAATGGCCGCACCGTGTTTGGTAACAGTGGTGCCAATACGGGGAATAATGGCATCAAACTCATGGGTGATGTCCTCATCATCCAAATAAATTTGAGGACTGTCACCTCCAAGTTTTACGGAACATTTGGTGTGGTCTATCATTTCCACATAATGACCTGCATCTTGGGCTTCCTGCGCTATCCTTCTGGTGGAATGTACGTTAAGGCTAACAGAGAGGATTGCAATATCCATGGTGTTGGGTTGGTTAAAAACAGTGGTAATATCGGGCAAAAATCCCAAAATGGTCCAGTATTGGTCTTAATTTAAAGTTTCATTTCACGGACATCTTATTGAAATCAAAGCTTTTCATTAAACTTACTTCCTATCTGCTTAAAATCAGTCTAAATAACTGGTTTTACAATGTTGAAAGCTTGTTAAAACCTTAACCGTGCCGTAAATTTGTCAGAAAACCAGCACTAATGAGTGGATTGATAAAATCTTCAATTGCCCGCAAAGTGGTAATGGCGCTTTCGGGTCTTTTTTTGGTTGTTTTTCTCACACAACATTTTACCATTAACATTACTTCGGTCATAGATCCGGAAACTTTTAACTCTTGGTCTCATTTTATGGGATACAACCCTTTGGTACAATTTGTACTGCAGCCTATTTTGATTGCCGGGGTCATTATTCATTTTGTAATGGGTTTTGCGCTTGAGATTCAGAACAATAAAGCTCGAGGGGGTAGTTATGTGAAGTACAAGGGCAGTGCCAATGCGCCTTGGGTGTCTCGAAACATGATCTATTCCGGATTGGTGGTGCTCGCTTTCTTGGCGTTGCACTTTTATGATTTCTGGGTGCATGAGATGGCCTACAAATACATTGAGGTTTCCCCAGAAGACCCAACCCGGTACTATCATGAAACTGTAGAAAAATTTGAACCGTTCTGGAGAACAATTCTTTACGTAGTGGCCTTTGTATTGCTAAGCCTTCACTTATGGCATGGCTTTGCATCCTCATTCCAGACCATGGGATGGAACAACAAATACACACCAGCAGTAAAGACGTTCACTAAACTATTTTCGGTGATTATTCCGTTGGGCTTTGCCTTCATCGCTTTGTATCACCACCTTAACCCAATAACACATTAAGTATGGGCATATTGGATTCAAAAGTTCCATCTGGGCCACTGGCCGATAAATGGACCAAACATAAGAACGACATTAATCTTGTAAACCCCGCCAACAAACGGAACATAGATATTATTGTTGTGGGAACTGGATTGGCCGGAGGTGCCGCAGCAGCCACTTTGGCCGAGTTGGGCTACAACGTAAAGACGTTCTGCTATCAAGATTCTCCCCGAAGAGCGCACTCCATTGCCGCACAGGGAGGTATCAATGCCGCTAAGAATTATCAAGGGGATGGGGACAGTAACTACCGTCTTTTCTATGATACCATCAAAGGAGGGGATTATCGCTCCCGTGAAGCCAACGTGTATCGTTTGGCCGAAGTATCTGGAAACATTATTGACCAATGCGTAGCACAAGGAGTTCCTTTTGCCCGTGAATATGGAGGTATGTTGGACAACCGTTCCTTTGGAGGGGTATTGGTTTCAAGAACCTTTTATGCAAAAGGACAGACCGGACAGCAATTGTTGTTGGGTGCTTATGCTGCCATGAACCGTCAAATCAATCGAGGTAAGATTCAATCGTTTACCCGCCATGAAATGATGGATTTGGTTTTGGTGGATGGAAAAGCTCGTGGAATCATCGCAAGAAACTTGGTTACCGGTGAGTTGGAACGACACAGCGGCCACGCGGTTGTATTGGCAACTGGTGGTTATGGAAACGTGTTCTTCCTATCAACCAACGCTATGGGAAGTAATGTAATGGCCGCATGGCGTGCCCACCGAAAAGGGGCATTCTTTGCCAACCCATGTTTTACTCAAATCCACCCAACCTGTATTCCGGTTTCTGGAGACCATCAATCTAAATTGACATTGATGTCAGAGTCGCTTCGGAATGATGGCCGTATTTGGGTGCCCAAGAAAATGGAAGATGCCATCGCCATCCGTGAAGGAAAATTGAAACCGACCCAACTTGCTGAGGAAGACCGTGACTATTATTTGGAGCGAAGATATCCTGCCTTTGGAAACCTAGTGCCCCGTGATGTGGCCTCTAGAGCGGCCAAAGAGCGTTGCGATGCTGGCTTTGGGGTAAACAAAACCGGTGAAGCAGTGTACTTGGATTTTGCATCAGCCATTAAACGATACGGAAAAGAAAAAGCCTTGACCTCTGGTATTAAGGATGCAGATGAGGCTACCATTATAAAACTGGGTGAGGAAGTTATCGAAGCCAAGTATGGAAACCTCTTCCAGATGTATGAAAAAATTGTGGATGAGAATCCATACAAAACCCCAATGAAAATCTATCCTGCGGTGCACTATACCATGGGTGGACTTTGGGTGGATTATAACCTTCAAACAACTATCCCTGGTTGCTATGCTGCCGGTGAGGCCAACTTTAGCGACCACGGAGCCAACCGCTTGGGCGCTTCTGCCTTGATGCAAGGTCTGGCTGATGGGTATTTTGTACTACCATACACCATCGGAGATTATTTGTCTAAGGACATTAGAACCGGGAAAATCCCAACGGATTCCGCAGCATTTGATGAAGCTGAAAAACAGGTTCAGGAGCGCATGGAAAAATTGATGTCCGGCACTGGAATCCATTCTGTGGATTACTATCACAAAAAACTGGGCAAGATCATGTGGAACAAATGTGGTATGGCCCGGAATGAGAAAGAACTAAAAGAAGCCATCAAGGAGATTTCCGAGTTGCGTAAGGACTTCTGGGAGAATGTAAAAGTCACCGGAACCATCAATTCCAAAAACCAAGAATTGGAAAAAGCAGGTCGTGTGGCCGACTTCTTGGAGTTGGGTGAGTTATTCGCGAAGGATGCACTACACCGTAACGAATCGTGCGGTGGTCATTTCCGCGAAGAGTACCAGACCGAAGAAGGGGAAGCACTCCGTGATGACAAAAACTTTAAATATGTGGCCGCTTGGGAATACAAAGGCGAGCCTAAAGATGCCGAATTACATAAAGAAGATTTGGTTTATGAAAACATTGAACTGAAGACACGATCCTACAAATAAGAAGCTATGAAATTATATCTAAAAATATGGCGTCAAAAAGACGCATCTTCACCAGGTAAAATAGTTGATTATACCCTTGATGGTGTAGAAGGTGATATGTCTTTCTTGGAAATGCTGGACATCCTTAACGAAGAGTTGGTTTCCAAAGGAGAAGAGCCTGTGGAGTTTGATCACGACTGTAGAGAGGGTATCTGCGGGACCTGTTCCCTTCAAATTAATGGCGAACCACACGGACCAGATAGATTGGTAACCACTTGTCAATTGCACATGCGCAAATTCAATGATGGCGATACCATCGTCATTGAGCCTTTTAAAGCAAAAGCGTTCCCTGTCATCAAAGATTTGATCGTGGATCGAAGCGCTTTTGACCGCATCCAACAAGCTGGAGGTTATATTTCTGTAAATACTTCAGGAAACACGGTTGATGCCAATGCCATTCCAATCAATAAGCATGATGCCGATACGGCTATGGATGCTGCAACCTGCATTGGTTGTGGTGCATGTGTAGCTGCTTGTAAAAATGCCAGTGCCATGTTGTTCACCTCAGCCAAAGTTTCACAATTTGCTTTGTTACCGCAAGGTCGAATTGAAGCCGTTGAGCGCGTTCAGAACATGGTACGCCAAATGGATTTGGAAGGATTTGGAAACTGCACCAATACTGGAGCTTGTGAGGTGGAGTGTCCTAAAGGCATTTCATTGACCAACATTGCCCGAATGAACCGAGAGTATCTATCTGCTTCGTTGAAGGGATAGACAACATAACATTTCAATATACAAAACCCAAATTCCAGAAGGAGTTTGGGTTTTTTGTTATCTTACCGTATGCCCAAAAAGTATCCCAAAGAACGCATTAAAGTGCCTCGATTTAATGAGGAAAGTGGTTTCTATACCACACCAGAGCGTTCCAAGATTATGGGAAAAATTCGGGGCAAGAACACCAAACCCGAATTAGCTTTTCGGAAAGCGTTGTGGCAAGCCGGGTATCGCTATCGCATCGATTATAAAAAGCTCATCGGGAAGCCCGACATCGCCCTAAAAAAATACAAGACCGTCATCTTTATTGACGGAGAGTTCTGGCACGGCTATAATTGGGAGGAACGCAAACATAAAATTAAAAGTAACCGAGAATTCTGGATTGCAAAGATTGAACGTAACATTCAACGCGACGAAGAGGTAAATGAAGTCTTGGAAGAACAGGGCTACACCGTATTTCGGTTCTGGGAGACCGAAGTAAAAAAGGACTTGGAACACTGCTTACAAAAAGTACTGAACGTATTAAACGAACATGACGTCAATGATTGAACCTTCATCTAAACTGCCTCATGTGGGCACCACCATTTTTACTACCATTGGCCAACTGGCCCGTGAACATGATGCCATCAATCTATCTCAAGGGTTTCCCAATTTTGACCCAGACCCGGCGTTGCTTGAGCTTGTGAGCGAAGCTTTTAAAAAGAGCCACAATCAATATGCGCCCATGCAGGGGGTGCTTTCCCTTCGGGAAGCCATTTCGGAGAAAATTGAGCGTTTGCATGGCCGCTATTATCATCCCGAATCTGAAATCACGGTTACCGCAGGGGCGACACAGGCCATTTTCACCACGATAGCCGCCTTTGTTCGTCAAAACGATGAGGTGATTGTTATAGAACCAGCATTTGATTGCTACGAACCGGCCATATCCCTTTTTGGAGGTAAAATTGTTCCGTTGCCTCTTGAAGGAAACGATTTTAAGATGAATTGGAGTGCTTTTAAATCGGCCATAAGTCCAAAGACCAAAATGGTCATCATCAACACGCCGCATAATCCTACGGGCACCATTTGGTCCGAAAGTGATATGCTTCAGCTTCAAGAAATATTACGGGATACCAATATCATCTTATTGAGCGATGAGGTATATGAGCATATTGTTTTTGATGGGAAAGCGCATGAGAGCGCATCCAAATATCCAGATTTGGCCACTCGAAGCTTCATCTGTTGCTCATTTGGAAAAACATTTCATGCCACAGGATGGAAAGTGGGGTATTGTGCAGCCCCAAAATCGTTGATGCTGGAGTTTCAAAAAGTGCATCAGTTCAATGTCTTTTCGGTAAACCATGCCATGCAAGTTGCGCTGGCCGAATATTTAAAAGACCCTCAACATTATGTAAACCTTGGTGCATTTTATCAGGAGAAACGAGATTCGTTCTTAACTGCCATCAAGGATTCCCGATTCAAAATGATTCCTTCAGGCGGAACGTATTTTCAATTGTTGGAGTATTCCGATATCACGGACGAAAAGGACACCGCTTTTGCCGAACATTTGATCAAGGAACATCAACTTGCAAGTATTCCTGTTTCCGTATTTTGCACAGGGCCCTATGACAAAAAGTTCTTACGGTTTTGTTTCGCGAAAACCGATGCTGTTTTAGAAAAAGCCTCAGAAATCTTGAATTCAATTTGAAGGTTGGAGGTTTACAGTTGTTTTTTCACAATCTTAAAAATCTGAAGCACCTCATTCAAAGGCAAATCAAAATCCTGAAACTCGGGTGAAGTATTCAAATTATGACACTGTAACGCTTCTTTTTCTTTGGAATACCCTGTAAGCTGTTTACAGATGATTCGTTCCTTACAAACCAAAACATAGGATTTGTTCCAAAGGGTTTCATCATCCTTGGCAAAAGATTCTGTCTTTAGGCCCAATCCCAGGACGAAGGCTTTATTGGGAATGGCATTTAGCGATTCATCATTCATGGAATCCCCCGATACCTCAAAAATACGGTGGGGTTCCTTCACTAGAAAATCAATGACAAATGCCGATTGAAAAGGCACCCTTCCTTCATGCTTCTCTATACTTTCAATATATTTTTTGTGCCATTCCACCAATACCAATGGTGCCATCACCAAATATTTGCCATGATCTAAGGGATAAAAAACGCTTCCATGTTTTGTGAAGGGCTGTTCTTTGGTATAGGATTCGCCCATATCGTTCACCTCTTGCAGATACATTTCCGCAATGGTCATGTCAAAGTAATGGGCAATCTTGGTGAGATTTTTAATGGGAATGTTGGCATTCTTGCGCTCGTAAAGCTGTATGGTACGCAGGCTGACCCCAATTTCTTTACCCAATTCCGATTGGCTGATATCTTTTTTACGCCTTAACTGCTTAATTATATACATATATTCAGTATATTGTGTAATATTGTTACGCAATATGCACTAGCCGCAGCGATTCCGCCACTTTTCTGTAATTGGGTTACAAGCCAAATATAGAAAATACGATCAGACCCCAATAAAATAATTAGTAATCCACTAAAACTATTGAGATGGGATCTATTAAAAATCTTGCCTTGGTCATTAACAGTGACGACATGTTTTCCAAAGAAGACTTTGGCAAACCAATCAGTGAGCGGCTTTCCGAAACGTTGCGAAGAAATGTTTCCAAAGACGATTATGCCAACATTGCCATTCGGTGTAATGTGAGCTTTTCAACCATTCGGGATGTAGTGTACCGCACCAATAGCCTTACCAAGACCAATGCTCAGGCAATTTCGTTGTTGATTCATGCCGCATTTGAAAACTCTATTGGTTACAAGCTGCGTTCGGAAGGGGATATTTTGTTTTTGGAGAGTTTTTTAAAGGTCTAACCGAAGCAACCAATCGGTCTGTTTATCGTTGCCAATGTAATAGGGATGCTCCCCGAATTTTTGGAAGCCGTGTCTTTGGTAAAAACGTATGGCTTTGGGATTGTGCTCCCAAACCCCTAGCCAGAGGTAGTCTTTTTTCAGCCTTTTGCTCAAATTTAAAATTTCAGTGAGCATTTCGGAGCCAATTTTCTTCCCTTGATATGCTTGCGTGACATAAATCCGCTCCAGTTCAATGGCATTCTCTTCATGCACATCGGTCTGGGCACTTTCTTTATTTAATTTGAAGTAGCCCACCAGGGTCTCGGAGTCAAACACAAAATAAAAAATGGAATCGGGGTTCTTCAGTTCTGTTCCCAATCTTTCAGGACTGAATGCCTTTTGAAGGTATTCTTGGAAATCGGACGGGTCATTGTCCTTCTCAAAAGCGGCGATAAATGTGTCTTTGGAAATCTTCACCAAAGCATCCAAATCAGAGATTTTACATTGCCGAAAATTCAGTTCCATGATGGCCTTTTCCCAAATGTATCGCAAAAAAAAGAGCCAAACAAAACTGTTGGCTCCAAGATTTTCAGGGGGAAAATATACTGGTCTAAAGCATAAAAAGCTTCTTGATCAATAACATAAATCCTGTAAAGAAATCGTTTCGGTACACTTGAACGGTCTCGTCCATTGTGGTGTGGTTTAATTTGGCTGCCATGGTATTACTTTATTGGTTGTTAATTTGGGATAAAAATTCGATATAACCAAATATAAACTCGATGAATGGCAAATTAAAACTTATGTTGTGTAATGGTTTTATTTTGTTGTAAAAAAACGGTTGGTATTTGCTAAATCTTCATTTCGGGTATCTCTCCCTCCACAATCAGGTTTCCTTCGGTAGCCTTCTCAATTTCCTCAACACTAATTCCCGGCGCTCTTTCCAATAGTTTGAAGCCTTTGGAAGTGACCTCCAAAACGGCCAGATTAGTCACAATCTTTTTTACGCATCCAACACCCGTCAAAGGCAACGTGCATCTTTTAAGCAATTTTGACTCCCCGGCCCTATTGGTATGCATCATGGCAACGATGATGTTCTCGGCGGATGCTACCAAATCCATGGCTCCGCCCATTCCTTTGACCATTTTACCAGGAATCTTCCAATTGGCGATGTCGCCGTTCTCTGCCACTTCCATAGCACCCAAGATGGTGAGGTCCACGTGTTTGCCCCTTATCATCCCAAAACTAAGGGCGGAGTCAAAAAAAGAAGCTCCAGGCAAGGTGGTTATGGTCTGTTTTCCTGCATTGATGATATCGGCGTCCTCTTCGCCTTCGTATGGGAAAGGTCCCATGCCGAGCACTCCGTTTTCACTTTGAAATTCCACACTGATATCGTCCCGAACAAAATTGGCCACCAAGGTGGGAATGCCTATTCCCAAATTGACGTAGTATCCATCCTTGACCTCTTTTGCGATTCGCTTTGCAATTCCTTCTTTATCCAACATATAAATAATGGTATAATGCTTTTAATGTATCAATAAATCAATTTTTGAGATTTCTCTTGCTCGTACTTACAATCTTGTACATGATTAATCCCAACTCATTCGCACCATCCTTTAAACTGGTTTTAAAAGGATAGCTTTCTGCCCTTTCACAAAGAGTCAACCAATACTTTACTTCTTCAAGTTCTTTTAAGGCTATTTTTACTTTGTGAATAAAATCCGCTCTGCTTTCCGCATTTTGTGCTTCATGAATATTAGCACCTATACTTGTTCCCGATTTTAGTAGCTGATTGGCAACCACAAATTTCCGTTCACTTTCTAGGGTTTCACAAAAATCAATTATTCTCAAGGCAAAATCTACGGATTTGGTAACGATTACATTTTCCCTTTTTATCATTAATTCATTATTACATTGATTTCATTCTACGAACGGTTCGTTGTTCAATTCGTTTTTCATACTTCTCACCTTGGAAAATGCGCTGCACAAATATTCCGGGGATATGAATCTCATTGGGGTCCAAACTTCCGGCTGGAAGGAGTTCCTCCACCTCAGCCACCGTAATCTTCGCGGCCCCGCACATACACGGGTTAAAATTGCGTGCCGTTCCTTTAAAAATCAAATTGCCGGCTTCGTCCCCTTTCCATGCTTTTACAAAGGAGAAATCAGCTTTAAAAGCCGGCTCCAACACGTACATTTTACCATCAAACTCTCGGGTTTCTTTTCCCTCGGCCACTTCAGTTCCGTAACCTGCAGGAGTGTAAAAAGCAGGGAAACCTGCTTGGGCTGCCCTGCATTTTTCAGCCAACGTGCCTTGGGGTGTCAGCTCTACCTCCAGTTCACCACTCAACATTTGACGTTCAAACTCGTCGTTCTCCCCAACATAGGAAGATATCATTTTCTTAATCTGATGCTTTTGTAAGAGCAGGCCAAGACCAAAATCGTCCACACCTGCATTATTTGAGATACAGGTGATGTCCTTGATTCCCAATTTGACCAATTCAGCAATAGCGTTCTCTGGGATGCCGCAGAGGCCAAATCCACCAAGCATAAACGTCATTCCATCTTGCACGCCTTTTAAGGCTTCTGAAACATCCGAAACTTTTTTGTTAATCATTATGTGCTTTTTTCCAATTGCTTGAAATTACGATTTAAATAAAAAAGCCCCAAGACATTTCATGCTTGGGGCTGCTATTTTTATAGATGTGGTTGGACTAAAAATCGATGTCCTCCAAATCGTCTTCCGTATCCAAATCATCTTGTTCTTCTTGTGTCTGCTTGGAACAATCTAGATTTATAGACATTTCTTCCGGTTCTTCAAAAGCATCTTTAGATACGCCAATTTCTTCGTTGGCATAGTTCTTTTTCATGTAGAGGGCCCAAATAGGCAGTGCCATGGTTGCTCCTTGTCCATAGAGAAGACGATTAAAGTGGATGGACCGCTCTTCTCCACCTACCCATACACCAGTGACCAAATTGGGCACCATTCCCATAAACCAACCATCACTTTGGTTTTGAGTTGTACCTGTTTTTCCAGCAATGGGATTGTTTAATTCGTATGGGTATCCTGTCATTACTTCCTTGTACATGGTTTGGTTTTTACCATACGTGTGTCGTAAACGTCCACCTGAACCGTATTGAGTAACTCCTTCCATCAAATTGACCATGGCATAGGCCACATCTTTGCTCAGAACGTCTTTGGTTTCTGGTGTGTACTCGTAGAGTACAGTTCCATTTTTATCTTCAATACGGGTCACCATTACCGGTTTTACATAGACTCCCTGGTTGGCAAAGGTTCCGTAGGCTCCTACCATTTCATAAATATTGATATCCAAGGTCCCCAAGGCAATGGATGGCACCTCTGGGATATCTTTAGTGATTCCCATATTTCTTGCAATGGAGACTACAGAGCCAGGCCCTACCCTATCGATCAATTGGGCCGTAATGGTATTTACCGAATTGGCCAATGCACTTTTCAATGTCATATCATCACCAGAATATGTCCCATCTGAATTTTTTGGACACCAGGCCTCCATGTTTCCATGCTTTCCGGGTTCAATACAATATTGGTTATCTGGTAAGGTATAACAAGGTGAATATCGTAACTGATCTATGGCTGCAGCATATACAAAAGGCTTAAAGGTGGATCCAGCCTGTCTTGCTCCTTGATAAACCTGATCATATTGAAAATGTTTGTAGTCGATTCCACCAACCCACGCCTTTACATGCCCAGTTTGAGGCTCCATGGACATCATGGCCGTCCGTAGAAAAGTCTTGTAATAGCGAATGGAATCCATAGGTGTCATGACTGTATCCTTTTCATAGGAATCGCTGTTCCAATCAAAAACGGTCATCTCGGCCTTTTTATGGAATGTGGCCTCTATGTCTTTTTCGGACAATCCTTCGCGTTTTAATTGTCGCCATCTTGGGGAAGCTTTCATGGCACGTTCCATAATTGTGTCAATGGCACCCTTGCTCAAATCCAAAAATGGTGCTGTTGGGTTCCGCTGTGGAGTATTTTGATTGAAAAACTCTGCCTGCAGATTTTTCATATGTTCTTGCACAGCTTCCTCGGCATTACGTTGCATTCTTGAGTCGACCGTGGTATAGACCTTCAATCCATCCAAATAGATGTTCCATTGTTCACCATCTGGTTTTGGATTGTCCTTTACCCAACCATTTAACCAGCGCTGAAGATACATTCTAAAATAAGTTGCCAATCCTTCTCGGTGTGATTCTGGGCTATAATTGAGTTTCATTTCCAGTTTCTGCAACGAATCTTTCACCTCTTCTGTGATGTAACCATATTTAGCCATTTGGCCCAAAACAGTATTCCTCCTGTTTTTGGTTCCAACTGGGTTTCTATTGGGCCTTGGGTTGTACAACGAAGAATTCTTGAACATTCCCACCAACATAGCGGATTCTTCCGTCCGTAGTTCGTAGGGTTCTTTTCCAAAATAAATTCGGGATGCAGAACGAATACCATCAGCATTGTTTCCAAAATCATAGATATTGAAATACATCGCCATAATTTCTTCTTTGGTGTAGTTGCGCTCCAATCGAGTGGCAATGACCCATTCCTTAACTTTTTGAAGAATGGCATTGGTGGTACTTTCCCTATCTCTTACACCAATAAAAAGCTGCCTTGCCAATTGTTGAGATATAGTACTGGCTCCTCCTTTTGTGCCCAAAAAGGCCAGCGCTCTTGCAAATCCTCTGGCATCAATTCCGGAGTGATCATAATATCTTGCATCTTCTGTGGCAACTAGGGCGTCAATCAAATTTTGTGGCAGGGTGTCATAATCAACCCAAGTCCGGTTGTCATCCAAATAAAGTTTTCCCAAAGTCTGTCCATCTGAAGAAAGAAATTCCGTGGCCAAATTGGTCTCTGGATTTTCCAAACGTTCAAAGGTGGGCATTTCACCAAAAGCACCCCATGATGCCAAAAGGAAAATTAATATGACCACTAGAACTCCTGAACCAAAAAGTATCCAGAACCACTTAATAAACTTGAAATAACCTTGCTGTTGTTTCTTTTGAACCTTCTTTGCCATTACTATTATGGGATACTTTTTTCAATTTCCAAACCTACGTCCGTAATACCATCCAGAATATAAACGCCTTCAACATCACCATTCTTGCGCATGGCATGTGAAATGCTCACTTTATATACGCCTGAATCTGGAAAAACGACGTTTTCCTGAAACCAAAGTTTGTTTTCCTTGACACTACCCAGGCCTTTGCCCAGCCATTCGCCGGTCGGTTGTGCCATTCTATACTCCAATGTATCCTTTAAGGTATTTCCATCGGGGGCTTCAAACTCGGTGATCAAAAATAGATTGCTGAACGGGAAGGTATCATCGTTTCTTATGTTGATGAACATATTGTAGGGGGTGATGGTGTCCATCCCGGAAAATTCAAAGTTCACCACCTTTTCAATCTCCCATTTGCCTTCTTTCAGCGGCTCATATTCTGAATACACCAAGTGATCGTTGCATGACCAGAACAGGGTCACAATTAGAAGGAAAGGTAGGCTATTTCGCATTGGAGGATGCTTTAGATTTGGACTTCCTGCGTTTTTTGTTTCTTCGTTTCTTGTTTTTTGGCCTATCAAAACGGGTTAGGCTGTCTTGACCCACCACATTTTCAAAAGCCATTTTTTCATCGCTTACATTGTCCGCTGCATATTCCTCCAGACTGTCGATTTTTTCATTTTTCTGGTTGAGCTCCAAAATTTCCAGTACTTGTTCTTTACTTAATGCATGCCATGTAGCGGGGTCATCTTTGTAGGAAAACCATAAGGTTTCTTTAAAAATATCTGCTTTTTGGCAAAAGGCCAATCCCTTTTTGGTCAACAGCTTACTGTCTTGAGGAGGAAAATCCTTCAACGCTTCCAGATACATATCCAGTTCATAGTTGAGACAGCATTTGAGCTTGCCACACTGTCCAGCCAATTTCTGGGGATTCAACGCCAATTGCTGATATCTGGCGGAAGCTGTGCTTACGGACCTGAAATCGGTCAACCAGGTAGAACAGCACAATTCCCTTCCGCAGGAACCTATTCCACCCAAACGCTGAGCTTCTTGCCGATACCCGATTTGGCGCATTTCAATCCGGATACTAAAGGCCTTGGCCATATCCTTGATCAATTGCCTAAAGTCCACCCGGTCTTCGGCGGTATAATAAAATGTAGCCTTGGAGCCGTCCCCCTGAAATTCAACATCACTGAGTTTCATTTCAAGTTTTAGGGCGATGGCGATTTCACGAGATCTCTTTTTGATTTCTTCTTCTTTATCCCGACATTTTTGCCAAATGTCAATATCACGCTGAGTTGCCTTTCGGTAGATTTTTGGAAGGGAACTGTCATCCGGAGACTCCTTTTTCCGCTTCATCTGTACCCGAACCAATTCGCCGGTAAGGGTTACCATGCCCACATCGTGACCGGATTTGGCCTGTGTGGCCACCACATCACCAATGGACAATGGAAGATTGTCCACATTTCTGTAAAATTCCTTTCTACTATTCTTGAAACGTACCTCAACACAGTCAAAAGGTTTTTGACCGTTGGGCAACGACATATTGGAAAGCCAATCAAAGACCGTTAGCTTGTTACAACCATCAGTGCCGCAAGTCCCATTGTTCTTGCAACCACGCGGTTGTCCATCCTTCCCGGTTGAACAACTGCTACACGCCATATTTAATATCTTGATTTAAGGAACTACTGAAATATTTCCTTAAAAAGGGTTCATAAAAATTACTAATTGTAAATATAGTATAATTTACGGGGGTATTGAAATGCTACTTCTTGTATTTCAACACAGGGGAGCGACCTTTTTTAAAAATCTTGTTGCTGGCCCCCTTTCCTTTTCGCAATTCTTTTTGCTCTTCATACGGTAATCCATGGATTTCCTGGCACTCCGTGGAGCAACAATTATCCATGGCGGCTGCGCATTCCGCACATTGAATAAACAACAAATGGCACGCTTCGTTGGCACAGTTCACATGTGTGTCGCAAGGCTTTCCACATTGATGACAATGGGAAATGACATCCTCAGAAATGCGCTCACCTCTTCTGTGATCAAAAACAAAGTTTTTTCCTAGAAATTTGTTTTCGAGATTTTGGGCACGCACTTGTCGGGTATACTCAATAATACCCCCTTCCAATTGGTATACATTTTTGAAACCCTTGTGCTTGTAGTAAGCACTGGCTTTTTCACAACGGATGCCCCCGGTGCAGTACATGACCAATTTTTTATCCTCCTTGTGCTCTGACAAATCCTGCTCAATGATGTCCAAAGAATCCCGGAACGTGTCCACATCTGGAGTTATGGCATTTTTAAAATGACCAATCTCACTTTCGTAGTGGTTTCGCATATCCACCAAAACCGTGTCGGGGTCTTCAATAAGTTCGTTGAACTGTTCGGCTCCCACATGGATTCCCTTGTTGGTGACATCAAAAGTGTTGTCATTAAGACCGTCGGCCACAATTTTATCCCTTACCTTCACTTTAAGCTTCAAGAAGGATTTATTGTCCTGCTCAATGGCGATGTTCAATCGAACGTTTTCCAAAAAGGAAATGCTGTCCAAATGGCTCTTAAAGGCATTAAAATTTTCAGCGGGCACGGAAAGCTGTGCATTCACGCCCTCAAAGGCGACATAGATCCGGCCGAGAACGTCCATTTCATCCCAAGTCAAAAAAAGATGGTTTCGTAAAATTTGGGGATTCCCAATGTGTGCATATTTATAGAAAGAGATGGTAAGCCGATCTTGACCGGCTTCCTCAATAAGTTTTTCCCTTTCCTTTGCACTTAGTGTATTGTACAGTTGCATGCTATACCAATATTTAAGTTACAGAATGGTTTTTTGTAAAAACTGGTGCAAAGATAAAAATTCCTGATAGGTAAAATGAAAAAGGGCCTCTATTGTAAGAAGCCCTTAAACCACTTTAAACTTTTTCACAGCTGTATTTTCCCCACTTCCTTGAACGAGCTGAGTACAGCTCTATGGATATTGAGTTAGTACCCCTTAGATTCAATGCTTATAAAAAGGTTGCGTGGCTTTTGCCGTATGTGGAAAGAAATGGTAATTTAGCCTTCCTAATTCTATAAACCATGAGCAACGAGAAAGAAGCAAAATTAAAAGCCCTCAAACTAACGCTGGACAAATTGGACAAGACCTATGGCAAAGGTGCTGTCATGAAAATGGGTGATAGTGTTGTGGAAGATATTGAGGCGATACCTTCTGGATCGTTGGGATTGGACATTGCACTCGGCGTGGGCGGATACCCTCGTGGGCGTGTGATTGAAATTTATGGCCCCGAATCTTCCGGTAAGACCACATTGACGCTTCATGCCATTGCCGAAGCACAAAAAGCAGGTGGCATTGCGGCTTTCATTGATGCGGAACATGCTTTTGACCGTTTCTACGCGCAAAAATTGGGGGTAGACATCGATAACCTCATCATCTCGCAACCCGACCATGGGGAACAGGCTTTAGAAATTGCTGACAACCTTATTCGTTCCGGTGCTATTGATATTGTTATTGTGGATTCAGTTGCCGCCCTTACCCCTAAAAGTGAAATTGAAGGAGAAATGGGAGATTCAAAGGTGGGTCTTCATGCCCGTTTGATGTCCCAAGCGCTCAGAAAATTGACTTCAACCATCAGCAAAACAAAATGTACCGTAATATTCATCAACCAGTTACGTGAAAAGATTGGTGTCATGTTTGGAAACCCAGAAACCACCACTGGTGGTAATGCGTTGAAATTCTATTCTTCCGTACGGTTGGATATTAGACGTTCCACCCAAATAAAGGACACTGACGGTGATGTACAGGGGAACAAGACCCGTGTAAAAGTGGTAAAGAACAAAGTGGCCCCACCTTTTAAAACCGCGGAATTCGATATTATGTATGGTGAAGGTATTTCCAAGGTTGGGGAAATCCTCGATTTGGGCGTTGCCTATGAAATTGTGAAGAAAAGTGGTTCTTGGTTCAGTTATGGCGATACCAAACTGGGACAGGGTAGAGATGCCGTAAAAGCCTTATTATTAGACAATCCCGAGCTTGCCGAAGAATTGGAAAGCAAAATCAAAGAGGCCATTTCTACAGTAAAGGCGTAAGTTGACCCCATTTTTTGGTCGTTTAACTTTTGCTTGTGAAAATCCTACGCAACCCTTGCCTATACTGCACATCTAGGGAATAAAAAAGGATTTTTATGACAAGAAAGTTGTTGATGCCCCTAGTTTTTCTTGTGGCAGTTTTTTCGTTCAGTTCGTGTGAGCTGGATGATGACACCCCAAATTTTTATTTTACCTCATTGGCCGTCGTGGATGTAGATATGCCCGAGTCCTTTGAACTCAACGAAACCTACGATATTGATGTGACCTATGTAAGGAATGATGGTTGTACTTACTTTGAAGGGTTTGATGTGATAAAAACCGCACAGACCGAACGCGAAGTACTTGTAGTTGGGTCTAGATTGACCGATAACGACATTACATGTACCCAAGCCGTTGAAGAAGTTATTGCCACCATGCAGTTTAAAGTAATCTTTACAGGGGAATATCATTTTAAATTTTATGCTGGCAGGGACGAAAATGACGCGGCCGTCTATCTGGAATATGATGTTCCAGTGGTAGGCGAAGCCACAACAAACTAGACATCAATAATCCAAAATTGACCAACATTTGGATCTTGAAGAGCTGATAGAAAACTGTAAAAAGGGAGAAAGGCGGGCACAAGCCGAATTATACCGGAGATATTCCGGTATTCTTTTCGGTATGTGTCTCAAGTATTCCAAGAACAAAACGGAGGCTGAAGACAACCTCCATGACAGTTTTATGACCATTTTCAGCAAAATTGACCAGTACAGTTTTCAAGGTTCCTTTGAAGGTTGGATCAAGCGGATCACGGTAAATACCGTATTGCAGAAATACCGAAAGGAACAACACCTCAATGTAGTTTCAGAAAATATTGGAGAAGAAGCCGAGGTGGATACCGAGGGGACTGATATAAGTCTATCTACCCTCTTGGGGTACATTCAAGAGTTACCAAATAAATACCGGCTAACCTTCAACCTTTATGTGTTGGACGGGTATAGCCATAAGGAAATAAGTGAGATGTTGGGGACATCCACGGGAACCTCCAAGTCCAATTTGGCACGGGCCAAAATGATTTTGAGGGAAAAAATAGAAAAAGAGAAAATAAACATTGCTTAAAGAACTTAACGATGGGGAAAAAGAATTTAGAGCAATTGTTCAAGGAGACCTTTGAAGGGTTTCAGGAAGTTCCGGATGAAAGGGTCTGGAACTCCATTGAAGCTTCCTTGGACAAGAAGAAACAGAAAAAACGCGTTGTTCCACTTTGGTGGCAGCTTGGTGGTGTGGCCGCACTGTTGGCAGTGCTGTTCTATGTTTTCAATCCGTTTGAAAACACACAAGACCGGAATGAGATCATCATTACCGATACGGAAACCCAGGTTGATTCAACAACTAAAGACGAACCATCGGGCGGCAGTAAGGAACAAATTGACCCAGCTACCATAAACAATGGTGCCGAAGGGTTAGTGGAATCTTCTTCTAAAACAGAAGCAGATGAAAATCAAAGTGCAGCGGGTCATATCAATTCCAACCAAAGTCTTGGCTCGAAACAACAAGTTGCCGAAAATGACAATTTTGGGAAAAATATAGGCAAGGATCAAGATGCGGTTTCTTTGTCCCAAAACACAAGGGAGTCCAACGCTTTGGCGATGTCTAATAAAAATGCGGAAGGGCATAAGGCCACATCCAACCAAAAAAGGAACAGTATTGACAATGCCACTTCTGAAAGTGATAAAGCCATTGCCCAAGACAACTCTCGGGACAAGAACCTTCAAACTATGACCGAGGCTAAAAATGAAGAGGCAATTGCCCAAAATGAGGAGCAAAAAATAGAAGATGGAAAGAAATCCATTTATGATGCCATTCGGGAGCAGGAGGAAGAAACAATCATTGCTGACAATACCGCCGCTGGCAAATGGTCTGTTGGCCCATCCGTGGCACCCGTATATTTCAGTGCCGCAGGAAAAGGCTCCCCCATTCATTCCGATTTCTCCTCCAACTCAAAATCAGGTAACCTTAATTTAAGCTACGGTCTTTCGGTGGCTTATGAAGTTGGTAAAAAATTAAAAATCAAGTCCGGGGTACATCGGGTAAACTATGGTTACGATACCAATGATGTGTTGTTTTCCTCTTCGGCAAGATCGGCCGCCAGCGACAAGTTGGAAAACATCAATTACAGTCAAAAATCAGAGACGCTTATTGTCCAAAGTAAAAACAGTCTCCCGAACAGCATTCCAACGGATGCCTTTTTGGAGCTTGCTTCCAACGAAATCCCCGTATTGGATGGAAAAATGGTACAGCAACTGGGCTATATTGAGGTGCCGGTTGAGTTAAATTATTCGGTGATTGACCGAAAATTTGGGGTTGACCTCATTGGGGGTGTAAGTTCCCTATTCCTTGTGGAAAATTCCGTATTGGTGGAGTCTGAAGGTTTGGTCACCGAAGTGGGTGAGGCCACCAACGCCAATGATGTAAACTTCAGTGCCAATTTTGGAATGGGACTCAATTATGATTTCTCTCCAAAAGTAGAGCTTAGTGTAGAACCTGTTTTTAAATATCAAATGAATACGTTTTCTAAAACTGCAGGCCAATTCCAGCCATTTTCCGTTGGAATCTATAGTGGTATTAGCTTTAAGTTTTAGAAGTTGACAATGTTGGTTAGGAAGATTGCCCCTTTAGGCAATCACTTTAGCGCCCTGTTCCTGAAATAGGGCGTTTTCTTTTTATGCCTATTCATCCCAATCCTATGACAATCAACTAATAAGGGGAACAAGGTATCACAAAAATTATTATTTTACCGTTTCTATAGCAAATGGTATCACTTTGAAAAACAGTCAGTTCGAAGATATTCTTATCTATTTCTCAAAGTCGCTTTTGGGAAAGGAAAATGAGACCGAAATACTGTGGGACTTAGCCAAAAACTGTATTTCAAAATTAGATTTTGTGGACTGCGTTGTCTACCTCATCGATTATGAAAACAACCTATTGCTACAAAAAGCAGCCTACGGACCTAAAAACCCAAAGGATGAAACCCTTTACAACCCAGTGGAAATTTCTATTGGTGAAGGAATAACAGGTTATGTGGCGCGCACTGGTGTTCCAGAAATCATTGAAAACACTTCCAAAGACCCCAGATATATTAGGGATGATGAGACCCGACTCTCCGAAATCTGTGTACCCATCAGTTATGAAAATACAATTTATGGGGTTATTGATTGTGAACATCCTACCGCAGGATTTTTTACGACCCATCACCTTAAAATGCTCACTGCCATTGCATCCATATGTGCCATAAAAATCCATAACGTAAGGGCCACCAAAGCGCTATTGGATGAGCAAAGCACACTTTACAAAATAAAGGAAGAAATATTGGCGCTAAAGCTGAAAATGCTCAATTCGCAACTAAACCCGCATTTTGTTTTCAATTCGTTGAACGCCATTCAATATTTTGTGGCTTCGGAGGAAAAGGTATTGGCGCTGGATTACTTGTCCACCTTCAGTAAGCTTATTCGGTTCTATCTGAAAAATATTGAACATGACACAGTGGTACTTTCCGACGAAATTGAAATGCTACGCGGTTATCTAAAACTTCAAAAGTTTAGATATGATAATTCTTTTGAATATTTCATCCATACCGATGCCAGTGAACAACCACTGAAGGATGCCATAATTCCTTCCTTTGTCATCCAGACCTTTTTTGAGAATATCATTGAAAAAGCCATGTACAATATGGAAAAGGACCATGTATTCCATGTTAATTTCTCTGTAACAGAAAGGCTGGTAACGCTGGAACTTCAACATACACGGCAAAGTACAGGCTCAAATATTACCAATCAACCGGAATATCGGGAGGGCATTTTAAAATGGCAAGATCATATCCGGCTCTTAAATACCGTTAAAAATTACAAGATTACTTCGGAAATATCCATCACTGATGACAATACGCTTTACGAGGGTATCATTACTATCACGTTTCCAAATCTTAATGAGTGAGTTCCTTTAAAATAACCTCTCGAACCTCCTCACGAAGTGTAGATTTGTCCTCTTCGCCCAATATGCCGGTTTCAAAGAAATGGTGGACTTTGGCCCTTATCCTGCCGGGGCCTCCACTGAAAAATGTAAACGGAAATCGCTTTTTGTTGTCGTAAAAGGTAATCGGCACAATGGGGATTTTATGGGCAATGGCCATTTTAAAGGCACCATCCTTGAACTCATCCAGAACAATAGCTTCATCTGGAACACCTCCTTCGGGAAAAATACAAATGCTCAACCCTTGGTCCAGCCTTCGTTGGGCCCTTCTGTACACTCCAGTCCGGCTTCGAATACTGTCCCTATCCACCATAATGCAGACCCGCTTGTAGAAAAATCCAAAAACGGGAATCTTCTCCAGCTCTTTTTTTCCGACAAAGACAAAAGGGTTTCGACTCACCAAAAGCATCAACATAATGTCCAACATACTAGCATGGTTGGCCACCAACATGTAGCTTTTTCCTTTTTCCAAACGTTGTTCCCTTTCAATTTTCGGAAAGCACCCCATGCCGTACAATATGGGTCGAGCCCAAAAATTACGAGCCATCCAAAAAAATTGTGGATAGGTTTGTTCCGAAAACGTCAGCAGCAAAAGAATAGGAAAAAATACAAGAATGGGAATGGCCACAAGCAGATAAAACCAAACCCGGTACACAACCTGACCAATTCTTTTTAAGATGTGCAGCATGTGCTAAAAATAGCCTTTTTGGACGGTATTGAAAACAAAGAACTTCCTTCCTTCGACCAATGGCTTAAAAGTAGCCATTTCAACTTCTTTTTTTATAGCCCATGGATGCGTACTTTTACGGGCAAAAATTAAGCATGGCCCGAATTCTGACCGGAATACAAAGTACAGGTGTACCCCATTTAGGGAATATATTGGGAGCGATCCAACCTGCCATTGAAATGGCGCAAGACCCTAAAAACGATTCGTTTCTCTTTATTGCGGATATGCATTCCCTTACCCAGATTAAGGATGGGAAACTCTTGCGAAACAATACACATGCTATTGCAGCGGCTTGGTTGGCCTTTGGCTTGGATATCGATAAAACGGTTTTTTACAGACAAAGTGATATCCCGCTAACGGCTGAATTAGCTTGGTACCTTTGTTGCTTTTTTCCATACCAACGATTGACTTTGGCTCACTCCTTTAAAGATAAAGCGGACCGTTTGGAGGATGTGAATGCAGGAATATTTACCTACCCTATGCTTATGGCGGCAGATATTTTATTGTATGATGCCAATATTGTTCCCGTAGGGAAGGACCAGTTGCAACACTTGGAGATGACCCGTGATGTTGCTTCACGTTTTCATAACCAAATGGGCGAAACCTTTGTAATGCCAGAAGCCAAAGTACATGAACAGACCATGTACGTCCCTGGCACCGATGGCGAAAAAATGAGCAAGAGTCGCGGTAACCTCATCAATATTTTTCAGCCAGATAAATCATTAAGGAAACAAATCATGGGTATTGTTACGGACAGCACTCCCATGGAAGCTCCTAAAGACCCCACCAACGACAACGTATTTGCTCTATACAAGCTTTTGGCCTCCCCTGAACAGATTGAAGAGATGAGTGCCAATTATTTGGCCGGAAATTATGGCTATGGACACGCAAAACAAGCTTTATACGAAGTGATTTTGAACAAGTTTGAAGAGCCTCGGGAAAAGTTTGAATACTACATGAATCACTTGAACGAAGTAGATGAAGCCCTTGCCATTGGTGCCGAAAAAGCCAAAAAAGTGGCCAATGGAGTGTTGGAACGGGTCCGGGAGAAATTGGGGTATTGATTGTTATTTGTTCATTGTTTGTTGTTCAAATCGCTTCAAACAGTTTACCGGGCAATGGTCGGATCACGCCTTTCATTTCCATGCCCAATAATGTGGAAGATGTTTTAAAAATGGGCAGATTACACGCTAAAGCCACGGTGTCCAGTACCTGTTTTCCGTTCAACTGCAGGTAGGAGTAGATTGACTGTTCTGTTTCATCCAACTCGATGAACAGCTGCTTTTGCACAGCAGATTCGTCCTTTTTTTCCTCCAAATCCCATCCCAAGAGGTAAATCAACTCTGCGGCAGAGGTCAATAAGTGGGCCTTTTGTTGTTTAATGAGGTCATTGCATCCCTTGCTAAACTTATCCGAATACCTTCCCGGTACGGCAAACACCTCTCGATTGTATACATTGGCCAAATCTGCGGTGACCAAACTACCCCCTTTTTCCGCGGACTCCACCACAAGGGTTGCCTCACTGATTCCCGCTATGATTCGGTTACGTTTTAAGAAGTTTTCTCTATCCGGGTTGCTGCTGCTCCAAAATTCAGAGATGAATCCGCCTTTTTGCTCCATTTTGGAGGCGTATTTTTTATGAGCCTTCGGATAAATTTGATTCAAGCCATGCGCCAGGCACCCGATAGTTTGGAGTCCGCGGTCCATTGCCGCTTTTTGGATGGTAATGTCCACTCCATAGGCAAAACCACTTACAATAATGGGGTCCAGTGGAGCAATTTCCTCAATAAATGCTTCACAGAACGCACTACCATAGTTGGTTATGTTCCGAGTGCCCACGACGCTAATGATGCGTTTTTGGTTTAGATTGATGTCTCCCCGCTGAAACAACAAAATGGGTGCATCCATGCAATGTTTTAGGTAATGGGGATAATCTTCATCCATAAAATAGGATGGGGAAATGCCTTCTTTGGCTATAAATTCATATTCCGCCTCGGCTTCATCCAAGTGTGAAGCATCAAATAGGCCATTCAAGGTGAAGGTGCCAACACCATCAATTTTTAAAAGGTGTTGCATCTTGTCCTCAAAAACGGCTGTTGGACTACCACAATGTGCAATTAATTTTTTGGCCGTAACATCGCCAATATTTGGGATGGCCTGCAAGCGCAGGGCCGCAATAATTTCAGGTTCAGTCATTTGATTTGGGCGTCAAAGTTGTCCACAAAATACAGATTTTCAAATGTTAATAAAAAGTTATCCTGCTTATTTTGTACTCTTTCATTTTTTACAATATTTGTGGCTATGCGGATTGACTCCTACATAGAAAAACTTCTGTTTGAATACAACTGTGTCGTGGTTCCCGGTTTTGGGGCTTTCTTGGCACATGGTAAATCCGCAGAAATCGATACGGTTACCAATACCCTGATTCCACCTTCAAAAATCATTTCCTTTAATGCGCAATTGTCCAAAAATGATGGGCTTTTGGTGTCGCATATTGCCAAGGAAAAAAAATTGGGCTATGAAGAACTGCTCCACGAAGTGGAGACCGTGGCCGAAGAGTGGAACAAAAAATTGGAGCTTGGTGAAAGCCTGGAACTTTTCGGGATTGGCAAACTGTGGCTCAATCGAGAGCAACGCATTCAATTTCAACCTGAGAACCGCGTTAACTATTTAACTTCATCATTTGGGTTGTCCGCATTTGCTGCAACGCCTATTCAACGCGAAGTGTTGAAAGAGGAAGTTGAGGAACTGGAAGAAAAGATTCCGTTTATCATCACTCCTGAAAAACGCGAAGAGACATCTTTTAGGCCTTGGTTAAAATATGCTGCCATCTTCCTTTTGGCCGTTTCTTTGGGTGTGACTTCCTACCGAACGTATGGTGATTTTCAGCAAAAGGAGGTTGCTGCCCAGCAAGATGCCCAACAAGAGGTATCTCGATTGATTCAGGAAGCCACTTTTTTTGAAAGTGATCCTTTGGAGCTTCCAGCCATCAATATCAATGTCAGTAAAAAGCAATTGGGTAAACACCACGTTATTGCAGGAGCTTATCGCATGGAAGAAAATGCGGAGAAGCGCGTGGATGAGCTCAAAGAAAAAGGATATCATGCTTTTTATTTGGGGGTTAATCGATATGGACTCCACCAAGTGGCTTATGATAGCTTTGAAGACCCGAAAGATGCCTTGGTCTTCTTGAGAAAGGTAAAAGCAACAGAATCCCGCGATGCTTGGTTGCTTTCAGAGAAATAAGCCTTCTTTTCTTTAATACGATACCACACTTCAATATCTTTGCGCAAAATCTTACGGTATGCGCGCTAAAACTCCCAGTGAATCACGGACGGTAATGACCGATTTGGTACTGCCCAGCGAGACCAACCCTTTAAACAATCTTTTTGGAGGTGAATTGTTGGCCCGAATGGATCGCGCGGCCAGTATTTCGGCCCGAAGGCATAGCCGAAGGATTACCGTGACCGCTTCGGTGAACCACGTGGCCTTTAATCGTGCAGTACCTTTGGGCAGTGTAGTCACTGTTGAAGCGGCTGTTTCGAGAGCCTTCAATACTTCCATGGAAATCTTTATTGATGTTTGGATTGAGGATCGTTTTACCGGAGAACGTAGCAAGGCGAATGAAGCCATCTACACCTTTGTGGCGGTTGATGATACGGGAAAGCCCACCGAAGTTCCTCCTTTGGAGCCTGAAACCGATTTGGAAAAGGAACGTTTTGCCGCCGCTCTACGGCGTAAACAGTTGAGCTTGGTGTTAGCTGGAAAGTTGAAACCTTCTGATGCCACTGAATTGAAGGCGTTGTTTACTTCTTAAAGGTATATCAGAATTAAAACCGCTACGCGCTCATAGAGCCAAGACACTTGATCTAGCCTGGGTCTACATTATATGACTAAAAGTCAAAGTTATTGGGGTCTGGGCCAAATCGTTTATCACGGTCCAAGCCATCCAATAGTTGTACGTCTTCGTTGCTGAGCTCAAAGTCGAACAGGTCGGCATTGGAAATAATGCGATTCTTGTTGGAAGATTTTGGGATGGTGACCACGCCTTTTTGAAGATCCCAACGCAATACAATTTGTGCAATGGTCTTGTTGTATTTGGCCGCCAAGTTCTTCATAATATCCAAATCAAAGATATGGCCCTGCATTAAGGGTGACCAAGCTTCATACTGAATGCCTTTTTCCGTGCAAAAATCAATAAGGTCTTGTTGCACCAAATACGGATGAAACTCCATTTGGTTGACCATGGGTACAATTTCGGCCGATGTCAGTAAATCTTCCAAATGGTGCTGCATAAAATTGCTTACTCCAATGGCACGAATCCTTTTTTCCTTGTAAAGTTTCTCCAAAGCCCTCCAAGTATCTTTATAAAGGCCTTCCTTGGGCCAATGTACCAAATAGAGGTCGAGATAATCGGTTCCCAAACGTTTTAGGCTTGCATCAAAAGCTTTTAAGGTATTTTCATACCCTTGTTCCGTGTTCCAGACCTTGGTCACCAGGAACACGTCTTCGCGGTCCACATCACTTTCCTTGATTCCCACACCCACTCCTTCTTCATTGTGATAAAAAGATGCGGTGTCAATATGTCGATAACCGTGGTTTAGGGCATCTTTTACCGCATTGATAACCTCACTGCCATCTTCAGATAAATACACCCCCAGACCTAGGTAGGGCATCTGGACCCCGTTATTCAGCTCAAATGTTCCTTGAAGGTTGGTAATGTTTTTCATAGATTAAAGTTGATATATCCAATCCTCTGGGTTTAGGCGATTGGAGTCTTGATATAAATAAAATTTCATTTTCGTAGTGCCATCAGACCGATTGGTATTTATTTCACCAAGAGCCTCTTTAGCAGCTACTTTATTTCCTTTTTGCACATACAAGGTAGACAAATTGTAGTAGGTGCTGATATAATTACCGTGTTTTAAGGCCACGGCTCTCCCTCCACCTGGAACCGAAAAGATGGCAATGACCTCACCCTCAAAAATTGCCCTGGCCTTTCCGCCTTTGTCGGTAGTGATGGTTACTCCGTTGTTTCTGTGTTTGATTCCTGGGTACAATTTGTCGGTATATTCACCGTACCCTTGGCTTTTAATTCCTTTTTCAACAGGCCAAATGAGTCTTCCTTTGTTGGCCGAAAAATTATCTGCCACCAATTTAGCCTCTGGGGTTAAGGCAAACTTGGCACTACTGGTATTGCTTTTGCCGGAGCTTTTATTGGAACTAGCTATCGCCGTTCTAATGAGTTGCTCTATTTCGCGTTCTATCCTGCGGGCTTCTTTTTGCTTTTCGGCAATTGCCGCAGTGTATTTAGCTTCATTTTGACGTATACTGCGTAGTAATGTCCGCTGCGATTCGACCTCTTGGGACAAGTCATTTTTAGCCTTGGTGTTTTCCGCAACTAGCTGGTCCTTTTGTTTTCGCTGGTCTACCAAGTCCTTGTTCAGTTGGGCCAATTCTTCTGTCTTTTGGATAATGCCCTCTCCTTGCTTTTTGCGATGCTTTGCATATTGTTGCATGTATTGCAACCGCTTAAAGGCTTGAAAGAAATTTTCGGCTGACAACAAAAACATCAACCTATTGCTCTGCGATTTATTTTGATAGGTTTTTTGAATCAGGTTAGCGTAATCTTCCTTCAAAACTTTTAAATCCTCCCGAAGCTTACTAATGTTTCTTATGTTGACATTGATCTGTCTATTCAGCAAATTGGATTGCTGGTTGGTGACCCGAATCAATTCTTGGCGGACATTAATTTTGTTGTCCAACGCCTCCATTTGATCTAAAATGGTCCCCTTTTCCTTGCGTTCGGCAAAGAGCAATCTATTGATTTCCTTTATTTCTTCCTGCAAACGCTCCCTTTTGGCCTCCAGTGCCTTCTGTTCACTGGTCTGCGAATATCCTGGAAGGGAGAATAGAAATATAAAAATCAGATAATAAAGACAATATGAATTTTTAGTTATCATATTACTTTAATGTAATTTTATCAAACCCCTTTGGCACTTTATAGGGGAAACTCATCGATTTGTTCAATTCCAAGTTGCGAAAGCTAAGGTCAATCGTAGTTAATTCACCTTTATCTTCCGCCAATATCTTAATCTCATCCGGAAGCACATTTCCAGAAACATTCTGATAGGTATATTTTGCTTCCAACTGTCTTAAACTATCCGGTTGTGAAATTTGTTGCGAAGCGATTTTGAAGTTTTTGGGTTCCACCTGAAAGAGTATTTTAAACAACTCTCTTGCCTTTTTGGGCTTTAATTCATAATTACCCTCAATTACAGATGAGTTAAACTTTTCCTTTCGTAAATCGAGCACTGCATTCCCCAAGAGTAGGTTTTGGACCTTTTCAAAATCCAATTCGGTTCCCAAAACATGGCTTAAATAACTGAAGTCACCATCAAAATATTCGTTTTGCAACTTATTATAAAAAGAAACTTTATCGGGAGTGATGTGTGCCTTGACCATTCCAAGGGGAGCGCTCATCCAGATGACTTTATCCTTTTCCATCCTAAGACTAACATTGACCCCTTGACTTTCATCGCCATTGGAATAGTCAATCTTAATGCGGCCACTCAAGGTCTTAAACTTGGATTGGTTGGTATAGTGATTATCAATAATATTCTTGGCGGACATGCGGGCGTCCACTTCACCGCCGGTCACCGTTTTAGTACTCTTACAGGCTCCTAGAAAGAGTATTACGATCGTTAAACCCAAAAACCTATTCTTCCCAATCTTCATAATCCTGGTTTAATCTTGTTCAAATATTCGTTTGCTTTGGAGGTATTGCCAATACTGTTGTATGCTTTTGAAAGTTCATTATACATCTTGTTGGCCAACTGGTCATCATCCAAAAGATAGTCCAAACCACTTTCCAACACTTCAATGGCCTTATTGGGGTTGGAGGTATTGTTCAACGCAGTGCCGTAAGCATAATAAAAATACGGCTGCAGCGGATAGGAATCCAGAGCCTCCTTAGAAACTGTGAGGGCCTGTCCGTAGTTTGACGCAGAAAACAATTCCTCAATTTGCGACCTATATTGGGCCGTAGGGTCATCCGTTTCTACTTTTTTATCCATGGTAGCTGAAATTGTCCTTTCTTCCTTTTTAAGCTGAAGGGAATCGTTGATTTTTGACGCCAATTCCTCCGTGAATTTAGAGCTGCCCAATCCTTCCAAAACCTTAAGCGCATCTGTGTACTTTCGCATTTTAAAGTAGCCCAGTGCCAGGTTTTGTTGCAACTTTTGATTGGCAAAAGGAATATCCTGTTTAACGGCCTCCAAAGGGCTTCCTTCCTTTTCCAAAACATGGAGTAGATTGTCCAAATACCAAAAATCCGTTGGTTCCGCATTCAAGGCTTTAACAGCATATTCTTGGGCCTGTACATATTGTTTGTCCAAAGAATAGGCTTTGGCCAGTTCATAATCCACTACACTGTTTGAGGGATCCAATTGTTTGCACTTCAGCAATAAATCAATGGCGCGGTCATAATTTTGAATGCCTTTTTGCTTGAGCGCTTCAAAAAAGTTTTCTTGAAACTTATCGGTATATTCTTCGAGGTAAACCTCAGCACTTTCCTGTTCTTCTTGGGCATAAGAAGGGCTTAACGTCAACAAGGACGTGGCCAAACTCATCCAAAGAAGAAACTTACTTTTCATATTGTTCCCAACTTCATTTACTCCAAAACAGAATAGTCCCCAATGCTTATGGTTTCAAAATTACCATTAAAAACCACATGATTGCCAATCATGGCATTATCCAAATTGGCATTGTATATTTTACTATTGCTCTGGATAAGACTGTTTTTGATGGTGGAATTCTCCAAAACGGTATTGGCGCCGACTGAAACAAAGGGCCCAACCGTGGTGTTTTTGATGAACACATTATCTCCAATAAAACAAGGCTCGATGATATTGGCATTCTCTTGTTTTACTGAATTGGATATGAGGGCTTCTCCATCTTTTTCCAAAAATTCCAACATCCGCTGATTCGTTTCCACGGTCACATTTTTATTGCCGCAATCCATCCATTCATCCACCTTACCTGGAACAAATTTCATGCCCTTTTCCATCATTCGTTTGATTCCGTCATTGATTTGATATTCCCCTCCATTGGTGATGTCATTATCCAAAACATATTGAAGTTCATTCCTTAGTACACCAACATCTTTAAAGTAGTAAATACCGATTACAGCCAAATCAGATACAAACTCTTTGGGCTTTTCTACGAGTTCCACAATCTGATTTTGCTCGCTCAATTTTACCACGCCATAAGCTTCCGGATGGTCTACTTGTTTTACCCAAATTACGCTATCTGCGGACTTGTCCAGGTCAAAATCCGCCCGAATAAGGGTGTCCGCATATGCAATGACAGCAGGTCCACTTAAAGACGCCTTGGCGCTCATTATGGCATGACCAGTCCCCAAAGGTTGGTCTTGTCTGTAAATAGAGCCCTTGGCCCCTAATTCGTCTGCCAGCTGCATTAGACTTTCCACAATATCATCTCCAAAAAAGGCAGGGTCTCCCAAGATAAAAGCTACTTCCTCGATAGGTTCGCCCAAAACTTTAGCAATGTCACTCACCAAGCGATGAACGATAGGCTTTCCCGCAACGGGGATAAGTGGTTTTGGAACGGTTAAGGTATGTGGTCGTAATCGGGAACCTCTTCCCGCCATGGGGACGATTATTTTCATGTGTTCTTTTTAGTATAACGTAGTTAGTGTTTGCCTTTATTGTACGCCAGTGCTGCCAAATCCGCCAGTTCCTCTATCGGTTTCCGAAAGGGATTCCACTTCTTCCCATTCAGCCCTTTCGTGTTTGGCAATGACCATTTGCGCAATGCGCTCTCCATTTTCAACCACAAATTCATCCGAGGATAGGTTTACAAGTATCACACCCACTTCACCACGATAATCTGCATCAACCGTTCCGGGGGCATTAAGTACGGATATGCCCTTCTTAGCTGCCAATCCACTACGTGGTCTTACTTGTGCCTCATACCCCACAGGAAGTTCCATAAAAATCCCAGTGGGAACAATGGCGCGTTCCAAAGGTTTCAATACAATCGGTGATTCAATATTGGCCCTGAGGTCCATTCCTGCCGAAGCCAAAGTTTCATAATGGGGCAGCTTGTGGCTCGATTTATTAATGATCTTAATCTTCACGCTTTAAAAATATGCTTCTTAAATTATCTCCTTCCATTCTGTAAATCAATCCCAAAAATAACAAAAGAAGTAGGCTGCCCGCTATTAAATTTCTATTAAAAACGTAGAATGACAAGGCAGAAAAAAGAATTGAAACAGAAAGATAGAACACGATTTTGCGCATGTTATAGGGAACGGGGTAATATTTTTTTCCGAAGAAATAGGATAGGAGCATCATGCAACCATAAGCGGCCAATGTAGCCAAGGCCGAAGCCATATAGCCAATTTTTGGGATGAATCCTATGTTGATGACCAAGGTAATCACTGCTCCCACAGATGAAATATAGGCGCCATACTTCGTCTTATCCGTTACTTTGTACCAAACGGATAGGTTGTGGTAAATACCTAAGCAAAAGCTCGCCAAAAGGATTATGGGAACCACATCCATGGCTTCCCAGTAAGCGGAATCCCGTACCAATACTTTTTTTAAGGGATCTATGAACGCCATGACTCCGAAAAAAATAAGACTACCCATGATTACAAAGTAATTGGTAATCTGCGCATAGGTTTTTTGGGGATTCTTCGCATTGGCATGGCTAAAAAAGAAAGGTTCCACACCCAGCCTAAAGGCGGTTCCAAACAGGGTCATAAAAACAGCCAACTTGTAGCATGCGGAATATTTTCCTATTTCTGCCCTAGCGATATCTTCCGGTAATAAATGATCCAAGAGCACACGATCAAAAACTTCGTTGATCGTGAATGCTATTCCCGCCCACATTACCGGCAATGCGTACTTCATCATTTCCTTCCACAGCTGTTTATTAAAGCTGTATTTGGCATCAAAATAAAGTCCGCTGACCCATATAAGGGCCACTCCACTGGAAATTACGTTGGCGATAAAGACATATTCTATCTGAAAATTCTCCTTATAGATTTCAGACCAAAGAGGTTGACCATTTTCCATGGCCATTTTGGGCAAAAGCGTCAAAAAGAAAATATTGAGCAGTAAATTGATACCTACACTGGTCACTTTTACGATGGAATATCTCAGTGGGCGTTCATCGGCCCGTAACCATGCAAATGGAACTATGGTCAATGCATCGAATACCAAGATCAAGAGGATATAAAGTATTAGAGACTCCTTTACATCTATCAGCATGGCAAACCCATTTTCGAAGGTCAATACAACCACAAAAAACAAAATGGAAGACACCAGTAAAGAAATCAGCGAGGTAGAAATGACGCTTTCTTTATCAGAATGTTTATTGAAAAATCGGAAAAATGCTGTTTCCATGCCATAGGCCAGCACCACATTAAAAATGGCAAACCAAGAGAAGACCACTGAAATTTCGCCATAGGTCTCCGTGGTCATTACAGATGTGTACAACGGCACTAGTAAAAAAGAAAGCACTCTGGGCAAAACGGTTGCCAGACCATAAACAAATGTTTGTTTAAAAAGCTTCTTTAACGGATTCAATAGGTGTGTTCTCTTTTAAACCTTTGCTAGGTGCCCACAAGTTACATAAAACGCTTTAGTCCAAATACGATAAAACATTTGAAGCTAAAAAAAGCCGCTCATAAAGCGGCTTTTGTAATTTATAGTGTAGTGACTTTAGTTGTTCAATGCCTCAGCACCACCAACAATTTCCAAAATTTCATTGGTAATGGCAGCCTGACGTGCTTTGTTGTACGTCAATTTAAGCTCATTTCGAAGTTCAGCCGCGTTGTCCGTTGCTTTGTGCATGGCGGTCATACGGGCACCGTGCTCACTGGCAAACGAATCACGGATAGCTTTGTACAATTGGGTTTTCAATGACTTTGGAATCAATTGCTCTACAATCTCGGCTTTTGAAGGCTCAAAAATGTAATCTGAAGCGCTACCAGCGTTCTCATCAGAAATGGCAATAGGCAAGAACTGCTCGGACATTACAATCTGCGTAGCCGCGTTTTTGAACTTGTTGTACACCAAATCGATACGGTCATACTTCCCTTCAGTAAACTGATCCATCAAAAACTGGGCAATTTCAGCAACATTATCGAAAGTCAAATCATCAAAAACACTACTATGGTTCGCCACAACGGTATTCTTTTTACGAAGGATATCGTTGGCTTTCTTTCCGATGGTCACAAAATCCACCTGCTTTCCAGCATAGGTTTGTTCTACCAAAGTGCGGCTTTGCTTAATGATATTGGAATTGAACGCTCCACACAAGCCCCTATTTGAAGTAATGGCTACAACCAAAACCTTGTTTACGGGTCTGTTGTCCGCAAATGCGCTCCCAGCATCACCATCCAAACTAGCACTAAGCCCTTGCAACAACTCGGTAAGTTTGTCTGCATAAGGACGCATGGCCGTGATGGCATCTTGGGCCTTCTTCAACTTGGCAGCAGAAACCATTTTCATGGCACTGGTAATCTGCATCGTTGAAGAGATGGATGTAATCCTATTCCGTATTTCCTTTAGATTTGCCATTTTCTTATTTGTCATTCCGCACTTGATGCGGAATCTTTTTGGTTATGGATTCCTGCGCCTCCCTTCGACTGCGCTCAGGGTCCCACAGGAATGACATCTTTTATGCTTTGTACTTGCTTGAAAGGTCCTTAGCCACAGCAGTCAAGGTATCGGTAACCTCATCAGTCAATTTTCCAGCTTTTAAGCTATCCAATACATCTCTGTGCTTTGCATTCAAGAACTCCAAGTAATCGGTTTCAAATTCTTTTACCTTGTCTACAGGAACATCACGCAACAGGTTTTTGGAACCTGCAAAGATAATGGCCACCTGATCTTCAACGGTGAACGGATCGTTTTGTCCTTGTTTCAAGATCTCCACATTTCTTCGTCCTTTTTCAATAACGTTCAAGGTAGCAGCATCCAAATCGGAACCGAACTTGGCAAAAGCTTCCAATTCACGGAACTGGGCTTGGTCCAATTTCAAGGTACCGGCCACTTTCTTCATGGACTTGATCTGCGCGGAACCACCCACACGGGATACGGAGATACCCACGTTGATCGCAGGACGAACCCCTTGGTTGAACAAATCCTGCTCCAAGAATATCTGACCATCGGTAATGGAAATTACGTTGGTTGGGATATAGGCAGAAACGTCACCTGCTTGGGTTTCAATGATGGGTAATGCAGTCAAAGAACCTCCTCCTTTTACCATAGGCTTCAATACCTCTGGAAGGTCGTTCATGTTTTTTGCGATATCATCATCTGCAATCACTTTTGCAGCACGCTCCAACAATCTTGAGTGCAAGTAGAAAACGTCACCAGGATAGGCTTCACGTCCTGGAGGCCTACGCAACAACAAGGATACTTCACGATAGGCAACGGCTTGTTTTGACAAATCATCATAGATAATCAAAGCAGGACGTCCTGTATCCCTAAAATACTCCCCAATCGCTGCACCAGCGAAAGGAGCATATACCTGCATAGGAGCAGGATCAGATGCGTTCGCGGCTACGATGGTAGTGTAAGCCAAAGCTCCTTTGTCTTCCAAGGTTTTTGCGATGGCAGCAACTGTTGATGCTTTTTGACCAACCGCTACGTAAATACAGTAAACGGGCTCACCCGCATCGTAAAATTCTTTTTGGTTCAAGATGGTATCGATACAAACGGTGGTTTTCCCTGTTTGCTTATCACCGATAACCAACTCCCGCTGTCCACGACCTACTGGAATCATGGCATCAATCGCCTTGATACCGGTTTGCAATGGCTCGTTAACGGGTTGTCTATAAATAACACCAGGGGCTTTACGCTCCAAAGGCATTTCATAGGTTTCGCCAGAGATAGGTCCTTTACCATCGATAGGGTTACCCAAGGTATCCACTACACGGCCAACAATTCCTTCACCAACTTTAATGGATGCGATACGTTGTGTTCTTTTTACGGTAGCTCCTTCCACAATTTCTTTGGTTGGACCCAACAAAACCACACCTACGTTATCTTCCTCAAGGTTAAGAACGATACCTTCCATTCCACCATCAAACTCCACAAGCTCCCCGTACTGGGCATTGGAAAGTCCGTACACCCGGGCAATACCATCCCCTACTTGCAATACGGTACCTACTTCATCCAAAGAAGCGGTAGCCTCAAAACCTGATAACTGTTTTTTCAAAATTGCTGATACCTCAGCGGCTTTTACTCCTGCCATTTTTATAGACTATTTGTAAATTCTCTTTTTAAAATGTTTAATTTGTTTGCGATGCTGGCATCATACTGTAAATCGCCAACGCGCAATACAAATCCACCAATAATGCTTTCGTCAATCCTGTTCTCTATGGTGACCTTGTTTCCAGTAATGTTGTTCACCTTGGCCAATAGTTTCTTTTCCAAATCAGCGGTCAAGGGGACAGCTGTGGTTACGTAAGCTACATCCTCTCCTTTCAATTTTTCATGAAGGATGATGTATTTCAAGGCTACTTCCCGCAACATGTCCACCCTTTTGTTGCTTATCAATGTTTCGATAAGTCCTTTGGTGATTTCTGAGGAATCCTTGAAAACTGCAAGCAACGCATTTTTCTTTACCTCGCTTTTTACAACGGGACTTTCCAAAAGTTTTTCCAATTCATCACTTTCAGAAATCGTCGCTGAAATTTCGCGCATATCTTTTTCAACAGCATCGGCTGCTTTCTTTTCGATAGCGAAATCCAAGGTCGCTTTTGCGTAGCGTACGGCTGCCCTGTTTTGGTTCATGCTCAATTAGTTCAATTTGATGTCGCCCAACATATCATCAACCAACTTCTGTTGCTTTTTGGTATCGGACAATTCTTCTTTGATGACTTTTTCTGCGATTTCCAACGAAAGGTTGGCTACTTGTGCTTTAATGTCAGCAACAGCGGCTTTCTTTTCACTTTCGATAGTAGCCTGCGCCTGCTTGATCATTTTATCGCCTTCAATCTTGGCCTGTTCTTTGGCTTCAGAAACGATTCCTTCCTTAAGCTCCCTGGCTTCTTTCAACAAAGCATCGCGCTCCGCTCTGGCTTCCTTCAACAATTTCTCGCTATCGGCAGTAACGTTCTGCATTTCCTTTTTGGCAGCATCGGCAGCATCCAAAGCATTTTTGATGCCTTCCTCACGATCGTTTACTGCTTTCAGGATAGGTTTCCATGCAAATTTCCACAAAAGGAACAACAGCAATCCGAACAAAAGGGTTTGCCAAAAAAACAGCCCCAACGAAAACTCTTCCAATAACTTCATAACTATATTTTAATATTTTTCAACTATAAACTAAGTAAAGGCTGCAACCAACCGTTACAACCTTTACTTTGGGTTTTTTGATTACACTGCAAAAAGAGCAGCAAAACCAATACCTTCAATCAACGCTGCTGCAATCAACATCGCTGTTTGGATTTTTCCGTAAGCTTCAGGCTGACGAGCGATGGCTTCCATAGCGGAACCACCAATTTTACCGATACCGATACCTGCACCGATTACAACCAAACCTGCACCTACCATTACTGGAACTTCCATATCTATCTAGTTTAAAATTAAAAATTCAACTTACTGGATTCCTGCTTCCCTTCGACTCCGCTCAGGGAACAGCGGGAATGACATATTCTATAAATGCATCAACTCTGGGTCATCTTCATGACCTTCTGCGTGATGGTCCTCGGAAGCAAATCCGAAGTACAACGCACTCAACATGGTGAAAATATAGGCTTGTAGCAATGCTACCAATACTTCTATCAATGAAATGGCAAAGGCCAGTCCGAAGGACAATGGGCTTCCAATCCAACTTTTAAAGATGAACATCAATCCAATCAAGCTCATCAATACAATGTGACCTGCCTGCATGTTCGCGTACAAACGAATCAACAGGGAGAATGGCTTAATGAACAATCCCAATATTTCAATAGGCACCAAAATCAAATACAACGGTATCTTGGCGTACCAAGGCATGGAATCTCCAAGGGGATTAAATTGGTGCATCCAGTAATCCTTTGTTCCGGTAAAGTTCGTGAACAAGAACGTCATCAATGCCAACGCAAACGTAATGGCGATGTTTCCTGTTACGTTGATTCCAAGTGGGGTCAAACCAAAAATGTTCAAGAACCAAATAAAGAAAAAGATACTCAACAAGTAAGGCATGTACTTCTTATACTTAGCCTCACCAATGTTTGGTCTGGCAATGTCGTCCCTTACATATAATATAATAGGCTCAAAAAAGCGTCCTGCTCCTGTTGGAATACCGCCGTTCTTGGCATACGATTTTGCCAAGCTAGTGAACAACCATAACATCAACAAACCGGTAACAATGATCATTACCACATTTTTGGTAATGGAGAAATCCAACGGTTTTTCGTTCGATGGGTGTATATTATCAATGACCACCTCTTCCCCAAAAGCATCTTCCGTGTCATGGGAAACACCTCCGTGCTCAGAGTCATATTTTATAGTGCCCTCTGCGTCTGTTTTGTAAATTTTACTGTGGTACAGCCTGTAGTAATTGCCGTCCACTTCAGCCACGGTTTCCCCGTGATTGAATTTTGAGGAAGAGAAAACCTTCAACCCATCGTCAATTAAAATAACGGGCAAAGGAAAACCAACATATTTGTGCTCACCGTTCTCCGCAGTATAAGAGAATAAGGAAAAGTCGTGTGAATCCTTAAGGTGGTGGGAAATGTACTCCTTAATTTCAACCTTTAAATCCCCGCCGTGTTCTTCTGTTTCATGTTCCTGTTCATTAGCAAAAGTGAACTGGGCCAACAATAGTGTTCCGACAAGAAATAATCTCGTAAAAAAAGTTTTTCGCATTTCGCTCAAAATATCGGTCTCTCAAAATCGGTGCAAATGTAAGCCATTCTTCCAAAAAGAAAAAAGCTTTCAAACTTTTATTTTTGAGGATTTTGAGTCGCCTAATCCTCAGAGGATTCCTCTAAAATTTTGAGCATTCGGGAAGCAAAAAAAGTCTCTAAAAAAAGAGCGATAGCGTAGGGGACAAAAAAAGCAGCGAATTCTTGACCGGACATATCCCCATCACTGATGTAAGTTGGGTAGAAAAAGATGAAGAAAAACACAAATTTCACCAAGCTTCCACCCATGAACAAAAACCCAATTTGGTTCTTGAGCCGTTCCCTAAATCGGAACAACAACCCGAAAATAATTGCAGCCAAAACCCCGTTGACCATATAGGAGCGTACGATTAAATTGCCGTAAAGTGGTAGATTTTTACTTGATAAAAGAAACAAATGGCCTGCAAAGGCCAAAATCAATAAAACCAAAAGAAGAAGGAGAAACTGGGTGAACAGGTTGAGTTTTGACATCAATATTTAATACGTTTTAACTGTTGCAAAACTAGCCAAATAGAAATTGCCACTCCCAATAAAGTGGCAATTACCGTGAAAATATTTTTCTCATTCTGATATTCTGCGTCCAACCATTTTCCGCCATGTACGGACAAATAAATTATGGCCCCCATTTCAAAGCCAATACCTGTTAGGATGGCTGCATTTTTGAAGGTGTTCTTCTTTTTAGGAGGCTTTTGCTGGCTCATTGCTCTTGGTGGACTCCAATTTTGGTGCAGCGGTGGACGAAGTTGTTGTTGCGGCTCCTTTGCCCATGGTGCAAGCTGCATTAAAGGTAGCTCCGGGTTCAACGGCCAGTTTGGCCACAGATACGGTGCCCTCAATAATGGCCGAGGCCTTTAAGGAAAGTAAATCCTTTACCAAAAGTTCACCGTTGAATTTTCCTTCGATATCAGCATTCACACATTCCACTTTTCCATTGATGTAGCCATCTTTTCCAATGACCACTTTACCAGATGTTTTTACATTTCCTTCCAATTTCCCATCGATTCTAAAATCGGCTTCGGAAGTAATGTCTCCTTTAATTTTTGTGTTCTTTTCAATTCTGTTGGGTTGTCCGCCAAGTTCATTCATAGGTCTGGGTTTTTTGTTGTCAGAAAACATTGTGTTCTAAGGTTTTGGGGTTAAAATATGTTCTTTGTATGATTCTAAATTCTTGTGGACCTGAACAATTTTATAGTTCTCCGATAAAACTACAAAATTCTCATCTTTAATGCGGTAGTCCTTGTTGTTTTTAATAAGCTCGGCAAAGCCAAGGGCAAAATCCTTAGACTTAAAACCATGCACCACCACAAACTCATCTTCCAAATTATAGATGTCCTTGGAAATCACATTATTGTAATGAAGGTCCGTTATGGCATCTTCCAATCGTTTCTTTAAGTGTAACGCTTTTTCATCGTCCCTTATTTTAAAGGGGAAGACCACCTTCCAATTGGATGCACCCACGGAACCCGTTTCTGGAGAGAATTCCTTGTTCTCCAATTTGGGCAACTGCTCTTCCACCATTTGCTCTGCCTTTTTTCCTTCAGGATTGTTGGGGTAGGTAAGTGCTACGTAGTTCAAAGCCTCTTTGAACGGCTCAAATCCTTGCAAACGACCGATAGCATTTGCCTTCAACATTTCAAATTTGGGAACAATAGGGTCTCCTGTGAATTTATTGATGTATTCCTCGGAAAGTGTGATGACCTGAAGGTACTCCTGTTGCTCATACATTTTAAACAAAGCAGCATATCGCGCATCGGGACTGTCGGTATTTCCCTCCAAAACCGCCTGCGGATTCAAAAGAATCTCTGCGTAGCGCGTATCTGAATGGTTGGTAATGATATCTTGCTTCATGTTCTGAGCCAAGGGACTACCACTTTCCTCATAAATCTTGTACAGATTATATTTTGAGGGAAGAATCAGGCGCTCCTCTGGATTGGATGCCAAAACCCGTTCCAGCTTGGCGGCCGCCAAGAGATTGTCTTTGAATTTTTCCTTGTAAATCAACCCCAATTGATAGTTGGCGAAGTTCCGCTCTGTCCATAGACTATCAATTACGGAAACATCAGTAGGGATTTGATTCAAATAATAATCCACTGAATATTTTTGGTCTTCTGTGAGGTTTTGGGTTGATGGGTCATTGCCAGCCACCTGCTCTCCGGTAGCTTCAGAAAGTAAGGTTCTGGATTTGTTGCTCCAACGCCAGTCGTCTTCCAAGGTGCGCTCACCCCATCGGGTCCTGAAGTCGTTCTTGCCGTATCCTAAACTGGTGATATTGTAAAAGTAAAATTTGCCTTTGTTCTCTTTTCCACCCTTACTGTTGGCAAACGTGGCAAACCCAGCCTCAGCTTTTGCCTGTTTTTTGGCCTCTTCTTCTTCGGCGATACGTTTCAGTTCAGCGATATAATCTTCAAAATAGGCCTTTCGCTCTGCCTCGGGCATTTGGTAAACGGTAATGACACTGTCGGTATATTGCACAATGTCCTCATACTTGATAACGTCTTCCAAATTGTCCAGTTTCTTTTTAATGTCCCTGTGCTTTCTTGTATTCTCTACAAGGTTGATAAGGGTACTGTCATAATAAGCACCAGCGGTTTTGTACTCATCTTGATCAAAATAATAATCCGCCAGACTCTGGTAGTTGAGGGCATTCAATTTGCGTTCGCCTTGAGTAGCCCGGAGCGATTTGTTGTAATACACCAAGGCCAAACTATCTGTTTTGTTGGCCAAATGGAACTGGGCCACTTCCCGATAAATCTTATCCAAAAAGGGTCGATTTTCCCGATTTTCTTCCAAATCCGTCAAGTATTCCAATAGCTCTTCTTGGTTTGCATCGGTGATTTGCGTATTCCGAATTTTCTGGAGGTGCGCATTGATCATATACACTCGCGGCGATTTCCGGTTCAGGGCAATAACCTTATCAAAAGCGTAATTGGCACTGTCCTTATGCCCCAATTGGTCATATAGCTGCCCAATAATGAACAGGTATCGTCCTTTTTCGGGATTCTTTTTGGTGTAGGCCTGGGCAATCTTTAATTTCTGAATGGCAGTATCAGGAGCATTCAGGTTGATGTAGCACTGGGCCAAAACGGCATTCGCATCGGCATATTCTTGGTCTTTCAACGATTCGTACTTGAACAATCGCTTGAGGTTTTTGATGGCTACCTCAGGATTGTCTAACCGCATATTGGTCTTTTCCCGCCAAATGGTGGCCTCATTCAGTTTATCGCTCTGCACATATTTTCTAAGGATGTAATTGAAGGATTCGAGGGCAGGAATGTAGCGTTGGTCAAAATAACGTGACTTTCCCAGAAGGAGGAAAGCTTCATCCGTTTGAGGATTTCGCTCTTCATCTTTAATGTCCATGCTATGCTTTTGGATGGCCTTGGTGGCCTTTTCCTCAGCAATGATAAAGTTGGGGTTGTTGTTCTCTGAATCGAGTTTAACTTCATCGGTCACCTCCAAACGTTCTACCGGAAGAATTTCCCAATAATCATCCCTATAATTGGCATTCAGCTCCTCCCTTCCCTGCTCAAAAGCAATATTGCCATTGTACAAGGTATTGTACTTGGTGTTGAGGGCGTGCCAATTCCGGTTGATGAACTTGTCCTTTTTGGTAGAGCATGAACTGAACAGCAGCCCTCCCAGAACAATGGCGATGATAAGTGTTTTACGAAGCTTCAAAATTATGGATAATCGTGTGTAACCTTAACTGAAAAAAACAGAGATTATTATAAGGCTTATCGATAAAATGCGATTATTTTTTGTCCAGTGGAATCACCTTCAAGTATATAGAGCCTCTTGGCCTAATACTTCCTTTTAGACCAATGGTAATTCTAGAAATGATTTCCTTTAAAGGAAGAACATTTTTGGGGTTCTTGAGTGCGAAGGAAGTTTTCAAACAATTTGAGTTCTCATCATAAACCAGCCCAAGACTATTTAGGAGTCCATGTTGTTTTAACCATTCCGCCTCATTTCTATTTTGAACTTTGACCGAAATAGCAATACTATTATCAAGATTATGGTCTTTGCAGAGCAACACCTCATTCTTCTCATCAAAGTGAATGCTAAAACCATAAATCTTTCCTTTTAGCAGCGAAAAAATTGCCTCATCAACTATTTGGGTCTCGTCCGAGGTTGTGTGAGCTTTTTTGTTTCTCAATGCTTTCAGAGCATACTCGGCTTCTGCAATTTTTTCTTGGAAGTAGTTGTCCGGTTCAGGACTTTGATTTTCCTTTTGTCTGAAAAATGCTATTTGCATCTCCAACCTTTTGATTTTTGGGTAGAACGGGTTTTTTAGCTCGCACAAACAGTCCAATTCTCTTTGAATGTGTTCCAGTTCATCAAAATTCTTTTCCACTGCAAAATAATCTTTATCTCTCTTATTTTCTTCAATAGAGCTTACTAAACGTTGCTTTTCTGATTGGTAAAAGTCAATCAATAAATCAATATCACTGGACATTTTTAAAGAATAAGATAAAGCCAAAATAATAAAAGAATGGTATCACCAAGAGTTGGGGCCTTCATATTCCAGTTGTGCCCGGTTGTATTTTGTTTTGTAGGCCACAGGAGACAATCCCACATATTTTTTGAACACGGTTCGGAACGCCTTTTGATCGGCATAGCCTACTTGATACATGATTTCGTTCACGTTTTGCTGGGTGGTTTCCAAACTACGTTTGGCCGCTTCCATCTTTACACGCTGAATGTATTCCAAAGGGGTATTCTGCGTTGCTTTTTTGAATCGTCTCACAAAATTCCGGCTGCTGATGGCAAACTTTTGGGCCAGTTCTTCCACCGATATTTTATCGTTCACATTGTCCTCAATATAATTTTGGGCCGCTTTAATGGCTGTGTCATCATGCTCTTTCTGACCCTGAAAAATGACAAATTGATTTTGGTCTTCGCGGTCTATTTCAATCTCAAAAAATTTGGAGATGTAAATGGCCGCTTCCCGTCCACAGAATTTTTCAATAAGGTGAATCATCAAATTCAAAAAAGAATAGGCCCCGCCACTGGTGTAGATACCGTCTTCTTCGGTAACAATCTTGTTTGAGACAAGGTTCACTTGGGGGTACATCCGTTTAAACAGTTCCATGGCCGCCCAATGGGTAGAGCACTGCCTACCATCCACCAAACCCGTGCGAGCCAGAACAAAAGCCCCCAGGCACATGCTGGCCACTTCGGTATTGTTTCGGTTGCGTTGAGTGATGATCCAATCCACGAAAGGTTGGTTGAGCTTGAGTTCATCAACCAATTTATCAGTCCGGAGGGCCGGAATCAAGATAAGGTCGGTCTTGTCCACTTGGTCAATGGTCTTGTCACAATGAATGCTGAACAATCCATTGTAGAGGGTTTGTTCTGAATCCAACCCCACCAGATGGATGTCGAAAAAATCATCATTTCTAACCCCGGTACTCTTTAAAAACCGGTTGGCTGCAGACAAAATCTTGTACGGACCCACCACACTGCTCAAAATAGCATTGCCTTTGGGCACCAAAATGCTTACATGTTTCATAACCATGGATTTACGAGCGTTAAATGTAGTAGATATTGATGGCAGAAACAACCCGTTAAAGTGTCTTTTTTGCCCTTACTCTCGCGTTTTGTGCTTTCGTAGCTTAGCCTTAATCATTTCGGATTTAACCAAGGAAGTTTATTCATTAATCATAAAACAAATACAACATGAGCACACAAGAAGTTGCAGACAAATTAGTCGCCCTTTGCAGAGAGGGCAAACATGCCGAAGCCTATGAGCTTTATGCGAAAGATGCCGTTAGCTTGGAAATGCCTGGGATGCCCAATGAGGTTACCGAGGGATTGGACAATATTTTAAAGGGCTTTCAGCAATGGGTTGAAGGCATTAAAGAAACCCATGGCGGCACTGTAGGTGATCCTGTGGTGGCTGGGAATCATTTTGCCGTGGCCATGACCAGTGATGCCACTTTTAAAGACGGCACACGAATGAATATGGAGGAAGTTGCCCTATACCAAGTGCAGGATGGGAAAATCAAAAAGGTGTCGTTCCATTATGATACTTCGGCCATGTGCGAGTAAAATTCCTTTGAAAACTTTGGAAAAGGCGCTTCTTTGAAGTGCCTTTTTTATCCTCCAAAGAAGGCCTCCAACTCTTTTAAGGTTTCGGTTGAGGTTTTTATGTCTTTCACAATTTCTCCCTTGTTCAATACAACAATGCGCTCACAAACTTCGGTAACATGAATCAGGTCATGGCTAGAGACCAAAACGGTGACACCCTCCTTGGCGGCCAAATCCTTGATGATACCCTTTAACCGAATTTGGGTGGTGGGGTCTAAATTGGCAAAAGGCTCATCCAGAATCACCACCTCGGGGTTCCCGATAAAACTCGCAACAATGCCAACTTTCTTTTGATTTCCTTTGGAAAGATCCCTTAGGTATTTTTTCTGTCCCAAAATCTCGCCATGGAAAAAATCTTCATAGTTAGCCAACAAGGCATCCACATCGGCTTTGTTCCTACCCCGCAATTCCCCGATAAAGTAGAAATACTCTTCAGGGGTAAGGTAGCCTATCAAAAAAGTCTCATCGATAAATGCGGAAGTGAACGGTTTCCAGGCTTCACTCTGGTCCACTTGCACATCATTGTTTATAATGTGTCCCGTGGTGGGCTGAATCAAATCCAACAACAAACTAAACAAGGTGGTTTTACCCGCACCGTTATTCCCCACCAAGCCAAAGCTTTGTCCTTTGGGAATCTCCAATTGGTCTATGTTCAGCACCGTTTGCGTATACGTTTTGGTTAAATTTTGCGCTGTGATCATGATTATTTCTGTTTGTAAGCCAATAAGGTTTTATACTTCTCTTTTTTATAAATGCCCTCTATCATTTTAAATGCCTTGTTCTTAAACACAAAGCCAAGCAAGCCGACTAGGGCCACGCAAAGGTATCCGACCAAGGGACTGACCAAAAAATGGCCAATGGCATAAATAATGATGGGCAGAACCAATTTGGGTAAGGTCAGCAACAGTGTCTTTGCATTAAATGCCTGTTTGTCCCCGAATGCTTTTTTGTTGGAAGTGAGGTCGATGGGCGTCTTCACATAAGCGCCTCCCCAAAGCACCAAATAGCTGTTGATACCAACATTGTAAATAGCCCCGACCAATACGGCGGCATAGGCCTCCCATCCAAAATAGAGATAAAAAGAAGCCAAAATGGTGGAAATTATGGTTGCGATAATCACCAAATACCATTTTGAGGTAAGGTACTCCTTGTACTGTATGTTCTGACTCATCATCAGCGGATAGTAACTGCTGTCCCAACTGGGCACATATTGTCCAAAACTGAAAAGGAAGCCGCCTGTGACAAAGATTCCAGCGAAGATGCTCCAAAACGGACCCTCATAAACTTCGAGGGCACCGGTAAAGAAGAGCATCCCATAAAAAATAAAAAAGAAGCCCGCGATTACTGCTGTTCTGGAACGTTTGTTTCGTTTGATTAGTTTGATGTCGTTCTTTAAAAAAGTACCCAGGTTCCCAAAGCGATTGAGCCAATCCAGGTTCTCCGTTTTGGCTTCGGATTGTTTGGTGGCCAGACCGCCATCCAAATACATATGTTTTTTGAAATAGGAAAAGGCCGAAAAATAGAGCGTCATCAACAAAAGCCAAGGAACCATCGCTGTCCAAGGTTTATCAAAGAAGAAATCAAAAATGGGTTGGGTGTACTGTGTGATATCAAACCATTGGTAGTATTGAGAAATACCGGCAATCAAAAACAGTGCTGCAAGAACATAAAAGACGCTATCCTTATTATTGACCATTACATTGATGAAGTTGTTCACATAAATCAGCGCCATAAATGCCAAATGCCATCCAATAACAGATACAAAGGAATAGCCTTCAATCACCAGTACAATACTGAAGGGCACAAAGAAAAAGGCATGCATAATGTTGAAAAAGGAAATCACCGTCTTTCCAAGGGAGTAGTTCACCACCGTGCTCTTTTTGATGGGTAAATACAGCATCGGCTTTATGTTGGTTACGGGCATCTTTTGGAGCATGTACCGCAAAACCAAGTCAAAGGCCAAGTAGTAGATCATGTATTGATTCACGATGCGCAATGGGTCACCGATTCCGGCTTTCTTGATCATAAAATACGATCCAAAACCCATCCCCAAAAAAACAAGAATAAAATAGAGTGCACCAATCCCCATCAAGATTTTAATCCAAATCTCGGTCTTGAATGATGCTGCCCTAAAAAAAGATTTCCATTGAAGTCCAAGGAAACGTTTTAACATGGTTGGTAGTTTTTTTGTTAGTATACAAGGTATGCGATTTGTTACAATACGCATCCTTTTTACAAAAATCGAGGTAAAAAATAAGGGTAATCCTTAGTTTTGCAGCAAAATTGTTTTCATGAGCGATTCACATGCGTTAAAAATCTCAGCAGTAGATAGATTAACCCCCAACGCGGTAGCACTAACTTTTGAGGTTCCCGAAGCATTTGCAAGCACCTATACCTTTAAGGCTGGCCAGTACATCACCATTAAATATCCCATGAATGGAAAGGAACTTCGTCGGGCCTATTCTATTTCTTCGGCACCTTCATCTGGAAAGTTAACTGTGGGCATCAAAAAAATGCCGAGTGGTACATTTTCGGTTTTTGCCAATGAAAATCTGAAAGCTGGTGATGTTTTGGAAGTTATGCACCCAGAAGGACGCTTTACTTTTGAAGCTACTTCGGAAAAAAAGAATGTGGCCGCTTTTGCCGCAGGAAGTGGTATTACCCCCATCATGAGCATTGCGGAAACGGTTCTGGAAAGCAATCCAGAAAACACTTTTGTATTGGTTTTTGGAAATCAAAGTCCGGAAGAGACCATGTATTTCCATAAAATTCAACACCTTAAAGAAAAATATTCCGAACGGTTTTTTGTTCAATATGTCTACAGTAGGGCCAACGCAGACGAGGCTCTTTTTGGAAGAATTGAGCGCTCCACAGTGAATTTTGTGGTCAAAAACAAGTATAAAGAGACCCCGTTCGATGCATTTTATCTCTGCGGACCCGAAGAAATGATTCATGCCGTTTCGGATACGTTAAAGGATAATGGTGTTTCTCCTGATAAAATCCATTTTGAATTGTTCACCTCTTCGGATGAGGAAGATGAAATGGCCGAAAACTTGGAAGGTAAGACCACGGTTGAAATCATTCTGGACGATGAGACCTTCACTTTGGTCATGGACAAAAAGGAAAGAGTGCTCGATGCGGTGCTCAACGAGGACATCGACGCGCCATATTCGTGCCAAGGAGGGGTGTGCAGTAGTTGCATTGCCCGTATTAAGGAGGGAAAAGCTGAAATGGCCAAAAACCAGATTTTAACGGATAGCGAAGTTGCCGAAGGCTTAATTCTTACCTGCCAAGCACACCCGTTGACCCCAACCCTTAAGGTGGACTACGACGACGTATAGTTTTTGGAGGCCAATAATTGTTCAATGGCTCTGTTGCCATGTTCGTAGCCAATGGAAAAGGCATTTTCAATGCCCTTTTTATCCAACACACCAATCTTGTCCAGTTCTTTGGGCTCAATAAAAAGATGGCATTGGTTCACTTTTTCCTTGCTAGAGGCATAAATCATTAAACTAGTGACCCTTCCGGCCAATTGAATGGAGTTCCGTAGGTCATTTTTATGGATTTCTGCTGCAATGGAAACGTTGCTTCCAATCAAAAAGTCCACTTTATCCTCCAGATATTCCTTTGGAAAGTTGTTCATGATTCCTCCATCGGCATAAAGAATACCTTCAATCTCCACAGGACTAAAAACAGGGGTTAGGGCCGCGGATGCCAAAAGAGGCAAAATCAATTCCCCTTGATTGAACACTTTTTCCTCCCCACTCAATAAATCGGTAGCGACTACATACAAGGGTTTTTCCAAACTTTCAAAAGTATCCTTAGGAAAATAGCCTTTAAAAATGCTGAAATAACGTTCCGTATCAATAAACCCTGGTTTGTTGATGGCAAAAAAGCTGTATTGAAACAAGGGGGTCTTCCGGAAAAAGTCCAGCATGCTCTCCACTGAGTTTCCGTTGGCATATAACGCACCGACCAAAGCACCCACACTGGAACCGGCTACCATTTGGGCCTCAAGTCCATGCTCTTTGAGTGCTTTTATCAACCCTATATGTGCCATTCCGCGGACACCCCCGCCTGAAAGCACCAAACCAATGGATTTACCTTCGAACATTTTGTGCTAGTAAAACAATGATGCACAAAGGTATAGCATTGCGTGGTGGCTGGCATGGTCAAAACTGGGGATTTCGGTTAAAAAAACATTATTTCGGCGGTCTGTTTTGGTTTTCTGAAATGGAAATTTACCGACCGGGTGGTCTGTCGCTTTTGAAAACAGGTCGTTTTTCAACCTTTAATCGAATTGAATGTGATTTTTATCCACGAATCTTAATGGCCTCATTTTCAAAACCGACCAGTGGGTCGGAATGTTAAAATTGAAACTATCCTCCCAAATCTGTAATACAAATTGATGTGTTTCGACCAAAATCAATAGTAAGAATTGTTGTATGTTTAGGATAAACATCGAATAATTGCATTCAAACACAAACTTTGATACCGCCATTTTGGTATTCGCAAACTCCGCGGACGAGGATAGCCATATCAAAAAAATTGGGGGCGACACTTCGCTTTTTGATGCACTTACGCAACACTCGTTAAAGATTGTAAAGAACACCGGCCTGCCTTATTTTCATTTTACGGAACGGGAACAGTGCGGTGAAACGTTTGGCGAGCGGTTTACCCATGCCATTCAATCTATATTTGATTCCGGTTTTGCCAATATCATCGCTATTGGAAATGACAGCCCGCAGTTGAAGACCCAACATCTGCTGGAGGCCTATGAACAACTCCAACTCGGTAAAACAGTTTTAGGACCAGCTGTAGATGGAGGCTTTTATTTGTTGGGGCTGCACCGTTCCAACTTTCATCAAGATTCGTTTGAAGCGCTACCGTGGCAAGTGACTAGCTTGTTCAATGCCACTCAACATTATTTTGAGTCTTTGGGTTGTACGGTCTTTTCTTTGGACCGATTGATGGATATTGATTCCGCTAACGATATCAAACGGCTTTCCAACCATGTTACCACTTTGGTCAAAGGTTGGCTCTCTCTTTTTTCAAAATTGCTGGAACTTACCATAGCATTTTTTGAAGTTGGTCAGACTACCAAGAAAAAAATATTCCTTTTCATTCCTTTTAATAAGGGTTCGCCAGTTGCGTTTGCCTAATTATTCCTGCTGAGTCCTAGTACTTGGCTCTCCTATTTAATTTATAATCCCGACATGAAATTGCCTTGATGGCCTATGTCGATAATCCACTAAAAAACAGAACATGGCAAACTCATATTACGACCCAGCAGATTTACGGAAATTTGGTTCCATCACCGAATGGAGCGAAGAACTGGGAAACAAATTTTTTGATTATTACGGTAAGGTTTTCGAAGAAGGTGCACTAAGTGCACGGGAGAAATCACTGATTGCATTAGCGGTGGCCCACGTAGTGAAGTGCCCCTATTGCATTGACGCTTACACCAAAGATGGACTCCAAAGAGGTATTACCAAAGAAGAAATGATGGAAGCTGTACATGCCGGTGCCGCCATTGAAAGTGGTGCTACGCTGGTTCATGGGGTACAGATGATGAATAAATACAATAAGCTTTCCATGTAACGCTGCGCTGTTTAGGTGTTAGGAATAAAAAGGCTTCCAAACAATTTTAGAACTCATAAATGGGACAAAGCATATTATCAGATATTAAGAAAGCGGCAAAAAAGTCGTTGAAGGCACGGGAAAATGAACTCGCCAATACCAACCGACAGTTGGAAATTTTGAATGGTGCGTTGTTTGCCGATGGTGAGTTGCCCTATTTCAAGGATAAGATTGCCAAAACGGGACAGTTTCCGTTAAAGCCCAAAACCTTGGAAATCCTACAGATCAATGTGGGGTATATGTGCAACCAAGTCTGTGAGCATTGCCATGTGGATGCCGGTCCGGACCGAAAGGAAATCATGACACGCGAAACCATGGAGCGGTGTTTGGAAGTCATTCGGAATACTGGAGCCCACACCTTGGACCTAACGGGTGGTGCCCCAGAAATGAACCCCAATTTCAGATGGTTTGTGGAAGAAGCGGCCAAAGCGGGCATCCAAGATTTTATTGTGCGTTCCAACCTCACCATTATTCGTTCCAACAAAAAATACCATGATCTGCCCGAGTTCTTTAAAAAGCACAATGTGCATGTGGTTTCCTCTATGCCGCACTACACTCGGGGCAAAACCGACAAGCAACGTGGCGATGGGGTTTTTGATAAGTCCATTCAAGCACTGCAAGATTTGAATGCAGTCGGCTATGGTATGCCCGATAGCAACCTACGGTTGGATTTGGTCTACAATCCCTCCGGGGCCTTTTTACCGGGTGACCAAGCGGCCATGGAGCGCGACTTTAAAAAAGCATTGAAGGAAGATTTCAATATTGAGTTCCATAACCTGTTTGCGATTACCAATCTGCCCATATCCCGCTTTTTGGACTATTTGATCGCTTCGGATAATTATGAGGATTATATGTATGCGCTGGTGGAGGCCTATAACCCTGCAGCGGTGGAAAATGTGATGTGCACCAACACCATTTCGGTGAGCTGGGATGGTTGGCTCTACGATTGCGACTTTAACCAAATGCTCAACCTAAAGGTGGCCAGCAAGGTAAAACACATTAAAGATTATAATGAAGACCTGTTGAATGACCGTGAGATTGTGATTTCGCAGCACTGTTATGGGTGTACGGCAGGGGCCGGAAGTAGTTGCCAAGGCACGGTGGCTTGATTTTCTACAATAAAAGTTTGGAGGATTTCACTTATCGGCTCGTATAACCGTCAGTTACGGATTTAAAGTTAATGTTTTTCGGTTAAAAACTGACGTTAGCAATTCCGAGTGGATTCGGACGTAGTCGAATCCGTCGTAATTGCGGTTATACATTGTTGTGTGCAGTTTTTTGTTCTTAATGTTGTTGTTCAATTTCAGTTTCCAATATTGGTGAATTCAGTCCTTTGAATAGTAACCAAAGGGGAAGAATTAATTGAATTAAGCCTATTGGAAGAAGCATATTCATACTGATACTGTTTCCGAAAATTGAAAATAATTCCTCAATGAACATAAGAACTACTGCAATTATTCCAAAAATAGAAATTATTCTCGGAACAAGTTTAGATAGGTACAATGTGTAGTACAAAACAAAAACTGGAAAGCAAGAAATTAATAGATAAAAATAATGTGTCCACCAATGTTTTCCGGAAACAAGGGGCTCTAAAATTTTAAACGAATTATCGCTTCCATTTTTCAGGTATTCTTTACTCAATTCCAACATAGATATTACACTAACATTATCAATCATAATGGCAATAAAGTTTAGAATGCAAAACGCAAGGTATAAGTACGCTAAACTTATACTATATCTTTTAAAAATTGGTAATAGCATTGCGGCAATAATTATTGATGCAATTCCGCTAAAGATTCCGAGGGCAACTGAACTGATGATTTGGTTAGAATTTTCAGAGGTGGTAATAAGAAAATTGTCTGAAAAAAGTACAGAACCTTGTAAAAATTGGAAAATTATAATGCCTGAAACAAAAACGAATAATAATAATACACCAATAATTCTACCTGTTTTTTGATTTGAATTCATATTTAGTGGGTTTGGTTAGTTTTAAATTCAGGTGGTTACTCCAAATATAAAGACGTAAATATTCTATAAATGGTTGCCTGAATTTTGATAAAATCCGTTTTTTTAATTGCATACTTGAAGTTAGAATTTTTTGGCTTAAAAAGCCATCTGCAATTGACGCCTTACCCACTCCTTTTAACGAATCCGTTATGTCAATTGACCGACCCCTAAGTCGGTTTGTTTTTTGGGATTTTGGCAATTCATCGGTTTTTGAACACTTTACCGATTTTTAAGGGAAGTACGTCTTGTATTCTTTGGGTTGCCTCCTTTCCGACCAATCTTTGTCACAGACTAAACAGTCTAAACCCAAATCTTATGGAAATGACCCTCAAACGAAGGGAGACCATGCACCGCTTGTGTGGAAAAGGTCTCGAAATCTTCAACGAAAAAGGCTATTACAACACCAGTTTGGATGATATCCTACAGGAATTGTCCCTATCCAAAGGTGCCTTTTACCATCACTTTAAATCCAAAGAAGATTATTTTATCAATATTGTACAGAACCTTATTGTACAAAAAGTCTACGCGCTTTTAATTGAGCCGTTGGATACGGATGAGAATCCACTACCGGTGATTGTGGAAAGCTTGGAGAACGCCTTGGAACCCGGCAAGAAAAATGAAATGGCTTATGGCTTTATGCTGAACGATTTTTTGACCGAATTCAACAAGCGCAATAATGAAATCTGTGGGTATCTTAAAAATATCATCAGTGTCTGGGAAGTAAACCTAGTTGCCGTACTGAAACGGGGTAAAGTGGATGGCCATATCGCCCGTCATGTGGATTGTGAGGGTGCTGCCACCTATATCATCGCTTCGTATCTGGGCATGCGATCCTTGATGACGGATAGCTCTAACCGTCAATTAAAATACCAGTACATTCAACAGTTAAAGCAATATTTTAGGTCTATTTCGGCTAGCGAAGTATTGGCCTAGCCTTTCAAAATTTGGTTAAGCTTTTCCACAACCTGTTCAGGCCGAATGGTTTCCACGACCGATTCGTACCCCTGAGGCACTTTATTTCCATAAATTGAGGTAGGAATCAGCGGATATTGCTCCCTGTTTGCCAGCAATGCATTTTCCATCGGTTGATGAAACGGATAAAAGCCGGCATAGGGATGGGTAACCCCCCAAATGGTAACCACGGGGATGCCAAAATTGGCCGCCAAGTGGGAATTGCCACTGTCCATGGACAACATTACATCCAAATTGGAGATCAGTTGCAATTCTTCGGATAGATTAAGCTTTCCAGCTACACAAATTGTATTATCCAAACCGCTTGACAATGCTTCCAACTGACTTGTTTCATGAGGTCCACCTCCAAAAAGCAGTATTTTATACTTTCCGGTATTATTGAGTTGCTCCACCACTGCTTGCATCAAAGAAAAAGGATACATCTTCCCTTCGTGGGCCGCAAAAGGGGCAATACCCACCCATTTTTTGGTGTCTTGGTGTATCAAATTCAGCAATTTATCGGAAAGCTGATGTCGCTCCAGTAGCTGAGGTTGATTCAAATCAATGGAAAAACCCAATTGGGCAAACACATCGGCGTAGCGCTGGTGTGTGGTCTTCAGTTGCTTGAACACTTTGTTCTTGGATCGGGTAAGCGCTTTCTTTTCGCTGCGCCCTTTATCCATCTGAACAAATGGAATGCGATCCAATGCAAAATACTTTTTGAGTACCCTACTTCGCAACACGTTATGAAGGTCGGCGACCGCATCAAACTGCATTGGTTTCAGCTCTTGGTACAATCGCCATAACCCGATTAACCCTTTGTGTCTTTTCTTTACATCGGCCTCGATTACCTTCACCCGCTCCATTCCATGGAAAATGGGCATAAAGTTCCTTTTGGTCAAAACCGTAAGTTGAAGTTCCGGATAGTTGCGGGTCAATGTGCCAATTACGGGAACGGTCATGGCCACATCGCCCATTGCTGATAAGCGAATGACAAGAATGTGGGTGGATTTACCCTTTTTGTCCACGGAGCACGGGATTGAGTTCTTCGTCGTTGTACATTTTCATCTGTTTGTAGACTTTCATGTACTTGTTCCCGGCCTCAATATCGGCGAGTAATTGGTCAATGGCGGTGGAAAGGTCCTTCTTTTGTTCCAACAGAACCGTAAGCTTGTCGCTGCATTTTTTAATGTGCTCTGCTGAGGCATCAGTACGGTTCACTTCTTCCTGCATGTGGTAAATCTTCAGCGCCAAAATAGAGAGTCGGTCTATGGCCCAAGCAGGACTTTCTGTGTTGATGGTAGCGTTGGCTTTTATCTCGACCGAATCATATTTCTTCAAAAAATAACTGTCGATATATTCCACCAAATCGGTTCGATCTTGGTTGCTGGCATCAATTTTTCGTTTCAGGTCCAAAGCGGCCACAGGGTCAATTTCTGGGTCACGGATAATGTCCTCATAATGCCACTGAACGGTATCAATCCAATTTTTGCGATACAGCAAATGCTCCACTTTATCCTTTGGATAGGGATTCTCAAAATCTTGGTAGACGTCATCCTTGACATGATAGGTATCAATACTTTTTTGAAATATGTTGAAGGCAAATTCGCTGAACATCTAAATCTATTTTGGGCAAAGATATTGCTTTATGACTTATCGACTTACTTGGATCACAAAAAGCAAAAGTGGTAGGGCAATGCAGATATCCAAAACCAGTTCCCGCAGTTTGGTTTTTTTGATGCTTTCGGCGTAGTTGGCCAAAAAGACAGCGGCCGGAAAAAATGTAATCAAAAGTGGGGAAGAACCCGCCGGGGTGAAAAGGCTAATGACCACGCCAAAAACAAAGATTGCGAATACGATGCGCAAGAGAATCAACTTTCCTCCACCTATTTTACGAACCCGAACAAAAACTATTCCCATCAACAAAAACATCAGCAGAATAAAGATGATTGCTTTTATGTTGATGACCTCAATGAGTGAGTCCGTATTCAAGAATCCTGCTGAAAATTGGTAATGCTCTTGAAAAAAACCCGAGTGACCCGTTACGCGGACAACGGCAAACGTTAGCATAAAAATGGTGGCCACCCCAACAAAGGGGACCAACCAGTTTTTAAAATTTTTTCTGTCGTATACATTGATGACCACAAAGACCAGCACCAAAAAAACGAGTGACCAATCGTAAAAAAGGCTGGCGATTGAAATCAACATCGATGCATCAAAAATCTTATGCTTTACAAACCGATTGGATTTTACGGCCAACAAACGCCAAAAGGCCAGTAAGAGAAAAAAATTGGAGAAAATGACATTCTTGCTGAAGAGGGTTTCCGAAAAGGCAACCAACAACAGCACAAAAAAAAGCATTACGTACGAATTGAAGTCTGTTACTTTTTCTGATCGTACAATTTGATTGATAATGAAAAGGGCCAATAGCAAAACCGCAAAAGCCAATAATTCCAACGGAATACTTTGATCCCAAATATGCGTCCCAGAACCAAAAAAAGTGTTGATGGCGAAGAAAAGAAACAAAAAAATGGCCAGGACAATGTAATTAATGGGTTTTGTTTTTCCGAAAAAGCTTGAAATCATCCTTTCTTTTGCTACTTTTGCAAAGTAAATATAGCCAAGATGAGCAAGTTTTTTCACGGTATAGAAGACTTATTTGTAAACTACCTTTTTGCCCCCTACGATTTTTTCCGCTTTATGCACAGCTGGTGGGCTTCCAACACCCTAAACTGGATTTTCTTTGTCATTGGTTTTATTGCCATGGTCTATTGGATGCAGCAATTGAAGATTTTCAATGACAATGGTGAAGAGGATAAGAGCATCAGCTCCCACTCTTATCTATAAATCGAAGCCTAAATCTTTTCGATAGTACATTCCATCAAAATGGAGTTTCTCCATATTTTGATAGGATTTCTGCAATGCTTCCTTAAAGTCTTTTCCAAAGGAAGTAACTGCGATTACCCGACCTCCATTGGTCACCACTTTCCCCCCTGAAAGTTTTGTTCCCGCATGGAACACCAAAGAGCCTTGGACGTTTTCTGTACCTGTGATTTCTTTTCCTTTTTCATAAGCTTCCGGGTATCCGCCAGAAACTGCCATTACAGTTGTGGCTGTTCGTTCATCAATTTCCAGGTTGATTTTATCCAATGTTCCATTGGCCATTGCAGTAAGCACCTCGACCAAATCCGATTTTAACCTTGGCATTACCACTTCTGTTTCCGGGTCACCCATACGAACGTTGTATTCGATTACCTTAGGCTCATCTCCTACTTTGATCAAGCCGATAAAGATGAACCCAATATAGGGCAGATTATCCTTTTTAAGGCCGTCTACGGTAGGTTTTACGATTTGACGCTCAATCTTGTCCAAAAAGGTGGAATCGGCAAATGGAACAGGTGAAATGGCTCCCATACCCCCTGTGTTGAGTCCAGTGTCTCCTTCCCCAATTCGTTTATAGTCTTTTGCGGTTGGAAGTACTTTGTAGTTGGTACCATCAGTCAGTACAAAACAGCTTAACTCAATCCCATCCAAGAATTCTTCAATGACCACAGTGGAACTGGCATTCCCAAATTTGGAATCGACCAACATCGATTTCAATTCGGACTTCGCTTCCTCCAAATCCTGAAGGATCAAAACACCTTTCCCGGCAGCTAAACCATCTGCTTTGAGCACGTAAGGGGGGTTCAAGGTTTCCAAAAATGCATATCCGTCCTTAAGTGAATCGGCTGTAAAACTTGCGTAAGCTGCCGTGGGAATATTATGCCTCATCATGAACTCCTTGGCAAATTCCTTGCTCCCCTCGAGGGCGGCAGCTGCTTTTTGAGGGCCAATTACAGGGATACTTTTCAACTCAACATCATTCAGAAAAAAATCATGAACCCCATTCACCAATGGGTCTTCTGGTCCCACCACCACTAAATCAATAGCTTCCTTTAACACCAATTGCTTAATAGCCGGAAAATCATTCACCCCCACCTCAACATTGGTGGCTATTGCGGAAGTTCCTGCGTTTCCAGGTGCTACAAAAAGGTTTTTTGTTTTAGGGCTTTCTGAAATTTTAAGGGCAATGGCATGTTCGCGTCCGCCAGAACCCAGGGCCAAAATGTTCATGAATCAAAATTTTGGCAAAAATAATCCAATTCAATAGAATTAAAGCCTTATTTGGAAATGATCTGGTTATTCCTGTTTGACACGAATTTTACGAATGTCCACTAATCTAATACTGAGGCTGTTGTCATTACGAGTGTAAGCGAGAATACTTATTTGTGGTAAATTTCTCAATCGTCACATCATTCTTCATTTCGAAATGACTCCAATTAGTTTGCCTTTTAAGGCAAAAAGTCCCTGTGTGCCTCCCATAATTGATCGTGTGGAAGGGATTTGAAGTAGTCATAGGCTTTTTTAAGGCCTTCGGAACGATATACTTTGGGCTCCCAATCCAAAATTTCCTTCGCCCGCGTGATATCTGGTTGACGTTGCAACGGATCATCTTGCGGTAAAGGTTTAAACACTATCTTCTGATCTGTACCTGTGAGTTTAATGATTTCCTCGGCAAATTCCAAAATGGTGGTTTCATCTGGGTTTCCGATGTTGATAGGTTCCACATAGTCGCTCATCAGCAGTCGGTAAATCCCTTCAATCTGATCATCGATATAGGTAAACGAACGGGTTTGGGAACCGTCACCAAAAACGGTTAGATCTTCACCTCGAAGTGCTTGGCCCATAAAGGCGGGCACCACACGGCCATCGTTTAATCGCATTCTAGAGCCATACGTGTTGAAAATCCGTACAATCCGTGTATCCAATCCATGATGCCTGTTGTAGGCCATGGTGATGGATTCCATAAAGCGTTTAGCCTCATCATAGACCCCTCGAGGGCCAATCGGGCTCACATTTCCATAGTACTCTTCATTTTGGGGGTGTACCAAAGGATCTCCGTATACCTCAGAGGTGGATGCCACTAAAATCCGTGCTTTATGGTCCTTGGCCAATCCCAACAGATTCAATGTGCCCAATGAACCTACTTTTAGTGTTTCAATGGGAATTTTAAGGTAGTCTATTGGGCTTGCAGGCGATGCAAAATGAAGAATGTAATCCATCCTGCCCGGCACGTGCACAAATTTGGAAACATCGTGGTGGAAAAACTCGAAGCGCTCCAAATGGAATAGGTGTTCAATGTTCTTTAGGTCTCCTGTCACCAAATTATCCATACCAATAACATGGTGGCCTTCGGCAATGAAGCGATCACAAAGGTGCGAGCCAAGGAAGCCTGCAGCTCCGGTAATTAGGGTTTTTTTCAATGTTTTGGTTTTTTCTTTTTAGAAGTGCTTTCTTCTTTCTTACCCTTTAAGGAGTCTATTTTCCTCCTAAGAAGAATTTTTTGTTTTAATGTGGTGAAATTGTAATTGTATTTAAAAAATATGTATGCCAAAAACATCACTACAGAAACTAACATAATAACCATTCCTGTATTCTTTGCTTTGCTTCCTAAAATTATAAACAATACCACAAAGATAATGTTGAAACACCCTATTATGAAACTGGCTTGTTTGTGAGAAAGACCCCAAAAATCTATAAGTACATGGTGAACATGATTCCTATCTGGAGAAAAAGGTCCTTTCTTGTTGGCAATCCTAATAGCAAAGACCCTTGCAGTATCAAAAAGCGGAACAATCAAAATACTAATCGCGATAAGCGGAGCATTCTCCAGCAAGAAAGGAAGCTCTCCATCACCATAGGCCGCCGGTTCTAATGCTAAAAACTTTAAGGTCAAAATACTGATGATAAAACCAACTATTAAAGACCCAGTATCGCCCATAAAAATTTTTTTATCAGATGACACATTAAATCCAAAAAAAGCCATCAGACATCCATTCATGGTGATAGCAATCAATGCAAAATAGTATTCTTTTGACAAGTAGAATATTGTTGTGTAAATAATCATAATAACAATTCCAACAATTGAGGCCAACCCATCAATTCCGTCAATTAAATTATAGGAGTTGATAATTGTTAGCATTAGAAATCCTCCAATTGCCAAATAGAGATAATATGGGATTTCATAAATGTTTAAAAACCCATTCAAGGACTCAATTCCAAAACTATCATTTATCAAAACAAAGGAAATAGCCAAGACTTGTGCTATCAACTTAGAGCCAGGTGAGAGCACCACTAAATCATCTTTTAAACCAACTATGAATAAAATGGTGAGGCCTGGAATGATATAAATATCTTCCGAAAACTCATGCCAATTTTTAATGAAAAAAAATGCGATAATTAAAGTAAAATAGAAAGAAGCCCCGCCAAGGGTTGGAGTTTTAATTATGTGCGAACTCCTTTGGTTGGGGTCATCCATTAATCTTTTATATTCCACAACACGAATAATCTTGGGAATGGTTAGATATACCATTAGAAAGGAACCGATAAAAATTAAAATTGCTGTTTCAAGAAATCCCAAACTATCTTTTTTAAGTTACTAGTTTTTTAGATGTCATTTTATAGTAAAAATAGGTCATAAGAAATATAACCATTAAGTAACAGGACATGAAAAATGAATAACCAAGTTCTTTATAGTAAACATTAAAATTATGACTCAACAATTTGAATTTGTTTTTACTCAAAGACTGATTACCTATTCTATAATACGCCAATGGCATTTTCAAACAATAAGCAAAATCCGTCTTTTTCAAAAGATTTAGCCATAATACCCAATCCTGTCTTTTTCTAATATCAGACATATATACTTTTCCAAAATATGATACATCATAAATCGCTGTAAGGCAGCCGATGTAGTCATTTCGAAGCATTTTGGTATAACTTACCCTATTGGGAGCGGATCTTCGGAACAAAGGATGCTCCCTGTCATCGGTTATGACAAAATAATCTGTGTAGGAGAAGGAGTATTTGTTCTTAACCATAAATTCTATTTGTCTTTCCAATTTGTCAGGAGTCCACAAATCATCACTATCCAAAAAAGCAATATATCTGCCTTTTGCCAGTTCAATTGCCTTGTTTCTTGCTACCCCTGCACCACCATTCCTTTCTAAAGCATAGTATTTAATCCTTTTGTCTATTTTGGAAAAATTCTTTATTATCTCATCCGACCCATCTGTGGAGCAATCATCTATCAAAATGTGCTCCCAATTATCATAAGTTTGGTTGATAACCGAAGTTATACATTCAGAAATATATTTTTGTGAATTAAAAACTGGAGTAATAATAGAAACCACACAAGTGTTTTTTGATTTTTACATAAAGTTCATATTTTCAAAATTAAACCATCAAAATAATTATATATCCATGTTTAGAAGAAAATTCATAAATAACTTATCAGCTATGGGTCTAGGGGCATTTTTACCCGCAAATAATCTTAGTGCGAAAGAATTATTAGAAATCCCCTCTGGAAAGAAAGATAGAAAATACTGGGCCACATTACTGAATAAAATAGTTTATCCAGTATATTCCAATCTTGCAGAAGGCACTTTGGTACAAAATATGCCAATCTATTCACCCTCCATTTATGATGGCAGAAACAATGTTACTTATCTTGAAGCTGTTGGTAGGTCTACCGCCGGGGTTGCCCCGTGGCTGGCCCTTCCAGATGATGAGTCGAATGAGGGCAAGACGAGACTTATTTTGAAAAACTTATTTTTAGAAGGTATCTCCAAAGGAGTTGACCCAAATAGCCCAGATGTTTTAAACTTTGAAAAGGAAAGACAGCCTATTATAGACGCAGGGCATCTTGCCCATGGTTTATTGCGAGCTCCCGAAGCATTATGGGCCCCTCTTTCACAGGAGACAAAAAGAAGGTTGGTGAACAAATTCAAAGTCCTTAGGACTAGAAAAATACACAATAACAATTGGTTGATTTTTCGAGCGCTTACCGAATGTTTTCTTTTAGAAGTCGGCGAAGATTTTAAAAAAGAACCGATTGACCATGCTTTAAAAAGTTTTGAGGAATGGTACATTGGAGACGGTTGGTTTAAAGATGGCGTAAAGTTCTCTTTTAACTATTATAACTCATTTGCAATGCACCCCATGTTGGTAGATACACTACAAATACTTGTTAAACACGGTTTGGCACAACAGGAAACCTATGATTTAGCACTAAAAAGAATGATTCGACATTGTGTTTCGTTGGAAAGAATGATATCTCCCGAAGGAACTTTCCCTTTAATTGGACGTTCCATTACTTACCGAACAGGGGCATTCCATGCTCTAGCAATGTTGTCTTTGATGGAAAAACTTCCGGAAACAATATCCCCTACTCAGGTAAGATGTGCCTTAACCGCTGTGAAAAAAAATCTATTGGTGGATGAGATATTCGACCAAAATGGGTGGCTAAATCTAGGGTTTAAAGGAAAACAACCCAATGTTGCCGATTATTATACTTCCACAGGGAGTTTGTATATGACTACTTTAAGCTTTGTGCCCTTAGGTTTACCAGAAACCAATGAATTTTGGTCAGGGCCTTATACTGATTGGACCACAAAACTTGCATGGAGTGGAAAAGATTTTCCTAAGGACTTTCAAGTTCAATTTTAGGTTTTTTAACACCTACAAGTCTTAAAAGCAATGGAACCCAAATGGCATAAAAAATGATTCCATGATAGCGTATCAACATTGATTCGAAAAGCAAACCAATGGTCAATATCAAGAATGCATATAAAATGAACGAATCTTTAGAGACAACTAATCCAAGCGCCAAAGGAAAAATCAATGTTAGAAATCCTATTGCCCCAAGTTGAATCAACGTTTGTAGGTATTGATTATGAGCATTGTACTTATTATTAATTAGCGTAAGATAATTTTTGTCAACGTATTCAATGTAAAGCTCTTCGTTGGCATCGCCAATACCAAATCCAAATATTGGCGATTTTCTGATAAGTTGAATTGAGGTTGAATAAACCAATGCTCTTGATTGTTCAGAAGTTGTATAATTATATTTTTCCATAGAAAAGAAACCATCCATTCTATCATAAAAATTTTGAGACCTTGGATTCAAAAAAAAATATATAATTATAAGTGCCATAGCAACTAACCCTCTTTTCAACAATCGATTTGAACTTTTCGATTTGAACAAATAAATAATTAGAAGAATTCCTAAACACAGAAAAGCCGCTCGAGAAGCCAACATAAATAAATAGATAAGTAAAACAAATATTACCCATCTAACTTTACGAATATGTTTGTTGGTGACCAGATAAGAAGCGCAAATTAAAATATAGGTGGACAGATAACTTGGATGAACATGGCGCGATAGTTCCCCTCCAAAAAAATTATTGCCCCCATTTTTAAATGATTCCAGAAAAGAATGACCTCCGTCTAAAGATGTATCAATGAGTAGTCTTCCCTCATTGAAATAAATCGAATTGTTGGCAGCTATTATAAGGTTAATTAAAAAAGAAACCAATAGGCCCATAATCATTGCGAATACAAGCTTCTCCGCCCGTTCCCAACCTATATGAACCATTAAAAAAATTAGTGGCAAAAAAAATAATGGAATAGACCTTGTTAGCAATCGTACTCCGGTATCCAAATCAAAGGAATAGCTTAAGCTGATTAACATTATGATGAACAAGAGTGGGTAGCACATTATCGCGATATTCTTCAAGGACCATTTTACCCTAAAATGTTGAATAGAATATATAATTCCCAAGGGAATGGATCCAATCAAAAAAACATTTGATGGAAAAATCCCTAAAGGCAAACAAAACAAGCCCAAAGTCAATAATGTCCAAAAGCTGCTGAGAATTTTCCCTTCCTCTGATTCAATGAACAGCGCCCTTATAAATTGAGATATATTTTTCAGTTGATTCATCCCATGTAAATTTTCGTGAAGCTGCGATTGCATTCTTTGAAAGCTCTTGATAATTTAATTCAATATGATGAACAGCTTCTATAATTTCTTTTGTTGAATCTGGATTGACGGCCATCCCAACTTCACCTTTTTCAAAGTATCCATCTACTCCTTCATTTTTACAGTATATTATAGGTAGCCCTTGACTCAGTGACTCAATATATACAAGGCCAAAAGTCTCTTTGATTGATGGCATAACGAATGCATGGCATTGTGAATATACTTTTAAAAGGTCATCAAAGCTTGTTATTTTGCCATGAAATTTCACGTTTTCTGGTGGTGCTTTCTGCGCTTCTAACATAAAACCTCCTTCGCCAACAACATCTAAGTGATATTCCGAATGTGAATTATTATTAAGCTGCTCCACTGCTTTCAATACGATATCCAATTTCTTCCTTTTAACTATTCTGCCAACATATAACAATTTAAATGGGCTTGTTCTTTCCTTTTGTTTCAATTGAACATTGAACCATTTGGAATCAATTGCGTTTGGGATGATGGAAATTTTGCCTTTTATCGCATTCGCGAAGGACTTTTGGAGGTATTTCTCTTCCAAAATGTGAACATAGGAATGATTAATAAAAATAACTCTTTCTGCTTCTTCCATTATCTTATTTCCAAATCTTCTTAGATGGATCATTTTTCCGAAAAAAGTAAAGATATCGGATGCTCTGACACTCACTACGTAAGGGATACCATATTTTTTTTTCAATTTGTACGCTACACCACCATCACTAAACAAAAAATGAGCGTGGACTAAAGAAACTTTTTTTAAGTCTATTTTTTCCTCAACATCTCTCGTTACCAGATTTATTTTGTTAAAATATCTAAGGCGAAACAGTAAGGAGCGCTTTAAAATATAAGAGTAAAAATATTCAACATTTTCAATGGTTGAGTCTTTGTTCCAATCGATTTTATGTTTCCATTTTAAGGGAACATAAACTATTTGATGAAAACCTTGCTCAGACAAGTTTCTTACAAGATTTACGTAAATTTTTTGATCCGCAAAGTCATTTGAGATTTGCAAGAGTTTACCCTTCATAGTCTTTGTTTAAGAACAAAAATGCAAAAAACAAAAAGAAGATAAGTCCATGTGTCAACATCAACACACTTAAAAAGGACGTGTTTATATAGTAAATATATACAAAGACAAGTCCAAAAAACACAGGTTTAATTTTTATAGATTTAAGCAACAAAAAGATGAAAGCAATAACCATTGATTCCAAAAAGATTCCAAGATATCCAAGCGAAAAAAAACCTTCTGTAACAATACCAACATTTGCGCTCATTCCCTCTTTTTGTAATATAACCTCTCCAACGAACATGTTTGGAGGCCTATCAAATGGATAGTTGAAAAAAAGCTCTCCTAAAAAGTTATGACTCCAATAAAGTTGATTGTCCGCAAAGATTTCATAATAATAGTTGTCAAGCATCGCTGGAACAAATAATGTTCTTCTTACCAATGAATCAACCAAAAAAACGTTGTCAGTTGCCCAAAAAACAAGCAAGCCAAAAAAGGTTAAGAAAAAAAACAAATATAACATGATGTATACTTTGTCAAGGTAAGTTTTGCCCAAGTAAAATAAAATTGCAGCTATCATCCCAATAAAAATACTTTTCAGTGCACCAACCAAAAAGATGAAACTTATCATAAACAAGCTTAAAACAACTAACCAAACTTTTCTTCCAAGTAACCCTATTATTAAAAGAGATGGTAATATTACTCTAGACAGTGGCGCGCGCAAATAGCCAAAATATTTGTCATCAAACTCCCTGAAATAGAGCCGGCTTTCATAAATGTCCTGCAAAAGAAAATTATTAAAATTGACATGACCAGAATAACGGATGAAAATGGGAAAGAACAGCAGTAATGTGGAAACAAGAATAATATTCAATGGTTTCCCTTTAACATTGACCTTTCTAATGTTTAGTTTTATGAATGAAAAAACATATAATACCAACAAAAAAATAGTATTGCCGATAAGCGGTCCAATCAATCCGTTGCTATATTGATAATAAACTATTTGACCAATAATAAAGATGAGAAAAGAGATGTGCCAAACGGCATAAAAGAATGGATCTTTAATTGTTGCCCCTAAAACAACAAGTACAAGAAAGACCACTGTTCCAATAAGTAATTTATGGAATATGGGCTCACCAATAAAACCCATGTAATCAAAAACATCTTTGATAATAATATTATAAACCAGACTAATAAGCAAAAAGACTATTAGTTCTAAAAAAAGGACGTTTTTTCTATTGTGTTTTATTATTGTTTTCAACTTGATATTTGTACGCTTGATAAATAATTATTCCCCCATAAATTAAATAAAATAGGACTATTAGTATAGAATAAACCAATATGTACTGTTCAATAGATTTATAGTTTAAAAAAAACAAAAAGGCTATTGCCACAAATTTACCAAGCTCCCATGCCGAATTTATTTTAAACTTTTTTAGTGCTATCAGAACTTTTCCTAATGGGGAAAATATTAACATTGAAGAAGATGCGTAAACAAGTGTTTTTGCATATTTTCCTGATGTACCCCACTCTTTACCTCCTATCAATTCAAAAATTTGTTCTCCAAAACTCTCGATTAAGACTATAAATACAATGGACATTAGGGATAGGATAACAATCAAACTTATCAGTAATGATAGTATTTTTTTTCCTCGAATTACCATTTGGCTAATCCTTTGAAAAACAACCTGGGAAACCGCCAAGGATATAAAAACAGATGGTATAGAAAGAATTTTTTGAGTAAACTCAATAAACCCTACTTGTCTTATATCAAATTTAATAAGAATTAAAAATGTTAAAGATCCCAAAACAAAAGTGTTCAATATGTTGGGCGCTAAAGTATATATTGGAAGTTCCCGATATTCTGTTGCTAAATCTTTAATCTTTGTTTTGCTTACAAGTCCAATCGGCGAAATTTTTTTAACCTTCCAAAAAGAGTATATGGCTTGAGCTAAATTACCAAGCAAATCACCGAAAACAAGTCCGTTAGAATATTTAGCAAGCCCAGAAACATATTGGGTCGCCCCTTCAAAAAATCTCCTTGATATTTTGTTTGTAGAAGAAAGTGTAAATTTCTTTCTTCTAATTAGATACATGTTGAATGCATTAAAAACAGAATAGAAAAGAACACTAAACGGTAGAATAATTAAAGCCGTTCTTGATAATGGCAGTTCAACAAAAAATCCAACAAAAATACTTGCTATGAGAGACATTAGAAAAACAAAGAGCGCCAAAAAAAGGCATAAATAAACTAATTGTTTGGCATCGGAGTCTTTTTTTGGAAGCAAAATTGCGTTCTCATATTTAAAGCACGAAAAGGCAACAATAATTGAAAACGTCTTTAAAAAAACATCATATGCCCCAAATTCTTCAGGGCTGAACATTCTTTTAAGTACCGGTTGAAGTAAAAATGGAATTAGTTGGGCCAAAATAACCCCAAAAGAAAGTATAAAGATGTCCCTCCCTATTCCATCTGATGCATCAAATATTCTTTTATTAATTTTTTTTAGCATCGAACACCTCTAAATATTTCTTTTTAGCTGATTTCCACGAATACATTTCTTTTGCTTTTTTAATATTCGATGCTATTTGTATTTTGCAATCCTCACTATTAAAGAATCTATCAATTTTTTTTATAAAATCATCTTTAATGTTAAGATCAGCCACTAATCCAACACCACTGTGCTGAACATATCTGCCTATTTCGCCAGAATTTGAAACTATAGCGGGTAGCTCAAACTCTCTTGCCAGTGATAAAGGTCCACTTTGTGATCCCGACTCGATATTATAGGTTAACAATAATAAATCACTTGCGCTATAATAAAGAGCCATTCTTTCTTCAGAAATATAATCAATCTCCAATTTGTAGCTCTTCAAATTATATTTGTCAATCCAGTTTTCTATATCCTTTCTTGTCACCGAAGCTTCTGAACCAACTATCACCAGTAACACCTTTGTATCAACCTGTGCAATACTTTTAATCAAAAACTCAATGTTCTTATCCTTTCTTAGCATTCCAAATGACATAACAACATTGTCCTTAGAGGAAATTCCTAGCTTTTTCCTTGCCGCTTCCTTGTTTATCGGATTAAAAGGTATAGAGCTTGGGTACTGAATGACGTGCACTTTGTCTTTGGGGATTTTCAAATAAAATTCAATTTTTTCTTTGATAAAGTCGCCATTGACCACTACTCCTTCAATATCATTAGAAATAAAGCTATTGAACATTTTTTTAAAGATGGACTTATACGCAGTATATAAAACATTTTTAGATTCAAACTTTGCACTATGTATCCATAAAAATATTCTTGTGCCTTTTCTTTTTAGCCCATCAATTAGAATCTTCAAAGGAATCACATCATAATCCATAATATAAACCAAGTCACCATTATCGATTAAATCGGATTTTATGACTTTTCTATAGTATTTGGCAGACAATAGTTGCTTGAAAATGGCCCTAAAATACGATGCGAAAAAAGAGTATCTATTAAAGTTTTGTGCCTCAGTTCTTTTATAATCAACACCCGTATATGTTATTTGAATTCCTTCAGGAGCTTCTATTTCGGAATTTGTAGCCAAGTGAAGTACAATATTGTAATGGCCCATAAGTTCATAACAGAAATTTCTAACATACTCTTGACCATGGCCTTTTGATGCATACATCGCCGAAACCAAATGAAGTTTTTTCATTAGTTCATATCTTTTTCAATTATTCTTTATGGAACTGTTTTTGAATTTTTTAAAAATAACTATGATAAAAAATTTGCAGTTCCGGTCTTTTTGAGGTTTTATCAGTATCACTTGAGTAGAAATTCAATCTTTTTCCTGTTTGGTCTTCCTCTAAAAATCTAATGAGAAATCCAAAGTTTCTATAATCTCTTGAAAAAAACCCATCTGTAAAACTTGTCACATCTATTTTAATGGAGTCTTTGTGGTTTGACATATCACTTTTTATTGTTACTACATCAACCGTGTCGACTTTTGGCTGTTTGCTCCAGGTTACCCTTTCATCAGACCATGGCTCAACAATTCTAAGAACTTGAAAATCTACTTGTCCATAATCTTTTCTTCCATTAGAATAAAGATAAATGTGAGCTGAGTCCACTTTTGAAACCAGAGACAAATCAGCCAAATCAAAGTATATGAGTATACGATTATCGTCAATTAAACTATCGTTTTTTATCCTAGATATCAAATGTAAATGTTCAAGCCTAGAATAATTTTGAGAAGGATATGCCCGCGCAATAATAGCATCTTTTGAACTTTTTCCATTTGGTTTTAAAACCGCAACCTTTTGTTCATAAGAACTACAGCTAATAAACAAACAGAAAACTGAAAGGCAGCCTAAACTTTTTATAACGTTTCTAAAAAAGTTAGATGTAATGTCTGTTTTAGACTTTAGAGCTATTTCTGTGTTAGAAACCATTTGTATGTTTTATCCAATCCTTCCATCAAGGATATTTCATGGCTCCATCCGAGGTTGTGAATCTTAGAATTATCCATAAGTTTTCTTGGCATGCCATCAGGTTTTGAGGTATCTTTTATAATTTCTCCTTGAAACCCAACTATTTCTTGAACCTTAACTGCAAGTTCCTCAATACTTATATCTTCACCAGAACCGATATTAATGTGGGCGGGGTCATTATAATTGGACATTAGAAACAAACATGCTCGTGCAGCATCATCAACATACATAAATTCCCTTCTAGCTTTGCCAGTACCCCAGATAACAACATTTTTTGCATTTGTGGTCTTTGCTTCATGAAATTTCCTAATCAAAGCAGCAATAACATGGGAATGATCCGGATCAAAATTATCATTCTCTCCATAAAGATTTGGAGGCATAGCTGATACAAAGTCGGCTCCATATTGTTTATTATAGTACTCACAGAGCTTAAGTCCCATTATTTTGCCCAAGGCATAGCCTTCATTCGTTGGTTCCAATTTACCATCCAAGAGATATTCCTCTTTCATTGGTTGAGGGCATAATTTGGGGTAAATGCATGAGCTCCCCAAAAACAACAACTTTTTAACTTTTGCCTTGTATGCTGAATTGATGACATTAGCATTTATCATCACGTTATCGTATAAGAACTCTGCAGGGGAAGCAATATTGGAACCTATTCCACCAACTTTGGCGGCAGCTAAGAAAACATAATCCGGTTGTTCCGCGGCAAAAAAGTCTTCAACCTCACTTTGGTTTTTTAAATCCAGTTCGGAAGATCTTTTACCTAAAACATTTTTAAAGCCTTCATTTTGTAAGGCCCTCACTATTGCTGAACCTACCATCCCTGAATGTCCGGCAACATAAATTTTTGAATCAAGATCCATTGAACCTTTCTAATATTTCAATTAATAAATCAACTTTATCATAATTTGGCTTTGAATGGTTTCCTACAAAAAATCCTTGATTATGGATATAGTCCGCATTTTCCAAGGAGCCAAATATTTCGTAATCCAAAAACTCAATAGCTTTATTCCTGGTAAAATTTCCAGCAACAATTGGTCTTACATCTATTCCCTTGTGGGTCAAAACTTTCAATAATTCCTCCCGCTTCCCAATGTTTTTATCTGTAAGTAAAATTGCGAAACCGAACCACGAGCTGCTTCCAACTTCCGCTTGAGTGCAGTATCCTTTTAGTCCTTCAATTTTATTCTTAAAGTAATCCGCGTTCTTTCTTCTTTGGGCAATTATTGAGTCAAGCTTTTTTAGTTGCTCAATGCCCAATACTCCTTCCATTTCCAAAGGCCTTAGATTATATCCCGGCATAATGAAATTAAAACTTTCGTAAAATTCATCCTCCTTCTTTTCATAGATGTTACTCTCTTTTGGGAGATGTCTAGTCCACCCGTGAGATCGTATTGAAAGCATAAAGTGGTACAAGTCTTCATCATCAGTTACGGTAACCCCTCCCTCCATTGTACAAATATGGTGCGAGTAAAAAGTGGAGAAGGTGCCCATTAAGCCATATGTTCCCAATTGTCGACCATTATAACTTGCACCCATTGACTCGCAATTGTCTTCAATTAAAATAAGATTGTTTTCATGGCACAACTCCAATAATTTGTCAAACTCATTGGGGTTTCCCAAAAGGTTTACGGCAAAAATGGCCTTTGTTTGTTTTGATATTGCTTTTTTTAAGCTTTCTACATCAATATTTAAAGTTCTGCGGTCAATATCTACGAACTTCAGTTTTAACTTGTGCTGGGCCAGAGGAAAATATGTTGTGCTCCAAGAAACTGCAGGAACTATTACCTCGTCTCCCTCTTTTAACCTTTTTGAATATACTAATGCGGCAATGGCCAACAAATTGGCTGAAGAGCCCGAGTTTGACATTACTGCATATTTGGTGTTGAACTTTTTTGCAAAAAAGCTTTCAAACTCCTTTACTTTTTCACCCATGGAAAAAAAACCAGACTCGATGACAGATTGCAAAGCCTCATATTCCTTGTCATCCCAAGTATTGTCAGATAATGTATATTTCATATGTATTTAATCAAATGCTTGTTTAATAGTGAATTCCCGTTTGGCCAATTTAAGGTCATGTGCAACCATTATTTTAACCAATTCTTCAACTGGTGTGTTGTTAGGATTCCAACCCAATACTTTTTTTGCCTTTTCTGGATTCCCCAACAGCGTTTCAACTTCAGCTGGTCTAAAATATTTACTGTCAACTTCAATCAACACTTTTCCGGATTTTTTATCCACGCCCTTTTGGTCCAGTCCAGAACCTTCCCAATAAATTTCTATTCCAACCTCTTTAAAAGCCAATTCGCAGAAATACTTAACAGAAATTTGCTTTCCAGTAGCAATTACAAAATCCTCCGGCTCATCATGTTGAAGCATTAGCCACATACATTCTACATAATCCTTGGCATAACCCCAGTCTCTTAGAGAATCTAAATTGCCCAAGTATAGTTTTTCCTGTTTGCCAATAGCTATCCGAGCAGCGGCAAGAGTTATTTTTCTCGTAACAAATGTTTCACCTCTTCTTTCAGATTCATGATTAAACAGTATTCCGTTTACAGCAAACATACCATACGACTCCCTGTAGTTTTTTGTTATCCAGAAAGCGTACATTTTTGCTACACCATATGGGCTTCTAGGATAAAACGGGGTGCTTTCTGATTGAGGAATTTCCCTCACTTTTCCATACAGCTCGGACGTTGAGGCTTGATAGATTCTTGTGTGTTTTTCCAATCCACAAATTCTTATTGCTTCTAACAGCCGCAGGGTTCCAACAGCATCCGTTTCAGCAGTATATTCTGGTAAGTCGAAGGAGACTTTTACATGGGATTGGGCCGCTAGATTATAGATTTCATCTGGACGAATTTTCTGAACAAGTCTTATTAAGTTTGATGAATCGGTCATATCGCCATAATACAATTGTATTTTCCTTTTAGCATGTAAATCCCGAATCAGCTCTTCAATATATAAATGCTCAATCCTTTCGGTGTTGAATGATGAGCTTCTCCTAATTATACCATGAACCTCATATCCCTTTTCTAAAAGAAATTCTGCCAAAAACGAACCATCCTGACCTGTAATTCCAGTAATTAAAGCTTTTTTAGTCATATTCAATTTTTATCTACATATTTTGTTTGAGCAAATTAAAACCATACGCTTCTGTGTCTTTTTTAGAAAGTTTTAATTGAGCCATTTCTATTTTCCATTCAATTCCTAGGATGGGGTCATTATAAAATATACTATTTTCAGCTTCCTTTTTATAGAAATTATCACACTTATAAAACACTTGGGCGGACTCGCTCAATGTCAAAAAACCATGTGCAAAACCTCTTGGTATAAATACCTGCTTTTTGTCCTCATCGCTTAATACAATGGACAAATGCTTGCCAAAAGTGGGGGATTCTTTACGCAAATCTACCACAACATCTTGGATTTTGCCCCGTAACACCGACACCAATTTGGCTTGGGCATATTCCCCTTTTTGAAAATGCAGGCCGCGAAGCACCCCTTTCTTTGAAAAGGACTGGTTATCCTGTACAAAGGACACCTCTCTTCCTATGGCTTCGCAAAAATTCTTGTGGTTATAACTTTCAAAGAAATAACCCCTTTCATCCTCAAATATCTTGGGCTCTATGATAAAACACCCTTTTAAGTTGGTTTCTGTTGCCTTTATCATATTTCCTTATTCAAAATACCCAAAAGGCGCTCGCCATAACCACTTTTTAGTAGGGGTTGGGCCAATTCCTTAAATTGACTTTTACTTACATAGCCCATTTCATACGCGGCCACCTCTATAGAACCGATTATCATACCCTGTCGTTCCTCAAGTACTTCTACAAATTGCGATGCTTGCATCAAGGCTTGGAATGTCCCTGTGTCCAACCACGCTGTTCCTCGATCCAGAATGGATACATGAAGTTTGCCTCGTTTCAGGTATTCTTTGTTCACATCCGTTATTTCCAACTCCCCTCTTAGGCTTGGTTGTATGCTTTTGGCAATGGAAACAACGTCGCTATCATAAAAATAAATGCCAGGGACCACATAATTGGATTTAGGTGCTTTAGGCTTTTCCTCAATGCTAATGACCTTTCCTTCTTCATCAAACTCAACTACACCATAACGTTGGGGGTCGTTCACTCTATATGCATAGATAATTCCTCCGTTCGGGTCATTATTGGATTGCATTAGACTAGCAAGTCCAGTTCCGTAGAAAATATTGTCGCCCAAAATAAGCGCCACCTTATCCTTTCCTATAAACTCCTCCCCAATAATAAATGCCTCAGCCAATCCATTCGGACTTTCCTGTGCCGCATATGAAAATGAGCATCCATAATTTTTACCATCCCCCAAAAGTTCTTTAAATAATGGAAGGTCTTTTGGGGTTGAAATGATGAGAATTTCCTTAATACCAGCGTACATTAGAGTAGAAAGCGGATAATAAATCATTGGCTTGTCATAAACAGGCATCAATTGCTTGCTCACCGATAAGGTAAGTGGGTGCAATCTACTGCCGGTTCCTCCTGCCAAAATGATTCCTTTCATTTTCTACTGCTGATATTGTTTTTTATAATATTCTCTATAGTCGCCCGAGGTAACATGCCTCAACCATTCTAAATTGTCAAAATACCAATCAATGGTTTTTTCAAGGCCTTCCTCAAAGGTTACGGATGGTTTCCAACCCAACTCTTTGTAAATCTTGGATGCGTCAATAGCATATCTCAAATCGTGTCCTGGACGATTTTTTACAAAAGTTATCAATTCTTCAGACGTGCCCTCCAATTGGTTGAGTTTTTTGTCCATCACCCGGCATAGCACTTTTGTCAAATCAATGTTCCTCCACTCATTGAAGCCTCCAATATTGTAGGTCTCTCCCCTTTTTCCGTGATGAAAGACCAAATCAATGGCTTCGGCATGATCTTTCACATATAGCCAATCCCGAGTATATTTGCCATCGCCATATACCGGCAACGGCTTATTATGTATGATATTGTTGATGAACAATGGAATCAATTTCTCCGGGAATTGATTCGGGCCATAATTGTTGGAGCAATTGGATATTACGTATGGCAATCCGTATGTTTCCCCATAGGCTCTTACAAAATGGTCCGAACTTGCTTTGGAGGCAGAATAAGGAGAGTTTGGACTATACGGAGTGGTTTCAGAAAAAAGTCCCTCTTTCCCCAATGCTCCATACACCTCATCTGTGCTTATATGGTAAAATATGAAGTCTTGATTGTTGTTGGCCAATTCCAAAGACGCGCTCAAGAGGTTTACAGTCCCCAGCACGTTGGTCTTTACAAATGATAGGGGTTCAGTAATGGAGCGATCAACGTGCGATTCGGCAGCTAGATGAATCACCCCATCAAACTTTTTCTTGGAAAACAAATCGCTTATAAAGTCACTGTGGGTGATGTCTCCTTTTATTAAAGAGTAGTTCGGAGCATCTTCTATGTCTTTAAGGTTTTCTAGATTTCCCGCGTAGGTGAGCGCATCAAGATTGTAGATTTGGTATTCCTTGTAGGTGTTAACAAACCGTCTAACAACATGGGAGCCTATAAACCCAGCACCTCCGGTAATTAAAATATTCTTCCGAGTATTTTCCATTCAAGCTGTGTTAATACCTCCCTTATTCATGCCAATATCCAAATCGCAGAACCTTAAATTTTAGATAAGAACGCTATTCTTAGGCCTTTTTGCGAAAGTACGATAATTCCTATCCAATACAAGGTGGACCTTATCACTCAATCCATTTTCATCCAATATCTCTCGGGCAAAATCGTACCAAGTCATAGGTTTCCCATCTGTAAAATGGTGTGTGCCAAATTCTATGTTTCCTGTCAATACCTCTCCAAAAATGTACTTTGCCAAATTTTCGGCATTGGTTGGACATCCCTTTTGTGAATCGGTAACATGTATATTTTCACCTCTTTTTGCTTTTTCCAAAATGGTCCGATAAAAATTATGCCCAAACTTTTTGCTGTATAGCCATGAGGTTCGTATAATAAAATGATTGTCCCATATTTGCCGAATATATTCTTCTCCCTTCAATTTAGATTTCCCGTATTCATTAATTGGATTTGTCGGGTCACCAACAGTATAAGGCGATTCCTTTTCACCATCAAAAACATAATCTGTTGAGATTTGTATTAATGTGGTCCCATATTCTTTGCAAGCCAAGGCTAAGTTTTTAACCCCTTCTGTATTTACCTTAAAAGCAATGTCGGGAGTTTTTTCTGCTTGTTCTACGTTAGTATAGGCGGCGCAGTTAATGCAGAAATCGTAGTTGCCCTTTTTAAATGCTTCATTAATACTTGCTACATCGGAAATATTGAGTTCCTCAGCCGTTTTAGCATCAATATGAAAATTTTCATAAAAAAGAGCTTTTTCAACCAAAGTTTGGCCAAATTGGCCTCCTGCGCCAGTAACAATGACTCTTTTCATAAAAAAATATTGGGTTTGGCAATGACATTAAAATTGAAAAAACAACTTTGCCTTTCTGCGGGCCCCTTTTATTTTTTATTGTAGGTTTTCAAAAACCGATTAAGTTCAAGCAGGGCCGAAATCCCTAGTACCAGAGCCAACAAAAGCATAGGAAGTTTGAATTTAAAACTATTCCAAATCCCCTTTTGTTCAACACCCCTTGTTGGAAAATCACTAATGACATTAATAATAGTTGACTTATTGGCTTTCTCCTCGTTAAGTTCCACCAACTTTTCTTTAAGTACATCTTTTTCCTGTATCAAAGCGAGCTCTCTATTTCTAGAATCCCCACTTTCGGCCATATTAATGCTTGTTCCCTGCATGGGTTTATCTGCTTCTTTAACCATAACCGTTCTGTATAAACTTTGCAAAGAATCGATTTCAACCAACTGTTGTTTGTAAATACCCTCTTGAAGTTCCAAGTTATCATCATTAATCTCTTTCTGTAGTTTAAAATATTGGTTTACAGATATAGAGTTGATTATGGCAGGTTGCATTTTCTTAGCTACCCTGTTGTTCGTGCTAATAACCGAAATCTGATGAAACCTTGCATCCAAGGAATTAAAATTCTTCAAATAGTTCTCAAAGTCAATGGTTTTTATGGTGGTTGTATCCAGCTCTTTTATGAACTTGTCAAAAAGCTTTATTTTTTGATTTTCATCGGAGTATGAATCCACAAATATTTCCTCAACGCTGGCAGCTTCATGCTCTGTAATGTTCAGTGCAGTTGCCAAGGCAACGGAGTCCTTTGCGTCTGCCAAATCATTGTAAAAGGCTATGTTGTTATAAAGCTGCTGCACGCTATTAAAGTTAGGCTCAACCACCATTTTGGAAATATACTTTTCTGGGAAAATACTATCCATGATAAATCCGCCAATTCCGCCAATAATCAATGCCGCCCCTATGATTATTATATTTTTCTGGATGAACAAAAGAAAGAGCATCAAAACATGGAAAATTCCCTTAAAAATGCTACCAATAAAATTGAAGAATTTTTGAAAACCTCTTCCTATCATCTGGAACAACTGTCCCAAATCTATTTCGTCTGAAGAGTTCTGATTTACCGGTTGGTCTGCCATATGTTTATGAATTGAATATCTGTTTTAAAATTCGGTCTGTAATTAAATAGGTGGGCTTTACCCCCGTTGTTCCCAGTCCACCAGAAGCCAACGTGCTCCCTGTTTCCAAAGGATTGTCCGAGGCATAATACGCATACCTCACCTTTACATCTTTTTTGATGCTCTTCCGTATCTTGGATGCAGACTGAATCGCTTTTTGATAATGCACTCCTTCCATTTCCAGGCCAATAACATTCCATGTGGACTCATAAAAGAACTTCAAAATATCCTTGTTCTGTAAAGAGGTTCCCAAAACCGTGACCATGGTGCCCTCCAAAACCTTTAGGCCATGACCTTCAAAATCCGCGGCACTTAACTCATTATGGAAAGGATAGTTATCTGCCGTTCCCTCAAAAATATGGGCGGATGGAATCATTAAATCTCCTTTGCCTCCTTCCAAAATACCGGCCTTGCCCATGATTGATACGGAATCCACATTCAAAAATTGTTTTTCCTCTCCTTCTTCGATTGGCTTCAACAATTCATCAATCGTCTCATAAGCCTGTTCCCCAAAAGCATAGTCCATCACAAATATAACGGGTTTTTCCTCGTCTTGGATTCCTTCAGGTAAATCATAGCAACAAGCATCTTTTCCCAGTTTGGCGGTATCAAAAATCTGAACATCAATGTTAGCACCGGATGCATCATCCAAGAAAATCATTCCATTCTTTTCGGCATTCTTCCTCACCTTTTCATGAAGATTATTGTTGATGGTGGCGCTCAACGTTTCAAAAATCTCCAGCGAAGCTGCCTTGGGAAACTCCTTTGCCAACGCCTTTCTGGCAAACAAAGAATTCATCACACTGTGCATATTGGCACTGATGATATGAATTGGCCTGTGCAGTAAGTTATGGTCAGTTAGCGTCTTCTTGATCATATCTGCCCACCGTTCTCCGTGGATATGATGCCCTAAACGTTCCCGCAATAACGGGCTAAACGTAATGGTGCGCTTATTTCCAGTGGTTTCCTCCTCAATGGCCAGTTTACCCAACCAATAGATGACATTTAAAAACCGGTCTGGGTCGTTGGGCTTTTTGAGCTTTTTATAAATACTGACCACCTCATCAAAGGTCCTTGACAAAATATTCGCGACGTGGATCAGGGCAATTTCCCGTTCACTTTCCTTTTTCTCCGCTTGTTGAACAAAGCGTTCCAACTTGTCCCAATCATGAATGGTTGAATTGCCGTCTTCCACCAAAACCCGTTTACAGATTTTTCCCGATTCAATGAACAAAAAGGTCAAGTGGGTGAGGATGTCATAAATATCGCTTCTGCCCCGGGTAATCTCAATGTTCATCTGAACATCATCAATTCGGTAGCAATTACGTCTCCGTTTTGGGGGAATGATGGGTTTTAGATGGGATTTGGAAAAGCCTTCGTCTGATGTCAGGTTGATAAAACGACATTCCTCTATGCCTTCCGGCAATCGTTCCAACACATAGATCAACCCGTTCAATTCTGATTTGTCCTCTGCTACCGTTCCATAAATTTCCGGCCGAAGCAATAAGAGAGCACTCCTAAGTGCATTCCCTGATACACCTGAAGGTTTGTAAAATCCACGATTGAGCAGATGGCGCATGGTAATGTACAAGCGCTCTATCGCATTAGTGGACTCCTGTGCCCTAGTGGTCTGTTTTACTTCAGTTGCCATCATTATTGAAGCAAAAATACATGAATTCCTACGAAAGTTGAGCCGTTAATGGCGATCTAAATTTTGAAAGGCTGGAGTCCATCGGCCACCTTACGGTCATTGGAGAGGCGTTGCACCTTGTTTTGGCCTCCCAATTTGCCTATTGTTTTCATATATTCTTGAAAACCACCAGATTTAATAGCGCTAATTTTTACGGGCTGAAGAATGTTGCCTACAATTAAATCGTAATAATAGCTGTTCTGTTTTTGCATGCTCATATCAATAAGCTGAGCGAATTTTGATGGTTGGGAAGGCTGCTTTTCAAACTCTATAAACCACTCGTGATAGGGGAGCTCGTCATCAACGGGGCTGGTCTGTGGTGCTACGGTAAACTCATTTACCACGGCATCTGTTTGCTCAACGGCAAGCTTCAATGCCTCTTCCACCTCTTTTGCAATGACATGCTCACCGAAGGCAGAGATAAAATGCTTAATTCGGCCTGAAACTATGATCTTATAAGGGTCCTTCGAAATAAACCGAACAGTATCCCCGATATTATACGCCCATAACCCTGCATTGGTGGAAATGATCATGGCATAATCCACATCCAATTCCACCTCTGCAATAGTCAGTCGTTTGGGGTTTTCGGAAAAGAATTCATCGGCTTTAATGAACTCGTAGAAAATGCCGGAATTCAAAAGCAACAACATGCCTTTCTCCTTTTGCGAATCCTGGTAGCCAAAAAATCCTTCGCTGGCAGGGAAAAGTTCAATGCTATCCACTTTTCTGCCGATTAAGTTTTCAAACTTGGCCCTATAGGGTTCGTAATTGACCCCTCCATAAATGAACAATTGAAATTCCTTAAAAAGTTCTCCTACCTTTTTTCCGGATTTGGCCTTGAGTTTCTCAAAATACATTTGTACCCATGATGGAATTCCAGCAATAACGGTCATGTTCTCATGTTCGGTCTCCTCCACAATTTTGTCCACCTTGGTCTCCCAATCCTCAATACAATTGGTTTCCCAGCTTGGCAGCCGGTTTTTTTGAAGATAGTTGGGCACGTAATGCGCCGATATACCTGAAAGTCTTCCCAGCTTAGTGCCATTCTTCTCTTCCAAAATGGGACTTCCCTGAAGAAAAATCATTTTTCCATCCACAAAATCAGCATTACCGGTTTCATGGATGTAGTTTAAAATCGCATTTCGAGACGCCTCAACTTGATGTTTTATGGACAATTTGGTAATCGGAATATATTTTGCGCCGGATGTAGTGCCCGAAGTTTTCGCAAAATATATGGGTCTTCCGGGCCAAAGCACATCGGTCTGGCCTTCAATGATTTTCTGCACATATCCTTTTAGCTCCTCATAATCCCGAACTGGCACTCTGTCCGCAAAATCCTGAGGTGTTGAGATATTGGAAAAGTTATGGTCTTTCCCAAATTGGGTTTGAGCCCCAGCGGCAATCAATTCCCTAAAGACCTTCTGCTGGGTTACTACAGGGTTTTGAACCCATTTCTCATTTTTTTGGGCTATCCGCTTGGCAAAAATCTTTGCTGCAAATGATTTTAAAGACATTTAGTTGAAGTCGATATAATTCTGTGGGTCCACAGGTTTGCCCTTTCTCCAAAGTTCAAAATGCAAATGTGGGCCTGTTGAAAGTTCACCTGTATTTCCAATGGTAGCGATTACCTCACCTGCTTTCACCAAATCTCCCTGGGCCTTGCTCAACGACCCATTGTGCTTATAAACAGAAGTAAGCCCTTCTTGGTGTTCAACAATGATTACATAACCGGTTTCGGAAGTCCACTCGGCAAAAAGTACGGTTCCATCTGCGATGGATTTTACGGGAGTGTCCTTTGGCGCGACCAAATCCACTGCATAATGCTTGGTCTTGGCATCAAAGCCTTGGACCATTGTACCATTGATCGGGGAAAACAACAACGTCCCCATGTTTTCAATGTTCCGCTCAAATAGATTGTATTTGTCTTCCAGTTCCACCTCTTCGCGCAATAAAAGATCTTCACGAATAGGCGTTAAGTCAACAGACGCGGGGTCCAGTTTGTATTGTTCAAAAAGGGAATCACGATTTACTTGATTGTTTTCAATATCACCCCGTAAAACTAGACGCACATTATCCAAATACCTATTGGTATAATTCAAAACGGTAACCAAAGAATCGGTTTTGTAGGTGAGTTCTGTGGCTTGTCGCTTTAATTTTGTTGAAGAATACCCAGGAATATATTCCCTTAGTGGGGTAAACGCAATGATCAAGGTGGTCAACCCAATCAAAACAATAATAAAAAGGGTCCCGGTCACAAAAACGTTGAGTCGATTCAGCTTGAATGAGATCTTCTCCTCAAAGGTGCTTTCATTTAGAATGACCAAGCGATACTTATGCAATAACTTGCGCTTTATCTCTTTTCTTTTTTTTCGGTCCTTCGCCATAATCAACAAAGATAATCTTCCATTTTAATATTGATGTTAAGCTTTTTAAAATACGTAAGATATTCATTGTGGTTGAAACACATTCCCATTTGCTAATTTTCGTTAATCCCATCGTCATTTAAAGTTCTTTTTAGTACTTTTACCTTTCATTAAAAGGTTTTGATGTTATGATTGCTCAAAATATATTTCTTGGTATGATTGGACCATGGCAAATCGTGCTCATCGTGGTTATTGTTCTTTTACTCTTTGGAGGTAAAAAGATTCCTGAGTTGATGAGGGGCCTTGGTAGTGGTATCAAAGAGTTTAAGGATGCCTCAAAAGAAGAGGAGAAATTGGAAGGCGGCAACGAGTCAAAATCCTGATTTTTCCTACTTTTTGGCAGTGTAGACACCTCTAGAAAGCCTTATGATTAAAGGGCTTTTCGATGAAGAACCACAATTTTTTATCATACACGCCATAAATCCCACCGTTCACAACAAAAAGTTATCATCCCCTGTATCTTATTCTATTTTAGCTGTTGAAACTGACGTTAAGCTCTCTTTGCTTAGCCTCCAAATGATCAACGGTTGATTATTTGTGCAGAAGGAGTGGTAATGAAAAAACCGATCTTGCTTTTTTTAATGTTGTTGACCCTTGGGATAAATGCCCAAGAGGTTTCGCTATTGCAATTTGATGATGAGAGCGGTTCTTCAATCTCCCACAGTGATAATACTGTTGATTCACAAGTCGATTTTGTAAAGCATCTTGATGGTCTAAGCGACCGAAAACTCACCCAATTCGTTCGAAAAAAAGGCGTATCCGCAAAGCTCATCCAAAAAGGCGATGAGTACTTTGATAAAATGTGGTATGCCGAAGCTGCCCGTATTTATGATATTGTGCTCGAGAAAAGTGAAGAAAAGCACACATCGGAGCTATTGGCCAAGGCGGGTGACGCCAATTATTACAGTGGAAACTTAGAGAAATCCTATAAATGGTACCACGAACTTTACGAAAACTTCGGAGACCAGATTACGGAAGATCGTTTTTATAAATACACCAACGCATTAAAAGGTACGGGTAAATACCGCCGGGCGGCGGAACTTACCAAATTGTTCCGTCAAAAGCGGAATGAGCCCTTGAATGAATTGGAAAACCTTGCCGCACCTACTTGGAAAAAAACGGCCATGGTGGAAATTAAGAACTTGGCCATCAACTCCAAGTATTCGGATTTTGCCCCCATGTTCCACAAAGACTCTGAAGTAGTTTTTGCATCTGCCCAAGATTCGTCATTTTTAACCACCAGACGATACCGTTGGAACAACCAACCGTATTTAGATCTTTATACGGCCAACACTAAGGATGACAGTGGCGATTTGTACGGTGCCCATAAATTTTCAAGGAAAATCAACACCAAATACCACGAGGCTTCGGTTGCATTTTCTCCTGACCAAAAAACCATCTACTTTACCCGTAACAACTATGGTAAAAAACTCAAACGGGGCAAAAATGGAATCAACCATCTTAAAATTTATCAATCCAAATTGGTGAATGGTGAATGGACCGATGCCGTGGAGGTTGCTTTCAATAGTGAGAATTACTCCACTGGTCATCCAAGCATAAGTCAAGATGGCACAAAAATGTATTTCGTATCCGATAAACCTGGAGGTTTCGGCGAAACGGACATCTATGTTGTGGACATTCTTGAAAATGGCGGCTTCTCCGAACCAAAAAACTTGGGTAGGGGAATCAACTCCAGTGGAAAGGAAATGTTTCCATATATAACAGAAAACACCCTTTATTTCTCTTCCAACCGGGCTATGGGCTTAGGAGGGTTGGATGTGTACAGGGCAGATTATGACAATGAGCTCTTCGGAATCGTGTACAATCTAGGGGAACCCATTAACAGCAGTCGGGACGATTTCTCCTATATTGTTGATGCCTCCGGTGAAAAAGGATACTTTGCATCCAACAGAAAAGGCGGTAAAGGGGATGATGACATTTACTCTTTTACTTCCATCGAAAACCGAAATACCATTTCCGGGACTATTAAAGATGCTAACACCGGCGAGTTGCTGGAAGGCGCTCAAGTTGTTCTTTTGAACAATGACAGCTTCCTTTTGGCCGAGGTGATTACCGATACGGATGGTTCATACCGCTTTGAGGGTCTTGAATCCCAATCCGATTATCTCCTAAAAGTTTCCAAGAAGGGATATTTTGAAAAAGATTCAGGTGTTCGTACCAAGAATAACATCAAAGTTGAGGCCGACCAGTCCTTACAACCCCTCAAAGAAATTATTGATGAGGAGAAGCAACTTGTAAATCTGGAGCCCGATGCCATCTATTTCGATTTTGACCGATTTGATATCAAACCCAAAGCGGCGAAGGAATTGGATAAACTCGTGGCGATACTGAACGAATACCAGGACATGGTCATCAGGATTGAATCACATACCGATGCCATTGGAAGCAGCGTATACAACAAATATCTATCTGACAAGCGCGCAAAATCAACGCGGGACTACATTATTTCGCAGGGTATTGACCCATCTCGTATCGCCAGTGCAATTGGTTATGGGGAAGAAAGACCGCTAAACGACTGTGTGGACGGGCATAAATGTCCTCCTGACAAGCATAAATTGAACCGACGATCAGAGTTTATCATCGTTTCCCAATAAAATATAGCCCCGATACGGGGCTTTTTTATTGCCAAAAATCTCCATTTGTGCATTACGTCGATATTTTCCATCGCCAAACGGCCATACCGCACTCTGCCATATATCGATAAAACCAGCTTCTTTGTGGAAAATCAAGCTACACTTGACGCCTTTATCCCTCTTTTCGTGCCTTTTATCTTAATGTTTTTCACTCCCTGTCTCAAGGTCCAATCTTTGCTTTGTCTTTAAATCTTAAAATCTGACTTATGAAGAAAATGTTACTCATTAAAGAAATTTACATTGAAGGATTTCGCAACTTAGGCCACTTTTTAGTGGAAAAGTATTTTAAAATATTCGCCTGGTTTAGCTTTGTCATGTTTTTCATTGTGCTTTATGCCTTTGTCTACAGAATTGCTACTGGCTTCGCATTTGATTAATCCCCCTAAAGCATTTAAAGAATAAAAAAGCCCGGAAATCCGGGCTTTTTTACTTCGCGTTCACGGTTTTTCTATTCTGATCCTGATGTTGGGCTAAAATCCACCGTTCTTAAAATGGCCTCCAGCTCAAACATGTAGTCCCTTTTTTCTGTTGACGGGGCAAATGTAAAGCCTTCCAGAATCATCTTTCTATGGTGTTCGTCATCATTGATGATATAGGTTAAAAATGGGCCTGCCATTGGGTAGCCTTGAATATCCCAAATTCCACGCACCTCAGCTGCCTTCTTTCCACCAATTTCGGTAGGGAAAACGTAAGGTGCAAATGCCATTTCGGTTTTCATATAGGTGTCTTCGTATGGTCCAGGGACGTATTTCTTTCCGATGGAGTCCCGCATTTTAACAATATCATCTACAAATGTAGAGTCGTTTGAAAAGCTATTTTCTGGCATTTCATACGCGATAATGTTCATGGTACCTTTCGGAATCTGGATATCCATCCACACAAATTTATTGTCACGCTTGCCCACTTTATACAGTGAAGGAACCTTCATGCTTATTCCAAATTCCTCCTCCAACGATTTATCCTTGCTCAATGAGCGTTCAAATCGGTTTTGGGTCTCGGAGAGCTCCAGTTGTTTAAATGCCTCAATGGCCTTGGGGGCCAAAGAATCCAAATTACGGTTCAGAATTTCATGCGTTGGCCCGGTAACAACCGCCACTTTCTGTGGTTTGGCATACGCATCGGTTTTAATATGCGCCAAGGAAGACGAGTCTTGCTCCACGTATAAAATAGACCTGGAATAAGTGGTGGTGGTTTTAAATACTTTGGGAGGTATTTGAACTATGGTAAAAATGGGTTCGGGCTGCGGAAGACCCAAGACTTGGGCCGCGAAATGTTCGCGAATGTTGTCGCCCACATCGCTTCTCCAAAGCTCCGTATCCATCACGACCATAAGTGAATTAACGCCTCCTGTGGATGGTGGAAGAAAGCGTTGTTTAGGTCCTGAATCTTTACAGGACCATAGCACCATTACCAAAATGGCGCTACATAGTGTTCCAAATTTTTTCATATCGAGTTAAATTTACGAAGAACAATCGCACAATTTAAGTTTTGTGCCCGGTTTTAGGTTATTACTACTAAGACCGTTCCATTCTCGTAAATTTTCAATAGAAACTCCAGGATATTTTTTGGAAATCGTCCAAAGCGAATCCCCGGGCTGTACCGTATGTGTTTTGGAGTTGCCAGCCACGGTTCCAGAAGCCGATTTTGTTGCACTTGATTTAGCTGCCGTGCTTTCAGGGATATAGGGCTTTCTTGGAAAAATGGTCAATCGCTGACCAATTCGTAGGTTGTTGCTTCGCAACCCATTCCAGCTTTTAATTTGACTAACTCCCACTCCGTAGCGTTCGGCAATTTTCCCCAAGTAATCACCGCTTTTTACTTTGTAACGTATTTGGCTTTCGGAAGCAATCATTTGAGGCAATGGTTTTTCCAACGAATCCAGTTCCTTCTTCACATAAGCATAGATTTGTTCCTCATTCGCCACAAATTTTCCGATTTTGGATTTGGGCAAACGAAGTGCATAATCCTTTCCTTTCACTTTAGGAATCACATTCAGTTTGTATGCTGGGTTCAACATCTCCAATTCTTCGGTACTGATGTCTACCAACTTCGAGATTTGATCAAAAGTGATGAGGTTTTTTACATGAACCGTATCGGTTTCAAAGTAAGGACGGTCCGCTTTTTTGTATTGAAGTCCGTGCTCCTCGCCATATTCAAAAATATACATGGTGGCCAAAAATGCCGGAAGATAACCCGCTGTTTCACGTGGAAGAAAGGGACGAATGTTCCAATAGTTCTCATACCCTCCAGACCTTCGGATAGCCTTGTTCACATTCCCCGGACCTGAATTGTAGGCCGCCAAGGCCAAATCCCAGTCATTGAAAATCTCATATAATTTGGAAAGATACTTGCTGGCTGCTTTTGTGGCCAATATGGGGTCATGTCGTTCATCCACATAGCTGCTTACGTCTAGCCCATACATTTTTCCCGTGGCATACATGAATTGCCAAAGCCCTTTGGCTCCCACGCGGGAACGAGCTCTTGGATTCAATGCGGATTCAATTATGGCCAAATATTTAATCTCAAGCGGAATATCGTGGTTGTCCAATTCTTGTTCAAACAAAGGGAAGTAGAACTGGCTTGCTGTCATCATGCGCTGCATTAAATCCCTTTTTCGCGTTAAGAAGGATTTAATAACGCTTTCCAATGATGGATTGTAGCTGATGTTGAATGGTGTTTTTTCATTCATTAGAGCCAAACGAGCCTTCAAGGTATCCGTGGGCAAATCCACTACAATAATGGAATCGGTGCCGGGTCCATTCTCAATTTCCAACAACATGTCGCTGAACAATTGGGCACTGCTATGAAGTTCTTTCAACCAAAGGCTATCATACCTTTGTGCCTCTTCCAAATCCAACAGTTGAAATTCTCCATTCTTGCTGGCTTCCAAAACGATTGGCCTACCATCAATACTTGTGCTGGCAAGAGTGATTTCTGGTGCTTCATCCACCTGCAATAGGGTAGAGTCCACGTCTGCCAATTGAATGGAATCAATCTCTTGGGCAGTTACCATGGAAGCTGAAAAAAGAAGCGCTGCACAGATCGCTGTGTTCAATTTTTGGTTCATTTGGACAAGGTTTGGTTTTTGGGGCGAACTAAAATGGCGCTTTTTTCTGAAATATTAAAATTTCGGGTCAAAAACGACTGAATTTTAACTCATTCCCCAATAATCCTTAACGTACAAACTAGTCCAATATTGCAGCAATTCCGGGAAGGGTTCTACCTTCAAGGCTTTCCAACATGGCGCCTCCTCCGGTAGATACATAGCTTACTTTATCTTCAAAGCCAAACTGTTTCACTGCGGCCACGGAATCACCTCCTCCAACAAGGGAAAATGCCCCATTTTTGGTGGCTTCATCAATATAATTCCCGATGGCGATGGTTCCTTTGGCAAAACTTTCCATTTCAAAAACACCCACGGGACCGTTCCACAAAATGGTCTTGGAATTTAATATCACCTGTTTGAAATTCTCCAACGTCTTTGGCCCCGCGTCCAAACCTTGCCATCCATCGGGGATTTTATCAACGTCTACGTACTGTGTGTTGGCATTGTTATTAAAATCATCGGCGGCCAAAACGTCAACAGGGAGATACACTTTTACATTTTTGGCTTCGGCTTGTTTTAGGATGTCCATTGCCAAGTCCATCTTATCGTCTTCGCAAATGGAATCACCAACTTTACCGCCCTTTGCTTTTACAAAAGTGTAGGTCATTCCCCCGCCAATGATGAGGTTGTCAACCTTATCCAAAATATTTTCAATAATGGTGATTTTGGAAGAAACCTTGGAGCCACCCAAAATGGCGGTGACTGGTTTCTCTCCTGTCTGCATCACCTTGGCGATTGCATCAATTTCTTTGGCCAGTAGATATCCAAAGCATTTGTTATTGGGGAAAAACTTAGCCACAATGGTAGTTGAGGCATGTGCACGGTGGGCCGTTCCAAAGGCATCGTTCACATAAATATCGCCGTGTTTGGCCAATGCTTCGGAAAACGCTTCATCACCAGCTTCCTCTTCATCGTGGAACCTAAGGTTTTCCAACAAAAGCACCTCCCCGTCTTCCAATTTTGCAACCGCTTCATCGGCCACTTTCCCAACACAATCCTCTGCAAATTTCACTTCCACTCCAATGATTTCCGAAACGGTTTCAACAATGTGGGAAAGGGACATATCTGGATTTACTTTACCATTGGGTCTTCCCAAGTGGCTCATTAAAACAGCAGAACCCCCATCTTCCAATACTTTAAGAATGGTAGGCTTGGCAGCCTCAATCCTGCTGGTGTCGGTAACATTGAACTCGCCATCCAACGGCACGTTGAAATCAACACGGATCAATGCTTTTTTTCCTTCAAAGTTGTAATCGTCAATCGTCTTCATGTAGTGTGTCTTTAAGAGAAGCTCAAAAGTAAAGATTTCCTGTGTTTTGGTCTTCTCACACGGGTTATATTTTTGTTGTTTTCCCAAAAAATCGTCAAAAGATGGGGAAGCTAAAAAATGTATCTTTGGCTTATGCTGTTCAAAAATGTCTTAGGTCTAGAGCATATCAAAAACCATTTGGTGACCACCGCCAATTCCGGAAGGGTGGCACATGCCCAATTGTTCGTTGGGCCCGAAGGTTCCGGAATCCTTCCCATGGCACTGGCTTACGCCCAATATTTGTTGTGTAGCAACACTGGAGGCGAAAATGAAGGAGAAAATGTAGTCTGCAACACAAAATGCAATTCGTTGACGCATCCTGACCTGCATTTTGCCTTTCCCGTTTCCAATTCGGACAAGGTGAAATCGCATGCCGTGAGTGACCACTATCTGGAAGAATGGCGGCAATTTGTAAAGGAGCAGCCTTACGGTAATCTTTTTGATTGGTACCGACATATCGGCATTGAGAAAAAGCAAGGGCAGATTGGGGTGGATGAGGCCCAGGACATGGTGAAAAAGTTGTCCTTAAAATCCTATGAAGGCGGGTATAAGGTGCTCATTCTTTGGATGGCGGAAAAAATGAACATTTCTGCAGCGAATAAACTACTCAAATTGATTGAGGAACCACCTAACAAAACAGTTTTGTTGTTGTTGGCTGAAGAGGAAGAGCAAATCATCAATACCATCCGTTCCCGATGTCAAATATTGCATTTTCCCCCATTGACCGAGCAAGTCATTACCGATGAACTTATAAAAAAGGGAGTCAGCCCCAGTGAAGCGCATACCATGGCCCAGGAAGCCAATGGAAATTTCAATAAGGCATTGGACCTGATGAACAAGGATTCTGAGGATTTGGTGTTTGAACGATGGTTTGTACAGTGGGTACGAAGCGCCTTCAAAGCGAAAGGAAACAAAGGTGCCATCCAAGAGTTGATCCTTTGGAGTGATGAAGTTGCCAAAACAGGCCGGGAGGTACAAAAGCAGTTTTTAAATTATTGCCTCACCGTGATGCGGCAAGCGCTTTTGCTCAACTATAAAGCCAATGACCTGGTCTACACCAAAATTCATGTTGAGGGTTTTGACCTGAACAAGTTTGCTCCTTTTGTACATGAAAACAACATTTTGGATATTGTGGACGAGTTGGAAAAGGCCATTTTTCACGTGGAACGAAACGGAAATTCCAAAATCATTTTTACGGATCTATCCATAAAACTTACACGGCTGTTGCATACCAAAGCGGCTTAAAAAACTTAAATACCATGCAAAACTTAACTTCCAATGCGGCAGAAATTCTTCTATTAGTTTTTTTGACCATCACTTTTTTACAGAGCGGTATTGACAAAGTCCTGGATTGGAAAGGCAACTTGGGCTGGCTCAATGGTCATTTTTCCAAAACTCCGTTCAAAGGAAATGTTCCGCTATTGCTGGGAATTGTGTTGGTTATGGAAATCATGTCCGGGGTTCTCTCTGCGGTGGGGATTGTTCAATTTGTTGTAGAGGGCAAAAGTTACATCGGCTTTTACGGTGCCGTTTTTGCTGCTATTACTCTTTTGATGCTTCTGTTGGGCCAGCGTGTGGCCAAAGATTATGTTGGTGCCCAGACCATAGTCATCTACTTTATTCCAACCCTGTTTTTGGTGTACTTGATGCAGTAAATCAGTTCTAAACAAAAAACCCACTCTATAGAGTGGGCCTTCATTTATAATGTGTTCGAGATTATTTTTTGTATTTCTCGTTCAATAGTTCTAGAATGACATCAGTCAAGTTTTGTGCTTCATCACCATACAATACGGAGCCACCATCACCTCCACCTAAAATGTAGGTGTAGCCATTGGCCTCTCCATACGCTCTAATTTCCTTCTTTACCTTTTTTACCAAGGTATCCATTTCAACTTGGCCGGTCTGTTGCAATTGTTGTTCTTCTTGCTGTAATTGTTGACCAATAAACTGTCCGCGCTGCTGCAATTGCCCATACTCTTCTTGAGCACTTTGCTGTGACATTTTTTCCGCCTTGGTCTGGAATGCCTGTAATTCCATTTGGAATGCTTGGGAAATACTGTCCCTCTTTTTGGTCATGGCATCTGCCTTTGTTTTGTAGCGAGCCTCTACATCTATTTTCTCTTGATAGCCGTCCAGCAACTTAACACTGTCCACATATCCAATCTTGTTCTGCTGACATGCCATTGCGGTAAGGGCAACAGCCATTATCATAAATTTTTTCATGTTTGTCTTTTTACTGATGCGCAAAAATAGGAAAGCTTTTGGAATGCGGGCCATTATCTTTTTATGAACTGAAAAAGGGAAAAATAAAGCCCATTGGAAAAAACTATCGTTTTCGGCTCTTGGAATTGATTTCGTCTATTTTACAGGCGTTTAGAAAGAAGTCTCTGAGCGCATTTCTCTCCTCAGGAAGGCTCATGTGCGCATATCATCCAGAAAACCCATTAGCGAGCAGATATTGGCCTATTTCTTGCGCTTCAGTATATAAATGAGGGAAGAATGCTCTTTGGTGAAGATTGCTTTAAGATTTGACCAGAGTCCTACAAAAAATGCACTGATCAAATAGAGTCTATTGCCTTTGTACTTTTCTGAAAGCATGGAGACATAAAATGCATCGAACCACATCGGCCGAATGGAGATCACTTCCATTTCATGTTGTTGAAAAAGTTTGGTGATGGCCGTTTTGGAAAAATGCCAAAGATGTCGAGGTACATCAAAACCGGCCCAATGACCTTTATAATATTTGGCATCAAAAGATTTGAAATTGGGAACCGCAATAATCAAGGTTCCGTCATCTTCGAGTAAGGAGATGAAACTTCCTATTTGTTCCTCCAGATTGGGAAGATGCTCCAAAACATGCCAAAGGGTAATAACCTGAAACTTCTGTTTAGCCAACTCCTTCAAACTAGAATTTAATTCTACACCCTTTGCCATGGCCAATTCCCTCGCCTTTACATTTGGTTCCACTCCGGCTATGGTATAACCCGATTTTTGAGCCATTGCAAGGAAATCACCGGTTCCAGCACCAATATCAAGGAGTGATTCGGTTTTATTTTCTTGATTATCAACAAGTTGTAACTTATTTCTAAGGTTTTTACGCTTTACGGCCTGATATAGCTTATCTGTAAAACTACTTTTGGCATCTGTATGGGAAATATAAGCCTCACTTTGATAATACGGGGCTAAATCCTTAGGTTGCGGTTTGGTAACCAGCATGTCCAAATCGGCATCCCAATACAAACCGAAAGTTTCGCCAGAAACAGAGTAATCCTTAGTTTTTAAATACAACTTCATTATAGTTATCGGTCGCCAAATATTCGCTTTTCAGTTGCCGAAGATAGGTTAAAACTACATCCCTTGAAATAGCGCCTTCACTTAAACAATCATTTTCAATGCTATTAAAAACCTCTAAAGCAATATACCTGTTTCCATTTCTTGACGTATGAACTTCATCAAAGACAGGATCCATGTTGGCCGCTTCAGATAACATACCATCCAACACAATAGGAATTAAATTAAGCGTCTTTGTGGGAATTTCAACTTCATAAAAAGAAAAGAAATATGTTCTTTCGTCGACCTCAAAAGGAACCTGAACATCCACATAATAATCTTGAAGTTGAAACTTTGTGTTTACAAAATTGTAAAAATCATTGGCCTCCTTTGGGTCCTCAAAAACGAAAACGGTCTTTTTTGGCAAACCCCTTTTAAACCTTTTGCCTTTCGTGATTTTATAATCTTTGATATTAGGGGCAATTCGTAATGGAATGCAGGAAGTTAAAAAAAGCAACCCTAGTGCAATGAACGATGATTTTTTCATGATGGCCTGGCTAAAGAAAAAGTTGAATCAAAAATCAAGCCACAGAGCATCCTAAAAAAGGAAAATCAATTCATGTTCCACGTGGAACAAACAACTTCTTTATCTTCCCAAATACACCAAAAGAACACTAATATCAGCTGGGGAAACCCCACTGATTCGTGATGCCTGGGATATGGTTACCGGCTGAATGGACTCTAGCTTTTCCCGAGCTTCAAAGGAAAGCGATTTTAGTTTGGAGTAATCAAAATTATCTGGGATTCGAACACTTTCCAATCGCTGTAGTTTATCAGCATTATTCTTTTCCTTTTCGATATATCCAGAATACTTAACCTCAATTTCCGCCTGTTCCATTACCTCTGAATTCAGATTGTTCTCTTCAACAAACTCAGAAACGGAGCTTAATTGGAGCATGTGGTCCATGGTCACTTTTGGACGAGAAAATACCTTAAACAGTTTGTCAGATTGTTTAACTGTTGCTGAGTCCAAGGACTCCAAAATAGGGTTGATTTCTTCTGGATCAAAACTGGTTTTCTTGAAAAAAGAAACAAAACTTTCTGCTTTCTCCTGCTTGTTCTCCATCTTGCGCATGCGCTCTTCCTTGGCCAAACCAATGGCATATCCTTTAGGAGTAAGACGGAAATCGGCGTTGTCTTGACGAAGTAAAGTTCGATACTCAGCTCTGGAAGTGAACATCCGATAGGGTTCTTCTGTACCCTTCGTAATTAAATCATCTATCAAAACACCGATATAAGCTTCATCCCTTCGCAGCACAAAAGGCTCCTCTTCATTGATCTTTAGATGTGCATTTATACCCGCCATTAATCCTTGAGATGCCGCTTCCTCATAACCCGTAGTGCCATTAATCTGACCCGCGAAATATAAGTTATTTATCAGCTTGGTTTCCAGTGTATGCTTCAATTGAGTTGGTGGAAAATAATCATATTCGATAGCATACCCAGGCCTAAAGAACTTAACATGCTCGAATCCCTTAACCGATCTCAATGCCTTGTATTGAACATCTTCAGGAAGCGATGTGGAAAATCCATTTACATAAACTTCAACAGTGTGCCAGCCTTCTGGTTCTACAAAAATTTGATGCGAATCCTTATCAGCAAAACGGTTAATCTTATCCTCTATTGAAGGGCAATACCTAGGTCCAATACTTTTAATCCGTCCATTGAACATGGGCGAACGACCAAAACCTTCACGCAACAAATCATGAACCAAGGCACTTGTATGCGTCATATGACAATCCCGTTGGGTTGTTAAGACGGGTGTGTCCAAATACGAAAACTTTTCAGGTTTGGTATCACCAGGCTGAGGTATCATAACAGAATAATCAAGAGATCTACCATCTACCCTAGGAGGAGTTCCTGTCTTCATTCTACCACTATCAAAACCAAAATCAACTAGCTGTTCCGTAATTCCAGTAGCAGCCTTTTCCCCTGCTCTTCCACCTCCAAATTGCTTCTCGCCAATGTGGATAAGGCCATTCAAAAATGTACCGTTTGTCAACACAACAGCCTTAGACCTAATATCAATTCCCAATGAAGTTCGTACTCCAACCACCCTGTCTCCTTCCACCAAAAGACCGGACACCATTTCCTGATAGAAATCTGCATTTGGAGTACTTTCCAAAGCCAATCGCCACTCTTCAGCAAACCTCATACGGTCATTTTGTGCACGCGGACTCCACATGGCTGGGCCTTTGGATTTATTCAACATTTTAAACTGAATGGCTGACTTGTCCGTAATGATTCCACTATACCCGCCAAGGGCATCAATCTCACGAACAATTTGCCCTTTTGCGATTCCTCCCATAGCAGGATTGCAAGACATTTGTCCAATAGTCTGTAGGTTCATTGTAACCAACAGTGTCCTTGAACCCATGTTGGCTGCAGCTGCCGTAGCCTCCGCGCCAGCATGCCCACCTCCAACTACAATAACATCATATTCCTTTTCAAACATATCTATGGTTCCACGTGGAACATTTTAATCTTTTCCTCCTCCTTATTACGCATGACTTTGGTTTCAGAATCTGACTTATCTCCATAGCCCATTAAATGCAAAACGCCATGGCTCATCACCCGCAGCAATTCATTTTCGAAGGGTGCTCCATAAGTCATAGCATTCTCTGAAACGCGTTCCGTTGAAATAAAAATATCTCCTGAAATAGTACTTCCACTTGAATAATCAAAGGTGATAATATCAGTAAACGTATCGTGATTCAAATACTCTTTGTTGAGTTCCAAAAGAAATTCATCAGTACAGAAAACATAATCCAACTGTCCCAATTGATAACCTTCAGAATCCAAAATTCTACTAATCCAATCGGAGTAATTGGTTACATCTTGTAATACTAAATCAGACTTAAAATGAAACTCAATCATTTTTAAAATAAACCTTAACCTTCTGCTCGTAATTTTGCCGCAAAGGTAGTGCTTGTCTGTTTAATATTTCAACGTCGTTCTGGTAATCTTCAAGCAGGTCTGGTCTGGTAGTTATGGGGTTAGTAAACTGGTTTCTATTTGAAGTGCTTTCTCGTTCCTTTTTCTTGCCCTGTTCTAAGGTTGCATTTTCCAACTTCATTAACTCATGTTGTATGGTATTGACTTTACTCATGGTTCTTTCCGTAATGCCATTCTCAAGTAAATCATTCTCAAAATCCTCCATCTGCCTCAGCAGCTTTTTAGCTAAATCACCATCTTGCTTATTGATCATGTCCTCCAGCTGCTGCTCCAATTGTTGGCGTAAGAACTGCTGCTCTTTGTAAATTTCATAAACCTCATTCAGTCCCATTTCATCCTGGCCATTACCGATTCCTTCAGTACCCTCTTGTAAACCATTATTACCTTGACTTCCTTGTTGGCCATCCTGCTGCCCCTGTTGGTCCTCGCCATTCCCTTGCTGTTCTCCCTTTTCTTCACCTTGTTCTTCCCCCTGACTTTGTGACTGCTTACCATTCTGCCCAGAACCTTCCATCTTTTCCTGAATACTCTGTTGGCCTTTAATAATATCCGGAAGCTGAAAATCTGAACCTTGGCCACCACCTCCCTGACCTGCTTTCATATTCTGTTGCATGTTGTCCAAAATATTGGCTAAGAAATCAGCGAGGGCGTTAGTTGCATTGATTACATACTGTTGATAAGACGCCCCCTGATAAATCTGATTCTCCGCTATACTTTCCAAAGATTTATCAATGTTATAATATACTTCGGTAATCTGTTCATTTACGAATTCAGAAAGCTCCACTCTACGTAAGGATAGTGCAAACAAACTATCATCCACATGCTCAAACAGTCGTCGTAATTCATTCTGATCACGAACGGTTTTGGAGAACTGGGCTATATCTACATCAGCACTCTCAATCTTATCAAAAAGATTCTCCTGCTTAAAAGAAAAGGTTACCAAATTATCCAAAATTTGCCTCAACATCTCAGCATCTTCTGTCTCCTGAGAACCTCCTCCACCCATGGCTCCTTGTTGTAATGCCTGACTCATTTCATTCATTTTTTGAGCGGCCGATTTCTGCTTTTGAGTAATTTTATTTCCAGATTCGGTTCGCTGTTGACTATCCGAAGATTGGTCATTTCCTTGATGCTTATTGATTTCCTCAAGCGCATCCTTCTGATCACTTTTTACCGCATCGGCTTGTTGCTTGGAGACATCCATAGCTACAGGCTTTTTCAATCCTTTGTTGTCCTTTAGAAGCTCATCTAATTCCTTGGCCAAATCCTCAAAACTATCATTGAGCTTTTCCTGTTCTTTGTTGGTCAATTTTTGACCAATATCCAACTTCGACAATAACTCCTGCCTCTCCGCCAACTTTTCAAGCTCCTTGGATAATTGAGAAGCCTTTTCCGTAACATAATATCGCTTTGTCAACTCCAAAAGCTGTTCTAGATTACGGGCATTCTTCCCTTGGTTCTTACCCAGTTCCTCAAGCTTCTGCTGCAATTCTTCCTTCTTTATCTTATCCGAAAGTTCATTTAGTTCATTCAATAATTGCTCATTCTTTCTGGCTTCTAATTCTTGACGCTCCAAACGCTCTTGTAGCATTTTCTTAACCTCACTATCACTATCATCTTTCTCCAAACTCTTCTTTAGATCGTTGCTGAACTTTTCCATCAACTGCTCCTGACGTTCTTGCTTTTGAAGGAAATCCTTGATTTGGTTTTTATCCTCAAAAGTCAAAACCCTTTCTTCCTTTTGAAGATCATTGATTTTGGAAAGCTCCTCCTTTTGATTCTTATACTCTTCAAGAGATTGATTCATCCTAGATAGCGTGGTATTTTGAAACTCTAACTCTTTGTTTTTCAGTTGGTTATCGTCGTATACCGTAGCATCAAAAATCTCACTTTTGGTTACCTTTCCACCTCTAACACCATCATTATCAACTACTTCAAAAAACAATTTGTAGTTCCTGCCCTCCTCCAATTGAAGACCAGAAGGAAACGTATAATAAAACTGATACACATTAGTGTTGGGCCTCTCCAAAGCAATTCGTTGGTTACTCTGCATATCATCCGAGGGATAACAAACCAAACGAATTTCCTTTATCCCATAATCATCCGCCGCTTGTCCTGTAAAAAATGATTGATTTGGATTCAAAGAATCCATCACCTGAGTAACCTGCACGGTGGCTCTTGCGTCCTTAACTACATCAATCCCATATGCCAACCGTTCAAAATCTACCACATGATTATTTGAAGTACTCAACTCATACCCATAATCATTATACAGTCGTGTAGAATGCACAAATTGATTTCCCTTTCGCTCAAAAACCAAGCTCGTATCTGCTGTTTTCAATCGAATACTATCCACGCTGGTCCCCTCAATAGTCCAACCAACCTTTGTGCCTTCAGGAACTATGGCATTGCCAGTACCTGTGACAACTTCAGAGCTTCTATTGAGATACCTCGGAAAATCCAACTTCATTCGAAAATCCACTAACGCAGGTGTGCTATAACTTTTAATTGAGTATGTTCTAGAATTCCATCCATTAGCTGTAAGATAGAACGAACTTTCCGCAACTGGCGGTTCAAATGTATAGACATACCTGTGCCCCTGTTGCTTAAGCAAAAGCTCCTCACCATTCACCACCATGAACACTCTTTCCGGTTTAATTGTACCCTCTGTGGCCACTGAAATCGTGAGCGGTTCATTATCCAAAACCTCAAGCTTCTCATTTAAAACTCTAAAAGAAAATGGTGCGGGCTTTTCATACGCCAAATCATAATTCACAACTCTTTCATAGGAATTAAAGAAGGAAACGATATTGCCCGAAATCCAAATAAACGCCAACAAGCCTAAGGGGATCAACACATACTTCCCGTACTTATAACTTTCCTTAAAGTCGATAGCCTCCGTAAAAGGAACCGGCCCCAAACGTTGCGCACGTTGTTCTATACTTGCCAATAACAAATCCGATTTCTGGGGATTGTCTGAAAGTTCCAACAAATTCAAAAGTTTATCGTCAACCTCTGGAAAATGTTTGCCAATAATCATCGAAGCCTCTTTATTATCAATTCCCCTTCGAAACTTTAGCAAATAAAAAATAGGAACAGCTATCAACTTGTAGAGCAAGAAAACCTCAACGGAAACAAAAATCAGAAACAATGTTAATCGCCATCCGTTATTCAACCATAGCCAAAATTCCAACGACATCACCGCTAGCCAAAACAACAATCCCAGGGTCAAAAAAAGCAGCGCACCCTTAATCAATTGCTTGGTGTAGTACTTCTTTGTGAAGCGTTCCAACTTGCCTAAAACGTCCTGATAACTGCTCAAAATCAATGATTTTTACCACCAAGATACCCGTTACCGCTGAAATCATCCGAAAATTTTTGTTAAACCTTACTATATCAGGGCTAACGACAAACCAAAATGCCGCCACAATTCCTTTCTCAAATCATACCGAGGAATGTATCTTTGCCATTCAAGCGTATGAATCATGAGTGAAAACGTTCGGGTAAGATTTGCCCCAAGCCCAACCGGCCCTTTACATATTGGCGGTCTACGAACCGCACTTTTCAATTATCTGTTTGCGAAAAAACACAATGGCACTTTTATACTTCGTATAGAGGATACAGACCAAAACCGCTATGTGGAAGGTGCCGAGGCCTACATTATTGAAGCCCTTAACTGGTGCGGAATTCCTTTTGATGAAGGACCCGGAAAAGAAGGGAAATTTGGGCCTTACCGACAAAGCGAGCGTAAAAACTTGTACAAAGACTATGCCCTTCAACTCATTGAAAAAGGGAAAGCTTACTACGCTTTTGATACCGCGGAGCGTTTGGATTTTCATCGCAAGGACCATGAAGAAAAAGGGAAGACTTTTATCTACAATTGGCATAATCGATTGAAACTTTCCAACTCCCTATCACTCTCCACTGAAGAGGTGAAGGCCAAACTTGAAGCCGGGGAGGACTACGTTATACGTTTTAAATCTCCACAGGATGAGGAACTACTTTTGACCGACATCATTCGTGGTGAAATTAAAATTGACACCAACATACTGGATGACAAAGTGCTCTTTAAAAGCGATGGGATGCCTACTTACCACCTGGCCAATATTGTGGACGATCACCTCATGCAAATTACCCATGTAATCCGCGGTGAGGAGTGGCTACCTTCTTTAGCCCTACACCAATTGTTATATGACGCTTTTGAATGGAAAGCTCCACAATTTGCCCATTTGCCTTTGATTATGAAACCCGTTGGAAAAGGAAAACTCAGCAAGCGTGACGGTGAAAAAGGTGGTTTCCCAGTTTTTCCATTGTCTTGGAATCAATCACAGGGATACCGCGAAGCAGGCTTTTTCCCTGAGTCCGTGATAAACTTCTTGGCATTGTTGGGGTGGAATCCAGGAACGGAACAAGAAATATTCACTTTGGATGAGCTTATCAACTCCTTCTCCTTGGAACGCGTAAACAAATCAGGGGCACGCTTTGACCCAGAAAAAAACAATTGGTATAATCAACAATGGTTACAACGTAAAAGTGATGCTGATTTGGCTGAATTATTTCTGCAATACCTACCATCAAAAAATATTGAAACCTCTAAAGACTACGTTACTAAGGTTGTTTCCCTGATTAAGGAACGAGCATCATTTGTTTCTGACTTTTGGGAGTTGGGCAACTACTTCTTTGAAACACCAACCTCCTATGATGAAAAGGCCGTTAAAAAACAATGGAAGGAAGACACTCCTGAAATCATGAATGAAGTCATATCGATTTTGGAAGCAATCGATGATTTTTCTTCTGCCACCATTGAAACCACAATCAAAGATTGGATTGGCAAAAAAGAACTTTCCTTTGGAAAAGTGATGCCTCCCTTTCGATTAGTGATTGTTGGCGAAATGAAGGGACCACATTTGTTCGACATTTTGGAGCTTATCGGAAAAGAAGAAAGCATACACCGCATTCAAATAGCCATTTCTTCGCTTCCCAATTGACGGATGCGTAACAAAAATTAACGGTTGCCTACTAATATGTTGGAGAGTTTCGTAATTTCCATTTCTAACATAAAATATAAACACTATGGGCAACTATCTATTAATCCCGATTCTTTTTATAGGGCTTATCATATTATTTAAGTTCTTCTTCATTGTTAAGCAACAAACTGCTGTTATCATTGAGCGGTTTGGTAAATTCCAAAGCATACGTAATTCGGGTCTCCAGATGAAAATTCCAATTGTTGACCGAATTTCTGGCAGACTTAGTTTAAAAATTCAACAATTGGATGTCATCGTTGAGACAAAAACCAAAGATGATGTATTTGTAAAACTAAAGGTCTCCGTACAGTATGTTGTCATAAAAGACAAGGTTTATGAGGCTTTCTACAAATTGGAATATCCCCATGATCAGATAACTTCCTACGTCTTTGATGTAGTCCGTGCCGAAGTTCCTAAAATGAAATTAGATGATGTTTTCGTTAAAAAAGATGACATTGCCATTGCCGTTAAGGCAGAGCTACAAGATGCCATGTTGGAGTATGGTTATGACATCATCAAGACTTTGGTGACCGATATTGACCCAGATGCTCAAGTGAAAGCCGCCATGAACCGCATCAATGCATCAGAACGAGAAAAAATTGCCGCCCAATTTGAAGGAGATGCCGCCCGAATCCTAATTGTGGAAAAAGCAAAAGCAGAAGCGGAAAGCAAAAGATTGCAAGGTCAGGGTATTGCCGATCAGCGAAGGGAGATTGCCCGAGGTTTGGAAGAATCGGTAGAAGTGTTGAATAAGGTGGGTATCAATTCCCAAGAAGCATCTGCTTTAATTGTAGTAACCCAACATTACGATACGCTACAAGCCATCGGTGAAGAAACCAACACCAATTTGATTTTGTTGCCTAACTCACCACAAGCTGGAAGTGATATGTTAAACAACATGGTTGCTTCCTTTACGGCCAGCAACCAAATTGGTGAAGCCATGAAACAACAGAACAAAAAGAAAGAGGAATAATTGAATTGAGGTATTCAATGAAGAGAAAAAGGGAGTCAATTGGCTCCCTTTTCTATTTAACGGTGATATTTCTTACACGTAAACTTCCTGATTTTACCAATTTCCCAGCGCCATACCAAATACTTAATTAAACGCGATATATCAGATGATCCCAGAACCTCCCTTGCAAACGGATTGCACCTTTACAAAAACCTCCTAAAACGCCTTAAAACAAGCCTGTTTCAATAAACAAACCAAATGGTATGTGGGCTTTCAATAAAGAAAATTTATGCTAGTCTTTTTGTTCCAATTTTGCCCACGTATCCCTCAGCGTAACCGTTCTGTTAAAAATGAGGTTCTTGGCTGTAGAATTTTTGTCGACATTAAAATAACCCATTCGCTGAAACTGGAATTGATCTCCAGGTTGTGCCTCTTTTAAACTTGGTTCCAAATAACCTGTCACCTTTTCCAAAGAATCAGGATTTATAAAATCCATAAAATCCTTGTCCTTATGTCCGTCTGGAGTAGGGTCATTAAAAAGCCGATCGTACAAACGAATCTCCGCAGTTATTGCATGCGGAATGGAAACCCAGTGTAACGTACCCTTTACCTTGCGCAAGCTTTCCTCTGTACCAGACCCACTTTTACTCTTGGGGTCATAGGTGCATTGAACCTCAACAACATTCCCTGCTGCATCCTTAGTACAACTTTCAGCTTTAATGATATATCCATTTTTTAAACGAACCTCTCCACCTAGCTTCAAACGAAAGAATTTACGATTGGCTTCTTCCCTAAAGTCCTCTTGCTCGATATATAACTCACGAGAAAACGGTACTTCTCTAAAACCAGCTGCTTCATCTTCTGGGTTATTTTCAGCCTCAAGCCATTCCTCTTTTCCTTCTTCATAATTGGTAATCACCAATTTTAAAGGACTTAGAACAGCCATCACACGAGGTGCAATCTTATTTAAATGTTCGCGTACATGAAATTCCAACAAAGAAACATCAACTACATTTTCACGTTTGGCGATACCGATAGTATCCGCAAAATTTTTGATGGATTCCGGCGTATATCCTCTTCTTCGCAATCCAGAAATGGTAGGCATCCTAGGGTCATCCCAACCTTCAACCACCTTGCTCTCCACCAATTGAAGTAATTTTCGTTTACTTACAACCGTATGACTGAGGTTTCTTCGGGCAAATTCGCGCTGTTTAGGGCGCAACTTATCTTTAGATACCAATTGGTCCAAAAACCAATCATATAGCTCTCGGTGTGGCAAAAACTCCAGTGTGCACAAGGAATGTGAGACTTGCTCGATATAATCACTTTCCCCGTGGGTCCAATCATACATCGGATAAATACACCAATCGGTATTTGTTCGGTGGTGCGCCTTGTGAAGAATTCGATACATCACAGGATCACGCATCAACATATTCGGTGCGGCCATGTTTATCTTGGCCCGAAGTACATGGGCACCTTCCTTGAAATCCCCATTCTTCATGCCTTCAAAAAGCTGCAAATTTTCTTCCACAGAACGACCTCGATAAGGACTTTCGGTACCAGGTTCCGTTGGAGTTCCCTTCTGACTAGCTATTTCCTCTGAAGATTGGCTATCTACATACGCCTTTCCTTGTTTGATAAGCTCCACTGCCCAATCATACAACTGCTGAAAGTAATCCGATGCGTAACATTCCGTATCCCACTCATAACCAAGCCATGACACATCATTTTTGATTGCATCCACATACTCCTTCTCCTCTTTCGCAGGGTTGGTATCATCAAATCGAAGATTAACCGGGGCATTGTACCGCAATCCCAAGCCAAAATTCAAGCAAATGGAGCTTGCATGGCCAATGTGGAGGTACCCGTTCGGTTCAGGAGGAAAACGAAAACGCAATTCGTCCATCGCATACCCATTTCGCAGGTCCTCTTCGATGATGTGCTCTATAAAGTTCAATGATTTAGCTTCTTCCGCCATATCCCAATTTTGAAGCGCAAATGTAGTAAAATCCAGTGTTCATAGCTATTATTCAGCTCTTGGTGTATACAAAGTAAGCCATTTCACAACACTTTTAGTGCGGTCGACAACAATATCTTTCCTTTCGACGAAATTAAAATCATATTTGTTATTGGAATGCTATATGAAAAAGTCGCGTGTGAACAGCGCTGCTACGAACTAAAGAAATTAAGGGGCACAAACTAACGGGCAATTATTGCCCTCAACCTCTTAAAACTAACGCTGATGAAAAAAAGTAGTTCAACTTATGGCATTCTCGTTCTGGCTATGGCCATGATGCTTTTGGGAACCTCAACCATGGTGGCCCAGGTGCTCAACAAGCCTATAGCCGCGGACAACCCCAACTTGGCCGGCAACTCAGCCTGGACCGCAGCATGCGCTTCTGCCAACTTCAACGAGTACTTTGTGAACTTTACCTGGAGCCCACCTTTGGTGGATCCTAGCAATGAATTCATTTTAGAGCTTTCCGATGCTTATGGAAACTTCGGTTCTCCAAGGGAATTGGCCCGTTTGGCAGATAAAAACACTGTTTTTGATTTCGAATTTGAATTTGCACTACCTAATGACATCCGTGGTGAAGGCTACAAATTTAGGGTTCGAAGCACAAGTCCAGCGAAAACCAGCCCTGCATCCGACGCATACCCCATGTACTTTATCGACTACAACCTCCCTTTGCTTATAAGTCAAAACGGAAGCGGAACCATTCCTGCTGGAGGTTTAATACAAATTTGTGACGGAGGCTCTGTAACCCTTAAGCCTCACAACATTCCCAACGCGGGCACCTATCTGTACAATTGGTACAGAAGTGGAACTTTGTTGCCACAGAAAACAGAAAGCATAACTGTCTCAACTCCAGGTATGTATTATGTTGAATTGGACTACGGTTCCATTTGTTCCGGTTCGGCCAATACCCTTTCAAACACCATCGAAATCAACAATGGTACCAGTATGGGGATTGCCATTAACGGTGACAGCAACGTACAACTGTGTCCTGGCGACCCCTATACATTGGAGGCCAGCATTACGGGCATCGGTCTAACCTATACTTGGTATAAAGATGGAAGCGTTGTTAGTGGCCCCACGTTAGAAGGGTCAACTTTTGCAGTAAATACCGGCATTACCGGATTTGAAGGTAGTTATGAGGTTGAAATTAGTGGTGCTTCCGCTTGTACAGAACGTTCATCAGCAGTGGTTCTTACAGGCGCAGGTTCATTTGAAGTATCCAGACAGAATGATGAAAACATTGTTTTATTGCCTTCACAAACAAAGACACTTTCCGTTAGTACAACCGCCAGCTCACCAAGCTATCAGTGGTACAAAGATGGGTCACCCATCGCCAGTGCTACAACCAGTTCTTTGGTAATCAATGCTATTGGAGAATATTACGCTGAGGTCACCGAAAATGGAGGTGGTTGTTCTTCTGGACCTAAAAATTCAGAAATCACCACTGTTGTTTCACCTGATTCCTTTGAATTGGTGATTGAATTTATAGGAGCCTATGCCGATTGTGACAATACGGATGCCACTATTAGTCTAGCGGCCGTAAAAGCTGTTAGCGATACTGGTGCAAAAACTGATGTGACTTCCGATTTGGAATCTTCATTTGCTTACCAATGGAAGCTCGATGGGGCTGCCATTATTGGTGAAACCTCCAAAACTATTACTGTTTCCAATCATGAAAAGAACGGAGCATACAAATTAGATGGAACCTTGGACGGCTTCAATGCTGTGTCCAATACCTTAAATGTTAAGCTTTCACCTAATTCCAACCTTAACATCTCAGCTAATGGAACTGTACTTTGTGAAGGCGGCGAAGCCATCACGCTGACCAGTTCTCAAAGTTTGGCCAACGAAACCTTTGAATGGGTAAAAGATGGCCAGATTGTGGATACATCATCCGAAAGCTATACCGTAAATGAAATTGGTGTATACCAATTAATTATAAGAACCAGCGACTGCCCAATAACCTCCAACGAGTTGACCATCCGGGCATTTGATGAATCCCTACTTGTACTGGACAAACCCAAAGACCTTATCATAATAGAAGGCGAAACGGGAACCATTACTGCCAGTGGTGCAGATTCTTACGAGTGGTTCGACGCCAACAACAATCTTATCGGCACACAAGATTCTTATGGATTCCAAGAGGAAGGCCAATATCTACTTGTGGCCAACTTCGGCAGCTGTACTGTAAGTCGCGTTATCACCGTTGCTTACCGTGATATGTTCGCGATTCCAAACGTGATTACTGCCAACGGAGACGGAATAAATGACCTATGGATTCTACCAAATACATATTCCAGAGACCAAAATGTACTTGTAACCATCTTTAATGAAAGAGGGGAACAAGTGTTCAGTCAAACGGCATATGAAAATAACTGGCCGCAATCCACCATGGCGTTCAACAAACCCAGTATGATCTTCTATTACAAGATCTCGCGGGGAGGAAAAGCCCTGAAGCAGGGCACCATAACTGTTATTAAATAGCGATGCAGACCAAAAAACCGATACTATTATTTACATCTTTCTTGCTACTTTTTTTCTCCGCTGCCACAACTGTGGTTCACGGACAGGAAGAAGATCCCTTTGTGCCCTATAACATCCCTTCACAGAACTTGTTAAAGTTCAATAGATTCCTATTGAACCCAACCTTCTCAACGGTTCGTGAGGACAAGTCATATATCAATTTGTTTCACAGAAACCAATCGGTTTCTTTTGATGACAACAACCAGGTATATTTCTTGAGCTATAGTGGTCGGGTAAGTGATAGGAGCGGTGTTGGTTTAAGCTTATTCACCAATCGTGAAGGTTTGTTCAACAACTTTGGTGTGCATGCCAACTATGCGTATGGCGTTCGTTTGGGTGAGGAGACTACATTTACCTTCGGAGCGAACTTTTCTTATTACCAAAGTGCCTTCAACCAAGATAGGGCCAATGCGGTTGAGGATGACCCTTTCTTGAATACATTGGAGAGCAGTTCCTTGGTAAGCTTTCAACCCGGATTCAACCTTTCCTTTGGAAATTTTGATGTGGGTGGTTTTGCCGAAAACTTATTTGATTATAACCTGAAAACTAGTGAATCAGTGACTGATTTTGCAGAGAAAACCTATTCAGGACACCTACAATATACCCATCGGTTTGAAAATGGTGCCGGCATCATGGAACAGGCCAGATTGATGCCTTTGGCACGTGTTCGTAAAGTAGGTGATGAAAACCTTGTTCTAGGGGGAAACCTCATCTTGGATTTACCAAAATTGGGTTGGATTCAAGCAGGATACGATGATTTCTACGGAGCATCGGCTGGTTTAGGATTCAACCTAAACAAAAACCTATCATTGGGATATACGGTTGAAAAAGGATTGACCAATAATTTTGAAAATTTTGGTATCAGTCATGAAATCTCATTGGCCTATTCCTTTACGCCAAATCTTACAGAAGACCGCGTAATGCTTGAAAAAGAAGGGGAGGAGCTAGTTGAAAATGACAACGTTCCCCAAGACAGTCTTAACATCACGGACAAAGATCTTGAAATCGCTGAACTAAAAGAAAAATTGGCTGAAAACGATGCCATTTTGGACGAGCTTTTAATGCGCCAAGACTCCATTGAAACCACACGTAGGCAAGATTTGGAGAAACGGTTTGAAACCGTTATGAAAATGGTCCGTCGTGAGACCCGTGGGGAAAATCCACAGTTGGAAGAAAAAGCCAAGGAAGTCTATTTTGCCAACGCGGATACCGCTGATTTGGTGACCACAAAAAGACAGCCCTTGGCCAATCATGGGCTTTCCAATACCACGGCTGCCAAGAAAGTCATTCGTTTGAATGATGATGGCGATGACACCCGAGTGGCCAGTACTTCAGAGGTTAAGAAGGATAAGACGTATCGCGCTAAAAAAACATCTAAAACCCATTTTAAATCATACGATATACCAAACGTTTCCAGTGGTCACTATTTGATTGCCAACGTTTTTAGAAATGAGGACAACGCAACTGCTTTTGTAGAAAAGTTACAATCAGAAGGAATTGATGCCGGATACTTTACCAATCCTAAAAATGGTCTCAACTACGTTTACCTAAATGGATACAAAGAGAAAAAAGAAGCCTTGACTGCCTATCATACCAACCTAAATGGAACGTATTCAGGTGACGCTTGGGTGATGAACGTGAATGATGAAGACTCCGGTTTTGGTGGATTTACGGCCATGGCCAGTGCCAACGATTCCAAATATGGAAACAATGTGCTCCATAAAAACGTGTCCAAAAACAAGGGAGGTAAATCAAACGTATCCTACAACACCTATAAAATTGGTGGTATTGGTTCTGGATATTACATCATTGCCAATGTGTTTGAAAACTCATCCAGTGCCAACCACTTTGTGAAAGAATTGAACGCCAAAGGCTTAAATGCCAGTTATTTCATAAACCCAGAAGACAACCACAGGTACGTGTATTTGAAAAAGCACGAGACTTGGAACAATGCGCTAACCTCATACTACTCCAAACTAAATGCTTCGTATGACGACGAAATGTGGATCATACGTATCAAACCAAACACTAACAGTTAACCATGACCAACCATATCTTTAAAACAGTTATATGCCTTATCGGCATTTGGCTTGTTGGCTATACAGGTCAAGCCCAGGTAGAGGTTCCCTTTACTCCTAGGCTAGACAATTCGTATATCAACATAAAAGGAGATTATACGTTTCTATCAAACAGTATTATTAACCGAGTTGATGGTAGCAACACCGCCAATGACCCTTATAACGGAAGCGGAAACAACAACGGTTTCCATAGAGATTATATAGATATTGATGGAGACCCATCAACCTTCAGCTCCAGTAGTTCTACCTTGTCATTACCTGATTGTTCCCGAATTTACTGGGCCGGACTTTATTGGTCGGCCAACTACCAACAAGAGGTAATGAACAATTCGCAAATCTCTGGACTTCCGGCCAATGATACCAGAAGACTTGATTTTACTGCGATTAAATTCAAGGTGCCCGGTGGAAGCTACATTGATATTGTGGCCGATAATAACCCCGACCCCGTGGGGCAGGAAGATGCCATCATTCATGACGATGTTACCTTTAAAGATTCACCTTATACCTGTTTTAGAAACGTAACTGGTGAACTACAGGCCTTAGCCGACCCAGACGGGGAATACACAGTAGCCAACGTAAGGGCAACAAGAGGTGTTAGTGTTGGTGGTGCTGGTGGATGGACCTTGGTCGTTATCTATGAAAACCCAACATTGACCGGAAAATACATTTCGGTTTTTGATGGTTACGCTGGTGTAACCGGTACCGCAACTGCGGATATTTCCATTTCTGGATTCAACACAATTCCAGTCGGGCCCGTAAGAGCCAGATTAGGAGCCAGTGTTGTGGAAGGAGACCGAGGATTGACAGGTGATGCCTTTAGGATTGAAACCCCTATGAATCCAGGGTTTACAAGTCTTTCCAATGGAGCCAACCCGGCCAACAACTTTTTTAACTCCAACATTACCATTGATGGAGTAGACGTAAACACAAGAAACATTTATGCCACCAATACATTGGGGTTTGATTCGGATATTTTTGAAATCAGCAACCCCTCTAACAGTGTCATAGCAAACGGAGAAACAGATGCAACCCTTCGGCTTTATACCCAAGGTGATGCATTTGGTGCATTCTTGATGACCTTTGGTGTTGAGGTAATTGAGCCCAACATTGTACTGGAAAAAACTGTAGAGGACATTGGTGGAAACGATATTACCGGAGCCGGGGTAAACCTCGGTCAATATTTGGATTATGTACTCTCCTTCCGAAACACCGGTAATGATGATGCAACCAATTATGTCATCCGAGATGTACTTCCGGTGAACGTCACCTTGGATGAGGCTTCCATTGTAATGCCCACAGGAACAACCTACACTTATAACCCAGCAACTAGGGAAGTAACCTTTACCATTCCAGACAACCTGGTTGAAGAAGGAGACCCCGTTTCCGCAATTCGGATGCGAGTTCAGGTGGCTGAAAACTGTTTTGATTTTGTTGATGCTTGTACCGATGTAATTCAAAACTTGGCATACTCCACCTATGAAGGGATTATTAACGATAATCAGATTACCGATGACCCCAGTGTCTATGATTTTGATGACTGTGGATTCGGTACGCCCGGTGCAACCAACTTCTTATTGGATGACTTGAGTGCCTGTAACTTCACTAGAACTGTACAATTGTGCGGAACCAGTGTGGTCTTGGATGCTGGTGACAACTTTGACAACTATGTTTGGTACCGTGACGAAAACGGCAACAATCAAATTGATGTTGGTACCGACACTGTTATTACAGACGGTGATCCAGATGGTGACCCAAGTACACTTTTGGTGACTGAAACAGGAACCTTTTTAGTGGACAAACAAGTGGCTGACCCTTGTAAAGATTTCATGGAAATCATTGTTGTTGAGCTATTTGGAAGCGTTCAGTCCAACCCAATTACCGCATTGATCAATGATACCTCCAACACCATTGATGGAGAAATTGTGGTTTGTCCAAATGATGGTAGCGAGCTTCCAGAAATCTTCTTGTGTGGTCTTAACGACACAGAGCTAATTCAAGTTAACATTCCCGATGCCCAAAGCATTGTTTGGGAACAATTGGATGAAGCCAGTTGTGCTGCTTCAACTCAAGATTGTGCCAACACAAACAGTGGTTGTACCTGGAATACCGTGGATACCGGAAATGACTTTTTGGCTTCAGATTCAGGTCAATATCGTTTGGTAATCAATTACCAAAACGGTTGTTTTAGTAGGTTCTATTTCAACATCTACAAAAACCCTTTGAACCCACAATATACCTCAGAAGACATTATTTGTGACACGGATGGATTCATCACTGTGACCAACATGCCGGCCAGTTATGAGTATCGTTTAATTAACCAATCTACTGGAACAGAGGTTTTCCCTTATCAAACAAGCCCAACTTTTAACATCGCCAATAACGGTGCCTATACCGTTGAAATGAGACAACAAGGTGTTACCGATGGCTGTGTTTTCATTTTGGAAAACATTGGTATCCTTAGAAGGGATTTCCAAGTGGATATCGTTCCCAAGGAAGTGGATTGTAATGGCTTGGGTGAAATTGCCATTTCTGTGTTGAATGTAGAGCCCCAATACTACTACGAAGTTTCTCTTGGTGGAACCGTTGTGGACACCTATGGCCCTACTTCAGATAACAACTATACCTTCCTAAACTTGAACAGTGGAGTTTATGATGTAACCGTTACAACCGATGATGGGTGTGATTATACAGAACAGGTTACCATTGAAAACACCACAGACCTTGAATTAGAGGCTAGAATTTCCCAACATATTACCTGTAGGGAAGGAAATATTTTGATGGAATCCACAGGAGGAAAAACACCACACACCTATGCTATTTGGTCTTTTGTGGACAACAACGGAATCACTCAAATTTCTTATCCTACAGTAAATGACATTCCCGCTTCGGCCTATCAAACTAGTCAAATATTTGACATTCTAATTCCAGGGGACTACACCTTTGTGGTGGTAGACAGAAATAACTGTACAGCCATTTCAAATACAGTAACCATAGAACTTAGACCAGAAGCCGAGTTTAATGCCACAACCGTAAATGATGTGTTGTGTAATGGCGAGGCCTCAGGAACCATACAATTTAATCTTGTTGACGACAACGGCTACCAACTTACCTACTACTTGTTTGATGCTACTGGTTTTGACGAGAACAACTACAATATTGCCGATGCATTGGCAACCAACGCTTCAGGGTATTTCCCCGGACTTACCGATGGTGATTATGCCATCGTTGTTAACCAAAGAAAAGGAAGTGCTTCCTGTGATTATTTTGAGTATCAATCCATTGATGCGCCAGCAGCTGCCATTTCAGGTACTGCGGCACTTATTCAGGATTACACTTGTTTGCAGGATGGTATCATTGAGGCTCAAAATGTAACTGGGGGAACTGCTCCGTATTCATACAGTATTGATGGGGTAAACTTTGTAAGTGGTCCAGGAGCTGAAACTTTCTCAGGACTTACCGATGGTACGTACACTATCACCATCAGGGATGCTAATCTATGTACATTCGATACCAACCCTATTACCCTAGATCCGCTAAACCCACCTACAGATTTAACTTTTACGGCTACCAATCCAAGTTGTCCTACGTTTACTTCTGACGTTAGCGTAACCGTGGTTGGTGGAAACACACCGTTTGTTTTTGAAATTATTGCGCCATCCGCAATTGCCGCTACCTCTATTTTAGCGGGAACTGCGACTTTTGATGGATTGGCTCCGGACACGTATATGTTCAGGGTAACCGATGATAAAGGCTGTACCTATGATGAGTCTTTTACTATTGCTCCTGTTACGGAAATTGCAGTTGTTGGACAATTGGTGGCAAATATCACCTGTTTTGGTGCTGCCGATGGCGAGCTTTTGTACACCGTTAGCAACTTCAACACAGATTATGATTACTCCGTAACCGGTCCAGCCACCTTCTCTGGAAGTGCGCAGACCAACGGAACCATTTCCTTGACCGGATTGGCCGAGGGAACCTATACCATTACAGTAACCGATAACTTTACCAATTGTACCGATACCGCAGATGTGACCATTAACGCGCCTCCATCTGCTTTAACGGCTACTGAAACCGTTACCCAACCAACGTGTCCAGCTCCTGGATCTGTATCCATTGCTGCATCGGGAGGATGGGGAAGTTATAGCTATGAAATTACCGCTGGTCCTGCAGGATATGTTCTTCCTGCTCCACAATCCAATGGATTGTTCAGCAACTTGACCATCGGCGGAACTTATACGTATACCGTTACAGATGCAAATGGTTGTGTCTTCACCGATACTTTCGATATTATCGAAGCCGTTGCTCCCGTTTTGGCCATTGTGCCAAACGACATTTGTTATGATGATGCCACAGGCCTTATCCTGACTGCAAATGTTACTTCGGGAGGTGATGGTAATTTTGAATATAGCCTAAATGGAGGTCCATTTGGTGCAAGTAATGTATTTACCGGCTTGGGCCCTGGCTCTTACACCATCCAAGTTAGGGATGGCAATACCTGTATCGATACAGCTTCAATTACCATTGATCCAGAATTGAGTGTTATTGCCTCCGCTCCTAACATAACTGCCTGTGCAACGGACACCGATGTTACGATTACCGCCGCTGGTGGTGATGGAAACTATGTGTATGCCGTAGTTGCCAATGGCGTTACTCCAAACGCTGGGGATTTCTCCGCAACCAATCCTATAAGTGTCACCGGTGCTGGCGATTATGATGTATATGTTCGCGATAATAGCGGAGCTGCCGGATACTGTGAGGCCTCTTATGACATTGCCATTGGCCAAGATCCGCCATTGGCCATTTCTGTGGCTGACACTGGAATCTTGTGTAGCGGCGAATCGCAAGCCACTATTACCATTACGGCTTCAGGAGGTGAGGCTCCTTACCAATACAGCATAAACAATGGAGCTACATTTCAGGCCTCAAATACGTTTGTAAATCAACCTGCAGGTAGTTATAACATCCGAGTTAGAGATGCGAACAACTGTATCATCAATCAAATCTACAATATTACAGAGCCCTTTACCCTTTCGGCTTCTGCTGCTGTAACGCAGTTGGCAGAGTGTAACCCGGGATTGGGCGCTGAAGTTAGAATCACCAATGCCATTGGCGGTACTGCTCCGTATGAGTACAGTTTTAATGGTGGAACAACCTATGGTTCAAGTTCAATTGGATACTTATTGCCCGGAACACATACCGTTTACATCCGCGATGCAAATCTGTGTACCTATCCAATGACGGTAACCATTGACCCGGTTCCAACACCTCCCAATGTTACCCCTGCCATTGACTACGAATGTGATGGTGAAGGTATCATTACCTTGACTCCAGATAGTCCAGATTTTGACTATACCTATGCTTTGGATGGAACTCCAAACACTCCTGCTGATCTAAACATGTTCAATAATGTTCCTGTTGGTGCTCACACTGTTACCGTTAATTACACCAGCAACTCTGCGCCAACTCCAAGTGTTTTATTGTTGGAAACTTTTGGGGCTGGGCCTAACACCAGCATATCTGAAGTGGATCCCGCCTACTGTTATGAACCTCAGGATGGAAGTACAAGTCTATGTGGGTTTGGTACAGATACTCATATACAAGATGGCGAATACTCGGTAACACAATCCATTGTAAATCCTTATGGTACTTGGCAAAATCCCAATGACCATTCAGGAATGGCCAATGGTAGATTTTTGGCAATGAACGTTGGTGGTGCCGTAGGTCCTAATGGTATCATCTATGCAAAAAGAAATATTGAAGTGGTTCCAAACCGGGATATCACCATTTCACTTTGGGCTTTCAACCTTTTGCGTGTTGGAACAAGTGGGGCCGACCCTGACATTGACATTCAATTAGTGGATGGCGTTGGAACCGTAATTGCAAGTACAACTACTGGGCAGGTACCAAAAAACAATGGTGCCAATGACTGGCAGAATTACAGTGTGACCCTAAATCCTGGGGCTAATAGCAACTTGGATATTGTCATCCGAACCAACTCTGCTGTAACCGGAGGAAACGATATCGCTATTGACGATATTGAGGCTTTCCAAACCCCAGAAGTTTGTTCGGGAACATTGACACTTAACGTTAATGTTGAGGACGGACATGCATTTGATGGTGCAATTACCGCTTTTTCCAACCTTACGTGTAACAGCGCTGCGGATGGCACCATAACTTTTGAAGTTGAAAACTTTGAGCCCGGAACAGGATTTACCTATCAAGTAGACGGTGGTTCTGTTTCTGTTGCCCAATTTGCAAGCCCAATAACCATAACTGGTTTAGCAGCTGGTGCACATACCATCACCCTTGTTGATCTTAGAGATCCAGCGTGTTCCGTTACTATAAATCAGACATTAACAGAACCCAATCCGTTGGTGACAACCGCTTCGGTAACCAGTGTGATGACGTGTACCAATGGAGGCGCTACCATTACCGCTTCGGCTACTGGTGGAACACCTACTTATCAATACCAATTGGAAGACAATGGAGGTGGTATCCTTATCGGATATCAGTCATCCAATATTTTCTCAGGACTTGCTCCTGGTGACTATATTGTTCGTGCCAGGGACACCAACCTGTGTGAAGATCCTACTGATGCTGCCATTACCATAGTAGCGCCAGAAGTTATTGCATTTACCTCTACTCCAACCGCTTGTTACAGTGGAAATAATGATGGTACTATTACCGTAGACGTTACCGGTGGTAACGGCAACTATCAATTTAGCTTGAACGGTGGTCCTTGGATTACCCCAAGCCCAGCGGCATCAACTACGCATACCTTCTCCAGTCTTACAGCTGGAAACTACACCATCAATGTTAGAGATGGTTTTGGATGTGTGGGCACCCTACAAAATATTACCATTGAGGACGCTTTGGAAGCCTCTGTGGATGTTGTGGATATCAGCTCTTGTGCCGATGGAAGTATCACGGTAACAGCATCAGGAGGTGTTCCTAATTTGGAATATGCCTTCGTATTGACCGGAGTTACGCCCAACTCTGGGGATTTCTCCACAACCAATGTGTTCCCTGTTACCGCTGGTAATGAGGGTGATTATGATGTTTACGTACGAGACAATTCGGCCACAAGTCCTTATTGCGAATATATGGAAACAGTCACTGTGAACCCTGCTGTTCCATTGACCATGACCGTTACTCCAACAGACCCTGAGTGTCATGATGGAACGGGATCCATTTTGGTGGACATCACCTCAGGAATTGGCCCATATACCATTCAAATTATTGATGTGGATAACGGTGGTGCATCAGACCAAACCAATACCAACGTATTGGCCACAAGCAGAACGTATTACAACCTAATGCCCGGTGATTACACCATTAACGTGACCGATGCCACAGGGTGTACCATTACGGATACACAGACCATTAACAATCCAGATGAATTGACCGGGGTTGTTTCTGGAATAACACCCCCAACGTGTACTGGATTAATGAGTGACTTTGGGTTTGGATTCTCTGGATATCCATCCACATTGGGAACCATTCAATTTAGTGATGATGGAGGTGCCACATGGATTGGGGACAATTCCAACCCTGGAACTTCAGATCAATTTACTGGATATACTTCAGGTCAGACCGTTTATCCTTCCATGCGAACTGTAGACGGCTCAAATAATACAATTTGCCAGACCGACCTTCCTCCCTTCATCATACCATATCCTTTGGATGATTTGGACATTACCATTTTGCCTATTGTGGTCAATTGTAATGAACTACAGGTTACCGTGAGGGGTCAGAATGGTACAGCACCCTATGAATATGCATATTCAGACGATCCTGCCAACTTTAACCCAGCTACAGCGGCGTGGACCGCTCCGTTACCATTAGGAACAACCCATACCTTTACGAACTTGGTTCCTGGTAGGACCTATACCTTCTATGTAAGGGATAACGCTGGTTGTGTTAGACAAAGTAATGTGAACGTAAATGATATCATCACGGTGCCGCTTGAAATCACATCAAGTATAACACCAAGCTGTGATGGAGCAAACAATGGTAGCATTACCTATACCGTAACCGATAATCAAGCTCCGTTTGAAACACAATTTAGATGGTCTGTTTATGACATGAGCTCTGGTTCCGCGGTGTTGGTTGCAGATAGTGGAGGAATCGTTCCGTTTTCAACTCCTCAACAGGACGTTACCGTTAACAATTTACCTCCAGGAAACTATTTCATTGAAGTGGTTGAGGTAGATGGTTCAAACAATGATAGTTGTGTGGGTGCAACAGAAAATGAACTACTCATAGAACTAGATCCATTGAGCGGTACACCTATTGTGCTTCAAGACATAAGCTGTAATGCTCCAGGACTTATTCAAGTGCAAAACCCTCTTGGCGGTGGTGGTATTTACACCTATACCGTAACCGGGCCTGCTCCATTTACAACGATAACCGCCACATCTGATAATCCTATTGAAATTCCAGCCAATTCTCCTGCGGGAACCTATTCTGTTTCCATGGAAGACCAATATGGCTGTGCTATGCCATTGGGGGATGTGATTTTAGATTTGACTCCAAATCCAACTATTGATAGCATTGTGATCAACAACTGTACAACTCCTATTTCAGTGGAAATAAATGCCACTAGTACAGCTGCACAGATATTCTATTCGTTGGATGGAGGTACCACCTATTTGAATAATGGAGGTATTTTTAACAATGTTGCTCCAGGAACTTACAATGTTTCGATCATTGACAGCAATGGATGTATCGATACCGACGTCATCGATGTTTATGCTCCGCTGGAATTTACAGCCATACAAACTGTTGCCTTGGATTGTGAACCTGGTGCTGCTGCCAATGCTGAAATTGAAATTGAGGTCATTTCCGGATCTGGAAACTATGAATATATTATTGATGGCCCTGGTACAAACGACGTTGCAAGAACAACCCTTCCTTCAAATCCATTTACTTGGACAGGTGCTGCTGCTGCAGGAACCTACGAGGTAATTGTTTTTGATATGGGTACCGCTCCGCCAAATTGCTCAAGAACCATTAATGTAGAGGTTCCTGATGCTCCTCTGCCAAGCTTTACAGAGATTCATACAGATGTTACCTGTAATGGCTCCGATGATGGTACAATAACCCTTATCGAAACCGATACTGGAATCAACCCATTGACATATACACTTTCACCAATGCCCGCCGGTGCGGTATTGAATGGAAATACGTTTGAAAATCTTCCTGCTGGAACATATAGCGTTCGTGGTGTGGGTGCCAACAGCTGTTTTGTGGACATCTTTGATATCATCATTGTTGAACCTGACCCAATCGCCAACATTAACACCAATGTTGTTGAGTTTGGTTGTACTTTAGGAAACAATAGGAACAACGCCACCATTACTGTGGATTCAGGTTCTATTACAGGAGGAAGTGGTACTTATGTGATTTATGAGTTCATCAATGATCAAGGTACCCCAGCTACAGGTGATGATGTTGTGGTCCAAACAGGATCTAACAACGTCTATATTGAAACCAATATGGTAGGCGGCAGCTATATTATCAACGTATATGATGAGAATGGCTGTATGGGAACCACTACGGAAACCATTGCTCCTTTTGATCAATTGTTGTCTGCGGCTGTTACTGTTGATGCTGTGGCCACCTGTGTTACTGGTGAAGACATTACCATTACCGCAACAGGTTCCATCACCAATTCAACCACAGATCCTGCTAATTATGAGTTCAGATTGTTGCCTTCTGGTTCTTTCCAAGCTTCTGGCAGCTTCACCGGATTGAGTGTTGGGACACATAACTTTGAGGTAAGAAATACCATTACTGGATGTATTATTGTGGTATCACACACTGTTGCAGACCCTGAAGTATTGGATCTAAATGTGGTAAGCACCACAGACATTACCTGCTTTGGTGCTACAGATGGCGAGGTTGAGTTGAACTTGGTAGATGCTTCCAGCATTACCTATCCCAGTGCTACCAGCTACACCTTGTACTATGATATTAACAACACGCCAACCAATTTAGGTGACGATGTGGTTACCACCGGTTCTGATGCTGATGGTAACTTTACCATCACTGGACTTGCTGCTGGAACATATTATATTGAAGTCACAGATACCAATCCTCCGGGATCGGCCTGTGTATATACAGAATCATTCACGATTGCTGGTCCTGCCGCTCCTATTGCAGGAACTACACAAGTTACCCCTATTACCTGTGCTGGTAATGATGGTATTATTGATATCATCAACGTAACTGGCGGATGGGGAGGATACTCCTACTATGTTGGAACCTCGGCACCAACTGGACCTGGTGACTATCTGCCTAGCGCCCATTTTGATTCGTTGGCTCCTGGTACTTACGAAGCTTGGGTTATGGACTCCAGTGGTTGTGAGCAAATGGTTCAGAACAACATTGTATTGGTAGATCCAACTCCGATAACAGCTACGCTACAAATCAATCAGGATAACTGTACTAATCTTCAAGGCGAAATTGAAGTAGTGGGTACCGCAGGTGGACAGGGTAGTAACTATACCTACCAGCTTATCCGAAATGGAGTCAATGTCGGTTCACCACAGATCAGTCCAATTTTCTCTGGATTGGGTGCTGGTTCATATGAGGTACTTGTTGCCGATCAATGGACCTGTACAACAACTGTAGGGCCTGTTGTTCTTTTGGATGCCATGACGGCCACAACAACCGTTGTTAAGCCTATTGACTGTACGGTAGATCCAGGAGGAAGAATCACGGTGAATGTTAGCGGAGGTTCGTCTAACCTTACCTTTGATGTTATTTTCCCTGATGCTACAACTACATTGACCAATGCTACGGGTGTCTTCACTGGGTTGACTCAGCCTGGAATATACACCTTCACCATTACGGATAACGATACTGGAACTCCATGTACGATTACCGTTACCCAAGAGTTGGATGATAAGGTAGATCCAGTAATTGCCAATGTTATAGAAGACCCTGTAAACTGTTTTGGTGGTTCTGATGGTAGTTTAACCGTTGTATTAGATCCTGCTACTGTAGTAGATCCGGTATATACGTATGAGTTATACCAAATGTCAGACTTGGTGACGCCTTACCGCTTTGCGCAAAACAGTCCTGTGTTTGACAACCTTCCTGCCGGAGATTATCGTGTTCGTGTAATCTCATCAAGAGCTTGTGAAGATTTTTATGATGAAACTGTTACCGAACCTACCGTATTAACGGCAACGGCTACAGCTACGGATTTTCTGTGTAATCCGAACAATTCGGTAAACACATCAACCATCACAGTTACTCCTGTGGGAGGTACTGCGGATTATGCGTATAGTTTGAACAATATCAACTTCCAAACAGCAAACACTTTCCCTGTGATTGATTCTGGAGTTGATCAAAATATTACCGTATACGTTAGAGATGCCAATGGTTGTACTACAACAGCTTCCGTTTTCATACCTACAATAAACACCTTTACGGTAAATGTTACCCAGAACGTGGCCATTAGTTGTGCCAATCCTGAGGAAGTATTGTTGACAGTTTCTGACAATGGAGATGTGTCCAATACCTACACATTTGAATTGTTGCCTATTGGAAATCCTTATGGTTCTGCTCCAACAGTATTGACCAGCACTACTGCAACTTTTGAATTGACCGCTCCTGGAACCTATACGTTCAGAGTTACGGATAATGCAACGGGCTGTTATGTAACCACAACACCATATATCATTGCTCCTTACGACTTGATTGACGTGGTGGCCACGGCCACAGCGCCAGCGGTATGTTTTGGTGGTGCCGGTACCCTAGAAATCAATGTAACTGGATATTCAGGAACGTACGATTACGAAGTATTCCGCTCCAACGGTACCACAACGGGTATCACTGGAAGCGCAAATACCTCTACAAATCCGTTATCCATCACAGACCCTGCTTTGGTAGGTGGAAATTACTTTGTACGAGTTACAGAAACTGCCAACCCATTGTGTGTGGAGGATTCAAACACCATAACCATTATTTCGCCAAGTGCACAATTAATGGTGACTCCACAGCAGTTAGCCAGTGTTACCTGTACCAATGACCAAGGTGAAGTGCTTGTGTCTCCAACTGGTGGATATCCTCCTTACGATGTTGTTTTGACCAATACGACCACAACACAGGTGTACACGGTCAACAATGTCTATAGCTATTTGTTCAGTGGATTGTCTGAGGGTGTTTTTGATGTTCAAATTACAGACGCCAACGGATGTATCATCAATGAACCAATTACGCTTGTGCGACCTATGGATATCACCGCGGATATTGCTGCTTCAGCCACAATGTTGACTTGTTATGGCGATAATAATGCGTCCGTTTGGGCTGAAAATGAAGCTGGTGGAGAAGGTGTATATGAATATCAATTGAATATTTATGATCCATCTGGAACAACAATTGTATTCACTTCTGGTGAGCAATCTTCAGATACATTCAACAATTTGGGCGCTGGAATCTATAGTATTACTGTAACCGATGGTTGGAACTGTGGTACGGAAACATTGCCGATTACCATTTCCGAACCAACCGAAGTAACCGCATCACTGGTGCAATTAAGTGCCTTGACCTGTTTGAATCAAGCTGAGATTAGATTGACAGCTGCTGGCGGTTCAGGTTCGTATGAATACAGCTTAGATCAGGCTACATGGACAACAATGACCGGTAATACAGCCATTATCGCTGTAGGTGCTGGAGATTACCAGTACTACGTACGTGATCTTCCTAGTGGTTGTGAGGCTCAAATCTCCAATCAGGTAAGTATTGATATGGTACCACCATTGACCCTTACCATAGATGATTCTGCAGCCTTTATCAACTGTATGGGTGAATCAACCGCAAGTATTAGGGCTCAAGCCACTGGTGGTTTAGGTAACTATCAATATGAACTATTTGGTGATGCTGCCCTTACCAATCTATTGGGTGGTCCAGCAAGCAATGGAACCTTTAACAATCTTCCTGCTGGAAGCTACTATGTACGAGTGACCAGTGATGATTGTGTTGAGGTCTCTCCAGAGATTATCATTATAGACCCTGCACCATTACAAGTGGATAACCAATATTCTACCGATGTTACGTGTGCAGGTATGAACGATGGTACCATAACCGTTGAGGTATCAGGAGGAACAGGTCAGATTTTCTATGCCATTTCACCTAACCTTAACCAGTTTGATACGGAAAATACCTTTACAGACTTGGCGCCTGGCGTATATGACGTTATTGCCCAAGACATTAACGGGTGTTTCATGACATTCCAGTTCACCATTGTTCAACCAGAGCCTGTTGAGGCCGAGGCCATCAACATCATGCACGAAGTTTGTTTTGATAGCGCTGATGGTTCTTTTGAACTTCAGATTACTGGTGGTACCGCTCCTTACGAGACTGCTTTGAACTCCAACGCTGATGCTGATTTTGTGCCAAATCAAACGGTATTCCAAAACCTTGCAGCAGGAACCCATGTGGTATTTGTTCGCGATGCTCAAGGATGTGAGACCAATGTCTTTGTGGAAATAGAGCCCGGAGTAAATCTTGGTGCCGAAGTAACTCCAATGTATGAGTGTACTGGAAATATCCCTGATAACTATTTGAGTATTGTGTTTGAGGACCCAACTGTTGAGCCAGATGTCATGTACGCTTTGGATTCAACAGATCCTGCCGATATGCAGTTGTCCGCAGACTTTAGAAATATGACACCTGGTGACCATTATATTACCATTGCACATGCCAATGGTTGTATGACCACCTATGACTTCACCATTGAAGGCTACGAGCCATTGACCTTGGTTCTTGAAAATAACAACATCAACCAAATTACTGCAGTGGCAGAAGGTGGGGTTGAGGAATATACCTTCTATTTCAATGACCAGAACAATGGTTCGGACAATACGTATTACATCAATAGGACTGATACTTACACAGTTACAGTTATTGATCAGAATGGATGTGAGGTAACCGCTCAGATATTCATGGAATTCTATGACATTGAGATGCCTAACTTCTTTACCCCAGATGGCGACGGCCTCAATGATATGTGGATTCCAGACAATATTGAAGGCTTCCCAGACGTACTAATTATCATTTACGATCGTTATGGTAGAGTAGTGGAACGAATGACTCGAGACACCGCTGGATGGGATGGAGATTACGATGGCAAACCATTACCCACGGGTGATTACTGGTACGTGATTCGCCTTAATGGTGAAAATGACGATCGGGAATTTGTAGGCCACTTTACCCTATATCGATAATAATAGCATAACCTACTTGAACAGAATGTTTAAAAAAGCATACATATTAATCCTTTTGGTCTTGTTGGCCATGGGTGTCAGGAGTCAAGAGTTGACCCTACCTCAACACTCCCAGTATAATGCTGACAACCCCTTTCTAATATCTCCGACGTATGCTGGAATTGGTGACCATATTAAGGTTCGCTTGAATGGCTTGACCCAATGGGTAGGTATTGAAGATGCACCGGATACACAAACCTTGGCTGCTGATGCCAGGATTGGAAACCGCTCTGGGTTGGGTATGTTTCTATATAATGACAGTAATGGATTTACCAAGCAAAGGGGTGCGCGTGTATCATTTGCACACCATTTGACCATTGATCGTTATGTAGATCAATTTTTATCCTTTGGTATTTCCTATAATTTTAATCAATTCCGCATTGATACTGAAAATTTTACCGAGCAAAATGGCCAGCTTCCCGTGGATGATAAAGCAACAACCAACCACAACTTTGATGTTGGTGTGTTATATCGTAAAAACAGTTTCTTTTTAAGTATCAATGCAGCCAACATATTGCCTAAAAACTTAGAGAGCTTTAATCCAATCTTTGAACCTAATACCCTTAGAAACTATTATGTATATACGGGTTACAGTATCAAGAAAAACAAGAACAGTAAGTTCGAGTTGGAACCATCCGTATTCTTCCAATGGTTTGAAAGTGATAGTAGGTCCGTGACCGATTTAAACGCCAAATTCCGTTTTTATGATTTTGAGGATTATTATTACGTTGGTGCCACTTATCGCTTCTTGAATGATCCAAGTCAACCATTGACTCCTCTTTACCTTTCTCCAATGGCAGGCATAAAGAAAAACAATCTCTATTTTGGCTACTCCTACCAAATATTGACCAATGAAATTTCCGGTTATAATATAGGTACCCACGTTGTTACCATTGGAATGGATCTCTTCCAAGGGATAAGCAACTGTAGATGTATGTATTGATTTCGTTGCTTTTACCCTATTTTTGCCCTGTTTAAATCAAAGGTGTGGGAAAGATTAGGGTAAACAACATCAGGATACATTCCAATCATGGATGTTTAAAGGAAGAAATGCTTATTGGGAGTGACTATAGGGTAGATTTGGAAATTTCAGCTGATTTATCCCTGCCTTCCGCTTCAGATAAACTTACGGAGACCGTAGATTACGTCCATTTGAACAATATTGTAAAAGAAGAAATGGCCATACGTTCCAACCTTTTGGAACATGTTGCCAAACGAATCATTGACCGTATATTTTTAGAAATAAATGAAGTTTCAAAAGTAAAGGTCGAAGTTTCAAAAATCAATCCACCTATTGGTGGTGATGTGGAAAGTGTAACGGTTATTTTAGATGTGGAAAGGCCCAAATAAAATCGTTTGGGTAACCTAAAAAAAGTAGTACCTTTGCACTCCAAAATGGCATCGTGGCCGAGTGGCTAGGCACAGCTCTGCAAAAGCTTGTACAGCGGTTCGAATCCGCTCGATGCCTCTGCAACCCAACAGATTTGTTGGGTTTTTTTATTGGTTCATGTGTTCTATCCGTTCAATTTCCTTTTTGATATTGAACTCATCTTTTGGAAGAAATCCCTTGGTAATCAATACTATACCACAAATAATGAGGACAATTCCAAGCCCTTTTTTTATAAGGACAATACGCTCTTGGGTCAAGTATTTTTTTAACTGCTTGGCCAATATAATTTTTACAAGATCTGTAGAGAAATAGACAATGAGCACGGTAGAGAAGAAGACCATCATTCGATTGGGATTGTTGTCTAAACTTGGACCCACTACAATTATAAGACCCAACCAAAACGCCAGCACACCAATATTGATGAAGTTCAATAAAAAACCTTTGACCATTAGGGTAAGGTAGGTTCCTTTTTTTGCTCTGATACTTGCCTTTTTGCCATCCTTTTTCACAAAAAGTACAATTCCATAAACCAAGAGAATCATACCTCCAAAAACAAAAAGTCCAGGTTGGTTGCTGAGGTTTTCCAATAGTTGGAAACTACTGAAATAGGCAATCATCAAGAAAACAATATCGGCAAGAATTACACCAATATCCAAAGATACCCCTGCCCTGAATCCCTTTGTGGCACTTGTTTCCAATAAAACAAAGAAAACAGGCCCAATCATAAAACTCAGTAAAAATCCTAACGGTATGGCTGCCTGGATATCATCAATCATTTCACCCTATTGCATTCTTTTAATTTTTCCGCCAAACACGGTGTTTTCATCCATCTTTTTTGGGTCACCGTAGACCAATACCTCACCACCGGCCTTAACATTGGCTTTTACATAATCCGTTGCATAGATTTCGGCATTTCCACCTGCATTTACGGTAACAGTGGTAAACTTTGTTTTAAACGTTCTTCCGTTGTAGGCACCTCCGGTGTTGATGATTACATCTTGAATGTTGGAAAATCCTGCGGCCAAGATTTCACCTCCAGAAATCGATTTGATCAACAACTGGTCCACTTGACAATTGATTTCCAACTGGGCACCTTCCTGAGCCTTTAGCTCCAATACCTCCTGCACATAAGTTTCATCAGAGGAAATTCGCGCATCTTCATTAACGTCAATAACTTTAAGGGTTTCTGTGTGGTACAAATCTACATACGTGCGATAACCACTGAACATTTTGGTTACTTCCATCCTAATTTTTAAAACCCCATCATTGTTCACAACAGCTACTTTATGTGTGTTTGCCCCGCTTATAACTGCTTTGTTCTCTTTTGATTTAATTAAACGCACAGAAATACCATCAAAAGCTTTTACCTCAGTAAACTTTTGAAGCTCAACGGTAAATTCCTCTTGTGCAGTCAATGCCTGTAAAGACAGGCATAACAAAAGAATCATGTAGGTTTTCATACTATAAAAATTTGGTTCTCAATAGAATAACAAATTTTATTCCAAAATAGTATCATTCCTTCTTACCAATCAACGAAAAGTCTAAATGGCGTTTTACCAAATCGGTGTCTTTGACCATCACATAAACTTCATCTCCCAATTGGTACATTTTCTTTCTTCGTTCACCAATAATGGCATACTGGCGTTCATCAAAAACGTAGTAATCGTCCTTAATATCGCGAATCCTGACCATTCCCTCACATTTATTCTGAACAATTTCCACATAAATACCCCATTCGGTCACTCCAGAAATCACTCCCAAGAACTCTTGGTCCTTGTGATCTTCCATAAATTTAATCTGCATATACTTGATCGAATCCCTTTCTGCATTGGCCGCCAACAATTCCATATCCGAAGAATGTTTGCACTTTTCTTCATAAATGGTCTCTTTGGGTGGTTTGCCTCCATCCAAATAATGCTGCAGCAATCGATGGACCATCACATCTGGATACCTACGGATTGGAGAGGTAAAATGGGTATAGTACTCAAATCCCAAACCATAATGGCCAATATTTTCCGTAGTGTAAATCGCTTTACTCATACTACGTATGGCCAAGGTATCTACCAGGTTCTGTTCCTTCTTTCCTTTTACGTCTTCCAATAATTGATTTAGCGAACGATTCACACTCTTTCTGTCCTTAAGGTTAATACTGTGTCCAAATCTGGAAATAACGCCGTTCAAGGCCATTAATTTTTCCTCATCTGGCTCATCATGCACCCTATAAACAAATGTTTTCTTCTGTTTCCCGATAAATTCAGCCACTTTCCTATTGGCCAAAAGCATAAACTCCTCAATCAATTTATTGGCGTCTTTCGCTTCTTTGAAATAAACACTTTCCGGTTCGTTGTTTTCATTCAAATTGAAACGAACCTCAATCTTATCAAAAGAAATGGCTCCGGCATCCATGCGAGCTTTTCGCATAATTTTGGCCAGCTCATCGAACTTGAGAATGGCTTCAACCACATCCTCCGAAACCGTGTAAGCATCTTCCCTGATGGAAATCTCCTTCGGAATACCCGCTTGTTTGGTTTCAATGACATGCTGCGCCTCCTCATAAGCAAATCGCTCATTGGAATTAATGGCTGTTCTTCCGAACCATTGATTGACCAACTTGGCCTTATCATCCATTTCAAAAATGGCCGAAAACGTATATTTTTCCTCGTTAGGTCGAAGCGAACAAGCATTGTTGGACAAGACCTCCGGAAGCATGGGAACCACCCGGTCCACCAAATACACCGAAGTTGCCCGATTAAAAGCTTCATCTTCCAAAACCGTATCGGGAACAACATAATGGGAAACATCTGCGATATGGATACCAATTTCATAATTGCCATTCTCCAATTTTTGAAATGAAAGGGCATCATCAAAATCCTTGGCATCCTTGGGATCTATAGTGAAAGTAAGCACATCACGCATGTCCCTTCGGTTGGCAATCTCCGATTCCTTAATGGAGGTATCCAAAGTTTTGGCAAACTGTTCCACTTCGTATGGAAATTCATAGGGCAACCCATATTCTGCCAAAATGGAATGAATTTCGGTATTGTGTTCCCCTGGTTTTCCTAGCACCTCGATTACTTCACCATAAGGCGAATCGGCATCATCTGGCCAATCTCCAAGTTGTACCAAGACCTTGTCGCCATCATTTGCTTTTTTAAGCTTTTCCAACGGAATAAAAATATCCGTATACATTTTAGGGTCTGTAGGACGGACAAAAGCAAAGGTCTTTTGCTTATCCACAATGCCCACATACGATGATTTTCTTCGTTCCAAAACTTTTGAAACTTCACCTTCTGGGCGTTTCCCATTTCGTTTTGGTTTTAAGAAAATCTCCACAATATCACCGTGAAATGCTTTGTTAATCCGATTGAATGGAACAAAGATGTCATCATCCACATCCTCAATAATCACATAGGCATTTCCACTGGAGGTCATATCAACCTTACCCGTAAAATAGGTATGCAAACTTGGTTTTTTCTTGTATTTGCCCCGCTCCACTTCTACAATTCTATCGGTGGATTTGAGCTGCCCCAAACGTTTGATAAGCTCGTTTCTATCTTGGGTATCAGTTATGCCCAATTTTGAGGCTATCTGTTTGTAGTTAAAACTTTGGTTCGGATCCTTTTCTAGAACTGTGAAAATGCCTCTGGTGATTTCATTCTTCCGCTGACTCCTGTTCCTCTTCTTTTTCTTTGACATTAACGTCCTTATTTTTTTGAAAAATACGAATTATAATTCTTGACAGCCCAAGAAAGGTGAAGTAATCGAAACGATAAGTGAGTTTTATCAACAATTACTATAATAACATCTTTTCTTTCTTTTTGAATTTAAAAAAAATGATGATGATGATAGATTGTTGAAATGTGGAATAATTTTTTTCTTGATTTCTTGCTTTGAACAGATGGAATTTTTTGTTCACAGTTTTTCAGATGGAAATAGATAACGAAATCAATGCATTACCATTTTTATGAACGATTTTTAATAACTGTTTTCAACATGAATTTATTGAAAACTTAAGATTGATTTAATGTTAACTAGTCGTAATTTTTGTTCCTATTGGGTTGATTAATTTTTAAGGAATTATCAGTTCAACATCAAGAAATTTGAGTAATGGATTTATTTTCAGAAATAACAAAATTTAATTGCACTTAGTTTTCTTAAAAACATTAACAAAAAGGTGAAAATTATAATCCCTTGTTTTACAAACCTCTGCAAGGATTCATTGTTTTTTATCAACATGGGCACTCAAAAAGAATTGTACCTTTGTAAGGCATCAAATTAATACCATAACCATGAAAATAGCCATAGGGAACGATCACGCTGGAACCGATTACAAGTTAGCCATTATAGGACTTTTAAAGTCAAAAGGAATTGAAGTCATTAATTATGGTACCGATGGTACCGATAGTGTTGATTATCCAGATTTTACACATCCCGTTGCCACGGATGTAGAAGAGGGGAATGTGGATTTTGGTATTGTCATCTGTGGAAGTGGTAATGGGGCAACCATGACCATCAACAAACACCAAAAGGTTCGAGGCGCGCTATGCTGGACCAAGGAAATCACACAATTGGCCAGAGAACACAACGATGCCAATATCCTAAGTCTTCCTGCACGTTTTATTTCCCTTCCGCAAGCGTTGGATATGGTTGAAACATTTTTGAATACGGAATTTCAAGGGGGCCGGCACGAGAGACGAATCGAAAAAATTCCCTGCAGTTAAACCGAACACATGGGTCACCACCATCACCATCATGGTCATTCACACGCACACAATGATTTAAAAGGGAGAAATCTCCTCATTTCTATTGTTTTAAACATTGCCATAACTGCTTCCCAAGTGATAGGCGGACTTATTTCTGGAAGCTTGGCCCTGCTTTCAGATGCGCTTCACAATTTTAGTGATGTACTTTCTTTGGTCATAAGCTACGTAGCCGCAGTTTTTGGTAGAAAAAAGGCATCGGCGCATAAAACGTTTGGGTATAAACGAGCGGAGATAATGGCCGCTTTTGTAAACGCCGCCACCTTGGTGGTCGTTGCTTTATTTTTAATGAAAGAAGCCGTGGAGCGACTGTTCAACCCACAGGAGATTGAATCTGGCTTGGTTATCTGGCTTTCCATTTTGGGCATTGCAGCGAATGGTTTTAGTGTGCTTTTGTTGAAAAAGGACGCGGACAGCAATATGAACATGAAGTCCGCATATCTTCATTTATTGACGGATATGATGGCTTCCGTTGCCGTTTTAATTGGCGGTATTCTGATGAAATTTTTTCAAATATATTGGGTGGATGCAGTTTTGACCATGTTGATTGGTATCTATCTAATTTATATGGGATATGACTTGTTGAAGGAATCTACTAAAGTATTGATGTTGTTTACCCCAAAAACCATTGTTGTACAAGACATTGTTGAATCCATTTGCACCATTGACCGAGTCAAGAATGTGCACCATGTTCATATCTGGCAACTTAATGAAGACGAAGTGCACATGGAGGCCCATATAGATTTTACGGAGGATATTAAACTTTCCGAATTTGATTCTATTTTGGAAGAAATAGAGGAGCATGTCTACCACAAGCACGGTATCAACCATGTTAATATTCAACCTGAGTTTGATAAATGTGATTCCAAACACGTAATCGTTCAAGATTAATGGAAGCGGTTATCAAAACATTTGATGAACTTTCCACCCAAGAATTGTATGAAATTCTGCGTTTGCGAAGTGAGGTTTTTGTTGTTGAGCAGGACTGCGTATACCAAGATATGGACAACAAGGACCAAAAAGCACTGCATGTTTTGGGACTGAAAAACGGAAAGATCGTCGCCTACACCCGAATGTTCAAACCAGGGGATTATTTTGAAAATGCTAGCATTGGTAGGGTAGTAGTTGCCCAGGAACAGCGAAAATATGGATTTGGCAAGCAGATTATGCAAGTTTCCATGGCGGCTTTAGCACAACGATTTCCAACCGCCACTATTGAAATTTCTGCCCAGAAATATCTACTAAAATTCTACAATGAATTGGGTTTTACTGCTACCGGTGAAGAATATTTGGAGGATGGAATTCCACACATTCGAATGGTTTTTAATTAGGCTTTTGTTATTATCCCGCTACCCTTCGATTACGCCTAGGGTTACAGCAAGAAATTTAATTGTCCCCTTGAGGGGACTTTAGGGGTGTTTTATTACTAGATTCCCGCTTGGTCGAGAATGAAAACTGAATCAAACCAACCGCCTGGCCACTCCAATAGCCATTAAATAATCCAGTTTTAAAATTAAATTTATAGGTTTTTCCGCCTTGTTTTGGGTGGAAAAGAACAGATATCCCTCATGCAAAGGATGTAGTTTTTTGAGCCCCAATTTCCCATGATGGCCGCTATGTTGCAGAACAATTTCTTGAAATCGTTCTGAAGTCAAATTCAAAACGGATAGATGTTGTATCAGTTTTTCCCGATTCACAAAAGTGATGTTGCAAGAGGTAAAACGGTCTTCTTCATCGGAAAAGATACTAGTGACCAAAGCATAGAAATCCGTTTTTTTAGAAGCATCAAACAACCATCCCCCTTTTTTAATCTTAGCTTTTTCGTAGAAAAGTTCAAAAGCAAAGGTTGGGAGATTTTCATTGACATAATCCAGCTGGGCTTTTTCGTCAACAAAATAGGTGGCACCTGTTTTTTTATCAGTTAGGATAACATCAACACCCAAAAGCTGTTGTTCTAAGTCAACAACGCGTTCAAAAGTATATTGCTTTAGGTGCTTTTGATAGTAAACATCAAGTAAAGGGGTTAGTCGGTGTTCTTTGGATAAGTCAGCTTTAAATTTGCTCTTCAAGTTCGGATATTTTCTGGAACAGGGTCGAGCCAATCTGTTCCACAATACCCACTACTAAGGCATTTCCCATAAAAAATGCCCGTTTGGCATCGGGAATACCTTCCAATAAAGTGTGATTGTCCGGAAACATGTTCAACCGTTCCAATTCAACAGGAGAAAGTCTTCGAAGTCCATTTTTGGTCTGGACTACGTGCTTAAACCGAGAGGGAGACGCGCCCCCTTCTCCGGTAATAATAGTTCTGGAAGGTTGATCAAGCGCATCGGGAAACACCATGCTTCCCTCGCTGTAATTATATTCAAAACCCGCTTTGGTCCTGCGGATTTCTTTCTTGGCGCCTTTTAAATATTCCCACTTGGGCAGGTCAGTTTCAGCAATGTAAAGGTGTTCGGGAGCTGACCCATTTTCCAAGATATCGGAAAGTAACCTACGGGGACCATTATACGACGAGGTTACTTTTAAGCTCGTAACAGCGCCATTTTCGCAAATTCCAGCATTTAAAAATGGAGAAAGGCCCTTTTCGGCATTGAAATTATCGGTTAGCGATACTAAGTCTTCCTCTAAATGAAAAGAAACAGGTAGTTGCGTGTTTTTGTCCACTGGAAACGCGGCGGAAAGTACACCATCGTCCAGAATCCAGTCTTTTGCTGTGCTTTTTTGAAGAGATTTGAACAGTTGTGTGGACTCATGAAACGCCAGAAAAAAAACCCGCCTTCGGCGCTGAGGCATTCCATACTCGGCCGCATTGATTACGCGCCATTCCACGGCGTAACCTAGGTCATTTAAACTTCGTAGCATCACTGCAAAATCTCGTCCCCGTTGGGTGGACGGGGATTTTAAAAGGCGGTCCACATTTTCAAAAAATAGATATTTTGGCTTATTCTCTTTTTCGGAAAGAATGCGATGGATGGACCACCAGAGCACTCCCTTTTTACCAATGAGTCCTTTGGAATTTTTAAGCGAAGTGGCCACGGAATAGTCCTGACAGGGAAAGCCGCCCACCAATACATCATGGTCTGGAATTTCTTTGGTCTCCACCTCTTCGATGTTTTCATTGGAGTGGTTTTTGCATCCGAAACGGGCTTCGTAAACCCTAGAGGCGTGCTGGGTAACGGTTGAGGGCTCCCATTGATTGCTCCACACCACGTTGTAGTGACCGGTTTTTTCCAAACCCAAACGGAAGCCACCTACCCCGGCAAAAAGTTCACAGACCTTAAGTTTTTGCATGTTCAAAAATAGGGTTATTCTATCTTTTTTCGGTTGGCATCATAAAGCCCAATTAAAACGCTGTTTCCGTTTTCATCCACTTTTACACCGCCGTATTTGGCTTCGGCATACTTTTCCCCTTCCCCCTCTTGAAAGAAATACGATTCGGCACCAATCTGTATGGAGTTCCATTTTCCCACGCGGTATTTAATGAGAAATTCACCATTGTTTTTTGGAGTGGTCTCTTTTTGATAACGACTACCCTGTGCTACACCTTCTAAGTCCAAAGTCAACACACAATAGCCTCGTTTGGGAACTTCAATTTCAAATACTTCATCGGAAATCCGATAGTTCAATTGCATGTAGTCTCCCTGCATCAACGAGCGGGGATCAACCGGGGCCAGTTCCAATAAAATTAGTTGTCCATCTGCCATGATGTTCTCCTTCTGCACAACGGAATAATTGAAAATTCCGAGAAAAAGGATAAGATTTAGGAGAATGATGGGCCCTCTATACTTTTTCATCGGATTTTAGCTTTTTGTATAGGAAAACATAGAATAGCAGAAACACCAATCCTGAAGAAAACAGAATGATGGATTTGGTCAACAAGGTATACGAAAGGTCATAGTAATATTGAATCACAAAATAGATCAGTGCTAAAATCCCGATGGATAACCCTGTTTTGTAATTGACCTTAAAGCTCAGTAAAACAATGAGCAATGCCCCCGAAATGGCCGGAGCAAACAATGTAGGCAGCAGGGTAAGCGCACTCAAAAGATATACCCACAGTTTGGTTTTGGAGGACTCCACCTTAAATTCTTTCAAGAGCAGATAGACCACATAGATCAATATAAGGATGAGTACCATTGATGAGGTCCAATAATAGCTTTTGGATAAAGAGAAAAGGCCATTTTTAGAGGTGCCCACAAGGCCAAACAATAATGAAAACACCAAAGCAATACGTAACGGGTCGTATAGTTTTACCAATCTAAAATCTGAAGTAATTATGCTGGATTCATTAAGAAAAACATAGGTCAGCGCCAAGGCATGTAGATTGATGTACAAATGAATCAAACTGTACGCATCGGTAGTAATGATCAAAGTCAATATACTTCCACTGATAATCAATAGCGCCAAGAAGGATAAAACGGAGTTTCGCACCACAAACAAACTACAAAGGGCTACGGCCATGACCAGAAACGTGATAACATTCTCATGAATTTCAAACATGAAGAGTCCGAAAATGAACAGGGCCATACCCAACACAAAAAGTGATATGCCCATGGTGTCCAGTAGCAACGCATCAAACTTTTTAGTAATAAAAAGAGAAACTATGATTAGACCAATGCCAATAAATAGAATGGTAGCTTCAGATTCAATTAGTCCGAAAAGCAACAAGAAACTCAAAAAGGCAATGGAAGCCAATATTCCGCCAAAAATGGAGAGCACTTTTATGATAAAGCTCGAATTTTCCCCATCTCTTTTTTCATACTCACTGAGAATGGCTTTTTCATCATACACAAAGGAATCCCCTTCCGAGGATTTAATGTTTTCCAAGTGTTGTTGTATGTGTTCTAGTTTGCCCATTTCTTTTGATAGTTCAGTAAAATCTTAATTAACAAGGTGATGCTGGTCACAATGAAAATGCCAATGGCAAATAGCATGCTGGCTTCGTTTGAAAAATCCAATAGTGCAGCACAAAGAATAATGATGACACTAAATGGAATAATGGAAATGTAAAACAGACTTCTAGTCTTTAATCCATACCAAATACCAACACCGTAAAACAGCATTGTCATAAGGAACAACACCAAAAAAGAGGGTTCAGGGCTATCAAAAATGCCCGTTGAAAGACCAATTGTGGAAATTGTGACCGCGGCAAGGGCAACGACCTGTATAAACCATGAGGGAAAAGGGGCCATTTTAAGCGGTTTCGGAATTAAAATGAAACCCATCAATAAAAGAACGTTCATGGCAAAAAGTAGGCAAAACAAGAACAATTCGGACCACTCATGTGCGACTTGTTCAGCATAGAAAAAAAGAGATAGGTTGAGTAGGGTGACGAAAAGTATCCAAAGTGCTGCAAAGTTGGAAAATAGCACCCAAATGGTGACAAAAAGCGTCCATCCCAAGAAAAAATCATAAGCATCCGCCCCTGTTTGATACACCTGTCCAAAAACCGCATTTAGGGCCCCGACCATGAGGGACGCAGCCAAAAGCAGCATCTTCTTGATTAAAGGTTTGGTTTTGACGAAAACTGCAGTTAAAATCAATGAAACAATAAGGAACTCAATCAAACCTAATTTCACAAACTTGTGAAGGTCGGCCCAATTATAGGCAAAGAAAAAGATAACCCCTGCCGCCGTAAAGGAGACGCCCAATGCCAACAGTAAAAGTTTTAGAAAACGTTGCCAAGAAGAAACATCATTATAACTATGCTCCTCCAACATTTTTCGGACACAGGGTTCTGACCAATTGCTGTGGTCGCAGATTATATGAATGTCTTCACGGTCTATTTTGGCCATGTTGGTTGTTGAACTTTAGGAAAGATACCAAAATTGAAAGATTCCCAAGTCCTAAATTGACGTAGCACACTTTTCAGTTCATCAAATTGGAGTTTCAAAAATCGAAGTTGGTTGTTAAAAAATATCTTGGCAAAATGATACAATAAAGAAGATTGAAAAAATAAGAAGGACAAACAAGAATAGACCCCTTATATGGTTGGAAAAACTTTGTTCCTGAAGATTTTCTGCCAAGCGGGATATGGAAGGGTTATTCGGCAAGTACAAAACTTCCAGTTCATTAATGTCAGGTAGGTTTATGATTTCAAGTTTACCCACAAGTTTTTCATCGCTACCCTCATGGATTTGTCCCGTTTGGTCCAAAAAGGTATAGTTGAACTCAACCATTGGGTTATCATTGATTAGAACTCCGGTGTCCGAATAGGATTTTATAGTGGCCATAGTACCGAGTCCGTAGTACAATAGGTCCCAATTTTGCGATTTGGACTCCTTGGTTGACAGCAGACCTAATTTTTTAAAAAGAAAATAGAGAAAAACCAAAGTCAAGCTTATTATGAAAAAGGTTTCAGTGGTTTTAGAATCTGAGGAAAATAAATTTTCATAATATTCTGGAGATAAGGACACTCTAGAAATGGCCTCACCCATTAAAAAATAACACCCAGCTACGTAAGCTATGGTCAAAAGGCTCCCAAGCAGCAAGAAGCCTAAAGAAACTTGGGACTTTTGCGCCCTTAATGTGTATGGCTCGTTGGGCTTCTTGGCTGGGTCAAGGATAATGCGAACACTACCGTCTTTTTTGAATCGGTTTAATTGAGGGCTTTTATCCCAAAGGCGTATGCTCCGATGTATGGGATATCCCGAAAAATTTTCAAATAAAAGTTGCAACTCCAATAATGGGGCTTTTCCTTCTTTCAGTTTTTTAACGGATAGTATGGTTGCCTCTTTGGAAGGCCCCGACGGGTTATTTTGTTCTTTCCATTGACAAAACGGTCTAAAAAAGCAACGACAAATTAACTTAATGAGCCAAAAAATCAGAATTAGGCCAATTAAAGAGAGGGTAAGAATGGAGTAGACCATGAACGCTATTTTTAGAAAAAATAACGAACAGAAGCTATGTTTTGTCCTACAATTTGACGGTTACCGCTTGCGAGTTGATGAACAGGCTATTTCAATATTTCGTTGTATTTGGAAGAATCATCCAAAAGCGCTGTTGCAGCCAGAATGGCATCATCATGGTTCAGATAGTATTTATAGAGTCCCTCACGATAAAAGTAGCGGGTGATGATTTCATCTTCCAACCCTTTTTTGAGCTCTTCCTTATAAGTGTCCAAGGCATTGATTTTCCCTCTGTTCACAGCCAAAAGCAAGTCCTTGTATTTTTCTTGGACCTCTGAACCCAGTAGGGATTCATCGCCATTGATGGATTGTTCCAACAACTCTTCGGTCTTGGTCTGAAAGGTAAAGTTTTGCTCTTTGGCGTAGTTTTTAAATGCGGTGTAATCGGCATCGGAAAAAGCAAAATCATCCAAATTGGAAAAATTATGATCGTAATAGAAGTCGGTGGCAAAATCAAAAACAATGTTGTTCTCCTGAAGGGAGTTAATGAGGGAATTTGTCTTTAGGGAATTAATGACCACATCGGGCATTACACCGCCCCCATCCCAAACTTTACGGCCATTTTTGGTGGTGAACTCGTGGAAATTGGTATTGCGCACTGCATTTCCCTGCTCATCCCTGTTCCAATAATCCAACGATTGAATACAGCGCCCTGAAGGCGTGTAATATCTTGATATTGTGACTTTTAACTGTGTTCCATACGTGAGTTTCAACGGGCGCTGTACAAGTCCTTTTCCGAAACTTCTGGCCCCCATCACCACCGCACGATCCAAATCTTGCAATCCTCCTGAAACTATTTCACTGGCGGAAGCGCTTTTTCCATCGACCAAAACCACAAGCGGAATGTCCAAATCCTCAGGTTGATTTTTTGTCCGGTATTCTTGGTTGAATTTTTTGACTTTGGATTTTGTGGTGACAATCAATTCACCTTTGGGGACGAATAAATTGGTCACATTAATGGCTTCAGAAAGAAGCCCCCCAGGATTACCCCGAAGGTCGAGAACCAGTTTTTTTGCGCCTTTGCCTTTCAGGTCCTGGATAGCAGATTTGGTCTGATCGGAAGCTTTTTGGTTAAAACGGGAAAGCACAATGTATCCCGTGGTTTCGTCAATCATATCATAAAAAGGAACCGCATCCACTTCCACACCTTCACGGGTGATATTAGCCGTCTTGGTTTGCCCTTGACGAACAAAGGTAACATTGACCGAAGTGTTGTTGGCACCTTTCAAAAGCTCACCGGCATCGTCATCAAAATCGGCTACGTTGGTTTCACCAATTTTAATGATTTCATCGCCTGCTTTTAATCCGGCTTTATCGGCAGCGTAGCCTTTGTAGGGCTCTACAATGAGCAGTTTGCTTTCGTAGGAACGCACTAAGGCACCTATCCCGGAATATTCACCTGCATTGTTGATTTTATAGGCTTCTACATCTTGCTCATTTAAAAAACGGGTATAGGGGTCGAGCTCGTCCAACATACTTTTTATGGCAGAATCCATAAGTTCGGCCGGATTGGTCTCGTCCACGTAGTTCATGTTCAACTCCTTGAAAAGCGTAGTGAAGATTTCAATCTGCTTTGCGATTTCAAAAAAATCGCTCTTTAAACTAAAACTACTTGCCCCAATTAAAATGGCTACTGCCAAGACGGGAACTATTACCTTTTTTTTAATCAATTTTTTCATGGGATTCTCTTTTTAGAAAGTCTTCCATTAGCCGTTGCATGGCACTTTCTATGTCAGCATAACCGGGCATCTTACTACCAAGGTATAAAAATAAGAACGCAAAGTTGCCCTCTATGTTGTTAAAAATAAGGGGTTTGTTGTTGCGGTAGGCCTCTCGCAAAAGACGCTTTATTCGATTGCGGTCAACAGCACTTTTGAACTTTTTCTTGGGCGCCACAACGCCGACCTTGAATTTGGCACCATCATTAAAATCTGTGTTGAGATAAATTAATTTCAGGGGAAAATGCTGAACACTTTTACCTTCATTAAAAAGGGCCTCGAACAATGGTTTGCTCTTAAGTTTTTCCTTTTTTGGGAAGCTGTTTGTGGCGTTGTCCCCTTGAGGGGACCTTAGGGGTGTTTTACCCTGGGTAGGGGTAGATTTATCTTGATATAGTTTGTCCACTGCTTCTTGTAAAATCAACAAAACACTATATATGTTGTTTTTTATTTCTTCGTTTGAAAATCGTAGTACCTGTACTCCAAATTTCTCCAAAAGACCCTGTCTACATGCATCTTCATCATAAATATACTCATGGGATTTTCCATCAATTTCAATGGCCAGTTTCAATTCGTGACAGTAAAAATCGACAATATATTCCAACAACGGAACTTGCCTGTGAAATTGAACCCCCAATGCCCGTTGTTTTATTTTCTGCCATAGCAGCACTTCAGGCAATGTGCTATTGTTCCTAAGCTGTCGTGCAAATTCCTTGAGCTTGGGATTATATGGAATGATTTTATTTTTCACAGGGCATCGCTAAGATGATTTCCCCAAAAGGGAAATAGACTGCGCCAAATTAATCAAATATAACGTTACACCCCTAAGGTCCCCTCAAGGGGACATTACTTTCAAAGAATAGTTTTGAAAGTTTAGATGCCTATTGATTGGGTTGATACACATTGTTTTCTGCATCCACATCGGCCATAAGCTGGGAGGGATCAATTACAATGGCTTTTACATTTTCAATGGGCATGTCTATGGTAAACTCATAGGTAGGATATGCCCAAGGCCAATCGTTCAATACCGTTCTTTCCAAAGCGGGGTAGGGATTCGCCTTTTCCCCGAACATCATTCGCAACGGAATATAATATGTTTCTTGGGTACCATCTGCACCAACGACCAAAAGGTCTAAAGGCATGGGCATTTCGCCAATTCGCTGCATGGTGACCTTGGTTTTGCCATTTTCGGCAACTACATCTTGAATGCCGTAATCAACGGTATTGGTGGTTTTGGTCCAATCGGTTAAGTACCAATCCAACTGAAACCCGGAAACCTTTTCTGCGGTACGAATTACATCATTGGGCACAGGGTGTTTGAACTTAAAATCATCAAAATAGGTTCGGATGGTCTCCATCAACTTATCCTGCCCGATGACATACCCCAATTGCGACAAAAAGATAGATCCTTTGTTGTAGGCAGAAATGCCGTAAGCAAAGTTTGTGGTATATCGGTCTGCATGGGTAGCTTGTGGCATTTCAAGACCAGAATTCACCAAGGCATAATAGCCTCTATAGGTGCTTTCAAATGGGTTTTGAAGGTCCTGCTCCATGATTTCATTCATGCACAGGCTACTGATAAAAGTTGTAAAACCTTCATCCATCCATTCATGCTCAGATTCATTGGTGGCTAAAATGTGTTGGAACCACGAGTGTGCCATTTCATGGGCCATTACACCTACCAAACTTCCTAACTCACGGTTTCCAGTGACCAAGGTGCTCATGGCATATTCCATACCGCCATCGCCGCCCTGTACAACAGAGTATTGGTCATAGGGGTACTTCCCAATATTTTTACTGAAAAACCGCATGGCGGCTTCTGTTTTTGGTTGTAATTTTTTCCAGTTCTCAATGATTTCTGGATTGTTTTTGTAATAAAAATGAAGTGTTGGCCCGTCGGACATTTTTACGGTATCGTGAATGTACTCAGGGTCCGCCGCCCACATAAAATCGTGCACATTTGGGGCCACAAAATGCCATGTAAGGGTTTTGCCCTTGGTTTTAACTTTTGTTCCGGGAGTTTCGTAACCATGACCAATCTCGTCAGGGTTCTGAAGGTATCCCGTACCACCCACGGTATATGTTTTGTCCAAGGTTAGTTTTACATCAAAATTTCCCCAAACGCCATGAAATTCACGGGCGATATAAGGTGTAGGATGCCATCCTTCAAAATCATATTCGGAAAGTTTTGGGTACCATTGACTCATGGAAAGCGCCACGCCTTCACTACTATTTCTTCCAGAACGACGAATTTGCAAGGGAACCTGACCTTTAAAGGTCATTTCCAAGGTGGTTTTTCCGCCAGCGGGAATGGGTTTAGCCAAATCCACCACAAGGATGGTACCTTTTTCGGTAAAGGAAACCGCTTGCCCGTCTTGGGTAAGTGTCTCCGCATGCAGATAACCCATTTCACTTTCGGACAGAGTTGAAATTCTACTTACTCCGTTTTCCATCATCCGGCCATCTGGATCTTTGATGTTCTGTAACCGAATGTCCATTTCACTGCCGGGCTGAAAGGCATTGTAATACAAATGGTAAAAAACTCGATTCAAAACATCGGGTGAATTATTGGTATAGACCAACTTTTGGGTTCCAGTATATTGATAGGTTTTTACATCCATATCAACATCCATGGTATAATCCACATGTTGTTGCCAATAACCAGTATTCTGGGCAGATAATAGGGCCACCCCCGAAATTGCCGTAAAAAAGAATGATAGTAAACGCTTCATATATTATTTTGAATTGCTGTCCAAGGTCATTTTACCTTTAGAAATATTATCCGCTAAAAGTAGCGCATTAAAGGCATTGACCATTTTTCCTGATTTTGAGATTTTATCAAAGGTAGTTGCTTTGGTTTCATCACCCGCAACAATAACAGATGCTTTGGAATATAATCCAGATTGCATGATGATGCTTTTAACCTGTGCGGCGGTCAAATCTGGATAGTACGACCGAACCAAGGCCGAAACACCTGCAACTGCTGGAGCGGCCATTGAGGTTCCACCTTGAAATTCATAGCTATTTTCAGGCATGGTGGAGTAGATTTGGTCCCCAGGCGCAAAAACATCCACGTTTTGTTTTCCATAGTTGGAAAATGTGGCGACCATATCAGAACCATAACTGCTGGTCAATGCACCGACGGTTATGAGATTATCCACAAACTCAGAGCTCTGGCCTAATTTGGCATCGTTGGGATAATTTGGATTTTCTGGGTCGTCTAAGTCATTGCCATCGTTTCCAGCGGCATGAATGATCAACACATCCTTGGAAGCCGCATATTGAATGGCATCATAGACCCACTCCGCTTCGGGCGAAAAAGCCTTTCCAAAGCTGCAGTTAATGACTTTTGCGCCATTATCCACTGCATATCGAATTCCCAAGGCGATGTCCTTATCGTATTCATCACCGTTGGGCACGGCACGAACGCTCATGATTTCCACATTTTGAGCAACGCCGTTCATTCCGATGCCGTTGTCCCGTTCAGCAGCAATAATTCCTGCCACATGGGTTCCATGACTTTCAGATTCAACTTGATTTTTAGGATTTCCATTCCCGTAGGGAACATCAGTAATATCATAAGGGTCATCACCCACCGGGGTTCTTCCATTGAAATCCTTGTTGAGGTTATAATTGGCCTGATCGGTAAAATAGGTAATACCTTCATTGAGTTCGTCCAGCACACTCGGAATATCATCACCATAGGTGAACATTTGTGTAAGAACCGCAACGCTTTGTTCCATAACAGCGGTTTTGGGCTCAATGGACTTTAAATCTTCCTTGGTATAGGTTTCCTTGCCCAATTCTTCTTTAACCGCAGCATCAGCACCTTTCACCACTTGATAGATTTGCTCGTATTGCTGTTTATTTTGAAGCGCCTCAGGATATTCCTTGTCCAACAACAGTCGCGCTTGGGCCCTTTCGGAAGCATCACCAATGTTAAGACGCAGCATTCTCACATACTCTAATTGCTCATTATAGGAATCACCCAAAAAGTTGTACCCGTGAATATCATCCACATAACCATTGCCATCATCATCTTTTCCATTATTTGGAATTTCCCCTTTGTTGGTCCAGAGTACTCCCTTCAAATCCTCATGTTCCAAGTCAATTCCAGAATCGACAACGGCAACAATGACGGTTTTTCCTTTTTTGTTTTTGATGATTTCCTTGTAGGCTTTGTCAACGCTCATTCCAGGAATAGTATCCGTGATGAGGTCGGCGTGCCCCCAACTTTTTTTCTCAACTTCGGTAAGGTCGCTAACCTTGAGTGGGACGGTGTCAATATTTTCCACAGGGGTGGAAACCAATGAAGTGGCTCCACAGCCCATCAGGAACAGTGAAGCGGAAAGTGATAGGAAAGCTAATTTTCTATATGTGCGATTCATAAAATGTAATGTATAGTATGTAAAACTTTATTGCGTGTTGAATATTTCGTTAAAAGAGAATGTTTCATCCATGCGAACCCCTTTCTCTGTTTGTTTTAGGGTACACAGTTCGTTGTGGGCATCGTGCTCAAAGAACAGAAGCCAGTTGTTATCAGCCGCGTTGGATAGGAATGCTTCCTTTTCCTCCATGGTCAATAAAGGTCTGGTATCATATCCCATCACATAAGGCAATGGAATATGCCCAACCGTAGGAATCAAATCGGCCACAAAAACCACGGTTTTGCCTTTATACGTTAAATGTGGAAGCATTTGTTTGTCCGTATGTCCATTCACAAAATGAATTCCAAAATCCAATTCGGAATCTGTTATGAAAGAATCACCATTCTGTTCCACAAAATAAAGCTGCCCACTTTCTTGCATGGGCAACAGGTTTTCCTTTAAAAATGAAGCTTTTTCCCGTGGATTGGGTCTGGTGGCCCACTCCCAATGGTCCGTATTGGTCCAAAACTTGGCATTTTTAAAAGCGGGCTCGTAGCCTGTGCGGTCTTTGTTCCATTGAATGCTTCCACCACAGTGATCAAAATGGAGGTGGGTTAAAAAAACATCCGTGATATCATCCCGCTGAAATCCAAGCTGCTCCAGTGAACCATCCAAAGAGTGATTACCCCACAGATAGTAGTAACTAAAAAACTTTTCCGACTGTTTGTTGCCTAGACCGTTATCGACCAAAATAAGTCGGTCTCCGTCCTCAATCAAGAGACATCTGGCGCCCAAATCAATCATATTGTTGGCATCGGCTGGATTGGTTCTGTTCCAAATGGATTTTGGAACGACCCCAAACATAGCGCCGCCGTCCAACTTAAAATTACCAGTCTCTACAGGATAAATTGTCATTTAGAAAGCAAATGGCATGCAAAATAAGAAAAGCACAATGCAAATGGCTAAAAAATAGGAATTTATTGGCCGTATTTTAACAATATTGACCATCGGAAACTTTTTGGAGAGCCTCAGTGTCGCACTCCTTACAAACTCTATGTTTTTGGATTGGGGACAATCTAAAAGAAAAACTGTAAATTTCAACAAAACTTGAAGAATGCTGGAACTTGCGGGAATAATCATTCTTGGCATTATTGCACAATGGGTTGCGTGGCGCTTTAAATTGCCGGCCATTTTACCATTAATATTGATTGGACTTTTGGTGGGTCCGATTTCCACGTTGTACACCGATGATGGTTTAAAACTTATTGAGCCCATTTGGAATGGCGAGAAAGGACTTTTCCCCGGCGAAGGACTCTATTATTTTGTGTCCCTGGCCATTAGCGTGATTCTATTTGAAGGGGGACTTACCTTAAAACGCGCTGAAATATCAAACGTTGGTCCCGTAATCACAAAATTGATTACCATCGGTACTGTTGTCACATTTTTTGGGGCAGGAGTGGCGGCACATTATATTTTTGGACTCTCATGGCAGATATCGTTCCTCTTTTCTGGGTTGATTATCGTCACAGGCCCAACGGTAATCACACCCATTTTGCGAAATATTCCCCTTAAAAAGGACGTCTCCACAGTTTTAAAGTGGGAAGGGATCCTTATTGACCCCATTGGTGCATTGGTGGCCGTATTGGTGTTTGAGTTCATCAGTGTTGGGGAAGGGCATACCTATACCCAAACGGCATTGATTGAATTTGGTAAGATTTTACTTTTTGGAACTACCTTCGGGTTCACATTCGCCCATGCTCTGGCCTTTGCCATAAAACGGGACTTGATTCCACATTACCTTTTGAACGTGGTCTCGCTTTCCGCCGTCCTTTTGGTTTATGTGGAGTCGGACATCTTCGCACATGAATCCGGACTTTTGGCCGTAGTGGTCATGGGAATGGTTTTGGGGAACATGAGTTTGCCCAACATCAAGGAACTGCTGTATTTTAAGGAATCGTTGAGCGTATTGTTGATTTCCATCCTCTTTATTCTTCTGGCGGCAAACATCAACATTAGCGATATGGAGTTGATCTATAACTGGGACACCGTGGCTCTTTTTGCTGTTATCGTGTTCATTATTAGGCCATTGGGCGTATTTTTGAGTGCTCATGGTTCCAATTTAAAGTTCAACGAAAAGCTGTTTATTGGATGGGTGGGTCCGCGAGGTATTGTGGCAGCTGGTATTGCCTCACTCTTTGGTTCTAAATTGATTTTAAGAGGTGAACCAGGGGCAGAGTACATTACCCCATTGGTGTTTATGATTGTGCTGGGAACGGTGCTTCTGAATGCAACCACAGCTCGAATTTTCGCAAAATTGGTAGGGGTCTTCTTGAAGAAATCAGAAGGAATATTGATTATTGGTGCGTCCAAACTTTCGCGTTTGATTGCCAACTATTTACGAAAGAACAACAGGCATGTGGTGTTGATTGATAACAACCAAACCAATGTGGAAAAAGCCAAAAAATTGGGGCTGGAAGCGATTACCGCGAACATTTTTTCTGATTCCCTTACAGATAACATCGAACTTAATGATATGGGCTATCTGATGGCACTGACGGGGAACTCGGACATCAACAAATTCGCCATCAACAAGTTTCAAAAACAGTTTGGGGAAAATGGAGCCTTTCGTTTAGTGAATACCGAGGAAGTCAATGACCCGGACAACAACCCCAAAGAAGGACTATTTTCACATTCAGATGACTTTATTAAACTTATGGATACCGTCCGTAAGTTTCCGGCCATCCATGAGATTGACCTAGAAAATAAAGAACATTACGACAAACTCATCGACATCACCCAAGAGGAAAGCGATATTATTCCACTTTTCACCAAATCGCCGAATGGCAGTATTGAAATCATTCCGGCCAACAGCAAGGATTTTGAGCCGAAGGGCGAAGGATACAAGCTTGTTTATTTGGGAAAACGGATTGCCGTGGAGAAGGAGACTTCCTAAATCGTTTACCTATTCATCAATTGAATTTGGGCAATGGTCAATTTACAATGCCCCAAAAAACTCACAACTCATACTTTTAGTGAATACCAACTCAGTATCCTATGAGAACCTGTTCCCTTGTCACTGTTTCGGGTGTGATTTTCGCATCCCTCCAATTTAAGAATAGGCTTATACATTTCCGAACAAAAGAATTTTCAGGTTCATTTTTTGAAATCCGTAGACTTGCTTTGATTTTTTTTCTGTTTTTGTCTTTTTCATTTGGATTTACCCAAGAGTTTGAGAAAACAGAAGAATTTTATATTGATGGAATCACTGCGCAACAAATGGAGAAAATCCGATCCGGAGCGTATGGAGATGACGAACCAAGCACTTTGACGATTTCCTTACGAAACAAATATGGCAAGGTTATAGATAAGCAAAAAATTTACGACATGGAACTGTTTTTTGGAACAGAAATAGTTCAACTGTCGGACCCAGGCCTACTAAATGTTGATAAAGTCGTTCGTTTACAAATGACACACGTAGTATGTTGTTCCGATTATAAATCCCAATATTACATATTTAGGAATGATGGCGAAGTGATAAAGTTACCTGCATTAATAGGATCCCATTGCGCTCTTGAAGACCCCTTGGAGGAATATATTTTTCCAAATCAAAAATTTGGACAGCCCGATAAGATAATTCACGCCATTTCCAATCGAGGCCGTGATGGAGAAACGATAAAAACGGTGGGAATAGAGGCAGTTAACCAATATAATTGGGCCGGAAGTTCCGTTGAAAAAGATGAAAAAAGGTGAGGGCGCTAGTCGTTCAGTTTAAGTACAGCCATAAACGCTTGTTGAGGAATTTCCACATTGCCCACTTGGCGCATACGCTTTTTACCCTTTTTCTGCTTTTCAAGCAGTTTTCGCTTACGCGAAATATCCCCACCGTAACATTTGGCCGTTACATCTTTACGCAGAGCTTTGATGGTTTCACGCGAAATGACCTTGGAGCCTATCGCAGCTTGAATAGGAATATCAAACTGTTGTCTGGGGATGAGCTCCTTCAATTTTTCGCACATTCGCTTTCCAATGTTGTGTGCATTATCAAAATGGACCAATGCGGATAAAGCGTCGACGGGCTGGGCATTTAAAAGTATATCCACTCGGACCAGTTTGGATACTCGCATTCCTATTGGCGAATAGTCAAAAGAGGCGTATCCTTTTGAAATGGTTTTCAATCGGTCGTAAAAATCAAAAACGATTTCAGCCAAGGGCATATCGAAGATAAGTTCAACGCGCTCCGTGGTCAAATACGTCTGGTTCACAATTTGCCCTCGCTTGTCAATACAAAGTGACATTACGTTCCCCACAAAATCTGATTTGGTAATGATGGTAGCCTTGATATAAGGTTCTTCCACGCGGTCCAGAGTGGAAGGGTCTGGTAAATCAGAAGGGTTGTTGACTATAACAGGAGTTTCCGTATCCTTTGTGGTAAAGGCATGGTAGCTAACGTTGGGTACCGTAGTGATTACCGTCATGTCGAACTCACGCTCCAAACGTTCTTGGATGATTTCCATATGGAGCATTCCCAAAAACCCACAACGGAACCCAAAGCCCAAAGCGGCACTACTTTCTGGAGTAAAAACCAGTGAAGCATCGTTAAGTTGCAATTTTTCCATGGAAGAACGGAGTTCTTCAAAATCCTCGGTATCCACAGGATAAATTCCTGCGAAAACCATTGGTTTTACATATTCAAATCCTTCAATGGCATTCTTGGTGGGATTGATGGCGTCGGTAATGGTGTCCCCAACCTTCACTTCTCGGGCATCTTTGATTCCAGTGATCAAATAGCCTACATCGCCTGCAGAAATCTTGTTTTTTGGAACCTGACTTAATTTTAAAGTACCGACTTCGTCGGCTTCATAGGATTTACCTGTGGCAACGAATTTTATCTTTTGTCCTTTTTTGATTTCGCCATTGATGACCCTAAAATAGGTTTCCACACCTCGGAATGGATTGTAGACCGAATCAAAAACCAAGGCCTGCAATGGTTCGTTTGAGTTTCCTTTTGGAGCAGGAATACGCTCAATAATGGCAGTTAGGATATCTTGAATACCAATTCCTGTTTTGGCACTGGCGGGAATTACTTCTTCAGGTCTGCAACCCAAAAGGTCCACGATATCGTCAGTAACTTCTTCTGGGTTGGCACTGGGCAAATCCACTTTGTTGAGTACAGGGATGATTTCCAAATCGTTTTCCAAGGCCAAATAAAGGTTGGAAATGGTCTGAGCCTGAATACTTTGTGCGGCATCCACAACCAAAAGTGCTCCTTCACAGGCAGCAATGGAACGGGACACTTCATACGAAAAGTCCACGTGGCCGGGAGTGTCAATCAAATTAAGGACATAAGTTTCCCCCTCGTGCACATACTCCATTTGAATGGCATGGCTCTTTATGGTGATTCCACGTTCGCGTTCCAAGTCCATGTTGTCCAACAACTGATCTTGTTTTTCTCGCTCGGTAACCGAACCCGTAAAATCCAATAATCGATCAGCCAACGTACTTTTTCCGTGGTCTATGTGCGCAATGATGCAAAAATTCCTAATCTTCTCCATATCAACAGTTGGTCAACAAAAGTGGCCTGCTTAGCAACTGCAAATATAATTGTTTTAACTACCTGCGAAGGGTTTTTTGTAAATAAGAAAAAGGGGCTGATCCGCTCTAAAATATTTTCTTAGATTTGATGTTCAACCCCAACTTAAATGAAAAACCTCACCTATATTGTTTTATTGGTGTTTTTTATGGTCAACCACCTGAGTGGTCAGACCTTTCAGATTACGGGAAAGGTTGTAGATGAACAAAACCAGGTGATTCCTTTCGCCAATATACTCTTGTTACAGGCGTCCGATACCACCTTCGTAAAGGGGACCTCTGCGGATGACAATGGTTTTTTTGTACTCTCCGAAGTTGAACCGGACCTCTATCTTTTGCAGGCCAGCTACGTAGGGAGGGGTTCTGAGCCCAGAGCTTTGGATATTGCCACGAACGTATCTCTTGGAGCGTTGATCATTCCGCTTGAGACCAATGAACTGGACGAGGTGGTGGTTACTGCACAGCGCCCAAAACTTCAAAGACTTCCAGACAGACTGGTCTTTTCGGTTGAAAATACGATTGTTTCCCAGGGAACGTCATGGGATATTCTTAGAAGCACGCCAGGGGTCATAGTTAATGATGACCGACTGCTTGTACGGGGCGAAAGCGCACGGGTCTATTTGAACGGAAGAGCCGTTCAATTGTCAGGTCAAGAAGTGCAAGATTTATTGCAGGGACTTTCCGGGGTAAACATAAAATCGGTTGAGGTAATGATCAATCCACCGGCACAATATGATGCTGAGGGTGGCCCCATTCTTAATATCATCACGAGCAAGAATATTATCCCGGGATATAAGGGTAGCGTTAACGGAACCTACACCCAAGCGGTCTTTCCTAAATTCAATTTAGGGACAAGCCATTATTACAAAACGGACAAGCTCCACTTATTTGCCAACTACACCATCAATCCGAAAAAGGAATTACGAAAAACGGAAAAGGGCATCAATTTTATGGATGATACCAATTCGGTTTTTTCTCGCTGGGATACACAATATAACCAAGTCACAAGAACCCAATCGCATTCTGGAAGCCTTATCCTCGACTATGATTTTGATGACAGGAACAGCATCAATGTGACTTCCAACTTAATGTTCAATCCCAATCAGGAGCAGCAAACCCGATTGAGTAACGACATGCGCACTGGCCAATTTCAGTTGGATTCCACCTTCACCACTGTGAACAACACCACAATGGACAATACCAATTTGGCTTTTGACCTTAGCTATGTCCACAAACTGAAAAAACCCGGGGCTCGATTGAGTTTCAACGGTCATTACACTTATTTTGATGGGGGCTCTTTTCAGAATTTAGCTTCTGACTATTTTGATTCCAATGGCAGTTTTTTGCGGGATTTTGGTTTTGATTCAGACGCACAACAGGATATTCAGATTTACACTGGGCAAGTAGATTTTTCAACACCGATGGGAAATGCTTCCATCGAAACTGGAGCAAAGATTTCCTCTATTACCTCGGAGAGCAACGTGGACTTTTTCAACTTTAACGGCTCCAGCAATACGGTTGACACATCCCTTTCTGATGACTATACCTATGATGAAAGTGTGTATGCGGCGTATTTCAGCTTTGTGAAGAACTGGGATAAATGGTCCATGAAGTTGGGATTACGGGGTGAGCTTACCGAAGCTGAAGGAGTCTCTTTGACCTTAAACGAGATCAATACCCAAGACTTTTTTGAGCCTTTTCCCTCCTTGTATTTACTCTATTCGCCATCGGACAAGCATAGCTTTTCCTTTGATTATGGTAGAAATGTGGACCGACCTAAATACAACGACCTTAATCCTTTCCGGTTTTTCTTCAATGAGAACGATTACGAAGAGGGGAATCCTCGGTTGAGGCCAAGTTTCAGCAACAATTTCAACCTGAACTATACCCTGAACAGTGAGTATTTCTTCGATTTGTATTACCGCGACAATGGCAGCAATATTGCCTACTTGGTCTTTCAGGACAATGATAATCAAACCTTAGTGGAGCTCAAACAAAATGTGTTGGAAAGCAAGTCTTATGGGCTGGACTTTACGTTGAGCAAGACCATTTTGCCCTCTTGGTTTGTGTATGCCTACACTTCGTTATTTCATGAGGAAGAGACCTTTTTGGCCGTGGAGAGTGGCGATGTGGAGTTCACCAATAAGGTTGACGGAGTCTATGGTTATTTGGCCAATTATCTAACACTTTCCAAAGATGGTAGTCTTACCGGCGAAGTCACCATGACCTACATCTCCAACTTTTTATATGGGTCCTATATTTCCGATGAGCAGCTGAACCTAACTCTTGGCCTTCGTAAATCGTTGTTCAATAACAGGGCTGTAATTTCCATTGCGGCTGAAGATCTGTTGGAAAGATGGGTGGCCACCTATCGTTCTGACTATCTGAATCAGGACAACTTTTATCGAAGACGGGCGGAATACCAATTTATTCGGGTAGGCTTTACCTATAACTTTGGAAACTTTAGATTGGAAGACAACCAACGGGCCATCGAGAAAAAAGAACGAAATCGATTGGAAAGGGAAGAGTAATGCCTTGATTTTCGGGTATTTTGTATTTTTGCAGTCCAAAAAACAAAAGAATTGCCAAAAATTGGAAACATAGAACTACCAGAATTTCCGTTGTTGCTAGCACCAATGGAAGATGTGAGTGATCCTCCCTTTCGCGCTTTGTGCAAGGAACAGGGGGCAGATGTGGTGTATACAGAGTTTATTTCTTCCGAAGGATTGATTAGGGATGCCGCCAAAAGTGTCATTAAATTGGACATTTATGAAAAGGAGCGTCCCGTTGGTATTCAAATTTTTGGAGCGGAGCTGGATTCCATGCTTCAAGCCGTGGACATCGTTGAAAAATCCAATCCGGATATCATCGACATCAATTTTGGCTGTCCTGTAAAAAAGGTGGTATGCAAGAACGCCGGAGCCGGAATTTTACGAGATATTCCTTTGATGGTAAAATTGACCGAGGAAATCGTAAAGCGGACCAAACTTCCTGTGACTGTTAAAACCCGACTGGGCTGGGATTCCGATTCCATTAAAATTGTTGAGGTTGCGGAGCGGCTGCAAGATGTGGGGATTGAAGCCATTTCAATCCACGGACGCACCCGAGTACAGATGTACAAGGGCGAAGCCGATTGGAGTCCTATCGCTGAAGTAAAGAACAACCAAAGAATGCGCATTCCGGTATTTGGCAATGGTGATGTGGACACTCCCGAAGCCGCTGTAAAAATGCGCGATGAATACGGCCTGGATGGCGCCATGATAGGTAGAGCAAGTATTGGCTACCCTTGGTTCTTTAAAGAGGTGAAGCATTATTTTAAAACAGGTGAGCATTTGGCACCCCCCACCATGGAAGAACGGGTAGATGCTGCCCGAAGGCATTTGCAGATGTCCATTGATTGGAAGGGTGAAAAGCTAGGGGTTTTTGAGACCCGAAGACACTACACCAATTACTTTAAGGGCATTCCCCACTTTAAGGATTATCGTATGAAAATGGTGACCAGTGATGATTCCGCAGATGTTTTTGCTGCTTTTGACGAAGTGTTGGAAAAGTTTGGCGATTTCCAATTTGCCTAATCCATTATCAGTTTTTTGGTAATTCGGCTGCTCGCAATTTTGGACGAGATAAAGCCCAAAACCACAATGGTGGCCAATACCAATAACACATTCATAAGGTTGTATTCCACCGGATATGCTAAGGAAGGTGTGATTTTCAACCAACTGAACGCCAATTGGGAAGCAATCAGCAAGGAACCGATCAAAACGCCGATAAGTCCACCCAACGAAGTCACCAAAAGCCCTTGGATAAAATAAATTCGTCGCAATTCTTTCAACGTTGTGCCCAGACTGAACAGTGTTTTGGAATTCTGTTGCTTGTCCAAAATCATCATGATGATAGCTCCGACCACATTAAAAAGGGCAATGATCAATACTAAAGTAAATATGAGATACGTGGCCAAATTCTCAGTTTTCAACATGCGGTGGAGTGTGCTATTCTGTTCTTGCCGCGTAAGCACAAAAACTTTATCCCCCAAAATGGTATTGATAGAACTTTTCACTTCATCAACAGACGCTTCGCCATTCAATTTAAAATTGACACCTGAAATTTGTGTGCTATCCCGCTCCAATAATTCTTGAACCAATGGGAGTTGTGCAAACACATATTTTTTATCCAAATTTTCCTCAACGGCATATACCCCACTCAACACCAAAGAAAGTTGGTTATAAGGTTTGGAGGCATTAAGACCCTGCGGAGCTAGGGATCCCTTGCCAGGCTTGGGCACCAAAACAGTCATGGGATTTCGGTAATTGTCAATGGGAACGCCGAGCTGATTGTATATACCAATTCCCATGACGCCGTTATATTCCATCTCACCCCAATTGCCAAAGTAGAGGGTACTGTCCACTCCGGTAACTGCTCGGTAATTTTCATCAATACCTTTAATGTAGGCGATGCAACTTTTCTCTTTGAAGGTGAGGTAGGCCCGTTCTTCCAACTCCTTGGAATAATTGACCAAACCGGGAACGTTTTTTAATTCGTTTTCTTCATCAGTTGTGATGGAAAAATATTTTCCCGTAGTGGGTAAAGCTTTTAAATCGGGGTCGAAAGTGTTGGAAAAAGAGAGGCTGAATGTTTTTAATCCGGCGAAGGCCGAAAGCACAATAAACAACGCTGCCGAGCCGATGACAATCACCAAAAAAGTGATGAAATTGATGATGTTTACCGCATTTTGGTTGCTCTTTGAGCGCAGATAACGTTTAGCGATATACAGCGGAAAATTCAAAATCAGGATTTCTTTCGTTTATCAAGCAAGTCCCTATTTTCAATGGGATTTTCTTCGCCTTTGAGTGATTTTTCAATCTTGTCAATATATTCCAAGGAATCGTCCAGATAAAAATTGAGTTCAGGAACGCGTCGCAATTGATGCTTGGTGCGGAAAGCAAGGTCATGCCGAATTGCCACCTGGTTAGCCTTGATGCCATCCAACAATTCTTTGGCATTCTTATTCGGGAAAATGCTCACATACACTTTGGCAATGGACAAATCGGTGGTTACGGAAACCTTTGAAACCGAGATAAGGGTTCCCTTTAGTCCGCCATCCGTGGCCGCTCGTTGCAGGATATCTGCCAAATCTTTCTGAATAATTCCCGCTATTTTCTTCTGCCGTTGTGTTTCCTCCATACTGCAAAAGTAAGCGAAATACTGACTATCCTCATGATATGATACCTTTACACGATATAATTTTGGAAATAGGATCGTATTTTGAACCTAAAAAGCCCAGCCATGGACAAGATTGAACATATTGGTATTGCTGTAAAGGATTTGGAAGTATCGAACAGTTTGTTTGCCAAACTTTTAGGCGTTCAACACTATAAAACAGAAGAGGTGGTTTCAGAAGGGGTAAGGACCTCGTTTTTTAAATCAGGCCCCAATAAAGTGGAATTACTGGCAGCGACCAACCCCGAAAGTCCCATCGCCAAGTTTTTGGAAAAAAAGGGCGAGGGGATTCACCATATTGCTTTTGCGGTAGAAGATATTGTAGCGGAAATCGCCAGATTGAAGGAAGAAGGATTTGTTGTTTTAAACGAAACACCCAAAAAGGGGGCAGATAACAAACTAGTAGCCTTTCTGCACCCAAAGGGAACAAACGGGGTATTGGTAGAGCTTTGTCAGGAAATAAAAGCGGGGTAGCGTCGTTAAAACCTTGCGGTAAAGCAAAATAAACACTAATATTGCATCCGCAAAATCTGGTCCTATAGCTCAGTTGGTTAGAGCACCTGACTCATAATCAGGTGGTCCCTGGTTCGAGCCCAGGTGGGACCACTTCAACAAAGATAAGCCTTTCAAGCAATTGAAAGGTTTTTCTTTTTTATATGGGTACAACATAGGTACAACACTTCAAAAATACTCGTCCCACCTCATAGAAGAAGGCATAACCGTCTTCCTATATGCAAGGAGGTATTGTAATAGCAGCTACAGTTTGTCAACCCCATCTTCGATTAACCATTCACTTTATTTCTTTGTATAGTGCTTGTCTAGTTCCTGCACAATATTCGGGTTGTAAAATTCTTGTTTTACACCAGTCTTCGTTTTCGTATTTAAATAACGAACTCTACAAAATTTTGGATTTTTTTTAAGCTCCTTTAGTAAGCTCCAGAATTGTGGGGTCTGTTTAAAATCAGAGTATCGATTTGTTAAACGTGGCAAGAGATCTTTTCTACACTCCCAAACAAATGTCTTAGTAAAGGCATCGTCCTCATCGACTGTGATTGAGATTGCATCTGGGTCATTAGGATCAATAAGCATCTTGCTCTTAACAAACTTAGTTTCAAGTCTAAGGGAGATGCTGTGAGCTGAGAGTGGATCATGGGGGTGCTCTTTTTCCTTATTCCCGATATATCTTAATAAATTCTGGGTCTGAACCGATTCTGAATTAACCGAATAACTCTTCAACTCATGGGCATGAAAAAACGACATCGGCATCATGTAAAAGTTGTATTTACTTAAATCTCTCTTGAACCAGTCTTTACACATTTCTAAATAACTATGAAGACTTGCCGTACCAACCTCAAGAAGCTTTGTGTTAAGGACAGGGCTATCGTTTCGAAAATGAACGGCATTATCTCTAAGCTCGACCAGAATAAATAAGTTGTCTTTTAAAGTTCGATCCAACTTAACTTTCTTTATGGAGTCTCCAATTGTTATTGTTCTGAAATTTCCTGAGCGCGATTGAATGAAACCTCCTGGGTTGTTCTTGTCGTTTAGGTAGAGTACCTCCATTTGCTCAAGTCCATCTTGTAGAATCTTGGCTTTTAATAAAGACTCCCATGCATTAATCATGAGGATTGAGAATGTCTCTTCCCGGTATTTAAAATCAGGTTTATTGTAAATCTCAATAGCTGCTAAGGCTGCTTGAATACTTTTGTCTACTAGTTGTTCCGAAGGTTTACTGGGCGATGTTCCGGTGGAGTGTTTAACAGGATTTGCGTGACGATATTTGGAACTTACTTTTAGCGCATACTCATCCAGAGAAATTCCAATGGTATGTTGAGCTTTATACATACTATTCGGTTGCTTGAGAATGAACTGCCCGAATTCATTTCTATTGAGCTTAGCACGGAGTGAAGCTCCTAATGGGTAGGTCGAAGCCTTTGCCAATTCTTTATCAGTGAACTCCCTATCTTCTTCTTCCATTTTTTGAAGAAAAGAGAGAGTCAATTTCTGTTTTTGGTTTGGCTTTCTCAACTATTATTGATTTTGTCAGAAATACCTTTTATAAAATAAAAGGGACCCTTTTGTTGACGTTTGGTTTCATTACTTCAAATGCACATGTGAACAATGACATATTAATAATTCCCTTAATTTCTTCTTTCTTATCTATGTCAAAAATTGGGAATATATGAGGTGTGCGTATTACAATTTCCGAAAACATTTTAAACTGCCCATACTTGTTCTTTTTTTCATTTAGATTTTTCTTTGTTGTTTTATCTAAATGGTTTAATTCAATTTTGTAAAACGATCTACTTCTGGTAATTAGCGAGCCTCTACTTTTTGATGGGGGATCTTTTGATTCAGTAAATAAAGGGGATATTTTTGAGGTTTTTAGTTTCTTCAAAAAGCCAGAAAACACGAAGTAGCATTTAACATCTTTCTGAAATTCAAAAATGTTTTGCAGTCTAATCAAATCCCAAAAAATATCTTCCAGTTTAGGCTCTGTGGTTCCTGTCCACTTTGATTCCACAACGTATTTCCATTTTGATTTACTTCCTTTCTCGTGAAGAACAAAGTCAATTTGTAATGGACGACCTACTTTTAGTTTTTTAATTGTAGGATGGTTAATTTCTGTTAGGACCATGCAGTCGGTAATACTATTAAGAATATTACCAATTGGAAAGGATAGGTATTTTTCATTGAAAAGATTACCTCTATCGCAAGAAAACTCATATTCAAGCCATGAAGTTGTGCCCTTACTTAATTTAAATTGAATGTTATCTAATTGACTCATATAGTAGTGTATCCAGTTGGATTTGCACCAACATCTGGAGATTGATTTTAATGCGGCTTAATATTTTAAAAGTCTCCTGTTTTACTAATTAAACTATAGATACTTCATTTAAGTTGCGCTTAATGATTTAGTTTTTGTTTCAGTTGTATTACAGTAAAGATTAGCGTGAATTATGCCAACTTTTATCAGCATATACCGAGCTTAAATGTAAGAAATTTACATAAATCAAGATTTGTGTTCTTAACAATATACGAGAGTAGAGGGGAACACATATCGATTTATATGCTAACACTTATTTAGTTAAAGCTAATGATGCAGTCATGAAGGTACATAATCAAATATCCCTATCTTGAGGTATGGAAAAGTTGGGCAACATGTTAGCAATTTGGCTCCATCGACAAAAGTCAGTGTTTAGAAGTATAGATTCTAAGCTGGGACACCTTTCCCTTAACGAGCTTTCAATCCTTATCACCATACTTTTTGGTATGTTGCCATTGACGGTCTTTTTTATCATGGGCCATAATGATTATACATGGACACAGGTTCTGGCAAGCTATCTTTTCGTAGTATTGCTTTTTATCCTAGTTCTAGTGGTGGTGATTGGCTGGTTCAAGGCAAAAGAAATGGCAAATTCTGATGTAGAAGGGTTTTCATTTATAAAGCTATCATTTAAGAAGATAAATAAGGAATATTTTGGATTTGATGACTCTGATTTGGAAAATCTAGAACTTTTGACAAACCTTTTGCCTTCCAAAGAAAAGATTGCCATTAGAGAAGTGCCAAAGAACAAGCAATCTGGTAATCTGAGGTTTCTTTTTTCATTTTTGGACTATATTATTGAAGACGGTATTCAAGGACTGGGAAAGGAATCGAGGAACTCACTTTCTACTTTGGTTCAAAAAAGATTTTCCTTTGACGGTTCAGAAATCAACCCAAACACTTTTGCATCGAGTTACTCCAAATGGTCACAAAAGACCAAAGAAGGGGACTATGATGATACACGAAAAGCAATAACCAAAGCACTGGCTTTATCCTAAGTACTATAGATTTTTTTGTGCCAACCCCGAAAACAAAAGGCAATTAAAGCGCAATCTCCATTTCTCTATTTTTCACTTGCATCAAGTGATATATGTTTGTCTTGTACAATAAAGTAAGCGGCCGTTTACATATTCTCTAATTCCAAAAAGCAAAAGTTATGGAAGAGCAACAGAATGTGTTAACGTTACTTAAAGAAATCAAAATTATCCTTGGCCACCAAAAGAAGGTCATGAACGTTGAAGATCTCGCAGCTTATACGGGACTTTCTAAAAGCAAAATCTACAAGCTTACCTCATTAAAGCTCATTCCTATGAGCAACAACAAACATATCCGGCAAATATTTTTTGACAAGGACACTATTGACAAATGGCTTATGGGCGAACCAAACCTATCCGATGAATTTCTGGAAGAGAAGTTCAATCAACAGCTTCAAAGGAACAAAAACCACTGAACTTATTAATGCCTATGCACTTAATGTGCAGTATTTGGGTTTTCACGCGAGCGTGAAAAAACGAATAGCAAGAGGGTGATGCGCAAATTGCGCCATCACGGTTGTTTTCGGGTCTTCAACAAGTTGAAAACCAGTTGATTGAATGGATTTTGGAGTACTGTACAAAATCAGGGGCTACAGTGGACTTTTCCGAAATCTACAGTAAACCCTTTGGGAAACCCTATAAACACTGGAAATTTTTGACGAAAAAATTGACGCAATTTCACTAAAAAACAAAATCGAATCTATGGAAAAGCAATCTACAAATGGCAGAACCAAGAAAGGAACCGGTGGTTATTCCAACATCACGGTAAGGAAAGAAACGGCCATACGCTTTCGCAGCTATTCCAAAAGGTTCAACAAATCACATAGTGAGGTATTGGATGGGATGATACAATACTTCAAGGAGAACAACCTTGACCCTTTTGGAGAGGGAACAAAGATCATTCTTGACAGTATCAAAAAATTGGAGCGTCAGATGATGAAGAAATTCGATAGGCTCATAGCCATTATCAAGAACATGGAAAAGACCAGTATCCGGCCGACCTATGAAATGATGCTCATTCTTTATGAGGCATACGTAAAGGATGGGAGGAAACCTAAACGTGAACCCGTTAAGTTACAGGAAGAGCGAATGGATTTTTTGGAGCCTAGGAATACCGTTCCAAAAGTTGAGCATGATAGGCTTTTGCATGAATACAATGAATATAAAAAGCGTTGCAAAGAAATCCTAGATAATGTGGAGAAGGTGGAACCCATGATGGGAAAGCCCTATTTGAAAATCAATATGGGCATCGGGGATTTTGAAAGTCTGAAATATCAATTAAGATAACGCATATGTACCTTACCATCTCAGCACAGAAAATGGGCAGTACCTATAACTCCAGTGTAGGAAACTATGTGGACTATCTGGAAAAGGAAAACGAGGACAGATTGCCCGAACAAATGGAGGAATTCTTTGACCAAGAAAATGACAGTGTAAGCCCTCAAACGGTCATCGATGAAATAGATGCCAATACGGCCAAATTAAGGCAGAAAGACCCAAAATTCTATTCCATAGTGGTCAGTCCCAACCAAAGGGAGCTTAAGGCCATCAGCAATGACCCAAACCTGCTAAGGGAATACACAAGGAAGCTCATGGAGGACTATGCCAAGAGTTTCCATAGGAACCAAGAGGTCAAGGTAGAGAACCTGAAATATTACGCCAAGATCGAACATGAGCGTACCTATAGGGGATTTGACAAGCAGGTTAAGGAGAATGCGCCCTACAGAGGGGAAATAGCTAGGCTCAGGAACGAGATACGAAAAGTGGAACGGGGCGAGTCCGTTGGGAATGTCAAGGAACTTGAAAAGAGGATCAAAGAACAAACAAGATTGGCCCCGCACAAACAGAACGGACAATTGGTGGCCGCAGGGATGCAAAAAGAAGGGCCACAGACCCATATCCATATCATTGTCAGTAGAAGGGACGTGACGAACACCTATACGCTTTCCCCGATGGCCAAGCACAAGGCATCCGAGGTGGAGCTGAACGGAAGGACGGTAAAGAGAGGGTTTGACAGAGACAGTTTTTACCAAGCAGCCGAAAAGACCTTTGACCGGACAACAGGATTCAAGAGGAACTATGTGGAATCCTATGTTGGGAGAAAGGCCCATGCCAAAGAACCAGGCAAGTTCTTTGCCAAGGTGATGGGATTGCCTACCAAGGAAAAGGACATGGCCTTTAAACTTCTTAAGACCATGGGGGTCAAAGCTCCAAGTATCCCGACCAATAAAGTACAGATGGCGGCCAAGATCATCAAAGCACTTGGGAGGGTTATCGATAAGGCTAGGGGCACGGGTGAGGACATGGGTTACTGAAATCCAATAAGCGTCATAATTTTATTGTACTTCTGCACTTGGGATAATTTGTACACCCTAAAAAGTTCCCATATGGCCCTGTTCTCTTTGTCATAAAACCACTTTTGCAATCGGGACAAAGGAATTTGTCCTCTAAAATCACTATATCGCTAAAGGTCTGGCTACAGCTAGGATAATGAGAACACCCTAAAAATTGATTACCGTTTCTCTGATTTTGTCTGATAACTAATTTTCCTGTTTTGCAATAAGGGCAATTTGTAGTATTTAATGTTCCTTCTGAATTGGATAATAAATAATTGTTATCCATCATTAATTCTTCTACAAATAAGGAAGCCTCGGACGGAATTAATAATATAACCTCATTTTTAGTTCTTGTCAATGCAACATAGAATAATCTACGTTCTTCCGCAAATCTATATCCTTCATCCTCACTGAGCAAAAGCGATAAAATAGGGTCATCCGTCATTTTGTTGGGAAAACCGAGCAAATGATTTCTAAGGTTCAACACTATAACATTCTCTGCTTCCGTTCCTTTTGATTTATGTACGGTAAGGTACTTAATGTCAACATCCTCAAAGCCCTTTACTTCTAGTTTTCCAGATCTTGCAAAGTATTTTACTTTGCTGTTCGGAGTTAGTTTTATCAAGTCATTGATGTCAAAACCGTGCCTGCCCAAGACCAAGATTGATTTATTGCCATATCTGTTTACCAGTAATTGTATTTGGTCAATGAAAGCGTGTTCAATTTCTTCTTGTTTGTAATGAACAAATTTAATAGGGTCATCCAATGGTTCCTTCCGGGACTTAGGTTTTTTGGAAATCTGTTTGGTGTTTTTCTGTATGTATTTTGAAGTGATATCAATAAGAGATTGTGAATTTCTATACGTCTGTTCGATTACCAATTGCTCATACTTCCCGACATACTTCCCAAAATTGCTGAACAAGGAGACATCGCTTCCTGCAAAACGGTAAATCGATTGCCAGTCGTCGCCGACACAAACCAATTTTGCTCCAGATAAATCCCGAATTTCTTTGATCAAATTAAAACGTGAAAATGAAATATCCTGATATTCGTCAATGATAATATACTGATACGCGTATTGAGGCTTGTTAATTGTTATAACATCAGTAGCTTTATTTATCATATCGTTGAAATCAATCTCATTTCTTTCTCTTAGGACATTGTCATATTTTTCAAGAATTGGAATCACGAATTTTAAGAACATGTCCTGCCGTTCAAGCATAAAATCACTTTTGATTTTAGTTTTATGAGAAAATAAATTCATCAGCGAATGATGGTTCAATTGTCTTGATTTGCTCAGGTTTATAAAGCTTTCAATTAGCTTGTTTATTTCTTCGCCGAATTTTTTGCCATTATCAGATACTTTTTTATAAATGTCTTTAGCATCCCTTGGCTTTAAAGTAATGTTTTCCATTTCCAACATTTCCCTAAGTTTTTCCAACAAAATGTTGTCTCGATTGTAGTAGGAATACGTTTCTAATAGTTTGGTATTATGTTTTATGTGGGTTTCCCTTTTTAACTGCATTTCCTCTACATAATTTTGCTCATTAAAAGAGGTAAGCCATTTTGCCCGATTATGCTCGTCCACACCGAAATGCTCTAAATATATATCGTGGTCAGTTAGATAAAAGTCTGGACGGTACATTGTTTGTCCATGGGGATACGGTTTTTCATATGCATACTCGATACCATTGAGGTAAAAAAAATTTGCTATGGTGAGTTCCTCCACACTTTTCACCCTTTCACCTTGTAGCGTATCCAGTGTAGGGCTTTCTACTATATTCAATGGTTCACATTTTGACTTCAAAGTATGGAAATCAATTCCTTTTTCCATGTCCAATTTTTCACCGAATGAATCGAAGGCTTCATGCTCTTCCGGAATGTTCATATAACAGGCAACATATTGGATATATGATTGCAATGCTTCCGTATCGTTAAAAATGTCCGATTGTAAATATGTTTTGATTACTTCACTTAAAGTATTTTCATTTGTTACGGCAGGAGTGTCAGGATGATATTTTTTGATTATGTCGTAACCTAGTTTATGAAAGGTGGTGGCCTCGGTATCAAGTTCAATCTTTTTTAGTCGCTCATTTAATTCTTCAACTGTTTTTTTGGTAAATGACAGTAGTAAAATGTCTTTTGGTCTTATGTTTTTCTGTTCAACAAGATATTGGACTTTTCCAAGGATTGTCAGGGTTTTTCCAGAGCCTGCACCCGCAATTATTAAATTTGAATATTCATCGGTAATCAATGCGTTTCGTTGTTGTTCATCCAATTTTTTTCCTTCAATATTGTCGAAATACTGTTTTAGTTTTTCTTTTTGCGCCCTGACATAATTTTGGTTATAACTGATTATGTAGTTGTCAAAATTGCCAAAAACTTGATTAAAACGTTTAACGGTTTCTTCTTTTTTGTAGAAGTTGGTTTTGTTTCCAAAGAACTGTCCTACGGTTGAATACTCTGATTTTATTTGGTCGCGTTGTACCCAAGTTACGTAGTCGTTTAATGTTTGAATGTGGGCAAGAAATTTAGTGGCCTGCTTTAGATTTCTTAAATATTCAGGGTCTTGGTATTTTTTCTTTTCTAACCATTGTTGAAAAAATAACAACAGTCCTACAATCAAAATGATACTGGCTATCAACATCGTATTCACTGTTTAGGTCTTGGAATATTTAATGTGGACTAGAATTTTATGTGTTTTGGAGAAATCTCTCCTGCTCTTAAATATAATTACTTTATTCTTTCAAATGGTGACCACGATTATTAAGACACTTGGAAGGGGGGAGGAAACGGTCAGGGGAATTGTTAGGAGAATGGTTATTGAAATCCAAAAAGTAGGTTGCGCCCTTTCGGGTTTTTGCTTCACGCTTATCTACCGGAACACTACAAAAACCCGATAGGATCCATGCGCAAAAGTTGGGGTAAGTATTTGGGACGCTTGCAGCGCAAAACTTAGTTTTGCTCGCTTTTTGAGTTTAATTTAGAAGAAAGTTTATTAAAGAAAAGGAGTTATTTTTTGTCCAATAACTTTTCCAAGTAAGCAACTTTGTCCTTTTCAGCTTGGACAAGACGCTCATAGAGTTTCTTGTTTTCGTCATAAGCTTCAACCAATTTATCCAAAGGATTAAAAGTACAAGTATTGTTGTGGCCAAAGTTGCTACTGGACACCTTTTCATTAAAGGTGTTGAAATAGTTGATCATTGATTCCTCAGAAAAATTTTCAATAGCCTCTTTCGATACACCTAAAGCCTTGGCAATCTCTTCCAACTTAACATCGTCCACCGTTTCACTGTTCTCAATGTTGGAAACAGCCTGTTGGCTGATACCCAGTTCCTCAGCTAAGGCCTCCTGTTTCATTCCACGGAGTTCCCTGATCCTGCTGATCTTTCTGCCTATATGGTTGTTCTTGGTCTTTGTCTGCATATCTCAAATATAGGGTGTTTCGTACAATAAACTGATTGTAAAATACAAAACAGGTACAATAAAGTACAAGAGTCCATAGTGGGGTACGTGGAAATGTGGCCTTAATATGGTCTGTGATTCTCGAACCTTTTAAACCATGAACTAATGAAGTACCACACAAACATACCGGAAAACTTTGAAAGAGCTGAGGAACTCTACAATTTAATCGATAGCATGCTGAACGTGATTACCATTGATGCTATATTTCTTTCACGAAAACAAATAGAGGGAGATACTACTTATCATATGCTTACACTCTTTACAGATGTTGATAATGACCCCATTCCTAATGAGATACTGGCATTGGTATCTAAGCTTGGGAAAGAGCATCCCGATTTCAGGATAAGGATCTATACCGAGGAACAATCGGAGATAGGTCTTTCACGTGGGTCACTTTACTTCTTGGAACACTGTTGCCTTGGGGATACGGTATATGCCCGTATGGAGGGTGCAAACCTTTTGGACTATCCTGAAATGACCCTGACCAATATCATCAAAAGAACTTCACGCTACTATGACTCGGAAATGAAGAAGGTCACAACATTTGCCAATACAGCCGACATCTTGATAAAGGAAGGGGATTATGCCATTGCCACCTTCAACATGCACCAAGCCTTTGAACTTGGATTCCGCTTCATTGAACAGATGTGCATCGGAAAGTGCAAGGTTACGCATAGTATCATCAGCCATATAAACTATTGCAGACATTACTTTCCAACGATTGTTCCGTTTTCAAAAACCTCGGAATTGGACAACAACGAACTACTGTTGCTGTTGGAACACGCCTATAGCGTAGCACGTTACGGCAATGAATTTGAAATCGATAAAACACAGGCCCAAACCATTCAATCCGAACTAGGGGGATTTATTGAAGCAATATGGGCCGTATACAGGAGACACTATGACCATTGTATGAATCGAATAGAGGGCGAGGATTTGGGTTCCACTAATGAAACCCAAAATGAGGCCCGTAATGTTGGGGATAAACTTGAAGAATCCCTTTGGGGAAAACTGAAAGATTGGGAGGAAGAACACTTTATCACTTTGATGTCCCTTAACGGACACAAGACCATAGATATCACCACAGAGGGCTATTTGGACTCTTCATTCATGATTTCCAACTTGATAAAGGTATGTATTACGGCAATGGAATCCGATATGTTATCCAATCGGGTGGTCCCAGAACCGGAGCATAATATACGTGAAGTGCTTGGATATGTATTGGATATGATGCCCCATGATGAAATGAGATTTCTAGATAAGATCAGCAAACTGCTTTCGGAACCGAAATACAATCATGAATCCAAAATGGCATACTATGAAGAAGAATAAAAAGCTAAAGACCTTGGAAGAGATTCAACAGTTGAGGAACAATCTTTCAGGACTGTTGGGAAACAAAAAATCCATAGACCCTAAGGGTAACTATGTGTCCTTTGAGGTCAGGGACAATAACCATCTTTTGATGCAGATCATAAGTCTTTTGGAAGTCTGCGTTTTCGCCCTTGATGGAGAGGGAATGATGTTGTCCCCTGATAACAAAAATGCATCAAAAGAAGATAGCGTTACCCAAGTATTGGAACTGGTATTGAGCATTCTTCCAGATAGCCAAATGTATTTCATGGACAAACTGGACGAAAAACTATCGAAACTGGAAAACAAAAAATAAATCCATGAACCCGAACGAAGAAAAGCTCATTAAGGATTTGAGATTCCACGGCAACGACCATACCCCGACACTGGTTCCCCATCCATGGTTCAAGGACAAGTTCCAACCAACGTTCTTTTATCTTGACGGTCATGCCGATCTCTTGTTGACCGTTCGTGCATTGATATACCTTTCCATGCGGGCCATAAATCCAGAGCTTGGCTCTGATGATGTAATGGACAGGAACGAAGAGGAATTCATTCATCAGGCTATGACCATTGCCAACCGTTTGATGCCAGTGGGTGAGGAGGCATTGATGGACCATTTGAACTTATTTTACAGGGAAGAGAAGAAAGCCAAGGAAGAAAATTGATTAAAGAAAACAAGAAATAAAGGGACAGCTATGAAAAGAGCAAAAAGGAATTGAAGAAACTGATGAAATCCGCAAGATACAAGTTGGAGGTACTGGAGCCTACCAATCTACAAAAAGGTAAGTTCAGACCGTCCTTTGTTTTGTTGGATGGATACTTGGACCTTTTTGATACCATAGAGGCATTAATCAATGTATGCATCTTGGCGACCCAAGGAGACTCATATTCTCCACCACATGTAAAACAGCCCGGGGAGGATATACGGAAGACTTTGGAATTGGTCACACAACTTTTACCTTTTGATGAAGGGGAGTTCTTGGATGAGGTGAACCAACTTTTGAGGAAAGAGACATTTTGAATCTCCGAACAGGTGGAGTTTTCAATTAAGGTCGATTGTTAAACTAAAGATTCACGGTAACTCAATACTATGTTTGACTTTAGTGCAAATAGAAGGTTACTGGCAATAGTTACTAATAACCTTGTTTTTTACCACAAAACAGCTGCTTAACCCTTTTAAGGTATCCAAGTAATATTCTGTTCAATCATTCGTTTGTAATCTTTATAGCATAAATTAATTACAAATAATTTAAAATAGATTACAAAACAACTATCTTTGCCTCATGACAAGTACAGATGACAAGATAGAACAAAAAATAAAAGGGTTAAATCCCGGTTCAATCATTTTCACGGAAGACTTTCAATCACTTGGAAGTTCTGGAGCGATTGCGGTAGCCTTACACCGTATGGTTAAAAAAGGTGTTCTTAAAACATTGGCACGAGGCATATATGCTAAGCCAAAATTCAGCAAGTTGTTAAACCAAGAAGTTTTACCTTCCACAGAACAAGTGGCCGAAGCAATAGCTAAGCGCGATAGGGCAAGAATACTGCCGACCGGAGTATATGCACAGAATGTTTTGGGACTATCCACACAAGTGCCTTTAAAATTGGTTTACTTGACAGATGGGTCGCCCCGAAAAATAACCGTAGGAAACCGCACTATCCAGTTCAAAAAAACAACGCCGAAGAACCTCGCTTTAAAAGGCGAAATTAGTAAGCTAGTTGTTCAAGCACTCAAGGAAATTGGAAAGGACAATGCAACTGATGAGGAGCTAAAAAAAATAAAAGCAGTTTTACAAAATGAGGATATCAAAGATTTAAAACATGATATTTCTTTGGCCCCACAATGGATTGCAGAAATCATGGCACAAGCTTTATAATGGCAGCAAAGGATTTTTATTCACTAAGGGAAGGACAAAAAAGAGAGGTTTTTACAGCAATCTCACAAAAAAAGGGTCTGCCCATTTATGCAGTGGAAAAAGACTGGTGGGTGGTACAAACTCTTGACATCATTTTTCAACTTGAAATGGCACAACACCTTTTGTTCAAGGGTGGAACCTCGCTGAGTAAGGCCTGGAACATTATAAATCGATTTTCAGAGGATATAGATTTGGCTTTGAATCGAGAGTTTTTAGGATTTGAAGGAGGACTTATAAACAAATCACAAGTAAAAAAATTAAGGAAGAAATCCTTTGAATTTGTGACTACTGATTTCTATGAAATGTTACAAATAGGATTTCAGGATAACGGGTATGACAAAGTAAAATTTGATTTTGAAAATTTAGAGGGTGATGATCAAGACCCTGTTTCCATTTTAATCTATTATCCCGCGGTAACGGACCATTCAGAATATGTGTTGCCACGGGTAAAAGTAGAACTGGGAGGTCGCTCATTAAAAGACCCGTTTACAAATTGTGAAATAGCATCTTTTGTAGGTGAAGAATTTTCAAACCAGTCATTTGCGGATACACCAATTACTATTCCATGTGTCAACCCAGAACGCACTTTTTTGGAAAAATTGTTTTTGCTTCATGAAGAGTTTCAGCGACCCGAAGAAAAAATACGTGTGGAACGGTTAAGTAGACATCTTTACGATGTGGCAAAAATTTATAAAAGTGAGCATATTGGCAAAGCATATAATCAAGAGCTTATCATGTCGATTATTCGGCATCGGGAACGGTTTAATAGTATGAAGGGGGTGGATTATAACACACATTACCCACCCACCCTAAACCCTATTCCACCGGAACAACTTTTAGGTTTATGGGAGGCTGATTATAATACTATGCAAACCAATATGATTCCGGAAGATAGCCCCGACTTTTCAGATTTGTTGCTAATTATCAAGGCAGCGGCGGAAACATATAACGTCTTAACATTTATATGATTTACTAAGACCTCCCAACTATACATAAAGAGGGTATTCAATAAAAAACCCAACTTTTTACAGGAGAACTTCAATTAACAATTGTCATTTTTAAATGAGCATAGGAATGGTTATTTTGGTAACACATTAGTTTAACTCCCCCTTGATTTCAACGAAACCTATGCCAAAGTGTACAGAATGTAATGCTTATACAAAATTTAAAAATGGCCTTTGTACTGATTGTTACAAAAAGCAAAATGGAAATCCATGGGTTTCTGGAGTCATTAAAGGCAGAATTGCAGAAACAATAGTTGAACAACTTTTTATTTCATTGGGCTTTCAAGTGTTTAAATATGGGATGGAAAACTCTATTCCTGGAATTACGGATTTGCTAAAGGGTGTTCGTGGTGATGTAGCCAAGAATATAAGGCAAATGCCAGACTTGGTGGTGTTCAAAAATGACGAAGCCCATTTCATAGAGGTAAAGTTCAGAAAAAATGGATGCTTAGCATTAAAGGATATAGAAAAATATGGAGATTATCCTTTTGAGAATGCACTTTTCGTTTTATTGTCTCCAAAACATATTAAATGCATATCGCATAGAGAGTTGAAAGAAGGTAAAGAGATTACTGAAAAATGTCGAAACTGGTTAGGCAACCGCAAGGAGTTTGAAACGGACAAGGACTTAATTATCGACTACTGTAAATATGCTATCAAATTTTTTGAAAATGTGGATTAGATGAGCAAAACAGAACAGTTAAATAACCTTTTTGATGAATGGCAATTAAAAATACCCGAATATCGAGGGAAGTTTATCATGGATGGCATTAACAATGAAGATTTATATTCAAAGGCAAAGACAAAAGTTCTTTTCTTAACTAAAGAACCGAATAATCCGAATCAGGAAGCTGGTGATTTTAGGGAATGGTGGAAAGAAGGCCTAAAATATACCTTTTCGCATCGTTTAGCAGAATGGAGTTATGGAATTCTAAATGACTTTCCAGAATATGAGAAAATATGGATTGATAAAGATGACTACAATAATGCCATCTTTAGTATTGCATTTATGAATGTTAAAAAAGTTGGAGGAAAAGGACGCTCCAATTACTCAGAAATGGAAGAACATTTATTACTTAATAAAGACCTATTGTTAAGACAAATAGAAATTATACAGCCCAACATTATTATTATGGGCTTGTCCTGGAAAAAAATGAGGAATTTACTTTTTAATAATGTAAAATGGCAAAATAGTGGTTATAATGTCTCCATTGGTAAATATAATAATGCTAAAATCATCGATTTCTACCATCCCTCAGCGCGCAATGCAGCCGCAGCATCTTATAGTTTATTACAAAATGTAATTCAATCAAAGGCATTCCAAAAATTATAACATTATTATGACTTAAAAAAGAGTGTCCTTTAACGTCAGACCAATCAAACCAAATATGCCTAAAAACAAGAATTTTCAGAAAAGAATAACCGTACTGGATGAATGTTTTTCAAGTCGGACTGGTTTGTTTACACTTGAAAAATTAGGCGAAGTTCTACATGAAAAAATGGGCTTTACTATATCGCGAAGAACAATTCAAAATGATATTGATTACATCAGGGAACTTATTGAAAATAATCTCAGTAATATTTCTGATATTGATAAATGTCCGGTTTTTGTTCCAAAATTGTTTGATGGAAAAAAAACAGCATTTAGATATGTGCACACAGACTACGCATTAGGAAATCAACTATTAAGTAAACCTGATCAAGAACAATTGGAGGAAACCCTTGCAATTTTATCGAGATATAGAAATAGGGCAGATTTTGACTGGCTTGATGCATTATTTCCTAGAATTGAAACAGCATTTAATTTGGTACATGAAGATTACAATGGACTTATTAGTTATCAAAGCAATAGGGACTATATCGGGCAATCCCTGGTTGGAAAACTTTACAACCAATTACTGAGAAAAAAAGTACTTAGAATTGCATATCAGCCTTTCCAAAATGCTGATAGCTATATAAGAATTATACACCCCTATCACCTTAAACAATACAATGACAGATGGTTTTTATTCGGTTTACAGGAGGATGACAACTATACTGGGATTACAAACCTTGCCTTAGATAGAATTCAAAACTTTTCAGAAACCGACAAAAATATCAATGAGAACATAATTGACTGGGGGGATTATTTTGATGAAATGATAGGTGTTTCAAAAAGCGAGGGGGACCTGCCAATAAAAATAAAACTGAGATTTGATAGAAAAAGAATCAAATATGTGCTCACAAAACCTATTCATGGGGCTTCACAAAAACTGGATTCAAGTAATTCAGAAGGGAATGTCATCTGGATTGAAGTAATCCCTAACAGAGAATTGTATCAAACATTGTTATCCTTTGGTAAAGATGTAGAGGTATTAGAACCAACTGTGGTAATAGAAAAAATGAAAGAGCACACCCAAAAACTAAAAGAGTATTATACAAAATAGCTGTGCAATTTGTTTGCACATCAATGAAATATCATTGTGCTAAAGATAATTTGAAAATCAAGTCGTTATGAGAAAAAGATTACTTTCATTATTATTCTGCATAAGACATTAAACACTATGGCCAAAAAAAGAAAAGCATCGAAGTCAATATCCTCTTATGAGCATAAAGACAAAGAAAGGTTGAACAATCCTCCTGTGGGGCTTGTTAATGAGAATACTGATTCGGAATACGGCCAGAATATAAAGAAATATGCTTATGACCCACATCTAGACCCACAATTGCACTGGGCGGGCAAAACAGAACGTATTTCATTTGAAGTGCCAACTGTATCCCTACATGTCCATGAACGCATTGACCCAAAGAGTATCATTGATTCTGTAAAAAAGCCGACAGAGGATGATGAACAGTTGTCTTTATTTGAACAGAACGAAAAACCGTTGCGTGAAGCGGTCGAGTTCTATAAGCACAAAGAAGGATGGACCAACCGTTTGATTTCTGGAGATAGTCTATTGGTCATGAATAGTCTTCTTGAAAAGGAAGGAATGGCCGGCAAGGTACAAATGGTCTATTTTGACCCACCTTATGGAATTAAATATGGCAGCAACTTCCAACCTTTTACAAACAAAAGGGATGTTAAGGATGGAAGAGATGAAGATTTGACTCAGGAGCCTGAAACAATTAAGGCCTTCAGAGATACTTGGGAGCTTGGGATTCATTCATATTTAACTCACCTAAGAGATCGTATTTTATTAGCAAAGGAACTTTTAAGTGAAACAGGAAGTATTTTCGTCCAAATTTCAGACCAAAATATTCATAGAGTAAGGATGCTTCTTGATGAAGTCTTTGGCTCCGAAGGTTTTGTGTCTAGTATATATTTTCAAACTACTAGCGGCTTTGCTACAAAGGGATTAAGCAGGGTAGGTGATCAAATATTATGGTATGTAAAGGATCAAGAAAAATTTAAATTCAATCAATTGTTTGAAGACCAAGAATTAGAGGTTGGAATTAAAGGGTACAACTGGGCACAATTTCCTGATGGAAAAAATCGTGGACTTACCAAAGAAGAAAAGCAGAATCCAGAAAAACTACCTTCAGGAACTAAAATTTATAAGGCAGGTAACATAAAGTCGCAGGGTAAAACAAATAGCCCACAAGATTTTCTGTTTGAAGGCAAAAATTATCACCCAGGATCAAATCATCATTGGAAAACTACAGTTAAAGGACTTGAAAACTTAGCAAAAAAAAATAGAATTCATGTTGCAAAGAACAGTATACAATACATAAGATTTATTGACGACTTCCCATACAAAAAAATAACAAATGTGTGGCTGGACACCGGAACAGGAAGTTTTTTAGACGATAAGAAGTTCGTTGTCCAAACTTCTCCCAAGGTTTTGGAAAAATGTATTCTGATGACAAGTGACCCAGGTGATTTGATATTAGATATTACTGCCGGAAGTGGAACTACTGCTTATGCCAGTGAAAATTATGGAAGAAGATGGATAACTTGTGATACCAGTCGAGTAGCTATTACTATAGCTAAGCAGCGTCTAATAACAGCTAATTATAATTTTTATGAACTCTTGTTTCCAGATTTAGGAATTGGAGGAGGGTTCAAGTACAAGACAGTTCCTCATATTACACTTAAAAGCATAGCTAACAACGAACCATCTGCAGAAGAAGCTTTGTTTGACCAACCAATAATAGACACCAAGAAATCTCGAATTACAGGTCCTTTTACAGTAGAAAGTATTCCGGCCCCGATAGTACGAGACCTAGAGGGAAACACTCCAGATGCAGAAATTGTGGATGCCTCAATATCTAGACAAGGAGAAACACTTCGGCAAGATCAATGGAAGGATGAATTGTTAAGAACTGGAGTAAGAGCGAAGGGAGGTAGAGCTATAGAATTTTCAAGACTAGAAACACTATCTGGCACTAAATATATTCAAGTTGAGGGAGAGACAAAAGCAGAGGAAAATAATCCTCCACAGAAAGTATTGGTTGTATTTGGTCCTGAACATGCTCCTTTAGAACAACGATTGGTTGAGCTAGCAATAAACGAAGCTAGACTTATAAAACCTGATGTACTCTTGTTCTGCTCTTTTCAATTTGACGAAGAAGCTGCTAAAGATATTGATGAGACACCTGAAAAATTAGTTGGGTTTAAACTGTTGAAGGCGCAAATGAACATGGATCTTCAAACCGAGGATTTGAAGAAAAACAAAAATACAAATCAAAGTTTTTGGCTTATAGGCTCTCCTGATATTCAACTTAAGAAATTAGAAAACGGAAAAGTACAGGTTGAAGTCTTCGGGTTTGATTATTATAACCCAAAAACGGGAGAGGTTGATTCAGGTGGAAAGAAAAACATTGCTATGTGGCTACTTGACCCTGATTATGATGGAAGAAGTTTATTTCCAAAGCAGGTGTTCTTTCCTATGGCAGGAGCAATAGATGGTTGGACAAAACTTGCAAAAAACCTAAAAGCCGAGATTGACCAAGAAAAGATTGGAGAGTTTAGAGGCACAAAATCTCTCCCATTTAGTCCTGGTAAGCAAATTGCCGTTAAACTTATTGACGACAGGGGAATTGAAAGCCTAAAAATATTACACGTATGAGAAACATAGATAAGCTCATACTTTGCTCCCCATATAAGGAGCCGTATGTTCATTGGAACAGAAATGTCATGACCCAAGAGTTTTATCAAGAAGAGGGCAGACGACCTGCTGGATATACTATTGCAGGAGGAGAATTAATTGAACTTCCTTGGGTAAACGACATTCGGCAACGAATGGCAAAATGGGAGTTAGAAGGCAGAAAAGGATTAACGGGTGTTACCAATGAGCTCTTGGAACATTGGGAAACTACTGACAAAGAGTTCAGACAGTTTCCTTTCTTTTTTTGTCAGCTCGAAGCAATCAAAACAATCATTTTTTTAAATGAAGCTCCAGACAATTATAAAACAGGTATTGAAATAAGACAAGATGGAGGAGATTTTATTAGATGGTGCAGCAAAATGGCTACCGGCTCTGGTAAAACTACAGTTATGGCTATGTTAATTGCTTATAATGTGCTAAATAAAGTAAGCTATAAACTTGACCAACGCTTTTCTAAAAACATTCTAATTGTTGCTCCTGGACTAACCGTTAAAAGCAGACTAGCCGTTTTGCAACCTTCTCACGAGAATAATTACTACGATCAATTTAATATTGTACCATCTACTTTAATGGACAATTTAAGGCAAGGAAATCTTAAAATTGTCAATTGGCATATGTTAGCATGGGACACCCAAGAAAAACTGGATCAAAAAAAGGAAAAGGGCCAAATAAGGAGCGTTGATAAGCGGAAAACACTTGAAATAAGTGACACAGTTTATGCTAAACAAGTTCTAGATGATATGGCTAATACCTCAAACATTTTGGTTATAAATGATGAGGCCCACCATGCTTGGAGAACACCGGCAGAAAGCAAAGAGAAAAGTAAGAAAAAGGAGGAAATTGACAACACCGTTTGGGTTCAAGGATTGGACAGGTTGCACAAGAAAAATGGTATTCTCAGATGCCATGATTTTACGGCCACACCATTTTCTCCGGGTGGGAAGAAAGCAGAAAAGGATGCATTATTTACCTGGATTATAAGTGATTTTGGATTGAATGATGCAATAGAATCTGGATTGGTGAAAACACCAAGAGTTGTTATTCGTGATGATAGCAATGTTGGACCCGATTATAAATCAAGGTTATATCACATTTATAAGGACAAAGAGGTAAGTGAAGACCTAAATCAAAAACAAATACCCAAAGAAACCCCACTGCCAGATTTGGTGAAAATGGCATATGAACTTTTGGGAACCGATTGGTTAAGGACAAAGAGAGATTGGCAACAAACCGAAGGTATTGATATACCTCCTGTAATGATAACCATAGCTAATACTACGTTTACCAGTGATAGGATAAAATATCATTTTGATTCCAAATCATGTGAGGTCAAGGAATTATGTGAAGTTGACAAAACACTCCAAATAGATTCCAAAATTATTGGAAGAATAAATAATGAAGATGAAACATTAACCGGTTCTCTAAAAGAGCAGGCAGAATCATTAAGGGAGATGGTCGATACGGTTGGCAAGAAAGGAAAGCCGGGGGAACAGATTCAAAATGTGATTAGTGTTAGTATGTTAACTGAAGGCTGGGACGCTAACAACGTTACCCACATTATGGGATTGAGAGCATTTAGCAGCCAATTGCTATGTGAGCAGGTTATAGGTCGTGGTCTGAGAAGGGTAAGCTACGATTTTGATGAGGAAGGGATGCTTGAACCTGAATACGTGAATATTTTTGGGGTGCCGTTTGAATTTATTCCACATGAAGGAGGTTCTGGCATCCCTAAACCCCCGAAGCCCAAAGTTCAAATAGAGCCAATACCAGAGAAACAAGAATTTGAAATCAGTTTCCCAAACATTTTAAGAATAGATACTCTTTATGAGTCTTCCTTATCAATTGATTATGATGAATTGGACGATTTAGAACTCAATCCTGAAGAAGTTATCACGGAGGCTGAAATGGGAGGTGTTATGCAGGGCAATATTACTCCGGCCGCATTAACTGAAGTTGACATAAAAAAATTTGAGGATAATTATCGATTGCAGACCATAATTTTTAAGGTAGCTACAAGAATATTTGTTACTGAAAAACCGAATTGGAAAGGTGATCAGCATGATTTTCTAGCACAACTGATTTCTCTAACTAAAGAATTTTTGAACTCAGATAAAATTATCATCAAGAATAGTTTGTTTTCGCAAGACCTTGTCAGAAGAAATATTTTATTACTGATGAACATGGGTAAAATCATTCATCATTTTTGGAACGCTATTAGGGACCAAAATGATGAAGCTCGTACTCTTGTTTTTGATAAAGAAAAACCTATTAGAAGTACTTCAGACATGCCAACTTGGTATAGTGCAAAACCCAATCTTTGGATGGACAAAACCCATATCAACTATACTGTTTTTGATAGTACTTGGGAGGCGAATAATGCCAAGATTATTGACAGACATGAAAAAGTAAAGTCTTTTATCAAAAATGATCACCTTGGTTTTTTCATTAAATACAACTACAGGGGAATAATCAAGAACTTCTTGCCCGATTACATTATCCAAATGGTTAATGGGGATAAGTTGATTCTTGAAGTTAAAGGACAAGATTCTCATCAAAACAGGGTCAAAAGAGACTTTTTGAATCTTTGGATAGAAGCAGTTAATCAAAATGGGAAATTTGGAAAATGGTATTGGGCTGTTGTTTTTAACTCATCAGAGGTCCAAAACATACTGGATGATTATGAATCTTTTCCAACGGCTCCATTTCTTCCTGAGATTGAAGTAGAGGCAGAAATACTTGGAGAAACACTTATCGAAAGTTCCAAAGCGTTATCAAATGTTTTTAATATTTCTCCAGAATTGCTTGAAGGTGCAAGTTCTTTTCAAGATATGGTACAGGTTTTGGTAAAGGAACTTGTTACCGTCAATTTGAATAAAATAGTAGAAACTATAAAAACTTCACTTAAAGATTCGGAAGAAGAGTTTATTGATGATACAGAAATACAATCAAAGATTTATTCGGTCCTAGATGGAATTACACCAAATGACACAAGAGTTTATGATTCAAGAATACGTAATTGGCTAAAGGATTCAAAAAAACTGCATAAAAGGAGTTTTAGTTATCTATTATCAGGAGAATATATTTTTGACACCTTGATACGCCATAATTCTCAAGATTTTAGCCCATTTGTTTTACAATGTTCTCGATCAGTAGAGAATGAACTATTGACAAAAGTATTTGCTCCTTTTATTGAATACGTACATGAAAGAGATCCTAATGTTGAAGAAACGTATTCCCAAGATTTAGCGAGTAATAGATATGGACTTTTGGCCAAACTTGTTGTTAAACAAAGCAAAACCTTCACACTGGGTAACATGAAATTCGCTTTAAGGGAATTAAATCAAAAGCATAACATTGATAAAAGTGCCTTTTTGATTGATTTTGATAGGTATACAAAGGAACAATTCTCAGAAGATATATATGAACCTTCAATACTGGATGATCTTGATAGGCTCCAAAAGGATTTCAGAAACAAATCTGCTCACACAGGAACCATAGATAAAGACAGGGCTAATGACTGCAAGTTTTTGGTGAGAAAAATACTTGCAAAATTTTTGAACGTTTTCTAGAATACTATACTTCAAAATTGATGCTATGCAAATACATTGCATAGCTCTAAACCATATTTGTAATATCAATTTTATAACTGAATACAGATATGGAAAAAGACTATCTGAAATATTATCACCCCAAATTTTTTATTGTATTAATTATACTTGGCTTTCTGCTCATATACTTAGCCAATCATTCCTTTGGCTGGTCTATATCAATCTTTGGTTTTCTAACAATCTTGATTACGGTCATCACTAAACACCTATGGCAATATGTGCCATTTAGATGGTTGTTTTGGGTGGATAACTTTTCAGGCAGATATGAAGGTAAACTTGTATATCAGTACCATGACCAGAATGGTGAAGTGCAAACGGGAGAACTAGATCACATTAAAATAGTTTCACAATCAGGAAGCCATATAAATATTTCTTCTTTCACAAAAAAACCCGATGGATCATTGTCGTCTCCCTCAATTAATAAGGGAATGTATGTGGAAAAAACACAAGATGGTCAGCATTATAATTTGATTTACAACTATCTGAATGAGGGAAGTACGGAGCAAGGTTTTCCTCCCCATTATGGAACCGAGATTGTAAAATTCATCAAAGAAGGTAAGAGCAAAAGATTGTCAGGAAGATATTTCACAAACAGGTCCCCCTTTCAAACCAAAGGAGAGTTTAAGGATTTAAAATGGGTTAGTCGCAACAAAAATCACGATTATTAAAAACTATAAAAATGGCTGTATTAAACAAAGAATTTAACAAGTTTGACAAGGAAATTAAGTTAAACACCACAAGAAAAGACTCTCTACAAAAGAGCAGGAAAGATTTACGAAAAAAAATCAAGAAATGGTTTAAGGAAAATAAGGAAAATGAAATTCAACCTAAATTCCATAGTCAAGGTTCTTTTGAAATGAATACTATTATAAATCCAATTGTAGAATATGATGGAGATGAAAACATCCTTAGAAAATATGATTTGGACGATGGAGTGTATTTTATCAAAAAAGATGAAGATGACAAGAAACAAAGTATAAATACTTGGCATGATTGGGTGTTTAAAGCCACAGAAAATCACACCAGTAAAGATTCAAAAAAGAAAACAACATGTGTAAGAGTCATTTTTTCGGATGGGCATCATATTGACCTACCTATTTACTTCAAAGAAGGTGATAAAATAGAATTGGCCCATAAATCAAAAGATTGGATAGAAAGTGACCCTAAAGCTTTTTACTTATGGTTCAATCAAGAAAAGGAAGCAAAACCTAGATTAGAGGCTATTGTTCGTTGTTTAAAGGCTTGGAAAAATTATAGAGAAAACAATAACTCAACACTGAAATTACCAAGTGGATTTGTATTGACTATTTTGGCCACAAATCATTATGTAGATGCTGATAATTTAGATGAAGCCTTTAGAGAAACTGTAAAGGCTGTCGATATAGCACTAAATAAGAAAGGGGGATTTAATTGTTTCAGACCAACAACCCCATCAGATGAAAATCTCTTTGACAATTATAGTGAGACCAAAAAATCTAACTTTCTAAGCACTTTAAAAAGCCTAAAGGATGATTGCATTAAAGTCTCTGATGAAAAAAATTATAGAAAAGCTTCAGAGATTCTCCGGAATAACCAGTTTGGAATTCGCTTTCCTTTTGGAGAAGATCAGGATGAAAATGAAAGATCAAATGCTCTGAGCAAATCACTGGGTTCGGCGATAATTAAACCAAAACCTTATGGTTCCACAAAATGAAATTGAAGAGGCTCTTTTGGTGTATGAAGACTTAAGTTATGCATCCACTTCAAACATGATTTATGGTACTTTGCATTTGCCGGACAAGGACAGCTATGAAATAGAAATAGATCTAAAGCCATGTCCAAAATTCTTTCCTTCGGTCAAAGAGACCGGAGGAAGAATCCCCATTAAATTAGACAGGCATATTTATCCCATAACCGGTAGTTGCTGTTTTACCACCAGGGCTCAATCCCAAATCCTTTTAAAAACCAAAGTTAAATCTTTGTTGATGTTCCTGGATTTAGTAGTAGTACCTTATTTTGAAAACAATTCTTTTTACGAGATTCATAATTGCTATTTTGGAGATGAATACCCACATGATGAGTCCGGTATTCTTCATGGGTATAGAGACATACTTAAAATTGAAGACAGGGCAATTATTGAAAGAACAATTGCTAATACCATTGCCAATAGCCGATTTAGAGAACATCAACTATGTTACTGCGGTTCAGGCCGAAAACTTAGAAAATGCACCCATAAAAGACATATCCAGAATTTGAGAAATCTTTATTTGGTTGATAAGGACGTTTTGAAATCAGATTTAAAGTTGTTATCCTGAAATATTAATTATGTATTGTATTAAAGGAGTATACTAAAAGTTACCCTCATTCATTATATTAGTTGACTAGAATCATTGTGTTTGTTTTGACTTCTTTTATAACAGAATTTCGATGGCATTGTCAATAACAAACGAATCCAATTCTTTTATATAGGCCTATGTTTTGGCGCCCCGATGATTTACTTATGATATCTGTTTGATATTGATAATAAAGCGGGTTTGGTGGTTGCAACATATTCTTGTTGAAATTGTTGATGTGATGCTCCATGCAATTTTGCCGCAGGAAAATCTCCCAAATAAAAATTCACGGCCAAGAAGTTTAATTAACTTTTTTAATGTATTGACCAATGGGCAGTTTTCTAGGGCAAAATATTTTGGAAGTATAATCAAATAGAAGTTTTTCCTTAAGCCCACAGCTTCCTTTTTGGATATTAATTATGTCAACACTTTCATTTTAGCAGAAGCTGATTTATCAATGTTGTTGATCAACTCGTCCCAAATAAATGAGTTTACTTCTCTTCACTGACAGATTTTTACTAATTCGGATAAATCCAGCTTTAGTATTTTTTCGAGATAATCACCATTTTTTGGTGATAAACTCGAATTTTAACTAAGAAATCTTTATTAAAATGAAAGAAAAATCTTTTACAAGAGTAGAATTATATGGTTTGGTATGGGAGCAATCTTTGAATGATTTGTCTGAGCAGCTTGAGGTAACGCAAGAGCAATTGAAAGATGTTTGTCAAGAATATAATATCCCATTACCTAGCCGGGGTCATTGGACAAAGGTTAGGTTCAATAAAGAAATAATCAAAACACCTTTGCCTAAAATGGAAAGCAGAAATATCAAAATAAACTTGGCCTCAGATTCCATAAAATTTAGAACGGATTACCATAAAAGAGCATATGAACTGGAGCAGCAAAGCAACTTAAACTTTAAAGTACCCAAGAGGATTGTACAATATCATCCAACAATAAGGAAGAGCAAAAAACTATTGGAGCAATTAGATGAGAGCAAAGATGTCGGATTTTGGGAGTTATCTCAAGAGCATGAAATATTACCCATCCATACGGATCTCAAAATGAGATCTAGGGCATTTAGATTTATGAATACACTGATTTTGGCAATAGAGGCTATGAATGGAAAAATCATCTTTGAGTATAGCCGCTGCCATATACAGATGTTCGGTCAAAAAACAGAAATAAATCTTCGCCAGAAGTACCATAGAATAAGGGAGAAAGATAAGTCTGGCTGGAGTAGGGAATCATGGGAAAAAAGCGATAAGCTAGAATTTCAGGTCGGACCTTCCTTCAGACAAAAAAATTGGATAGATAGAAAAACTATCCGTTTAGAAGAATACCTTCCACAAATAGTAGCTTGGGTTGAAAAAGATTGCAAGTATTGGCATGATTTACGGGCGCAACAATCAGAGCAAAAAAGAAGGAGGGAACAAGAACTGATAAAAGAGAAAGAAAATCTGAAGAAAATAGCAGAGGAAAAATCCAAATTGGGCCAACTTATCTCAGATTCAGAGAACTGGTATAAGGCAAAACAAATAAGAGACTACCTGAGTGCCTATAAGAAAAAAGTAAAACCAGATAAATCTGTTATAAATGAAGAAAATCAAGTTTATCTGAAATGGGCGAACCAAAAGGCGGATTGGTTAGACCCTTTAACCGAATTTGAAGACCCAATTCTAGGAAAATCAGATTTAGAGTAATACTTCTATGGCTTTGTCAACCACTGAGGTATCCAGTTCTTTCAAATAGGCTTGTGTTATAGCCATATTCTGATGCCCCAATGACTCGCTGATTACATCTGTTGCAACTCCTTTTTGCTTAAGGCAATTGGCAAAACTGTGACGAGCCACATAACTTGTTACCGACTTTTCGATTTCGGCTAATTCGGCGATGGCTCTCAAGTCTATATTATAACTTTTTAGCACTTTGGTTTTACGGTTCTCTATTTGATTTGGTGTAAGTTGGTCATGAAGCAAAATGGGAAAGACATATTTCGTGCCCAATGAATTTTTACGATAATGATCCAAGATTTTCTGAACCGGAGGCAGAATTTTAATGGTAAAGTTTCCCTTGGTTTTAGAGCGCGTATAATAAATGTTCCCCCCTTTGATGTCCTTCCATTTCAGCTTCATCATATCAGCAAAGTTCATTCCTCGAGTGTAGAAGCTAAAAACAAAATAGTTTTTGCTATTCAAAAGCTCTGGATTTTCAGAAATGTCAACATTGATAATTTGCTTTACCTCTTCAAAGGTAAGCGCCTTTTTGACCCCTCTTCCTTTCAATCTAGATACTTTGTATGTCCGAAAGGGATATAGGGATTCCTTTACAATGTTCCTTCTAATGGCTTGGTTAAATAATGCCCTTATAGATCTCATTCTCACACCAATACCTCCATCTGTCCCACCTCGCGAACGCAGATAGGCCTCATACTTTTCTAGAAAGGCCGGGGTAATGTCAGTAAAGGAAAGGTCTTTGTCAAATTTTAAATATCTCTGGACGGATTTACTGGTATCGTTGTGAAAGCGAGCATTTCCCATTCTGCCAGCCAACTTCAATTCCTCAACTATTTCATCCCAAAAGTCAAAAACGTTTCTTCTGACCGGATTGAATGCCAACCTGAAATTATGTTCAAATTCCCTCAAAGAGAAATCGTCTTTCTCCATTTCCAACTCTGCAATCACTTTTAATGCTCTGTCCCTAAACTTTAATAACAATCGGTTGTCCTGAATAAAATTGTTGTGATTCTTATTGAAGGAGCCAGTACGTTCATCCCATTCTTTTGGAAATGCATTGTAAATGGTCTTGAAGTATTTAGATCGCCTATCTTTGGTCACACGAAGGCACACCGGATAACTTCCATCGGACAGCTGTTTTTTTCTTAAAACCGTTCGTACATTAATCATTTTTAGTAGTGTTTTGGGTACAACATAGGTACAACAAATGGTCTTTTAAAGGTAATATTGATGCTTCTAAATGAAAAGAAAAAATTCATAAAACATTGAAAATCAATAAATAAGAAACCAAATGAAAATTTATGACAACTAAAAAAAGCTGCTCATAATCAGGTGGTCCCTGGTTCGAGCCCAGGTGGGACCACGAAGTGGTCAAAAAGTCTTAGCGAAAGCTGGGACTTTTTTTGTGAAACAAACCGAGGGAGAGAAGTTTATGCTGAGTTCAGCCGAAATAAGCCCAAGTGGGACCACATAAAACCCTTTCAAATCATTGATTTGGAAGGGTTTCTTTATTTCTGAAAATAATGTTGAGTTGATTAGAATCGGCATTTCAAAGATTAATCTTAAATTAAATGTCAAAAATCGACCATGCCGAACAACGAGCCCAAGACATTCTACATCAACCGAAGAAACTTTTTAAAAGGGTCCACTGCGGCTTTGGCGTTATCATCTTTTGGCGCCTACGGCTTGGATTTGATGTATTCCCCACGGAAAATAAATGTTGGTCTTATTGGTTGTGGTTGGTATGGCAAAAGTGATTTGTTCAAACTGATTCAAGTGGCCAATGTAGAAGTGGTTTCGCTTTGCGACGTGGACCAAAACTATTTGGAAGAAGCTGCAAAACTGGTTTCCGAACGGCAGAAATCCGGCAAAAAACCTCGTTTATATAAGGACTACCGCAAAATGCTGGCCGAAAAGGATTTGGACATTGTCCTTATTGGATCTCCAGACCATTGGCATGCGCTTCAGGCCATTGAAGCCATGGAATCCGGAGCACATTTGTACTTGCAAAAGCCCATCAGTCTTGATGTTTTGGAGGGCGAGGCCATTTTGGCCACTGCTCGAAAATTGGGAAAGAAGGTCCAAATAGGAACACAGCGCAGAAGCACACCACATTTGGTTGAGGGTAAGAAAAACATCATCGAAGCGGGATTATTGGGTAAAATTTCCCATGTTGATATTTGCTGTTACTACCACATGCGATGGAATGCAAACCCGCCAATTCAGCAAGTGCCGGATTATTTCGATTACGACCTTTGGTCGGGTCCTTCCCCAATGCGACCTTTTATTGGTCTGCCACATCGCAACTGGCGTGCGTTTATGGAATATGGAAATGGTATTGTCGGCGACATGTGCGTCCACATGTTGGATACGGTGCGTTGGATGTTGGGGCTGGGATGGCCCAAAAAAGTGAGCTCAACGGGGGGAATTTACGTGCAAAAGGATTCCATTGCCAATATTTCGGATACCCAAACCGCCATATTTGAATTTGATGAATTGAATTGCACCTGGCAACACCGCAGTTGGGGCACCCCTCCAGACCCGGAATACCCTTGGGCGTTTTTTATTTATGGTGATAAAGGAACCTTAAAAGGGAGCGTATACAAATACGAATTTATTCCAAATGACGGTGGTAAAACCATTAAAATGGATGTAGTGTTTGAACGTGAACAATATCCCGAAGATTTAAATGAAAAGGATATTGAACTGCATACAGCGCCAGCAACGCGAGCCCATATGTTGGATTTGTTGGCTTCCATTGAAAACGATACACTGCCTGTTGCTGATGTGGAGCAAGGTCATATTTCCACCGCAAGTTGCATCATGGCCAATCTTGCGATGGATTTGGAACGGCCCTTGATTTACAATCCTCAACAAAGAATCATTGTGGATGACGTGGAGGCCACAGCATTATTAAAACGGCAATACCGCGGTCCTTGGCAGCATCCTTCCGAAACTGCCTTATAATTGATAAAATAGTAGGATTGAATCAGTAGTAATCCTAAAAATCTGTTTCGAATTCCAATTCACTGCGCTCAGATTTACTTTACTCCTCAGGATTCCGTAATTTCCAACGAAATTCTAACTAATTCAACCAATGATTTTTAAAATTGTAAACCTCAAAACCTTGCTGTTTTCATTAGGAATGGCTTTGGCATGCGTCACGTCATTATTAGCGCAAAATGTGCCATCCCCCAAAGATGTCTATGGCTTTAGGGTAGGAGATGACTACCAACTGGCAGATTATGCCCAAATAGAAGATTACCTCACCAAGTTGGACAACGCTTCCAACCGTATCAAAAAAATTGAAATTGGCGAAACCGTCCTTGGACGCAAAATGTACTTGCTCTTTATTTCAACAGAGGAAAATTTGGCGCAGTTGGATAAATGGAAAGATATCAGTACCAAATTGGCCCGGGTTCAAATCAGTGATGATGAAGCGGCAAAGCTCTCTTTAGAGGGAAAGGCCATTGTTTGGCTCGATGGCGGAATGCACTCTACTGAGCTGGCGCACGGACAAATGACTTCGGAATTGGCCTATACGCTGGCCACATCGGAAACTGCAGAAATGCAGAAAGTTCGGGAAAACGTTATAACCCTTTTGATGCCCGTGATGAACCCTGATGGATTGGACATTGTGGTGGACTGGTATCGAAAAAATCGCGATACACCCTATGAAACATCAAGACCTCCAATTCTTTACCATTATTATATGGGGCACGACAATAATCGCGACTGGTTCATGAACACCATGCCAGAGACCTATAATGTAACCAGAATCTTGTACAACGAGTGGTATCCACAGATTGTGTACAACCATCACCAATCGTCACCTTCTTGGACCAAAATTTCCATTCCGCCGTATGCTGACCCGGTAAATCCAAAGATTCATCCTGCGGTAACTGCGGGGGTAAGTGAGGTGGGTTCAGCCATGTCAAAACGTTTTTCTTTGGAAAACATGCCCGGGGCCATAGCAGATAATTTCTATACCATGTTCTGGAACGGAGGGGGAAGGACCGTTCCCTACTATCATAATATGATAGGCATCCTAACCGAAACAGGACACACTTCTCCAACACCACGGTTCTACGACCCTGAAAAGTTGCCAAAAACGGTGGCTGGGGGAACACCAACAGATGGAACCGACATCATGTACCCCGACCCTTGGAAAGGAGGCGAATCCCATTTTAGGGATGCGGTAGATTATATGCTCACAGCAACTTGGGCCGTATTGGATTTGGCCACGGACCGAAAAAGCAACTACCTCTACAACATTTACAAAATGGGAGCTTCGGCCATTGAAAAAGCCAAGACTGAAGGCCCTTTTGCCTATGTGATTGGCAAGGAGCAATGGGACTCTTTCGAAGCAGTGAATCTAGTAAACGTGTTATTAAGAGGTGGTATTGAAATCGAAAAGGCAACCAAGGATTTTACCATAGGGGATACCAAATATGAAAAAGGGTCCTATGTCATCTATGGTGGTCAGGCGTTCAGGCCCTATTTGTTGGATTTGATGGAAAAGCAGAACTATCCCACCCGTTTCCAATACCCTGGCGGACCTCCGGATACCCCATATGATTTGGCCGGATGGACGTTGCCGCTTCAAATGGGAGTGGAGGTTGCAAAAATTGCGGAGCCCTTTGATGCTTCAACCGAAAAGGTGGCAGGATTGGTTGATTATTATGAAGGCAGCCTCAACCGAAACGGTTCTTATGGGTATGCGCTGAGCGTAAACTCCAATGCTTCAGTTGCTGCAACCAATAAAATTCTAAAAGCTGGAGGAACCGCTTTCAAGGCCATGACGGAGTTCAAAGCAGGAAAAGTTTCCTTTCCAGCTGGGTCTTTTGTGGTTACCGGGGATAAAGCTTTGATGGAATCCCTTGCCAACGAATATGGATTGGAATTTACAGGGTTGATGGCCAAACCAGAGGTTCAATTGAAACCACTTCATTCGCCTAAAGTGGGACTGTACAAATCTTGGGTGGCCAACATGGATGAAGGTTGGACCCGTTTTGTGATGGATGAGTATACTTTTGATACCGACACCCTTCACGACGCAGATATTAAAACGGTGGATTTGTCCAAGTACGATGCCATCATTCTTCCATCACAAGAAGCAAAATCCATTTTACACGGTCATACCCCATTGGAAATGCCGGAAAAATTTACTGGAGGTATCGGGCTGGACGGTTCCCTCGCACTGAGTAACTATGTAAAGAATGGAGGGACATTGCTCGCCTTTGATGCCGCCAGTGATTTTGTTATTGAGCAGTTTGGACTTCCGTTGAAAGATGCCGTTGAAGGGGTGGACAGTAAAGACTTTTTTATTCCAGGTTCTTTGATCAAAACTGGAATAGACACTACCAACCCATTGGCGTTTGGTATGAAAGACACGGTTTCTGTGTCCTTTAACAAGAGTAGGGCTTTTATTATTGACAAGCAAAGTAAGGAAGGCGAAGGTGGTAAAGAAGATATTAAAGATGCGCCTAAACCCGAAGTTGAGGTCATTGCCACCTATGCGGAGAAAAACCTTTTGATGAGCGGTTGGGCCATGGGCGAAAACAAGTATATTGCCAAAAAGCCAGCGATGGTGAAAGTAAAATACGGAAAAGGCTCGGTAATCCTGTATGCTTTCAGGCCGCAGTTTCGAGCTCAGCCCAGGGGCACCTATAAATTGATTTTTAATGCGATTTACGAAGGAGCATCAGAATAAGATAGAGGAATACATACAAGTCATATTAGAACCCATCAGCTACTGGTGGGTTTTCTTTTGAAGGAAATCATTACCTAAAGAGAATCGCAATCGCCCCAATGGCCGTCACCACCAAAATAAAGCGCTTGTAATTTTTTTCGTTGATTTTCTTAACGATGACCACCCCTAGAAAAAGCCCAACCAAAATAGCCGGAAGCAGCGCAAGGTTAATGTAGAGGCTTTCCATAGTTACCGTTTTCCAAACAAAGACGTGAAACGGAAGCTTGAAGGTGTTGGTGATGAAAAACAACCAAGCCGCGGTGCCTACAAACTCGTTCTTGGGCAATCGCATTCCCAAAAAGAAAATATTGGTGAAGGCCCCAGCCAAATTTCCGATCATGGTGCAAATTCCGGCCATGACACCCATAGATCCAGCAAACATCCAGTGTGTAGGCACATGTTCCGTTTTTCTCCGGTCCCACCAATACAGTAAGCCCAAACTGATAAAAATTACAATCACCATTCCCCATTTAAACTCTCGTTCTGGAAGGTCCTTTCCAATGAGTACGCCAATGAAGATGCCCAGAATCATCCACGGGAGAAACCGTAAGATATATTTCCACTGGGTATGCCTATTATAATAAATTACGGCAAAGATGTCCCCAACAATCAACAAGGGTACAATCAAACCCGTTGAAGCGCGTGAGCCAAAGGCCAAGGCCATGAGCGTAACATTAAAAATGGACATTCCCTTTAATCCTGCCTTGGATACTCCCATAAGAAAGGCAGCCGTGGCAGCCAGCGTCCATGAAGCAACTGAAATTTGGGAAAGGGATGAGAGGTCCATTCAACGGGATTGGTCAGTTACAAAAATAGCCCAAAAAGATATCTTGGGTCGAAACAACCGTGATATCAGTTTCGCAGTTCCATCAATCGGGCCACATATTTGCCCACCACATCAAATTCAAGATTTACAACGGTGTTTACTTTATAGGTATGGAATCGGGTGTGTTCATATGTATAAGGTATAATGGCCACGCTAAAACTATCTTTTTTAGAATCGACAACGGTTAGGCTCACCCCATCCACGGTTATGGATCCCTTTTCAATGGTAATGTTGTTCAGTTTGGAATCATACTGAAGCGTAAAAAACCAACTCCCGTCTTTTTCTTCAATGGAAGAACAAACCGCGGTCTGGTCCACATGGCCCTGAACAATATGGCCATCCAAACGAGCACCCAAAAGCATGGCGCGCTCCAAATTCACGTTATCCCCAACCGTCAAAGTGTCCAAATTGGTTTTGTTCAAGGTTTCTTCAATGGCGGTCACGGTGTAAGTGTTACCCTCAATGGATACCACAGTAAGGCATACCCCATTATGGGACACACTCTGGTCTATTTTCAATTCTTGGGTGATGCCGGAAGAAACACTAATGTGTAGATTTCCGCCTTCTTTTTCGAGCTTTTCAACTTTCCCCAAAGTCTCTATAATACCTGTGAACATGAATCTTTTTAATTGACTAGCTTTGTAGTGCAAAAGTAGCTATATCAGTATTGATTCTATGAAAGAAACGCAAAAATTAAAGCTTGGGATTTCCATTGGGGACCTTAACGGCATAGGGTGCGAAGTAGCGCTCAAAACATTTGAGGATGCCAGAATGTTGGATTTCTGTACCCCAATCATTTTTGCCTCGAACAAAACCATATCGCAGCAAAAATCCGATTTGGGAATCGATATTACTTTTAATGGAATACGAGATGCTTCACAAGCCCTTGAAGGAAAGGTCAATATTGTAAATGTTTGGAAGGAAGTTCCCACTATTGAATATGGAAAAGCTACGGAAGAAGGAGGTAAATATGCCATAAAATCACTGAGAGCTGCAGTCACCGCCTTGAAGGAAGGAAAAATAGACGTGTTGGTCACGGCGCCTATCAATAAGAATAATGTACAGGCCGATGATTTTAAATTTCCGGGCCATACCGATTTTTTGGCACAAGAACTCAAAGGCGAAAGCTTGATGTTTATGGTGGCCGACACCCTTCGGGTGGGACTGTTGACCGATCACATCGCCGTCAAAGATGTGGCACAAGCCATTACCCCAAAACTGATTCGCCATAAGGTGGCCACCATGGAAAAGTCACTCCAAATGGATTTTGGCATTCGCAGGCCCAAAATTGCGCTGTTGGGCATCAATCCGCATAGCGGCGATAATGGAACCATTGGTGAGGAAGATGATAAGATTATGAAACCGGTGATTCAGGAGATGTTCAATAAAGGAACGTTGGTGTATGGGCCTTATTCTGCTGACAGTTTCTTTGGGTCCAACACACATAACCAGTTTGATGCGGTTTTGGCAGCTTATCACGATCAAGGTCTCATTCCGTTTAAAACACTTTCCTTTGGAAAAGGAGTGAATTACACCGCTGGATTGGATCGGGTTCGCACCTCTCCAGACCACGGCACCGCCTATGAAATTGCGGGAAAAGGAAAGGCCGATGAAAGCTCCTTTAAAGAAGCGGTTTTTATGGCAATTAATGTCTTTCGAAACCGTTCAGAGTATATAGAATTGAATAAAAACCCATTGCAAAAACAAAAAACCAAGCGAGCCAGTTAAAAACTTGTACTTGGGAATGATATTTGTTAGCTTTGGAATTGCAGTTTTGCAAATAAGTAGTATCTTTGCACCCGCCTTTACAGGCTGGTACACAAACCCTAAGTGTAGAAACGATGAAGCTGAAGGAGTTTTTTATCCCTTTTTCAGGACTGAAGTTGGGAAAACATGAATTTGTGTACAAGATTGATAACGCGTTCTTTGAATCTTTTGAATACCAAGAATTTAACGGAGCTGACATTCTAGTAACTGCCATATTGGACAAAATGAGCACTATGATGGAACTGGGAATCGAGGCGAAGGGAACGGTAAATGTGGACTGTGATCTTACTGGGGAACCGTATGATCAACCCATTAGTTCAGATTTGCACTTGGTAATCAAGTTTGGGGAAGAATACAATGATGAGGATGATGAAATCCTGATCATTCCCCACGGAGAATACCAAATCAACATTGCACAGTATATTTATGAAATGTTGGTGCTGGCGGTTCCTCAAAAAAGAGTGCACCCCGGTGTATTGGACGGAACGTTAAAATCCGAAATCTTGGACAAGCTGGAAGAATTGCAGCCAAAAGAAGAAAAAGGAGAATCAGAAAAAACAGATCCCAGATGGGATGATTTAAAAAAGTTACTAACGGACAAATAGGTTTATAATGGCACATCCTAAAAGAAAAACATCAAAGACCAGAAGGGACAAAAGAAGAACCCACTACAAAGCTGTGGCCCCTACCATTGCCAAGGATTCTGCAACCGGTGAAATGCACTTGTACCACAGAGCACACTGGCACGAAGGCAAATTGTACTACAGGGGCCAAGTTTTAATAGACAAGACTGAAGAAGAAACTGCGGCCTAACCGCAACCTTCTCATAATAAACCAACTCCCGTTATTCTGCAACGGGAGTTTTTTTATGGGCCCATCTTCTAATTTAAAAACGAACCCGTTTTGACGAAAAAGTCATATAAAATGACTAATTTTCACCGCTTTTGGGTCAAATTTCAAGGTTTTTGACAAAAAAAGAGACGCTAAAAATGAAAAAAACAACAGCGGCAATCACAGCTGTAGGAGGATACGTTCCAGATTTCGTTCTGTCCAACAAAGTACTGGAAACCATGGTAGACACCAATGATGAGTGGATTACTACCAGGACCGGAATCAAGGAACGAAGGATCTTGAAAAAGGAAAACGCCGGAACATCATACATGGCCATTAAGGCTGCCGAAGATCTAATTCAAAAAAGCGGAGTAGATCCATCTGAAATCGATTTTGTGTTGGTGGCCACGGCCACACCAGACTTACCGGTTGCATCAACCGCGGCTTACGTGGCATCGGAAATTGGAGCTGTCAACGCATTTGCCTATGATCTCCAAGCGGCATGTTCCAGCTTCTTGTACGGAATGTCAACTGCGGCTAGTTATATAGAATCAGGAAGATATAAGAAAGTGTTGGTGATAGGTGCCGATAAAATGTCATCCATATTGGATTATACCGATCGTACCACCTGCATTATTTTTGGTGATGGGGCCGGGGCTGCGCTTTTTGAACCCAATGAAGAAGGTCTCGGACTACAGGATGAATACTTACGATCTGATGGGGTGGGAAGACAGTTTTTAAAGATTGAAGCCGGAGGTTCTATCTTACCAGCATCAGAAGAAACCATAAAGAACAAACAACATTATGTATATCAAGATGGCAAATCTGTTTTCAAATTTGCCGTTTCCAACATGGCTGATGTTTCCGCGCTGATTATGGAGCGGAACAACCTTACGCATGAAGATGTGCAGTGGTTGGTACCACATCAAGCCAATAAACGCATCATTGATGCCACCGCAAACCGAATGGGAGTGGCGCCAGAAAAAGTGATGATGAACATTGAACGCTACGGAAATACAACTTCCGCTACCCTGCCCTTGTTGTTGTTTGATTATGAAAAACAACTCAAGAAAGGGGATAATTTAATTTTTGCCGCCTTTGGCGGAGGATTTACATGGGGTTCCATCTATTTAAAATGGGCCTATAATTCAAAATAGCACACTACTAACTAAATTATATTCCATGGACATTAAGGAAATTCAAAGTTTGATCAAGTTTGTCGCCAAATCCGGCGCCAGCGAGGTGAAGTTGGAGATGGAAGACCTCAAGATCACGATCCGAACGGTCGGTAGCAGTTCAGGTTCCCCAGAAACAACAATTGTGCAGCAAATACCTGTACCTCAGACACAGTCTGTTCCGCAGGTAGCACACACACCTGCCGCACAAGAACCAGCAGCGACCAAGACGGAGTCAGCACCAAAATCTGAAGAATCCAAGTACATTACCATAAAATCACCTATCATTGGAACTTTCTACAGAAAGCCTTCTCCGGACAAGCCAGCATTTGTTGAGGTGGGATCTAATGTGAGCCAAGGCGATGTTCTTTGTGTGATAGAGGCGATGAAACTTTTCAATGACATTGAATCTGAAGTTTCTGGTAAAATTGTAAAGGTTTTGGTTGAGGATTCTTCTCCAGTTGAATTTGACCAACCTTTGTTTTTGGTAGACCCATCATAGATAATTTTAAATGCTAAATTTTAAGTGACTAATTATTAGTTATTTAAAACCATTTAAAATTTAGAACCCAAAATTTAAAATTGTATTCTATGTTTAAAAAGATATTAATTGCAAATAGGGGTGAAATTGCGCTTCGCATTATTCGTACCTGCAAGGAAATGGGCATCAAGACCGTGGCAGTCTACTCCAAGGCGGATGAGGAAAGTCTTCACGTAAGGTTTGCAGACGAGGCTGTGTGTATTGGACCAGCACCAAGTCACGAATCCTATTTAAAGATACCCAACATTATAGCCGCAGCGGAAATTACCAATGCGGATGGTATTCACCCCGGATATGGATTTCTTTCCGAGAATGCCAAGTTCTCCAAAATTTGTGCTGAACACGACATCAAGTTCATTGGTGCATCTGGCGAGCAGATTGAAAAAATGGGAGATAAGGCTACGGCCAAAGAAACCATGAAAAAAGCGGGCGTCCCTACCGTTCCCGGTTCGGATGGTTTGTTGAAAGATGTTGACCACGCCAAGAAAGAAGCCAAGAAAATGGGCTATCCCGTTATGATCAAGGCTACCGCTGGAGGTGGTGGAAAAGGAATGCGTGCCATTTGGTCCGAGGAGGAAATAGAAAAGAATTTTGAAAGTGCGGTCAAAGAGGCCACAGCTGCTTTTGGGAATGGTGGAATGTACATGGAAAAACTCATTGAAGAGCCCAGACATATTGAAATCCAAGTAGTTGGAGACCAATACGGAAAGGCTTGCCACCTATCTGAAAGAGACTGCTCCGTACAGCGTAGACACCAAAAATTGACTGAGGAGACTCCATCACCGTTTATGACGGATTCTCTTCGGGAAGAAATGGGTAAAGCGGCGGTAAAGGCTGCGGAATTCATTAAATATGAAGGTGCAGGAACTGTAGAGTTTTTGGTAGATAAACACCGAAACTTCTACTTCATGGAAATGAATACCCGTATTCAGGTAGAGCACCCCATTACCGAACAGGTTGTGGATTATGATTTGATTCGTGAGCAGATTTTGGTTGCTGGCGGCGTCCCAATTTCCGGAAAGAATTACTATCCGAAGTTGCATTCCATTGAATGCCGAATCAATGCGGAAGACCCGTATAACGATTTTAGACCATCACCAGGAAAGATTACAACGTTGCATACGCCAGGAGGCCACGGAGTTCGTTTGGACACACACGTGTATAGTGGATATATGATTCCACCAAACTATGACTCCATGATCGCCAAGTTGATTACCACTGCCCAAACACGGGAAGAGGCCATCAACAAAATGAGAAGGGCATTGGATGAGTTTGTGATTGAAGGTGTAAAAACCACGATTCCGTTCCACAGACAATTAATGGATCACCCCGATTATTTGGCAGGGAATTATACCACCAAATTCATGGAAGGGTTTAAAATGGATCCTAAATATCAAGATTAAAACAGACCCCGATGAAAATCGGGGTTTTTTATGCTATGGAGTTAAGCTATTGGGAATATAAAACCTGGCTGTCCCGAGTGGACTTCACCGTAATCGGAAGTGGTTTGGTAGGACTCAATTGTGCACTTCAGCTTAAGGAAAAGTATCCTAAAAGCAAGATTTTGGTACTGGAAAAAGGAAGTCTTCCGCAGGGAGCCAGCACCAAAAACGCTGGATTTGCTTGCTTTGGGAGTATTTCTGAACTTGTTTCCGACCTTAACTCCCATTCAGAAGAACAGGTGGTTCAACTCGTACAAAAAAGGTATGCCGGAATCCAATTGTTGCGTAAACTTTTGGGTGATAAAGCAATCGGTTTTGAGAAACATGGAGGGCATGAACTTTTTCTAGAGGATGCTCCAGATTTATTTGAAACTTGCTTGGATAGGATGGATAATCTGAACGAATTGTTACGTCCCGTTTTTGGAGATGCCCCTTTCGTGAAAACGAAAAACCTATTTGGATTTGGGAAGATTCAAGAGCATTACATCACTCATCAATTTGAAGGACAGCTGGACACGGGCAAGATGATGAAAGCGTTGCTGCAAAAATGTTATGAGGCTCAAATTCCCATTTTAAATGGGGTGGAAGTCCAAGATATTCAGGAAGTTGGAGATAAAGCCCATGTCGTAGCGGAAGGCTTTGGATTTGATTCAAAGCATGTCTTTGTTGCCACCAACGGATTTGCTTCAAAACTACTGAAATCCGAAACGGTGAAACCTGCCAGAGCACAGGTGCTGATAACCCAACCCATCAAAAATTTGAATATAAAAGGCACCTTTCATTTTAATGAAGGGTTCTATTATTTCCGAAATATTGATGACCGCATTCTATTTGGGGGTGGCAGGAACTTGGACATAAAAACCGAGGAAACCATGGAATTTGGGGAGACTGATATCATCCAAAATTCGCTGGAAAAACTGCTTAAAGAGGTGATTTTGCCTAATCAAAAGATAGAAATTGACCGAAGATGGAGCGGCATCATGGGAGTTGGCACCCAAAAATCACCCATTGTCAAAACAATTTCCAATTCCATCCATTGTGGTGTCCGACTTGGTGGAATGGGAGTTGCCTTGGGAAGTTTGGTGGGAAAGGAACTCGCAGATTTAGCTGAATAAGTTCAAATCCAAGTTCAGGACCAAGCCCAAAAGCATTGATGCTTGAGTTTGAACTTGAACTCTTGGCTTGATTAAATCATCCGCCCATCCAATAAATTGATGATTCTAGAACCGTATTCCGCGTTCTTTTCGGAATGTGTGACTTGGATGATGGTTACCCCTTCGTCATTCAACTCTTTGAACAGTTCCATAATTTCTTCCCCTTGTTTGGAGTTCAAATTTCCGGTAGGCTCATCAGCTAAAATGAGCTTGGGATTGGAAATCAAGGCGCGGGCAACACCTACCAATTGTTGTTGTCCACCGCTCAATTGGGCTGGGAAAAGGTCTTTTTTACCCACAATGTTGAATCGGTCTAACATGTCGGCGACCATGGCTTTGCGTTCAGCGCCTTTCAGTTTTTTATAGAGCAAGGGCATCTCTAGATTTTCCTTTACGGTAAGCTCATCCAATAAATGATAGGATTGGAACACAAAACCGATGTATTCCTTGTACAAATTGGCTCGGTTTTTTTCCTTTAGCGAGTGTACAGGCTCATCCAAAAATTGATACTCGCCCTCGTCAAATGTATCCAACATGCCAATAACATTGAGCAAGGTTGATTTTCCAGAACCAGAGGGCCCCATAATCGATATGAATTCGCCTTCCTGTACTTCAAGATTGATGTCCTTCAAAAGAAATACACGTTGGCCTCCTGAGTTGACCCATTTAAAAATGTTGTTGAGTTGTAGTAGCATATTTAAATTATTCTGTTCGTAAACTTTTAACAGGATTCCTCCTTGCAGCCTTAATTGCCTGAAAACTAACCGTGACCACAGTAATCAACAAGGCCCCAATCATGGCCAAGGCAAAAATCCACCATTTTAGAATTACCCGATAGGGATATTCCTGCAACCAACCGTTCATCACATAATAGGCAATGGGCACTGCAATAAAGCAAGAGATAATCACGAGCTTTAAAAAGTCTTTGGAGAGCATGTTCCATACATTGAACACGGTTGCGCCGAGCACTTTTCGAACCCCAATTTCTTTGGTGCGTTGTTCCGCCACAAAAGAGGTTAGGCCAAAAAGACCCAAACAGCTTATTATAATGGCCAAGGCTGTAAAGATTCCTGACAATTGGCCAACGCGTTCTTCCGCCGCAAATTTTTCACCGTATTCCGAATCCACAAAATCATAATGAAAGGGTACATCGGGGAAATGTGCTTTGAAAACCCGTTCTATAATGGCCAAATTTTGACTGGCACTTTGTTTTGGATTCAACCGAAGGTTGTAATACGAAGCATTATCGTATCGGTCAAAGGCATATATACCCTGTTTTACGGGTTCATAGGGAGACTGGGCAATCATATCTTCCACCACACCGATCACGGTGAGGGGTTCGCCAGGATTTTCCTCATCGGAATCCCTAAAAATCATACCTACTGGATTTTCAACACCCAAGTATTTAACGGCGGATTCATTAAGTAATATGGCGGTTGAATCTGAAGCAAATTCCCTGGAAAAATCCCTTCCTGCGACTATTTTCAGTCCAAGGGATTTAGCATATTCCGGGGATACATCTGTCCACGCCAGATCTTCTTGAAATCCATCGGGCTTACCTTCCCAGGTCCAGCCACTCCGGTTGGACCAAATATTGGTTGTAGGGCTGCTGGAGGAGGACATTTCCACCACCGCTCCTGAATTCAGGAACTCGTTGCGCATCAATTCATATTTCCCATAAAACTCAGGACTCATGGTCGGAAGCTGTACCAAACCTTCTTTATCATATCCAACGGGACGGTTTTTGGCGTGATTGATTTGCTGCATGACAATGACTGTCCCTATGATGAATGCAACCGAAACGGTAAATTGTAGCACTACCAACGCTTTTCGGGCCAAACCGGAATGTTTACCGGCTTGAAAAGTGCCTTTCAAGACATCAACTGGTTTGAAAGAGGAAAGGTAGAGCGCGGGATAACTCCCAGCCAAAACTGCCGTCAGTAAAATGAATAAGATGGATACCAACCAAAATGCAGGCTGTGTCCATGGAAATGCAATTTCCTTTCGAGCGAGCTCGTTAAAACCGCCTAATGACAGTATCACAATTAAAAGGGCAATGACAAAAGCAAAAAGGACCACCAAAAAGGATTCTCCCAAAAATTGATTGATCAACTGTCCTCTTTGCGACCCGATGGATTTTCGAATCCCAACCTCTTTGGCCCGTTTTTCTGATCGTGCGGTACTCAGGTTCATAAAATTGATGCATGCCAAAAGCAATACAAAAATGCCGATGATACCAAACAACCATACATACTTAATCCGCCCACCAACTTGTTTTCCATTTTCAAAACGGTTACGCAAATACCAATCGTTCATGGGTAAGAGAAAAAGTTGTGGATTGAATTCAACCGTGTCCTCGTTCAAGTTCTTTTTTACATCTTTTATGGCTGAGGTAACACTTTCCATGGTGGTATTGTCCGCAATTTGAACAAACATTTGAAAGGAATTGTTGCCCCACTGGTCTTCTGCATTTGTTACCCACTCCTGTATGGTGATGTATTTTTCCCAAGGCATTAAAAAGGCCATATCCCTGAAGGAGGTGTTGTACGGAATGTCCTCGTATACTGCGGTCACCATCATATCATATTGACCATTGATCTTAACGGATTTTCCTATGGGATCTTCATTGCCAAACAAGGCTTGTGCTGTTGAAGTGGAAAGCATTATGGAACTCACTTCCCGAAGCCCATCTTTTTCACCTTTAAGGATGTTAAGATCCAACATTTCTGGAGCTCCACGCTGCATAAAGTTGCCCTCTCTAGAAATGCTGATGTCCTTATACTTTAAATATTGGGAATTGCTCCACGAAGACATCACCAAATGTTTAAAATTGTCCATATAACCATCTCGAAATGCTTTTTCCAAAGGACGCGGAATTGCAGGACCAGTGCCTGTTTCCCCGTTAAAAGTTTGTGATTGGAATATTTGAGCAATTTTCTCTTTGTTGGAGAAGTAATTGTTATGAGATAACTCATCTTGAATCCACAGCCCAATGATTAAGGCCACTGCCATACCAAGGGCCAGCCCCCCTACATTGATGATGGTGTAGGCCTTATGCTTGGTAAGGTTCCTCCATGCGATTTTAAAATAATTCTTGATCATGATGGTTTGTTTTTTGTTTGATTTATTCTGCCCGCAAACTTTTTATCGGGCTTGCCAGTCCTGCGCGTATCGCCTGGTAACTGACCGTTAAAAAGGCAATGGACAATGCCAATACCCCTGCTAGTACAAAGGTGGACCATGAAATATCGATGCGGTAGGCAAAGTCCTCGAGCCAGCGATCCATCATATACCAACCAATGGGCACAGCAATTAGAATCGACAGCAAAATCAATTTCATAAAGTCCATGGTCAACAGCTGGTAAATGCTTTTAAAAGGGGCCCCCAGCACTTGCCGTATACTGATTTCCTTTTTTCGTTGTTCACCCAAGAATGCGGATAGGGCGAAGAGACCCAAGCAGGCCACAATGATCGCAAAGAGCGCAAAACTGTTGAATATTTTACCCATCCGTTGCACATCATCATGCATCATTGCGAATTCTTGGTCCAAAAAGGTGTATTCAAATGCTTGATTGGGCACAAACTCCTGCCACACGGTTTCAATGTCGCTGATGGCACTGTTGGTTTGGCCACTATTTAATTTGACGGCCACCGTGCCAGGGCTGTTTCCTATGACCAATGAAAGGGCGGCGATGTCCTCCTTCAGGTTTTTAAAATGAAAATCTTCGAGCACTCCGATGATTGTCCAGTCTTGACCGTTGTTGATACGCTTTCCTATGGGATCTTCAAACCCCAATTCTTTGGCCATGGTGGCATTGATCACAATGGCAGAGGAGTCGGTCGAAAAGTCTTTTGAAAATCCTCTACCCTCCTTAACTTGAAGTCCAAGGGTTTTGATATAGTCAAAATCGACCCTCCAAATTTGAGCCGGAACCATACCATTCTGATCATCACTGTCAACTTTACCAAATGTATTTCCATTTCGTTTTGTGCCATCCACAGGGAGGTAATCACTTATGGAAACTTCCTTCACCTCAGACAAACCAAGAAGTCCATCTTTAAACGTTTGGGAATTGCTTTTTAAGAGATTGGTTCCTTTGATGAGCACCACCTGCTCTTTGTTAAAGCCCAATTTTTTATCTAAAATGAAGTTCATTTGTTTGTAGATAATCAAGGTGCCAATGATAAGAACAATGGAGGTAACAAATTGAAAAACAACCAAGCCACTACGTAATCTTCCGCTCTTGCTTCCCGTGCTCAGCGAACCCTTTAAAACATTGGCAGGCTTAAAAGCGGATAGATAGAAAGCAGGGTAAAGACCTGCAATGGCTCCAATGACCAAGGAAGCAAACAGCAATAAAGGTGCAAACCACCAAACTCTCCAAGGCATGGAAATGCTCTTGGCGGCAATGACATTAAAGGAGGGTAACAAGGCCCAAGCCAAAACCACTCCGATGATAAAGGAGATGATGCTGAATATAATGGATTCCGTTAAAAACTGATTGACCAAATTGCTCCGAAAGGCACCTACCGTTTTTCGAAGACCTACCTCTTTTGCTCTGTTGGCAGATTTTGCTGTGGACAGATTGATGAAATTGATGGCGGCCAATACAAGCACAAAAACAGCAATAGCGGCAAACAACCAAATAAATCGAATATCGCCATACTTTAAGCGATCCCCCATTTTTAGATCAGACTTTAAGTGGATATCAGTCACAGGCTGAAGTTTATACTCCAAAGTCTTGAAGACTTCCCTAAACTTTTCTCCCATACCTCGTTCTATACTGGCAGGGATAAAATATTCCTCCAAGATGGCCCGCATTTTCTTTTCCAAATTTGGAATATTGGTATTTTCATCCACCAGCAAATAGGTGAAGTAATTAGTCGTGGTCCAACTGGTGTTGGTATCTTCAATGGCCAAAAGGAAATCAAAATCGAGGTGGGATTTCTCCGAAGGATGTTCTTTAATGACCCCCGTTACCGTGTAAGGTTTAGTGGCATCGTCATCCAGAAAAATGGTCTGGCCCACAGCATTGCCATTAGGAAAATATTTTTTGGCTTTTGATGCTGTCATTACAATGCTTCCGGGGTTGACCAAGACTTGGTTGGGGTTACCTTCCTCCAATTCGTATTCCAAAATCTCAAAAACGGGTTGGTCGGCATAGATGAAACCCTCTTCAAAATTATTTTGGATGGTTCCTTTAGGTCGAAGCGCCCTTCTCCCAGCACCAAAAAGCTCACTGGTATTCACTTTGCCCGCTTTCTCAATCTCTGGATATTTGGCTTCCAAGGTTTCTGCAAAAAGACGCTGAAAATGAACACTCTTCAACACCTCGCCATCCATTACACCTTGCATCACGACACGGTAGATTCGGTCTTTATTTTTGTATTGCTGGTCATAGCTCAATTCATTTCCAATAAAAAGGGCTATCAACAGACAAGCGGCTACACCAATGGCAAAACCACCAATCTTAATGGTGGTAAAGAGCTTGTCTTTTTTGATGTTTCGCCAAGCAATTCGTATATAGTTCTTTATCATGATTCTCGTTTTTGATGATGATTTGTTTTTATTCTGTCCTAAGACTTTTCACTGGATTTACAACGGCAGCCTTTATGCTTTGGTAGCCTACCGTTAAAATGGCGACCCCAACCGCTAAAAGAGCGGCAAGCCCAAAGACCCACCATCCTATTTCAATACGGTATGAAAAGTCTTCAAGCCATTTGTTCATGGCATACCACCCCACCGGGATGGAAATGAGAATAGCGATGCCCACCATTTTCAAGAAGTCAGTGGTAAGTCTGTAAGTGATTTGCCCCACAGTTGCCCCAAGGACTTTTCTAACCCCAATTTCCTTGGTACGTTTTTGCGCGTTGAAAGCGGCAAGCCCAAAGAGTCCCAAACAGGCAATGAGAATGGAGAGGATGGAGAACACCATGAATATTTTCCCCAATCGTTGCTCTGCCTCGTAAGTGGTATTGAAGGAATCATCCATAAACCGATAACTGAAAGGTTGGCCAGGTGCAAACTTGTTCCAAATGCCCTCTATACTGGCCAGTGTTGAAGAAAAGTCACCAGCATTCATTTTTACGGCCAACATGCCAGAGGTTCCGCTAAAAAAGAGGCCTAAAGACCCAATGTTTTCGCGCAGAGACTCGTAATGAAAGTTCTTGACCACACCAATAATGGTATTGAACACAGGGTTCTCCATTTCCACATCTTGTGAGACCCGCATGCCCAAAGCTTCCTCTGGTCCAACTCCAAGTACTTTTAGAGTGGCTTCATTTACGATTACCGCAGTGGTGTCTGTGGCAAAATCACTGTTGAAGTTTCGTCCCGCAATCAATTCCATGTTCATGGTGGGGATATAATCCTTATCCACATACCAAGTTTGCATTTGCAATGCATCTTCTTGGTTTCTGGACCCTTCCGGAAAAAATGAACTATTGGAACGCGATGAAGGGGTAGGGAAGAAATAGCTCAATGTGGTACTTTCCACTTGGCTTAAACTCATGATTTCATCTTTGAGGGCCTGAGTTTGGTCTCCAACCGCAAAAACATCATCCACCAGTACAATTTGATCTTTGGTAAACCCGAGGTCTTTGTTTTGAATGAATTGTAATTGTTGATAAACAACGATGGTGCCCACAATCAAGAACACAGAGATAGCGAATTGGAATACCACCAAGGCATTTCGGATGCTACCTCCTCCTGCGTCACCTTGGGTGTCACCTTTTAGCGTTTTCACAGGTACGAACCGGGACAAAAAGAAAGCAGGATAACTACCCGAAAATAGCCCAAGCAAGAGCGTTGCCAACGCCAATATTCCCCAGAAAAATGGGCTGGAATACGGAATAGAAATGGATTTCCCAGCAAGGTCATTGAAAAGTGGAAGCACCAAAATAGTGATCAGTAAAGCCACCAATAATGATATGAATGAAATCAATCCTGATTCAATCAAAAATTGACGGATCAAATCCAGCTTTTTGGAGCCAAGTGTTTTTCTCACCCCAACCTCTTTTGCCCTTTTTAGGGATTGTGCGGTGGAGAGGTTCATAAAGTTGACGCTCGCCAAAACAATCAAAAACAACCCAATAAAGGATAGGATATACACATTTTGAATGCTGCTGTTGGCGCTCATCTCAGAATCACGATGCGAGTATAAGTGAATATCCGTAAGGGGTTTGGCGAAGAAGTTTACATAATTTCCCGAAGCAATGAAAGACTCCTTCGTCATCCCCGGGAAGTATTGCTGCGCCCATGGGAACAAGTATTTGTCGACCATTCCATTCAGAGGCTCCTTCAATTCTTCAATATGGGCAGATGGGATAAGTTTAATGAACGTATAGTAATTACTACTACCCCAATTCATTTCGTGCGAAGGCGCATAGCCGGACATCGCCATAAAAACAGAATGTTCCCTTAAAAAGGAATTCTTGGGAAGGTCGTCAATTACCCCTGTTACAGTGTATGTGTCGGTATTGTTCAACAGCATACTTTGACCCAATGCGTTTTGTACACCGAAGTGTTTTTCGGCCGCAGTTTTGGTCAGTACCATAGTGTTCGGCTCTTTTAAAGCCGTTTTTTTATCCCCGACCAATAGGTCGATTCCAAAAAAATCGAAGAGGGTAGAATCTGCAAAGGTTACCCGAAGCTCTTTGGTATTGGCCTCAGTCCCTGTTCGCCTCAATAGGAGGCTTCCCCGATCTCGAAAACGCACAGTGGATTCCACTTGAGGAAAATCGGTTTGCATGGCAGCCGCCATGGGAGCCGCCGCCTCGGCAGACCTCATTTCAGCTCCTCCAAATTTGATGTCACTGTCGATTCTGTAGATGCGATCGGCATCGGTAAACATTTTATCGTAGCTCAACTCATCGTAAATGAACAAAGCGATCAATATTCCCGCAGCAATTCCAATGGCTAGGCCGAAGGTGTTGAGGAAGGTAAAAAAGGGCTGCTTTTTTAGACTCCTCCAAGCGATTTTAATGTTGTTTTTGAACATGTTTTGAGCATTTAATGGTTTGGTTATTCGGTTTTAAGGCTTTTAATCGGGTTGACCACAGCAGCCTTTATACTTTGGTAACTTACGGAAAGGACCGAAATGACAATAGCCAACAAGGATGCCAGTACAAAAACACTCCATCCAATTTCAATGCGATAGGTAAAATCTTCCAACCATCGTTCCATGGCATACCAACCCAAGGGCAATGAAACCAATATGGCAATACCTACAAGCTTTAGAAAGTCCAAGGTTAGGGCATAGGTAATTTGGGTAACTCCGGCACCGAGTACTTTTCTGATTCCAATTTCCTTGGTTTTCTTTTCGGCATTAAAAATGGCCAAACCAAATAGCCCCAAACAGGCAATCAAAATGGAAAGCACGGTGAAAATGATGAAAATTCGACCTAAACGTTGTTCAGCCTGATATGTTTCGTTGAAGGAATCCTCCATAAATGTATAGTTGAAGGGTTCCCCAGGAACAATAGTGTTCCATATGCGTTCAATGCTAGCGATGGCATTTGAAAAATTTCCAGCCTTGATTTTAACGGCCATGGAACGAGCGCCTCCATCTAAATGAAGGCTCAAGGCCTCAATATTCTCCCGCAATGAATCAAAATGAAAATTCTTCACCACCCCAATGATGGTAAAGAACTCCGCATTCTCCAAGGCCATATCTGGAGTGTAGCGTTTGCCGAGGGCTTCTTCAGGGGAAAGGCCCATAAGCGAAACGGCAGTTTCATTTACAATAATACTTGTGGAATCTGCACCAAATTGCGGGTCAAAATTCCGTCCCGCCAATAGCTCAAAATCCATGGTGGGAATATAATCTTGATCCACGCCCCACCGTTGCATGCTTACTGCATTTTCCTGTTCAGTGGCACCATCTTCAGGGGCAAAAGTGCTATCACTACGATCAGAAGGGGTTGGAAAAAAACTACTAAGGCTGGCATTTTCAACAAAGGCCAGTTGTTTTACTTCTTGCTTGAACGTTTCCATTCTAGTGCCTGCCGTGTACACGTCATCAATGAGAAGAATCTGATCTTTGGAGTACCCCAAATCCTTGTTGTTGATATAATCGAGCTGTTGGTAGACCACAATGGTGCTCACAATTAGGAAGACAGAAATAATAAATTGAAAGACGACCAGTCCATTTCTAATTTTACCACCGCCTACGCTGGTCTCACCAGATCCTTTGAGAACTTTTATCGGCATGAACCGCGACATGAAAAAAGCGGGGTAACTTCCCGAAAGCAAAGCCAAGGTTATGGTGGAGAGCAATGCAATCAACCAAAATCCCCAACTGAAATACGGAATGGCAATATCCTTGTTAGATAAATCATTGAAGAAGGGGAGTGCAGCACTGGCAATGATTAGGGCAAAAATCAGGGATATTAACGATACCACCCCGGACTCCATCATAAACTGCCGGATGAGTTCTCCTTTCTTGGAACCCAAAGCTTTTCTTACCCCAACTTCTTTGGCTCGTTTTAGCGAATAGGCCGTGGAAAGGTTCATAAAGTTGACGCTTGCCAAGACAATGAGGAAAAGTGCAATGAAGGAAAGAATGTAAATGCTTTGGATATCGTTGTTGGAGCTCAATTCAGCGACCCGATGCGAATGCAAATGAATATCCGTCATGGGCATAGTGCTGTACACAACATAATTGCCCGCGGCAATCAATTGTTCCTCGGTAATGCCTGGCAGAAACTGCTGTACACCCGGAATCATATATTTTCCCAAAAACCCGCGAAGTTGGGCCTGCATATCTTCGGCTTTGGCCGTTGGGATGAGTTTTATATAGGTCTGATAGTTGTTGCTTCCCCAATTGACTATTTCTGCATCTCCATTCCCGGTCATTGAAAGAAAGATGGTATAATCCCTTAGGAATGAGTTGTGGGGAAAATCTGGAATTACCCCTGCAACGGTGTAGTTTTCGGTATTGTTCAGCACAACGGTTTGTCCCACTGCATTTTCAACACCAAAATGTTTTTTCGCGGCAGTTTCTGTCAAAACCAAGGTGTTTGGCTGGGTCAGTGCGGTTTTTGAGTCGCCAGTGAGTAGTGGAATATCAAACATGGCGAAGAAGGAAGGGTCTACAAAAGTTGATTCTTCTTCCTTTACGTTGGCTCGGGCATCCGTTTTTCGGATGAGCATGCTACCGCGGGCCCTAAACCGAGTGACCAGTTCCACCTCATCAAAGTCGTTTTTTATGGTTTCTGCCATTGGAGCCGGAGTAACGGCAAAATTCCGAGCCTCCCCACCGAATTTTATATCAACATTGACCCTATGGATACGGTCAGCATCAGTGAACATCTTGTCGTAACTCAGTTCATCATAAATGTACAGGCAAATCAGCAGGGCTCCTGCCATGCCCACTGCGAGTCCAAAGGTGTTGAGAAAAGTAAAAAAGGGTTGTTTTTTAAGATTTCTCCAAGCAATTTTTATGTTGTTCCTAAACATGGGTTCTTACTTTTCTTTTATTCCGTTCTAAGGCTTTTCACTGGATTGGCCACCGCAACTTTTAAAGTTTGATAGCTAATAGTGATAAGTGTAATGATCATAATGGCGACGATGGCAAGAGCAAAAAACCACCAGTGTATTTGCGTTCTATAGGTGTATCCTTGAAGCCATTGCTCCATAAAATACCAGGCTACGGGCGTGGCAACCAGCCCAGCAATCAGTATCAGGCTGAAGAAATCTACCGTAAACAGGGTCAGAATGCTGGCGACATTGCTTCCCAATACTTTTCGAATCCCAATTTCTTTGGTGCGTTGACCCACAAAGAACAAGATGAGTCCATAAAGTCCCAGGCAGCCAATTAAAATGGCCAAAGCAGAAAAAACTTTGGATAATGAGAGGTACCGCTGCTCAGTTTCGTATTGTTCAGCAACTCTTTCATCTAAAAAACGAGGTTCATAAATGTATCCTTGAAAGGCACTGGACCATCGTTTTCCAATTTGCTCTAAAGTGTGCTTCGTATTTTGGCCATTCGTTTTTATTGCGATTTCATCGAACCACCGGGTTTGATCGGCAATAAATATTGGACTGATTTCTTCGGTAAAGTCATTGTCGTGAAAATCCTTGACCACACCTACAATGGTGGCTTTTATGTAACCTCCATTGGCGGTTATCTGTTTTCCCAACAGTTCTTCGGGGGTGGAAACACCCAATTTTTTGGCCAGCATTTCATTTACAACCATCTCTGCAATGGAATCGGAATTGTTCTCAAAAAAGTTTCTTCCGGCAACGAGTGAAAGGTCAAAGGTGTTCAGATAATTGGTATCGGCCAGTTTCGCTTGAATGCTGAATTCTTCAAACTCGGGGCGATTATGATATTTAATGCTGGTACCCCAGTTATTTACCGAGCCTCCAGGACTTGTTAAACAGGCGGATACTTTGGTAACACCTGGAATATTGGAAATCTGCTCTTTTAAGCTGTTAAGCTGAACTTTCTCCAGGTTTTTAGGAATGCCCACCATTACAATGGATTCCTTATCAAAACCTAAATCCGAGTTTACGGCATAATCAATTTGGTTTGATATGATCAAGGTCGCAGCAATCAAGGTTATGGAAATGGCAAATTGGGCTACAACGAGTACCTTTCGGGTTGTGCTGCCTCCCGTATCGTTATGTTTTAGTTTTCCTTTCAGGGCCAAAACTGGGACAATCCGTGACATCAATATGCCAGGATAGCTTCCCGATAAAAAGGAGACTGCCGCCAGCACCACAACTAGGAAGGTGAAAAATTGGTAATTCAACAAGCTGTTCATGGACAAATTCAGTTCAAAAAGGTTGTTGAAGGATGGGAGGAACAGCACCGCTAAAAGTACCCCAAGCCCAATGGCAAATAGGCTGATGACGAAGGTCTCTGACAAAAACTGCCAAAATAAATGCTGTTTAAAACTCCCGAGCACTTTTCGGATGCCAATTTCTTTGGACCGATAAAATGCTTGGGCCGTTGAGATATTGATGAAGTTGATACAGGCTACCGCAATCAGAAAAAGGCCGATGACGCCAAAAATCCACAATACGGCGGGGTTGATTCCCCCGTATTTTGGATTGAAATGAACTTCGGACAGCGGCTGAAGCTTATATACGTGCTTGTTTTTGCTTTCTGGGCGATGTTTTTTGGGAAGTTCTGTAAGAACATCTTCAATCTGGGAAATATTTTGATTTGGATGAAACAATGCAAAACATTGCAAATTGGAAGAAATACCACCCCAAGTTTCATCAGCGGTGAAGTCATTGAACTTTTTCAAGGTACCAAAGGAGATAAAAATCTCTTCCGGAATCACGGAAGTCTTCGGAGCATTTTTAAGAATGCCAATGACCTCAATGGTTTCCTTGTTATCGTACAGGAAGGTTTTTCCAATGGGATTTTCTGCACCGTACATTTTCTGGGCCATGTTCTCACTGATGTAGGCCGTATTGGGATCCTCTAGGGAGCGTGTTCCTATAGCATCGGCCAATGGAAATGTCATGATGTCAAACAAATCCGGCTCCACAAAAACCACATCTTCCTTAAAGGATTTGGTATTTGTTCCTTCACCAACGTTGAGCTGGTAATTTTCCCAAGAGACCACTTTGGCCACCTTTTCGGCGTAATTGTAGTCTTCACGAAACACCTTCGCAAAAGCAGGAGGAACGCTGGCCTCATAGTCAATGTAATCCCGTCGTTCCTCGGTGACCACTCTGTAAATGCGATCACCGTTTTCATGGAAGTTGTCAAAGGAATTGTGATATGTCAAAAACAAATAGATCAATATACTGCTGCCAAAACCAATGGCCAGCCCCAGAATATTAATAGCAGTGAACACCTTTCTTTTAACAAGGTTTCGCCAAGCGATTCTGATATAGTTTTTGAACATGATGATGATTGTTTTTTGATTGCGATTGATGAATAAACTCCTAGACCATGGCTCCCATTGGTTTGTTTTGGCTTTCGGTCACAATTTGACCATCGAAAAGGTTGATGACCCTGTGTGCGTAGTGGGAATCTCGGTCGGAGTGTGTTACCATTACAATGGTGGTTCCCTCTTGGTTCAGCTCGGTCAACAGGTTCATCACCTCAATCCCGTTTTTGGAATCCAGGTTACCTGTTGGCTCATCCGCCAAAATCAACTTTGGATTGGTTACTACGGCACGCGCAATTGCCACCCTTTGTTGCTGCCCTCCTGAAAGCTGCTGTGGAAAATGCTTCTCACGATGCGCAATTTTCATACGCTCCAATACCGCCTGCACTTTTTCCCTGCGTTCTGATTTATTCATTTTTAGATAGATCAGGGGCAATTCAACATTCTCAAATACGGTAAGCTCGTCGATGAGGTTAAAGCTTTGGAAAACGAAACCCAGATTCCCTTTTCTAAGTTGGGTGCGTTGGCTTTCTTTTAGACCTTCCACTTTGTGTCCTGCAAATTGATAACTCCCCTCGGTGGGGTTGTCCAACATGCCAATAATGTTGAGCAGTGTGGATTTTCCGCATCCGGATGGTCCCATGATGGCAACAAACTCACCCTCGGCCACCTTAAGGTTTACGCCATTGAGGGCAAGGGTTTCCACCTCTTCGGTTCGGAAGCTTTTCTTTAGATTCTGAATCTGTATCATTTTTATGGTTGTTTTAGCTGTTATTATATAGACTTAATGTATTCCTGTACTGTTACGTTTCTGGGCTATTTTAACACAATTCGTTCAGCGGTCCCAAAACTGTCATAGTTGCTTGTAATCACTTGTTCACCAGGTTGAAGCCCTTCTAGCACCTCATAGTATCTCGAGTTCTGCTTTCCTAGACGGACGTTCCTTTTGAGGGCTTCTGTGCCGCTGGGGTCCACAACAAATACCCATTGACCTCCAGTGCTTTGGAAAAAGCCTCCTTTGGGCAACAACAAGGCATCGCTGGATTCACCCAATTGTAAGCGAATGCTATAACTCTGTCCTGCACGGATGGTCTCCGGTTTGTCATCGGTAAAGACAAGATCCACCTTAAAGCGTCCGTTTCTAACTTCGGGGTATACTTTTCGCAACCGAAGGGTGTACTCTTTCTCGTTTCGTTCCAAGATGGCAGAAAGGTCACGTTTTACACGGTCAATGTAGTGCTCATCTATTTCGGCCTCAATTTTAAAATCGGTTAGCACATTAATTTGCCCAATGCGCTCGCCTTGAGATATGCTCTGACCAATTTCAGCATCCAAAAAACCCAATTGCCCATCGGCAGGAGCCCTTACATTTAGGTGGTCCAAACGTTCATACACCATGGATAGGGTCTTTTGCATACGATCTAAATCAGCATCCAAACCGGTCAATGAGGTTTTTCGTAATTCATCGTCCTGCTCGGTCTGCAGTTTTACGATGTCGTACTGTTTTTTGGCCAACTCGTAATTCTCTTTGGAAAGAAGATAGGTTTCTTTGGAGATCAATTCATCTTTGAACAGTTCTTGGTTCTGCTCATAGTTTCGTTTTAATCGCTCCAAATCGTATTCGGCTGTGGCCAGATTTCTTTTGCCTTCAACCTGTCTGGAATCAAATGTGAGTTTTGTGGAACGGAGGTCGTTCTGTTTTAAGGCCAAGTTACTTTCGCTGGCCAAAATTTGCTCGTAGAGCGCCATGTTCTCAAGTTTCAGAATGATGTCACCTTTTTTGACCATGGAACCTTCCTCAATCAATTTTTCAGAAACACGCCCACCTTCATACGCATCCATGTAAATAGTAGCGATGGGGGCCACATTTCCGTTTATGGTAATATAATCATCGAACTTTCCAGCACTTACCTCTGAAATTGAAAGTCGTTCTTTTTCCGTTCTAAATGTGGATACCGAACTACCGAAAAACAATTTCCATCCCAAGAATAGCAGCAACACACCTAATGCGATGTAGCCGTAATGTTTTGCTTTTAGTCCTTTCTTTTTTTCTAATTGTATATCCATGGTATTTTTTAGTTGATATTAAAAATGGGCAGGCCGCTATAGAAATCAATGGTACTCTTGTTCACTCGCAATCGTAGGCCTACCTGTAAATTTTCGTTTTGCGCCACGCCAAACAAATTCTTTGCTTGAAAAAGGTCCAAGGCATTGATCAGCCCTTTTTCATATCGTTTTTGGGCGATGGTAAATGCAAGCTCTTGGGCCTCCACTCTTTTATTGCTCTGATCCAATTCAACAAGCAATGCGTTATGGGTCTGCACCAATTGCTGTATCAATTGAAACAGTTCCTGCTCTTGGATTTCCAAGTTATTTTTGGCTTGGAGATAGGCAATCTTCTGTTGCTTTACCCTTGAGTGGTTGGCCCATCCATTGCTGATGGGAATGCTCAGCTCGGCTCCAACAAATTTTGAAGTGTTGTCCTTGAACTGGGTACGGAAAGGAATAATATTTCCATTTTCGTCGACATTGGTTTCAAAATAACTGGTTCCGTACCCTGCCACCAAAGACAAGGAAGGAAATAACCCACCCCGAGTGGCCTGCATTTGCTTTTTGGCTGCGCTCACACGATATTCTTGTGACTTTACCAAAGGCACAAAACCTCTGGCGGTCTTATAAAGTGAATCTACCGAAACACCTTCGGTAGGTTCTTCAGGAAGTACCTCCAAACTTTCTTGAAGAACAATGTCGTCCACGCCAATCAGATTCATTTCTTGGAGGAGTATGAGTTTGGCATTGTTGAGTAGATTTTGGTTTTGTGTCACCAAAAGCTTGTCGCCCAACAAAATGGATTCGGCCTCGTATAAATCGGCACCGGCCATGATGCCCAATTCCACCTGCTTACTCACCAAATCATAATTGCCTTGCGATATTTCTTGCTGTTCCAAAGAATTGGCTACAAGTCCTTCGTAGAATTTGATATCGTAAAAGGCACTCATCACCCGAAAGGCCAATTGAAACTTTTCCTGAAGAATGTCCTCTTGGGTTGCCTTATAAATGAATTTTGACGCTTTTATGGAATTCATTTTTTGAAAGCCCCGGAAGATATCCAGATTGGCATTCAATGCATAATTGTTGCTAAAGAACTCAGTGTTCACATAATCGTTGGTATTAGGGTCGGCCGATCTACCATATCGTATGCGATAATCCGTATACCCATTTACCGAAGGTAAGAGGTCCCGAACTGATTGGTGATAACTTTCCTTGCTGGAATCTTTATTGTAGGCCGTGTTCTTTACCTGAAGGTTGTGTTCTATGGCGTAAGCCACACATTCATCCAAGGTCCAAGCCTCTTGGGAAAACACCAAGGTTGACATGAAGAACAGCGAGCTTGTAATGTATAATTTAAGGTTCATAGTATATTCCTGTGCCAAAACAATGGCTATTCTTATGCCAAAAACATAATATATTGATAATCAGAAAAATAATAACTACTTCTAATTGAATTCGATGAATGGGTGTAAAAATTTTGTACAAAAAATGTCCAACTATTTTACACTTTGTCAAGTTGTATACATCCAATTTGTAGATTTAGCTTCCTTTTTGAGCCAAAAGTCATGATAGATGCCAAAATTTTAGTCATAGACGATAATAAAAGCGTGCTGAGCGCTCTGGAAATTCTGTTACAGTTTGAATACAAAAGTGTTCAGAGCCTGTTCAATCCCAATCAGATTTCCTCTTTCCCCAATATGCAGGATATAGATATTGTGTTGTTGGATATGAATTTTTCCGCTGGAGTGAATACAGGTAACGAGGGTTTGTTTTGGTTGAATGAAATCAAAAAGAAATCGCCCCACACCTCTGTAATTATGATGACCGCCTACGGCGCGGTGGATTTAGCGGTAACTGCTTTAAAGCAAGGCGCTACGGACTTTGTTTTAAAACCTTGGAATAATGAGCGGTTAATGACCACGGTGCGTTCGGCTTATGAGCTCCGAAAATCCAAGCTGGAAATCCATAACCTTAAAGAAAAGGAGAGCAATCTCAAGCAGGTCATCAACGAGGACAAGAACTTCATCATTGGGCAATCAAAAGCCTTGACCTCAGTTTTGAATTTGGTGGCCAAGGTGGCCAAGACCGATGTAAACGTCTTGATCACTGGCGAAAATGGAACTGGAAAAGAACTTATTGCCCGGGAGCTGCACCGTTTATCTTCCCGAAAAAATGAGGTGTTTATTAATGTGGATATGGGTTCCATTGCCGAGAATTTATTTGAAAGTGAGTTGTTTGGTCATGTAAAGGGCTCGTTCACCGACGCCAAAGAAGATCGTGCCGGTAAGTTTGAAGCGGCTCATCAAGGCACTTTGTTCTTGGATGAAATTGGAAACCTTTCGCTCCAAATGCAGGCCAAATTGCTTTCTTCCATTCAAAATAGGTCGGTGGTGCGCGTGGGATCTAATAAATCTGTCAATGTTGATATCCGATTGATTTGTGCCACCAATTGTAATCTGGAACAAATGGTGGTGGACGGCCTCTTCCGTGAGGATTTGCTCTATCGCATCAATACAATTCATATTGAAGTACCTCCGTTACGTGAGCGTGATGATGATATTTTGGTCTTGGCGGATTTCTTTCTGAAACGGTTTGCCCACAAATATGACAAGCCAGGGTTGCGCATCAATAATGTGGCCCAGGAAAAATTGATGGAATATGCGTGGCCTGGAAATATTCGGGAATTGCAACATACTATGGAACGGGCGGTGATTCTTTCGGATGGGAACGTACTAAAACCTACCGATTTTTTACTCCATGCCAAACCCATGCAGTCTTTTGGTGATGAGCCCAAGACCCTGAATGAAATGGAGCAGCAAATGATTTCCCGCGCCTTGGACCAACACGATGGAAATTACAGTGCCGCCGCTGACCAGCTGGGAATTTCTCGACAGACACTCTACAATAAGTTGAAGAAAAAGAACGAATAATGGCAAGTCGACATTTCTATATTCAGCTTCTCATCAGGGTACTTTTGATTACGCTGACAGCCATGTTATTGGGTTTTTCGGTGGCCTACCAATGGTATTTGAGTCTCTTTTTTTCATTGATTGCCTTGGTGGCCCAAGTCTATTCACTCGTTGTGTTCATCAATAGCACCAACAGAAAGATTGCCTACTTTTTTGATGCTATCCGAAATGAGGATTTTACCCTTCGTTTTCCAGAACGGGTCTCCATAAAATCCTTTAAAGAGCTCAACCAAAGCCTAAATCGGGTGAATGGTCTTATCCAAGAAGTGCATCTACAATTGCAGATTAGGGAGCAATATTATCAGGAGATTTTGAAACAAGCCAGTATTGGTATCATGACCTACAATGAAAAAGGACATATACTCTTTTCAAATCCCACCTTGGAAAAATTGTTGGACCACAGTCCGTTGAATCACATCAAACAACTCAATCAGGTGGATGGAAATCTCTATAAGATTTTCGAGTCATTTGAGCCTTTTGAGCGCAAGCTTTTTCAACTTTCAAACGAGCGCGAGCAGACCCAATTGTCCATAAAATCCACTCCCCTGATGTTGGATGGGAAATCACTTTTATTGGTGGTGGTGCAGGATATCCATAAAGAACTGGATGAAAAAGAGACAGAATCCTGGGTGCGACTAATTCGCGTGTTGACGCATGAAATCATGAACACGATTACCCCAATTGCCTCCATTTCAGATTCCATCATTAAATATTATCGGAACAATGGAAAAATTGTTCCTCTGGAAGAGTTGGAAGAAAGTCAAATCAAAAATACATTGAAAGGACTGGAGGTCATTAAGGAGCAAGGAGGCGACCTCATGGACTTTGTACAATCTTACCGAAGTTTGCTTCATGTGCCCGAGCCGAACAAGACCATTGTAAGCGCCAAGGAACTTTTGGGTAAAATAGAGGTTTTAATGTCCGCCCGATTGCATGATGGGCAAACCAAGTTTTCAGTGGAATTCCATCCCGAAGATTTGGCACTTTTTGTGGATGAAAAATTGATTTCCCAAGTACTCATCAATTTGGGTAAAAATGCACTACAAGCCGTCAGTGCGGTAGAAAAAGGAAGAGTTATAATGATAGCGGGAATTGAAAACAATGGCAAAAAATATATCGATATTCGGGATAATGGACCAGGAATTCCCCCAGAAATGATGGATGAAATTTTTGTGCCATTCTTCACCACCAAAAGCGAAGGAACCGGAATTGGTCTCAGTCTTTCCAAGCGGGTGATGCAATTGCACGGTGGAGGCATACAAGTTCACTCCGTACCTAACCAAGAAACCGTTTTTCGACTTACATTTGCCTGATGTATTACAACTAAAATGGGCAAGAAACAGGAACTTCTACAGTTTTGCTGGGACCAAGTGAACGCAAAGTCCGAACGCTTAAAGCAAGCCAGTGACGCACTTCAGGAATCACTGGATTCCGAAACCAAAAACTCCACAGGGGACAAGCATGAGACGGGCAGGGCCATGGTGCAGTTAGAGCAGGAAAAGCTAGCCCAACAGCACCAAGAATTAGATCGGGTGAAAGGGATTCTCAAAAAAATAGACATTTCAAAGAGATCTACTACCATTGGATTGGGAAGTACGGTTAGCACTAGTTTGGCCAACTATTTTATCAGCGTTTCCTGTGGAACGTTTACGTTGGAAGGAAAACCTTTTTACTGCATTTCCATGGAATCACCCATTGCGCAATTGTTGGTGGGGAAAGAGGCCGGTGAAAGTTTTGTTTTTAATGGAGCCACCCATTCGGTTTTGGAGGTGGTTTGATACTAACCCACATCCGGCGGTTTGCGATTGGCCTTTTTTTCAGCGGATTTCTTTTTAGACTTCAGTCGTTTTTCAATGGACGATTTAGTGGGCTTTGTGGGCTTTCGTTTTTTGGGAATTGTGAGGGCCTTTCTCAACACTTCAAAAAAACGCTTGATGACCAAGTCCTTGTTTTTGTGCTGACTTCGGGCCTCATCACATTGCAAAATGAGGACGCCATTATTAGTAAGCCGAGTCTTTAGTTTTTGGAGGAGGCGTTCTTTTTCTATATCGGACAGCCCTTCTGAAGCAGGCACATCAAAATACAGCTCCACTTTGGAAGAAACCTTGTTCACGTTCTGCCCTCCGGCACCACTGCTTCGAACGGCCTTGAATTGTAATTCGCTATGAACTTGTTGCTTTTTCACCTTGGAGACGCCTATTGATGGTCTTCAAAGATACATTAAGGAAAATGGTATCGCCCAACTTTCGCTTTTTTCGAGTGTTGAAGTACAATAACGTCCCATCTTCGGCCTTTCCTAGATTGAGATAATGGCTTCCCTTAAAAAAGGAATTCGTCAACTCCACCTTCATCCCAGATTTTTTCGCCACTTTAAATTCATGGGGATACACCAGCACCGACCTGTCAAGTTGGGAATAGGATTTCAACAATTTAATGGGAACTTTGCTCACTTCGCCAAACAGGCTGGCGGTATAATGGTTCGGTGGATTGTTGTACAGCTTTTTGGTCTTTTGATTCGCAATGATTTGACCTTTTTGCAAAATCAGTGTCCGCTGTGCATACGGAAGCACATCACTGGGATCATGACTCGCAGTGAGCACCGTGATTCCCTTTTCTTTGAGATGGAGAAACAGATTTTTTCGGAGGGAGCCTCGCTTAAAATTGTCGATATGGCCAAAAGGTTCATCCAACAAAAGCACTTCGGGCTCTTGGGCCAATACCCGAGCCAAAGCAACACGCTGTTGTTGTCCACCGCTGAGGTTTTTTACCTTGGTTTTGGCAAAGGCTTCCAACTCAATAAGTGCCAAAAGTTCCGTAATCCGTTCTTGATGGGTCTCCCGTTCAAAAACCGATAAATGTTGACCAATATTTTCTTCAACGGTGGTAAAGGGCATCAAATCAAAATCTTGGGAAAGGTATTTCATGTAGGATTCACCCGGGACCAAATTGAAATTGGGCCCCAACGCCTGTTTTTCGCCCCAAAAAATGGAACCATCTTCCACATGCAAAATCCCATAAATGATTTTCAAGAGAGTGCTTTTTCCCGAACCACTCTCACCCATGAGGGCCACATGTTCGCCGGAGGCCACTTCAAAGGAAATATCCTCCAAAATGGGACGGGATTTATACTGAAATGAAGGAATATGAACTTTGAGCATATAAAATGATCGTATAAATGTTATTGATCTATTATTTCTGAATATAGCATGCTTCAGAATTGCATAGAATCTGTAGTAAATCTGTTATGTTAACTGTTCGCCGGTAGGTAAGTTCAGGTTGACAAAATTCAACTTTTTGGGACAGTTTTTGATTAATCCTTAAATTCTTTTAACACCGCTTGGTTAGGTAATTCCTGATAACCCATATTATAAAACGTAAACCCAAAAATATCGGCATATTGCTCGATGGTCTTACTCACAGGAGTCCCTGCACCGTGACCTGCATTGGTCTCTATTCGGATAAGTGTTGGGTTGGGACCTGCCTGCTTTTCCTGAAGTTCCGCAGCAAACTTGAAACTGTGAGCAGGAACCACACGGTCATCATGGTCGCCTGTGGTCACCAAGGTTGCGGGGTACTCCGTACCCTCTTTTACATTGTGGACCGGAGAATAGCCTCTTAAATAATTGAACATCTCTGCATCGTCCTCAGCAGTTCCGTAGTCGTAGGCCCAACCCGCTCCAGCTGTAAAGGTATGGTAACGGAGCATATCCATAACGCCAACGGCAGGAAGTGCCACTTGCATTAAATCGGGACGTTGGGTCATAGTGGCGCCAACCAAAAGTCCGCCGTTGGAACCACCACGGACCGCCAAATATTGCTTGGAGGTGTACTTGTTTGCAATCAGATATTCGGCTGCTGCAATAAAATCATCAAAAACATTCTGCTTTTGAAGCTTCGTCCCGGCCAAATGCCATTTTTTCCCATATTCACCACCACCTCTAAGATTGGGAACGGCATACACGCCGCCTTGTTCCATCCAAACCGCATTGACAATACTGAAGGATGGTGTCAAACTGATGTTGAAACCGCCATAACCATATAAAATGGTTGGGTTTTTCCCATTGAGTTCCAACCCTTTTTTGTAGGTGATGATCATGGGAACCTTGGTACCATCTTTTGAGGTGTAGAACACTTGTTTGGATTCGTAATCCTCTGGATTAAAATCGATTTGGGGCTTCCAGTACTGTTTATAGTCGCCCATTTCCACATCATATTTATACAACGAACTGGGAGTGTTGTAATTGGTGAAGGAGAAGTAAAACTCCTTTTCTTCTTTTTTTCCGCCGAAACCACCTGCGTTTCCAACGCCGGGCAGTGTTACTTCGCGGACCAAATTCCCTTCATAATCATATTGCAGCACTTTGGAAATGGCATCCACCATATATTCGGCAAAGAAATAACCACCCCCCGTTCCTACGGTGAGCACATTTTCAGTTTCAGGAATGAGGTCTTTCCAGTTTTCTGGGGTTGGGTTGGAGGTATCGACCACCACTACTTTTTTGTTAGGGGCATTTCGGTCAGTGACCAAAAATAGTTTGGAACCCTCGGTGTCAATGACATTGGTATCCGAATCCGTATCATCCAAAATAGTAACCAATTCTGGATTGTCTTGCGTTAAATCCATCATGAACAATTTATTGCCCGAAGTGGAGATGGATGCTGTGATGAAGAGGTATTTTTCATCTTCCGAAACAGAGCCCCACACATAGCGGTGCTTTTCTTCGGGAACGCCTCCAAAAATGACCCTGTCCTCAGATTGTGGCGTACCCAATTTATGGTAGTATAATTTATGCTGGTCCGTTTTGGCCGACAGTTCGCTTCCTTCCGGTTTGTCATAGCTGGAATAGAAAAAGCCATCATTACCTTTCCAAGAAATCCCACTGAATTTGATATCGACCAATGTATCTTCAACAATTTCCCGAGTTTCGGCATCCATCACAATGGCCTTTCGCCAATCGCTACCTCCTTCGGAAATCAGATACCCAACTTTGGAACCGTCTTTGGTAAAGTTGAGGCCCATTAACGATGTTGTGCCATCCTCTGAAAACGTGTTGGGGTCCAAGAATACTTCTGCTTCGCCATCTCCCTTCTTCCTGTATACCACAGATTGATTCTGCAATCCGTCGTTCTTATAAAAATAGGTGTAATCCCCTTCCTTGAACGGAGAGCTTAGTTTTTCGTAGTTCCACAATTTTTCAAGGCGATTTTTTAAATCTTCCCGAAATGGGATTTTATCCAAATACCCAAAAGTGGATGCATTCTGCTGTTTGACCCACGCTTCGGTTTCAGCACTTCGGTCATCTTCAAGCCAACGGTACGGGTCGGGAACTTCTGTTCCAAAATATGTATCAACAGTGTCAACTTTTTTAGTGGTGGGGTAATTCACGGTAATAGCTTCTCTTTTTGGAGTGGTTTGACATGCAGTGAACAAGACAACAGCAGTCAACAGGCATGCGGTTCTCATTTTTATCCGATTGATTCGGATAAAAGTACGAGGAATATTGGTTTTACCTACATGAGACCTCGTGGAGTTAACTTTTTTTAACGCCTTCAGCAAAAAAAGGGATTACAAAAAAGGGGAAGTCCTGACGTTCAGCATTGTTTCGTCAATTGAAAACACCCATCCATCAATCTAGAATACACTTCTGTCAATTCAGCCTGAGCCAACCCCAGTTTTAGCCCTAAAATCGAATTAACCCATAAAATCTTACAGACATTGCGGCCATGGATTTCATTGTGCCTTCAACCTTGTATGGTCTGTTCAAACACAAAACCGAAGAACACCCAAATCCATGAACATGAAAAACCTATTTTCCAAATCACCGTTTATTGTTTTACTGGCCATTTTCCACATGTTGCAAAGCTGTGAGGCAGAGTTTGTAGAAACAGACCTTCCTGTTGAATCTATAGAGAGGAAGAAAACTAAAATCAGTCTAAAAAAATTGCAGAATCCGTATGAAATACAAACGTTCCGAAATGCCTATCAGCGGATTTTGGACAGTGTACGTACGGGAACCTTTAAGACGGGAAAGGCATATGAACAGGATAAAAGCGTCAATCGCAATGCAGAAGATATCAAACCGAACTACCTGTACATCAAGTTTAGCCCAGAAACCGATGAACAGGAGCATATATTACAACAGCATCCAAAAATTGTTTTTGTGGATTATCCTTTTGAATATGAAAACGGGGAACATTTCCATCAACAAAACCCTATGAAGGAAGGGGAGCGGTTAGCATTTTATGCGAGTATTCCCATTGATGAGAAATTTCCGAAGCATATACCGCATACCGTACTTCAAGAAATGTACATTCCTGAGGAGGATGAAGCCTACAACAATGTCACGGCCCCCAATAAAGAGACCTTACGCGGCTTTGTTGATGACAAGGTAGATTTCATGAACCACGTGATTGAACAGGCGTATACCGATACGGACAATGAAGATTTACTACCAGAACCACCCTTAAACAAAGAAAAGAATGGCTGTGAAACTTGTTTTCTGGGCATTAACCTCAGAAGAAAATGGAGGCCCAGTGGCAAGGTGCAAATTTATGATGACAATATGGGTACATCAACCTACACAGTTACGGAATGCACCACCTCCTATACGTATGACTATAGCCCCTGCTATAACGGAGATTATAGCAACTGCCCCAGAAGAATTGAAAGGCGAAACTGCAAAAATGTGACCAAGAGCCGGCAGGGGAGTTATGTGCCCATTGACGGCGCCAATATTCTCATACGGGACACCTGGACCTTGGATCGTGCCATTGCCGATGCCCAAGGTAATTTTAAACATAAGGAAGTGAGGGCCAAAGTGCGCTATGTGATCAAGTGGGACCGTTTTGAGTTTAGCATACGGGACAATTCTGGGCTTACCCAAGCCGAGGATAGGGGCCCACAATTGTATAACCAACCGTGGAACCTTAAGATTACAGGGGGTAGAATGAAGTACAGGGGCCAAATCTTCCAAGCGGCCATGCATTTTTATTACCATAATATTGGTGGGTTGACCCGCCCACCGACGAATGGGTTTTGGAAAAAACAAATGAAGATTACCGCCAAGGAAAAAAGCGGAACAAGTTTTCACTCTCCAGAACAGGGAACTGCGGGAGCGGTGCTTGGGTTTTTCAAAGGTGGTCCCATTGGTGCTGCTTTAGGAAGAGCGTTGACGTCCACCATACGGATTTCAGCGTACGGAAGATCTTCCGAGGTGGTTTATGGAAAAACCATACATGAATTGGCCCATGCCGCCCATTGGCGGTTTGACAGGAACAGTTATGATGCCTTAGTTGCAGATGCGTGGGTAGAACCTTTTTTAGGAGGTAATTTTAATAATCCCAGTACCCAGAATAGAGATGCCCGAAGGACGCTGGAAACATGGGCTACAGGGGTAGAAGTCTATTTAACAAGAATGCGTTATAGAAGATTGGGGCCATCTGATTATGAATATAGATTGACTAATCCAAAGGACAAGAATTCAGGGAACTACCAAACCGAACCAATCAATGCAGGAGGTGATGAAAGATTTTATACCTCGGCAGTTTGGGATATGGTGGATAATTTCAATCAAAGAATAGATTTTGGCAAAAACGATAACAATTTACCTAACGATGAGGTATATGGCTTTACAATGTCCCAGTTAGAAAGTAAGATGAAAGGAGCTAAATCTTGGGGTGAGTTTAGCAACAACATACAGCACCTTGGGCGACAACAGAACAAGGTAGAGGAGCTTTTTACAAATTGGAATTAGTGTCTTAATATTAGAATTATGTCAAGGTTTTTGAAAGTAGGTTTTATTACTGTACAATTTATTATTATGATAAGCTGTACCGACTCAAGCACAACAACTAGAAATTATAGGATATTAAACGATACCGACCACACTGTTGAACTCCGTTTTTACAAAGCAAGCACAGCAACTTCAGAAAGAAGTTTTGTCTTTAAAGTAGTCATTGAAGGAGAAGGTTTGGTTTTGGAGCGAACCCTTAAAACTTATCCCCCTGACACTAATGGGCCAACGGATGTCTATGAAGCAGATTCTGTAGCCGTTGTTTTCAACGGGGAAAGGGTTGAGGGACATATTTTCATTGAACCTATATCAGGTTCCATAATGAATTTGGGAGATTATGAAAGAAATGGCGTCCAGTTTACCTATACCATAACGGAAGAAAATTATACCAATGCCACGCCTTGTGATGGGTCATGTAATTGAAGATTTATGAAAAATATATGGTTTGTTTTTCTTGCCCTTTTTCTTTTCGGATGTCCAGATATGGGAACTTATCACACTTCATATAGTATTGTAAATGAAACAAAATATGACGTAGAGCTTCGCTTCTTTCAATGGGTGTTCGGTGAACAGAGAGAATATGTGTTTTCCGTTAGCATTCAAGGCACAGGGTTAATTTTAAAACGAAGTATTGAAACGGATGCTTTTGGCTCTAATACTCCAAACGATGTATTCAAGGCGGATTCAGTTGCTGTTATTTTTAATAACGAAAGGGTTGAAGGACATACATTTTTGGAGCCTTTCGACAATTCTATAATGGACGAAGGAGATTATGAAATAAATACGAACCAATATACCTATACCATAACAGAAGAAAATTATAACAATGCCATTCCTTGTGATGGGCCTTGCTATTAAAAAAGATTCAACTATTGGCTGATGGAATAGTTTTTCACTAAGTTATGCTCCACCAAATACTCCGCAATCTGTACAGCGTTAGTCGCAGCCCCTTTCCGAAGGTTGTCGGCCACAATCCACATATTTAAGGTGTTGGGGTTGGTCTCATCCCTTCGGATACGACCCACAAATACCTCATCCTTGCCATTGGCATAAATGGGCATAGGGTAGCTGTTGGTCTCGGGATTGTCCTGAACCACCACACCTGGCGTCTCGCTGAGCAGTTTTCGAACCTCTGCCAAATCAAAATCGTTATGGAATTCCACATTTACGGATTCTGAGTGTCCGCCAGCAGTTGGGATACGCACTGCTGTGGCTGTCACTGAAAATGTGCGGTCATCCAGTATTTTTTGGGGCTCGCGAGCCAGTTTCATTTCTTCTTTGGTGTAGCCATTTTCCAAAAACACATCGCAATGCGGCAATGCATTTCGGTTGATGGGATACGGATAAGCCATTTCACCTTCCACTCCGGCAGCCTCGTTCTCCATTTGTTGAACCGCTTTTACTCCAGTTCCAGAAACAGATTGATAAGTAGAAACGATTACCCGTCTCATTTTATATTTTTTGTGCAATGGATTCAACGCCATCACCAATTGAATGGTGGAGCAGTTGGGGTTGGCTATGATTTTGTCCTCAACAGTCAATTCACTGGCATTGATTTCGGGAACCACCAATTTTTTGGTCGGGTCCATACGCCAAGCGGAGGAGTTGTCGATGACAGTAGTTCCTACTTCAGCAAATTTCGGAGCCCACTCCAAAGAAGTGTCACCTCCTGCGGAGAAGATGGCAATATCAGGCTGTGCCGTAACGGCATCTTCCAAACCAATTACGGTATATGCTACGTTTTTATAGGTAAGTTTTTTGCCCACAGAACGCTCCGAGGCAACCAACAACAATTCGGTAATGGGGAAGTTGCGTTCTTCCAATACATTCAACATGACCTCGCCTACCATTCCGGTGGCACCAACAACTGCTACTTTCATCGTTTTAAAATTTCTTGGGACAAAGGTACGCCAGTCTGCGACTTAAACAAGCATTTACGCAATCAATCATCAAAAAATAACAAAATGTTATAAATAAAACAACCATCAATATGTTAGCGAAACACATTGATGGTTTTTAAAGGGTTATTGTGGTGTAGCGGGATGCTGAAATTCAGTCAGCACCTACGATTTTATTTCTTCAACAAATCCCGAATTTCGGCCAAAAGCTCTTCCTGAGTAGGACCTTTTGGTGGTTCTGGAGCAGGTTCTTCTTTTTTCTTCATTTTGTTCACACCTTTCACGATCATGAACATTACAAAGGCCACAATGAGGAAGTCGATGACGTTGGTCAGGAATGCCCCGTAGAGCACGGCTATTTCCCCAACAGTTTCTCCGGCATCGTTCACGGTTCCTTCAGTTATGACATATTTCAAATCGTTGAAATCCGATTTGAACAACAGTCCAATCAACGGAGAGACAATTCCTCCGGTAAATGAGGAAACCACTTTGTTGAAAGCGGCACCCATGACGAAACCTACGGCGATATCCACCAGGTTTCCTTTCATGGCAAAGTCCTTAAATTCTTTTACAAATCCCATGTATAGTTAAGGTTTTGGTTAATACGTAACAAAATAAGTAAAAAACCGATTCGCTGGAAGAAAAATAGAAAAATTCAACTCGCTATGATCTCTCTTTTCACCCGCTGCGAGATGGCCGTTAGGATTTCATAGGAGATGGTTTTGGCCCCAGCGGCAAAATCTTCTGCGGATTTATTTTGACCGAACACAATGGCTTCGTCCCCTTCTTTGCAATCAATACCCGTGACATCCACCATGATCATATCCATACACACATTCCCAATGATGGGTGCTTGTTTACCATGGATGAGTACACTGGCCTTTCCATTGCCATATTGTCGGCCAATGCCATCCGCATGACCCAAGGGCAGAGTTGCTGTTTTCCTTGAACTTTCTGATGTGAACGCTCTGTTATACCCCACCGTTTCATGGGCTTCAATATGATGGATTTGCGAAATGATGGTTTTTAACGAGGCTATGGGTTTTAGTTGTGAATCAACTCCGGCATCATTTCCATAACCATACAGTCCGATGCCACTGCGTACCATTTCAAACTGTGCTTCGGGATAGTTGATGATTCCCGATGTATTCAGCATGTGCCGCATGGGGGCATAGCCCAATTTTTGGATGAGCTTTTGACTGATTTTTTTGAAGGTATTGATTTGGTTTAGGCTGAAGGGTTTCTCGTCCATATCTTCGGAAGCAGCCAAATGGGAAAATAGTGAAGTCACTTTTATTTCCTTTTTGTCCGTTAATTGCTCAGCTACAAAATCAATATCAGTCTCATTAAAACCCAAACGGTTCAGTCCTGTGTTAAACTTAATGTGAACGGGATACCCCTTCTGATTTTTAGCTTTGGCAACATCTAAAAACTCAGTTAGAATCTTCTTGGAGTATAGGCTGGGTTCCAAACAACGGTCTATAATTTCATCAAAATTGGCAGGTAATGGGTGCAATACCAAAATAGGGGTTTTAATCCCTGCATCCCGCAAAAGGGACCCCTCTTTGGCATAAGCGACCGCCAAGTAGTCTGCGCCCAACTGTTCCATCTTTTGGGCAATGGCCACCATATCGCTGCCGTAGGCAAAAGCCTTTACCACGGCCAAAAATTTGGTGGTCGGGGCTATTTTGGCTCGTAAGTACCTGAAATTGTGTTCAAGTGCGGTCAGGTCCAATTGCAGCGTGGTTTCCCCAATCTTACTCATTGGCTTTTTTCTTTTTAGCATTCACTTCTTCGGCATCCACATCCATTTGTCTCACCTTTTCCCGCAGCATGGCCTTATAAAAAGCGGCTCTGCTCAAAGGTTCGTATTCTTCGGTTTCACCTAAAAGGACAAGCTTGTCGTTACTGGATTTTCTAAAACTATAATTGGCTAAATTTCCGGTTCGGGTGCAAACGGCGTGGACCTTGGTTACGTATTCCGCGGTAGCCATAAGGGCGGGCATGGGACCGAAAGGGTTGCCCTTAAAATCCATATCCAGTCCGGCGACCACCACACGAACGCCCCGGTTGGCCAAATCATTGCAAACCGTAACTATTTCATCATCAAAGAATTGGGCCTCATCAATTCCAACCACATCACAATCATCCGCTAAAAGACGAATGTTTGCCGCGGCAGGTACAGGTGTGGAACGAATTTCATTGGCATCGTGTGAGACCACCATGTCTTCGTGGTACCGGGTATCTACAATAGGTTTGAATATCTCTACCTTTTGCTTGGCAAATTGGGCCCGTTTCAGCCTTCGGATAAGCTCTTCGGTCTTTCCGGAAAACATGGAGCCGCAGATGACCTCTATCCATCCAAACTGCTCTTTAGGGTTGACCGTGTTTTCGAGAAACATACCGTATTTTTGAAAGAAATTGAGTGGGTTTTCGTTGTTTAGAAAACGAAACACAAAGCTACTAAAAAAATGCACCTACGGCATTTGAGCCAAAATTTAACCTTTTGTTCGCAAGGGTAAGCACAAAATGATTATATTTTTATAGTAAAGAAGATTAGCTATGATACGGAAACTAAGGGAAGAACTGATAAAACTCTCCACCGAGATCATCACAACTCGTGAAGATCAAGATTTGGCGGAGTTGTACGATAAGGCGCGAAAAATTTATGAAAAGTTGGCGGTTCTCAAGTTCATTGATGAGAAATTGACCGATGTTGAGGTGGATGTTTCCAAAAACGTAATCGCTTCTCGTTTTGAAAAAGTGGCCAATGCTGTTTTGAGCGGAAATATTTCTGTTCCCGAAAGCAATCCGCACGAAGAAGATATTATGACTCCCGGCATGGAAACCATAAAGGACATGGTCTCCGAAATGCCCGCTGAAATGGCTCTGGAACAGGTTTTTGCTGAGTTTGTGGCCAAGCCCGACCTTATGAAGAATGATAAGGAAAATATTGGTGTAGCTGAAACAATTGAGAAACCGGAACAGAAAGTCAAACCAAAGTCCTTGAACGATACGTTTGTCAAAGACCTTCAAATTGGGCTCAATGACAAACTTGCCTTTGTAAAGCATCTTTTCGATGGCAGCATGGAGGATTACACCCGCGTGTTATCGCAATTGAACACTATTGAAACCGAGGAGCGCTCCATTGCCTTTATCACCAATATGGTGAAACCGGAGTACGACAATTGGGAAGGCAAAGAGGAATATGAAACTCGTTTGATGGCATTAATTGAGCGTCGGTTCGCTTAATTCAACAACATTCCAATCACTTTTTAGAAGGAAGGCGTAACTTAGGTCCATGGGAAAACTATATTTGGTTCCGACCCCAATTGGAAACCTTGAGGATATCACGCTTCGGGCCATAAAAATCTTGAAGGAAGTGGATTTGGTTTTGGCCGAAGACACTCGTACCAGTGGAAAATTGCTCAAACATTTTGAAATCAATACACCACTTCAGAGCCATCACATGCACAATGAGCACAAACAAGTGGATGGATTGGTAAATAAGTTGAAGGGTGAAAGTACCATCGCCCTTATTTCGGATGCGGGAACCCCTGCCATTTCAGACCCTGGGTTTTTATTGACACGCGCTTGCGTTGAAAACGGAATTGAAGTGGAATGTCTTCCCGGAGCCACCGCTTTTGTTCCCGCTTTGGTGAACAGTGGCCTACCAAATGACCGTTTTGTGTTTGAAGGATTCCTACCCATAAAAAAAGGTCGTCAAACCCGATTGGAACAATTGGCTGAAGAACCCAGAACCTTGGTTTTTTATGAATCTCCCCATAAGCTTTTGAAGACCTTGACCCAATTTGTGGAATACTTTGGAGCGGACAGACCGGTTTCCGTATCTCGTGAACTCACCAAACTCTACGAGGAAACGGTACGGGGAACACTATCCGAAGTACTGGAACATTTTACCAACCATCCACCAAAGGGAGAATTTGTGATTGTGGTGGGCGGTAAGAAATAGCCGTTAGCTACCCAACAATTTCCCGACCCATTTCTTGTATGGACCAGCTGCTCAACCAAATAAGAAACTGTTCGCATTGTACAGAGCATCTCCCCTTGGGACCAAGACCCATTGTGGCCGCTCATCCCGAATCCAAAATTGCCATTATTGGGCAAGCTCCGGGGACCAAAGTGCATCAAACGGGAATTCCTTGGGATGACCCCAGCGGAAAACAACTACGGAAATGGTTGGGTGTTTCAGAAGAACAATTTTACGACGAACGTTTATTTGCCTTGATTCCCATGGGATTTTGTTATCCGGGAAAAGGAAAATCAGGTGATTTACCCCCCAGACCGGAATGCGCACCCTTATGGCATAAGCCGCTTTTTCAAAATATACCAAACCTAAAATTGACCATTCTTATCGGTCAATATGCACAGCGTTATTATTTGGGGGATGCCATGAAAAAGAATCTCACCGAAACCGTGAAGAACTTCAAAAACTACTTGCCAAATTATATGGTGTTGCCGCACCCCTCACCCAGAAACCGGTTTTGGCTGAGTCAAAATCCTTGGTTTGAAGAAGAGGTGTTGCCAGAATTGCAAAAAAAGGTTTCGGTTTGTCTTGAGTCCAAAGTCTAGTATCTAGACCCATCATGCTTTCCTTTTTCCCAGCCGTGTTTTCCCAAATACTGTTCGGCACTTTCCACAGCACCGGTTTCAATGGAGGTACCCATGGAATCATTCCATCGGTTGAGGTAACCGAACAGGGAAATCACCCCCAGCATTTCCACAATTTCACCTTCATTCCAATGTTGATACAGTCGCTCCTTGATTTCGGCATTCACCGCATTGGGCACCTGTGAAGCAGCCAGAGAAAAATCGAGTGCAGCGCGCTCCGCTTCGGAAAAAGCAGGATGGGTTCGGTATTCCCAAATATTGTCCAATTGTTCCTGCTCCGCACCGTAACGTTCCGCGGCCCTAATGGCATGGGCTTGGCAATAGCGACATCCTGTTGCATTGCTACTTACCCAGGCAATCATCCGTTTTAAGGCCGAGGTCACCCTTCCTTCATTGGCCATGACCGCTTTGTTAAGGTTGATAAATGCCTTGGAAATAGCAGGTCGATGTTGCATGGTCAATACAGAATTTGGGCAAAACCCTAGGGTCTCATTGAAAAACTCGGCCAATTGTTTGGTTTCGGGATCGTGATTGGGGTCAAGAGGAGTTACTAAGGCCATAAGTGCGATTTTAAATCGTATTTTTGATGTTCTACAAGAAACAAAAATTTGATTGTATGACAAATCACATTACCACCAAATGGTTGGGCGAAATGGCCTTTGAAAGCACCAATCCATCAGGACATACCGTAAGAATTGATGCAGGGCCCGAAAGCGGTGGCTCCGGAGCAGGATTGCGACCTAAAGCCTTGATGCTTTCCGCATTGGCGGGCTGCTCCGGGCTGGATGTTGCTTCATTGATACAGAAAATGAAATTGGAGGTAGATGATTTCAAAATAGAAACCATTGCCAATCTTACCGAGGAACACCCCAAATATTATGATTCGGTAACCGTGGAATACCACTTTACCGGCTCCAATCTTAAGGAAGATAAATTGCAAAAAGCGGTGGATTTATCCGTAGAAAAATATTGTGGTGTTATGGAAATGTTCAGGCAGTTTGCTAAGTTGGAGATCAAGATTCTGTATCATCATAAATAGGGGTAAAGCGCAAAACTCAAGTTCAAGCGCAAGTACAGGTTTGCCCAAAGGAAAAAGGTCAAGTACAAAATTCAAACTCAAAGTCAGGTAAATCATTTATATTTATTGGGTCAACCTCAAAATCATATCAAAATGGTTTATGACACAGAAAAAGTTTGATTTAGAGGAAAGGTTTGTTGATTTGGCAGCCAGCATTGCTTCTTTTTGCCAAGATTTATCCAACGATTTTACGGGTCAATATTACGGAAATCAATTGCTTCGCTCTGCAGGTGGAGCAGCCTTGAATTTTGGTGAGGCTCAAGGCACAAATACGGATAAAGATTATGTGCACAGGGCTACCATATCATTAAGGGAACTGAAAGAGTCAAGAGTAAACCTCAAGATTTTGAACAGAATAGACTATGGCAATAGAGAAAAGCGCATTGGTTTATTGGATGAAGTTGAACAATTGATTAAAATCACAGCCACAATAGTCAAAAACAAGAAGTAATTCCAAATTTTATCTTGAGCTTGAATTTTGTACTTGAACTTTACAAATTATGCGTTGGACCCTAAAACCCAAACCTACACAAGAAGACATCAATCGACTATCAAGGGAATTGAATGTTGATGCATTGGTGGCTCATTTACTTTTGCAACGAGGCATTCATAATTATGACGAGGCCAAACTTTTTTTCCGGCCAGAATTGGAGCACTTGCACGACCCTTTTTCAATGAAGGATATGCAAAAAGCAGTGGAACGAATAGAATCCGCCATTGAAAATCAGGAAAATATTTTGGTGTACGGGGATTATGATGTGGATGGAACAACATCGGTGGCCCTTATGGCTTCCTATTTACAAGAAAGCTATCCCAATGTGGCCACCTATATTCCCGATAGATATGAAGAAGGGTACGGTGTCTCTTTTCAAGGTATAGATTATGCCGCGGATAACGACATCTCGTTGATTATTGCCTTGGACTGTGGAATCAAAGCCATTGAAAAAGTGGTATACGCGACAGAAAAGGGGATCGACTTTATCATTTGTGACCACCACAGACCTGGGGAGAATCTTCCCGATGCAGTGGCTATTCTGGATCCAAAACAAGAGGATTGCACATATCCTTACAAAGAACTCTGTGGTTGTGGGGTGGGGTTCAAATTGATTCAAGCACTGGCCTCCCGAAAAGGTAAAACAGCGGAAGACCTTATTCTGTATTTAGATTTGGTGGCGACGGCCATTGCGGCGGACATTGTACCCATCACGGGGGAAAATCGAGTGCTGGCTCATTTTGGACTTCAGGTGATCAATACCAGCCCAAGAATTGGGATTCAAGCTTTGATTGATCAAGTCAAAAAGAGAACACTCACCATCACTGATGTGGTTTTTATCATCGCACCCCGAATCAATGCTGCAGGTCGGATGAAACACGGGCAGCATGCGGTGGCCTTATTGACGGAAACTGATTTTAATATGGCGCAGCAGTTTGCCCAAGAAATAGAGTCGTTCAATGCGGAGCGAAGAAACTTGGATCAAGAAACTACTGAAGCTGCGTTGTTACAGATTCAAGAAAACGATGAAGAAAATCGATTCACTTCGGTGGTGTACAATGAAAATTGGCACAAAGGAGTTATTGGGATTGTCGCCTCGCGTCTTACCGAAACCTATTACCGGCCTACGTTGGTCTTTACCAAAAGTGGGGATAAATTATCCGCTTCTGCGCGATCTGTGAAGGGGTTCGATATTTACAACGCCTTGGAAGGTTGCTCCGATTGTATTGAGCAGTTTGGCGGGCACATGTACGCAGCTGGGCTTACCCTTTTGGAGGAACAGTACGAAACCTTCAAACAACAATTTGAAAAAGTGGTCTCGGAAACCATCGACCCACATTTGTTGCAACCCGAAATTTCCATTGATGCCCCATTGGAACTGAATCAAATCACCCCAAAATTAATGCGAATCCTGAAACAATTTGCGCCTTTTGGACCAGGCAATATGACCCCTGTTTTTATGGCCGAAGGAATCCAGGACACCGGCTATGCCAGAGGGGTGGGTGAAGAGGAAAAACATTTGAAGGCATCCATCTCACAAAAGGGCTCCACACCCATTGGGGCCATAGGTTTTAATTTGGGAAATAAATTGGGTCTGGTTGCGAATAAAAAACCGTTTGATGCCGTATTTTCGCTTGATGAAAATGAATGGAACGGAACGGTGAGCCTTCAACTGAAACTTAGAGACATTCGCTAGACATTTATGGATCCATACGCTGCACTCCGTTATAGGGAGTTCAACATTTTTTTGCTGGTACGTTTTGCCATGGTGTTTGCATGGTCCATGCAATTCATCGTCATTGAATGGCAGGTGTATTCCTTGACCAAAGATCCATTGTCTTTGGGAATTATTGGATTAATGGAAGTGATTCCTGCGGTTGGAATGGCTTTGTTTGCGGGCCACATTGTGGATCAACGTGAGAAAAGAAACCTATTGGTCACCTGTATCGCTGGGTTTTCGGTGATTAGTCTGGGGCTGTTTTTATTGAGCTGGCCGGGCCTTCAAGACACATGGAACTTTAGGACTATATTGTATTCCATTTACGCCTTGGTTTTTATGGGAGGATTGGTACGCTCATTTTTGGGGCCTACCATTTTTTCATTGATAGCGTTGATCGTTCCCAAGAAAATTTATCCCAATGCGGCCACATGGAGCAGTTCCACATGGCAATTGGCCTCGGTTTTGGGTCCGGCTTTGGCCGGATTTTCCATCAGTTGGATTGGCGTTCATTGGAGTATGTGTGTCATTTTTGGTTTTTCTTTGATGGCCCTTCTTTTTCTGTTGCAAATCCCTAAAAAACCCATTTTGAATCCAAAAATTGGGGAACCGGTTTTTCAGAGCTTGCGGGATGGCCTTAGATTTGTTTTTGGAAATAAAGCCATTTTTGGAGCCCTAACCTTGGATATGATTGCGGTACTTTTTGGGGGTGCAGTAGCACTTTTACCAGTGTACGCACAAGATATTTTGCATGTGGGGTCAGAAGGATTTGGAATTTTACGGGCAGCACCAGCCGTAGGTGCATCCATTACCATGTTGGGTTCCACCAAGTTTCCTTTGCATAAAAATGCAGGTAAGAAATTGTTGATAGCGGTCTTTGCCTTCGGGGCATGCATCATCGTGTTTGGACTTTCTGAACTGTTCTGGCTGTCCGTGATAGCCTTGTTCTTAAGCGGAGCAGTGGATGGTGTTTCCATGATTATTCGCCAAACGATTCTGCAGTTAAAGACACCAGACAACATGAGAGGACGGGTGGCTTCCGTAAATTCGATGTTCGTAGGTTCTTCCAATGAGTTGGGCGCGTTTGAAAGTGGCTTGACCGCAAAACTTATGGGAACGGTAACCGCTGTGGTGTTCGGTGGATGCATGACCTTGCTCACTGCGGGGGCAACGGCCATTGCTTCACCCACGTTTCGAAAATTAGACCTTCAGAAAGATATTGACGAACACGAAAAGGATTAATCCTCCAGCTTTTTCAATGTCAATTTTTCACCATCAAAAACCGCATAGGTAAAATATGAAATCCAATCTCCTAGGTTGGTGTAGGTTGATTTTTCATTCAGTTTGATTTCCATCGGAAGATGTCGATGACCAAAAATGAAATGGTCGTAATACTGCTGTTCCAATTTTCGCTTGGCATAGAGAATGAGCCACTCCTTGTCCTCACCTAAAAATGTTGCATCGGCCTCACCGGAAATAATTCGATTGTTCACGGAAAGATGCTGTCCCAATCGCACTCCCCAATCTGGATGTAACCATTTAAAGAACCATTGTGCAACAGGATTTGTAAACACTTTTTTCATGCGTTTAAAGCCCTTGTCGTGTGGGCCCAATCCATCACCATGTCCAATAAAAAAGGATGTATCGTTAATTAAAAACTGCTGCGGCTTATGGTATACGGGGATATTCAGCTCTTCTTCAAAATACCCGTTCATCCAAAGGTCGTGATTGCCCACAAAATACGTGATTTGTATGCCCATGTCCGAAAGCTCGGCCAATTTGCCCAAGGTTCGGGTAAAACCTTTGGGGACGACAGTTTTGTATTCAAACCAAAAATCAAAAAGGTCGCCCATGAGAAAAATGGCATGAGCATCGTATTTGATGCTGTCCAGCCAAGCCACAAACTTTTTTTCTCGGGGCAGACTGTCCTTTCGGGAAGGAGCCCCTAAGTGATTATCACTGGCGAAGTAAACCTTTTTGTCTTTGGGAAGTGAGATATTGTCCAATGGGCCTATGGGAAAAGTTTATAGATATCATTTCGCTTTACAAAACGTGACAATATCAAGGTATTGTTTTCATAATAAAAGCCTAGGCGGTAAGAACCTATTCGCATCCTGAATGCATTGGGATGTCCTGCTAATTTCTTGACGGAAGTAAGTTCATCCAAAACCTTGGCCTCTTTCATTTCTAGAATGATGAGCTTTAACTTTTGCTTTATCTTTTTATCATTAATCTTTCTTAAATCTTTTTCAAGTGATTTATGATATTTGATCTTCATTGATCAAGGATTTTAAAAATATCATCCTCGTTGGCAAATTCTTTGGTATCTGCTTGTTGCATCAAAAGTAGAAGCCCAAGGTCTTCTTTTTCTTCCTCTGAAAGGCTTTCGAAGCGTTCCAGTTCTTTCTTTTTGACGTATTCGACAATAGCTTTTTCCATCAAGGCCTTAACGCTCAGGTTTTCAAATGCAGAAAGCACTTTAAGTTTCACTACAAGCGACTTATCAACTTCAATGAGCTTTTTTACATGTTCCATTAGAGGTATGATTTGCAAATTCTATATTAACAAATATATGCAATATTATATTGTATATATTATATATAAAATATTACCTCTTGAACTTCCTGTTGTTGCGGACTCTGTTGAAGACATAAACCACCACCAGAATAACAACTAATGCGGGGAACACAATATTTCTCATGATATCAACTTTATTTTTTAAATTTTTCCAAGGCAGCTTTGGTTTCTGGGGAAAGGGCCAACTTGCCAGAAGCTTCTGCGCGCTCGGCCAACAATTGGTCCCAATGCTCCGTTCCTTCCCAAAGCACACGTTTCATTTCAGATAAAGCATTGGGATTGTATGAAGCCAAACGCTGTACATGGAACTCCAATTCCTTATCCATTTCTGCTATGGAATCATACACCTTTGCAAACAATCCTTTTTCTTGGGCCCAATAGGCATTTTTCCACTCGGTTGGGGCTAAGGAGAGTTCTGCCAAGGCGGCTTTTCCTATTTTTCGTTCCACAGCAGGCGCAATGACAAAAGGGCCTATTCCGATGGAAATCTCGGATAATTTTATCGCGGCATCCACCGTGGCGTAGACATAATCGCAAGCAGCAGCCAATCCGACCCCACCGCCTACAGTTTTCCCTTGAACGCGACCGATAATTGGCTTCTTGCATTTACGCATGGCATTGATAACGTTAGCGAATCCGCTGAAAAAGGCCTTGCCTTCTTCCAAATTTGAAATAGCCACCAATTCATCAAACGAAGCTCCGGCGCAGAAGGCTCGGTCGCCTTCGGATTTTAAAACAATCAAGGAAACCGAATCATTATCCGAAAGTTTGGCAAATTCGTTGGCCAATCGCGTCAACAATTCTGACACAAAGGAATTACTAGCCGGATGACCGAATTCCACCGTGGCAACTCCGTTGTCGATTTTGGTATATAAACTTCCGTTGGGTCTATCCGTGGGCATTAATTTCAGTTATGAGTTATGAGTTATGAGTTATGAGTTCTTGGTTCTTGAACTTGAACTTGAACTTGTTGTTTTTCAATGCTAAATTAAGTGTTTTGTACCAAGGGCCTGAACTTTTGTCTAAATTTCCAAATCAGGGCAAATCCACGAATCATCATCCAAACCACAAAAGCTATCCAAATGGCATAGAAGCCCCAGCCCATGAATTTTCCAAAGTAGAGAACGGGAATAAAGCCCAAAAATGTGGCAGAAAGCAGCACATTCCGTAAATATTTCATTTCACCCAGACCTTTAAAAAGTCCATCAAAAATAAAGGCAATGGTGTTCATGGGAAGCCCGATGATTACAATATAGAAAATACTGTAAAAGGTCTGTAGCACGATTTCTTCATTCGAAAATAGCCGCCCGATGGGTCTATAGAAGACGAATCCTGAGAGCATCAGGAACAAACTAACTACCATTCCATATTTAAAAATGGTCTTGGCCAGTTTCCAAAGGCCATTATAGTCGGAGGCTCCCAAAAGTTTACCTCCCATACTGTTGCCAGCTGCTGCATAGCCATCAATAAAAAAGGCGGCGAAGAGCCATAAGTTCACCGCAATGGTGTGTGCACCAATAAAACGGTCGCCCAAGATAGTGGCTTCCCGAACGGCCAGCATTAAGGCTGCATTTAGAGCTGCGGTTCTCACAAACAAATTCAGGCTCATGAACACCAACCGTTTGATTTCGGTATTGAACGGAAGGCTGAGTTTCATGCTGATTTCGGTCTTTTTCAACAGTAGTATCAGAGCCAAAATCGCCATAATGCCTTGCGAGATTAGGCTGGCCCATGCAGCTCCTTCCAGATACATGGCAGGGAGATACCCATCAATCCCATAAACAAAGATAAAATCGAGTAGGATGTTCAATCCAGCGCCCAACATGGCAATGACCATGGGATAAAACGTATTCTGTAAACCCCGGAAAATGCCAAAAATGGCAAACGTGAACAGCGTTAACGGAAAGCCCCAAACCCGAATGGAATAATAGGAAACGCAATAGTCCAATATTTTTCCGGAGGCCCGAAAGAGTCGAAAAATATCATCTACAATAAATACGGTGGAGACCAAGATAATGATGCTCAAAAGAATATTGAGAAAAATAGCCTGAGCAGGCAGGTTTTTGACTTCATCCAACTTTCCAGCACCCAAATATTGTGAAATAATGGCGGAGATGGCACTTCGGGTCTGCCCCAACACCCAAATGAGCATGGACAAAAAAGACCCTACAATTCCGACAGCAGCCAAAGACTCCAATCCATCTACTGGAATATTACCTACAATGGCCGTGTCAGTAATGGAAAGCAACGGCTCCGCAATCCCCGAAATGGTAGCGGGAATGGCCAGTTGGTTGATGCTTTTAAAGTTGACGTGTGTGCTCAAATCGGCCGCAAGTTACAGCACTAATTCATAACAATGAAAGGGATGTTCACTTTGTTTGGGGAAGAAAATGTCACCCAATTTTTGATAGCCTCGCTGTTCGTAAAATCGTTGATTTCTGTGGTTTTGGGAAAAGGTATCCAGCCGAACCGATACAAATCCATGTTTCTTGGAATAGTTTTCCGCAAAATCCATCAATTGCTGGGCCAATCCTTTGCCTTGGTAATCGGGGTGCACAGAAAGGCGATGGATATACGTGCTGTTGCCATTCGGTGTCAACCATTCGATAGGCACATATTCTTCATCCATATTGGTTGAAATGACGACGGTACCTATAATAGTTCCCTTTTCTTCGATGACGTAAAGTTCACCCCGTTCCACATCACGCATAAAGGCAGCTTCGGAGGGGTAGTGGTCATTCCACTGAAAAATACCGTTTTCCTGCATTTTTGTTGCACAGGCCTTGGTGATGTTCAGGATATCCTTTATTTCGGATATCTTTGCGTGCCGGATCATGGATTCATTTCAATTAAGTTGTAAATTTAGGTTTTAATCTCAATCACCAAATACATGAATAATATACTTGTACCCATTGGAACTTCACCAAATTCTTCAAGCACATTGCAATACGCCATCGATTTTGCAACAAATTTTGGCGCCAAAATTTTTGTGATGGATGTGTTCTCGGTCACTACGGCTGTTGGGAGTTTGGCCAATGTGGAACAGAAAGTTGCGAAAAGCAGTAAGGAGCATTTAAAAGAAGTGATTGAACAGGTGGACACGAAGGGTATCGATATTAAGATGGCTACGTACAATGGCGATATTGTGGATGGATTAAAGGACATCAACAAAGAGTTGGGAATAGACCTGATCATTATTGCTCCAAGAAGTAACGATATTCAGGAAGAGCTTTATTTGGGAAATACTTCGGGGCGAATCATAAAGCAAACCAACATCCCAACTTTGATTGTTCCCAAGGGAACTGAGTTTAAGCCTGTAAAAAAGATATTGACCGCTTTTGGCTCGGGAATTTTAAAGAGAAACAGTATTCTAAGTCCATTAGTGACCATTAAGAACAAGTTTAGGTCGGAGGTCAGTTTGCTTTTGGTGAAAAGACCGGGATATTCTGAAGACGATCTTAAAGTGAACACAGCTCTCATGGATTTAAGCAAGCAATTGACCATTACCGAAAATGCAACGACATACTTGGGAGTAATTGAGCATTTCCAAAAAGAGCATCCGGATATGTTGTGTGTTTTTAGAAGAAAGCGAGGGTTCTTCAAGAAATTATGGGAGAAAAACACAATTCTAAAATCAGAGTTTTTTGTGCCCATACCGTTGCTGGTGTTGAGCGTTAAAAAAGATTAAGCAGGGCCCAATTTTTGATAGTTTCAGAAAAAAGTAGTTCCTTTGCGCTCTCTTACGGGGGATTAGCTCAGTTGGCTAGAGCGCTTGCCTGGCAGGCAAGAGGTCACCGGTTCGAATCCGGTATTCTCCACAGTAACAGTAAGGCTTCAAGAGTTTTTAACTTTTGGAGCTTTTTTCATTTGCACGCAATTTGCACGCAAAACTGGTTTTAAATTAAGCTCGGTATTATTTGATTCAAATTGGGCTATTTCTATGCTTTTTAATCCTTTATAGCATAATTTTTTGAAAAAGTATCACATTTATTACATGCGTTAGCTTCAGTATTAGATTTATGAATCTAAGTCCCATAAAAGGTCAATTAACGAAACAAATAAAAGAGACCACAAATGTGACCGAATGACAACAGAATTTTTGAAATAGAAAAGAAGTTCAAAAAAAGGGCCGTTAAAATGAACTGTTTTTAAATGCACCGAAAAAGTTTTCTTTTACTAGAGAACTGTGTAGGCAATCAATCAGCAACAATCTTCGTTATTCTGAATAGGTGGACAAGCGACAGTACCGTAGGAACAAAAGACACAACAATCCCCTTCTTTTGGCTTAAGGACTTTTTTGCAATTGTCACATTCATAAAAGAATTGACAGGCCGTTGTTGGCATTTCCTCTTCTTTTTCAAGCCCGCAATTTGGGCAAGTAATTGTTGATATTAACTGAGGTCTCATTATTTGACTACTTTATAAGCTGTACTGTTTATGGCTTTTTTGATTGCGGGCAAATCGGTTTTGGTCTTGTCAAATTCCACTATGGTGTTGGCATTTTCGTAGCTGGTTTTTACCGAAATAATTCCATCCAACTTATTGACTTCACTTTCTACGTGTGCCTCACAACCCACACAAGTCATTCCCTCAACATAAAACGTGTGCTTTTCGATATTGGATTGAGAGACATAGACGATGTCCTTTGTGGGCTGTGCATAAAATAAGTTGGAATAGTACGGGAAGGCCAGCATCAATCCCGAAAATACGGTTACGATGAACAAAAATTGTTTGGATTGCCAAAATGTAGGTTTCGCATCATCGTCACAGGCACAATCTATTTCTTCCTTTGTTTTTGGCCGTAATTTCTGATACCATGCAAATACCAAAACAATAATGGTCAAGCCGATAAAATAGGGTCTAAACGGCTCGACCCAGGAAAAGGTAGATGCAATGCCGCTTGTTCCAGCAATCAGTGCCAAGACAGGGGTAATACAGCATATTGATGCTGCAACTGCGGTAAAAATACTGGTATAGGCCGCGGTGTTTGAAGTATTATTCGATGCCATAATTTAAACTTTCTAAGCTGTTTTCTTTCTTATCGAAATTGAACTGAAAATTCCATTTAAAACATTATCCTCACTCTTTACCAACGAATAATATAATGTTTGACCTTCACGTCTCGATGTGATAATTCCTGCATCCTTCATTTTACGGATATGTTGGGATACCGCGGGGACACTCATTTCAAGAATGTCAGCAATATCGCAAGGACACAATTCATTTTCTATGTTCAAAAGAAATAGGATTTTCAGTCGTACCTCACTTCCGGCAAGGGCCAAAATTTTGCTCATGGCCTTAAAACTATCGGAAGAATTTTCTATTGTCCTCTTGCACCGTGATATTTGTTTATGGTCGGCTTCATTCCGGGTACAGGTTATTTCCAAGCTCATCAATTTTAACTTAACGCGTCTACAAATATATCATTATTTAAGCAAATACTTATATACTAAAACTGTAGACATATTATTTAGGAAGTTGGATTGGTTCTTTGTTTTAGTTTTTATAGACGAATGCCTACCGAGTTTTTGTAGCACCAGTGAAAAAAATAGGGGACTATGATATTTCTATTTCGGATTCTGATTCCAATGTCCGGCAGCAATAAGTAGCCTTTTCATTTGAATAAGTTGGTCTTCATCTTTGAAATATTCATGACTTAGCATTTTTCTCAGTTGACCAACGGTTTCTTTTGAAGTTAATCCCTTTTTTTCAAAAAGTTCGGTAAATTTCTGAAGTTGCTCTAACTTGTACTTTGCCTTTTCAACAAATTGTTCCCCATTTTCAGAATCCTCGTAACTCGATTGAATTTCAAAATGTCGTTCTATCGTACCCGGTTTTCCAATTATCAATTTCTCAGCATTAATCTGAACGATTCCATTTGTAGTAAAAACATAGTCCCTATCGTGAACCATCCTATTAATTCTGGTTTGACCATCAGCAATACTGTTTGGAAAGATTTCTAAGTAGTATTTGGTATCTAAAGGCAAAGTTATTACTGAGTCAGGATTAAAAAGGCCTTCAAATCGAGTTGATTTTACGCCGCGTATTGATACCGGATTATCGCAAGTAATTAATGGTGCATCCTCATCATTGATTCGGTGGACATTTATAGTACAATCATATTTGAAATCCACAAATTCTTTCCATTTTTCCAAATGTTGAACCAAGAATTTAATCCTGTTACGCTCTTTAAATTCGTGTCTAACTTTACCAATATCCTTAATATTGAATTCGTGCTTTTCTTCTTCAAATGTAAATTTCACATCGCCGTTTTCGTCGGCGTACAATAACATTCTATCTAAAATTTGGTCGGTAAATGCGTTCTGATGATTAAGAAACCTCGGGGTTCTAAAATAAAGGGATAGGCAGACGTATAGTACTTGCCTTTTTTGCTCAGAGGTCAATATCTTCACATTTTCATCGACAAGTAGTTTATAAATCTTAGGGAATTCAGAATCGACGTGTTCGGCATAATGATATTCCAAATCGTATTTCCTATCAATCTCGGCATTCGGAATCGTATAAAGATTTTTCTGAAAGCAAATACTTTTTGTACTAATCTGTTCAAGAAGCAAATCATCTTCCAATCTGTAAGCATCAACAAAATAGTTGCCGTTATTACCTTCAACACCAAAATTTTTCAGGTAAGACCGTGGTATGTATTGTTGCTTGATGGGTTCGTTTTTAGCCATACATGAAATAATGAATTTTCATGAATGTACTAATTCCATTCCATCTTCTGCAATCGTATCGCATTCAATATAGCCAAAAACGCCACACCCACATCAGCAAAAACAGCTTCCCACATTGTCGCTAATCCACCTGCACCGAGAATGAGGACTATGACCTTGACACCAAATGCAAGCGCAATATTTTGCCAGACAATTCGTCGCGTTGAACGACCAATTTTAATCGCTCTTGCAATCTTACTGGGTTGGTCGGTCTGTATGATAACATCGGCTGTTTCTATAGCAACGTCGCTACCCAAACCACCCATTGCAATACCTACACCACTTGCTGCCAAAACGGGTGCATCGTTAATACCATCGCCAATAAATGCTACTTTGGTTTCGGGTTGCTTTTTGAGCTCTTCAACCTCATTGAGTTTATCTTCAGGCAACAGTCCGCCTTTTGCCCAATCGATTTTCAACTCTTTTGCAACCTGTTGTGTAATTGAGTCTTTGTCACCCGATAGCATTATAATTTTGGAAATTCCTGCATCCCTAATTTGTTTAATGGCTTGGTGCGCATCATCCTTTAATTCATCTGCAATGGTAACATAACCTGCAAATGTTCCATCTATGGACACCATAACGATTGATTCTACAATACCATCTGTTTCCGAAGGGACTTCTATGCTGTTTGAGGTCATCAAGGCTTTGTTACCTACCAATACCGTTTTCCCGTTGACCTTTCCTTTCAATCCCTTTCCGGCAACTTCCGATACATCTGTCGCTTCATAATCTGACCCGTCCGCTTTGTATTCGAGAATTGCTTTTGCGATGGGATGAGTAGATTGTTCTTCCATCGCCATCAGGTATTTCATAAATTCGGCTTCCTCAAATGTGATGGAATTGATTTCCTTGATTTTAAAAACGCCTTTGGTAACGGTTCCTGTTTTGTCCATTACGACCGTGTTTACTTGGGTCATTGCATCCAAAAAGGATGCACCCTTGAATAGAATACCGTTTCGCGATGCCGCACCCAATCCGCCAAAATAGCCCAGAGGAATGGAAATGACCAGCGCACAAGGGCAGGAAATTACGAGGAATATCAATGCTCGATAGAGCCAATCCCTAAATACATAATCATCTATAAAAAAGTAAGGCAGAAAAGTAAGTCCGATAGCGAGGAATACCACGATTGGTGTATAAATCCGTGCAAATTTTCTAATGAACAATTCGGTCTTTGATTTTCTGGCGGTTGCATTCTGCACCATATCCAAAATTCGTGCAATGGAACTGTCTTTAAATTCTTTTGTGGTTTCAATCTCGATTACGCCATCAAGATTTATGCTTCCTGCAAAAACAGTATCACCTTTAGCAATAGTATCAGGTTTGCTTTCGCCTGTCAAGGCAGCAGTATTAAAAGAACCCTTTTCAGAAAGCAGAATGCCATCAAGCGGAACTTTTTCGCCTACACGCACCTGTATCTTTTCGCCAATCTCAACAGTCTCGGGATTTACTGAAACAAAATCATCATCACGATAAACCAAAGCCTCATTGGGTCTTACATCGAGTAAGGCTTTTATATTTCCCTTAGCACGGTTAACGGCCGCATTTTGGAAGAGTTCGCCCACGGCATAAAATAGCATAACGGCTACACCTTCAGGGTATTCGCCTATGGCAAAAGCACCGAGGGTTGCAATGGACATTAAGAAGAATTCAGTAAAGAAATCCCCCTTTTTAATACTTTCCCAGCCTTCCTTTATTACAGGGAATCCCACAGGGATATAGGCTACCGTGTACCATACTACGCGAATCCATCCTTTGAAGAAAGGAAACGCATCAAAGTAATCAATAGCAATTCCGGCTATCAACATTACGAAGCTGAAAATAGCCGGTAGATAGGTTCTGAAATTTGAAATTTCTTCAGGGCTGCTATGGTTATGGCCATCGTCGTGACTGTGCTCGCCTTGTTGTTTTTTTGGTTCTAAGTCACGTAAGTTTATTTTTTTCTTTTTCATATGTTCTAATCAAGTTTGATATCATTTTAAAAACTACTTCGATAATTTCAATATTCTCAATGCACCGCGCATTACAAAAGTGAAAACGATGCCGCCAATCACTAAATCGGGCCATTTACTATTCAGAAAATAAACCAGCACCCCAGCTACTATAACACCACCATTAACAATAATATCATTGGATGTAAAAATGGCACTTGCCTGCATATGAGCCTCTTGACTCTTTGCCTTGTTGATGAGCCAGAGCGATATCAAATTACCTGCCAATGCGAAAATTGAAACGATAATCATCCATTGAAACAAGGGTGTTTCGGTATTGCTAAAAAACCTTCTCAAGACCTCTGCAAACCCAAGTGTTGCCAATGCCATCTGAAAGTATCCGCTGTATTTCGCAACCTTCTTTTTTCTTGAAATGGCACCGCCTACCGCAAATAGGCTTAATGCATATACGATGGAATCTGCCAGCATATCTAATGAGTCTGCCACAAGACCCATCGAAGAAGAAATCCAACCGGTGGTCATTTCGATAACGAAAAAGCCAAAGTTGATGCCCAAGACCCACCATAGGATTCTTTTTTGTTTGGATTGGTCTTCCATTACGGGTGGTTCGGCTTCTGTGGTTCCTTCTAAGGAATCCCCAAGTTTTAAGCTGGCTATAGACGTTTTTATCGCCTTGACGTCGTCCACGTGATATACTTCCAATTTTCTGTTTGGAATATCAAAATCCAAGTGTTTTACTTGAGCATAAGACTCTAACTTCATCCGAATCATCTGCTCTTCTGAAGGGCAGTCCATTTTAGTTATTATAAAAGTGCTTTTTTTCAAAATCAATCTAATTTGTTCGTTTGTTTATTAAAGTAAATTACTGCTGCATTTTTCGCATATTCCCGTAACCACGAGATTAACATCCTCTGCCAAATATCCATCTGGCAAATTGATATGCGGGATTTTTAGTTCCGTTAAACAAACTGTTTCGTCACAGTTAGTGCAATGAAAATGTAAATGCAAATCCTGTTCTATTTCACAATTACAGCCTTCTTCACAAAGTGCGTATTTAGAGATTCCAGTTCCGTCATCTATGTGATGCACCACGTTTTTTTCTTCAAACGTTTTTAGGGTTCGGTACAATGTGGTTCTATCCGCTTTTGCGAAAGCATTCTCAATATCAGTCAGGGCGATGGCGGCATCCCTATCGGCCATATACTTATAAATCAAGATGCGCATTGCGGTGGGACGCACGTTATGGTCATTTAATGTTTTTTCAATTTCAGTCATTTTGTGCGGTGTTATAATTGATATTTTTAGCTTTATTGTAGGCTTCATAGCCTTCTTTTGCAGCGTACGGAACGATAAGTAATGCCGCCACAGGATCTGCCCACCACCAGCCTAACCAGTTGACCAATAGCAATCCTATAAGTACGACCACGGTTTGGTATAAGCAAATAAAGGTGTCTTTAGCATCAGCCAGCAAGGCTGGACTGTCTAATTTCTTTCCATACTTTCTTTTGAAATAGATCAGGATAGGATTTACAACCAGGGAAACCAATAATATAATCAGTCCCATCGTGCTCCAGTTTGCGGTTTCTTTATTTATAAGCTTTGTAATGGAATCGTAGGAAATGAAAATACAGATGAGCGTAAAGGAAACTGCAATTACGTTTAACGTGATTTTTTGTCTTCGTTTTACTTTTTCTTCATCGATACCTTTAATCTCGCCGTGTAGTCGCCAGCCTAATGTTCCCGCACTAACCACTTCAATCGTGCTGTCCAATCCCCAACCTATCAGAGCCGAACTATTTGCTGTAAATCCAGCAATAAGCGAGACCGCAACTTCAATAACATCGTAGATGACGTTCCAAATCTGTAAGGTTCTTGCTACTTTTAAGTTTTTCTTTCTTTTTTCTTTCATTCCATTTTAATCATCGTCACCAAGTTCCCCTTTTTTCATCTCTCCCATAAGGTAATAGGCATTATTAAAGGCAAAATGAGTATTTGGGTCTGGGGTTTCAAAAAAACGTATGGCTATCCAGTCACCATCCTTCTCGCCCGTAGTGACTTCTACTGGTATAAAACTCCAAGTGTTGCCTTCCCTTTGCGCTTTAAACACATAATCCCTACCACCTTCTGTAATAATGGCACTTTCTGGTAATGCGGTTTCAGCGGTTTCATCGTTATCAACTTCAATCCTACCTTTAATGTACATTCCTGAGATAAGACCACCACCTTTGTTCTCAATTTCTGCGTGTACGTGCACCGCTTTAGGATCTTGCTCGAAGGTTTTTCCTACTGAATAAATTTCGGCAACGAGTTCCGTTCCTGGTCTTGATTGAACGCTAAATCGTACTTGTTGACCTTTCTTTACCCTATCAACATCTTTTTCGAAAACCATTAAATCTGCGTGTACGTGGTCTGTATCTACTATTTCCATTAGGTTGGTCTGTGGCTCCACATATTGTCCAGTTTTTATAAAAACTTTTTCTACAACCCCTGCAATGGGACTGCGCAATGCAACACGCTGGTAGATAGTGCCATTGCGCACGCCATTCACATTGATGTTGTACTGTCGCAATTGTGCTTCCAGCCCGTTTACCATTGCGGTAGATGACTGATAGTCTGCCGTTGCCTTTTGGAAATTCATACCAGATGCCACACCAGCTTCATAAAGCCTTTTTTGACGTTCGTATTCTTGTTTTAAAAACCGACTGTTGCTGTGTGCATTTAAGTAATCGCTCTGTATCTGTATGATGCTGGGATGTGAGAGATAGGCAACCGCTTGATTTTTTTTCACTTCATCACCTTCTATTACTTCTATGGATGCCACATTTGCTCCTGTTATGGCGGTAATGGATGCTTCGTTTTGGGGTGGTACTTCCAGCGTGCCATTTGCTTCTACATAACCGCTCATATAACGTTGTGAGAGCGTGTCAATTTCCATCTGTAAGGCTTCAAACTGCTGTGCCGTGAGCATTACTTCCTTAGTTTCGCCTTCCATATTATCTTCTTCATCTTCCCCTTCAGAGTGATTTTCTTCTGTTTCAGAATGGGTGGCTTCATCGTGGCCATCTTCAGTTTTTGACTCGCCACAGCTGAATAATGTCAATGCCATAAGCATTGTGGTAATCGGTATATATTTTAATTTTTTCATCTTTTTTTAGTTTTGGAAATATTGTAGTTTAAACAAGGCTTCTAAATAATTATCGAGTGCGTCCAGCGCATCCATTTCGGTCTGTATGGCATCACGTATAATTTGCGTGAATGCTGCATAATCAAGCGCACCTTCTTTGTAGGCGAGCAATGCGCCTTTGCGCTGGTCTATGGCAAGTGGCAGAGCTTCGGTTTTATAGAAAAACCAAGTATCTCGCCATCGTGTATAATTTTGCTGTGCTTGTGTATATTGGGATTGCAGCTCGCGTTGTTTGAATGCGGCATTGGTTTCTGCAATCTGTGCATCCAGTTTAGCAGCTTTTGCGCGGCTGCGGTCTGGGCCAGAAAACAGCGGTATGGAAATCCCTGCCTGATAGGTGTAGAAACCACTATCGCCATTTACACGTTGCAGGCCACCTTGCAGATTAAACTGGGGCAGTAAGCTTGCCCTTGCTGCATCATAGCTTGCTTGTGCTTCGTCTATACGCTTTCGCGAAAGCGATAACTCGGGATGTTCATCCAATGTATCATCAGTCTCTAACACCGAAATTTCGGTAGCTTCAAATTCATCAGCTACGGTGTACATCGTATCTGGTGTCAACCAAAGATTGAGTTTTTGTAATGCGATTAAATAATCTGTTTCTGCCTGCTGAAACCTGTTGGTTATCTGTAACGCTTGATTGCGCGCAGCAGCATATTCCAGTCTCGAAATGGCTTCGACTTCAAAATTGAGTTCTACAGATTGTGCAAATTGACCATAAATGCTGTCCAGTTCTCGATAAAGAACAAATTTCTTCTTTGCCTGAAAAGCTTCTGACCAGGCTTTTTTGACTTCCAGTTCTATCTGGATTTCAGATAGGTCAAAAGCTGTTTCGGCTAACTGGATGCGTTGTTGTTGCAAGCGTTTTTTGGCACCTATTCCCAATAGATCAATATTTTGTTGCCCGATACCTATCAAGGTATAAATGCCCTGACCATCTGCCACTTCTTCGCCACCTGTAAATACTTTAGTATTACCGAAGTCATAGGCATTGCCCGTGAGTGCGCTCTGTCTTTCTATTTCGAGTTGGCTCGTCTTGAGTGCTGGATAATTCTCTTTGGCAATTTCTACAGCCCGAGATAAGGTAATGGGTGTAATGCTATCCTGAACAATGAGGTCTGGCACAGGTGCTTGTGTTTGTTGCGCTTTCGCCAAAGCGGTACCACCTAACATAAAACCAAGTATTAAAATCGTGGTCAATGCTTGCGGATTAAACGAACCAATCTTGTTCTGGTCTTTGCGCTCACGTCGCTTTTCTATAAAGATATAGAGTACAGGAAGTACTATCAACGTGAGTAGGGTGGCCGTAAGCATCCCACCAATAACTACCGTAGCGAGCGGTTGTTGCACCTCTGCACCGGCTGATGTGGAAAATGCCATAGGTAAAAACCCAAAAATATCTGTGGTAGCCGTGAGCATAATGGGGCGAATACGTTCTTTAGTCCCTTGAAATATTCTATCCTTTATGCTTGTAACACCTTCTTCCTTTAAAGAATTAAATCGGTTAATAAGTACCAGCCCGTTAAGAACTGCGACACCAAATAGCACAATAAATCCTACACCTGCCGAAATACTAAATGGCATATCTCGAAGCCATAAAGCAAACACACCACCAATGGCCGCCAAGGGAATCGCGATGTAAATCATTAGCGATTGTGAAAAGGATTTTAAGGCAAAGTATAACAGTACAAATATCAAGAACAGGGCGATGGGCACAACAATTGTTAAACGATCCTTAGCGCTTTGTAGGTTTTCAAACTCTCCACCATAGGTAATATAATATCCTGATGGCAAGTCCAGTTCTTCATCTAACTTTTGTTGTATATCTTTTACAACAGACTCCACATCTCTGCCTCGTGCATTTACACCTACATAGGTTCTTCTATACGTATTGTCACGTGAGATTTGCATAGGTCCAGGCACGTATTCAATCTCTGCTATTTCAATAATGGGTACCTGGCTTCCATCCTTAAGATCGATGTACATCGTGCGCAGGTCATCAATACTTTTTCTATGGCTTTCATCAAATCGTACCACCAGATCAAATCGTTTCTCGCCTTCAAAAATGACGCCAGCGGTACCACCTGCAAAAGCAGTACTTATGTAATCATTTACTTTTTGAATATCCAGTCCATATTGCGCCATTTTATCTCGTCTGAACTTTACGGTCATTTGTGGTAGTCCAGCTGTACGTTCTGCACTCACATCGCCCGCGCCAGGAACGGTCTTTATAATAGCTGCCATTTCCTGAACCTTGTCTGATAACACCTCTAAATCTTCGCCATATAGCTTTACTGCAATATCCTCTCTTACGCCTTCTAAAAGCTCATTAAATCTTAATTCGACCGGTTGGGTAAATGATAAATTAACCCCGACGAGTTCATCATCCAGTTTATCCCTTATGGCTTCAATCAAACCTTCTTTAGTAGAAGCAGTTGTCCACTCGTCCATATCCTTATTAAGGATGATATACATATCTGCAATATCCATAGGCATAGGATCTGTAGGTATATCTGCCACACCCATACGTGCTGTTACCGTTTTAATTTCAGGAAAATTTTCTAATAGGATAGTTTCTATTTTCTTTGAAACTTCAATGGATTCTGTGAGCGAGCTTCCTGGTCTTATAAACGCCTGCATTGCTATATCTCCTTCATCGAGCTGCGGCACAAATTCTCCACCCATATTAGAAAATATAAATCCAGCAATAATAAGCAGAACAGCAGCAGATGATAACACGATAAGCTTAAGCCGTAGTGCGCCTTTTAATAATGGCTTATAAGCATTATGTATAGCACCAATAATTTTATCACTTATCTTTTCAAGCCAACGCTCAAATTTGCCAAACCAGCTTTTGGTGTTTTGAACTGGTTTCATAAAAAGCGCAGACATCATTGGGACATACGTAAGACACAGAATAATTGCACCTATCATAGCAAAACCAAAGGTGTATGCCATCGGTTTGAACATTTTACCCTCTACACCTGTAAGGAAAAGTATAGGTGTAAAAACTATAAGTATAATGATCTGCCCGAAAAAAGCAGAACCCATCATCGTGGTTCCGGCATCATAGGCTACTTTATCCATTACGCCTTGATTGAATTTTAGCTTTCCAGACCTAATCCGTTTTTGGATCTCATACACCGTTCCTTCTATAATAATCACGGCACCATCTATAATAATCCCAAAGTCTATAGCTCCCAAGCTCATTAAGTTTGCCCATACATTAAATTGCTTCATTAAGATAAAGGCAAAAAGCAAGGACAACGGTATGGTCGTGGCCGTTATGATGCCACCTCTTAAACTACCCAACAATAAAACAAGGGCAAATATCACGATTAGGGCACCTTCCAGTAAATTGGTTTTAACGGTATCGGTCGTTCTGGCAATTAGCTCACTACGATCAATGATAGGGGCGATAGTGAGACCTTCTGGCAGGGATTTTTCAATTTCTGCCATACGATTCTTAACATTTTGAATAACCGCATTAGGGTTTGAACCTTTTAGCATCATTATTATTCCTCCCACGGCTTCCTTACCGTCTTGCGTAAAAGCACCATAACGTACCTGATTCCCAAAATGGACGCGTGTTGCAACATCTCCAATAGTTACGGGAATGTTGCCCTCGTTAATAATCGAAATATCTTTAATGTCTTCCAAAGAGCGAATAAGACCTTCACCTCTTATGAAATTTGACATTTTATTTTTTTCTATGTAAGCACCGCCTGTATTCACATTGTTCCGAGCGAGAGCCTCATACACTTGTGAAATACTAATACCCAAACTATTCAACTTATCTGGGTTGACAGCGACCTCATACTGTTTAATACTGCCTCCATAAGAGTTGACCTCTACCACGCCTTCCAGTAATGTGAGTTGTCGTTTGATAACCCAATCTTGCACGGTGCGCAGTTCCATAGGCGAATACTTGTTTTCAAAACCCTCCTCTGGCTTTATAGTGTATTCATAGATCTGACCTAAACCAGTAGAGATGGGACCCATAGATGGACTTCCAAATTTTTCAGGGATAGATTCGCCCAGTTCGTTTAGTTTTTCCTGTACCAGCTGTCGAGGAAGATAGGTTCCCATATCGTCTTCAAAAACGATAGTAACTACGGAAAGGCCAAAGCGTGAGATAGATCTTATTTCTGTAACGCCTGGTAAATTACCCATAGATAGTTCTACGGGATAGGTTACGAACTGTTCAATATCTTCCGTTCCCAAATTGGGCGATTGTGTGATGACTTGCACTTGATTATTGGTAATATCTGGCACAGACCCAAGATTTACCGTTGCCATTGACCAGATACCGACACCTATAAGAGTCAATGTAAACAGACCGATTATAAATTTGTTATTGATTGAAAAATCAATGATTTTGTTAATCATAGATAAGGATGTTAATTCAGTTGAAATTCTTGTTGAGCACATTGAATAAAAAGCAATGCACAATGTTGACGAATCCAATAGATGGACACGTCAAAACAGGATATAGCTATCCTATGAAAACTGGATTATGCCCGAGGTGGCTGTAAAAGGGAAAGTGAAATATCCTTGCCCAAACTATCGAAGTGGATAAAATTTTCTAGCGAAACGATAGGCTCGATGGGTTCAAAAATAGCCAAACGGAAATCGATGGTATGTGAATGACAGCATTGGCACTGGCAGAATGGGGAACACAGTTCACAGTCTTGTCCGTGTTCGCCATCGAAATCCATTACAGAAACGACCTGTGTGCCTTCATCAACACTGCTGGCATCGCTACAAGGCACGAAATTGAGTGCCAGAAAGTAGATGGATAATATAATCGCAAAAAATTTCACCTTGCAAAGGTAAAAGAATTATAGTGCAATTGGGTTGCAAAGAATGGCTTTGAGCGTAGTTTTTTAAAAGGAACGATTTTCAAGACAGTATTTTTCAAAAAAGCGCTAGACTTTCTTAAAGTAGTATCAAAGTATCAGACTTCATTAAGACAATCCAAAGATTAAAACATGCTTTTTTAAAGTGCCTATTTTCTAACTCCCCTAGTCTTAATTGTTGATAACTCTGCTTTCTTCCATTAAACCACCTATTTGCCCAAAATAAGAACAGTTCCATTTGGTATCAAATGAAACCAAATAAAACTAAGGGTTTATCAATACCATTATATTTGAACTATTTTAACATAAAAAACTGTATATCAATTATTTGTGAATAAAATCAATCGGTCAATCTTACTTTCCCTCCTCCTTATTTTTATCTTTATCCAAAGAATTCTTCAAAAGAAAACAAAAGCGCTTTTGTTCATTTCTAATCTTTAAAAAGAAATAAAATGGACAATTTTTTAATACTGGAACGGCTCGACCGTTTGGAAAGGCTATTGATCGCCAATAAAGAAGTGCTGACCTTCGATGAGACCTGTGACTATACCGGCATATCAAGAAGCTATCTGTACAAGCTTACCGCTGCGGGGCATATCCCGCACTCCAAGCCCAATGGAAAACTGATTTTCTTCGAAAGGAAAAAGATAGTGCGTTGGCTGCTGCAGAACCAACAGAAGCCTTTACCGGAAAGCAAAACGATCGGGGATTCGATTCCCTAGTCGAATTCCTCTTTAAATTATTTGTGGACTCACGATAATTTCATAGAAACCCTAAGATTTCAAAAATTTCAAAATATGAAAATAGTACCTTATATAAGGGTGGGCACGTCTTTCTATAAAATTGTAAAGTATCCTACCATTTCGGGACATTTCAACGAGCAGCTGGTTCCGTGGAACGAGCATATCATCAAGCAGGACCATGGCAAGGACTATCTGGGCAAGGTGCCCAAATATGACGGGTTCGCCTGTATTCCTTGCCATGTGAATTTTAAAAAGGAACACCATGGTTTCTACAATACCTATTCCCCTTTGACGCATGAACCGAAAGAGGGATGTATAATAAGGACACGGGGCTTTTTGAAGCATATCTTCGGAAATCAACTGGAGCTGGGACTGGACTATCTGAAACTCCTGTACCAAAGACCGGTGCAGGTGCTCCCCATCCTCTGTCTGGTATCCACCGAAAGAAACACCGGGAAAAGCACCTTTCTCAAATGGCTCAAGGAAATCTTTGGCAACAACCTGACCTATCTGACCAACGACAGCTTTGCAAGCCAGTTCAATGCGGACTGGGCCAACAAGTTGCTGATATGCGTCGACGAGGTACTGTTCAACAAGGAGGAACTCACCGAGCGAATCAAGTACCTGAGCACCACCAACCGGAACAAGCTTGAGGCCAAGGGCAAGGACAAACGGGAAGTGGAATTCTTCGGAAAATTTATTCTCTGCAGCAACAACGAGGACAGTTTTATCAAGATCGATGCCCATGAGACACGGTTCTGGGTGAGGAAGATCCCATCCCTTAAAAGGGAGGACACCGATTTCTTGGACCAACTGGCCCGGGAGGTGCCCGCTTTTTTGGATTTCCTTTCAAAAAGGGAATACAGTACCAAGCAAAGAACACGAATGTGGTTCACTCCAAAACAGGTGCATACACCAGCGCTGAAGAAACTGGTAAACAATAACCGGAACAGGGTGGAGAAGGAACTGGCCAGTCTACTGCTCAGTGCCATGGAAAAGTTCGAGATGGACTCCGTGGACCTTTGTCCCATCGATGCCCTGCACATGCTCAACCGCACAAGGGTCAAGACCGACCTGACCCAATTGAGGCGGTTGCTGAAAAATGATTGGAAACTGGACAACCAGCCCAATTCCAACAAGTACCAAAAGATCACCATCTGGAACAACGGTGAGATCAACACCGAGGACGCAAAAGGGAGGTACTTTACCATAAAAAAGAATTTTTTGGTCCAAAATTTTGATGATTTGATGACAGATTGATATAAGCCCAGTATTTATAAGGGTTTAGGCTGTCATCACTTTGTCATCATTCTGTCATCAAAATAAAAAATGATGACAGGTACTATGAAGAAAAAAAACAAAAACGATGAAACGATGACAAAATGATGACGGGGAAACTACCAGTATTTAAAGGGCCTCCCAGAGGTTTGTCATCAAATCATCAAAAATCGATTAAAAACAGAACCATGAAAGAAAAAAGAATGGACTGCGAAAAAGCCCGCAACATTGACATCGTTTCCACGCTGGCCAAGTTGGGGCACTTTCCAGTCCAGAAAACGGAAAAAGAAGCTTGGTTCCTCAGCCCGTTCCGGATCGAGACCCAAGCCTCTTTCAAGGTATCATTGAAACAGAACTATTGGATAGACTTCGGAACCTTTGAGGGGGGAAGTACCATAGACCTGGTCATGAAAATGGAGAACTGTTCCGTAAAGGAGGCATTGGAACGATTGTCCGGGAACATGGACCATTTTTCTTTTCACCGGCGGCCGAATCCAACCAAAGCGGAACATAGAGTCAACCCGATTGAAATCATCGAGGAAAAGGAAATCGAGCACAGGGCCCTGCAAAACTATCTAAGCTCCAGAAGTATCTCGATCAAAACCGCAAGAATACTTTGCAAGGAAATCCATTATCGAATAGGAGGACGGACATACTTTGGCATCGGACTCCAAAACAGGTCTGGAGGCTGGGAACTGCGGAACAGCTATTGGAAAGGCTCCACCTCGCCAAAGGATGTTTCGATGATGGGGAACAAATCAAAGAAATTGGCGATTACAGAAGGCATGTTCGATATGCTCACCCTAATTGAGCTGATGGCGGATATCGTAAACAGCCATGACCTTCTGGTATTGAACACAACTGCCTTTGTAAAACGGATGATAAAAGAAATAGAGGATTATGAAAATGTAAAACTGTTTCTTGATAGGGACAAAACGGGATTGGGGATGACGGAACTGTTACTGGAAAAGTGCCCGAACAGTAGGGATATATCCTTCCTCTATGAAGGTTTTAAAGATATAAACGAATGGAAGGTAAAAAGCGCGAAGGATGAAGTTCGGAAACGAATTCAAGATGTGTCATTGTCATGACAAATCTTGCTTTTGCTCCCGTAGGTCGCAAAAGATGATGTGAAAATGAAGAAAGAGTTCGTACAGTTCCGGTGCTCGGTCTACGAGAAGAAACTGCTGAGGATCAAGGCCCGGAAGAGCGGTCTTTCCATCAGTGAGTACTGCCGCCGTGCCGCATTCGATGATAGGATAGTTGAAAGGATGACGGACGAACAGATAGAGGCCTATAAGCTATTGGTCAAATACCAACGGAACTTCAAGCTGATCACCAACATGTTCCGCAAGCGTAACCCTAGATTGGCCGAGGAAACGGCCCAGTTGGCCAAAGAGATACGACAACACTTTTTAAATTTCAAGAAATGATAGGCATGGGCAAATCCATATCGCACACATCGGCCTCCATGAGCTACGGGATGAACCAGGAGAAGGGATCGGAGATTATCCACAGCCAATATCTGGCCGGGGAGACCCCGAGGGAGATCACCGAGGAGTTCAAGGTCATCCAAGAACAGAATGAACTCTGCCGGAAGAACACGCTCAGCTTTGTGCTGAGCCCCACCATCGAGGACGGCAGGAAACTGGAAAGCGAACGACTCAAGGAAATGACCGAACGGTTCCTCAAGGAAATGAACCTCAAGCAGCACCAGGCCATTGCCTTTGTCCATAGGGACAAAGAGCACGTGCACGTCCACCTGTATGCCAACCGGATAAACTTTCAGGGGAAGGCCTATAACGACAGCTTCATCGGCAAGCGGAGCCAACAAGTGGCGGAAAGGGTGGCCAAACAAATGGACCTGACCACGGTAAGGGAAGTTCAGCAGGAAAAACTGTACCGGATGCAATATGTCCGATCGGAAATACAGAAGATCCATGAAAAGGTCATGGCCAAGGAACGGCCAAGGGATTTTGACCAGTATATCAAATCGATGGAGCAGAACAATGTAAAAGTCATCCCGAGCATCAACAGGCAGAACCAGTTGCAGGGCTTCCGTTTTGAGCATAAGGGAACGAACCTAAAGGGAAGCGAGGTGCACCGGTCCATGTCCATGGGCAGGATCGCCCGTCAAATGAACTTTGAAAGGAACATGGCACAGCGGATTGCCAAGGACAAGAGCATGCAGCTTTTGGGGAGGACAGTGAATGTCCCAAAAAGTTTGACCCAGACCATCATAAAAAAGACCATCAAACTGGCCATCAAAGTGGTCAGGGACACTGGAATAGGAATCTAAACAAAACAATATGGCAAAACTGGACGAGATAGCGGAACTGTTGACTGAGGAGATCAACGGATTTGAAAAGAGTATCGGCCGATTGGAAAAGGTTCATGAGGATTTCAAAAACCTTCCATTAAGGCCAGATACCAGCGAATTAAATGCTCTTCTAAAAGAGTATGGCAACAAACAAAAAAACGACATTAAGGAACAACAAAGACTGATGGAAAGGATTCTTCATAAAGTAGAGCGGTCCGTTCTCTTGCCCAGTTGGGCCATAAAACTTACTTGGGGGTTGTTGGTCACGGTCCTTTTGGTCCTTGGTTTTTCAATCTACAAGGTGTCAAGGATATCCAAGAAAGAACAGGTTGCATATGTAGAAGGTCAAGATGATGCAATTGAACACTACAGGACATTCTTTGAAGAAAGCCCAGAGGCAAAGGAACTATATCAAAAATGGCTGGAGGATAATGGCCAAAAGTAGGACAGCGCCCTATCCTATTTTTGCTTTACGCTTATCTTCCCAAACACTGCAAAAATAGGCCAGGATCCATGCGCTGAAGTTGTGAGTAAGGATTTGGGACTAGGAAGGGTTAAGGTTACAGTTTAACCAATTTCTGATTATAATTGTCTAGTATATTATTCGGCAGGGACTTCAGATATATTTGAGTAGTTGATAGTCGATTATGGCCAAGCATGGAAGAAATAGCTTGTAAGGGAACGTCCTGCAGCATAGCTTGGGTTGCAAAACTATGACGAGATACATATGAGGTCAACCGCTGCTCTATCTTGCATTTTTTTGCAATTTCTTTAAGCCCTTTATTATATCTCTTCCGTGCCCATAAGACGTCTTTATATTGAAGTTCAAATGTGGCTCTTTTAATGATTGGAAATATAAATTCAGACCTCTCTTTATCCTTAAGATAAAACGAGAGGATTTCCTTTAACTGAGGCGTGATGTTAATATCATAAGGCTTTGACGTTTTTTTTCTTTGGAATTTAATTCGGTTGTCAATGATATTTTGAACCCTTAAAAAAGCCAAGTCCATAAAGGAAATACCATAAAGCATGTAAGAGGCAAGGAAGTAATTTCTATAGTGAAACAGACTATCCGTTTCTTCCAGTTTTAAAAGCATAATTGATTTGATGCTTTTAATGTCAAGCGCTCTTTTTTCTGTAGGAGTAGTTTTAATCTTATAATGTGTAAAAGGATAAGCATCTCTAGAAACAACATCAGACTTAATGGCCTTGTTAAAGACCGCTTTGATTGTTCTCATATACGTCGATAGACTGTTAACAGAATTACCTTTGGAAAAGTGCCAGTTCTCAAATCTTTTGAGAAAATCATAATTGATTTCGTTGAATTTGATATCATTTCCATCAGCGAATTTCTCCAATACCTTAATTACCGCGTAGTATGTGTTTGCATTACCATAACGTTCAGCTGCTTTTAACTCATCGACAATATCCTCGCTAAACTTAAAAAATGAATCCAATGATGCGGTTTTTACAATCTTCTTCTTCAGCTGCAAAATGGATAAAAAGTTAAGCTCGTCCTTTTCGTTCAGGTCATTAATTATGTCGACCGCTCTGGTCTTTTCTTTTAAGAGTTGATTATTGAGTTTACTAACTGATGAAGTTCCTTTGAATGCTCTTTTAACTTTCTCGTTTTTATTATCCCAAAATTCCTTTTTTATTGATTGCCCTAAGCTTATGGAAGTTGTTTTTCGAAAATGGGTTAACCGTAAAATAATAGGATAGGAGTCATCTTTTTTCTTCCTACGCGTATCTAAAGAAAGTTTTATATTGGTATTCATCCTAATCAAAGGTAAAAAAAATTTGCACGCAATTTGCACGCAAATGGGTGATTTTATTTGAAATTAAATGAATACGAAATTATTTAAAATACTGAAAAACAATTTATTATGTATTTATTTGTATTGGATTGATATGGTAATCCTCTTGCTGGCAGGCAAGAGGCCACCGGTTCGAATCCGGTATTCTCCACAAAGACCAAAGCACCTCACTGAGGTGCTTTTTTTGTCTTCCTATTCATTAATTTCTTCCCGCAGCTGTGCAAGAAGGTCGTTAACATATTTCATAAGATTATTGGATTGATGTAGTATCCGGTGCTGCAAGTACAACATGCCAATGAGATTTTCCTTAAACTCCGGGACAGCTTTCAGGTTATCGGTAAATTTCTGAAAATCACCGTCATGCAATTCCAGGACTTGAAATTCATCATTGGCATATAAGGTTCGTTGCTCTGCGGTCAAAACTTTGTTCACGCTTTTTTCCATTTCCACACGGGTGTCAAGCAGAGACAGGTTCCAACTTTCCCTCGTCTTGTCCCTATTATAGTATTGCATCAAGCGTTCTTTTAACTTTTTGTTTTTCAATATTTTAATGCTTCCAGTGGAACGCAGGTCTTCTATGGTGTTTTTTAGAATATCCACAAATTGCATGAAACCGGCTTGGGAAACTGAATGAACCAAGGCCAACGAATCCTTGTAGTAGTGATTTACGGGCCACTCCACCGAGTCTATTGCTGTTTTTGAAATGTCGTAGTCACTGTTGATAAAGCGAAGGACATTGTTGAGCTGCTTGATATTTCTGTGGGCATTTTTCTTTTTAAAATTGATTTCAAGGGAGTCTTGGACAAGGTCTTGATAAAGACTTTCGTAATAACTATGCTCCAGTTTGTCCAGTTTACGGCTCTCATTCCAATTGTTTACTTGTAGGGCGATTAAAATACCAATCACTACAAGAATTATTTCGCCTATGGCATACATAATGTATTTGGTGAATTTATTTTCTCGGAGTAGACGTTGTCGTAATTGTCGGAAGAATTTTAGCATTGGTCAGTGATTGGTCGTAACGAAGCACAACGAGTTATGGAAATTCCCCGAATATCCCAGTTGGGCTGTCATAAATGTAGCAATTTTTATAGGACACAACGGTGGTATCACTTTTCCATCTTCTCCTCCAAAAATTTACCATCCTTTTAGGATGGTTTTTTTGTTTTTGGTCATTTCCTTTTTGAACTTTAGGGGATAAAACAAATCAACATGAACTTAGAAGGAAAAGTAGCATACATCACGGGAGGAACAAAAGGAATTGGATATGGCATTGCCGAGAGTCTTTTGAGCAAAGGCATGAAAGTAGCCATAAGCGGCAGAAGTCAAAACAGTGTGGATGAAGCAGTAAAGGGTTTGAAGGATAATGAAAATGTGCTGGGATTGGTTTCCGATGTGGCCAAATTAAAGGATGAAGAGCATGCAGTAGAAGCAATTCTAAATAAATGGGGACAGCTTGATGTGGTCATGGCCAATGCCGGAGTTGGAAATTTTGTGCCCGTTGATGAAATGAGCGAAGAAACCTGGCACCAAATGATAGACACCAATTTAAATGGAGTGTTCCACACTTTAAAGGCCTCAGTGGAAGCCTTGAAAAAATCTGAGGGTTACTATATGACCTTGGCCAGTTTGGCCGGCACCAATTTTTTTGCAGGAGGTGCGGCATACAACGCTACCAAATTCGGGGTGGTTGGATTCACGCAGGCCGCTATGCTGGATTTGAGGAAGTACAATATAAAGACAACGACTATTATGCCAGGTTCTGTGGCGAGCCATTTTAATGACCACGAACCTTCGGAAAAAGACGCATGGAAAATTCAGCCCGAAGACATTGGTCAAATGGTGGTGGATTTATTAATGATGCACCCAAGAACATTGCCCAGCAAGATAGAGGTTCGGCCTACGCGACCTGATTTGAAATAATCAGACTGGTTTTTCAATAAGGGGCAAAGCAGGGTTGCAGATTTCCAAGATGAGTTGCTTTAGGTAGTCCTCAAAGGTGGATAGTACTTCATCATCAATTAGGGTGTTGTTCTTATCTTGGGAGAATGAAAATAATCCCTGCCCTAAATTTTTAAAGGAATAAATTCCAGCCGTCAATGGGTTGGTGTTGTACTTTTTGGAATATAGCAGGGCATAGCACAATAGTTGGAATGCCTTGCTTTTGTCATAATCTGTGATGAGTGCTTCCCAATCGGTGAGCTTTACATTTTTGGGCTCCACCTTTCCTGTTTTGTAATCTATGATTCGTGTAATGCCATCAACTTCATCCACACGATCCAGGGTTCCTTTGAGCTTCACTGGGAAATCCAGCTCAGGGATGTTCAACTGCACTTCATATTTCTCTTCCAACGCCAACAATTTTACCGTATGATTTTGGAGTTCTTTGATTTCAATGTCCAGAAAATTCTTCAAATACTTCACAATAACATTATAAACCAAAAGAAACTTCCCTTTGGAAATGTCAACTCCCGACAGATTCTTTTGAAAATGTCCCCGTACGATTGCTGCTATTTTTGATTTTAGGCCCAAAACACTTTCTTTGGAAAGTACAGTTCCAAGAAGCGGTGTATAAAGTTCCTCCAAGCTATCATGAACAATGGTACCGAAGGTGTTCGCGGCTATATTTTCCTCAACCTCATCCAAATCATTGATTTTAAGGATATTTCTGGTATAGAAGTCAATGGGGTTTCTAACGTAGTTGGTGAGTGAGGTAGGCGAGAAACCATTGTTGGCGAAGGCAATAATATCATCCATCAAAGTGGGCCCCTTACTTATTTCCAAAAGAGGGGAAGGACTAATATTGGCCTGCGGAGCGGCAATCGTATGGCTTATGTAACCGGCAATATTTTCATCCGTGAGTAATTGGGAGATTAGCCTACTTTTTTCACCACCCTCCAAAACATCCGGTTCCGTGTTATAGATGATGTACACATTTTTGGCGCGTTGTATCAGTCTATAAAAATGATAGATGTAAATGGCATCCTTTTCTTTATAAGTGGGTAGGCCATAGTCTCGTTTCACATCAAAAGGGATAAAGGAATTGTTCAATTTTCCAGAGGGTAGAATGCCTTCATTGACCGATGTAATGATGACCGTTTCAAAATCCAAGTTCCTGCTTTCCAACATTCCCATAATTTGAAGTCCTGTGAGCGGTTCCCCTATAAAATCCAAACTTTCCATACTGGCCAATTGCCTGAATAGATTTTTGATGGACTTCAGTTCACTGATGAAATCCACATTGGCCAAATATTGTTTGAATTGGTTGAACAAGGTGTAAAAGCGATATACCTGTTCCAGTTCCAAAGCATTTTTCTCTTGTTGATAGATGATTTTGAAACGTTCAATGAGTTGGAGGCAGTTGCCAATCCAATTCGAAACTGAAATGCGGTCTTCCGGAAAAATAAGTTGAAGGGCACCAGTTGATTCAGAATATTGCTCCAAGCTAGTATTGGTTACATAAATTAAATTTTGCTCTTTGATGTCCTTTGATAAAATCGGGACAAAATCAATAGTACTTGAGCTTGAAAGCGTAAGTGTGTACGGATTTGATATCAATTCCAGTACATATTTGTAAAACCAACCTCGTTCCGAAAAGTTGGAGTTGAGCTCCAAGAGCGACATAAAAAAGGAGTATAGAACCGTTTTGTCCAAGGGTAGTCCCATGGTGATGTTCACCGCATTAATGGACGGAGGCACCGCTTGAAGCATTGGGGTTAGCAATGATTCATCTGCCATTACCACTGCTGTCTTGGAAAAATCAATGGTTGAATTTGAATTCAATTCCTTTAAAAGTTGTCCAACATATTTGGTTTGGGATATGCTTTTGGGAATGCCGGTGATGGATATCTTCTTTGGGGTTAAAAAGTTATTCTGAGGATCCAAGGATTTGTTGTTCCTATAGTAGGGCCAGTTCCGCTGATAGTTTCTGATAAAAAGCCCTGCATCGTGGATAGGATCATCCAGAAAGTACGAATCAATATCCCAATACGCCTGTCCGAAGCCCTGCTCCAAAAAATGTTGAATGATTTTTGATTCGGCGGTTGTTAACGCGTTGAACCCAACAAAAATGATGGGCTTCTCTGAACTTTTCTTTGTGTATTCCTCCAAATTTGAAACAGCAACCTTGGACATTAGCCCCTGGTACCCTCTCTTTTGCTCCCTTAAAATGGAACTGAATGCATTATAGATTGTCTCCAGTTTATTCCAAAGCTGAAGATAATTCTGGACCATTTCGGTTTTCTCCTTGTTAACGGACCAGTGGTTGATTTCTTTGATGGCGGAGAGGTAATTAAGCAGGTCATGTGCCGGAATCAAATAACCATCCATTTCATTGAAATCCTGCAATAGTGTTTGTCCCCATTTCAAAAAAGAAGGAAAATCATCGGGCTCCTCTATACTAGCTTTTTTATAGACTTCATACAGGATCAACAGTAAATCAAGATTGGAATCTTGTTCCATTCCAGAGATATCTGCAATAAAGTCTTGAATGGATTGTACTTCTGGACTGAAGATATTCTTTGTAAGCTTGTTTGCCAGATGTTTTTTCAGAAAAGTTCCGGAACGCTTACTGGGCAGAACAAAGGTACACTCGGAGAAATCCGTGCCTTTATTTTGAAGGTCACTCAGTACATGTTCCAGAAAGTTTTGATGCATGCACTAAAAATAAAAAAGGCCCCGCAGTTGCGGAGCCTTTTTAAGGAAAACTTTATGTTTTCTATTATTTTACCAAGTTGATTTCAACTCGTCTGTTTTGTGCTCTACCAGCTCTTGTGTTGTTAGTGGCGATTGGCTTAGCCTCACCATAACCAATAGCTGTCAATCTATCAGCAGCGATACCTTTGTCTACTAGGAAGTTTCTAACAGAGTTAGCTCTTTCCTCAGATAGTTTTTGGTTCAATGACTCGCTACCTACGCTGTCAGTGTGACCTTCAACAGTAAACTTAGCGTTAGGATACTCGTTCAAGATTTGGATGATATCAACCATTACTGAAGTAGACTCAGCTTTGATAGAAGATTTACCAGTATCGAACAAGATAGTTCTAGCGTAGTCGTTCAATTGTTTTTGAACTTCTTCAGTTACTTCAGGACAACCGTTGTTAGCAACAGTACCGGCAACATCTGGACATTGATCATCTTTGTCAAGAACACCGTCACCGTCAGTATCAGGCCATGGGCATCCGTTGTTGGCAGCAGGACCAGCTTCGTTAGGACAATCATCATCTTTGTCAGCAACACCGTCACCGTCAGCATCAGGACAACCAGCTAGAGCAGGAAGACCAGGAGTGCTAGGACAAGCGTCATCTTTATCGGCAACACCGTCACCGTCAGAATCAGGACATCCGTTCATTTCTTTTGGACCAGCTTCGTTAGGACAAGCATCTTTAGAATCTTCGATACCGTCACCGTCGGAATCAGGACAACCGTTGAAAGCTTCCAAACCAGCAACTTCTGGACAAGCATCGTCTTTGTCATAGATACCATCACCGTCAGTGTCAGTACCACCAAATTTGATGCTAAGACCAGCTAGGTGTTGGAAATGCTTAACCAAGTAGTCCTCGAAAGCGTGCTTGTACTGAGTTTGCAATGTAAGACCGATGTTCTCAGAGAACCAGATATTGATACCAATACCTCCGTTAACTGTACCGGCTCCAATTTCATCAACCCAAGTATAACCACCACCAATCTCAGCAAATGGGTCGATTGTTGTGTTTTTTAGGAAGTTGTACTTAATGGTACCGTCAACAGCATAGTGAGAAAGGTCGTCTACAGACATATCACCAATTTTCTCAATTCTGTTCAAGGAACCACGTGCACCGATAGAGAATCCGTCACCAATATATTTGGAAACGCCCACATAAGAAACGGAAGGCAAAATATTCCAGTGGTCAGATACATTAAAGTACTCATCGAAAAGAGTAGTACTTGAAAATGGATTATTCTCGTCATTGGTTGGATATGCATCAATTGCATTCACCCCAAAACTAATCTGCCATGGATTATTCTCGTCTTGCGCTTGTATGCTGTTGATCCCTACAAATACAAGGGCAACAACCAATAATTTGCTAAGATGTTTCATGCTCAAAATTTTAAGTTTAAGTGTTTATCAGCAGCAAATGTAAGTTGTTAAGACTTATTAACAAAATCAAACATTCTTTTTTTTTGACTCATTTGCCTTAAGAATTGCTGCATTTCAACGATTTTAGACGATTTTCAACGACTTTCCTACCTTAATAAATGCATTTATTGCATGATCTAGATGTTCTTTCTCGTGAGCAGCAGATAGTTGGACACGAATCCGCGCTTTCCCTTTCGGGACGACAGGATAGAAGAATCCGATGACGTAAATTCCTTCCTCGAGCAACATATCGGCCATTTTTTGCGAGAGTTTGGCGTCATACAACATCACGGGAACAATGGCGGAATCTCCATCAATAATGTCGAATCCAGCTGCTTTCATCCCTTTTTTGAAGTATTCGGTGTTGTTTTGAAGTTTATCCCGTAGGGATGTGTCCTTATCCAGCATCTCAAAAACCTTTATGGATGCCCCAACAATGGCCGGCGCCAAGGAATTTGAAAAAAGATATGGACGAGACCGCTGTCTGAGGATTTCAATAATTTCCTTTTTTCCAGTAGTGTAACCTCCCATGGCACCACCTAGGGCTTTACCCAAGGTTCCGGTAATGATATCGATACGGTCCATGACCCCTTTTTCTTCCAAGGTGCCGCGACCTGTTTCTCCAATAAAGCCTGCGGCATGACATTCATCAATCATCACCATGGCATCATATTGATCTGCCAAATCGCAAATTTTATCCAAAGGTGCCACAAGACCATCCATTGAAAACACCCCGTCGGTAACAATAATTTTGAATCGGGCACCGTCCTTTATGCTCTGTTTCAACTGCTCTTCCAAGTCGGCCATATTGCTATTTTCATAGCGATATCGCTTTGCTTTGCAGAGACGGACCCCATCAATAATGGAGGCGTGATTGAGGGAATCGGAGATGATGGCATCCTCTGCGGTGAGCAGTGGTTCAAAGACCCCGCCGTTGGCATCAAAAGCAGCTGCATATAATATGGTGTCCTCGGTGCCATAAAAATGGGCGATTTTCCGTTCCAATTCTTTATGAATATCCTGTGTTCCACAAATGAAGCGTACCGAAGACATTCCAAAGCCATGGGTGTCCATGGCATCTTTTGCGGCCTGGATCACATCTGGGTGGGAGGAAAGGCCTAAATAGTTGTTCGCACAGAAGTTGATGACCTCCTCACCTGTATCTATTTTTATGACCGCTCCCTGCGGAGAGGTAATGATGCGTTCTTTCTTAAAAAGGCCTGCTTCCTTGATTTCCTCCAGTTCTTGGGCCAAGTGTTCTTTTATTTTTCCGTACATAGTTTTTTGTTTAGACGAAAACGGGTTTTATAATGTGGTCAATATAGACAATAATGACATTTTTGATGGTAAAACCCATCGCTTTTAGCACATCTGCATATTGGGTGATTTGCTCCTTGTGCGATGGTGAGGGTTTTCCGGTTTTATAGTCGATTATTATGGCTTCATTACCTTTGATGGCAATACGGTCTGGACGAAGGGAAACCCCATTTGTTGTTAAGATTTCCCGCTCGTTGATGACTTTGTACTCTTTTGAAAAATAAGGTTTTAAATCGGAATGAGTAACTACGTCCATCAATTTTAGTTTGACTTCTTCTGAAGCATCCTTTTCAAAATGTCCCTCCAATTGAAGATTTTCCACTACTTGTTCAACTTCATCAGTGTAGTTGATTTTACTGAGGGCAAAATGAATCAGATTTCCGAGTTCAATGGCTTCTTTTCGCTCATCATCCCACAAGCGTCCAGAGGTGGTGGCAATGGTGAATCCAACATCATTTTTGGGCCGGGTGATATAGTCGATATGGGCATCCTTTTCAGCCATTTTTTCGGGATCATCTTGAGCTTCTGGAAAAGAGCCAAATGTATACACCTCTCGTCCGTTTTTGGGAATGTTCTGTTGTTGTAGATAGGCTTGAAATAAATCAGAATACGAAGTAGCACCTTCCATGGAGATTGCCTCTTTTCCGGTTTCGGTAATCACAAAAAGCCCTTGAATGGGTCGCGTCAGGGCCACGTAGAGCACATTCATGGCATCCAAGACGGACTTTTGCTCTTCATCCAAATAAATTTGGGCCGTTTCATCATTGTATTCCAACATGTCTTTATTGGTGTTGATGAGAAACTCATCCAAGCCCAGCTCTTTTTCAGCATCGGTAGCGGGCACCCACGATTTCTTTTTCTTCCGCTTATCATCCAATAGCGCATTGGCAAATGGAAAAATCACAAATGGGAACTCCAATCCTTTTGCTTTGTGAATGGTCATGATTCGAACGGCGTTCACATTATCCGGAGCGGCAATGGAAAGAGATGATTTTTTCTGCTCCCAATAATTCAAAAAAGAAAATATGCTGGAACCTTGTCTTTTCTCAACCAGCAAAACCTCGTCCATTAAAAAAGTGAGATATGCTGTGGAATCAGTAGCCAGCTCAAACTGCACAATGGCATTTTCCAAAATTGTAAAGACCGATTGCCCTTTTAAGTGATGCATCTGGAATCCATATTCTTGGGTAAGAAAGGCTTCAATTGCATGAATATTTTTGGCAATAAAGCTATGCTTGTCCGTTTCTTCCTTGGCCAAAAACAGTAAAATTTGATACGCGGCCTCTCGGTCGTTGGCATTTTCAAACAGCTTCAACAGTGCAATTAGAAATGTGATTTTGTCATTATTGTCCAGCAGCAACGCATCCGAAGAAATAATTGGGATCTTGTGTTGCGCCAGAAAATCCGCCAAAAGCATTCCATTTTTATTGTCCCGCACCAGAATGCAAATGTCTGAATAGGGATGTTTTTTTAAACTGATTTCATAGATGGTTTCCAAAACCTGCCGACAATATACTTCGTTTTTGTCCTCAACTTTATTGTCTAAAAATGAAAGTTGGATGTACCCTCCGGGTTTGTTATTGGTTTTTTGGTGCGAATCGTGCAAAAAGAGATTGCGATAGGCTTCATTTTGAAGAACGGGTGCCGTGGCCGTAAAAAATGAATTGTTGAACTCCACAATATGGTCAGAACTCCTCCAGTTGGTATCCAGCGAATGTACCGCAGGCTCCACCACAAATGGATGCGATTTTCCATTGATGAGGTTCAAAAACTGCTCAGCTCGCCCCCCTCGCCAGCGATAAATGGCCTGTTTTACATCCCCCACCAAAAAAAGGGACCCTTTTTGATGGCGTTCATCCTCACTTTCAAGGGCATTGCCAATGAGCGGCACCAGATTTTCCCACTGCATTTGCGAGGTGTCCTGGAACTCATCAATAAAATAATGACGGTATTTTTCACCCATGCGCTCATAAATAAAAGGTACGGGCTGATTTTTGATTTCTTTGGAGAGGATGGCGTTCAATGCCGAAATGGGAACAATGTCCTTATCCTGCTCAATATTTCGGATTTCTTTGGCGATTTCGTTCAGCACCGTCAACGGAACGATGTTGCCGTAGATGTTACCAAGATAGGCCAATTGCCAAAGGTTCTGCTTTATTCTCAAGTATTGTTCTAAAATGCTAGAAGATAAAATGGATGAGTCTCTTTTATCCTTAGCGTAAAGAATCTTTTTATTCTCCCTTAGATTTTCCTCAAGCTTATTATTGTACAATTTTTTAGCGTCAAAAAAACCTTCCGATATTTTTATGAAATGGTTTGGAAGAGTTCCACTTGGAAAATCAGTTAACTCAAATCCTTGTTGCTGTATTTCTTGAAGAACATTTTGAGCCAATTGTTTTACTTTTTCTTCAATCGTCTTTCTCTTTGTAATTAACTGTTTTTTGATTTCTTGAAAATCACGCATCGACTTTTCTCGCAGTGAATCTAAATGGATAGCGTGATTTTCTTGAAAAATTAATTTTCCAATATTTAAAAGATCCGTAGCAATGTTCCAGCTTTTGTCATCATCAATTTTTTCAAGGGAGAAGTCGATGAGCACTTCCGTTAGTTCTTCATCCGTTCCAGCGCGTTCCAAGAGTCTCCCCACGGATTCTTCCAGAAGTAGGTCGGTGTCCAGTTCCACCTCAAAATTTTGGGAAAGACGCAGGTCGCGCGCGAAGGTCTTTATGAGCTTATGGTTGAACTTATCTATGGTGGAAACTTCAAAAAACGAGTAATTGTGCAATATCCGTTTGAGGACCAACTTGGACTTCTGTCGCAACTGATCTTCGGTCAAAGAGAGCTCTTGGCAAAGCTCTTGGAACAATGGAAGTTGCTTTGGAGCTATGGGAGATTTTCCGAAGGCATAAAGATTCTCCAAGATTCGCGTCTTCATCTCATCCACCGCCTTATTGGTAAAGGTAATGGCCAAAATTTGCCGGAAAGACACCGGGGAATCATTGGACAATAATAATTTTAGGTATTCCTTGGCCAGAGCATACGTTTTGCCCGAACCAGCCGATGCACCATATATTTTGAAACTAGAGTCTCCCAAGAAAATGTTTATTGCAAAATAAGAATTATCGATCTGAACTTAACATGGTTTTAGGTGAATTTGTTTGTTAAAACCCGTATTTTTACATGAATCAAGTAATAACATAAAAACACAAAATTATGGCATTTGAATTACCAAAATTACCGTATGCATACGATGCATTGGAACCACATATAGATGCAAGGACCATGGAAATCCACCATACCAAGCACCACAATGGCTACACTACTAAATTGAACGATGCTATCGCAGGAACCGATTTGGAGGGCAAAGAAATTGAGGACATTCTTTCCAATTTGGATATGTCCAATATGGCTGTCCGAAACAATGGAGGTGGTTTCTATAACCACTGCTTGTTCTGGGAAGTAATGTCTCCCAATGGAGGAGGTGCCCCAACTGGCATTTTAGCAGCAGCCATTGAGTCGTCTTTTGGTTCTTTTGAAGGATTTAAAGAAAAGTTTTCCGCAGCTGCAGGTTCAAGATTTGGATCAGGATGGGCTTGGTTGTGCGTTCACAAAGGAGGCAAATTGGAAATCTGCTCCACACCAAACCAAGATAATCCCATTATGCCCGGTGTAGGATGTGAAGGATATCCTATTTTAGGTTTGGATGTTTGGGAACATGCATACTATTTAAATTATCAGAACAAAAGACCTGAGTATATATCTGCCTTCTTTAATGTAATTAATTGGGCGAAAGTTGCCGAGGCGTACGAAGCCAACAAATAAGGAATAAGATTCTAAAGATATGAAGGCCGGACACTTAGTGTTCGGCTTTTTTTGTGCGCTGGATTTTTTACAATAGAAAAGGGCGAGGAAGCCCCCGCCCTTTTCGTCCCAAATCTTACCATAAACTTAACCTACTTATGCTATGGCGAGACTAAAATACTGGTATTGTGAGAAATAACAAAGGCTTTTAGATAAATTTTTGATTTTTCAATGAAAAAGAAAACGTGCAGTTCGTCGATAAAATGGATAAATCGTTGGTAGTCAAATATAAAGAAGGCGGAGTATTCTCCGCCTTCTTTCCCCAAATCTTACCATGAACTTAACCTACTTATGCTATGGTCCTCCAAATGTACGGCAAGGGGTCATTTGCCCAACAAGCTTTTAGATGAAACTCGCTTTATTTGGTTAAAGTGTTCAAAAGGGCATGTTTATTGATAAATGTCAAGAAAGTAGCGGGAATATTATTTAATTTTGGGAGGTGTAGAAAATAAAAAAGGTGGAATAGCTTCCACCTTTTTTGCCCCAAATCTTACCATGAACTTAACCTACTTATGCTATGGCAATACTAAAGTAGGATTGACATTTGCCCATCGCATAAAAAGCCGTTAATCTACTCGTTTCATCGATGAAATGCACACATTTCATCATATGCAAATAGTGGCTTAGTATGCCCGTTCGTTTTTGCCCTCGTAAAAGTTGATGAACGCTCTGTTCACAACGCGGTTTCCTCCAGGTGTGGGATAGTTTCCTGTGAAATACCAATCGCCCAAATTTTTGGGACACGCCTCGTGCAAACTCTCAATACTCTGATAAATGATGTCAACTTCGGCTTTTATCCCTTCCGGACTTAATATCTCAGCAATCTTTTTGGATATCTGTTGTGCCGTAAAGGGAGCATAAAATTCCTTTACGTAGTTGATGACATCCTTATCCTTGGAATTTAGCTGCGTAAGACACTTTTCGTAAATCTCCTTTATCTTGTCTGTGGTCCCAGCATCTTCGTGTAATGCTTTTGCGGCTTTAAAGGCCACGAAGTCCTCCAGTTTGGCCATATCAATTCCATAGCAATCCGGATAACGGATTTGAGGGGCTGATGAAACCACCACGATTTTCTTTGGAGACAACCGGTCCAAAATCTTAAGGATACTTCTTTTAAGGGTGGTACCGCGAACGATACTGTCATCTATGATGACCAAATTATCATTTGGCTTCACAGAACCATAAGAGATGTCATAGACGTGGGTAACCAAATCATCCCGACTGCTATCTTGTGTGATGAAGGTTCTAAGCTTCGCATCTTTGATGGCCACCTTTTCAATTCTGGGTCGTACTCCCAAGATTTTTTGCAGTTGTTCCTGAGTGATACTAGGACCCAATTCTAAAATTTGTTCTCCTTTTCGTTTGTTGAGGTAGTTCTGCGCTTCTTTTACCATCCCAAAGAAGGACGTTTCCGCCGTATTGGGAATATAGGAGAACACCGTATTTTCCATATCATTATTGATGGACTTCAAGATATCAGGAAATACCAACTTCCCTAACATCTTTCGCTCTTGATAAATTTCTTTATCGCTCCCCCTGGAGAAATAGATGCGCTCAAAAGAACACGCTTTTCGCTCGGTGGGTTCCTGAATCTGTTTTACTGAAAAGCTTCCATTCTTCTTAATGATTACGGCATGTCCCGGATCTAATTCTTTAACATCCTCATACTGTACATTGAACACGGTCTGAATGGCAGGCCGTTCCGAAGCAACTACGGCAATTTCATCATCATGATAGTAATAGGCGGGTCGTATACCTGCGGGATCTCGAATCACAAAAGCATCACCATGCCCCAAAAGACCACCTATAGTATAGCCTCCATCCCAGTTTTTGGAAGCTTTCTTAAGGATTTTGGCCACATTCAATCGTTCTGCGATCAAGGGAGAGGCCGCTCTTTTGTTATACCCTTCTTTTTTGATCTGCTTGTAAAGTTTGGCTACGGCATCATCCAAAAAGTGACCAATTTTTTCCATCACGGTCACGGTATCTGCCAATTCCTTAGGGTGCTGCCCCAATTCCACCAAATTTCCAAAAAGCTCATCAACATTGGTCATGTTGAAGTTTCCGGCAACTATAAGGTTTCGGTGCATCCAGTTGTTCTGTCTAAGGAAAGGGTGTACACTTTCAATACTGTTTTTACCAAAAGTACCGTAGCGCACATGTCCCATCAATAATTCTCCGATGTAGGGAATATGTTTTTTTTGCATCTCCACATCCTGCTCATATTCTGGATGTTCAGACATTGCCGAATTGATTCGGGCATTGATCTGTGCAAAAATATCCTGGATGGGCTGTTGCTGTGCGGATCGTACCCGGCTCATGTAGCGCTCACCAGGATGCATGTCCAGTTTAATGCTAGCAAAACCGGCTCCATCTTGTCCTCGGTTGTGCTGCTTCTCCATCATTAGGTACATTTTATTTACTCCGTAAAAAGCTGTACCGTACTTTTCTTTGTAATACTCCAGAGGTTTAAGCAAACGGATCAGTGATATTCCGCATTCGTGCTTAATCGCATCACTCATAACAAACCAATAATAAAAAAAGCCCCGAAAATTCAGGGCACGTATTTATGTTAACTCAATATTGAACTGCGTTAAATCCCTAAACTGCATCAGGCGGGCTTCCACCTCATGTTTTTTAAGGGTTTGCATGCGTTCAGTGCCAAATCGTTCCACACAGAACGAGGCCAAATTAGATCCATGTATTATGGCATTCTTCATGTTCTCAAAGGAAATATTTCCGGTTTCTGCCAAATAGCCCGAAAATCCACCGGCAAAAGTATCGCCTGCACCTGTAGGGTCAAAAACTTCTTCCAAAGGAAGGGCAGGTGCAAAGAAAATGTTCTCCTTATGGAACAACAGGGCGCCGTGCTCCCCTTTTTTGATGACCACATATTTAGGGCCCATTTCTTGAATCTTGGCAGCAGCTTTTACCAAAGAATATTCTTCGGTCATTTGCCGAGCCTCTTCATCATTTATGGTGATGACATCTATTTTTTTGATGACATCCATCAACTCATCCCAAGTGTTGTTCATCCAAAAATTCATGGTGTCCAGAACGATAAGCTTTGGTCGTTCTTCCATCTGATTAATTACACTCATCTGGGTATTGGGATGTAGATTTCCCAACATCACCACATCGGCATTTTTAAAATCAGAGGGAACAACAGGGGTAAAATCGCCAAGGGTATTCAGTTCGGTAACCAATGTATCTCGCGAGTTGAGGTCGTTGTGGTATTTGCCTTGCCAAAAGAAGGTTTTTCCGCCTTTTACGACTTCAATTCCGGAAATATCTATGTTTCGGTCGGTCAACAAATCCAAATACGCTTGCGGAAAATCGTCCCCCACAACAGAGACTATGGCAGATTTTGTTCTGAATTGCGATGCAGCCAATCCTATGAAAGGTGCGGCACCTCCCAAAATTTTATCAGTCTTGCCAAACGGAGTTTCAATGGCATCAAAAGCCACACTTCCGACGATTAGCAATTTGCCCATTCAATGAATTTTGGTGCAAATATACGGTTTAGCAATTCCATTCTACACAATGCATGGTTCAATTATGAAAAATTGGGAAAATTGAAACTGGTGACACCTATTTTCGTCCAAAATCAGCGGGGATTTCACCCCATGCCTTGGTCTCCCATTTTACGATGGGGGTGGTGTAGCGGTTTTTTTTCAACCAGTCTTCCGCGCGTTCTATGAGTTCAAAAAGCACAGCGTTTTTGGCGCCTTTATTCAGCTTGGTGCCACATTTTCCTTTGCGCACCCAACCAATGGCAATTCGAGAGTCAGAATACAGGATGCGGTCACTGTTTTGTTTTTTTAAAAAGGCCAAACCGTGTACCAACGCCAAAAATTCACCAACATTGCTCGTTCCCTGTTGAAATGGCCCTTGATGGAACAGCACTTTTTTGGTTTTGGTGTCCACACCGCGGTACTCCATTTTTCCGGGGTTGCCGCTTGAAGCTGCATCCACTGCAATGGAATTGTAGTTGGGGTCGCCAATTTTTAAAAGTTCTTCAGGGGATAATTCAGATTTTCCTTTGGATTTGCCCTTATATTCCAGATAGTTGCTGTTGTATGCTTTTTTGGCTTCATCAAAAGTGACAAACGACTTGTATTGTGCTCCTTTGAATCCTTCTATTTGAGCCTTGCAGTCGTCCCACGTCTCAAAAATACCGGGATGCTTACCTTTCCAGACCACATAAAACTTCTGCTTTTTCGCCATTATAAAAGGAGTTTCTCTATCACTTTAGGGAAATGCTCATATTCCAATTGATGCACTTTTTCAGCAATCGCATCTGCATCATCTGAGGGTTCCACCGGTGTTTTGGCCTGAAAAATAATGGCGCCTTCATCATAATGCTCATTGACGTAATGTATGGTGATACCGGTTTCAGTCTCCTCATTTTCCTTTACAGCCTGATGCACTTTTGCCCCGTACATCCCCTTTCCTCCATATTTGGGAAGGAGTGCAGGATGGATATTGATAATTTTATTTGGGAATGCCTCTATAATATTGGAAGGAATTTTCCATAGAAAACCAGCCAGTACAATTAAATCGGGTTGAAGACCTTTCAATACATCAACAACCGCATCAGAATTGGTAAAGGAAACTTTATTAAAGTAAAATGAAGGGACCTCCAAGCGATCGCAGCGTTCCAAAACCTTGGCGGAAATTTTATTGGTAAACACGGCGGAGACCTTTACCAGTGGGTTTTGTCTAAAATATGTGATAATATTTTCGGCATTTGACCCGCTTCCCGATGCCAAGATGACAATTTGTTTCATCTGTTAGGAATTGATATGATTTTGGACTAACTTCAGGCGGCTAAAGTAAGATACTGAATCTTAAGATGTTTAATTTGGAGTACATTTTATCGACAAATAGTGTATTTAATCCAAAGTTTTTTATTTTTGCCAACAATTAAATTTTTAAAACCACTATAATTATGTCAGACATTGCATCAAGAGTAAAGGCTATCATCGTTGATAAACTAGGTGTAGATGAGAATGAAGTTGTAGCTGAGGCTAGCTTTACCAACGACTTAGGGGCGGATTCCTTGGACACTGTTGAGCTTATCATGGAGTTTGAGAAAGAATTTGACATCCAAATCCCTGATGATCAGGCAGAAAACATTGCAACTGTTGGCCAGGCCATTAGCTACATCGAAGAAGCGAAGTAATTATATGATATATTACTAAAGATTATAAATTATCCATGTGATGATCGGCACATGGATAATTTTTTTTATAATTTAGGTTCAAAAGGGTAAAAAATAGTTCAATGCAGTTAAAGCGAGTAGTGGTTACCGGAATGGGAGCATTGACCCCCATAGGTAACAATTTGGAAGCTTATTGGGAAGGACTACGGACCGGAAAGAGCGGTTCTGCGCCCATAACATATTTTGATACGGAGAAGTTCAAGACAAAATTTGCCTGTGAACTTAAAGGGTATAATCCAGAGGATTTCTTCGACAGAAAAGAGGCCAGAAAACTCGATAGGTTCGCCCAATATGCACTTGTATCGTCAGATGAAGCCATTGCTGATTCAGGGATTGACCTGAACGTTGTGGACAAATTTCGCGTAGGTGTGGTATGGGGTGCCGGTATCGGTGGTCTGGAAACTTTTCAGAATGAAGTAATCGGATATGCCGAGGGTGATGGAACACCACGTTTCAATCCTTTCTTCATACCAAAAATGATTGCGGATATCGCACCAGGGAACATTTCCATCAAACATGGATTTATGGGTCCCAACTATACCACGGTTTCTGCTTGTGCCTCCTCGGCCAATGCCATGATCGATGCACTCAACTATATAAGATTGGGTCATTGTGATGTAATTGTTACCGGAGGAAGTGAGGCCGCAGTTACCATTGCTGGTATGGGCGGATTCAATGCCATGCACGCACTTTCCACTCGAAACGAGAGTCCAGAAACCGCTTCAAGACCCTTCGATGCAACTCGAGATGGGTTTGTACTTGGAGAGGGTGGTGGCGCCCTCATTTTGGAAGAATATGAGCATGCCAAGGCAAGAGGTGCAAAAATCTACGCAGAAGTATTGGGTGGCGGATTGTCCAGTGATGCCTACCACATGACAGCTCCACATCCCGAAGGGATTGGTGTGGTTAAAGTGATGGAGAACTGTTTGCAAAACGCCGGGTTAAAACCAGAAGATGTGGACGCCATCAATACACATGGAACTTCCACTCCATTGGGAGATGTAGCCGAGTTAAAGGCCATTTCCAAAGTGTTTGGTGACCATGCGCCCAATATCAACATCAATTCCACAAAGTCCATGACCGGACATTTGTTGGGAGCTGCTGGAGCCATTGAGGCCATTGCCTCCATATTGGCCATGGAACACAATATAGTGCCTCCAACCATAAATCACAGTGTTGTGGATGAGCAAATTGACCCATCACTCAACTTGACCTTAAACAAGGCCCAGGAAAGAGATGTCAAGGTTGCCATGAGCAATACCTTTGGATTTGGCGGACACAATGCCTGTGTTTTGTTCAAAAAAATAGAGTAGTTTTGTAGACATGAAGCTCACCTCTAAAATATTCAATTCCCATCCGAAAACGGATGGGGATTTTTTTTTAGGGATTAAGAATATCCTTGGTTTTAAACCCAAGGACATCGAGATTTATAAAAGAGCCTTTCTGCATCGTTCCGTGAACAAGAAGGATTCCGAAGGAAACCCCATGAATTACGAGCGTTTGGAATTCTTGGGAGATTCTATGCTGGGAACCATTATTTCAAAGCATTTGTACAACGAAGTTCCCGAAGGAGATGAGGGCTATCTTACCAAAATGCGCTCAAAAGTAGTGAGCCGAAAACACCTTAATGAACTGGGAAAGGACTTAGGGCTTTTGCGTTTTGTAGAAAGTAGGATTCCCAAAACCCACTTTGGTGAAAATATCCACGGAAACGTTTTTGAGGCTTTGGTCGGTGCTATTTATTTGGATAGAGGCTATCAATATTGCGAAAAGTTCATCAATGATCGAGTCATTGAGCCCTATGTTGACATAGAACAGTTGGAGGGTAAGGTAATCAGTTACAAGAGTTTAGTGATTGAATGGTGCCAAAAGCAAAAGAAGTCGTTCAATTACCATGTGTATGAGGACACTGGAAATGACGAGCTAAAACACTTCGCCGTTAAGCTCACCATTGGTGATCGGATCATGGCAAAAGCTAGGGCCACTTCCAAAAAGAAGGCAGAAGAGAAGGCATCCAAAAGAGCCTATTTTGCGCTCCAGAACAAAATTGAAAACCAGTAACTTTAAAAAAAAGTAAACTCAAACGTTTTCGTTGAGTTTATAAGTGTATTGTCTTGTTTCAACTAGGCAATCAATAGGATTAAGAGTATATTTACAGTTCGTGTTAAGGGCATGTTGACGACACATAAGATATCGGCAGACTTTTATGATGACAGTTTTAAGCTCATCGCCATACACAGTGATTTGGAGGATTATGCCATGACCTATGCCATAAACTCCCAATGCGGATTGCATTTGAAGAGGATGGCAAAAGACCTTCACCTTGATGAAAATCTATCATTTTCTGTGTTTGATTGGGACGATGAGATGAACGACATCTACTGGACATTGGTATCCAACAAATGTGTTGTTGAGGAAGTTATACCTTCGGGTGGATTATTTGAGAACAATGTTTCCGTACGAACCAATCATTTGATCAAGGAACGGAAAGAAGTGGACTATTTTTTAAAAGTCGATGCCGCTGAAGAATCAACATTCGCACAAAAGCTGAAATCCATTAATAGGATATCCAAGGTCATAACCGCATATTCCATTAACACAGAAACCTTAAAATCAAAAAGAAATTTAATCTTTTAACAATGCCAACAAGAAAGAAGACCAAAATTGTAGCAACGTTGGGCCCTGCCACCAGTAAGAAGGAAGTACTCAGAGACATGATCGAGGCAGGAGTGGATGTTTTTCGGATAAACTTTTCACATGCCTCTTATGATGATGTTACAGAACGTATCAACATGATACGGGAGTTAAATGAAGAATTGGAGGTAAATACATCAATACTTGCGGATTTGCAAGGACCCAAACTTAGAGTGGGTGTAATGGGAGGGGAAGCCGTTGTGTCCCCTGGGGATGAAATCACTTTTGCCACCGGCGAACCTTTCGAAGGCACCGCCCAAAGGGTTTACATGAACTACAAAAATTTCCCTATCGATGTTAAACCAGGGGAACGCATTTTGTTAGATGATGGAAAACTCATCTTTGAGGTGAAATCCACCAATGGAAAAGATGAGGTAACGGCAACTGTAATTCAAGGTGGACCATTAAAATCGAAAAAAGGGGTAAACCTGCCCAACACTGCTATTTCATTGCCGGCATTGACCAAAAAGGACATTAAGGATGCCATCTACGCCATTGAACACAAGGTGGACTGGATTGCCCTTTCGTTTGTGCGTCACAGCCAGGATTTGATTGATCTTCAGGAATTGATTGCGAAGCATACCGACCATAAAATTCCGATCGTGGCCAAAATTGAGAAACCGGAGGCGGTCGATAATATCGATAAAATTGTGGCCTACTGTGATGGATTGATGGTGGCCCGTGGAGATTTGGGTGTTGAGGTCCCTGCCCATGAAGTACCTTTGATTCAGAAGAAATTGGTACTTCGTGCCAAAAAGGCTAGGATTCCTGTAATCATCGCCACCCAGATGATGGAAACCATGATCACCAGCCTTACGCCCACACGTGCCGAGGTGAATGACGTGGCCAACTCCGTTATGGACGGCGCTGATGCGGTGATGCTTTCTGGGGAGACTTCCGTGGGGAATTATCCTGTCCAGGTTATTGAAAAAATGACGAGCATTTTAACCAGTGTTGAAGGCTCCAGTTTGATCAAGGTTCCACAGACACCACCGCATATCCGGACCAAACGATACATTACCAAATCCATTTGTTACCATGCCGCATCCATGGCGAATGATATTCAGGCAAAGGCTATTTCTACGTTGACGAATAGTGGATATACGGCATTTCAGATATCTGCCTGGAGGCCCAGTGCACACATTTTGGTGTTTACATCAAACAAAAGAATTCTTACCCAACTGAACCTTCTTTGGGGCGTAAAAGCTTTTTACTATGATAAGTTCGTGTCTACGGACCAAACCATTGAAGATGTAAACCAGATAGCTTGCAAGAAAGGCTACTTGGGCGTTGGTGATATGCTCATCAGTCTTGCGGCCATGCCCATAAAAGATAAAGGTATGGTAAACACCCTTCGGGTGACCGAGATAGAATCCTGTAACTTTTAGGAAAAGGAATTAGGCAACTTCTTTTTCAAAGGCGATAAAGTTCACCAACTTTCCGTCTTTATCCCAAATAGGGGCTCCTTTGATTTCACATTGATAAGGGGCTCCATTTTTTTTGTAGTTCACCAGTACAACTTCAAAAGGTGTTCTGTTTCTGATGGCCTTTGAAATGACCTTTGTGGTTTCATGGCAGGTATCTTTACCTTGAAATATTTTGGGCTTTTTACCAATGATTTCATCCGGTTTGTACCCATTCATGAAGTACATGTTCTGTGAGGCATAAACGATGTTTACATCCGCATCGGTTACCACCACAGTATGGTTTTTATCTATGATTTCCTGCTGAAAAGGGAAAACAGTTTTCCATTTCCCTTCTTTGGAAAGTGAGCTTAAATTTTGGACATCCTGCATATTTCGGCAGATGCTATCAAAGAAAGAGGCGTAAAAGTCCATCGAGGAAATAGGTGAGCTTCCCAACTTCATATTGCCGTAAAACTGCCTTACGGCTTCTTCGTAAAAACGTGCTTTCATACCCAATACTATAAAATCAGCGAAAAGTGGACAAGACATTAACACTCTTGTTTAATATTTTATCTGGTAATGAGTGGTTTAAGGGCTGTAAGTATGAACAAAAAAGTGGGACTAAAGGTTCTGTAACGGAACAATCAACCCATGAAATACGAATACAAAGACTCCAGATTAGGGGCTATTTTAGGCTTTACCGAAGACATCAAAAAAGATCAGGAACGATTTTCCATTACGGCAAAGACCATTAAATTTTTATGGAACCGGAATAGTTGCCCCCTCACCATTCAGATTGATGGTATGGATTTGGAACTTGCACCGGACCAGATTGTAACCGTTACATTTCTGCAGCACGTTTCCTATTCCCAGACAGAATTACCATTATCTGCCATTCTTTTTAATCGTGAATTCTACTGCGTTTTCGACCATGACAGTGAGGTTTCCTGCAATGGTATTTTATTTTTTGGGACTCAGGACATCCCCATTATTACCATCCCAGAAAATCAATTGAACAAGTTCGATTTGTTGCATGATATGTTCATTGAAGAGTTTTCAACCCCAGACAATATTCAGGGCGATATGCTACAGATGCTCCTGAAACGATTAATCATCATGAGTACGCGGTTGGCCAAGGAACAACTTATTGTGAAAACCCTTGGGAATGACCAGATTGATACCATCCGAAGGTTTAATTTTTTGGTGGACCTACATTACAAGACCAAAAGAAAAGTGAGTGATTATGCCGAAATGTTGTACAAATCACCTAAAACACTTTCCAATCTCTTTTCTATTTACAACCAAAAATCCCCACAGCAAATCATTCTGGAACGAATTGCGTTGGAAGCAAAGCGGCTTATCAATTATACGGATAAACAAAATCAGGAAATTGCGTATGAATTGGGCTTTAACGACCCCGCCCATTTTAGCAGATTCTTCAAGAAAATGACACAGATGACCCCATCCGAATACCGAGAAAACCTTTTGGTAATGGCCTAGGGGAAAATTCATCAAGCCATCGGGAAATCCTTCCTAACACCTGCCCTCTTTTCCGCAGCATCTTTGCCCTGTAATTTAAAACAGCAACAAGATGAAATCCACGGAAAAATCCATTTTCAATCTCATTGAGATTTTTAGAACACCACAAAAGGCCACGGTCCAAACGGTAGTTGTACCAGAGCACTGTGAGCAAGAGTACCATCACGATTTTTATTGTGATGCAGAGAAACCTTACGTACAGAATTATTAATCCATATAAATCATATTAAATTTTAGAATCATGAGCACAATCAATGTACCCAAAAAAGAAGAAGTTAGTTCAGCCAATCAGGCTATTTTTAACAACTTGGAAAAAGCGTTGGGCTTTGTCCCCAATCTTTACGCCACCTTTGCACACTCAGAAAATGCCCTGGGCAACTATTTAAACTTTGCCAATGCCAAAACCTCCTTGAAAGCCAAGGAAAAAGAGGTAGTGAATTTGGCAGTAAGCCAAGCCAATAACTGTTTGTATTGTTTATCAGCGCACACTGCCATTGGTAAAATGAACGGTTTTAATGATGAGCAAATTTTGGAACTAAGGGCAGGTAAAGCCTCTTTTGACCCAAAATTGGATGCTTTGGCGCGTTTGGCCAAAAACATTACTGACAATAGAGGCGCAACAGATGCACAAGTGTTGAATAATTTCTTTGCGGCCGGATGGACCAAGGAAAATTTAATCGACACCATTGTTTTGGTTGGAGATAAAACCATTTCAAACTATATAAACAACGCAACTGAGATTCCTATTGATTTTCCTGTGGCACAGCCTTTGGAAGCGGTGGAAGCCTAAACCAAACTAGATTATAAGTAAGGCCCCTTCAATTTTGGAGGGGCTTTTTTATAATAATTCCGCATCACCAAAAAGAGAAGGCGCTATGTTTTTGGCCATATAGATGGGCCAATCGTTTTTGAAGAGATGACTTTCCGTAATGGCACTTTCATACAAGAGATAAAGTCCACCAGAGATTTTCTCTGTCTCAGCTCTGGAAATATTGGGGATGTTTTCTCCCACAACCTCACCCAAATACAACAACAGGTCTTTCTTTTGTTTTTGAATCACCTCGAGAATCATTTTCTGCTTTGGAGAAATTTCCCCGAGAGTTTTTTGCCCCCAACATCCTTGAAAATTTTCCTCACGATACATGTCCTGAAGAAGGTCAAATATGGCCAGCAATTGATTTTTCCCACCCTTTCGTCGGTTTACGTAGCCTTTAAGGGAGTCCATAAACGCAGCATGGCGCTGTTCCAGATAGGCGACACAAATATCCTCTTTGGATTTAAAATGACTGTAGAGCGTAGCCTTGGCAATGTTACACTTTTCAATAATCTCGTTGATACCCGTGGAATTATATCCGTGCGTGTAGAATAGATTGCCGGCAGTGGTTATGATATGTAGGTGCAATTCAGGACGCTGCATGTATACAAATTAAGCAAGAAATTGTGGTACTGGCACTATATGAGACAGCCCAATAATCAAAATTTGACTAACTGTAAACCTATTCTGACAAGAACCAATTTGCCATATGTATTCAAAATTGTATGTGTATCATTCCAACCCTAACTGTTTAAAACAGTTTAGATTGCAAACAATTTCCTATATTGTGGGAATCAATTTTATCAATCAAAAAATACAATCAAATGAGAAAATTACTCGTTGCCCTTGTTCTAGGGCTTTTGTGCAACCCTTTGATCTACGGACAGGGCTTTCAGTTTAAAGCAGATGATATTAACATCGCTTACAAAAAATTCACGCTAAAAAATGGTCTTACCCTTTTGGTCCATGAAGACCATAAAGCACCGATTGCTGCGGTGAATGTGTGGTACCACGTGGGATCTAAAAATGAGAAACCAGGGAAAAGTGGTTTTGCCCATCTCTTTGAGCATTTGATGTTCAATGGTAGTGAAAACTACAACACCGATTATTTCCAGGCATTGGAAAGCATTGGAGCAACAGACCTTAATGGCACCACCAATACGGATAGGACCAACTACTTCCAAAATGTCCCGGTTTCAGCCTTGGATCAGGTGCTTTTTTTGGAATCTGACCGAATGGGACATCTGTTAGGTGCAATTGACCAGGAAAGATTGGACGAACAACGCGGAGTAGTACAAAATGAAAAACGACAAGGCGAAAACCAACCTTATGGTATGCAATGGGACTATTTAACCAAAGCCATGTACCCAAAGGGGCATCCCTACTCGTGGACGGTAATTGGGGAGATGGAAGACTTGAACGCCGCTTCGTTGGAAGATGTTCAAGAGTGGTTCAAGTCGTATTATGGTGCAGCTAATGCTGTTGTTGCGGTTGCCGGTGATATTGATGCGGAAGAAGTCCATCAGAAAGTCATTAAATATTTTGGGGATATTCCTTCGGGACCAACCGTGGAACGCCAAGAGGTCAACATTCCCAATAAAATGTATGACTCTCGTCAAGAATATCAAGATCGTGTTCCTGAGACCAGGGTTCTTTTTGCTTGGAACACACCTCCTTATGGAGAAAGGGAAGACGTTCACTTTGATTTGATTTCCGCTATATTGACCAGTGGAAAAAATTCGCGACTGTATCAAAAATTCATATATCAAGATCAATCTGCCAGTGCGGCGGTCTCTTTTCAGGCATCAAGCGAAATTGCAAGTCGATTTATAACCTATTTGAATGTTAAACCAGGTGAAGACCCTGCGAAATTGGAAAAGGAGCTCGAGGCGGAAATCGAGAGATTTATTAAAGAAGGTCCCACAGAAGACGAACTTAAAAGAGTTAAAGCCAGTTATTTTGCCAATTTTATTATGGGTCTTGAACGGATAGGTGGCTTTGGAGGCGTTTCAGATATTTTAGCTTCCAATCAAACCTATCACGGAGATGCATCACACTACAAAACAACCTTGAAATATGTGGAAGAGGCCACTGCTGAGGATTTGCGTAAAACCGCCGCCAAATGGCTTTCCAAAGGAAAACACGTTTTGGTGTGTAATCCATTTCCAGAATACAGCGTTGAAGAGTCAACCGTTGATAGAAGCACGCTACCCGAATTGGGGCCACAGAAAAGTTCAAAGTTTCCGGAGTTGCAGCGTACCCAATTATCCAACGGACTCAATGTGGTTTTGGCCCAGCGCACAGGGGTTCCAACTGTGATAATCAATCTAGTTGCTGATGCCGGTTACAAAACTGATTACTTGGCCAGCCCAGGTACCGCTAGGTTGGCCATGAATTTGATGGATGAAGGAACTAAGGATAAAACTGCATTGGAAATCAACGAACAACTACAGTTACTGGGGGCATCGTTGAACACGTTTTCAAACCAAGATCAATCCAATGTACAAATGTCCACGTTAAAGCAAAGTTTGGATGCAAGCTTAGACCTCTTTTTGGACGTGGTCCTTAATCCCATATTCCCGGAAAAGGAATTTGAACGTTTACAAAGTGAACAAATAAATGACATAAAACAAGAAAAGTCGCAGCCAGTAACCATGGCCTTGCGGGTCATGAACCAATATCTCTATGGCGAGGACCACCCTTATAGCAGTCCATACACGGGAACTGGATATGAGGATTCGGTTTCTAAATTGACAAGGGCCGATGTGGTTAACTTTTATGAGACTTGGTTCAAGCCAAACAATGCTACCATAATTGTTACCGGAGATGTCTCGATGAGCGAGTTAAAACCCAAATTGGAAAAAACTCTGGGTAAATGGAAGCGGGTCGATGTACCAAAAATTACGTTCGGCGAACCAAAAACAAATTCCAAGAACACCCTTTATCTGATGAATAGGCCCGAATCACAGCAATCAGTGATCATTGCCGGACATTTGACCGAAAAATATGGGGATGTTTCCGAAATCGCTTTGGAGCAAATGGTAAGTATTCTTGGGGGTGATTTCACATCCAGAATCAATATGAATCTGAGGGAAGACAAACACTGGTCCTATGGTGCAGGAGGTTTTGTGATTGGCTCCAAGGAGGAGCGTCCTTTTATAGTTTATGCTCCAGTACAAACCGATAAAACAGCAGAATCCGTTACTGAAATACGTAAAGAGATATCGGAGTTTACTTCAACCAGACCTGCAACAATGGAAGAACTTGAAAAAGTAAAGACAAATCAAGTGTTGAGGCTCCCAGGTCAGTGGGAAACCAATGGTTCCGTCAATGGTTCGGTTAGGAACCTGATCAGATATGATTTACCCGATGATTATTACCAAAAATATGATCAGAATGTGCGAGGGCTTTCTTTGGATGATATTAAGAAGGTGAGCAACCAAGTGGTAAAGCCAGAGGAAGTCAACTGGTTTATGGTGGGTGATAGAGCGGAGATCATCACAAAACTGGATGAACTCGGGTTTGATAACATCATTGAAATTGATGCGGACGGCAATCCTATAAAACCTGCAGTTGAAACCAAGAACGCAGACATGAAGAATTAGAAAACAGAGCCTCCCAACCGGGAGGCTTTTTGTTTTTAAGAAGATGGGAGTTTTTAAAAATCAAATTTTAGCTGAACGGACACCGACTCTTTTTCAGGTTCTTCCTTTTTCTTTTCTGTGTTTAGATTGGCCAATGAAATACCGAGCAGTCGCACTGAGTTCTGTAACTCCGATTGATACAACAACTCCTTGGCCGTTTCCAGAATCAAATCTTTGTTGGCAATGTAATAGGGAAGCGTCTTGCTGCGGGTTTGAAGCGTAAAATCACTATACTTAATTTTTAAGGTGATGGTCTTGCCCGCAATTTTGGATTTTTGAAGCCTGCGTTCTAGTTCATTGGCAATATTCTCCAGTTTTTCCAGCATGAAGATTTCACTACTCAAATTTTCAAAAAAAGTACGCTCAGCTCCAACCGATTTTGGAATGCGATGTGGCTTTACGGTACTATGATGGATACCCCGAACCACATAATAATAGTATTTGCCACTTTTTCCAAAGTGTTCATCCAAAAACTCAAGAGACTTTTGCTTGAGGTCTTTTCCCGTAAAAATGCCCAAACGGTACATCTTTTCTGCAGTGACCTTACCCACACCGTAGAATTTTCGAATATCCAAATCTTCCAAAAATTGGATGACTTCCTCCGGGTTTACGGTTTTTTGTCCGTTGGGTTTGTTAAAATCGCTCGCTACTTTGGCAATGAACTTATTGATGGAAATCCCCGCGGATGCGGTCAATCCAGTTTTCTCCAAAATTTTTTGACGGATTTCCTTGGCAATCAAAGTGGCGGATGGGTTCCCCTTTTTGTTCTCTGTCACATCCAAATAGGCCTCATCCAAAGAAAGTGGTTCCACCAAATCAGTATACTCAAAAAAGATACTTCGTATCTGATAGGAGACTTCCTTGTAGCGATCAAAGCGGGGTTTTACAAAAATCAAATCTGGGCAATTTCGCTGCGCCATATAGCCAGACATGGCACTTTTTACCCCAAACTTTCGGGCTTCGTAGCTTGCAGCTGATACCACGCCTCGCTTGGACCCTCCACCTACGGCAATAGGCTTTCCCTTCAACTCAGGGTTGTCATGTTGTTCCACGGAAGCATAAAAGGCGTCCATGTCCACATGAATGATTTTTCTTAAGGGAAAATCCAAATCCATACTCAAATTTAGGGTATATTTAGTTTGATGGAACACTTGGAAATAGAGCGAAAATTTTTAGTGGTGTCCGATGTTTACAAACAGGAAGCCACATCGCAAGTACGCATAGCACAAGGTTTTTTGAACACTGATCCTGAACGGACGGTTCGCGTTCGAATCAAAGGAGACAAGGGATTTTTGACGATTAAAGGACCCAGTAATGCAACCGGTACAACCCGATTTGAATGGGAAACGGAAATCAGTTTGACAGAGGCCACCAATTTAATCGACCTGTGCAAAGATGTGATTTTGGAAAAAGTCCGGTTTGAAGTTCCTTTGGGCAACAAATTATTTGAGGTGGATGAGTTTTTGGGTGAAAACAAAGGTTTGGTGATTGCCGAAGTGGAACTTAACCATGAAGATGAGGTTTTTGAACGGCCCAAATGGCTGGGTGAAGAAGTGACAGGGCAGCCCGAATATTACAATTCCCAACTCAGTAAAAACCCGTTTACACAATGGTAGGGCAACCCAAAATAGGGCAAAAGGGAATCAATTTATTGAGTGTGGTCTTAGCCTGTATCGCCATTTATTTGGATTTTGTAGGACATGATCTTTACCTGCTTTTTAAGCCTTTGACCACCATTCTAATTGTTTCGCTTTTGTTTTTCACATCAAAAACTGGGCATTCAAAGTTTAAATTGATCATGGTGATTGCTTTTGGATTCTGTCTTTTGGGAGATATTCTTTTGCTTAATCCAGCCTATTTTGTCTTTGGATTGGTCGCTTTTTTGCTAGCACACCTCCTCTTTATTGTGGCATTTATCCAGCATAAAGGATTTCGGTTCCATTGGCTTTCCTTTGTGTTACTTTACGGAATTGGAGGAGCCACTTTCTTTTGGTTAAAGCCGGATTTAGGTGATTTTATGATACCCGTTCTTGTCTATGTTTTAGTGATAACTTCGATGGCGTGGCAGGGAATTGGGATGTATGTAAGGGACAAGGGAAGAGCATACGCATGGATTGCATTGGCGGTACTATTTTTTATGCTTTCAGATACTTTGCTGGCCATTAATAAATTCAAAGCACCTTTCAACTATGCCAGTGTTCTTATTTTGGCAACGTATTGGCTTAGTATTGCGCTCTTGGCGAATGCAACTTTCAAAATAGAATTCAATGATAAATAAACCTTAATTCATCATGGGTTTATTTGCCAATACATGTTTGATGAAATTTGAAACCCTATTCATACCCTTTCCTTCCTCAGTATCAATATTGGATAGAATAACAGCTGTGATTTCATCATCTTCAAAATACATTAATTCACATTGCACCCCGTACCATCCTCCAGTATGTCCTACAATAGTTTGATCGAACCTTTTGTCCACTGAGATTCCATAGCCATAATTTGTGTAGTATCCTTTTACTAATGGGGACATCATTTTGGAGGTTAAGTCCTTGGAAATTAATTGGTATTTTTTAAGAGTATTGAAAAATTTTAGAAGATTCTCTGCAGTTGTATAGTAGAATCCTGCTGGATTGGCTTTGCTAAGAAACGAATCGTTTTTGGAAAGGTGATTGATTTCTCCAAAATAACTGGTATAGCCACTAGCTTTATTTTTGATAATAGAATCTATGGGTAGAGCAAATGTATTATACATTTCAGCTGGCTTGAAGACATTTTCATTCATGTATTTATGGAAGTCTTTCCCCGTAATTTCTTCAATTAAAAGCCCAAGAACTATATAGCCAGCAGCGCTATATGAATATTGGGTTCCAGGCGAGAATAAAAGGGATTCACTTGAAAATAACGGTAAATAGTCTTTGGTTGTCTTTAATTTTAATTTACCCATTGTTTTAAAATCATCAACTAAAAAATTGTTTAACCCAGAAGTATGTGTCAGTAGGTGATGTGCTGTTACAGAATCTTGAACGGTTTGGTTTGGATATTTTGGCAAATATCTACCAATAGGAATATCTAAATCCAAAAGCCCCTTATCCACTAATTGTAAAGTAGCAACCGCAGTCATTGTTTTTGTGATGGAAGCGGTATTAAAAAGTGTATTGAAGTTATTTTCAACATTATCTTCTATAACTGCGTAGCCATAGGCCTTTTTAAAACACACACTATCCCTTTGTGCCAATAGAATCACTCCTGAAAATTCTGGATAGGCGAGTCCATTTAAATAGGAGAATATGGTCTGTCTTTTTTCTGATTCGGTTTGAGGATAAACTAGTTGACCTGTTAGAATAAGAGGAATTAATATGGCACACAATTTTTTCATTAGAAAGGATTATCAATCCAACTTTTTATCCAAAGCCAAAATAGTGTTCAACAACACATTGGCACCGTTGGCCATGTCTTTTGCAGAGGTAAATTCCTTTGGTGAATGACTTATACCTCCCTTGCTCGGAACAAAGATCATTCCTGTTGGGGCAATGCGAGCCATATCTTGCGCATCATGCCCTGCTCCACTCGGCATAAATTTATACGTTAACCCTAAAGCCTTAGTAGTATTTTCAATCTCATTGTAGACCAATGGGTCGGTGAGGGCCGGTTCGGCTGTAGTGTCCAAAGGATGAAACTCGATGGTAACATTTGAAGCTTCAGCAATTTCTTGGGCTTTTGCCTTGATACCTTGAAAGACTTTTTCAATCATCTCTGATGACAAATCACGGATTTCCAAGCTGGTCACCACCTTCCCTGGAATCACATTGGGTGCCCCCGGTTCTGCCTTAATTCGACCTACGGTTCCTACTTGGGCACCTTCAAAACTGTTGGTGACCTCATTGACGGCAATAATGAATTTCGCTGCGGCCAAGAGGGCATCTTGTCTAGCATTCATAGGTGTAGTACCAGCGTGGTTGGCAAACCCGGTAAAAGTCACATCCCACCATTTCAATCCTACAATACCTGAAACAACACCAATTTCTAGATTTTCTTTTTCCAATACGCCTCCTTGCTCAATGTGGAGTTCCACAAAGGCAGCCATGCTCCCATTTTTTCGAACAGCTTCTTTAATTTTTGTGGTATCTCCTCCCAAACGCATAATTCCTTCACCCATAGAATATCCCGTTGAGTTGACCACCTCAAATGCGGCTGTTGTCAGGTTCCCAGACATGGCCCTACTGCCCATGACCCCACCTTCTTCATTGGGAAAAATAATCACCTCCAAAGGGTGTTTGGTCTTGATTTTATGATCGTTGAGTGTTGCGATTACTTCCAAAGCCGCCATGGAGCCCACACAGCCATCATAATTTCCACCGTGCGGAACACGGTCAATGTGTGATCCAAAAGAGATGGGCTTTTTGGTAGCGTCCGTGCCTTTTCGTTTTCCGATGATGTTTCCAGCCATATCAATGGTGACATCCATTTCAAAATCTTTCATGGTCTGAACCACCCAATTCCGGGCTGCAATATCAGCATCACTAAATGCAACTCGTTCCGTTTCCCCGTTTTCCTGTTTTCCGAAATCGGCGAGGTCAAAAATTCGCTTTTCCAGTCGGTCTTGGTCCACTTTGATTTCTTTTTTCTGTGCAATGAGTGAGGTTGAAAGCAATAGGGCGAAGAGCGAAACGAGTCGAATAAGCATGACTTTAAGTTTAGTGTATCCTTCTGAAAGGTAATCATTTGCGGTGAGAATCACCGAAATACTCAAGCATTCTCCGCAGCAGGTCTTTCCAGCTTAGGGCTTACAAATTTGAGCTGACTCCATTTAAAAGTTAGTCCGTTAAAGAGCGGAACCACCAAGCCTATCGCCAATAATAACCCGGCGACCAATAAAATGGTATTGGCCGAATTGAAAAAAGTACCACTGTTGAGTACCCCTAAAATGAGAATGGTGGAAAGCGGAAAAGAAAGCGCCAAGATGGCGATACCAAAATCATTATTGAAGGTTTTTTTCTTGGGCTTGTTTTCGATTTCTAGACTATCTACCGCAGCGATGTGGGCATAGGGCCAAAAACTACAAGCACTCAATCCGAAAGCCATGGTCAGCAAAATTTCGTTTTGGGCCTGTATCCCCGAAATCATCACAAAAATGCCAGAAATCAATAAAACCAATCCTACCCTAACACTCAGCAACGAGAAAATCTGAAAAAACTGTTTCCTTTTTATTTTGACGGCCAACCCAATGAACAACAAAACCAATGGAGTCATGATGAGACTCAATTTTTCCAAGGTTTCGCTTAAAAAGAAGGGTAAGGAATCCATGGTAATTCCAAAAGCAATCAAGAGCAGTGCCACGCCGATGAAGATGTTCACCGGTTCAGAAAACATGGCTTTTAGCATCGGTTTTAGTTGTGTGCCATCCTTTTTGTTTCGATTGGATTGAAGGGCATAATGCCAATTCATGGCAACCAAATAAAGGAAAAAAAGTACAAAAACTTTATTGCCTAAATCGGCCATGGCGGCTTTGGCCAAATACTCTTCACCTAAAAATTCCAGCACGAAAGGAAAACAGGACAATCCGGGGGCCAATGAGGGAATCAATAGCTTGGCGGTTCTATACTCAGGAGTGCTTTTACCAATACCCATGAGGGGTAAAACTAGGGGCATGGCCAAAAACAAGAGTAGGTTGAGCCCAAGGGCGAGAAGGGGTAAAACAAGCAAATGCAATTCCACTTTAATGCCCAAAAGGGCAATAAAGATAGTAGCCGGCAAGGCAAGGTTAAGGATGATTTTTTTAATGCCGGAAATTTCTTCCTTGGATTTGAACTTTACTTTAAGTAGAACTCCAATGAAGATAAAAAATAGAAAAACAATGGTTTTTTGTAGGCTGATATCCATTGTGCTATACCAATACCTTATTGATGGCTGCGGTGAACAATTTCATTTCGTCCATTGTTCCCATACTTACCCGGCACCATGTTTTGTCCATAAACTCAAAGGCACGAACCCCAACTTTTAATTGGGTCATTTTGTCCAAGAAGGCATTTCCATCCATTTCAATAGGGAAAATTAAGAAACTAGTATGTGAGGGCACATAGGAAAAGCCCATCTGATCTAGACTTTGATAGACATATTCCCTGCATTCGGCATTCAAGGCACGGGACTTGTCGATGAACTCGGCATCATCCATTGCGGCCATTGCGGCATATACGGATGGATAGGAAATCCCCATACCGCCACGGGTTATATTTTCAAGTTTTGCCAAGGTGGATTCTTGTGCTACGATATATCCAACACGAAGACCGGCCATACCGTGAATTTTTGAAAAAGTTCGGGCAATGATGACATCCTTTCCTTCATTGACCAAGGAAACCATACTCTTTTTGGCGCCTTCATCCAGGAACCATAAATAGGCTTCATCCACAAAAACAGGTACTTTTTCTGAAACCCTTGAACAGAAATCCACCAATTCTTGATGGTCTGTCATGGTTCCTGTTGGATTGTTGGGGTTACAGATATAAACCAATTTTGTGTCTGCATCCACAGCAGCTTCCATAGCCTCAAGGTCGTGGGACCAATCATCTTTTAGGGGAACAGGCTTCCAAGTAGCACCCACAGATTCAGCAACCCGAATGAGGGACATGTAAGCAGGATCTGCGGAAACTACGTTTCCACCGCCCATGAACAAAACCATGGCGGTTTTTTCCAACAGGTCTGATGAGCCAGGGCCCATCATAATGTTTTTACTTTCCACGCCTTCAAAGTCGGCGATTTTATCAACGAGTTGGAACAATTCCTTCCACGCATATCGGTTTCCTCCGGGAGCGGCATTCTTGAATGCCTCCAAAGCCATGGGAGAAGGTCCATACGGGTTTTCATTGGCGTTCAGCTTAGCTGCCAAATCTGGAAACATGGAATCTGGCTTCGGTAAAAATTCTTTGAAAAATGGGCTGTATACCGCATTTCCTTTTTTGTCCAATTGCAAAGGTACTCTTGGAGTTTCGGCTAAACCGAAGTATGGCAAGGCCATTGCCCCACCTGCGGTGAGCATACTTTTACGTAGCCAATCCCGCCTGTTGATGTTAGTTGTTCCCATGATAGTTGATAATTTAGTAGTGTTCTTAAAATTAAGCGATTACAACGCTAAATCCAATACTAAAAACATAAAAATCAACCTCTTAAATTCAAAAAAATCAAAAATAGCGACTCTATTTTTCTAAAAACTTAAGCGATGGGCCAAAAAACATGAAGAAAAGCTATTTTTCCAAATTGCAGTTTTGCAGATATTCCACGGTCATAATTCCGCGTAAACTGTTAATAATGATGTGATCCAGAAGTTCTTGAATGCTGTATTCTTCAAAAAGATTGTTGTTGGCGTAAACGGTATCCTCCATGCGGGATAGAAAAAGCTTGCACATGAGTTTTACATTGACACCAGGCCTAATCTGCTGCATTTTTTGGGCTTTCTCCAATATGGGAAACACCACATGCCAAACCATTTCCGAACGAAAATCAGCATAGACCTTGGCCGCATTTGGGTAGTATTTATTAAGTCCGAAAAAGAAGGAGGGACTTATTACCTGCAAATTGGTCAACGCCAGTTTATAAATAAAGACGATGGTCTGTAAAGGCTGATTTTCGTTAGGATTTTCTTTTATATAGGTATCAACGTTGTCGCGGACGTTTTTCAACAAATACTGAAGACTTTCAGAAACCAATTCTTCCTTACTATCAAAGTATTTGTAGATGGTTTTCTTGGAAATACCGATGCTGTGTGCCAATTCATCCATGGAAAAGCGCTTGCTTCCAAACTTGGTGAAATTGGTGATGGCACAGGCCAGTAAATCTTCTTTGGCATCCACGTTTTAGTCGCTGTTTATCTCCATCCGCCACCTAGGGCACGATACAATTCCACCATGGCATTCAACTGACCGTATTGGGAATCCACAAAACTCAATTCAGAATTAAGGGCATTTTGTCTTGCTGTAAGGACCTCCAAATAATTGGCCAAACCATTGTTCAACAATTCCTCTGAATAATCCTCGGCGGTTGAATAGGCCTCCAATTCTTTGGAACGAGCTTCCAGTTTCTGGGTTTCCGCGTCATAGGTGTACAAAGCATCCGAAACTTCCCTACCCGCAGTCAGCAAGGTTTTCTTGTACGACAAGAGTGCTTGTTCCTGTTGGGCTTTGGCCACTTCCATTTGTGTACGCAGTCTTCTTCCGTTGAAAATTGGCTGGGCCAGTGAACCCACCAATTGGGAAAAGAGGGAGCTGGCATCCAACCAATTATCAAACTCTAAACTTTGGAATCCACCTGAAGCGGTAAGGCTCAAGGAAGGATATAGGTTGCTTTGGGCCACATTGGTGAGCTCAAAGGCATTGATCAATCCGTATTCGGCCTGCATCACATCTGGGCGGTTTGCCAGCAGTAGATAGGGAACGCCAGTTTGTAAATCAGTTGCAATTGTTTGATTTTCCAATGACCCTCGCTGCACTTCATGTGGTGGTTCACTCAACAGAATACAAAATGCATTTTCCAGCAATTTGATGTTATTTTCCAAATCGATGAGGATGATTTCAGTGGTGTGCACTTGTGCTTCGGTTTGTTTTACGGCAACCTCAGTCACCTGACCTGCATCTTTAAGGGCAACTGTAGTTTCCAAGCTACTTTTTCTTGATTCCAAGGTTTGCTCTGCTATTTTCCGTTGCTTGTCTAAAGCCATCAACTGATAATAGGTATTGGCAATTGCGGCCACCAAATCCGTTTTTACAGCTTGATGGGCAGCCACACTTTGCAGGTAAGAAGCCCCAGCAGCACGTTTTGTACTTCTGATTTTCCCCCAAATATCGGCCTCCCAAGAAAGTGACCCGGAAAGCTCGTACTGCTCCAAAGCACTGGTAAAAAAGCTACCAAATTGACTGTTTCTTGAGTTTTTGGTCCGGGTAAAACTTGTTCTTCCGGTAAGGGTAGGATAGTATCCTGCCTTTCCCTGTTTCAAATAGGCTTCTGCGGCAGTAACGCTCTGAAGAGCGATGCGAATGTCCAAGTTATTCTCCAGACCTTGCTCAATGTAGGATTTCAATTGTTCGTCATTGAACAGGTCGCGCCAAGAAACCTCGGCCATGGAGACACTGTCTTGGGGGAGATTGTCCGTGCGGTACAAGGTTTCTGTTTCCACTTGGGGCCGAGAATAGTCTTTGGCCACAAAGCAGGACTGCAATAACAGCGGTGCTGAAAGCAGCAAAATGAATTTATATGTGGATGTTATTTTCATGGGTAATCTACGTTGTTTGGTCAATGAATGATTAGGCATTGCTTTCTTCATTGGTTATTACTGGCTTTCCTGAAATGCGCTCTTGAAGAGCTTGGAACACCACGAACAGTACGGGTATTACAAAGACTCCAAAAATGGTTCCGATAAGCATACCTCCAACAGCACTCAATCCAATGGATTGGTTTCCGATGGCTCCAATTCCAGACGAAATGGCCAAAGGCAACAAACCAAAAATGAAGGCAAAAGAGGTCATCAAGATAGGTCGTAGCCTAGCCCGGGCACCATCCGCAGCAGACTCGAAGAGCGATAATCCGGCTCGTCTTCGCTGCAGGGCAAATTCCACGATCAGAATGGCATTTTTGGCCAAGAGTCCAATCAGCATGATCAATGCAATCTGGAAATAGATGTTGTTCTGCAATCCAAACAGATTAATGAAAAGAATGGCTCCTGCAATACCCACTGGCAACGAAAGTATGATGGAGAGCGGTAGAATATAACTTTCATACTGTGCGCTCAGAAGGAAATAGACAAACACCAAACTCAGCATAAAAATGATGATGGTCTGGGAGCCTGAATTGCTTTCTTCCCGCGTTAAGCCGGAATAATCATAAGTATAGGTGTTTGGCAAAACCTGTGCCGCCACTTCTTCAATTGCGGTAATGGCATCACCGGTACTGTATCCCGGATTGGGAACCCCCGTGATGTTTACAGAACTCAAGAGATTAAAACGCTGTACCACCTCTGGACCATAAATCTTTTTCAGGGATACAAACTGACTCACCGCAACAGATTCATCGTTATTGTTCCTTACAAAAATGTGATCCAGTGATTGTTCGTTGGCCCGATCTTCAGGTTTGGCCTGAATCATTACGCGGTATTGCTTTCCGAACTTATTAAAGTCTGTTGTATAAAGACCACCATAATAGCCCTGAAGTGCGTTGAAAATATCGGTAGCGGAGAATCCGGCCATTTTAACCTTTTCTATATCAATATCCAGATTGTACTGAGGGAAACCTGGGTCAAACTGGGAAATGGCATATTGTATCTCTGGACGGGCATTGAGTGCACCCAAAAACTGATTTTTCACATCATTGATATTAAGCCAACTGTCCCCTGTTTTACTTTGTAATTGCACTTCAAAACCCGAACTGGTACCAAAACCTTGGATACTCGGAGGGGTAAAATAGATGATCTGTGCATCCTTGAATTGTGCAGACATTGCAAACAAACGTTGAATAGTTGCACTTACGGACAATGAGTCCGCTTTTCGCTCATTCCAGTGTTTCAACTTCATGATGGAAAACGCATACGAACCGGCACTCACACGGTTCAGCAAGCTAAATCCGGCAACACTCATCCGTGCATCAATGATATCCATGGACGCGTAAATGGAATCCAATTTCATGATGGTTTCCTCCGTTTTTTCGATGGTTGTTCCAGGAGGCATGCTCACGTTGGCGAAAATGATTCCCCGGTCTTCATCGGGTACGAAACCTGCGGGAGTAGACCTGAATAGGAAGATGGCCAAAGCACTGAATCCTATCAGTAGTGCCACGGTAATCCATTTTCGTTTTACCAATGTCCCAACAGTGTTGGTGTATTTGTTGGTTATCGCCATAAAACCAACGTTAAAGGCCTTGAAAAAGCGTTGCAACAACCCGGATTTATGGTTTTTATCAGGGTTGTGTGGTTTCAGGAACAATGCTGCCAAGGCAGGGCTCAGCGTTAATGCGTTGACGGCCGAAATTAAAATGGCGACCGCCAGCGTAATACCAAATTGCTGGTAAAACACCCCAGAGGACCCCTGAATAAAGGATACTGGAATAAATACCGCAGACATTACCAAGGTGATGGAGATAATGGCTCCGGAAATTTCACCCATGGCTTTTTTGGTGGCGGTTTTTGCTGAATCGGCACCTTCCTCCAACTTGGCGTGAACAGCCTCGACCACAACAATGGCATCATCCACCACAATACCAATCGCCAAGATCATGGCAAAAAGGGTCAACATGTTGATGGAATATCCAAACAGTTGCAGGAAGAAAAAGGTTCCCACAATGGCTACGGGCACGGCAATGGCAGGAATCAATGTCGACCTAAAATCTTGAAGGAACAGGAATACCACAATGAACACCAAGATAAATGCCTCAATCAGGGTTTGTACTACGTGATCAATGGAGGCATCCAAAAAGTCTTTGGTGTTGAAAGGAATAACGTAGTCCATCCCTTTAGGGAATTCGGCCTTGCTCTCCACCAAGATTGTTTCTATCTCGTCAATGATTTCCTTTGCATTGGAACCAGAGGTTTGGTATACCCCAACGGCAACACCTGGGTTACCCATACCGGAGTTCTTTCTCACATAACTTAATGCTCCGAGTTCAATGTCGGCAACATCTTTGAGTCGAAGAAACCCACCATCATCGGTAGTTTTTAGAATGATGTTTTCGTATTCATTTACTTCGGACAGACGCCCTTTGTATTTCATTACATATTCAAAGATACCATCGGCGTTTTCCCCGATTTTACCTGTTGCCGCTTCGCGGTTCTGCTCCCTAAGGGCAGCCTGAATATCTGCCGGTACTAGATTGTAGGCTGCCATTTTATCGGGAGAGATCCATATACGCATGGAATAGTCTTTTGAACCGAACACGTTCACGTTACCAACACCTTTGATTCGCTGGAGTTTGGGAACCAAGTTGATTTTGGCATAGTTTTCCACAAAGGTGGCACCGTAATTCTCGTTCTCACTGAAGAGGGAGAAGAACAAAAGGGCACTGTTCTGCGCTTTTTGGGTGGTTACACCAGTCTGGATAACTTCTTGAGGCAACAAACTGTTGGCCCGGGCCACACGGTTTTGAACGTTTACGGCCGCAATGTCGGGGTCTACCCCAAGCTCAAAAAAGACACTGATGTTGGCCGTACCATCATTACTTGCGGATGAGGTCATATAGGTCATACCTTCCACACCATTGATTTGCTCTTCCAGCGGAATTACAACACTGTTTAGTACGGTTTCGGCGTTGGCACCCGTATAATTCGCTGTAACCTGCACCGTTGGAGGTGCAATCTCAGGATATTGTTCTACAGGTAAAGCGGTAAGCCCCAAAATACCTAGAATCACTATGATAACAGATATCACAGTAGAAAGTACGGGACGATCTATAAATTTTTGAAACATATAGTTTTATCTAAAATGTTGGCTGTAATTTTTTTATTGGATTGGACTGATGGTCTGTCCATCCCTAAGCTTTGAAACTCCTTCGGAGACAATAGTGGTTCCTTGGTCAAAACCTTCGGCCACGATAAAATCCGTATCTGTTTGCGCCACAATGCTCAATGGCTTGGTGGTCACGGAATCCCCGTCTTTCAGCACATAGACCATCTTGGTGCCTTGAAGGTCAACTGTGGCAAATTGTGGAATCACCCAAACACCTTCAAAGGTTGATGGAATCTTAATTTTTCCTGTACTTCCAGAGGTCAACAAGGTGTTCGGATTTTCAAAATCTGCTCGCAACGTCACACTTCCGGTAGTACCATTGATGAGATTGTTGACCATGGCAATTTTGCCTTTCTGCGGATAGGCTTCACCATTGATCATGATTAATTCAACTTCTGGGGATGCATCCGAAGAGACGGTGCCATTCTCCAAAACCATTTGCTTTTTCATTTCAAGGAGCTCTTTCTCGTTCATGGAAAAATAGGCACGTACTTGACTGATATCGGAAACCATGGTCAATGGCTGGGCCATAGTGGCACTCACCAAAGCACCTTCCTTGTATGGGATTTCACCAATGTATCCGTCTACTGGGCTTACAATGTTGGAATATCCAATGTTGGCCGAAATACTTTCGTAACTACTCTTGGCCTGTTGCAATCTGGCTTTAGCGGTTTCCAATTGTACATTACTAATGATTCCTTTTTCAACAAGGGGAACCAATTTGTCAACTTCAACTTGGGCAACATTTACGGCTGATTTTGCTGCGTTGGCGTCTTGTGTAAGGGTTTGAGTTTCCAGTTTAAAAAGTAACTGACCTTTTTTCACCTTCTGTCCTTCTTCCACATAAATGTTCTGCACAAAACCGGACACTTTAGGCCATATTTCCACATTTTGTCTTCCTTGTAGGGTGGTGGCGTAAGTGTTGTATACCGTAATGTCCTGTTTTTTAAGCTCCATTACTTTTAAAGCGGGTGGAGGGGGTGCACTGGCTTGCTGCTGTGTCTTGTTTCCACAAGAAAGCAGTAAAAGTACAGTTGATATTGCTATAGTTGTCTTAATTGTTTTCATGTTGGTGCTAACTATATTTGGGTTGTTGGGTTAATGAATGGTTTTGAAATTTTTGTAGTTGTTCTTACAGATGTTCTTGATACTCTTTGACATGCTCTTTCAACAGTGATTCATGCTTTGTGATGTAATTCAGATATACACTGGTTTTGGCTTTGCTCTCCTCGTATTTTTTTGGATTGTTGACCTTAAAATAATTCTGGACCAGTTCGAAGATTTGTTTTTCTTTTTCAATTCGTTTGAGGCTTTCTTCCAATTTTGAGAGAAAAAATGCTTTACGTTCGGTAAGCGTAAAATACCGTCTGCGGTCTCCTGGTTTGGTGAAATAGGAGATGATTTCCATTTTCAACAATAGGTTCAACGAAGTAGAAACGGAGCTTTTGCTGGCCCCTCTTTTTTCCAAGCAGTCATCAAAGGTGAGGCCGTCCTCATTTGTTAAGATTAAAATGGCATAGATTCTGGCCGCGAGAGGCGGTAGATTGTTTTCAACCTCAAGGTGGAGCCCCAAGGTCTCTATCAACTCTTCTTTGCTCTTTTCCATAGAAAACCGAATTTTAAGAGCGCAAAATTAGTGTTGGTTCGGAAGTTACCAAACTAAACGAACTTAAAGTTCTGTTAAAAGTATCCAACGGATGTTAACAAGCAAAAATTAAGAGGGGTAAAAGGGTTATAAAGCGCTTTTGAACTGCTCCAAAAAGCGAACGTCATTCTCGCTCAATAATCGAATGTCCGAAATCTGGTGTAGTAGCAAAGCAATACGGTCTATCCCCATACCAAAAGCAAAACCAGAATAAACATCAGGGTCTATTCCGCAGTTTTTCAGTACGTTGGGGTCCACCATGCCACAGCCCATAATTTCCAACCAGCCGGTTCCTTTGGTCATACGGTAGTCGGTTTCTGTTTCCAATCCCCAATACACATCAACTTCGGCACTGGGTTCTGTAAATGGGAAATAAGAGGGACGCAATCTAATTTTTGACTTCCCAAACATTTCCGAAGTGAAATATTGCAAGGTCTGTTTTAAATCGGCGAAAGACACATTCTTGTCCACATAAAGCCCTTCCACCTGATGGAAAAAGCAATGCGAACGGGCGGAAATTGCTTCATTTCTGTACACTCTTCCAGGAGAAATGGTACGGATGGGTGGTTTGTTACTTTCCATATAGCGCACCTGCACGGATGAGGTATGCGTACGAAGTAAGATATCTGGGTTCGTCTGAATGAAAAACGTATCCTGCATATCACGGGCAGGATGGTATTCCGGCAGGTTCAATGCCGTAAAATTATGCCAATCATCCTCAATTTCAGGTCCTTCTGAAACATTGAACCCGATTCTTGAGAAAATATCGATGATTTGATTTTTAACGATGGAAATAGGATGCCGGGCACCCAAGGCAATGGGCTCACCGGGACGGGTAAGGTCGCCATACTTTCCTTTCACCTCTGTTTGATTCTCAAGTTCGGTCTTGAGTGTGTTCACCTTTTCGGTCGCGGCATTTTTCAACTGATTGATTACCTGTCCGAACTCTTTCTTTTCTTCATTGGGTACGTTTTTGAATTCCGCAAAAAAGTCGTTCAAAAGCCCCTTTTTTCCCAAATACTTGATTCGGAAAGCTTCAATTTCATCTTTAGAGGTCGAGGTGAATTTCTCCACTTCAGCCAAATGTTCCTTTATGGTCTCAATCATGTTTGATGGCTGTATTGGCGGACAAATTTAGCAAATTGTCCTCGAATATGTAGGCAATTAGACAATGTACTGCAATACCACCGAAAAAATGCCATAACCAGTGGGTTCCCATAGGGAAATAGGATTGTGTTAGATCAATGCTCCTAAAGAAAATGGCAACGCCAAAGATAACAAAGGCCAGAATGACCAAACCAATGTTTCTGCCCTGGGTTCTAATCAGATACCAGACCAATGGAAATAGAATAGTGACTGCTGTGATTACATAGCCCAATGAGATTCTCCAACCACTGGGAATGGGAAGAATACGGAGCAAAAATGATGTGCCCAGTAATACAATCACCAAGAGCATTCTTTGCCACCACGGCTGAACCAGTTTAAAGATGAAGTAGATGACAAGGGCCGCGCATAAGAGCATGATGGGCATCCAGTCCAACTTGAGCCAGAATTCATGGCTTCGCGTGGCATGGTACACCGTTCCTCCAATGTAGCTTATTCCAATAATGGGAAGTACCCATGCCAAGAAAAGATGCTGGCGAGGATTTTTATAAACTTTAACTCCCCAATAAACAATTAATGCTAAAAATATGAGATTACTGAAGGTGTTGAAAGGTTCTACTGGAAGCCTACCTTGAACCGTTTCCAGATATATAGGTCCAGAATCGTTAGGAAATTTTAAAAATGGCATGTAGATAAGCTGTTTGATGGCTATTCTTCTGTTTTAAGGTTATCGCCTATCCAGGCCATACAGGATTTAAAGTTTTTAAAAATGTGCTCATGGGGGATAAGCTCTGGGATAATATCTATACGTTCCATCATATATTTGGGTTGTTCCAAAATATTTACGAGGAGCACCAGAATGTCTTTTCGCTTTAGGTCCTGAAGCACATCTTCCATCGCATAAAGACCAGACTGGTCCATATACTGCATTCTTCCCATTCGAATGACCACAGTGGAGGCGTTATTTGGAATTTGGGAGGCCAATTGTTGAAACTCATTGGTGGAACCAAAGAACAGTGGCCCCTTGATATGCTTTATGAAAACCTCCTCCGCGATTCTTTTTGGAATGTTTTTTTCATCTGCCCATGCTTCTTCGCGCAAGGGTTTTACATTGGACCTTTGTGCTGTAATATCACCAATTTTTTTCATGAACATCAAAGATGCAATCACCAAACCGATTCCTACGGCATACACCAAGTTCCAAATGGATGAAAGTACCATGACCACCAGCATGATGATGACTTCCGAACTTAGTTTCAACGGTCCTACTTTAATATCCTTTGGAAGGTGTGGGATGGCTTTTAAACCTCTGTAATCCATAACCCCGATTCCAACTGTTACCAAAATACCGGCCAAGACCGCTGCCGGAATTTGGGATGCAATGGGTCCAAGGGCCAACAGTACAATAAGAAGAAGAACCCCTGCCACCATTCCAGAAAGTCGGGTTTTTCCTCCTGAATTTATGTTGACCACAGTTCTAATGGTTGCTCCAGCCCCAGGAATACCTCCAAAAATGGCGGCAATACTGTTTCCAATGCCCTGCCCCACCAGTTCTTTATTAGGTTTGTGCTTGGTCTGGGTCATATTGTCCGCTACTACCGAAGTGAGCAAAGAATCTATCGCTCCCAGCAATGCCAACGTAAGTGCCGTAAATATATAAGGTGTTATGGTATTCAGGTTGAATCCGGTAAATATTTCCAGATTGGGAATGGGCAATCCGCTAGGGATTCGTTCAATTGGACGGTAATTAAGTCCTATTCCATAAGCCGCTCCTGAAACGACAACTAATGCCGCCAGAGTACTTGGAATCACTTTGGTGATTCGCTTAAAACCGTAGATGATGAGAATGGTAACCAATGTCAGCGCCAGTTCCAACCAATTAATGTTTTTTAGGGCGCGAGGTAACACTCTAAAAGTACCAACTACCCCAGATGCGTTTTTGGTAGCCAAAATTCCCGCCTCTTTTTTCATATCTGCGGAGGTAATATGTTCGGCTCTTCTTATGGTCTCCTCAAAATTTTCCAACACCAAAATACCTTCACCTGCTTCTTCTTTAAGGATATTCTCCAAAATCACTTCTTCGGCCTGAGGCATAAACTGCCCCACGTAATTAGCATCTTCCTTGGGGTAATAACCAACAGCGGGAAGAAGTTGGGTTACCAGAATGATGACACCAATGGCAGTCATAAAACCGGACACCACAGGGTAAGGGATGTATTTTATATATTTTCCCAGACCAATAAGACCAAGACCTATTTGAATTATCCCAGCGATCAGAAAAACAGTAAGTATGGCTGGAAGGGCCTCATTGACATCACCATCATTTATGGCCACCAGACTTGCAATCACTACCATACTCACAGCGGTCATTGGAGCAGTGGGGCCGGAAATTTGAGTGTCTGTTCCACCAAAAAGTGCAGCAAAAAAACTGATAAAAATTGCACCGTACAGTCCGGCGCTGGGGCCCAATCCGGAACTTACCCCAAAAGCAAGGGCCAGGGGTAAAGCAACAATACCAGCGGTAATACCGCCGAATAAATCTCCTTTTAGATGTCTGAACATTGGTTGGGTTGTGGTTGTTCAGTTTGAAGATAATCAATTTACCATACAAAAAGACCGATGATATTGACATCATCGGTCTTTTCATAAATTGGTAAAATGTACGTTATAAAAATGTCACTTTGCCATCTGAAATGTCGTACATAGCACCAACAATGGCAATTTCCCCGTTATCTTCCAGTTCTTTTAAAACTTCACTTTGTTTTCTAATGTTGGCAATTGCCATTTCTACATTTTTTACGGCCACTGAATCCACAAAATCCAAATTTTGAGAGTTTCTTAACCTCTCATCCTTGGGTTCAACCACGGCCTCTACGGCAGGCTCAATTTTATTGATGAGTGCGGTCAGGTTACCCAAGCGTGCATGATCACATGCGCCCTTTACTGCGCCACAGCTCGTGTGCCCAAGGACCACTAAGGCCCTGGTGCCCGCCAATTTACAGGCGAATTCCATACTGCCCAAGATATCCTCGTTTATAAAATTTCCAGCAATCCTGATACTGAAAATATCGCCCAGTCCTTGGTCAAAAACAAGCTCTGCCGATACTCTGGAGTCTATACAACTTAAAATTGTTGCAAATGGGAATTGTCCATCCTTGGTGTCATTTACTTGCTCCAATAGATTTCTGTTCGCCTTCAAATTTTGTTGAAAACGCTCATTGCCCTCCTGTAAAAACTGGAGTGCCTTTGCAGGTGTCATTGTAGCTTGTGTTTCTTTGGTGTGTGCTTTCATATCACTATTTTATGCCGATTTTTTCGGTCTTAGATTAAAAAATTCAATATAACTCGGTGGGTTTTCTACAACCCCTCTTTCCGAGACCAGCTTTATGTCAATATTTCTGGTTTTGGCCTTGCTTGAAAAATCTTCCAATATCTCTACAATATCATTGTCCAAATATCGGGTTTTCCTAACATCTAATTCAAGGTATGAATTTTCGGGAAGTCGATCTAGCTCCTTTAAGATGGCTCCTTTGTTGATGAAGGTTACTTCTTCGGCAAGCGTCATTTTTATTTTATGGACCCCGTTGCTTTTATCCTCAATATGAAGAAAGTGTGAGTTCTGGTAGCTTTTAATGAGGATGACCACAATTCCGACACCCAAACCTAAACCTATACCCACCAATAAATCGGTAAGCACAATACCCACAACAGTTACAACAAATGGAACAAATTGTTTCCAGCCAGATTCATACATAGTCTTGAACAGACTTGGCTTTGCCAGTTTGTACCCTACAACAAATAAAATAGCCGCCAAAACGGATAGCGGAATCATATTGAGCAACTTAGGAATTAAAATAACCGAGGCCAACAGAAAAAATCCATGGATAATGGCAGAGGCCTTTGTTCTACCCCCAGACTGAATATTGGCTGAACTACGGACGATTACCTGGGTTACAGGCAAACCACCTATCAGACCAGCAAGACTGTTCCCTATTCCTTGGGCGAGCAATTCGCGGTTGGTGGGTGTTATTCTTTTATGGGGATCTAATTTGTCGGTAGCCTCAACACACAATAAGGTTTCCAAACTGGCCACTAAAGCAATGGTAAAGGCGGTGACCCACACTTCTCCATTGGAAATGGCAGAGAAATTAGGGAAACTGAAAAAACCTAAGAAAGACTCTAAGCTATCAGGAACTGGAACGCTTACCAAATGTGCTTTTGAAATGGCCCAAGAAGGATTGTCTTGGGTAGCGGTAAAATAAACAATTCCAACCACCACGGCCACCAATGGACCTTGAACGAGTTGAAATATTTTAGACTTTTTGCTCAGGACTTTGTCCCACAAAATAAGGATGGCCAAAGCAACTATCGCAATCAAGGTGGCCCCAGGGCTGATGAAGTTGACGGTGTTCAGTATTTCGCTGAAGGTGTTTTCGCCATCGACCTGAAAGAACGCCCAATCCCCTTCGGGGTCGGCATCGTATCCAAAAAAGTGCGGAATTTGCTTTAAAATGATGATGATTCCGATACCGGTAAGCATTCCTTTGATCACTGATGATGGAAAGTAATAGGCGATTACCCCAGCTTTCAATAAGCCGAAGACAATCTGGATGATTCCTCCCAAAACCACGGCCACCAAGAAATTTTGATAGCCACCCAAGGTGCCGATTGCAGTCAATACAATGGCAGCGAGTCCTGCGGCCGGTCCGCTTACCCCAATTTGGGAACCACTGAGTGAGCCCACCACAATTCCCCCGATAATACCGGCAATTAGCCCAGAAAAAAGAGGAGCGCCACTGGCAAGGGCAATACCCAAACATAAGGGGAGTGCCACAAAAAAAACCACTATACTGGCGGGCAAGTCATTTTTAATATACTTGAACATAATAATTAGTTAGTTGTGCCTTCAAGTTTAAGATGGTTTGAAGACGGTTAGAAATTGATTGGAAAGTTGGATGGTATTAGATCAATTTCCTAGGGGGAGGGTCAAGTATCTCAACGGTATATTCCATGACGAGGAATAGATATCCGGCCGTTGTATAGTCTTGTTTTTGTAAAAGGAACTCAGAGGCATCGGTAAAATAATTTTTAACGAAGAAATCCATCTCGTCAAATTTCTTCTCTGATTCTTCCTTTTTACTGCTTTTTTCTTCTTCTGCGGATAACACAAGGGATTTGCTCAATTCCTTGTCCAAAAACGGAATAACGGGTGCAGCCAATAAGGAACATATCAGCAACACAGAAACAAAAGGAAAGGCCATTGCTCTTAACACACGGTACCGTTTTTACCAAAAATAAGCGGGAAGCCCATTACTTTTTGTTAAATAAGTTCTAAAAGTCCTTTAGCAATTTAATATTATCGGTCAACAACCACCCCGTTTGGCCATCTGCAATCCGAATTTTGCTCCAATCGTCCAGATGGTCCAGAACATTCACTTTGGTTCCTTCGTGCAAGGTGAATACATTTTCACTGTTGTTGTTGGGTTCCGAAGAAACACCCACCTCCTTGCTGAAAACAATTGCTGGACTGTCCTTTTTAAAGCCTTGATATTGTAGGTAGGCCATTAGGACGCAAAGCACCGCCAACCCAAGCGAACATATGCTGGTAATAAAGGCCAAACGCTTCTGATTGGCATACCTTAGAAAAAAATACGCCAAATAGGCGAGTACGAACAAAAAGGTGAGTGCCACAGCCAAATAGGCCCACTGATCAAATGAAAAGAGATTGACTGTAGTATTATAGATTTGAGAGAGTTCGGTTTTTGGCATCTCCTCAATGGCATCCAAACGCATGTTTTGGGCATACCCTAAATTATTGATGATTTCACTATCCGTAGGGTCTAGCAGAAGGGCTTTTTCGTAATAGTAAATGCTGGGACCAATGGCATTCTGTTTATAGTAGCAATTCCCCAGATTAAAATAAAGCTGGGCGGAGTGCTCTCCATTTTCAAGAATTTGCTTGTAATTTTCAATGGCTTTGGGATACTCGCCTTCGTTATAAAATTCCGTAGCTTGGTCAAATAGACTGCTGTTTTGGGAAAACCCAAAGGAAATTGAAAACAGACCCAATAAAACAATTAACTTTTTTATCATAATTGTTTGTCCAAATTAGAGATTACCTCACTGGCCTTGTCATAATCGTTTTGCATCTGAACGTCGGAAAATGGGCTATATCGAGCCATCTCACAACTTTTGAGCAATGCAATAAAACCTTCCACATCATTGGTGTCCACCTTTTTATCCATCAGGATGGATGTGATTTTTTCCTTACTGAACTCCGATGTCTCTATCTTAAGTTTGGCTTTTAAGAGGTTGTGCAGCCCTTTTTCCAAAGCAACATAAAACGCTTCTTTGTTGCCCAGTTCCTTTTTAGCGGTGGACAGGTATTTTCTGGCCAATTTATTGGCCTGCTTTATTTTGTTTCCTTCCACATCACGGGCGATGGCCTCACGTTTCTTAAAAGAAAAAATGGCGATTGGAATCAACAACAAAGGAAGGAACAAAAGCAAATAGAAGCTATTGGACCCAAAAAAGTAATTTACGCCAATTGGGCTCAGGTTTGGACTTAGTTTGATAAAATGAAACTGTTTTCCAGTGGGCACCACCAGTTGTTGATTGGAAGAAGAACCAACCGGAGTATTCGAGGCGGCACTTGTTGGCCCTTCCAACACCTCAATGTTGATTTCATCCGAATTAAGGGTCACATATTTTTGCGTATTCGGATTAAAATAGCTGAATGAAATACTAGGAATGGGATATTTTCCCCGGAAGGATGGAACAATCGTGTAATTGTTGCTCACTTTTCCTTCCATTCCTGTGGTATTGGTTTGGATGTTCTCTTCGTACTCGGGGTCATACACTTCCAACGAGCTAGGCAACTCTGGTTCCGGCAGCTGAAAGAGTTTTAAATTCCCTTTTCCTGAAACTTCCACAACGGCCTGGAGCGATTCCGAAGCATTCAATTGGGTCTTGCTGGCGGTCACAGAAAAATTAAAATCACCTACCGCACCACCAAAATTGGCTGGTTTTCCACTCTCTGGAAGTTGTTTTACGTTGATGGTCCTTTTGCCGGCCGATACCGTCTTACTGGTCTGGGTGTAGATTCTACCACCAAAAAAGTCACGGCGGTTGGTGGGCACGTCCACAAAAATTTCCAGGGAAAGCGGTTCAATTTCCAACTGTCCCGACTTTTGCGGGTAAAGTACCATTCTCTTCAATACCACATAGCGATAGGGCTTGCCTTCATAGGTGCCATTTTGTGCGGTATGTTTGGTTACCGGAATCTCTTGGCTCCAGAAATTATTATATGTGGGGTTGTCCAGTTGTCTGTAGTTGGTGACACTTATGTTGGGACTTACATAAAGTTTATAAATGACCGTAACGGGTTCGTTCAGATACGGATTTCCTTTGGAAACCTCTGCTACTAAATGAAGACTTTCATCCGCAACGTCGTCAACGGTTTTTTGATCATTGGGCTTGTCAACGGCGGCGGTCACTTCTACCGTTTTGGGGAGTGTTTTATAGGTATTTCCATCGATATCAATAGTAGCTTGATTAATGGTAAAATTCCCTCTTGCTGTAGGCACCAAAATATAGGAATAGGTTTTGGAAAACCCTCGTTTACCATTAATAAACGAAGAACTTATGGATTGCGAAGGTCCCATGACGACCTTAAAACCTTCAAAAGGAGGGGGGTTAAAATTGTCCCCATCTTTGTTCATGGTAAACTCAACCCGAAGCCGTTCATTGATTCCCAGCTTCTCCTTGCTGAGGTTCATTTCAAAAGTAACCTCTTCTTCTTGGCCATAGGTGGAGTGTGCCACAAAAAGGATGGTGGCCATGAAAAACAATATTTTGCCCCTCAACCTATGCATTACCAGTCTTTTTCGTTTTTAATTTTTTTGCCCTTCACCTTCAAGGCCTCCATTTTTTCCTGCACCTTTTTCTCTTCGTTTTGCATGGCCTCTAGCAAATTCTGAATCTGCTGTTGGGAAAGCTGATTGGGTCGAGGTTGTTGTTCTTGTTCCTGTTCTTGGGGTTGGTCACCTTGATTAGGTTTCTTTTCCTGTTCTTTTTTCTCGTCTCCTTCTCCTTTTTGATTTTCCTCAGGCTTATCCTCTCCATTTTCACCTTCATCGCCCTTATCCTTCTTATCATCCTCGTTTTGCTCTCCTTCGTCTTGCTTATCGTTGTCCCCTTCGTTGTTCTGATCCTGATTTTGCTCTTTATCCTGATCTTTTTGGTCCTGATTGTCCTTATTATCCTGATTCTGGTCGTTCTTTTGCTCATCTTGTTGTTTTTCGAGCATTTTCTTGGCCAGTGCTAGATTATATCGGGTCTCATCATCATTGGGATTGCTACGCAGTGCTTGCTTATAGGCTTCCACGGCTTTCTCGTATTCTTTGTTCTTCATGAACACATTGCCCATATTGTGGAAGGCTTTATGTTTTTCGGGTTTGTTCTCCGCGGACTCACCTGCCTCTTTATATCGCCCAAAAGCCTCACCATAACTCTCTCGATTGTAGTAGGCGTTGCCCAAATTAAAAGGAGCGGCTACATTTTCCTTACTTTTTGAAATGGCCCTTCGGTAATTGGCTTCTGCCACTGGAAAATCGTTCGTGGTAAGGTCTTCATTGGCCTCGTAGGTAAGGTTTGTGGAAGTTCTCAATGCTTTTTTGGCCTCTTTGTCCACAGCTTCATCCTGTGCATGGGCTAGTGCCACACAAAAGCATAGGCTGAACATCAATCTCATCTTATTCATCGTCATGCTCATTAAAAAGATTTAGTTTTTTCAACCATTGTGTTTTGCGGTCCATAAGGAAGATGTCCAAAAATAAAAATAAAAAGCCAGCGGCAAGAAACCATTGAAATTGGTCCTTATACTCTGCAAATTGCTTGGCCTCAAATTCCGTTTTGTCCATTTGGTTCAATAATTCCTTGATGCGCTCCACAGCTTGTTCTGTGTTGGAACCGTCAATATATTCTCCATTTCCTCGATCTGCAATCTGGGATAAAATCACCTCATTCAGTTTGGTGATGACCACCTCTCCTTGATTGTCCTTCTTTAAACTTTCCACCACTCCGTTTCTTTTGAGTGGAATTGGGGCTCCTTTGGCTTTTCCAACCCCGATGGTAAAGAGGCGGATACCATTCTGGGTGGCGTTGTCAACAGATTTCACGGTATTGTCCTCGGAGTGGTCTTCCCCATCTGAAATAATGAAAAGAACCCGGTTGGTCTGCTCCGAATCATCATAATAGGTGCTGGCCAAATCAATGGCGGCATCAATGGCGGTACCTTGTGATGACAGCATATCTGTGTTCATGCCCTGCAAGAACATTTTTGCTGCACCGTAATCTGTGGTGATGGGTAGTTGAGGGTATGCTTGACCAGCATAGGCAATGATTCCAATTCGGTCACTGGCCAATTGGTTGATGATTTCAGACACCAATCTCTTGGCTTTTTCCAATCGGTTGGGTGCGATATCCTCTGCCAACATACTTTTTGAAACATCCACAGCAAAGACAATGTCCACCCCTTCTCGCTTTACGGTTTCCAGCTTGGTTCCGATTTTAGGATTGACCAATCCCAAAATAAGAAAGGATAACCCGGCCAAGAGAAAAATCAACTTTAGCGCCGATTTAAAACTTGATCTATTCGGGGCCAATCGCTTTAACAAGTTGGTATCCGCAAATTGGCGTTGGGTTCTTTTTTTCCAGAGTTGAAGAAAAAAGAAAGCCAGGACCATTACCGGAATAATGCCCAAGAGGTAGAAATATATTTTTTCGTCAAACTGAATCATTTCCTAAATAAAACTTTTGAATACGGAATTACGCAATCCCCATTCCAATAATAACAAGACCCCTGCTAAAAAAATAAGCGGTCTAAACTTTTCTTCGTACTTATAGTATTTGAACTCTTCTATCTCGGTTTTTTCCAAACTGTTGATTTCCTCATAAATCTCTTTCAACGATTCATTATCTGTGGCCCTAAAATATTTTCCGCCGGTGACTTGTGCAATTCCTTTGAGGAGGTCTTCATCAATTTCCACTTGTCGCATGCCATATCTATAGGAACCATCTCTGTTGTAAGAGATTGGAGTGAGTGCATTTCCATTGGTCCCCAAACCAATGGTATAGGTTTTAATGCCAAATTCCGCAGCTAAATCTGCGGCGGTCTGTGGTTCAATAAATCCGGAATTGTTTACACCATCCGTCAACAAAATAATTACTTTACTGATGGCCTTGCTTTCCTTCAATCGGTTTACAGCGGTGGCCAAGCCCATGCCAATCGCTGTCCCATCTTCAAGCTCACCGTAGGTGATTTGCTGCAGTGCTGCCAATACGATGGATTTGTCACTAGTGATTGGCGTTTTGGTATAACTTTCGCCAGCGTAGCCCACCAAACCGATGCGGTCATTAGGGCGTTCTTTGATGAAATTGGCGGCCACTTCCTTCAAGGCGGCAAGTCTGTTGGGTTTTAAATCACGGGCGAGCATACTTGAAGACACGTCGATGGCCATGACAATATCAATACCCTTTGTGGTTTTTGTACGGGTTGAAATATCTTCGGTCTGTGGACGGGCCATGGCCGTAATGATGGCAGCCAACGCCAACAAACGAAGAATAAAAAGCGATGGTTTTATCTGTGCGGCCCAGTTATTCACCGAAAAACCTTTGATGCTGGAGATCCGAAGCGAGGCCATTTCATTTTTCCGTCTGAAAAAATACCAAAGCAAAGCCAGTGGAAGCAATAAAAGCAACCAGAAAAATTGTGGGTTTGCAAATTCTATATTCTCAAACATCTATACCTGTGTTTTTACGTCCAAACTGTTCAATATTCGGTCTACGATTTTTTCTGCATACTCATCACCATCTTCCCAGGTGATGACCACCTGTTGCATAAACCCTTTTCCACCAAAAGAGAGGATATTGTACTTGGCCCTTTTGGAATCGCTGCTTCCTGGGACATCCAAAGTGCCGGTACCGTAGGTTTTTAATCCTTTTACCCCGGACTGGGTTACAAACTCTTCCTGTTTGGTGATAATATTTTTAAGTCCGAATTTTTCAAAATTGGATAAGGTTGACCCCACGGCTGCATTAAAATCAGGGTCTTTTTCTTCTTTATAGGTCACTGAACTTGAGGATACCGAAAAGATGCCGACATAACTTCCGTAGGAAAAACTTTGGAGTTCTTTAATCAACTCCTCAGTTTCGGGAGGAAGTTTTACCTCTTGACGGATAAGTACATCGGGCGTTTCCATTTCCACTGGAGGAAAACCATAGGAGCTGGAGACCCATTCACTTTCCAATAATTCTTTGGTCGGGTACCCAAATACGGAATCCCGCACCTGTTTGAACCCAAAATATGCGACAGAGATACCTCCACCAATAACAACCAATCCGGCAAAAATTGCGGCTGCCCAATAAATGCGTTTGCGTTGTTTTTTCTTGGCAAACTCTTCCAAATATTCTTCGTTCAATAACAGCTCTTCCTCAGTTGGTTCTGGAAGGGCATCGTGGGTTTTCACCACAATCTCTTCCACTAGTTTTCGGTCTTGTTCGGCCACTGAAGTTGCCGGTTTTGACTTGGCGAATTTTACCAAATCCGCCGTCTCCAATATCTTTCGAAATTGGTCGAGGGTATCATCATCAATTTTAAGTTCCCCGGCATCTCGTAGCATTTCGAGCTTAGTGATTAATTGCCCAGTGGTACTTTCCATGGCGGAAACATGAACTTCATCTTCCAAATACATTCGGACAATATCGGTCAGCTCTGAGTAGTAGCGTTTGTACTCATCTTGGATGAGATATTTCGAGTTTTCCAATTTTTTGAGCTCCAACAGTGCACGGTCGTAGGGAGGGAGGAGTGCTTCTTTTTCTTCTTCGGTGAGCGGCTTTTTTCTGAGGAAGAACCAATACACGAGTCCACCAACGATGATCAATCCTAACAGAATCCAAAGCAAGGTTTTCCAAAGTTTGGCATAACTTTTTTCCACTTGCATCAACGGTTTGATGTCGTACATCTTCTGCTTGGTGGTATCCACGGCAACATCGGCCACTTTTATGTTGAAGGAATCCGTAAAAAAGGGCTGTTCGTTAATGGCGATGCGCTGAGGTGGGATGGTATAGGCGCCACTATCAAACTGGGTTAGCGCATAAATACGTTGAAGGGTAAGCTTGTCGTTGTTTTTTAGGGTATCGCCGATGATGGCTTCCACGGTTTCCAAGGGGGAGAAAGTCTGCCCTTCGGGAAAATGAACAACATCCGTAGAGTCGGCCTCAACAGTAATTTTATAATGGATTTGCTCCCCAATTTTCATGGAAAGGGTGTCCAATTCCACAGAAACTTTGGGACTATCTTGTGAAAATCCTGAAACCGGCGCTAGAAAAAGGCACAGCAGCGTCATCAACACAAATAGTGTTGGGACATTTTGAATTTTCAATTTTGAATTTTCAACTTGCATTATCCTCTTCGTTTAAAATAGCCCAACAATTTCCGCACATAGCTTTCATCCACCCTGCAATTGATTACCCCACAACCACTTTTAGTAAAGGAATCCATAAAATAGTTCACTTTGTCCTTGTGAAACTGGCCGTAGGCATTTCTAACCCTTTTGGATTGTGTGTTCACGAGTTGTAGGGTTCCCGTTTCGGCATCTTGCATCTGTACCATGCCCAGATTGGGAATGGATTCTTCGCGTTCATCATAAACTCGAATACCGGTGACATCGTGTTTGTTGCCCACAATGCGAAGCGTATTGTTGTAATCATCCGCAATGAAATCGGACAGCATAAAAACAATGGCCTTTTTCTTCATCACGTTGGTGAGGAACTTTAAAGCTTCGGCAATGTTGGTACGACTGCTTTTTGGGGTGAATTCCAAAAGCTCCCGAATGATTCGCAAAACGTGACTTTTTCCTTTTTTAGGTGGAATGAAAAGTTCTACTTCATCAGAAAACAATATCACACCTACTTTATCATTGTTCTGCAAGGCCGAGAAGGCCAGCGTAGCTGAGATTTCGGTAATAATTTCTTTTTTGAACTGATTGGCGGTTCCGAAAAGTTCCGAACCACTCACGTCCACCATCAACATCATGGTAAGTTCGCGCTCCTCTTCAAAAACTTTTACAAAGGGTTCATTATAGCGGGCGGTCACGTTCCAGTCGATGGCTCGAACATCATCCCCAAATTGGTATTGCCTCACCTCGCTGAAGGTCATACCCCTTCCTTTAAAGGTAGAATGGTACTCCCCACCAAAAATATGGTCGGAAAGACGCCGGGTCTTAATCTCGATTTTTCGTACCTTCTTAAGTAGTTCTTTTGTATCCATTGGGTTCAAGGAATAAGCTTTCTGGTTGGTTAAAGTATGATTTTACTTTTACCGAGAAACATTGAACCGTTACGGTACCTCTACCTCGTTTACAATCTTGTTTATGATTTCTTCTGAAGTAATGTTTTCCGCCTCGGCCTCATAGGTTATTCCAATACGGTGCCGCAATACATCATGGACTACCGCCCTAACATCTTCAGGGACTACATACCCCCTTCGTTTGATAAAGGCATAACATTTTGATGCATTGGCCAAGTTGATGCTTCCCCTTGGAGAGGCACCAAAACTGATGAGGGGTTTTAAGTTTTCCAGATTGTATTTTTCTGGATATCGGGTGGCAAACACCAAATCCAGAATGTATTTTTCTATTTTTTCATCCATGTAGACGTCCCGAACGGCTTCTTGGGCACTCAAAATCTGTTTTAAGGTCACTACGGGCTTAACCGGCTCATGGGCACCTTTAAGATTTTGTCGGATGATAAGTTGCTCCTCATTCAACTTGGGATAGTCAATAACGGTCTTTAGCATAAAACGGTCCACCTGAGCTTCGGGAAGTGGGTAGGTACCTTCTTGTTCTACAGGGTTCTGGGTGGCCATTACCAAAAAAGGCGCGTCCAGTTTAAAAGTTTCGTCCCCAATGGTCACCTGTTTCTCCTGCATGGCTTCCAGCAAAGCTGATTGCACTTTTGCAGGAGCCCTGTTGATCTCATCCGCCAAAACAAAATTGGCGAAAATGGGTCCTTTTTTAATGGAAAAGTCATTTTCCTTAATGTTGTAGATCAAGGTTCCGATAACATCCGCAGGCAAAAGATCAGGGGTAAACTGAATTCGGCTAAAACTTCCCTTTACCGCTTTGGCAAGCGTATTGATCGCCAATGTCTTTGCGAGTCCGGGAACACCCTCCAAAAGAATGTGGCCTTGGCCCAAGAGACCAATAAGCAATCGTTCAACCATGTGTGTCTGCCCTACAATGGCCTTGTTCATCTCAACCTTGAGTAGGTCGATAAAAGCACTTTCCTGGGCAATTTTCTCATTCACAGCACTAATATCAATAGTAGTGTTTTCTTCCATATGAAGCGTAATTGTTTGGTGTTAGAGTTGGTGTTTTAGCTAAGGGGTGCAAAATGAAAATTTATTTAAAATTCGCCTGTTAATTAATGGTTAAAAAAATTGGTAAAGCCCTAGTTTTATGAAGGATTTAAGGGTTTATTTTTATACTTTCACCCTATATGCAACAGACAGATACGTATTCCAGAATTATATCTGGAGCCATGACATGGGGAAGTTGGGGCAAAAAACTTTCCAAAAATGAAATGATTGATTTAATGCACCACTGCATTGAATCTGGACTGACCACCTTTGACCACGCCGATATTTATGGCAGCTATTCCACCGAAGCAGATTTTGGAAATGCTTTTGCCGAAAGCGGAATCAAAAGAGCGGATATTCAATTGATTTCCAAATGTGGAATCCAAATGACAAGAGGTCGGGACAATCGGCTGAATCATTATCAATATGACAAGGATTATATCATTTGGTCGGCGGAACAATCCTTAAAAAAGCTTCACACCGATTATTTGGATTTGTTGTTGATGCACAGGCCAAGTCCATTGATGCATCCAGATGAAATGGCCGAAGCGGCCAATTCATTATTGGAAAGCGGAAAGATCAAAACCTTTGGTGTTTCCAATTTTACACCTTCCCAAATTGCCATGTTGGAAAAGGTCATTCCGGTTTCGGGGAATCAGGTGGAATTTTCATTAACGCATGATGACCCCATCTACGATGGCACTTTGGATGATTGTATTGCCAACAAACGTATGGCTATGGCGTGGAGCCCTCTGGGAAGCATGTTTCGGGAAGAAACCGAGCAGACACAAAGAATAAACAAGGCCATGAAGCCTTTGATGGAGAAATATGGTGCGGACGAAAGTCAGCTGTTACTGGCCTGGATATTGAAACACCCGGCCAAGGTATTTCCAGTCATTGGAACCACAAGCAAAGAACGGATAAGCTTGGCCGCCAAGGCCATGGATATGGATTTGGAACTTCAGGATTGGTTTGCCCTTTTGGTGGCAAGTCAAGGGCATGATGTTCCTTAAGATGAATAGTATGAAGGAGAAAATAGCATTGGTTACGGGGGCCACCAGCGGAATTGGGAAGGCCACCGCAGAAAGTTTTGCAAAGCAAGGGTTTAATTTGGTACTCTGTGGACGCCGACAAGAGCGTTTGGATGAGCTCAAGGCAACCTTGGAAAAAACCGTAAAAGTCCATACCCTAAGTTTTGATGTTCGCGACAGGGAAGCCGTTTTTGAGGCAATTCAGAGCATACCCGAATCCTTCAAGCCCATTGACATCTTGGTCAACAATGCTGGAAATGCACACGGATTCGACCCCATTTACGACGGAAGTATGGATGATTGGGATGCCATGATGGACATAAACGTAAAAGGGCTGCTCTATGTGACTAAGGCCGTTTTGCCCCAAATGATGGAACGCAAATCAGGACACATCATCAATATTGGATCCATTGCGGGGAAGGAAGTCTACCCAAATGGAAATGTGTACTGCGCCAGTAAATATGCCGTGGATGCCATCAACCAAGGAATGCGCATCGATTTGAATGCATACAACATTAGGGTTGGTGCAGTAAACCCTGGTCTGGTGAATACCGAATTCAGTAATGTACGGTTTAAGGGTGATTCCGAAAGGGCTTCGAAAGTTTATGATGGATATACACCGCTGTATGCAGAGGATATTGCCGATATCATTTTGTTTATGGTCACCCGACCTCCCCATGTAAACGTTGCAGATTTGGTGGTGTTTCCAACAGCTCAGGCAAGCAGTACCATTGTAAATAGGGATTAGGCTTCGGGTTACGAGTTTTGGGCTGAAATGTAAAAATGCAAAATGATGAAAGGTTTTGAGGATCTGGAAATATGGAAATTGGCCAGAGAGATTTGTAACGATGTTTGGCATTGTATGAAAACTACTTCATTAAGCACAGATTATAGCCTTAAAAATCAAATAAACGCCTCATCAGGTTCCATCATGGATAATATTGCAGAAGGATTTGAGCGAAATGGAAATCGAGAGTTTATACAGTTCTTGAGCATAGCTAAAGCATCTTGCGGTGAGTTAAGGTCACAATTGTACAGATGTTTTGATAGAAAACATATTACGGAAGAAGAGTTGGAACGCATCCAATTAAAAAAAATTCTGGAGGGGAAAAAGATTGGTGCATTCATGGCCTATTTGAAGAAATCGGAAAGAAAAGGGGCTAAATATGATTAGAGATCTTCCAGCTTTGGACTCGAATCCCGAAACCCAAAATCTTTTGTCATGATTAACAAACGCCTACTGGTTAAGAATCTTTTAGCGCATAATGACGAGAACAGCTTTTACGACAAGAAGCGCTTTATTTCCATAGGTGAAAAGGAAGGAAAGGCCAAATTTCTAAAGCACGTCTGTGCTTTGGCAAACAGTAATCCAAAGAACAACAGTTTCATCGTTATTGGTGTGGAAGATGCTGATAATGAAATCGTGGGGGTTGACTTTTTTGATGATAGCAAGATTCAGAATTTGGTAAATGCATATCTGGACAATCCACCTATCATTTCCTACGAAAATATTCCATTTCCGCATTTGCCCGAAGGGAAGGTAGTAGGTTTGGTCACGATTCGGTCGAATGGAAAGGTCTGTGCTCTCCGGAAAAATATCTGGAAATATTATGGGGGCGCCGTTTTCTTTAGAGAAGGAAGTATAAGTCTTCCCAAGGCATTTGACATTGAGTTGAAGGACATCAATTCTGAGGCTGTGGCGACCATCGAGCAACATGCCCGAAACAATATTGAGCTTACTCTGGATGCGGTCATTAACTTTATGAACACCAGACACCCTGATCTTACAAGCGACTATAAAGTTTTCAAAGAGCAGTTTGTGGTCTGCTGGGCAGGGAACAAGAAGAAGGTTAAAAACAAGACCTATTATTCCCGGGTTGATATTGAACTCATCAACGAACAGGTGAAGCTTTTTTACTCCGCTTTGGATGAAATCACCATAGATTATGATGACGATTCCTTCAGTACTTTGGAATATGTGCAGTTGGGATTAGGGTCGCAGCAGCGCTATTTTCCGTTGGAGGAATTAATAATCACATTTTCAGAAAATGGAAAGTATACCATCAATAGCAAATTGGTGTTTGAACCGCCGCAGTACGACAAAAAAACCTTGTACCACGTGTATAATACCAATAATGCTCTCTTGCAAAAACTCGAGAAGCAAATTGCATTGACCCCCGCAGAAGAGATTGACTTAACGCATCTTCCTGCAACTTATTTAATCTGTTATCTGAATGGGTTTGAGGAGGCGAAAGAGCAGATGGAACGATCAAGAGCTATCCTTAAGGCTTACGATAACAACATATACCAATCCTTGAAGGAATCACAGCGCATTCTTAGAAAAGTTCGATACAATTAACCTCTTTTCAACCAAAGCATTTGGTAGGGCAGAACTTCCAACAGGCCACTATTAAGCTCTATTTTTTGATTGGAAACCAAATCTTTGGGGTCGCCTTGGGCAAAATACCCAAGCTTTTTGATCCAACTGGTTAGAATGACCTGTGGATTTTCATCAAAATTGCAGATGACCAATAATCCTTCCTTATTGACATTGCTTCGCTCAAAAACAAGGATATGGTCATTCCCTGTGTGATACAACTGAACATCATTATGGTCAGCAAAAACGGGGTTTTCTTTTCTAATTTGAATCAACTTTTGCAGCGCATGAAAAATTTTGGATTGAGGGAGATTTTCATGGCTCAATTTGGCGATAGTGTCCCAATCCTGCATGGGCCGGTTTAACCATCGGCTGTCTTCTTTTTTGGACTTGTCCTTCAGGTAGGAGTAGTCATTCAAAGTGCCAATCTCATCTCCGGCATAGATTAATGGAATGCCTCCAAAGGCTATGGTAATTCCGTGTAGCATTATAATTTTTGAAATGGAATCTTCAATCAAGTTTGGGTCATTTTGGGCCAATCCCTTTTCCAAGCCTAACAGTGATGCGGCACTACCTGTAATTCTTCCGTCTCCGGTTTTTGGGTTGTACATAAACACCTGCCCGGTGGCTGGAGACCAATCCAACCGTTGACAGTAATAATCCAACAAGAATTTTCGGTGCATTTCTGGGTTCAAGCCCATTTCATAAATCAAGTTGTTCTCATAGCCCAGACCAATATCATCATGGCAGCGGATATAATTGATCCACGTACAATCTTTGGGTTTGGTGGGCACATGTGCCAAACTTTTATAGAGCAGTTGCGTCTTTTTGGTGGCGACAGAATTCCATAAAAGGGCCATCAAGGAGGCATTATAGGCAATTTCACATTCGTTGCCCGCTTTTTGTTCTTCCCCAAAATATTTGATAATATCCGTAGGAGCAACAATGGCTTCGGCCAAAAGAACAGTGCCGGGGGCCACCACTTGCAGGCACATTCTAAAAAGAGCAATGAGATTGTGGGCCTCAGGCAGATTTTGGGAAATGGTTCCCAATTTTTTCCAGAGGAAGGCCAAGGCATCAAACCGGACTACATCCACTCCCATATTGGTCATTTTAACAAGGTTGGCCAACATTTCCATAAACACCTCGGGATTGGTATAATTCAAATCCCATTGGTAGCTGTTGAAAACGGTCATTACCCATTTGTCCATTTCGGGGATATAAGTAAAGTTGCCTGGGGAGGTTTCCGGGAAAACTTCGGGGAGCGATTTTTCATATTCCTTGGGAATGGTGTCATCCTCAAAAGTGTAGTAGTATCCCTGATATTTTTTATCGCCTTTTATGGCTTTTTTGGCCCATGAAAACTCATTGGAGGTGTGGTTCACCACAAAATCCAGCATGAGAAAAATACCTTGCTTTCGGAATTCCGAAGTCAATGCCAATAAATTTTCTTTGGTGCCGTATTTTTTATCGACTTCATGATAACTATTTACCGCGTAGCCTCCATCACTTTCACCTTTCGGTCGTGTAGTAATGGGCATCATGTGTACAAAGTTGATACCGAGCTCTTTTAGATAGGGAATTTTTTGCTGGAGGCCTTTCAAGTCCTTATTAAAATGCTCCACATACAATTGCATCCCCATAATTTTTTCGGACTGATACCAATTGCCAGCCTGCAATCGCTGCAAATCTTGTTTTTTTAAAGCATCAGGTCTTGAAGCAAATAACTTAGGGAGCTGATTCAGCAACTTTCCGAAAGCTTTGGAGTATTGTTCTTCAGGATACAGCGAGAAAAATAATTGTTGGATGAGACTTAAGTTCGTGGCCAGTCGAAGATCAAAGAGAGCATTTGGGTCTTTTTCTTTGAGCTGGTCAGAGACCAACTTATGTAATTTGGCTTGGTTCATTTTTATTTGTCCAACTGTTCTTTGGTGGGCAGGGATGGGATTGCTCCGTAATTGGTAGTGGTTATGGCCCCGGCTTTATTGGCCATGGACACCATTTTTTCCAATACTTCGTGATTTTCAAAAACGGGGTCAAAGTTGCCCAAATCAGAGATTTGATAAAGCAAACACCCGATAAAGGCATCACCTGCACCTGTAGTATCCACAGGGTTGACGCTAACACTGGGAATCATTTTTTTAGAGCTGTTTAGGCTCAACAAAGTTCCTTTTTTACCTAAGGTAACGGTAATGATTTTTGCGCCCATGCCATGAAAAAAATCGCAGGCTTCGTTAATGTCTGTCTTTCCGGAGAGCAATTGTGCTTCTTCCATACTGAACTTGCATAAATGCGATTTTTCAATGAAAGGCATGCATTTTTTAATGAATTGCTCCTCGTTCTCTTTCCAAAGGTCGCTTCTAAAATTGGGGTCAAAACTGATGAACATGTCCTTGGTGAGACCATCAAACAGGTATTTTCCATAAGCTCTTTCCAAAGTGCCTCCCAACAGTGCAGTGGCGGCCCCCAAATGCAAAATGTTGTCTTTTAAACTTTTCCGAAGGTTGGGGTCATACTCCAATTCCTTGTCCGCTCCCCTGCTGAACACAAAATCGCGTTCACCATCTTCAGCCAGAGAAACAAAAGCCAATGTGGTAAAAGTTTTGGACAATTGCGCCAAGGAAATATCAACCCCTTCGGTTTTGAGGACATCCAACAAAAAACGGCCGAAAGGGTCATCCCCTACACAGCCTAGAAAAACACTCTTACCTCCCAATTTGGATATGGCGCAGGCCACGTTGGCAGGGGCACCACCCGCTTTCTTGGTAAAATGGGTAGCTTTGGATAAATCACTTCCTTGCTTTTCCGCAACAAAATCTATCAATAATTCACCAACGCAGAATACCTTTTTCATGTTTCCTTTTGCAATATCCTAATGTACATAGAAAATTCTTCGTTGACCAAAAAAGATGACTGCTTTTGGTAGCGCAATGTGTTTGAAGATTAAAAAACTTTAGGCTCAATTTCACACGTATCGGGCGTTTTGTCCGTATTTTTGTGAAAAATTTTTCTATGCGAACATTGGTTGTGGGGGACATCCATTCTGGATTAAAGGCGTTGGAACAGCTAATATCCAGAGCCAAAGTCAGCCCAAAAGACCACCTTATTTTTTTGGGGGATTATGTAGATGCTTGGAGTACTGCGGTAGAAACCATTGATTTTTTAATCGATTTGCAAAATGAATTTAGCTGCACGTTTATTCGGGGCAACCATGATGAGCTTTGCAGGGATTGGTTACTGACACAAAAAGAGAATCCACAGTGGCTGGCCCACGGTGGAACGGCAACAAGAGATTCCTATTTAAGGGATGAACGGGAGAACTGGAATGCACATCTTGATTTTTATGCCAACCTGAAGAATTACTATTTGGCGGAAGACAATAGATTGTACTTACATGCGGGCTACACCAATTTAAAGGGCATAGAATTTGAATATTTTGAACAGTCATTCTATTGGGATAGGACGTTATGGGAGTTGGCTACAGCCTTGGATTCAAATTTAAAGCCAGAGGACCCTAAGTTTCCCAAAAGATTGACGCATTATAAAGAAGTGTTCATTGGCCACACACCCTTGTCCAAAAGCAAAGTGGTTCCGCCGCAAAGTGGGGCAAATGTGTGGAATGTGGATACAGGGGCCGCATTCATGGGAGGATTAACCATGATGGACGTGGAGACCAAAGAATTTTGGCAGAGTGATCCTGTACACACCTTCTATCCAGGAGAACGCGGCAGAAATTGAACGGCCAACTCCTTAATTTCAAAAAAACCTTGATTAAAAACTAAACAATACAATAATGTCAATAAAAAATATTCGGTTGGAAGTAATGCAAGCCATTGAACCAAAAGTAGAAGGGTTCATGGATTCGTTTTTGATTCCAACAGAGAAAATATGGCAACCCACGGATTTTTTACCCGATTCGCAAAGCGATAATTTCTATGATCAAATAGAGCAGATTCGTGGTGAGGCCAAAGAGCTAGGCTATGATTTTTGGGTTACGCTTGTAGCGGATACCATTACCGAAGAGGCACTGCCTACCTATGAATCATGGTTGATGGATGTAGAAGGAATAGATCAGCACAGTGGCCGTGAAAATGGATGGAGCAAATGGGTGCGGGCTTGGACCGCTGAAGAAAACCGACATGGTGATGTGCTCAACAAATATTTATACTTGTCTGGTAGGGTGAACATGCGGGAAATTGAAATTACCACCCAGCATTTAATATCCGATGGGTTTGACATCGGGACCGATAGAGACCCCTATAAGAATTTCGTGTATACCACATTTCAGGAGTTGGCCACCAACATTTCACATAAGCGCGTGGGAAAAATGGCCAAACAAAAAGGTAATGGGTTGTTGGCAAAGATGTGCAACATCATTGCTGGGGATGAAATGCGACATCATTTGGCCTACCGTGAATTTGTGAAAACCATATTGGACCAAGACCCCAATGGAATGGTTCTCGCTTTTGCCGACATGATGAAAAGAAAGATTGTAATGCCCGCACATTTCTTGAGGGAATCAGGGGGCAGTATTGGTGAAGCATTCGAACAATTCTCCAACTGTGCTCAACGCTTAGGAGTGTATACCGCACAGGATTATATCGATATCCTTAGAAAACTGAATGAATATTGGGCTGTTGGTCACTTGAGCGGATTGTCGGACCAAGCTGAAAAGGCTAGGGATTACCTGATGAACCTTCCCGACAGGTTACAACGCATTGCCGAACGGATGCAGTTTTCACAGGACCAATACAAGTTCAAATGGGTTGAGGCCAACGGAATGTTGTAGCTAAAATTTACCGGCTCGGTGCTTTTCCTGCCATTCGGCAAGTTTTTCCCAATGTCCCTCGTGAGCCATTTTGGCCTGCATGGGCCATGAGGCGGGGTCGTGGATTCGGTATCGTTTCCCACCAGAATTTAGCACTTCCTGACACTTATTCGCAGAGGTCTCCGAGAGCGCTTTCCAGGTTTTAATGTCAAAATTGTGGAACAGTTCCTGAATTTTGGGTCCAATGCCCTCTACAATTTTAAGGTCGTCCTTTTCAACTTTTTTACCTAGTGCAGCCTTAGCAATTTTCGCATCAAAAGAAGGTTGGGCAATAGTTCGGGATGCTATTGATTTGGGCTTGGGCATCTCTGTTTCAGTAATTTGCTTTTTGCAAGCGTCAAGGTCGGCCCTGAGTTTTGCATTTTCAATCTCCAACTTTTTAATTGTGGAGGTGTTGTCCACTGTAGGCGCACTGCTTCGCTTACCCAAAAGGTAACCAACAACACCAATGGTCACAGCCACAATGATCAAAATAATCCAAAACATGAGGTCGATTGTATCTACTTGCATTCCGTATAGTTTGATGGATATTGAAATGCCATATCAAGGTAAGTTAGGAGCATTGACCAATGGCCAGGTAGACTTGGGGAAACAGCCCTGAAAGTATTAAAAAAATCTTAAAATTCCGAATTTAATCTTAACAATCTGAGGCAGTTGAAGGCTATTTTCTGATGATATTTCAAAATGTCAAAACGAAAAATCAATCAAAAAATACCGATCATACACTTTTTACGACCACTGATAAGATACCCCCTTAAATCTCGCCAAAATAGTGTGAAATTAGCGACAAATATTAGGTAAGAAACCCTATTTCTCCCGACAAAGTTCCGGCATTGGAGTAGGGTTTAACTAAGTTAAGTTTGAGTTAGTTAAGTTGGTTTTTTAAGATCGCCCATCCAGTGTTCATCCTAGATGGGCGGCTTTTTTTTGTTATAAGTCAAATTTAATGCCTTGGGCCAAAGGCAACTTTGTAGTATAATTTATGGTGTTGGTCTGTCTTCGCATGTAGACTTTCCAAGCATCAGAACCACTTTCGCGACCTCCCCCTGTTTCTTTCTCGCCTCCAAAAGCACCACCAATCTCGGCACCCGAGGTTCCAATATTAACGTTCGCAATACCACAATCGCTTCCGGAAGCTGAAAGAAAACGTTCAGCATCTCTAAGACTGTTCGTCATGATGGCAGAGGATAGCCCTTGAACCACACCATTTTGTTGGGCAATTGCGTTTTCAACATCCCCTGAATATTTCAACAGATATAGAATCGGCGCGAAGGTTTCCTCTTGAACAATTTGGAATGAATTTTCGGCTTCAACAATGGCTGGTTTCACGTAGCAACCACTATCGTAATGGTCTCCCTGAAGCACTCCACCTTCAACCAAAATGGTTCCCCCTTCTTTTTCGGCTTCTTGCAATGCATTCAGATACATTTTTACGGCATCGGTATCAATCAGTGGGCCTACATGGTTGTTCTCATCCAACGGATTTCCAATTCGGAGTTGTTGGTATGCATCGGTGATAGCATTTTTCACCTTGTCGTAAACTGATTCGTGAATAATTAATCTTCGGGTTGAGGTACAACGCTGACCAGCTGTGCCCACAGCACCAAAAACCGCTCCAATGACGGTCATTTTAATATCGGCATCAGGAGTTACAATGATGGCGTTGTTACCTCCAAGTTCCAGTAGAGATTTCCCCAAACGGCCGGCAACCGCTTGCGCCACAATTTTTCCCATTCGGATAGAACCCGTGGCAGAAACCAATGGAACACGTTTGTCTTGGGTCATAAGTTCTCCCACGCGGTAATCGCCATTGATTAAACAGGAGATTCCTTCGGGAAGGTTATTTTCTTTGAGCACTTGTGCAATGATATTTTGACACGCAACACCACACAAAGGAGTTTTTTCCGAAGGTTTCCACACACATGCATCACCACATACCCATGCCAAAGCTGTGTTCCAAGCCCAAACGGCAACGGGAAAATTAAAGGCCGATATAATTCCAACCACACCTAAGGGATGGTATTGCTCGTACATACGGTGTCCGGGTCTTTCAGAATGCATGGTCAATCCATGCAGTTGGCGCGATAGACCGACCGCAAAATCGCAGATGTCAATCATTTCCTGGACCTCACCCAGTCCCTCTTGGTACGATTTGCCCATTTCGTAGGATACCAACTTACCAAGAGGCTCTTTGAGTTCGCGTAATTTTTGTCCAAACTGTCTCACAATTTCACCTCTCTGGGGAGCAGGAAGCAATCGCCATTCCTTAAAAGCGGAGGTAGCGGCATCCATCACTTTTTCATAATCTTCTGGAGAGGTGGTTTTCACCTTTCCAATAAGGGAGCCATCCACAGGTGAATATGAGGAAATGATTTCCCCAGAACCAAAATGGATTGAGCCTGTTGAGGTACCTTCATTTATTTCTTTGAGCCCAAGACGTTGCAGGGCTTTGTCCATTCCAAAATCTATAGCAGTTTCTGACATTTATAACTTTTTATGCGTGAATTGTTATATTTTTCAAAATTACAAATAATCCTGATGGGATGAAGCCGTTTTATAGGAAAAGGTGAAGTAAGAGCAATGCAATCCCAATCAGAGCAGGAAGCCCCTGTACCACAAAGATTTTTTTGGATGCAGTAACAGCCCCATACATTCCAGCTACGGCCACACATCCCAAAAAGAAAAGCGCAACATAAACTTGCCAAACCGGATTTTGGATGAGCAATGACCATATCAATCCGGCGGATAAAAATCCGTTGTACAATCCTTGATTGGCGGCTAGGGTCTTGGTAGGTTCAAACAAATGCTCTGGGAATTGCCGAAATACCTTTTTGGCCTTCGTGGTCCACGCGAACATTTCCAACCATAAAAAATAGAGATGGAGCAAGGCCACAATGACAACTACTATTTTAGCGAGGATAAGCATCATTCATCTTTGGCTACAAAACGTTCATCAACAGGCATTACCGTTCCACAATGGTCACAAGTGCGCAATTCCTCAGAACCATAGAAATGTTTAAAATGGGTGAGGAAATCTTTTTCAATATCATTCAGGGTAAAGTAGACTTCGTACAATTTGTGGTTGCAATTATCGCAGAACCACAGCAAGCCATCATCCACTTTCATATCGGCTCTTTTGCGCTCAACGACCAACCCAATGGAGCCTTCTTGCCGAGCGGGGGAATGCGGCACTTTGGCTGGATGAAGGTACATATCGCCTGGGCCCAATTTCATGGTTCTTTTTTTTCCATCTTCTTGGATGTGGACCTCGATGTTCCCTTCCAATTGATAAAAAAGCTCTTCGGTTTCGTTGTAATGATAGTCTTTTCGGGCATTTGGGCCGGCAACAATCATTACTATGTAGTCATCGGCCTCTTTGTATAAGTTTTTATTTCCAACGGGGGGTTTTAGGGTATCCCGATTTTCCTCAATCCATTTGTTCAGGTTAAAAGGTGCCTGTATCGCCATAGTCCAAGATTTTACGAAAGGTAAAAAAAACCTTGGTGGAAACATAGATTTTGCGAAAAGAAAAGCCCCTTCAACGAGGGGCTCCTTCTTTGCCTAAAAACGAATGTAAATGGGTCAGTTATTCCAGTTTCAGGAATATCTGTGTATAATAAGGTCTGCCATCTTTGTCCAATTGCACACTTAGGGTAGTGTGTGTAAAATCGCCTTCCATGGCCTCTTTGTGTGATGAACTGTTCAGCCAGCCCTCCAATGTTTTTTCTGCTGAGGTATAATAACGAGCCACATTTTCTGAAACAACCAACGCACCGGTTTCATCAGCTATTTGAGTAGCTCTGTCGCCAAAATTGTCATGACTCAATTCGTTGTGGGCAATCATATATTGATTGTGTTCCTCGGCATATTTGTAAGACGCGGCGCTATTTTCCAGTACATTTTTATGGATGGATGCCCTATGCTCGTTCACCAAATCCAAAAGCTCTTCTTCCATGGATACAGGATCAACCGTAACTTTTTCATTTCCCAAAAGGGCTTCGGTGTATTCTTGTCCTTCCTCGAAGGAGGAAGTACTGCACATGCTCACGGCAAATGCAAGACCTATGACGAGTAGTTTGCCATATAATTTTTTCATTCTCGGGGTGTTTTCTGGAAGTGTTCTAAGCTCCCTAAGTGTTCTGTGTGGCAATGTAGTAGAAGGCTTATCGATTACCTTAAAATTTCCACAGAAGGCAGATTCTTACGTTGAATTGCAGCCGAAGTAGTGGTAAAGAAAATTTTAGAGAAGGAAGTGGACGTTCATCGGGAAAAACGAGCACTTTATATGACCTCGAGAGTGGTATTGGGTCCGGGCTCTGGCTCAGGTTCTTTTTCTTCTTCAAGCACAAAGGAAAAAACAAAGGCCCCTATCTCTGTTAAAGGCCCATAGAACACGGATTGTTTTTTGGACTCCTCATTAAAAAGGTTGACTGGGGTGGCAAGTCGTTCAAAAAATATGAGCATGGCACCAAGGAGAATGGCAACTTTGAGTGCACCAAAAATACCACCAGCAACTTTGTTCAGCAGTCCCAACATGGCAAAATCGGCTATTTTGGTAAGGAACTTTCCCGCAAAATTCACTAGGATGATAATCGCAAAAAATGTGACCAGAAAAGATGTCAGTTTAATGTATTGATCACTCCAATCCAGCCGTTCAGAAAGATAGTCCCCAGCGATGTACGAAAAATGGATGGCACCATAAATTCCCGCAATCAATGCAACTAGCGAGGCAACTTCCACAAAAAGCCCATTTTTTAGGCCCTTGTAAAGTCCCCATACCAATAGAATTCCCAAAACAATATCTAAAAAGCTCATACGCGGGTTTTAACAAATATAGAATATTGATTTGTACCTTTGGAATTCTTATCACGAACATGTCAAGAGACGAAAAATTAAAGGAACGGTGGGAGCTTTTGGTGGAAAAATTGTCTGCACAATTTTCCGATGGAGACCCTTTGGAAATGGACGGTATCATTTATTTGGTGGGGGTTCAGGAACTGGGAAATTTACACCGAAGCTTCAAAAAAGATGAAAAAATCAATCTGATGCACATAGCCATCTGTAGGTTATTGGAACCCTATGGCTATTACGATTTTGATTTTTTTGATGATGACGGATGGCCACACTACAAGATAAAGGAGCAACTACCTCCACTAAAAGCTGGTGAGCAAACCATTTTAATGAAGGAGGCCGTGGTTAATTATTTTTTGGAAAAAGAATACATCATCTAATATGGAGCTACAAAAACCCTATTACGCTGTTATCTTCACCAACACCCGTACCGAGGGGGATAATGGCTACAGCCAAATGGCAGAGGAAATGGAGAAATTGGCGCGTAAACAGCCCGGTTTCTTGGATTTTGAGAGTGCAAGAGACGGATTGGGTGTCACCATAAGCTATTGGGAAAGCTTGGAGGCCATCGCCAATTGGAAATCCAACATGGAGCACCGCGAGGCTCAAAAAAATGGCATAAAAAAATGGTATTCTTGGTACAAAGTTCGTATTTGCAAAGTGGAACGCGAATATGAATTCACCAAATAGAAAAATATGACTGGGGATTTTCCTTTTTCAAACCGAAACCGAAAAGAAACGCTTCAAAAGATTACCAAAGATTCTTTTGACCTTGTGGTCATTGGAGGGGGCATTACCGGAGCAGGTATTGCTTTGGATGCTTCTTCGCGCGGGCTCAAGGTGCTTTTGCTGGAGAAGGGTGATTTTGCTTCGGGAACCAGTAGTAAATCCACCAAATTGATTCATGGTGGGTTACGATATTTGAAGCAGTTCGATTTTTGGCTGGTGAAGGAAGTAGGCTCCGAAAGGGCCATCGTTCACAAATTGGCGCCCCATCTGGTCATTCCTGAAAAAATGTTACTGCCTTTGATAGAAGGTGGTTCTTATGGAAAGTGGCTCACCTCCATCGGATTAAAGGTCTACGATATTTTGGCCCAAGTTTCTGGGGATGACAAACGGCAAATGCTCGAGAAAAAAGAGGCCTTGAAATTGGAACCGCTCCTTCCAAAAAAAATATTGAATGGTGCAGGGTATTATGCCGAATACAGAACGGATGATGCCCGACTTACGTTGGAAAACATCAAAACCAGCCTTCATTTTGGGGCACAAGCCCTGAATTATACCAAAGTAACGGACTTTGTATATGTGGAGGAACGTGTGGCGGGAGTACGATTTAAAGATGAAGTTTTTGGGGACGAATACAGTGTTTCTTCAAAATATGTGATTAATGCTGCTGGTCCTTGGGTGGATGAGCTACGGTCCATCAACCATTCCAAACGAGGCAAACGCTTGCATTTGACAAAAGGGGTGCATTTGGTCTTTCCGAAGGAAAAACTTCCCGTGCAGCAGTCAGTTTATTTTGATATTCCAGATGGCCGGATGATGTTCGCCATCCCAAGAGGAAAAATCACCTATGTCGGCACCACGGACACCAATTACAACTTGGACAAGGACCATGTAACCACGGATATTGCGGATGCCATCTATTTGATTTCGGCGGTAAACCACATGTTCCCGGACATCAATTTGGAGCTAAGCGACATCATTTCTTCGTGGGCCGGATTACGCCCATTGATTCACGAAGAGGGAAAATCAGCCTCCGAACTTTCCAGAAAGGATGAAATCTTCACCTCCGAAACAGGACTGGTAAGTATTGCTGGTGGAAAACTCACAGGCTACCGGAAAATGGCCGAACGAACCGTGAACCGGATTGCCAAGCACATGGAAGAAGACCATAATGTGGAATTGGAACCTTGTATCACAGATAAGATACCGCTATGTGGAAGCGATTTTAAAAAGTTTAAGCATGTAAAAAAATACATTGCCCAACTATTTGACCGCATTAAGGATAGTGGTTTTACCGAATATGATGCTTGGTATTTGGTGACCACCTACGGTAAGCAGACCGAGACCGTTTTGGAACTATATTCGGGAATTGCCGGTTCTGATGTCCACGAACGGATGATCAGAGCGGAAGCCCAATTTGCCATAATCCATGAAATGGCGTTGAATCCACTGGATTTCTTTATCCGACGAACAGGCCGTCTTTATTTTGATATTGAGAGTGTCCGGATGTACAAAGAAGCTATTTTGGATGAGTTCAAAAAGGCTTTTGGATATTCTGATGAAGAGATTTCCACGTTCCGTGAAAGTTTGGAAGCGGAGCTGAAAATCCACTCCAATTTTTCGTTGGATAGGGGTTAATCCAACTTCTCCGTCAATTTTTCAAACACCTTTTTTGGATTTTTTTCTTTGTAGAGCACTTGGTAAACGGCATTGATAATGGGTGTTTTGGATTTTTTCTCCAATTTCTCCATCAATAAATGGGCACTTTGGGTGGCGTAATACCCTTCAGCCACCATATTCATTTCCATCATGGCGCTTTTAACCGTGTAACCCTTGCCGATCATATTGCCAAACAAACGGTTTCTACTAAAAGTGGAGTAGCCCGTCACCAACAAGTCGCCCAAATAGGCTGAGGCATTGATGTTGCGTTTCATTTTGTAAACCCGGTCAATAAAGCGCTTCATTTCACGGATGGCGTTGCTCATCAGCACACTCTGAAAATTATCACCATACCCAAGACCGTGGGCAATTCCAGCAGCGATGGCATAGATGTTCTTCAGCATGGCGGCATATTCGGTACCGATAATGTCATCCGAGATTTTAGTGCGGATATAATCACTTTTCAACGCTTGGGCAACCAATTTTGCATTGTCCGCATCGGCACAGGCAATGGTGAGATAGGACAATCGTTCCAACGCTACCTCCTCAGCATGGCATGGCCCTGTAATGACCCCAATATTTTTAAAAGGGATATTATAATGATTATGGAAATGCTCTCCAACAATGAGCCCACTTTCTGGAACAATCCCTTTGATGGCCGAAAAAACAATCTTGTCCTCCAAAGAAACACTCAGACTTTTTAATTCGGCATCCAAAAAAGCAGAGGGGATGGCGAATATCAACACATCCGAAGCTTCCACTACTTCGTTGATATTGGCACTCAAGGCCAGTTTTTCCACATCAAACTCAACCGAACTGATGTAGTTGGGATTGTGTCCTTCCTTAATGATGTGCCGTATTGCAGATTCGTTCCGCATGTACCATCCAACGGTATCCATGTTCTCCGACAACATTTTAACCAGGGCTGTTCCCCAGCTTCCTCCTCCAAAAACACCGAACCTTAGCTTGTTTTCCATGCACACAATTTAGTTAGCAAAGCTAAAAAATATATCATTCTCTTTTTTAGACACTGATTATCAAAAAGTTATGAATTTTGGCATGGTGATTGGTCTATGTAGAGTGAATGTTAAAACCTCGATTATGAAAAATGGAAAACTACTTTTTGGAATTTTATGGATAGGACTTTTGGCCAGTTCGTGTTACACCGAGGTTATCGTGGAGGACGATTTTATTGAAGCATCCCCCGTGAATACCGCCTTGGTTTTGGAATCTTATGACCTATGGTATATCGATATTAATGCCACCGAAGGAAATGGGGAAGTTCCCTTTTTGCAGCGTGCTTTTACCATTTCGTTTGACAGGGGTGTGGTTTACGCAAACAATAACCTCGTTGGAATTGGAAAAACAGGCAATGGTCTGGGCATCGATGTGGGTACTTATGGAACCTATAGTGGAACTGTGGAAGTGGACCATGACGTTGACGGATTTTGGTTGTTGGATGTGTATGCCGTCAACAACAATACATTGGAATTGTACGACCCCAATTCCAACACTTCCTATTTGTTGCGTGGATACCAACGTGGCAATTTTGATTATGACTTGATTTTCTACGACAATATCCATTATTTCTTGCAGGAATACCAAGTTTGGGAAAAGACCTATGTCAGCGAAGAAGGTGCCCTAAATGAGTTCGATGAGGAGAATTACCTTCAGTTTTTCGCGGGTAATGGAGGTACATTTAGGTCTTCCATAGATGTTTCCGGAACCGCCTTGGTCAACTTGCAATGGGACTATGAAGGTGATTATGAGGTGTTTGATGTGGCCAACGATGCCACCCTCAAAACTTTAACACTGGATTATGACTACTTGGGCAATGATTATTTTGAAATCTACGTTATAAATGACAGTACCATAGAGCTGTACCACGTGTCCAGCGGAACCATTTATGAGTTTACCGGAAGAGGGTTCCAACAGTACTTGAAATCGGGTAGTGAAACAGGTAAAATGAGGGTAAAAACCAAGAATCCTGTAATGAATGTGACCCGACAAAGAAAAATGTAAGGAAATAGTATAGTCTCCGACTATACAAACAAGTTTTTTGGTTGGTTATTTAGTTAAGAATCGCCCCGGGCACTTCAGCTTGGGGCGGTTCTTTTTTTATCACCTCAAAATCAAAGGGAAATCATTGTGACCTTGAGCAAGTTAGGATATAATTGCTGAGGGTTTTTCAACAAATAGGAATCATGTTGCCATATCCTCAATTCTTTTTTCGCGTAAGGTCAAACTAACGATTAATGTTATTTTTGCGCCCTTATAATCAGAAGATGAAGAAATACCTCAATCTTTTTGACTTTTCGCAAAAGGTAAACTACCGCACTGAAATTTTATCAGGGCTAACCGTGGCCTTGGCCTTGGTACCTGAAGCTATCGCCTTTGCGTTCATTGCGGGACTATCCCCTCTAACAGGATTATACGCTGCTTTTGTCATGGGATTGGTGACTTCCATTTTGGGAGGTCGGCCCGGAATGATTTCCGGAGCGACTGGTGCAGTGGCGGTTGTAATTGTGAGTTTGGCGCAGCAATATGGAGTGGAATATGTTTTCGCCACCGTAATCTTGGCCGGAATTCTGCAAATGGCCGCAGGGTTTCTTCGCCTCGGAAAATTGATGCGATTGGTGCCGCAACCCGTGATTTTCGGATTTGTTAACGGATTGGCCATTATCATTTTCATGTCGCAATTGAGTCAATTTAAAACGGTGGACGGCGATTGGTTGACCGGCAGTACCCTTTTTATATTTCTGGGATTGGTGCTATTGACCATGTTGGTGATTTGGGGATTGCCCAAGCTGAGTAAAGTGGTTCCTGCATCATTGGCAGCCATTCTTTTGATTTTTGGAATTGTTTTTTTCTTCGGAATTGAAACGCGGACCATTGGAGATATTGCTTCCATTGAAGGAACTTTTCCGCCTTTCCATATCCCTGATTTGCCATTCACTTTTGAAACGTTGGAGATTATTTTTCCGTTTGCAGCTATTGTAGCCGGAGTAGGATTGATTGAAAGTCTTCTGACCCTGAACATTGTGGACGAAATCACCGAAACTCGAGGTCGTGGTAACAAGGAGGCCGTAGCCCAAGGAACTGCAAATATCCTTTCAGGCCTTTTTTCTGGAATGGGGGGCTGCGCCATGATCGGGCAGAGTTTGATCAACACCTCCAACGGGGCAAGGGCACGATTATCCGGTATCGTGGCCGCGATAATGCTGCTTGCTTTTATCATGTTTGGGTCCAGTTTGATTGAAAAAGTACCCATGGCCGCATTGACCGGTCTGATGATCATGGTAGCACTGGGCACATTTGAATGGGCCAGCTTGCGAACTTTTAGGCGGATGCCAAAATCGGATGTATTGGTGATGGTTTTGGTGACCTTGGTGACCGTATTCCTTCACAATTTGGCCTTGGCGGTTTTGGTCGGTGTTATTATTTCCGCATTGGTGTTTGCTTGGGATAATGCCAAACGTATTCGGGCTAGAAAACGTGTCGATGAAGATGGAGTTAAACATTACGAAATCTACGGTCCATTGTTTTTCGGAAGTACCACGCTATTTTCAGAAAAATTTGATGTGCTCAACGACCCGGATGAAATCGTGATTGACTTCGCCGAAAGCCGACTGGTGGATATGTCGGCGATTGAAGCAGTGAACAAAATCACAGAGCGTTATCGCAAAGTCGGAAAGCACGTCCACCTGAAACATTTGAGCAATGACTGCCGAAGATTGTTGGCCAATGCAGATGACATTATTGAGGTCAATGTGTTGGAGGACCCTACGTATAAGGTTGTGGTAGATAAATAGATTGGGTTATTCTCCTGTTTTTCCCATCAACACATTGACTTTGGGATTTTGTGGATTTCCGCTTGCTCTACGAATCAGAACGATTTGCCCGGTGTGGTAAATACAGTCCGAAATCATGCCATTGATGAGGTTCCAATAGGGAAGAATAGTCTGTTGGTCACCGCGCTGAAAAACAATCTTGAAGGATTCCATATCATCCGCACTCTTTCCAGCCACGGCTTTACTGGTAGCCTTTAAATTTTCCAATGTCTGTTGCCGAAGCTCTTCATACGACAAACCGGTAAGGTCTCGCCTTTCATTGGGTGTTGCCGTAGGAGCATTCAAAATATTGAAGGACATTCCACAAATGTGTTGCATCGTTTCCAGGGTGGTCCTGCCATCTTCGGAAGGTCTGTAGGCGAGATCAGGTGGGGTCAACCCTTCCGTGGCCCAGTAAAATCGGTATCCCAAACCATCAATCATTCGTGCAACTACGTTTCCAGGGGAATATGTTTCGGGGTACTCTGGAATTTGATGATAAGGCAGTTCCATGTCTTGGGCTTTTGTTTCCGCAACGAAGGTAACTAAGAAAACAAAACCTAAAAGGGCTAAAAGGGTATGGTTTTTCATAATAAGATGCTTAGTCCATGACGGATTTTTTAGCGAGGGTAAGACCAATTTCGTTTACTTCCTTTAAAGCTGCGGAACCGTACCACTCTTTCAATTCCATTACCAAGCTGCCTGCTTGTATGGCCGGGTCGGTTTCCGTGAGCATTTTCGCCTCCTCAATGGATTCCACATCAAAAATATAGATTCCGCGCAAATCATCATTGCCAAAAAAAGGCCCGGCCAACACCAATTTTCCCGCTTGTGCCATTTTTCCGATGTTCTGTAAATGGGCTGCCTGCAATTCGGCGGCCTTCTCTTGGGGAATATCCCGATTTGGCCCACGCTTTAAGAAGGCAAAAACGTATTTTTTCATCCCGTAATCATCGGCCCCGTACTTTTCTGCTTTTTCGGCGTTGTACACTACTTCTTCGGATTGTGCCCATGTCAAGGAGCAACTCAATAAAACGAAAAGAAAAATTAGTCTTGGATTCATATCTGATGGTTTTATGTTGATAGCTGTTCCATCAAAAATAACTAATTGATAATCAAAACATAGTAGAATTTTTGCCAAAAAACAGGGGTGAAAATGCAGGGTTCAACCTCCAATTTCAATCAAAACATCCTTTATAAAAAACACTGAACGGATGCACCTCCACGTTGAACAATTGGTTTTGGAGTGCAACATCTTCGAACAAGATATTTTTGGCGGAGTCCAAATCCGTGGCTTGCAGAACGATCATGCCAGTGTCACTGTAACGCGCACCCATCACGATAGTGTTTTCTTTTCTGAGCTTGGATAAAAATGCGGAATGCTCCTTAAAATAGGCTTGGTCGTTGGGTGCTTTGTCCATATCCCAAAGCGAACCAACAGTGTACAATGCCACAAAATGGGATTTCTCTTCGGCACTTTCCTGGCCACTTAGAAGAAATGGCATTAGAAGCAGTAGCGTTAAATATTTCATTCCAAATAAATTTACATTTCAGAATCACAATCGGTTTTGCTCAAGGGCATGGAAGAACTGAAACTCAAATCGTTTTTATTCTTGAAAGCGGTTCCTGTTTCATCCAATTCGCCATATCCTTCAATCAACTGACCATCTTTCACCAAAAAAGCAACTTCCCGAGTACTTTCCATTCCTTCGGAAGCAAAAGTATAACTGCCTATGAGTACACTATCTTGCAATTTGCCGGCGAAGGTTCCTGTATTGGCATCTTTTTCCTTGAGGGCATAGTCCAGGTTTCCAAGGACCATTTCAGAAACATCCGTAATCTCAAAACTGATTTTGTGGCCGTTGGCGTCATAGGCATAGCACCCAATTTCCAGTGGAGGGGCAGGTGTTTCCTCAGCGATTTCTGTTGCGGTTTCCGGTGATGAATCTTCGGTTTGTTTCTCTTCTTTGGTCTTGCAACTGAAAACCAAAAATGAGAGGAAGAGAATTAGGGTTAATTTTTTCATATCAATCTATTTTTTTGAAAACAAGCAGATTATCTTCTCTGCCGTTGGAAAGTGTCAGCCTGTTACTGGCTATGGAATAATTGGTGCTCGCTTGAAGATGTTTCAGAAACTCGGATTCTTTATCCATACCCGGACAGGCCATTTTGGTGCCGGCCACTTGTGTAAATCGAAGCACATCTTTTTCGTAAAACAAACCTCCTGTCATTCTATTGCAGCCTGAAAATCCTGAAAACCGATTGTTGTTGATATTGATTTCCATATTCGGTACGTCCCGGCCACCAAATTGCTCTTTGGTGACGCTGGCACCACCCATTTGCTCCAAAACCCAAATGTCGTGCAGTCTATAATCCGTAATGTAGCCACCGCAACCTTCCAAGGCATGGGCTTCTCCTCCTCCTGTGGATTTATAGACGATGGTCACGGTGTATGGGGAAACCGCTCCGGACATGGCATTGGTACATTCTTTATGGGCAATGACAACGTCCATGGAGGTTGCCTCGGTCTGCACCCTAAACATTTTAATATTCGAATCTTGAGCGTCAATAGGCTCGGTGGGAGGCGTAATAATGGTATCCTCCATCATTTGAAGCTCAATTTTGTTTTCATACAATTTGAGACCCCAAAATGGCTCCGTTCCAGTGGCCTTAAAATAGCTTCCATCTGGCGCTACTGCAATGGGCTCCATTTTTCTTGTTGGGGTGGTATCTACGGTTGACTCAACAGACTCTGTTTCTTCAGTTTGTTGTTTTTTCTTTTCAACGCATGCCATCAGGAAAAGAAGCATGCTTAACAAAACAAGTGCCTTTTTCATGGTTCAACTTTTTTAAAACGCATCATTGGGACTTCCCCTGCCAAAAGGTTTAGTTCACCTCCTTCAATGATGTAGCTGTCTATTTTTTGCATCATGTTAAGGAATTGCCGTTCACCTCCGCCACAGAACATCATGGTTGTGGGTCCAGGCTCCCCAAATGAGATGGTGTTTTCATCCAATTCAAAGTCTGCGGAATATCCGTTGCAACTATCGGTTCCCGTAACTTGGTGGGTTTCTTTGTCGAAAGTGATTTGAGGTTTTTTTTCAGGAAAAAGTCCATCAAAGGCAATGCGAGGCCCAGAAATATAGACCAATTCCCAAGTGGTATTAAAGAGTTTTTCCGAATCGTCCAGCTTGGGATTGCAGGAACTGATCCCCATGAGGACACATAAAAAAAGGATAATTGAAGGTTTCATTTTTACAGAAAATTATAGTTAATGGTACAGAAAAGTACTAAAAAAATTAGATGAAACCTCCAATCAATCAGGTTATTAAAAGAATATTTTAGGGTGTTCTTTTACTCCAAACCTCATAAATGGGTTGCCCTTTACTGCTCAATCCTGAGTGGTGCCAGTCGCCATCAACAAGCTCATAATTGAACTCTAAACTTGCTCCCACGCGGGAGTCGTCCCTAGAAAAGAAACCAATATTTTCGGTATATTTTCCATCAACTGTAGTGTATGTACCCCCACCGGTACCCATGAACTGTTTGGTTTCTGTATTGAAGGCAATCCATTGGAATCGGGTTCCGGAGAGTATTTTCATGGTTTTTCGCGGGCCAGAGGTATCGCGTTTTACAATTTCGCCATCTTGTTTACGACCAGAGATGAGCCATGCCCCAGCAAGGTCACCTGGACTGCCATCATCAACACGGGTCCAAGTGGTTTCTCCGAGTCGGAGTTGGTCGCCCCCAATGATTAGGGTGAAGTTTTCCTTACTCCCGACCAACTCGGTGTTGGGAGTGGAAAATTCATAGGTCCTTTGAAAAACGTTGTTTTCCGTTTTAAAACTGCCGCCCATCGTCCCTAAAAACTTTCCTGAGGGCTCTTCAAAAAATGCTTCGGAGAAAAACCCATCTGCAATAATTGCAACGTGTTTAATTTTTATGCCCTCTTCATTCGTTGTGGAACGTTCCCAAGCGCCTTGTAGGCCTTGGGCCGAAATAAATTGGAAAGAGATTAGCGCTAAAGCGATTCCTAAAATAGTTTTCATGGTAAAACGGATTAAAAACAAAAAATGCTGTCGCTTTTCAGGAAAACAACAGCATTTCAAAAAATGTTTGGTTGATTGCTATAACGTTCTTAAATACTCGGCCACATCCCTTGCTTCTGCTTCAGTAAGGTTTTGGTTGAGCATGATCGCGTTATTGTATTCTTTCAACAAGGCTTTTGCAATTGGGTCTTCCTTCAGCATTCCATCAGGGTTCATGATCATATTCATCACCCATTCTGGACTTCTGCGGTCATAAACACCTTTAAGAGCTGGACCGATCATACGCTTGTCTATCATATGGCAGGCTACGCAAATACCATCAAATTTAGCTTTTCCGCGTGCGGCCATTTCTTCATCAATTTCAGCGGGGAAATCTACATTTTTAATGGGACCTACGCCTTTGTTGTCCATATCCACAGGAACACCCTCGGTGGCTTTGGCACTTGTCTCTTCGGTTTTGGTTCTATTAACTTCAAAACCATCCTTCTTCTCTTCTTTTTTTCCGCCACAGCTAGCCACAAAGGCTCCCAACGCTACGAAAAGGAGTATTTTTTTCATCTTTATCAATTCTGTGTAGTTTGTGTTAAATGCAGCTACTAAGATAGGTAATTGAAGACTAATTTAATAGCAGTTTTTGCATAACATGATGCAATTCGATTGCCCAAATGCGTTGAACTTACAGATTGTCAAAGAAATCCAATGCTTTTTGCTCCGTATATGTGATGTTGTTCTTTCCCCAAAAACCCACATGCCCACCATACTTTGGGGTCTCCATAAATAGATTTGGATTGTGCTCCACTTCCTGAAACGGATAACATTCCGGACCCAAAAAAGAATCGTCTTTTGCGTTGATGATCAGACTGGGCACCTTAATGTTGGGTAAAAACTGAAGGGAGCTGCATTTTCGATAATAATCCAAGGCATCCGTAAAATCATGGGCCCTACTCGTGTAAATGTCATCAAAATCCCGAAGCGTTTTAATCTTTTTGATGTCCGAATCCGTGATAAGCTCTGGAAACAAGACTTGTTTTTGTCGGAGTTTATCAATCAGGTTTCCTTTGAAACGGATGGCGTAGAGAATATTGTTGAAGGATAACAACTGCTCGCATGAACTGTGCAGATTACAGGGCACGGATACCGCAACGGCGCCTTTTATTTCCTTGGGGACCGAATTGTTTTCACCCAAGTATTTCAGTACAAGGTTACCACCCAGACTGAAGCCTTTAATATAGATTTCTGAATAGTTTTTGGTGTTGAGAACGTGGTCAATTACTTCCGTAAGATCCTCGGTGACCCCGGAATGGTAGGAACGGTAGAGTTTGTTGGTCTCACCGCTACAGCCGCGATAATTTACCGCACAGGCATCGTAGCCATTTTGGTTGAGAAGTTTTGCGCTCCCAGTGATATAGGGCCGTTGCCCATCTCCCTCCAATCCATGAAGTAAAATGACCAATTTTTGGGTTGGTGTCGTGGATGCACTCCAGTCCAAATCCAAAAAATCACCATCTGATAATGGTAATCGTTCCCGTTTTTGAACCACTCCATTGACTCTTCTAAAAAGCCCACAATAAATGGTGGCCAAATGTGCATTCCTAAAAAATGGGGGTGGGTTATAGTTTGATGTGACCAAGGGCATTGGAGAAGCAATTATTTTAGATTATTCCTTCGGAAATGTATCCAAAAGTTTGGCTTGGGATTCAATCGCGGCCTTAAATTCATGCTTAAGGTTGTCCACCAATTTTGAAACGGGAAGCACATCATCAATGGCGGTTACCCCTTGGCCTGCCGACCAAATGGTCTTCCAAGCCTTGGCTTCTGTATTGAGTTCTTTGCCAAAATCAATTTTTCGGTCTTTTTTCAAATCCTCTTCGGAAATGCCGGCAGATTTTAAGCTGGCGGCCAAAAAATTGGCATGTACCCCTGAAATGGCCGCGGTATAAACCACATCGCCGGCACCGGCATCAATGATCATTTTTCGATATTCATCCGTGGCCTTGCTTTCCTCAGTGTTGATAAAACGGGTTCCCATATAAGCCAAGTCGGCACCCATCTGCATGGCCGACGCAATGTCTCGTCCTGTACTGATGCACCCCGAAAGAATGATGGTCTTGTGGAAGAATTTTTTTACTTCGGTCACCAAACTCATGGGGTTGATGCTTCCACCGTGCCCGCCCGCTCCTGCGGAAACCAATATCAATCCATCCACACCCGCTTCTGCGGCTTTTTCGGCATGGCGTTTTTTGATGATATCATGAAAAACCAAACCACCATAACTGTGAATGGCATCCACCACCATACTTACAGCGCCAAGTGAAGTGATAACCAAAGGAACTCTATGCTTCATACAAAGTTTTACATCCGCCTCCAATCTGGGATTGGTTGGGTGCACCACTAGGTTTACCCCAAAAGGAGCAGCCTTTTTGCCAGTTTCTTCTTCAAATTGCTGTAGCTCCGCCTTAATTTGGATGAGCCATTCCTCAAACCCTTCGCTGGTACGTTGATTAAGTGCCGGAAAGGTCCCAACAATGCCATTTTTGCAACATTCCACCACCAATTTAGGACCTGAAATAAGAAACATGGGGGCGGCTACAACGGGTAGTGAAAGGTCTTTGATGAATTCGGCTTTTTGGCTCATGGTCTCTGTGTTAAACTATGTTTAAAAATAGAATTAATAATGCGACTTCATTGGAATCAGTTTATAAAACTATGGTATTTTTGCCATCTATTATGCATGCATAACAAATAACCACTATGTTTTTTAAAGAATTTGAGATTCGATGGAGCGATTTGGATGCCAATCGCCATTTGGCCAACTCGGCCTATATCAATTTTATGAGCCATACCCGAATGGCATATCTAGGGCAGTTGGGCTTTAATCAAAAAAGTATGGCGGAGCACAACATTGGCCCAGTGGTGTTTTACGAGCACATGTATTATTTTAAGGAAGTGTTCGCGGGAAAACCCGTAAAGGTTTCATTGAATTTTAAAGGAATGAGTGCTGATGGAATGTTCTTTGAATTTGAGCACGATTTTTATGATAGCAAAGGCAAAAACTTTGCCCGTTGCCAGATGATGGGGGCTTGGATTGATTTAAAGGAACGAAGACTCATTGGATTGCCAGGCGAATTCTTGGATGCTTTTGGGCGGATGGAAAAAGCCGAGGATTTTAAGGTCTTGACCAAGGAAGACACACGAAAGTTTGTCCAGATTCCGAAGGATTTGGAGGATTAGCCTTCCTCTTTCTGGGGATAGCCGAACCAGCTTGGTGATTTCTTAATCAGTTTTCCAGAGATGATTTCATCAAGCCAACGTTCGTACCAATCCAGAAAATTGCGGTCTGAAGTAAACAAGGGAACGTATTCCCCACTCATCTCCAGATTTACAACCTTACCTTCAAAAGGGCCATTCAATATGAGGCCATACAAATAGGTACAACCTTGGGAGCCTAAAGGGAGAATTCCACCGTGGATTTTGGAAAACTCTAGATAATAGTCCTCATCAGAAATAGTGTCATTCTCCAAAATTTTGGTCAATTCTTCCCATTCTTTTGCGGTCATGTTAGGTTTGAGTTGGCAGTTGTTTTTCAGGAAGACCTTTGGGTCTCCATCCACAAGTGCATCCAAGTGATCACCCAGCATATAAATGCCATAGTAGGGGCCCGCACCAGAATTTTGATAGGATTCTCCTCCATTTCCTACATGCAAAACAAAAGCTCGGTAACATTTAGGGAGCCGAATTCCATATTTCGTTTCAAAATATTCTACTTGGGTTATAGTCGCTGGTGGATGAAGTTCATATTTGTGGGCACTTGCTCCAAAGACCAAACAATCTTTGTCAATTGCTTTGGCTTCCAATAGCTTTTTCTTGATTTGCTCTATTTGCTGTGAATATGGAGTGTCCATCATTGGTCTTTTTTGTCATCAATTTGTCCCCACAAATATTTTTTTGCAGTCAAGGTGTAAATAAAACGTCCAATGAGGCAGACAAGAAATACGCAGAAAGCCAAATCCACCACCGACATTTGTGGCTTATTTAGCCGCAAGATGGAACCCAATGTCCCATCAAGCTGAAAAGGGCTTTCAATTTGTTCACTTTTCCAAAGCGGAGGAAGAAGGTCATTGGCAAAATCTGGCGCCCAATAAAAAATAAGGTAGAGTAACCCCAAATGTAGAAGTGGATTTAATTTAAAAGCATTCATTAATTTTTTTTCGACCCAAAGGATAGCCGCAAACAGAAGTAGACCTGTTGCTATTCCGGGAATATATAGATTCATCTGTTTTTATTTTAGATGGAATCTAAAGTCTTGGAGACGAGTTTTAAGGTATAAATTGATCAACACCCCAAACCAATTGACGAATCAAGGGCTTTTGGAAAATCTAAGGTTGATTTACTGGCTTGGGCCGTTTTCCTGCCATGTATACCCCGAGTAGGACCAATACCGTGGCCATGATTTTGACCCAGGTAAGGTGGTCTTTTCCTGTAAGAATGGCAAACAGGATTCCGATCAAGGGTTGAATATACATGAATGCGCCAACAGTTGATGCTTTGAGCTCTCTAAGAGCAAACACATTAAAAAGATAGGTCAAAAATGTAGTGCCAATCACCACAAAGGCAACAGAACCATAAACCCAAAGCGGCATGCTAGACCATTCAATCTCCATAAACTCAGGTAAGGTTATGGGAAAGTTCATGATAAAGGCAAGACTAAACAACCATTTCATGAGGACGAACGGATGGTATTTTTCCAGCAATTTTTTAACCAAGATTAGGTATGACCCATACGTAGAGGCATTTAAAATGAACAAAAAATTGCCCAGAACAATGTTTGGGGCATCTTGACGTACTTCGGTTCCAAAAAGGATGAGACCCAGGGCCCCAACAAACCCTAAAAAAATACCCAGTCCTTTATTTATAGTAATACGTTCACTTAAAAACAAGGCTGATAAAATCACCACAATAATAGGGGTAATCGTCACCAAAACGGCACTGTTGATGGGCGTGGAGAGTTGAAGCCCTTTAAAGAAGGCCAGCATATTTATGACCATCCCCAAGAAGGAACAAACCAGTATTCGACCCCAATCCTTTTTCTCTATTTTTTGTTTGGGGCCAAAAATTGAAATCAACCAAAACAGGATTGTAGCGCCTCCCACACGCAGCATAATAAAGGCAAAGGGGCCAACATAATGTGGCATGGCGCCTTTGGCAATCGTGTGATTGATTCCATAAATGGTTGTGGCGCCGATGGCCGCCAAAATAGCTAACGTTCTTTTGCTCATGGGTGCAGGGCCTCTTTTGCGGCCTGGACCACTTTTTTGGAGTTGCCGATAAAAATCTGACCATCGACCAAAACAACAGGGCGCTTTAAAAAGGTATAATGTTCAAGGATAAGGTCCTTGTAATCGTTCTCCGAAAGTTGTTTCTCGTGTAATCCCTTTTGACGGTATAAAATGGCTCTTTTGCTGAACAAGGGTTCATACCCGCCGGCCAAGGAAGCCATTTCCTCCAATTGCTTGGGAGTCATTGATTCTGTCTTGATTTCTTGCAGTTGAACATCGTTCAAAGGTTCCAACTCTTTTAAGATGCGTTGGCAAGTAGAACAACTGCCCAAGTGGTAAATCTTTTTCATAATCCTGTTCTAAGGCACAAAGGAAGTCAAAAATGAATCAAATCCCATTAAGAAAGTGCAAATTCAACAGCTTTTGATAAAGTTGTTTTTTAGAGGAAATCCATACGTGAAGCAGGGGTATTTAACATTTTTAATGTTCTTTTTCTTTAATGGGCACAGGGTGATTTAAAATTTTAGACCTAGTTTTATCGGAAGTAAAATGATTTTTTAAATTGGTATAATGGAGAAAATTTTCGACATCCTTCTCAAGAACAGAAAAATACTGCACGATACACTACAGAAAACCCCAAAAGAAGACCTTTATAAAATTCCCGATGGATTCAGCAACAATATTTGGTGGAACATTGCCCATGTGGTGGTGACTCCTCAATTATTGGTATACGGCTTAAGCGGTCTTGATTATACCATTGAAGAAGAATTGATCAATAAATATCGGAAGGGCACTTTTCCGGAGGGATCACCATCTGCACAGGAAGTGGAAAAGATTTCGGCCTATCTGTTCAGTACCGTGCAACACATAAAGTTGGATTATGATCATGGCAGGTTGAACGTCAAAAATTATAAAGAACTTACCACCTCGGTCAACGTAACCTTGACCAGTGCCGAAGATGCCATTGCCTTTAGTGCCTACCACGAGGGCATCCATTTAGGGGCTATCCGTGGACTTCAGAAAGCTTTGGCAAAGGATAATTAAGCACAACAAGAACTAGCCATAAGGCTCTTTTTTTCATTTAGCGTATCTTTAGAATGAGTTACGTCGTTTGCGCAGCACCCCAAGACAAACAACAAGTAATGTCTCGTCCAAATCTTTACCAAAATGAAAAAGACCTATTTAACCTATTGGGTTTGCTGCACCCTATGGTTGGTTACCGTTCAGCAAATCCATTCGCAAAGAAGTAATTATTCGGTTGGGGTGGCTCCCACCTATAAAACGGATGGCTATGGAATACAGCTGATTTTAAACAACTACCGTAGTGAAACGGATTATCTGCAAGCCTCCTTGGTGGCCACTTTTTCTAAAGAAACACCCAATTCAGGGGTTGAGTTTCCGTATCATGACTATCTACTTAATCTAGGATACTTTACCACAGTACTCACTTCTAAGAAGCGTGGACTTTTTATCTTTTTTGGCGGTGGGCCTTCGGCAGGGTACAAGTACATCAATAAAGGTGACACCGAATTTGCTTTTGATGCCATTCGTGCAGAAAGTAGTTTTATCTATGGCGGATATGCATCTTTAGAAATGGACTTCTTTCTGTCAGATGCCTTTTCTCTGTTCGTCCCTATAAATGGCTTTTATCATTTTAATAGTGACCTAAACGATTCCACACTACTTTTGGGTGTTGGTATTCGGTATTATTTGAAATGAAATTGCTTTTGGGACACTCAAGAACCGACCTTGTACTTTAAATAGGAATTTATTTCCGAAAAAGGGAGGGTCAGAATGATAGGTCCATCGGCATAGGAAGCCACTTCATACTGGTTGTAGATCAATTGCACCCCATCTTGGGTGTATCCCACATTGTTGGGCAGATGAAAGGCATCACCCTCAAACATAAAACCCGTGGCATTGATGTTGGCCTCTTGGGGAATATCTTCCTGGGTCTTAAATTTACTTTCAGCATACGTTTCAAAACCTTCCAAATCATCAAAAAGCTCCCAATTTTCCAGTTCAGTGCCTTCCACTTTGTCAAAATTGAGATAACTCGTCGAACCATACCCATGTGCTCCTCCGGTAAAAGTATAGGAGTTGACCACAATGGTGATTAAATGAGCGTCCTCGTAAATGACCTCCCCATTGATTTTGGCTTCCCACCCTATTTCATCTGGGAATTTGGTCTTCAACTCTTTGTAGCTCTCCGTGAAAGAGCCCATGGCCTGATCAACATTTTCAATGTCTTCATTTTCACTAAAGGAAAGAAGGGCAATCACCTCTTCCCGCAAACTGCGGTTTATAGCTGTGGCCACACCGGAATCATCCAAGGCGTTGGGAAGGGTTATTTCAATTTCTGGGCAATTGGCACAAGACTCCCCCTGTAATTTCAAGGGCTCAAAAGTAAGTTTGTGTTCGGTTTCGCAACCAAAAGGGATCCAGAGGATCAAAAGTAGGCCGAGGCACTTTTTCATGGATGAGGTTTTAGGGTTCCCAAAAATAAGACTTCATTGACAACTCCGAAAGATAGCAATACATTTGTATGAAGATCAAAAGAAAATGAGCAAAAAAGAGTTGCGATTCAATAGCAAAACCATTCACGGAGGGCAACACCCAGATGAGGCGTATGGTGCGGTGATGCCGCCCATTTATCAAACCTCCACCTACGCCCAGACCACTCCGGGTGGACATAAGGGATTTGAATACTCCCGCAGTGCCAACCCTACCCGAACCGCTTTGGAGAACGCCTTGGCAAGTATTGAAAATGGAACGTACGGTCTCGCTTTTGCCAGTGGGTTATCTGCCATCGATGCGGTTATCAAATTGTTGGAGCCAGGGGATGAAGTGGTTTCCACCAACGATTTGTATGGTGGTAGCTACCGACTCTTCAAACGGATTTTTGAAAAATATGGGATCAAATTCCATTTTGTGGGAATGCAAGATGTGGATGCCATTGAAGCTCACATCAACAACAACACCAAGTTGATTTGGGTAGAGACGCCGACCAATCCCATGATGAATATTATCGACATCAAAGCGGTATCAACCTTGGCAAAAAAGTATAGGGTATTGCTGGCTGTGGACAACACATTTGCTACTCCGTATTTGCAAAGACCGCTAGACTTGGGAGCTGACATTGTAATGCACTCCGCCACCAAATATTTGGGAGGTCACAGTGATCTTGTAGTGGGAGCTTTGGTGGTTAAGGATAAGGAACTGGCAGACAAACTCTATTTCATTCAAAATGCCAGTGGAGCTGTGTGTGGTCCCATGGATAGCTTTTTAACCCTTCGTGGAATCAAGACGCTCCATGTTCGCATGCAACGTCATTGCGAAAACGGGGAAGCCGTCGCCAATTATTTGGCCAAGCATCCCAAAATCGAAAAAGTGTATTGGCCCGGATTTGAATCGCACCCAAACCACGATATCGCCAAAAGTCAAATGAGTGGTTTTGGTGGAATGATATCCTTTGTGCCGAAAGGAAGCAGTTACGAAGAAGCGATAAAAATTGTGGAAAAATTGGAAGTTTTCACCTTGGCCGAATCCTTGGGAGGCGTGGAAAGTTTAGCGGGTCATCCGGCTAGTATGACCCATGCGAGTATTCCCAAAGAAGAACGTGAAAAAACCGGAATTGTGAACACTTTGATTCGTTTGAGTGTGGGAATCGAAGATGCTGCCGATTTAATCGCGGACTTAGAGCAGGCCATAGGTTAGCAAATTGAAAAATTTTTAAAAAAAGACTATTTAAATTATGTAAATACCATAATTTTGCCGTCAAATTCAAAATTCAATAAAACTGCGTCTAATTAAAGTTGCAGGGACAACAAATAGCAACCCGTACTATGGAAGATAAAATTAAAGCATTTATGGATGAGGTCATAGCCAGAAATGGCCATGAACCCGAATTCATCCAAGCGGTTCAAGAAGTTGCTGAAACCGTAATACCATACATCGTAAGTCAAGATATTTACCATGGCAAAAATATCCTTTTGCGCATGGTGGAGCCAGAGCGATTGATTTCGTTCCGTGTGGCCTGGGTAGATGATGATGGTGAAATTCATGTAAACCGCGGGTATCGCATCCAGATGAACTCAGCCATCGGCCCATACAAAGGTGGACTTCGGTTCCATCCAACAGTAAATGCCAGTGTATTGAAATTCTTGGCCTTCGAGCAAGTATTCAAAAATAGTTTGACTACCCTTCCCATGGGTGGTGGTAAAGGAGGTTCCGATTTTGACCCAAAAGGAAAATCCGATGATGAGGTGATGCGCTTTTGCCATGCCTTTATGACGGAATTGTGCCGACACATTGGCCCAAATACGGACGTTCCCGCGGGGGATATCGGTGTGGGTGCCCGTGAGATTGGTTTCCTATTTGGAATGTACAAGAAAATCCGAAACGAGTTTACCGGTGTTTTGACCGGGAAAGGTCTTTCTTGGGGAGGCTCATTGATTCGCCCTGAAGCTACCGGTTATGGTACAGTGTATTTTGCCGATAGTATGTTAAAGACCAAAAATGAATCTTTTGAAGGCAAAAATGTGGTGATCTCCGGATCAGGAAACGTAGCCCAATATGCCGCAGAAAAAGTGTTGCAGTTGGGTGGAAAGGTATTGACCCTCTCCGATTCTGCTGGTTATATCCACGACAAGGATGGCATCGACCCTGAAAAATTGGCCTATGTCATGGACTTGAAGAACAACAAGAGAGGAAGAATTTCAGAATACGCAAACAAGTATCAAAATGCGACTTTCTACAAGGGAGAAACTCCTTGGAAAGTAGCTTGTGATATTGCGCTGCCCTGTGCAACACAGAACGAATTAAATGGTGATGATGCGGCTGCGCTCATCAAGAATGGATGTATTGCCGTTGCCGAAGGTGCCAACATGCCCTCAACCCCGGAAGCAATCCATGCGTTCCATGATGCACGGATTTTGTTCGCTCCTGGAAAAGCATCCAATGCGGGTGGTGTGGCCACTTCAGGTTTGGAGATGTCGCAGAACTCATTGCGTATCAGCTGGACCCGAGAAGAAGTTGATGAACGATTAAAAGGTATTATGGCCGATATCCACGATTCTTGTATTGCTTACGGAAAAGAGGATGATGGGTACTGCAACTACGTCAAAGGAGCCAATATTGCTGGTTTTGTTAAGGTTGCAGATGCCATGTTGGCCCAAGGAGTTATCTAATTTCCTATAATCAACCTGAGTTTTTGGTTGGCAGTTACCGGAAGGAGTGATTATTTTTACCCTTTCAGTAACTGCCTTTTTTTTGACCCCTATGCAAATAACCACCAAGGCCATAGTACTTTCTTCCTTAAAATATGGCGACACCAGCCTTATTGTGAAGGCATTTACGGCTTCGGATGGATTAAAATCCTATTTACTGAAAGGGGTAATGGGTTCCAAAAAGGGAAAACTGAAACCGGCTTATTTTCTCCCATTGATGCAGTTGGAAATCGTTGCGAACCACAAAAACAAAGGTACTTTGGAGAGCCTTCGCGAGGTTAAGGTGGCCATGCCCTATAGAACGTTGCACACCGATATTGTTAAGAACAGCATTGTCCTTTTTTTGGCCGAAATGTTGAGCAATAGCATCCACGAAGAAGAGCAGGATGAAAGCCTTTTCAATTATTTGGAATATGCATTGCTTTGGTTGGATGAGCATCCGGCAAATCCCAATTTTCATCTTCTTTTTTTACTGAATCTTACCAAGTATTTAGGCTTCTATCCTGACACTTCTTTCCAAAACTCGCCTTTTTTTGATCTTCAGGAAGGTAGTTTCAACAAAACCCCATCACTCAACCCATTGATTCAGGGCGAATTATTGGAAAATTTTAAGCGGTTTTTAGGCACGAATTTTGATGCATTACAGGCGATACAACTAACTAAGTCTAACAGGCGAGAACTCTTAAAAATGGTCATTCTGTATTACCGTTTGCATGTGCATGGATTCAGGGAACCGAAGTCCCTTGCCGTATTAAATGCCGTTTTTCAATAACATGTTTAAACCAACCTTAACCAAAACCTTTTTATTATTTCTAATTTCCTTTTCGTTTTATGCCCAGGAAGTAACCGTTTTGGATGCTGATTCAGGAATACCCATTTCCAATTTGGCCATCTTCAACAAGGACAAATCCAAAACTACTGTTACCGATTCCAATGGAAAGAGCGATTTGGGTATTTTCAATTCCAATGAACGGATTACATTCCAACATCTCAGTTATGAGATTTATGCCACCACAAAATCGCAGATAGCAAAAAAAGGAAATCGAGTCTATCTTTACTTACGCTCCGAAGAGCTCGAAGAAGTGGTCCTATCTGTTTCCAAATGGGAGCAACAAAAGAAAAATGTTCCCCAAAAAATTGAGACTATCGATGCCCGAAGCATATCCTTTACCGCACCCCAAACTTCGGCCGATCTTTTGCAAAACAGTGGAAAAGTTTTTGTGCAAAAAAGCCAATTGGGCGGGGGAAGCCCCATGATTCGTGGTTTTTCCACCAATAGGCTGTTGCTTTCCGTGGATGGTGTTCGCATGAACAATGCCATTTTTAGGGGTGGAAACCTTCAAAATGTGATATCAATCGACCCCTTTACGGTAAGCAAAACCGAAATCATCTTCGGGCCCGGTTCCGTGATTTATGGTAGTGATGCCATTGGGGGGGTGATGAATTTCTACACCCAAAAACCCCATTTTTCATTTGCCGATAGTTTGGCGTTTTCGGGCAAGGCCGATTATAGATTTGCTTCGGCCAACAATGAAAGTACCAGTCATGTTGAATTCAATTTTGGGAAACAAAAATGGGCTTCCTACACCAGTTTTACCTATAATAATTTTGGTGATCTAAAGATGGGGGAGCACGGTCCGGAATCGTACCTCCGAAACAATTACGTCATCCAACAAAATGGAATGGATGTTTTGGTGCCAAATGATGACCCTAAAAAGCAGGTCACAACGGGGTATGACCAACTCAACTTTTTGCAAAAATTTGCATATCGACCCAATGATACCTGGAACTATAATTTGGGTCTTTATTACTCAGAGACTTCGGATTATTCCAGATACGACCGATTGATTCGTCCTTCCCGGGATGGTTTGGGTCTTCGGTCAGCGGAATGGTATTATGGCCCTCAAAAGTGGGTTATGGGGAATTTTCAAATCACCAAAAAGGGGAACAACAAATTCTATGATCGGGTAAAGCTGACCACGGCCTACCAATTTTTTGAAGAAAGTCGCCATGACCGCGGGTTTGAGGATGTGGAACTCTTTTCTACCAAAGAAAAAGTGGATGCTCTTTCCTTGAACTTGGATTTTGAGAACAAGAAACTCGGTGATCTCCATTTATATTATGGTGCCGAGTATGTGTTCAATAAAGTAGGTTCTACAGGCAGCCAACGAAATATTGAGACCAATGAAGTGGAACGTACCGCATCTCGTTATCCAGACGGGTCCACTTGGCAAACGTTTGCCGGTTACATCAATGGGGAATATCAGATTGAACCCAATTTCACTTTGCTATCAGGAGTTCGATACAGTCAGGTTTGGGTAGATGCCGAGTTTGAGAACACTTTTTATCCCTTTCCGTTTGATGAGGCCGATATTGTAACCGGAGCACTCACAGGAAGTTTAGGATTCAGTTGGCTTCCACGTGAAGATTTACAGATCACCTTGAACGGCTCCACCGGTTTCAGAGCACCGAACATTGATGATATTGGAAAAATATTTGATTCCGAGCCTGGCTCTGTAGTGGTTCCCAATCCAGATTTAGAACCCGAGTATGCTTATAACGGAGAATTGGGAATCCAAAAAAACTTTAGTGACCGACTGGTTTTACGAGGCGCTGCATTCTATACCTATTTGGTGGATGCTTTGGTACGAAGGGATTTCACCTTCAATGGTCAAACCGAAATTGAGTACAATGGAGAACCGAGCAATGTGCAGGCCATTCAGAATGCGGCTAGGGCCTATGTCTATGGTTTTGAATTTGGGATGCAGGCCTTTTTTGATGAACACTGGTCATTTGCGTCCAATCTAACCATTACCGAAGGCACGGAAGAAGACGATGATGGAACCGATAGCCCGGCGCGCCATGCCGCTCCCACCTTTGGTGACGCCCATTTGGTTTGGCAGAATCAAAAATTGAAGGCTGATATTTTTGTGAATTACAACGGTGAGGTAAGCAATGATGATCTTGCCCTTTCTGAACAAAGCAAGGATTATATGTATGCCACTGATGCCAACGGAAATCCCTTTTCCCCTTCTTGGTATACCTTAAATTTTAAATCGCAATATCAAATCTCCAATGCCTTAAAGGCAACTGTGGGATTGGAGAACATGACGAACCAACGGTATCGAATGTATTCATCGGGAATCGTAGCGCCTGGAACCAATCTAATTTTGGGATTGGGTTACGTCTTCTAAAAAATAAAAAAAGGGCATGGAAAACACCATGCCCTTTTTTAAAATATTGCTTGGACTACATTTGCATGGTATCCATGGTTTTTTTGGCATCCTCGCCTACCTCTTTGACTTTTTCCATAGCCTCTTCACCAGCCTTTTTAATGCTGTCGGCGGCTTTTTCACCCATTTCTATGGCCTCATCGCCAGCTTTTTTAACGGCGTCAACAGCATCATTTGTGGCTTCTTTTAAATCTTTGCCCGCCTCCTCAAGGGTTTCACTGGCCTCTTCAGAAGCTTCTTTTGCCTTATCTGCAGCCTCTTTACAGGAGGTCATAACAGACATCGACAACGACAGTGCCAGTGCAGCTATTACAACTTTTTTCATACTTAAATGGTTTAGTGTTAGTGAAGATTGAAGATAGTCAATTTAACGTAAAGGGTTATGTGGCACATATCATATTTAGGTTAAGGCTATTAAGGAAATCCTAATACCCAAAAGAGGGGGGTGTAATTCGATCTAAATTTATAATTTTGCAAACTTGGAATTCGAGAAGAAGTAGCAGTATTTATGAAGTTTGCAGAATATAAGGGATTGGATTTGCCAAAGGTGTCAGAAGAAGTTCTAAACTTTTGGAAGGACAAACAGATTTTTGAAAAGAGTGTTTCCACTAGGGAGGGCAAGGAGAGCTATGTCTTCTACGAAGGTCCACCTTCTGCAAATGGAATGCCCGGAATTCACCACGTAATGGCCCGTACCATTAAGGATATCTTCCCAAGGTATAAGACCATGAAGGGTTATCAGGTAAAACGAAAAGCGGGTTGGGATACCCACGGACTACCGATTGAGATTGGTGTAGAGAAAGAATTAGGTATTACCAAAGAGGATATTGGCAAGAAAATATCGGTTGAAGAATACAACGCGGCCTGTAAAAAAGCGGTGATGCGCTACACGGACGTTTGGAACGAAATGACCGAAAAAATAGGGTACTGGGTAGATATGGATGACCCCTATATCACCTATAAACCCAAGTATATGGAATCGGTTTGGTGGTTGTTGAAGCAGATTTACGATAAAGGCCTGCTGTACAAAGGGTACACCATTCAGCCCTATTCGCCCAAGGCGGGTACGGGATTGAGTTCACACGAGTTGAACCAACCAGGGACCTATCAAGATGTAACCGATACCACGGTTACCGCCCAGTTTAAAGCGAAGAAAGAAACCCTTCCCGATTTTCTAAAAAATGTAGAGGGCGATATCTACTTCTTGGCCTGGACGACAACACCTTGGACATTGCCTTCGAACACCGCATTGACCGTAGGGCCCAAAATTGAATATGCGTTGGTAAAAACCTTCAACCAATACACCTTTGAGCCAATCACTGTTGTTTTGGCGAAAAACTTGGTGAATTATAATTTTTCAGGAAAGTTCTCCAAAGTGGAGACCGAAGAAGAACTGGCCAATTTTAGCGAAGGCGATAAAAAGATTCCGTATTGGGTCGGAGAAAGTTTTGCGGGGAAAGATTTGGTTGGTATCCAGTACGAGCAGTTGATAGACTACGTGCAACCGTACCAAAATCCAGAGAATGCCTTTCGAGTGATTTCTGGAGATTTTGTGACCACGGAAGATGGTACCGGTATCGTACATACGGCGCCCACCTTTGGTGCGGATGATGCTTTGGCCGCCAAACAGGCTACGCCGGAAGTTCCGCCCATGTTGGTGTTGGATGAAAATAACAATCCTGTTCCTTTGGTGGACCTTCAGGGACGATTTCGACCTGAGTTGAAGGAGTATGCCGGCAAGTACGTCAAGAACGAATACTATGAGGACGGTGAAGCTCCCGAGAAGTCGGTTGATGTTGAAATTGCCATCAAACTAAAAGAAGAGAACAAAGCCTTTAAGGTTGAAAAATATGTTCATAGTTACCCTAATTGCTGGCGTACGGACAAACCTATTTTATACTATCCGTTGAACTCGTGGTTCATCAAGGTAACAGATGTCAAGGACCGCATGTTTGCGTTGAACCAGACCATCAACTGGAAACCAAAAGCTACCGGAGAAGGTCGATTTGGAAACTGGCTGGCCAATGCGAACGATTGGAACCTTTCCCGATCTCGTTATTGGGGGATACCATTGCCCATTTGGCGCACAGAAGATGGGAAAGAGGAAATGATCATCGGTTCTGTGGAAGAGTTGAAATCCGAAATGGCCAAAGCCGTGGAGGCTGGAGTTTTGGAAAAAGATGTGTTTGCTGATTTTGTGTCGGGAGACATGAGTGAGGCGAATTACGATAAAATCGACCTGCATAAAAACATTGTGGACGGGATAACCTTAGTTTCCCCATCTGGGCAGCCCATGAAACGCGAAGCTGACCTTATTGATGTTTGGTTTGATAGTGGTTCCATGCCCTATGCGCAATGGCACTATCCTTTCGAAAACAAGGAGTTGATTGATGAAGGTATTGCTTTTCCGGCCAACTTTATCGCCGAAGGTGTGGACCAGACCCGGGGTTGGTTCTATACGCTTCACGCCATTGCCACCATGGTTTTTGACACGATTGCCTACAAGAATGTGGTTTCCAATGGATTGGTTTTGGACAAGGAAGGTAAGAAAATGTCCAAACGTCTGGGCAATGCCGTGGATCCCTTTGAGGTATTGCCAGAACATGGCCCTGATGCCACACGTTGGTACATGATTTCCAACGCCAACCCTTGGGACAACCTAAAATTTGATATTGATGGGATTGTTGAGGTAAAGCGAAAGTTCTTCGGAACACTTTACAACACCTATTCCTTTATGGCGCTTTATGCCAACATCGATGCTTTTGATTATTCCGAAGCCGATGTTCCTTTAAAGGATAGACCCGAAATTGACCAATGGATTTTGTCCGAGTTGCATACACTCATTAAAAATGTGGACGAGGCTTATGCCGATTATGAGGCTACACGTGCCACCCGAATGATTTCGGATTTTGTCCAAGAAAATTTGAGTAATTGGTATGTTCGTTTGAGCAGAAGACGTTTCTGGAAAGGCGATTACCAACAAGATAAAATATCCGCGTACCAAACCTTGTACATGTGTTTGAATACAGTGGCCAAATTATCGGCGCCCGTTGCTCCTTTCTTTATGGACCGCTTGTATTTGGATTTGAATGCAACGACCCAAAAAGAAGGTTTTGAGAGTGTGCATTTGGCAGAATTCCCTGTGTTTGATGCTTCGATGGTGAACCAAAAACTGGAACGAAAAATGCAATTGGCACAGAAGATTTCATCTTTGGTATTGTCCATCCGTCAAAAGGAAAAAATAAAGGTGCGCCAACCCCTTCAAAAAATCATGATTCCTGTTTTGGACCAGGAACAGCATCAGGATATTGAGGCTGTATCAGGTCTGATAAAATCCGAAGTAAATGTCAAGGAAATTGAGATTTTGGATGACGCTTCAGGTATCTTGGTAAAGCAAATAAAACCGAATTTTAAGGTGTTAGGCCCGAAATTTGGTAAGGATATGAAGGCTATTGCTGGCGCAGTAAGTCAGTTGGGGCAAGATGATATTCAAAAAATAGAAAGAGAAGGTGAATTAATGCTTCAATTGGAAAATAAAAGCGTTAATTTACAGTTAACCGATGTAGACATCAGTTCCCAAGACATTGAGGGCTGGTTGGTTGCAAGCTCTGGACCTTTGACCGTTGCACTCGATGTAACCATTGATGAAACCTTGAAAAAGGAAGGTATCGCCAGAGAATTGGTGAACCGAATCCAAAATATCCGCAAGGAGTCTGGATTTGAAGTGACCGACAAGATTGACATAAAAATATTGAAGGACGGTTTGGTGGAAAGCGCGGTGTCCAGTAATGAGGATTACATAAAAACGGAGACCTTGACCGCTGAGCTTAATTTCGAAGAGAAACTAGATGAAGGTATTGCAATTGCCTTTGATGAAGTAAATACAAAATTGTTTATACAAAAGCATTAGAAAATGGCAGAAGAACTTAAAGTAAGATACTCAGATAAGGACCTTGACGAGTTTAGGGCCTTGATTGAGGAAAAAATGGATAAGGCCAAACAACATTTGGAACTTTTAAAAAGTTCTTACATGAATGATGGCAACAATGGTACGGACGACACTTCGCCGACTTTTAAGGCTTTTGAGGAAGGTTCCGAGACCATGAGCAAGGAAGCCAACACACAATTGGCCATCCGTCAGGAGAAATTTATTCGTGACCTTAAGAGCGCGCTTTTGCGAATTGAAAATAAAACATACGGCATCTGCCGTGTTACCGGTAAGCTCATCAACAAAGAGCGTTTGAAGTTGGTACCCCATGCCACATTGAGCATTGAGGCCAAGAACATGCAGAAATAATAAAAACGCCTCAGGGCGTTTTTTGTTTATGAGACCACTGTTCGTTTTAGTTGGACTTTTATTTCTTGTGCAGGTACAGGGACAAAAACTGGTAAAGAAGGCATTTATCGGTCCCCGAACCCAATCCATTCAAATAGATGCCCAGAATTGCTACCAGATTGACCTCCAAACCGCCAAGACCAAGGAAGTTCAGGTTGAGGCAAGCATTGAAGGCGAATACGCCAAGGATTTGCTGGTTTCCATTGAAGAAAAAGGAACAACGGTTCGCATAAGCGCAGGTTTCCATCCTAACTTCATTAACCCCAATGACAAGCTAAGTGCCCATAAAGTGGTTTCCATTGCATTGCATATTACTGTGCCCCAATACAAGGAAGTAACTGTATTTGGAACCAACAGCAATGTTGAGGTGGAAGGCAAATACCAAAGTTTGGATGTAACACTTTCCGATGGTAGATGTGCCTTGAACAATGTTTCCGAAACGGTGGAAGTCACTACCCAAAAAGGAGACATTTGGTTACGGACCGATAGCGGAAACATTCTAGCGGAAAGCGCATACGGGCATGTGGAAAAGGCCCAAATCCCAACTGGACAAAACCAATATACCCTGAAGACTGTGGAAGGAAACATCCACCTTAGGAAAACTAAATAATATCCCTATTTTTGCAACCACTTTTTAACGGCATGAATCTAAAGAAATCCCTCATAATCATCGTATTGATCCTCCTTGTTGACCAAATAAGCAAGGTCTACATTAAGACCCATTTTATTTTGGGAGAATCAAATAGTGTATTTGGATGGTTTAAGATTCTTTTTATTGAAAATGAAGGAGCTGCCTGGGGAACCAAGTTGAGCGACCTTCTGCCTATTTCTGAATCAGTTGGAAAACTTGTTTTAACGGTTTTCCGGATTTTTGCCGTGTTCGGTATTGGCTACTGGCTTTGGGACATTGTAAAGAAACAATCGCCCCGAACCTTGATTTTGGCGGTATCCCTCATTTTTGCAGGAGCTTTGGGGAACATCATCGACTCCGTTTTTTACGGAATTATTTTTGACCATAGCAATGGACAAGTAGCAACCCTATTTGCCAGTGAACCGTATGGTAGCTTATTTCACGGTAAGGTGGTGGACATGCTCTATTTTCCATTGATTGATACAACATGGCCTGATTGGGTCCCTTCGGTGGGTGGACAACGATTCCGCTTTTTTGAGCCTGTTTTCAATATTGCGGACACCGCAATTAGTACTGGGGTTGGTATATTGATTGTCTTCAACAAAAAGGCTTTCCCTAAAAAATCAGAGCAACCTCAAGAAGTTGTGGATCAAAACGTATAAGTCTTTCCAGGAGTAATGCAGTAATCCAACTGCACATCATTTTCATGGACATCGGTGATGGCATTCTCTTCTGGTCCAAATAACGAAAGTCCAACTTTAACGGTTTCTTCCCTGCAATTGCTCAAAAAGGTATCATAATATCCCTTTCCGTAACCAACGCGATGTCCTTTGAGATCAAAAGCCAAAAGAGGAACAAAAACCACGTCAATTTTGTTTTCAGGAATTAAAATTCCATCTACGGGTTCGGGAATGCCCCATTTATTTTTTTTGATGGGTGTACTATCGGTTAACAGATAGTTTTCCAAGGTGTTTGCTCCTTGCGTTTTTGGAATCACAACGTTTTTGTCCTTTCCTTGGAGAAGTGTAATGAGCGGAAGTGTATCGATTTCGTTTATTTCTTCGATGCTCAAAAAGATATGGAAATAAAAAAAATCCCAAACAGGGATTTGTAGTGCATGATTTGCTAGATCCATACTCAAATCTGAAATTTGCGAAGCTGTAAAGTTCGTTCTCAGATTTTTGTATTTTTTTCTTAGTTCATGTTTCAACATCTAGGTGAATGCTGAAGATTTCGGGGTGTGTTTTGGGGCAAAAACGTACTACTCTCCTCGTGTTGATACCGAGAAGAAGATTTTGAAGAAAAGCATCAAAATCAAATACATTCCCAAAACGATAACATAGTTTTCCATAGAATTGTATTTATACCGTTAAATGTAAGTAAAACAATTTTAAAAATCACCACGAAATGCACTTTTAATCGATGAAATGCATGATTTTTATCAATTGTTTAACAATTTAGACTCGTTCTAAGAGTCGGATTGGAGGTTTTCCATACTTTTTTTAGGGAAAAACCACAGTTTGCGAACTTATCCAAATACTTGACAATCTTTTAGGTATGTAGAATCTGTACAGAAGAATACGCCACTGGTAAAGTCAAACTAAGAAAGCGTCAAGTTTAACAGGATACACTACAATTAAAATATAACTTTGTTAAAAGTAGATTAAGAAAATCTCCTTAACCGTTTATGTCCGACCCATCCATCAATGTTCAAATAAGTGTGCTTCCCAACGGACCGGGAGTATATCAATTTTACGATTCGGATGGAAAAATCCTATATGTGGGCAAAGCTAAGAACCTAAAAAAGAGGGTCTCTTCGTATTTCAACAAAAAGCAAGAGTACGGTAAGACCCGGGTTTTGGTTAAAAAAATACGCAGTATCAAGCATATTGTGGTGCCCACCGAATCCGATGCACTGTTGTTGGAAAACAACCTGATCAAAAAACTACAGCCCAGATACAACGTAATGCTCAAGGATGATAAATCGTATCCTTGGATTTGCATCAAAAACGAACGCTTTCCCAGAATTTTTCCAACCCGAAAATTGATCAAGGACGGATCGGAGTACTTTGGCCCCTACACCAGCATGAAAACGGTAAGAACCTTGCTAGATCTGGTAAAAAGCCTGTACCCTTTACGAACCTGCAATTATGACCTCTCGGAGGAAAAAATTGAAGCAGGTAAATATAAGGTATGCTTGGAATACCATTTGGGCAATTGCTTGGGACCTTGCGAGGGATTACAGACGGAGGCCGAATATCACGGACAGATTGAGGACATTCGGCAAATCATAAAAGGGAACCTACGAAGCTCGTTGCAGACCTTTAAACAGCAGATGAACGTGTTTGCGGAAAAAATGGAGTTTGAAAAAGCCCAGCGCATCAAGGATAAAATTGATGTTTTGGAAAACTATCAAGCCAAGTCCACGGTGGTCAATCCAAAAATAAACAATGTGGATGTGTTCAGCATTGTGTCCGATGAAACCCATGGCTATATCAACTTTTTGCAACTTTCACATGGCTCCATTGTTCGGTCACACACCCTTGAAATCAAGAAAAAACTGGAGGAAACGGATGAAGAGTTGCTTCAGTTGGCCATTACCGAGATACGACAGCGATTCAATTCGCAATCCAGGGAAATTTATTTGCCCTTTCCTGTTGAGGTGGAGGAATCCTTAAAAGTAACCTTGCCCAAATTGGGAGATAAACGCAGGATTTTGGAACTTTCTGAACGCAATGCCCGGTTTTACCGTCAGGATAGATTGAAGCAAATCAAAATCGTTGACCCGGACAGGCATACCAAAAGGATCATGGCCCAGATGAAAGCGGATTTACGACTATCCGTTGAGCCTACCCATATTGAATGTTTTGATAATTCCAACATTCAAGGAAGCAACCCTGTGGCCGCATGTGTTGTCTTTAAGAATGGAAAGCCATCCAAAAAGGACTATCGGCATTTCAATATAAAAACTGTTGAGGGGCCAGATGACTTTGCAAGTATGGAAGAAGTGGTGTTCCGGCGATACAAACGATTGCTCAATGAGGAAGAACCCCTGCCACAGCTTATCGTGATTGATGGGGGCAAGGGCCAATTGTCTTCCGCATTGAAAAGTTTGGAATTGTTGGGACTTCGGGGCAAGATTGCCATTATTGGCATTGCCAAACGGTTGGAGGAGATTTATTTTCCGGGAGATTCCGTTCCTTTATATTTAGATAAAAGGTCCGAAACCTTAAAAATCATTCAACAGTTGCGGAATGAAGCCCACCGTTTTGGGATCACGCACCATCGGAACAAGCGGAGTAAGGGGGCCATTGGTTCAGAATTGGAACGGATAGAAGGCATTGGCGAAAAAACCGCTGAACAGTTATTAAAGAGCTTTAAATCCGTCAAACGGATAAAGGAGGCTTCCATTGAAAGTTTGGCCGAATCTGTGGGAATGGCAAAGGCAAAAAAAATCTATAAATCCTTTCACTGACGATATGGGTATAAAATATATTTCTTTAGCGATAGCCATCATTTTTTCAGGAGTTTTGGGGATGGCCCAAACTTCGGAAAATGATACTCCACCAAAGGTGGGGCTGGTGCTCAGTGGAGGAGGAGCCAAAGGACTGGCCCATATCGGCGCACTTAAGGTAATAGAGGAAGCAGGGGTTAAAATCGATTACATTGGAGGCACTAGCATGGGGGCCATTGTCGGGGCGTTATATGCGTCTGGCTATTCGGCCAGCGAACTGGATTCCATTTTTAGGGTGACCGATTTCACCAAACTCATTCAGGATAATGTGCCCAGAGGCGCTAAAACCTTTTATGAGAAGGAAGATTCGGAACGATACGCCTTAGCCCTGCCCTTCACCAATTTCAGTATTTCGTTTCCGCAGGCCATTTCAGGAGGGCAGAATATTTATAATGAATTGGTTCGATTGCTCTATCATGTAAAGGACGTTCACGATTTTAGAAAACTGCCCATTCCGTTTCTGTGTATGGCCACCAATGTTGAGACGGGCGAAGAGGTGCTGTTGGATCATGGGTATTTGCCTGAAGCCATCATGGCGAGTGGAACATTTCCGTCATTGTTCGAGCCTTCCGAGATAGATGGGGATATTTTGATTGATGGTGGTGTGGTGAACAACTACCCCATCGATAAAATTAAAGATACCGGGGCCGACTTTATCATTGGTGTGGATGTGCAGCACAATCTCTCTACACGGGAATCATTGATGTCTGCAACTGAAATTTTACTGCAAATCAATAATTACAGGACTGTCAATGATATGAAGAAAAAGTCCGAAGGAACAGATATCTACATTCGCCCCGAGATTGATGACTTTTCCGTAATTGATTTCGGTAGAAGTACGGCTATTGTGAAAAGTGGGGAGGAAGCGGCCCGGATAAAGGAACCTGAACTCTTGGCCTTGGCCCAAAGACAACGAAACGTGCCTCCCCGAAAAAAGCGGGTCCAGCCAATGGACAGCCTTACGATCAATAGGATGATCATAACGGGAAATGATCAATATACCCGGGGCTACATCAAGGGAAAACTAAGGTTCAATTTGGCGGAACAGATTTCTTTTGACGACTTAAAACAGGGAATGAACAACCTCTCGGCCACGGGTAACTTCAAGGCCATTCGGTACGAGCTGAATTCAAATGGGCTGGGAACGGACTTGGTTTTAAAGCTTAAGGAAAACCCCACCAAAATGTTCCTGAAACTTTCTGCCCACTATGATGACCTTTACAAAAGTGCGGCCCTTATCAATCTCACCAAGAAGAATCTTTTTATGAAGGATGATGTGGGTTCATTTGACTTCATTTTAGGAGATCATTTGCGGTACAACATGCAATATTATTTGGATAAGGGATATTACTGGAGTTTTGGCGTAAATTCCAGATTCACGGATTTCAATGAAGAAATTGACTTTGGGCTGATTCGGTCCAACTTTAATGTCCCCAACGATCCCAATATTCGTCAAATCAATTTGGATGTCACCGATTTGACCAATCAAATTTACCTACAGACCGTCTTGCAAGAAGAATTTGCATTTACCCTTGGGGCAGAACACAAGCTTTTGCGCTACAGTACCCGAACCCTGAACCAGTTGGAAGGTGAGGTTGCAGAAGAATCATTGGCCAGTCCACCAGAACGGACCTACTTTGAAAATTCCAACTACTTCAGCACTTTTGGTAAAATTACCTTGGACACCTATGATGATAAATATTTTCCCACCAAGGGACTCCTTTTTGACAGTGACTTCCATTTGTATTTGTTTTCTTCTGATTTCAATGAAAACTTCAAGGAATTTTCAGTGGGTAAGGCGAAGTTGGGTACGGTCATTCCCATATTTCATAACCTAAGTTTAAATGTTGAAGCAGATGGAGGTGTTAAATTGGGAACTTCTGGGGTAACCTCTTTTGATTTTGTGCTGGGTGGTTTTGGAAATGACTTTGTGAACAATTTTGTTCCATTCTTTGGGTATGATTTTTTAAGTATCCCTGGGAACAGCTTTGTAAAAGCATATGGAAGGTTGGATTATCGGTTTGCCCCAAAGAATCATCACCTGCTTTTATCGGCCAATTTCGCCAATGTGGATGACGACCTTTTTAGGACCGGGGATTGGTTTTCAGAGCCCACCTATTCAGGGTTTGGTTTAGGCTATGGTTTTGAGTCCATAATTGGCCCGATACAGATTTATTATTCATGGAGCCCCGAGATAAAAAATGACAGTATTTTCTTCAGTATTGGCTATTGGTTCTAGGTAACGGAAAATTCATCAAAGCCCCAGTTTTTCTTAAGAAATTGCCAAAAAATACCCAAGAAACCATCAATCTGGGGTAAGTTAAGTTAAAGTCCGTTAAAAACTTATTTTCCTACAAGGCCTTAATGTATCTTTACATCACATAAGGGGTGGTTCCCTTATAACTTTAAGTATTGGTTTTTCATAATTTAAAGTTTGGTTGGTTATTTAGGAAAAGCCCAGTTTTAAGACTGGGCTTTTTTTTTACATACTATTTTGGAATAACTTTTGTTTAAGTAAGTGTAAAGCGCATAGCCCCATAAGCGATTTTATTAATTTTACAGTAATCAAAGAGGTCATGAAAAAAATATTGATCGTATTAAACCTACTTATTGCAACATCTGTATTGGGGCAAAAGTTTCAGCCGGCTTACAAATCGGGGGAGTGGTTAAAGTTCCGAATCCACTATGGGATTTTAAACGCAAGCTATGCCACATTGCACCTTACTTCGGACACCTTGGACAGTATTCCTGTATATCATGTAGTGGGCGAAGGTAAGACCACAGGCTTTGCCAGTATTTTTTTTAAGGTTGATGACACCTATGAAAGCTATTTTGGCAGGAAGAATGGAAAACCGTATCGCTTTGTGAGAAAGATAGATGAAGGAGGCTACACCAAGGATATCGAAATTGATTTTGACTACAAGGAAGAGATGGCCGTTCTTAGGGACAATAAGAATGGGACTGAACAGCGAATCCCAGTCCACAATAAAATCCAGGACCTTATCTCGGCTTCCTATTTTATGAGGAACAACTATAATCTGGAAGAATTTGAGGAAGGACAATTCATAAATCTAGACATGTTGTTTGATGATGACGGTGTTTTTCAGTTTAAATTGAAATATTTAGGAAAAGAAGTACTCCGAACCAAGTTTGGAAAGGTGGAATGTCTTAAATTTAGGCCATTGGTTCAGTCGGGTCGTGTTTTTAAAGAAAAAGAGAGTCTTACGCTCTGGGTTTCAAATGATTTGAACAAAATTCCGATCAGAATCAAGGCGGATTTGGCAGTAGGTTCGTTAAAAGCCGACTTGGAAGCTTACAACGGACTTAGAAACCAGTTTAAAATAATAATGGATTAGTTTGGATGAAGAATGAAGAGCGAATTGAGTCCCAAATCAATAAGCTTGAGGAAAAGTACAAAAACTCTGGTCAGGACCTAAGCTCTTACCTAGATGGACTGCTCTACCAGAGATACCTTACCTATTGGGACTATATACATTTGGATACATTGTTGAGCCTTCAGGTGCCGCGCACCCATTTTCCCGATGAGGAAATCTTCATCATGTACCACCAAATCACCGAACTTTATTTTAAGCTCATCATCCACGAGCAAAAACAGATTGTGGACGATCGCTCGCAAGACCTTCAATTCTTTATTGAAAAAGTAAGCAGGATCAACAACTACTTCAAGGCGCTTATTTCATCGTTCAGCATTATGATCAAGGGAATGCAGCGGGAGCAGTTTTTGCGATATCGAATGGCATTATTGCCCGCTAGTGGATTTCAATCGGCGCAATACCGAATGATAGAACTCTACGCAACCCCATTGGAAAACTTGGTGCACCTCTCTGAGCGAGACGATTTTTCATCAAACGAGAGCATTGAGGAGCTTTTTGAGCATATCTACTGGAAAAATGGGGCAACCGACAAGGCCACTGGCGAAAAGACCTTGACCCTGAAGCAATTTGAGATTCGGTATACCCCCCGACTGCTCAGAATTGCCAATCAAGTCAAAGGAAATACCATATACCATAAATACCTGCAACTGCCTGAAACATCGAGGAATAATAAAGAATTGATTACGGCGTTAAAGGAATTGGATATGAACGCCAACGTAAATTGGCCATTGATGCACATGGGCTCTGCCTATAGGTATTTGGCCAAGGAGAACCAAGAAATTGATGCCACAGGAGGCACCAATTGGAAACAGTATTTACCACCCAGTTTTCAGAAAATAATATTTTTCCCAACTTTGTACTCAGAAAATGAGCTGGATACATGGGGAAAACAATGGGTGGACCATATTTTTAATCCAGCAAATAAGGAATACAAGGAACAAGATTAGAATGCGAAAATTTTTTGGGGCAATTTTGACACTGGTTGTTCTGGTGTCATGCAAGGAAGACAAGATTGTAGTGGAAGATGAATTGGTTAAAGTGGAAGCCATAGAAAAACCACCAATCACTCATTTTGGGTTTAACTTGGAAAACTTCAATGTGGTCCATGATACTGTCCGCCGAGGCGATAGCTTTGGGGAACTTATGCTCAAAAACAAGGTGGACTATCCAAAAATCGCCACCATTTCCGAAAAATTCAAGGACACCTTCGATGTACGAATGATCAAAGTGGGCAAACCCTACATCATTCTTAAATCCAAGGATACTTCTGAGGTTGCTGAAATCTTCATCTATCAAAATGACAAGATCAATTACACGGTTGTTGATCTAAGGGACAGCGTGACCGCTTATAAAAGCAAGAAAAAGGTCCGCTTGATGGAACGCGAGGTAGGCGGCGTGATCAATAACAACCTTTCCGAAACTCTGGACAATCTGGGCGTGGATTATAATGTGACCATTGACCTTTCTGAAATTTATGCGTGGACCATTGACTTTTTTCGATTGGAAAAAGGGGATAAGTTCAAAGTGATTTTTGATGAACGCTACATCAATGACACCATTTATGCCGGTCGAGGTCCTATAAAAGCTGCCCTTTTTGAACATAAGGGAAAAACAATCTACGCATTTCCGTATGTGACCGATTCGTTGAAGAACATTCTGGACTATTATGATCAAGATGCCAACAACTTGCGGAGCACCTTCCTAAGGGCACCTATAAAGTTTGGGTATCGACTGTCATCGCGCTATAACCTAAACCGAAGAATTGCCTACTATGGCTATAAGGTAAGGCCCCACAAAGGAACCGATTATGCCGCTCCAATCGGTACACCCATCATCGCCACTGCTGATGGTACCGTTACCGAATCTACCCGAAGAGGGGGGAATGGAAAATATGTGAAAATCCGACATAATGGAACGTATAGCACCCAGTACCTTCACATGCAAAAACAAAAGGTAAAAAAGGGAGAGTTTGTTCGCCAAGGTGATGTTATTGGATGGATTGGAATGACAGGAAATACGGGTGGCCCCCATGTATGCTACCGCTTTTGGAAAAATGGGCATCAGGTAGATCCGTTGCGTGAAAAGCTTCCTACCGCAGAACCGATTGCTGATTCCTTGCGTACCAACTATATCACCCATATAGAACCATTGAAAGAGCAATTGGATTGCATAGAGTTCGTTGATCCAACCCCAGAACCCGAAGAGAACCTATTAACTTATAACCAGTAATGGCTTTACCCAAAATCAATCCTACCACAACAAACGCTTGGAAAAAACTTTCTGACCACTATAAAAAACAAAGCAACACCCACCTAAGAGAACTCTTTGCCGAGGATGCCAATCGCGGTAAAGCGTTCAATATACAATGGAAGGATTTCTTGGTGGACTACTCCAAAAACCGAATTACCCAAGAAACCTTGGACCTATTGCTGGAGTTGGCCGAAGAGGTAAAATTGAAAGAGGCCATGACAGGTTACTTTAAAGGTGACCTTATCAACCAAACAGAAGGAAGGGCAGTTCTCCATACCGCACTTAGAGCCAATAAAGGAGATACTATTTTAGTTGATGGTGAAAATGTGGTTGAAGAAGTTTACGAAGTAAAGGAAAAGATAAAGTCGTTCTCGGAGGCCATAATTTCTGGGGATAAAAAAGGCTTTAGCGGAAAAGCATTCACGGATATTGTCAATATCGGTATTGGTGGGTCCGATTTAGGTCCGGCCATGGTTACAGAGGCCCTAAAGTTTTACAAAAACCACCTAAAAGTCCATTTTGTGAGCAATGTGGATGGTGATCACGTTCATGAAGTGCTAAAGGAGCTCAATCCAGAAACGACCTTATTTGTTATTGTCTCCAAAACCTTCACCACCCAGGAAACACTGAGCAATGCCATGACCATTAAGAAATGGTTCTTGAAACACGCATCCCAAAAAGAAGTAGCCAAACATTTTGTGGCCGTTTCCACCAATCTGGAAAAAATTGCGGAGTTTGGGATTGCGGATGACAATGTTTTCCCCATGTGGGATTGGGTTGGAGGTCGTTTTTCGCTTTGGAGCGCTGTTGGACTGTCCATTGCACTTTCCGTGGGCTATCAAAATTTTGATGCCCTCTTGGCAGGAGCCCATGAAATGGACAATCACTTTAAGGAAACCCCTTTTTCTGAAAACATTCCGGTAATTCTGGCCTTGTTGAGCATTTGGTACAATAATTTTTATGGGGCCGAAACCGAAGCTATCATTCCATATACCCAATATTTACATCGCTTTTCGGCCTATTTGCAGCAAGGCATCATGGAAAGTAATGGTAAAAGTGTGGACCGCGCCGGAAATCGGGTAGGACATCAGACGGGAACCATTATCTGGGGGGAACCGGGAACCAATTCGCAACATGCCTTCTTTCAATTGATTCACCAAGGAACAAAATTGATCCCAACGGATTTTATCGGTTTCAAAGAGTCGTTGCATGGCGATGTGGACCATCACAATAAATTAATGGCCAACTTCTTTGCGCAGACTGAAGCCTTAATGAACGGAAAAACGGCAGATGAGGTAAAAAGCGAATTGAAATCGCAGGGTATTTCAGGAGAAGAATTGGAAGCGTTATTCCCTTTCAAAGTATTTGAAGGCAACAAACCCACCAATACCATATTAATAAATAAGCTCACACCCAAAAGTCTTGGGGCGCTGATTGCCCTTTATGAGCACAAAATATTCGTACAGGGTGTGGTTTGGAACATTTTTAGCTACGATCAATGGGGTGTGGAATTGGGCAAGCAATTGGCCAAGAATATTCTTAGCGACATTGAAAATTCAGAAATTGGCAAACACGATAGCTCTACGTTGCATCTTTTGCAATATTTTAAGAGCTAATCAGGTAGGTTTTTATTTGTTAAGAAAAACCATAAGCAATTGTTTGTCAACTGTTTTTGTTTGTTAATTTTGTGTTAACTGTAAAGGAGTCTTTTTAACCTTGGCTTAATCGCCGAATGTCAAAAATGAAGCACATTTGCAGGGCAAATTAAACACTTAAACACTGAATAATGAAAAAATTCTACTTGGCTGTTGTAGCGATTTTCGTGTCTGCAATAGCATTTTCACAAGGAACAATTACTGGTACTGTAGTGGACGGCGAGCTTGGTGGCCCGCTTCCAGGAGCCAGTGTGGTAGTTAAAGGTACTTCTACGGGTACTTCTACCGATTTTGATGGGAACTTTACATTGAATGTAAGTCAATCTTCAGGAACATTGGTTATCTCTTACATTGGGTTTGTAACACAGAACCTTTCATTTAGTTCGGTAGGGAGCGTAGGAACCATTTCGCTTCAACCAGATGCTGAAGAGTTGGAAGGCGTTATTGTTACTGGAGTTATGGATATCGCTAAGGATAGGCAGACTCCAGTTGCTATTTCTACCATTAGAGCAGCTGAAATTCAAGAGAAACTTGGTTCTCAAGAATTTCCTGAAATTTTGAAATCTACCCCATCCATTTATGTAACCAAACAAGGAGGTGGATTTGGTGATGCTAGAATCAATATTCGTGGATTTGACACAAACAATTCTGCCGTAATGATTAATGGTATGCCTGTTAATGATATGGAAAACGGACAAGTATATTGGAGTAACTGGGCTGGACTTTCTGATGTAACTTCTGCAATGCAGGTTCAAAGAGGTCTGGGATCATCCAAACTTGCAATTTCATCCGTTGGTGGTACCATTAATGTCGTCACCAAGGCGGCAGATAAAAAAGAAGGTGGTGCCGTTTCAACAACAATTGGAAACAACAACTATCTTAAAACGCTTGCATCTTATAATACCGGATTAATGGAGAACGGATTGTCTGCTTCTTTGTTGTTGAGTAGAACAGCGGGTGATGGTTATGCCGATGGAACCAGTTTTGAAGGATTGAACTACTTTTTTGCTTTGGGCTATAACCCAAACAATGACCATAGCTTTCAGTTCACGGTAACTGGAGCTCCCCAACAACACAATCAAAGAAGTTTTGCACCTACCATTAATGATTACATAAGATTTGGTAATGGCACCGATCCAGACATCCGGTACAATAGTGATTGGGGCTATAGGAATGGTAAGGAATTTACTTTTGGCGGAAACTTCTATCATAAGCCAGTTGCGTCAATTAACTGGGATTGGAACATTTCTGATCGTTCGTCGCTTTCAACTGTAGTTTATGCGTCATTTGGCCGTGGTGGATCGATAGGGTCAATTGGTAGGATCAATGGTAATCAATCCTTTTCATCCACATTCAAAACTGAAGATGGATTGATTAGGGTAGATGATATCATCGCATGGAACCAAGGAGCTAATATTCCAGATTTTGGGGCCCCAAGGGAAACCTATACTTTTGGAGGTGAGTTGGCCAATCAAGGTTTGTTCGTAAATGGAAATAACAACTCTTTTGGGTTTGAGGATGATTTTTCATACACTAGAGGACCAGAAAATGGTATCTCACAAAGATCTTCCGTTAACTCACATAACTGGTTCGGGACAATCATAAACTTCAACAACGAAATCAACGATAACTGGAGCTGGGATTTAGGTGTTGATCTTCGAACGTATAAAGGATATCACTACAGAAGATTGGTGGATTTATTGGGAGCAGATTATTATGTTGACAATGACAACATAAACGATACCTTTAATTTCATTCAAGAAACCTACGCGCCTACCATCAAGAACACTCTTAATGTATTCAAGAATATTGACGATGAAGAAAAAATAGATTACTATAACCTAGGTTTTGTAAGATGGACAGGTGCTTTCGGACAACTAGAGTACAACAAGGACAATATTTCCGCTTTTGTTCAAGGTTCAATCTCAAATCAAGGATTTAAAAGAGAAGACCCTTTCAATTATTTGGATTCTGACTCGGAGCAAGAAACTGAGTGGGTAAATAAGCTTGGAGGAAACATTAAAGGTGGTCTTAACTTGAATTTGGATGAGAAGAACAATGTTTTTGCAAACGCAGGTTACTATGTGAAGCAACCCCTTTTTGACGCTGTATTCTTGAACTTTGTAAACGACATTAACCCAGAACTTACCAACGAAAAGATTTTGGGGCTTGAATTAGGTTATGGGTTTAGATCATCCTTTTTTAATGCCAATGTGAACTTATATAGAACTTCTTGGAAAGACAGATTTGTATCAGACAGCTATACCAGATTAGATGGTGGCGGAAATGTGGTTTTCCAAGGGTCGGTAAACTACAATGGTGTTCAACAGGTTCACACAGGTGTTGAAGTGGATTTTGTGGCCAAACCATCTACCTTTATTAGCTTCAATGGAATGCTTTCTGTCGGTAACTGGGAATATTCAGGGAATCCATCGGGTACTGTTTTTGATAATGGTAACAACCCTGTGGGTGAAGCAAATCTTATTTTGGATGGCGTAAAGGTCGGAGATGCTGCACAATTCACATCTTTATTAGGAGTGGATATTGAGCCAGTTGAGAGACTTTCATTTGATGTAAGTTGGTTCCATGCAGATAATTTGTATGCAGATTTCACTCCAGAGGATTTTGTTGATGAAGATAATGACGGCAGTGCTGATAGTGACTTTTTGTTGAAACTGCCTGCTTATGATTTGATTGATGCAGGCGTCTCATATAAAATGTTATTGGGAGCTGAAAAAACAAAATCTCTAAACTTAAGGCTAAACATTAATAATGTTTTTGATGAATTGTATATCTCAGAAGCGGAAACCAATTCATCACCTAATGATGATCCAGCAGATAACTGGAATGGTATAAACAGATTCAATAGAGTATTTTTTGGATTCGGAAGAACTTGGAATGTTAGTTTAAGATACAATTTCTAGCGCTCATAAGTAAAGAATTGAAAACCCTGCCCATCGGCAGGGTTTTTTTATGTTCAAATTCGTTATTTTTAGAACCGAAAACTACTCAAAATGGAAATTATCAAGAACCTTCACTCGTATCTTGCCTACATTGTATTGGCTGTACTTATCATTGCAGTCGCAAATGCAATCATGGGTTGGCTGGGCAAAAAAGACTTCACTTTACACAAAGACCTTAGAATTAGTCTTTTCGCGCTCATCCTAAGCCACATTCAGCTTTTGGTTGGGCTTATCCTGTACTTCGTCTCAGCTAATGGCCTAAAGGCCATACAGTCGTTGGGCATGGGAGGACTAAACGCTCCTGCACGCCTTTTGGCCGTGGAACACCCATTTATCAACATCATTGCTTTAGCGTTGATCACCATAGGGTGGTCTCGCCATAAAAAGTTTATGGAGAGCGACAAAAAATTCAAGACCATTGCCATTTTTTATGGTCTGGGCCTGTTGTTGATCCTGAGTCGCATCCCTTGGGGGCAGTGGTTTAGTTAAGGCTGTCATTCCCGCGAAAGCGGGAATCTCATTCTTTTTCTTTGATAAGAAATAAATACGCCGGGAAGTGATCACTGTATCCTGCCGTATAGCTTCCGCCTGAATACGTTCTAAGCGGGTAGCCCTTGTATTTTCCCTCGGTGGTTCTGATGAAAGAAGGGGAAAAGATACCTGCTTTCCAATAAGACAGTGACTCTTTTTCTCTGTTCACCAAATTTGAAGTCATAAAAAACTGATCAAAAAGGTTCCATTTATCCCGATACGCCAATGACCCGATTCCCTTTTTATAAAGTTCTTCCATGGGGTTAAAAAGGCTAACACTATCCAGTTGTTTGGTCTTGCCCTTGGTTTTTAGAATACTTTTTAGACTATCGTCTCGGGGGTCATCGTTCAGGTCACCCATACAAATGATCTTGGCCTTCCAGTTGAGGTTTTGAATGGAATCTATGATACGTTTGTTCAACAATGCCGCCCTGACCCTTTTGGGATTGCTTCTGGCTGCACCACCTCGTCGAGAGGGCCAGTGGTTCACCAAAAAATAGACATCTTCGCCGTCCATGTGCCCACCGACTACGAGCTGGTCTCGGGTGTAAACCCTTTCACTCAAATCATCGAACAATAAAAGTCTATGACTCTTAAAGGAAGTGGGCAAATAGGACGACTTTTTATAGAGCAAAGCCACATCAATACCCCGGGCATCAGGAGAGTCAAAATGAATAATCCCATAATCCTTGTGGATCAAGTTGGGATGATGGACAAGGTCTTCAACCACCTTTCTGTTTTCCACTTCGCACAAACCGATAATATCAGGAGAAGTTTTCGCGGTGTCCTCCCCTATTTTGGAAAGTACTTTTGAAATATGGTCAATCTTTCGCTCATAACGTTCCTGGGTCCAATGATAGCTACCTTCGGGCGTACGGTCATCATCAAAAATGAGGGAATCGTTCTCTGTATCAAACAGATTTTCAACATTGTAGAACGCTATGGTTCTTAGGGTATAGGTTTTGGACTTTTGTCCGTAAAGTGAGGTCGATATTAATACAAGTAGGCATATTAATAATCGCATTTATTTTGATTTTGCGACTAAAATAAGTAAGATTGCGAAATTATCGCGCAGTCTGTAAGACAATTACAACCCCTTTTTTATTAATTAACCTACTCAAAAGCTATGAGAACAGTTTTGTTCTTGGCTATGTTCTGTTGTGCCAGCTTTCAATATGGACAACAGGGCACTACCATTTTGGGGCGCGTGCAGGAAAGGGGAACAAATGCACCTATCTCCCAAGCCACAATTACCTTTGAAGGCCTTTCAAATCAAGTTTCTACCGATGAAAATGGTCAATTTGAGGTGAAAATTCAGCACTCTGGCGACATTATTATGATAGTTTCCGCTCCGGATTTTACCCTCAAACGGTTTTCCCTGTACCTCACTTACGAATCCACAGACCTCGGCAACATTTTCTTGGAAAGGGATATTGAGCGGGAGAAAACAGATAACCTCATTACCCTAACCGATGGCGATTTGCTGGATGATGACGAAACGGTTTCAGGGGCGATGGGATTGTTACAATCCACAAAAGATATATTTCTGAATAGGGCAGCTTTTGATTTTGGACAAGCGTTTTTTAAAGTTCGCGGTTACGATTCCAAGAATGGAACTGTATTGATAAACGGCATTCCCATGAATAAATTCTTTGATGGAAGACCCCAATGGAACAACTGGGGCGGACTTAATGACGTGGTCCGAAATCAAGAATACAGCTACGGGTTAACTGCCAATAGCTTTGCTTTTGGGGGCATCTTGGGTACTACAAACATTGATGCCAGTCCATCGGGAATGCGTCCCGGTGTGCGCTTGTCCACTTCCGCATCCAACCGCACTTACCGGGGTAGAGTAATGGCTACGTACAACTCAGGTGTACGCAAAAGTGGGCTGGCCTATACTTTTTCAGCCTCACGAAGATGGGCAGAAGAAGGTTATGTTGAAGGCACTCTGTATGATGCATATTCCTTTTTCGGTGCTGTTGAATATCAATTCAACCCTAAAAACAGTCTAGTGTTCACTTCTATTTTGGCCCGCAATCGAAGGGGGCGTTCCGCGGCACTCACCCAAGAAGCTTTTTCGCTGATGGGCAATCAGTATAATCCGTATTGGGGAATTCAGGATGGGCGAATTCGAAATTCGAGGGAGCGGGATATTTTTGAACCCCTTTTCCTATTGAACTACAAACTGAAGCTGGAAAAATTGAACTGGAATTTGGGAGCCGCTTATCAATTTGGGTCCAATGCCAGGAGTCGCTTGGGATATTTCAACGCGCCAAATCCCGACCCCACATACTACCGCTATTTGCCCAGCTACTATATCAATAGCTCCATTGGCGCGGATTTTATCAATGCAAATCTTGCTCGCGAAGCACTTTTGGACAACCCTCAAATGGATTGGAGTCAACTTTACGCCGGGAACACCAATTCTGAAAATGTGGGAAAAGCGTCTTATTTACTCTACAATGATGTGGCTGCGGACAAACTACTGACGCTCTCCTCAAATTTTGGGTATGACTTTAATGAACATTTTAGGGTAAACTTCGGTGGTAACTACAAAAAGGTGAATTCTGAGAACTATGCAGAAATTGAAGATTTACTTGGAGCCAGTTTTCATGAAGACATTGACGCTTTTTCAAACACTCTAAATGATGTTGATGGTAGTTTGGAAAAGACAGAAGGGGATATCTTCAATTACCATTACAATCTGGATGCCTCACAATTTGAAGCTTTTGGTCAAGTTTCCCTGTCCACTCGAAAATGGAGTGGCTTTGCTTCCGCTTCCATGACCAACTTTTCAACACAACGAAACGGATTGTTTGCCAACGAACGCTTTTTGGATACTTCTTTTGGGCCAAGTGAAAAGGTGTCATTTTCTGCTATTGGATTAAAGGGCGGTCTGACCTACTTTCTTACTGGGCGACATTGGTTTACGGTAAATGCGGCCAAGATTGAACGGGCACCCACACTCCAAAACACCTTCATTAATCCAAGGGAAAATAATGCGGTTGTTCCCGATGTTCAGAAAGAGATCATCACTACGGTAGATGTAAACTACTTCGTACGGCTACCAGATATCACGGGAAGAATCAGTGCTTTTTACACCCGTTTTCAAGACATGACAGACATCAACTTCTTTTTTGTGGATTCAGGTTTGGGGTCTGATTTTGTTCAAGAAGTCATAACCGGTTTGGATCAGTTGCACAAAGGCATTGAATTTGGTTTGGAGTACGAAGCATCATCCAACGTAAAAATATCGGCGGTTGGAAATTTTGGTCATTACGTCTACGCCAGCGACCCATATGTGCAAATTAATTTTGATACTGCCGGGGTAGAAGAGGAACTTATTGATCCCGAAGGAACCATTGATTTAGGATTTGCCAACCTTAAGGAGTTGAAATTGGCGCAAGGGCCTCAAACCGCGTTGGCAATAGGCGTGGAATACAGGTCGCCAAAGTATTGGTGGGTAGGTGGAACAGCAAATTATCTTACGAACAACTACGTTAATACCTCTACAATTACGCGTACCCCGAGCTTTCTTTTAGATCCAGAAACTGGGGAACGTTTCCCTGATGCCACGGACGAGGCTGTTGCAAAGCTATTGCAGCAAGAACCCTTGGATGATATTTACCTGCTAAACCTCATTGGTGGAAAGTCTTGGCTGTGGGGCAAAAAATATATTAGTGCATTCGTCAGCATCAACAACCTTTTCGATTCTGTATTCAGGACTGGGGGATATGAACAAAGTCGAAATGGCAATTTTGGACAGTTGCAGCAGGACAATTTGAGTGGAACGCCATCCTTCGCCCCAAAATATTGGTACAGCTACGGAAGAACCTATTTCTTAAATCTGGCCATCAGTTTTTAAAATACCGATTATGAAAAAACAATTCTGTGTTGCAATATGTCTTTTAAGCTTGGCCGTGTCCTGTGTGGGGAGCACCGATTTTTATATTCCCAAAGAGCAATGTGCGGAGAACTTGGAACCAAATATCACATTTAAAGAACTTGATGAAATGGTGCAGGCTGAGGTCATCCAAATTCATGAAGATTTAATTTTGGAGGGCTACGTGATTTCTTCGGATAGGGCTGGAAACTTTTTTAATGTGCTGTATCTGCAAGATACTCCCCAAAACCCATCAATGGGCCTACAAATTGAAATTGACTTCCGTGAATCCCATTTATTCTATCCGTCCGGAAGCAAAATTCTGGTAAAATTGAAGGGATTGTTTCTCGGAAAAAGTCGTGAAAACTTAAAACTGGGAGGCACCTTCACCTCATTTGGAAATATTTCCGTTGGGAGATTACCCGGTCTGAAGGCCCAAGAACATATTTTTTTGTCGTGTGATGAAAATGATGGAGTTCAACCATTTAAAACCAAGCTTTCAGAAATTGATAGCATTCCTTGGAATATTTTGGTTCAAATAGATAGTTTGGAGTTTTTGGAAGAAGAATTGGGGCAAACCTTTGCCATAGCAGAAGAAGAAACGGAGCGGAGGCTAAAAGACTGTGCGGAAAATGAAATAGTAATGCTAAACAGTGGCTATTCGGATTTTCAAGATGAGCCACTTCCTGAGAACAACGGGTCAGTTACCGCAGTGTTGATAAAAGATGGCAAGAACTATCAATTGGTGGTCCGAGGATTGGAGGACCTTGATTTTTCAAACGACAGATGCCCCGAGATCATTACCGAGTTCACATCGACCCAAATTTTTATTTCAGAATTGGCCGACCCAGATAACAACGCTGGAGCTCGTTTTGTGGAACTCTACAATTCCGCATCTGAACCTTTGGATTTAAACTTATGGACACTTCGCCGCTACACCAACGACAATGTAGAGCTAAGTTCTACCATTGACTTATCTGGATTTGTAATTGCCTCAGAAAGCACTATGGTGATCTCCCCCAATGCTGAAGAATTTGAATTGGTCTATGGGTTTCCACCCGATTTAGGCGTTTCCACAAACAGCCCAGCAGATTCCAATGGAGATGACAATCTGGAATTGGTAGACCCTTTTGGTAAAATAATCGATGTATTTGGAGTCATTGGTGAAGATGGTTCCGGCACCAACCACGAATTTGAGGATGGTCGTGCTATCCGTAACCCAGATGTACTTGAAGGAAATCCGGTTTACACCTTTTCCGAATGGGTGATTTACAATGATTCTGGAGATTCGGGAACCATTAAACAACCCCAAAACGCCCCAGCGGATTTTACACCGGGGCAACGGGATTAAGATGTCATATTAAAAGGGCTTGTACCCAAATTTTTGTCCACCTACCGAGGCATCGGCCATTAAGCCGGCTTTTGGGAGTGCAAATACGGCAACTCCATCTTTGTACTTGGCCTCAAAGGCAATACCAGATTTTAGGGCAACCGCAGAAGTTTCAGCAGCAAATTGGAATTTTTCGGCTTTAAAGCGCTCAAGATCTACAGGAGTTTCAAAAAAGATGACCTCAATGATTGCCTGGCCCCCAGCTTGGAGACCAATATTCAATTTTTTAAGGTCGGCCATTCCAACAGCTTCACCTCCTTCATAAACCACCCCGTTTCCTGACGCACCTCCAATAATGAAACCACCTTTCCCCACATTGGGAAAAATGACGTAGCCTGCCGAATTTTCAAAGAAACTTTCCAAACCAGAGTTGGTGTTGAGGAGGGTCTCCTTGGCTTTCTTGGCATCGTTCATTATTCGTTTATCCTTTGCATTCTGTGCAATGGCGCTTGTGGTAAATGTTACCAAAGCTACCAGTATAAGTGATTTTACAATTTTCATAGTGTTCATGTTTTATAGCAATACACAAAGGTAAATAACAAACCCCTTCCGAAATGGAAAGGGTTTGCCAATTAATGTTAATGAAACCTTAGAGTTTGGTCGGTTACTCAGGAAAATCTGCATGGGCCATCACCTCCTCCATTTGCAAAACATGGCGCTCTGTGTGTGCGGCGGTAAACATAATAAACTGCACTCCATCCACGGCTCCAAAAGGAAGGTTGTTGTTGTACCTATTCCTAAGATCGTCATCTGTGGTTTTAACGTAGTCGATGAGTTCAGTTCTCTTATCCAAAAAGGCCTGCAATGTCGCTTCAAACGAACCAAATTTGCCGCTGGGTTCAAAAGCTTCGGAGGTTTTTACTTTATTGCTTCTGTCCGTAACAACGGGCATAATCTGCTCGTCTTTAAATGCCAACGAGTCTTTTAGGGCGGGGTTGGGGCCATCTGCAACGGCTTTATGTACCAATTCCCCAAAAGTATTTTCCAAGATAGCAAGGTGTTCCACTCCGTCTGCAATGGACCACGTGCTGGTATCGGGTTTAAAATTGCGTTGTTCATCGGTTAGTCCATCAAGAACCGTCAGCATATGATCGCGTGTTTCGGTCAATAATTTGTTCACCATTTGGCGTTCTTCTTCCGTAAGTTTTGATGTATCCGCGCTAAAACTGAAAAGTACCAGTGCAACCACGGGTAGAATTAATTTTTTCATTTGATGTGTTTTAAGTGTGTTGATATAGTGTGTTTTAGATTAAAAATAATCCATACTAAGATAGTGTAATTATACACCCATTAAGGGGTCAAATACGCCAAATTTAGGGCCTGTTTGAGCGCAAAGAAAATAACTATGGAATTCAGAATTGGAATAAATTTAATTTATGATTTGATAATATTTTAATATCAATTGTCTATGCTTCCGACAGGCAATTTCGTAAATTTAAGGTGACTAAAAATTTAATTAAAACAACATACGATCATGAGTAAAGAAATGGCAAATGGGGCAGATGCAAGTCAATGCCCATTTTTAAGTGAAGTTGCCGGAGGAGGTACACAAAATGAAGATTGGTGGCCCAACCGACTTAAATTGGAACTTTTGAACCAGCATTCCGAAAAATCGAATCCGCTGGGTAAGGATTTCAGCTATGCTGAAGCGTTCAAGAAGTTGGATTATGCAGCACTTAAAAAAGACCTTTTAGATGTTATGACCGATTCACAAGACTGGTGGCCAGCTGACTTTGGCAGCTATGCAGGTTTGTTTATCCGTATGGCATGGCACAGTGCAGGAACTTATCGTGTGCAAGATGGACGTGGTGGCGGTGGCCGTGGTCAACAACGATTTGCCCCTCTTAACTCATGGCCAGATAACGTGAGTTTGGATAAAGCTCGTCGCTTGTTATGGCCTATCAAACAAAAATATGGTCAGAAAATATCTTGGGCAGACCTCATGATATTGGCTGGAAACGTTGCATTGGAATCAACCGGGTTCCGCACATTTGGTTTTGCCGGTGGCCGTGAAGATGTTTGGGAGCCAGACCAAGATGTGTATTGGGGTAATGAAACCGAATGGTTGGCCACAAGTGATACACCAAACAGCCGTTACCAACATAATAAGGAAAAACGTGAAATCGAGAATCCATTGGCAGCTGTGCAAATGGGATTGATTTACGTAAATCCAGAAGGACCAGATGGCAATCCTGACCCAGTAGCTGCAGCGCACGACATACGCGAAACTTTTGAGCGTATGGCAATGAACGATGAGGAAACCGTAGCATTGATCGCTGGTGGTCACACCATTGGAAAAACCCACGGTAACGGAGATGGCGAAAAAGTAATGATGGATGCAGATCCAGAAGCAGCTGATTTTGCATTGCAAGGCTTTGGTTGGGAGAATAAAAATGGTTCCGGAAAAGGTTCTGATGCCTTTACTTCAGGATTGGAAGTAATTTGGACCTCTACTCCAGTACAGTGGAGCAATGATTTCTTTAAGTTTTTGTTCGAGTTTGAGTGGGAATTGACCAAATCTCCAGCAGGAGCACACCAATGGGTAGCTTCAAATGCAGAGGCCATTATTCCAGATCCATTTGGTGGACCAAACAGAAAACCAACGATGTTGACTACTGATCTTTCGTTGCGTTTTGATCCAGCATATGAGAAAATTTCACGCAAATTCTATAACGACCCTCAGGCTTTTGCAGATGCTTACGCTCGTGCTTGGTTTAAGTTGACGCACCGTGACATGGGACCTGTTTCCCGTTACCTAGGACCAGAAGTGCCTAAAGAAGAATTGATCTGGCAAGATCCAATTCCTGCGGTAGACTATACATTGGTAGATGCTTCCGATATAAAAGCGTTGAAAGCAAAAGTGTTGGATTCCGGTCTTTCCGTTTCTGATTTGGTATACACAGCTTGGTCATCAGCAGCTACTTTCCGTGGAGGAGATAAGCGTGGTGGAGCCAATGGTGCCCGTATCAACTTGGAGCCTATGAAAAGCTGGGAAGTAAACAAAGGAACCGATAAAACCATTGCCGTTCTTGAGGGAATCAAAGACGAGTTCAACAGCAATGCTGGTGGAGGTAAAAAAATATCTTTGGCCGATATGATTGTATTGGCAGGTAGTGCCGCTGTTGAAAAAGCAGCTAGTGATGCCGGAGTTCCAACGGAAGTACCTTTTACTCCAGGTAGAAATGATGCTACTCAGGAACAAACCGAAATTGATTCAGTAGATTATTTGAACACGCCTTACGATGGTTTCAGAAACTATGTGGTGGAAGGAATAAAAGTTCCCGCAGAGCATTTGTTGGTGGATAAAGCACAATTGTTGACACTAACCACCCCAGAAATGACTGCTCTAGTTGGTGGTCTGCGTGTTCTTGGAGCCAATTTTGATGGTTCAAGACACGGGGTATTAACCGACAAAATCGGAGTGTTGAGCAACGATTTCTTTGTTAACCTATTGGATATGTCTACTGAATGGAAAGCTGCCAATGAGGATAAATCACTTTATGAAGGTGTAGACCGTAAGACGGGTGATTTTAAATGGTCCGGTACTCGAGTTGACCTTGTATTTGGTTCAAATTCTATTTTGCGTGCCCTTGCAGAAGTATACGCTGAAGCTGGTTCAGAAGCAAAATTTGTTAAAGATTTTGTTGCCGCATGGACCAAAGTAATGAACCTTGACCGTTTTGATTTAGCTTAATCAAAAGAGGTAAAAAAGAAAAAGAAGATTAATATTAAAAGCTGCCATGACCCAATAAGGTTGTGGCAGTTTTTTTATAACTTCCCAAGTACGATGAACGATACGGATAAATTCTTTGGCCATATTAGAAATGGCGACGTGCAGCAGGTTGAAAGCCTTCTCCAAACCAATAGCAGGCTATTGGAGTCCAAGGACCAAAGGGGTTCTTCACCCTTGTTATTGGCGGCTTACTATGGCCATGATAACCTAGTGGAACTTTTATTGGCCAAAGGGGCTAAGGTTGATGCCACGGATGGTTCTGGCAATACCGCTTTGATGGGGGTTTGTTTTAAAGGGTATGCCAGCGTAGCTGAACTACTGATAAAAGCAGGGTCCAATGTAGACCACATAAATGCCATGGGCGCCACGAGCCTCATTTATGCTGTTACCTTTAACAGGCAAGAGATTGCTGAATTATTGATTGAAAATGGAGCTTCCATTTCCATAAAGGATGCCAAAGGCTACACGGCATTGGACCATGCAAAGGAGCAAGGAATTGAACCATTGATTCAATTATTTCAGAAAAAAATATAACTGTCATCTACTATGACCGCCAAAGAACAACTCAATCTAATCAAACGCATTAAAGCTATTTCTGAGACTGGGTTGGTGTATGCAAAAGATGACTATGATCGTGAGCGTTATGAAGAACTCCAACAAATAAGTTTGAACCTTATGAGCCACACGGGCAATATCCCTATTGAGGTTTTGCAGGACTTTTTTATGCCGCAAAAGGATTATCCCACAGCCAAGGTCGATGTGAGGGGATTTGTTTTGAACGATAAAGATGAGATTTTAATGGCTTGTGAGGGGATTGATGGCAAATGGTCCATTCCCGGTGGGTGGGCTGATGTTGGCAATACCCCATCCATGGTCGCGGTGCGTGAGATTGAGGAAGAAACGGGTATTCGGACTAAGGCAGTCCGACTTTTGGGCGTGTATGACAAACAGGTGCACGAACATCCGCCCGAACCGTTTTACATTTATAAGTTGTTTTTTCAATGCGAAATTATTGGAGGGGAACTCAAGCCCGGATTTGATATGTTGGACGCTGCGTTTTTTCCTTTGGACAAACTTCCCGAACTTTCGGAACAACGAATTTTGGAAAGTCAATTAAAAGACTTTTTTAAAATGGTAAAATCCAACGCATCCGAACCTTATTTTGATTGAAGTTATGGTAGCACACTCCCAAAAACTAAAAACAGCGATTATCCAATCCCCATTGTTCTGGGAAGACCCTTTGGGCAATCGGGACATGTTTCAAAAGAAAATAGCATCCATTCCGGACGAGGTGGATTTGATTATTCTTCCCGAAATGTTTACCACAGGCTTTACCATGGAACCCCAGAATATTGAACATGCTGAAGGAAAGGCAACAGTGGCCTGGATGCAACGGTTGGCCAAACAAAAACAGGCTGCATTGGTGGGAAGTATGGTGTATTACGAGGATAATAGATATTTCAATAGACTGTTTTTTGTTTTTCCCGAAGGCGATATAAGGACCTATGACAAAAAGCACACGTTTAGCTTAGCAGGAGAGGATTTGGTATATGAAGCTGGCACCCAAAAGCTGATTTTGGAATACAAAGGCTTTAAAATTTGCCCAATGATTTGTTATGATCTTCGGTTTCCGGTCTGGGCCAGAAATGTAGAAGATTATGATGTGCTCATCTATGTGGCCAATTGGCCAAAACCTCGGGTTTCTGCCTGGGATACGCTTCTTCAGGCCAGAGCGATAGAGAATATGGTGTACAGCATTGGTGCCAACAGGATAGGATTGGACAATCTGGAATATGAATATTCCGGGCACTCGGCTGTGTATGATACGTTGGGTAAAAAGGTGGTCTACTCAGACAAGGAAGAGATTCTATATGCCACGTTGGATAAAAAACACATTGAAACCACTCGAAATAAACTTCGGTTTCTGGAAGATCGGGACCAATTTACTCTATTAGGATAAAATTTTCTTCCTTTTCCCAGTTGGCTCGTACTTCAATAACATCAGGGTAATAACTGATTTTCTCAGGCTGAATTTTTTTCAGGTAGCTTCCAGTATCCCATTTGCCGTTACCATTGTCATCAAAAATGACCCGAGCTACATAATTACCAGGATCTAAATTACTGAACTCAAAAGTTTGGGGTTCAGTTGCTGAAATCTCTCGTTGCACGTCCCCTTTCTCTGTTAACAGTTGTACCACCAAAGGATATCGGACAGCCCCACCTACATTAAACCGCAGATTTCCGTAATCCGCATAACTTCCAGTGGAAAGATTATAATCCAACGTGTCATTTTGAATCCCAAAAAAATCTGTTACCGCTCCTGGCAAGAACGCGAAACGATATCTTTGGTTGGGTTGCACATCAAAATCGAAATCAATTTTGTTTTCCAAAGAGTCCAAGGAATAACTGTAGGGAGCAATCAATGAATCGTTCAGCACAAGTCCTATTTTGGTGGAGTCCACAGTGGCAATTGGTGTGGTGGCTAACACGCTAAAGGTATTCTCAAAATTAAAATTACCGCGAACACTGGTACTCAAGGTGAGGGAATCCAAGGGTAATTTTCGGGTTTTTACCGTAAAGGTGTCAATCATTTCCAATTTTTGATTGGCAACCGTAAATATGATGGAATCAATATCTGTTGGGGTAATCCAATAATTCAAGGTATCCTTTTCACGGTCTTTCAAGATTCTGGTCTGTACCGAGTCGGGAAGCTCGGTCAAGGTTTCAATTGTGATATCCCTATAATCTCCTTGATATCCAAAGATGATATGGTTTTTGGCTACATAGCTGGGTACCGAAACACTATAATCCGGCAATTCCTTGAATAGATTGAGCAGGTATACGGAATCAGTGGGAATTGTAATGGTATCTTCCAAAAATCCTATTTTATCCAAACGCTGGTCAAACCGATTGTTTTTGTTGGCATCCTTCAGGGCAAATAGGGCATAGGTGCCAGCTTTCAGGTTTTTTAGCTCAAAAAGAGGCAGGCTATCCCCTGTATTGGCAATATAATTCGGTAAGCTTTTATACACGGTGGAATCAGTGTAGGCGGTGTCAATTTCATAGAGCATAACACTCACAAACTCATCGGCCTTTTTGTTGTAGGCATCTTTCACCGCACCCTTTAGTGTCAAGGAATCAATATAATCTCCGGTGGAGAACACATAGGTCAAAAAGCTGTTGGGGTTTCCTTCATTGTTGTCCACCAAGCTTTGTCCAAAATTAATGGTATAGGTGGTATTTTCCCGTAGGGTATCCTTTAGGATAATCTCAATATATTTTCTAGGACCACCCTGTGGTGTAATTTCCGGTTGGTTTTTTAAAGGGGGCGAGACAACAAGTTGTTGCTGCACATCCTGCAGCTTGATAAGTTCATCAAAATAGAGGCGAATCTTGTCCGACTTAAAATTGACCGAGAAATTTTCAGGTTCGGCACGGGTCAGTTTTGGTGGGGCGATGTCCTCTGGTCCTCCAGACGGGGAACCTCTTTGGGCACATTGCCAAAGGGCCAGTACCACAAAGGCAAAAAACAGGAAACCCAATATTTTTTTGATGTATGCCATGCTCAAAACCAATGGGGCAAAGAAACAACTAATTTAAAAACTTGACCCAAGGATTCACAAATTTTAACCCTACGGCACAACCGCTATGCTCACCACCGAAACATCAACATTTTTGAGTTGTAACAGCACCTTGGCACAGGATTCTATGGTGGCGCCGGTAGTGATGACATCATCCACCAAAAGGATATGTCCATAAGAAGTTTTGCATTTTGGATTAAGCTGAAAAGCCGCTTTGGAATTCTCCCACCGTAACTGTCTATCTTTTTTGGTCTGTGTTTTGGTGTTTAGGATCTTCAACAGCAAATCATCCCGATATTCAGCTCCAATGGATGAGGCAATTTTTTGTGCGAAGAGCGCGGTTTGGTTATATCCCCTTTTTTTGAGTTTTTTCCGATGGAGGGGAACAGGCACCACAACATCTATCTTGGAAAGTCCTTTATCTTTTTCCAAAAAGGAGCCATACCAATCGCCAAAAAAGCCACCTATTTGTTCCTGATTTTTGTATTTTAACCAATGCAACAGGTTTTTTACAATCCCATTTTTTGAGAAAAAAACGAAGGACGCGGCCTTTTTTATAGGAATTCTCCCATAAAATATACGGTCTACAGCGTTTTCTTCCAGAAAGTTATGATCGGTGAGTGGCACATCATGTCGACAAACGGCACACAAAATGTGTTCTCCCCTAAATAATTGGGTATTACATCCAAAACATACCTGTGGCAATAGGATGTTGTTAATCTCGTTTAGTATCTTAGCCAACCTTTTTGGTATCAAATCTTATATGCGTTAGACTAGTCTATTAACCCATGGGTCCCCAAGATAACAATTTCAACTACAAGATCATCTTTGCTGCACTCGTTGCGGTCATCGTGGGTATTCTCATTGCGTTCTACTATAGTTATGCGCAGTCCAAGAACCAAATGTCGTTTTTGGAGGACGAAAAATCTATTTTGGTGAAGGACCTTACTTTAATGAAGGCCGAAGTAGATCGTTTATCCGGACTCAATGAGGTCAATGAGATTGAATTGCAAACCTCAAGATTCAGGGTGCAACAATTATTGGATTCTGTGGGAAGGCTCAACTTCAGCATCACCAAATTAAAAGAGACTCGAAAAGAACTACGTAAACTTGAAATTCGGTTTGACAGTTTAAAACTCAAAAATAACTTCCTTCGCTATAACAACAGCCTTATGGCAAGTCGTTATGAGGAGACCAGAAGACAGCTCGAAGAACTGCGCGGAAAAGCCAGCAACATGGAGCAAACCGAATCGTTGCTTCGGGAAACCAACAGGGAACTTACCCGCGAACTTCGTATTAAAAGTTATCTAAAATTACAGGATGCCGAAGGCAGTGGTTTTAGATTGCGAGCCGGTAGGCCCATCAAGACCAATAAGGCTTCCACCATTGAAAAGCTTAGGGGATGTGTAACCGTTCTGAGTGATCCCAATGAAAGAGGTGATGTAAAAGTCCTCTATCTTCAATTTTTAGATCCCAACATGACGGTTATTGAAGATAATGCCAACACCATTTCCGTTAGTGGCAACACCTACAGCAAGAAAGTGGAGATTGTGTACACCGGTAAGGAAATCAGTATTTGTGACGCCATTACCGTTCCTGAAGGTTCCTTGCCAGAAGGAATTTACACCCTCAATGTTTTTGAGGACGAAAGATTACTCGCTTCCACAGAATTTCAGCTGAAATAGCATACTTCTTTTTGGGTAAAATTCTATTTTTGCCCAATGGCAAATCAGGAAGACATTTTTAAGAAGGTTATCTCCCACGCAAAGGAATACGGGTACGTGTTCCAATCCAGTGAGATTTATGATGGACTCAGTGCAGTGTATGACTACGGACAGAACGGTGCCGAGCTAAAGAAAAATATTCGCGAATATTGGTGGAAAGCCATGGTGCAGCTCAATGAGAACATTGTGGGCATCGATGCCGCCATATTTATGCATCCCACCACATGGAAGGCCTCTGGCCACGTGGATGCATTCAACGACCCGTTGATCGATAACAAAGATTCCAAAAAGAGATACCGTGCCGACGTCTTGATTGAAGATCATGTGGCCAAGATTGAAGCCAAAATCGAAAAGGAAATAGCCAAAGCTGAAAAACGTTTTGGGGATAGTTTTGATAAGGAACAATTTTTGTCGACCAACCCACGTGTGATGGGTTATCAAGAGCAGGCAGATACCATCCTAAAACGGATGGCTCGATCTTTGGAAAAAGAGGATTTGGCCGATGTAAAAGCCTTGATCGAGGAATTGGAGATTGTTTGCCCGGTTTCAGGTTCTAAAAACTGGACTGATGTAAAGCAATTCAACCTGATGTTTGGCACCAAGTTGGGGGCCTCCGCTGATAGTGCCATGGACCTCTACCTTCGACCTGAAACCGCCCAAGGTATTTTTGTGAATTTCTTGAATGTTCAGAAAACGGGACGCATGAAGATTCCGTTTGGGATAGCCCAAACCGGAAAAGCCTTCCGAAACGAGATAGTCGCACGTCAGTTTATCTTCCGTATGCGGGAGTTTGAACAGATGGAAATGCAGTTTTTCATCAAACCAGGTACCCAAATGGAGTGGTATGAGGCTTGGAAGGAAAAGCGATTGAAATGGCATCTTTCTTTGGGAATGGGAGCCGACAATTATCGTTTCCATGACCATGAAAAATTGGCCCACTACGCGGATGCCGCTGCGGATATCGAATTCAAGTTTCCATTCGGATTTAAAGAGTTGGAAGGTATCCACTCCCGTACCGATTTTGACTTGGGCAACCACGAAAAATATTCCGGCAAAAAGTTGCAGTACTTCGACCCAGAGTTGAATGAAAGCTATGTGCCTTATGTGTTGGAAACGTCCATAGGACTAGATCGTATGTTCTTGGCCGTGTTCTCCAATTCGTTGCAAGAAGAGGAATTGGAAAACGGAACCACACGTACCGTGCTTAAAATTCCAGCGGTTCTGGCACCGAATAAAGTGGCAGTATTGCCATTGTTGAAACGTGATGGTTTACCTGAAGTTGCCCAAAAATTGGTTGACGAACTTAAATGGGATTTCAATGTGGATTACGATGAGAAGGATGCCGTTGGGCGTCGCTACCGTCGTCAAGATGCGGCAGGAACACCATTCTGTGTCACGGTTGACCACCAAACGTTGGAAGACGATACGGTTACTATTCGTCACAGGGATACCATGGATCAAGAACGCGTAAAACTTTCTGAGGTGAAGGATATCATCTCCAAAGAAGTGGATATGCGGTATTGGTTGCAGAAGCTCTAGAACAATCCGGTAATTTCTCCATCATTGGAAATGTCGATTCCTTCGGAAGAAGGATGCGCTGGCAAACCAGGCATTCGCATGATATCTCCTGTAATGGGAATCAAAAATCCAGCACCTACGGCAATTTCAATTTCACGGACCGTGATGATAAAATCTTTTGGCCTTCCCAGCAATGCAGGGTTGTCCGATAATGACTTTTGCGTCTTGGCAATGCAAACAGGGAGCTGTTCCAGTCCCAAGTCAGCTATTTTCCTAAGATTGGCCTTTGCCTTTGGAGTGTAATCCACATACTCGGCGCCATAGATTTCGGTTGCAATAGTAGCTATTTTGTCAGTTACGCTTGATTTCCAATCGTACAGTGGTTTAAAGTCTGAGGTGCTGGATTCCACCACATCGATGACGTGTTGTGCCAAATCCAAAGCGCCTTCCCCACCTTTGGCCCACACATCAGCAACCGCTACGCGAATACCTTTTGATGCCGCTAAATCCTTAATCACTTGAATCTCTTCCTCTGTATCCGAATTAAATCGATTGATGGAAATCACCGGAACCACCTGAAACTTAGCAATGTTTTCTAAATGCTTTTCCAGATTGGGCAATCCTTTTTTGAGAGCTTCAACATTGGGTTCGGTCAACGATTTTAAGTCTGCTCCGCCATGATATTTTAAGGCGCGGATGGTGGTAGTGAGCACCACGGCTTTTGGGGTAAGCCCTGCACTCTGACATTTAATGTCAAAGAATTTTTCGGCACCCAAGTCAAATCCAAAACCAGCCTCGGTAACCGTATATTCGGAATGTGACATACCCATTAAAGTGGCAATGACACTGTTCGTGCCTTGGGCAATATTGGCAAACGGCCCACCATGAATGATAGCAGGATTCCCTTCAATGGTTTGCACCAAATTGGGTTTTATGGCATCTTTCAGCAAGGCTGCCATAGCCCCTTCCGCTTTTAGATCTTTGGCATAGATGGGCTTTTTATCAAAAGTGTATCCCACAAAAATATTTCCTAAACGCTGTTTTAAATCACTGAGGTTTTCGGCCAAACACAGAATGGCCATAATTTCTGAGGCAGCCGTAATATCAAAACCCGTTTCCCGTGGCACACCCGAAGTAGTTCCTCCCAAACCCACAATCACGTGCCGTAAGGAACGGTCGTTCATGTCCATTACCCGTTTCCAGCCAATGGTTCGTGGGTCCAAAAACAAGGAATTGGTCTTGCTTTGAATGTTGTTGTCGATTAGGGCCGCCAAAAGATTGTGCGCTTTTTCAATGGCAGAAAAATCCCCTGTAAAATGCAGATTGATGTCTTCCATGGGCAGCACTTGTGAATAGCCACCTCCGGTGGCACCACCCTTGATTCCAAAAACAGGACCGAGCGAAGGTTCACGAAGTACCACCGTGGTTTTCTTTTTTAACCGATTCAATCCTTCCGATAGCCCAATGGACATGGTGGTCTTTCCTTCACCGGCAGGAGTTGGTGAAATAGCTGAAACCAAGATCAGATTACTCTTTTTGGCCTTTTCCTTGTCAATGGCTTTTAAAGGGAGTTTGGCCTTGTACTTCCCGTACATTTCAATCGCATCGACAGGGATGCCGAATTTTTCGGAAATAGCGGAAATGGGTTGCAGTTCAACCTCCTTCGCAATTTGCAAATCGGTCATAAGTGGTATGTTGCGTTAGCTTTGGAAACCCAAAAAGAATTTGGGTTCCATCCTACAATATACCATAATCGGACAAGATTTGCCTAGTAAATATTCAAATCCAGATAGTCGTTTTTGAATTTCCCTTCGGGGTCGTATTTCTTAGCCAAGGCCAAGAAATCGCCAAACTTCTCATAACGCTCGTGCAGGGTATTCGGATTTACAGTGAACAGTTTACCCCAATGTGGTTTTACATTGAACGGAGCCAAAGTGGCTTCAATTTTTGGGAGCAACGCCATGACTTCCTCCGGTTTTTGCTTCCAAGTGAAGTGAATGGCCACAGAATTTTGATGGTAACAAGGACTCATCCAAAATTCATCCGCAGCAATGGTTCGCACTTCGGTAATCATCAAATGCGGATTGATTTCATTCTTCATTTTTTCCAACGCCAAGATAGCTTCAACGGCATTTTCATGGGGGATAAAGAATTCGGATTGCAATTCTTCACCCGCACTGGGCGTAAAACCCATTTTAAAGTGGGGCAGACGGTCGTACCAAGGGCCTGGAACACCCATTTGTTGGGAACAAGCCTCCGCAGAAATGGAAGCAATAGGGTGCAAGTTTTCAGTAGCGGCCTTGGCTCCATGGAAATCATCTCCCAGCGCCTCATGCTCAGTATCCACTTTGCGCTTTACCCAAACCTCACTGATTTTTTCATCCAACCAATCGGTAAACAGGCTAACGCTGTACCCGGCGGACATGATTTCATCAAAATTTTCGACCAAGGCAGACAATGGAAGGTCCACAAAGACATTCTGAGTCACATCAAAAGCCTCTTGGATTTCCAAAGTGACCTTGGTAACGATGCCAAAAGCGCCCAGACCAACTACGATGCCATAAAAATCGGGATGGTCGCGGTCTATGGTCACCAATTCACCACTTGGGGTAACGAGTTCCAAAGCCACAACCGGGGTGGCCAAATTTCCATTGGTGACCCCAGAGCCATGTGTTGCCGTGGAGCAGGCGCCCACTACCGTAATATGTGGTAAGGAGGCCAGATTGTGGAGCGCGTAGCCTTTTTCATAGAGTTCCTCACTGAAATCCCCGTAGCGCGCACCACTTTCCACGGTGATGGTCTTATTTTCCGTATCCAGACTGACCACTCTGTTCAGGTTTTTGGTAGAAATCTGATTTTTAGGGCTGTCCGCAATGTTGTTGAAACAGTGTCGGGAACCCAAGGCCTTTTGTTGGCCCAATTCCTTCACCAATTGTTGTACCTCTTCGGTAGAGGTAGGTTCATATAGTTTTTCGGCTTGGTAGGTATAATTACCGGCCCAATTTGTTCTTGGAGGGGTAGCTTGTGCGGTCACAGTTTCTTTTTTCTTGTCCAAACAGGCAAGGTTGGGCAGTAACATTCCGCCCGCCACGGCCATGGAGGAAGATTTAATGAATTGCTTACGTTTCATAAGGGAATTGTTTGTTGGGTTGTATGTGCGGGTTGCTCCGCATGTGCTGTGAAGGAACCCTTACTAAGATACGGAATTAGCCACTAACATTTAGAGGCCAGATTGTGAGACGGAATGCCAGAAATGTTATTCCACCCGAATGCCTTGGGTGGTAAAGGAAAGCCCTTGCTGCCCAGAGGTGGAAATCATTACTCCCTCAAAATAGGGTTCGTGCGTATTGGGTTTTATGGACCATTGAAACAAGAAATTGGCTCCCGTTCCCCCTTCTTTGTCGTGCTCATCGATCACTATTTCCACGGTTTCCATGGGTTGGATGTAGATGGGTTTGTTGAAATAGGTGCGGATGGAATTCCCATGGGTATCAAAATACTCCGCTTTGTTGAGGTAGATGGTATCTCTAAGGTTGGTGTTGCGCATGCTGATGGTCCCCGTAAGGTTATGGGTACGGTGTTCCGTTTCGCTATAGATTTGGGAATACACGGAAAGGTAACTGATGCCTTGCATCAAGGAATCATTGGCCGAAAGCGTTACCGTGCGGTTGTTCCAGTTAACGGGATCCACGGAGCTTACCTCTTTTTGCGCTTTTTCGGCACAGGAAAAGATAAGGAGCGACAAAACGATCAAGACCAACTTTTGCATAGGGCAGTATTATGTCTGACTAAGATACGGAATAGTAGATGTTGTAAACCCGTCAGTTCGAGTTTTTCCGAAGGAAAAGTATCGAGAACCGGGTTTTCGTCATGCAGAACTTGTTTCGGCATCCCATAGCGGTGTGACCCTGAAACAAGTTCAGGGTGACGTTTCAATGTTAATCAAAACCCTCACTGAAAAATTCTTCAAGGGTCATGTCGAAAGCTACTAATTCGTAGTAACACAACTTAAACGGACCGACTATCTTGCCGTCATGTTGAACGAAACCCAAATCGCACAGCTCCAAGACTGGATTACCGATACCTATGGTACGCCAGAAGCATTGGCCCACTATTTAGATTTAGCCTTGGAAATGTTGTTTTACTTGGAAAGAGATGCTTTTGAGCAGGTTGAAATACAAGATGTGGTGATGGCACTAAAGGGGATAAAGCGGGTTTTGCGGTGAACTCATGCTCTTTGATGTCTATCTGACATCACTTTTCTTTCGTAAATATTTTCGCAATCCAATCATAATTCATCAGCATTAGAATTCCAATAAGAATATTTAATCCGGAAATGGCCCACCAATTATAGTCAAGATGTTGATCAAACATAGCACCCTCAACTTCACCCAGACCGTATGCGGAAACTTGATTTTTAAAAGCTAAATAGCAATAGTCAATAAATTGGGCCAAATTATTTACAATAAGAAGGAGTCCAATAAGTATGACTGCAAACTTGAAAAGGCCTTTTGTTTTTAAATCTTTGGTTTCTATGATATCACTATCAAAGCCTTTTGTTAAGCGAAACAACTTTATAATTCGGTCAGTTTGGAATAACAAAATGTAGGTAATCAGCCCTGTCACAATCAAGTAAATCAAATTCATGGCAAAGTGAAATGATAAAAAGCCACTTGAATAAGACATATTAGGAACTAAGGTAAAAAGAGCATCGACAAAACAATATGTTCCCAAAGCTTTAATGATAAGTCTGAAAAAGTCTTTTGTGGTCATTTAATTATGCTGGTTTTAATAATTAAAAAAATCATCAATTTTCTCTTTTAACAGATAATCTTCATTAATTAATTTAATTCCTGTGGAATTTGATTTCAATCCTAAAATATATTTGTTTGGATACTTAATGATTTCAAATTCTCCTAAATAAATTTCTTTGGCCAAATCATATTCAGAATTGGTATAATTAGACGGGTTGTTAAGTTTTATCCCTATTTTATCTGTTTTAAAGCTGAAGGTCCCCAATAACTTTTCAGAGTCAAACCCAGGCAGTATTATAGTTGAATCCAAAGATTGAAATGATAATTTTTCTGCCCCTTCATATCCTGCCACATTAAATTCTATTGAAAACTCTTTTGAGACAGTATTGGGGTAAACTGATTTTCCATTAAAACGCATTTCTGAGATTACCCAATTACCATCAAGCTCTATTTTATTTGAACAAGAGACGCTTAGACCAATTAACAAGACTCCTATGATATTTCGCATTTTTATACGATTTAAAAGATAACGCTCCCTAAAAAAGCATAAACGCTCTCAATATCAATAATATGGGAAATATTATTATAGAGATTATGAAAATATACTTGCCTTGCTTTCTATCTTTTTCTGAATAAGAATAGACTTTTTCTCCATTAGGTAAAGTCTTTTTTGCTGTCCATAAAAAGTAGCCAATGATTATTCCAAGAATACCTCCTAAAAATGTAAAAATATAACCAGCTGCAATCCAGGCTTTTTGATTTCCCTCTGGTTTGGCCAATTGTTTTAGCCGCTCATTTTTTAGGGAATTCAGTAGTGCCTTGTCAACCGATTTCCCCCTTTGAGTCAATATTTTTTGAGCAAGGGTGTAGTCAAACTCATTCCATTCATCAGATTTGAGCAGAATTTCATAAAGTTCTTCATCAGTGAAATCGAACAAATAGTAATTCTTGTCAACTTGGTCAATGAGATTTTCAGCTTCCTCCTCTAATATTTCTTCAGCCCTTTTGAAATCTGTTTGTTTAATCCTGACTTCAAATTCATTCTGCAGGGTATTTCCTGAAAATGTAACATCCACTGGAGGGATGTTGTCTCCCAAAACACAATCTATCCCCTCGTTCTCAAGGATTTCCTTTAATTCTGATGCCTGTTCTAAGGTTGGGTATTTTTTGAATATAGAATATTCTTCTTCCATCAGGTTACATTTATGATATGTAAAATATTCAATAAAATTGGATTTGAGGTTGTTTGAGTGAGATAAGTCACTCCCCAATCATCTTAATAAACTTGGCAGGCACACCACCCACAATGCTGTTGGCGGGTACATCTTTGGCTACCACCGCCCCAGCAGCCACTACCGCATTTTCACCTACGGTGACCCCCGGTAAAATGGTAGCTGCCGCTCCAATCCAAGCATTTCGTTTGATCACCACACGGTGCAGGGACAACGATTGTCGGTTGGCGGGCGCAATGGGGTGGTTTTCCGAAATAAGGCTCACCTTGGGGCCTATGAGCACATCGTCCTCAATGATAATCCCGCCGAGGTCCAAAAAAGTACAGTCGTGATTAATAAAGACATTTTTGCCCAAGGTGGTATGTCGCCCAAAATTGGTATGGAAGGGCACAAAAATACGGGTGCTGTCATCAATTTTTTGACCGATAATCTCACTGAGCCGCTCCCGAATCTCATCTTGACTGGTGGAGGAGTTAAGCGCAGCTCTCAACTCCATGGTCTTTTCCACCATTTTTGAAAGTTTGGGCATTTGGGGATCATCATGGGGAATGGTACCCCCTTCGCGCATGCGCTCAAAGAGGTCTCGGGTGTCATAACTCATAGGTACAGCGGTTTAGGTTATCCTTAAAGGTAACCCATTTGGCCCGTTGTCAGGAATGATAAATGTTAGTTTCCCTAGAAAAGATAGCCCAAACGTACTCCAGCATAGTAATTTCTGCCATTTCCGGGGTAAAAGAAGCGCGGCTGCGCTCCTCCAAAACCGGTGGCATTGATCAATACGGATTGCGCGTAGGTCGTATCGAACACATTGTTGATACCTGCATGTACCCCCAATGAAAAATGATTGGAGAGTTTGGTTTTGTAGCCCAACCTCGCGTTAAAAACATTGAAGGAATCACTGCTCAGGGTGTTGGCATCATTCAATGGGATGTTGTCCACATATTGGTGCGTAAGATTCAGTTGCAACCCATTGGCATGTTGTAGGTCCACTCCCGTGTTCAAACGATGTTTCGGGACACCGGTCAACGGATTGCCGGAGTAGTCGTTGTCCTCATTCACAAAATCAACAAAGGTGTGGTCGTTGAACGTATAGCTAAAATAAGGTGCCAGTGAAAGGGCATTGGAGAGGCGTGCGATGTATTTTACGTCCATTTCCAACCCTTGATGACGGGTTTCGCCCGCGTTTGTGCCAATGTACTGGTCCTCGCCCACACGTTGGGCCACCAAAAGGTTATTGATATCCATTCGGTACAACGCTGCATTGAAGGAAAACCGATTTTTCAACAAGGTCATTTGCGCACCGATTTCATAATTGGTGCCGGTCTCTTGAGAAATATCTGGGTTGATGACCCCCTCAGGTGTTAAGGTCTCCTCCAAACTGGGGTTGGAAAAACCACGACTGATATTGGCATACAAGTGGCCATATCGTAGCGCATATTGCAGACCAAGGCTGGGGAGCAAGATGGCATCAAAATTACGGGTAGCCGAAGTGTTTGCCGAGCCCTGATTGAACAAATCCTTAAAATTATAATGGGTTTTGTTGAGGTTCAGCCCCACTTGTGCAGACAGCCCGTTGGTTAAATCATACATGAAGGTCGCAAACGCATTGAACTGCCTACGGAACTCGGTGTTCTGGCTCAAACGGTCACCCTGAAGGCTTCCGTTGCCGTTATTGTCTTGATATAGGTTTTCAAACGTGCCCCAATGGTATTCGTCTTTGTAGAGTTCGGCACCAAAGGTATATTGGGCTCTGTCAAAATTCCCTTCAAATTGACTTCGGAATCCAAAACCGTTGGTGAATTCATCCAAAATATTGAACGGACGTGGCTCGTAATGGTCCGTGTAGGTATAAAAAATACTGGAAGTATTTTTCAGCGCTTCAGAAAATTGATAGGTATGCGACAGACCTGTCAGTAAATACTTGTTGGCTTCATACCCTTGGGCCGCCAACCAGTTTCCGGCTGCACGGGTAGGGTCTTCCTCTAAATCGGTTTGGTTGATGGAACTGGCAATACCCGCCGTGTAATCAATATAGTTCATCAAGATGCCCATACTGCTTTTTGGACTGAGGGTAACGTTACTCGTCAATAAAAATCCATCACGCTCAAAGCGACTGTTCTGGCGATAGCCATCCGTTTCCAAATGGTTGTAGCTAAAGGTGAGGTCGAAGGTTTTTTCAGAATGGGTGAAGGAAAGGTTGTCCTTCAACATATTATAGGACCCAATATTTGTGGTATTGAACAGTTGGGTCTCGTCAATTTTTGGGGATTTGGTGTCCAAAATAATGGCCCCGCCCAAGTTGGTGCCATAGGCTGTTCCCTTTGGTCCTTTAATGACTTCAAGTGAGCCCATGTTTTCCAAATCGAAGGCCTCAATATCGGAGAAATTGGTGCCGTTGGTCACAGGAATACCGTTGAAGTACATCCGGAGCTTGTCCGTTCCATACAATGTTCTTGCCCCCACCCCACGAATGGTAATCCGGTTGGTATTGATGGCTCCGGAAAGGATATACACTCCAGAAATTTGGTTTACTGCCGAAGGAATATCCGTAGGATTGAACCGCTCAAAGGTTTTGGTGCTGATGGTGGATGAAGCGGTAATTCCAGTAGCCTTCTTAGGAGCAAGATCTTCGGTAAGGATAATCTCATCCAACTCAGTAATGGAATCTTTTTGAATGTCCTGACCAAAAATTTGAACACTACAAAGTAGTGTAATGCTTAAAAAAATAATTTTCATTGTAGTTGTTGGGGAGTTGTAATTCTTCACTGGAGATGCTTTTGCATGTATTGTTTTCTTCAGTTGTGGTACACTAAATTGGTATAACAGCCGCCATAGATAAGAGGCATTTTCCCGAAAAATGATACCGGATTTGGAACAACTTTATGGGACGTGTTGATTCTGTGCATTTTATCGACATAAAAATAGTAACTAATCCGCAAGTTCCTTCAATAATGATGTTGTATTCATCACTTTGGCGAATTCCTCCTTGAGGTTGGCAAGGGCAGCACTATGGATAATTTCGGCACTCAGCCTATTGCCATCCACTCCAATTTTATCAAAGGCAGCCGTGGCATCCGAAATCAAGGTTACGTTAAAACCCAAATTTGCGGCCATTCGAACAGAGGTGGAGATGCAGTGTTCGACGGTAAGTCCAACCACTACCAGATTTGTGATGTTTTGAGATTTTAGGCGGGCTTCCAAATCTGTTCCGATAAAGGCACTGTTCACATTTTTTGGGATGACAGGTTCACCTTCCAAAGGAGTCACCAACGGATGAAGTTTATTCCCTTTTTTTCCAGGGTACAGCGGTGAAGCTGGATTTGTGGAACAGTGTTGCACATGAAAAATGGGCCAATTTTTCTGCCGGAAGGCGTTCAGGATTTTTGAACAGTTGACCTCGGCATCCGGATTGCTGCGTTCCGTGCCGTAAAACTCCATTTCTTGAAGCCCTTGTTGAATATCGATAAGCAATAAGGCGGTCATCCCCTAAAAATTTAGATTTAAAAGTAGGGATTAAAACCGGAAACCAACAGACAATCCACCGCGGTACATAAAATCATCCTGAAAGTCTTCTGGATTGATGTTTCGGCCTAAACCGCCAAAAACTTCTACGGTGAACCGTTGGTCGCGGGTAGACCATTTGTTTCCCAATCCAAGTCCCAAAGCCGTGGTGCTATACCCCCTGTTTCGTTGCAGGTCGTTTTCAATTTCATCCTCGCCAGTGTAGTAGAGTCCAAAAGCTTCGGCAAAGAAACCGCTTCTGGGTTGATAGCCAAAATACGCCCTAAAATTGGGCCCGATTCCAAAATTTCCGTTGTAATCGGTGGCATCGTTATCGAAATAAACCGTTGCACCAATGCTGGCATCTTCGCTAAAGTAGTATTCGTAGGATCCTTCAACGGTGGATGTGGCCAAAAACAAGCCAATGTTGAATTTAATCTCGTTACTGTTATAAAGCGGAGGATAGGCTTGGGCCGATACCAAAAAACCGGAAAACAAGAATGCAAGAAGCAAAAGTTTTTTCATGAGGTATGAATTAAAATCCTAGTAGGATAATCAATTAGCGTTCCAAAAACAAAGGTACAGCATGATCGGCAACCCCATTTATTTTAACAAAACGGCAGCAATGGCTATTTTTAGGCAAAATTTAAGCATGAAGATTGTCTCGTACAATGTAAATGGCATCCGTGCCGCAATAAATAAGGGATTTGTGGAATGGTTACAGGCAGTGGACCCTGATGTCGTCTGCCTGCAAGAAACCAAAGCCATGAAAGAGCAGGTGGATACTTCGGTTTTGGAGGAGGTCGGATATCCCTATCATTATTGGTTCAGTGCTCAAAAAAAGGGATATAGTGGGGTGGCATTGCTTTGCAAAGAGCAGCCAGATCATGTGGAATATGGTACGGGTATCGATTATATGGATTTTGAGGGACGGAACATTCGAGCTGATTATGGCGATGTGTCTGTAATGAGCATGTATCTGCCGTCTGGCACCAACTTGGCCCGTTTGGACCATAAGCTCACCTATATGGCGGATTTTCAGAATTATGCGGATGATCTTCGGAAAGAGCGTCCCAATCTCGTAGTCTGCGGGGATTATAATATTTGTCACGAAGCCATCGATATCCATGACCCAGTCCGAAACAAAAATGTATCCGGGTTTTTACCTGTGGAGCGGGAGTGGATTGGTAATTTCATAAAGAGTGGCTTTATTGATAGTTTTCGGCATTTCAATAAAGACCCCCACAATTATACCTGGTGGAGTTATCGTGCCAATGCAAGAAACAATAACAAGGGCTGGCGTTTGGATTATGGAATGGTCAATGAATCATTGCAAGACCGGTTGAAGCGTTCGGTTATTCTATCGGAAGCCAAACACAGTGATCATTGTCCCATTTTGTTGGAGTTGGAAAAATAACAATTGCTTTAAAACCCAAAAATTTGGATTGACTACCTTAGTCGTTTAAAAATTAGTTTGATGAAATACACGCGAATTCCACATACCGATATCAGAATAAGCAAAATTTGTTTAGGCACCATGACCTGGGGACGACAAAACACCCAGGACGAAGGTTTTGAACAGATGGATTATGCCTTGGATCAGGGCATCAACTTTTTTGATACCGCAGAACTCTATCCTATTCCTGCGAAAAAGGAATTGTATGCCGTAACGGAGGAAATCATTGGAAACTGGTTCGCGAAGACCGGTAACCGAGATCGCGTTGTGCTGGCGACAAAAATGGCTGGACCGGGTGGCCCCGCTTCGTTTATCAGGGATGAGGGTTTCAATAAAAAGGAAATTGTTGAATCTGTGGAAAAGAGTTTAAAACGACTCCAAACCGATTACCTTGATCTGTATCAATTGCACTGGCCGGAGCGCAACACCAACTATTTTGGACAGCGTGGCTATAATGCCCATGCAGTGGATTCGTGGGACGACAATATCCATCAAATCTTAGAGACTTTTCGGGATTTGGTTGCAGAAGGAAAGATTCGGCATTTGGGACTTTCTAATGAAACGCCTTGGGGTGTCATGCGCTTTTTGGAGGAAAGCAAGGTACACAGAACTTTGCCGCGAGTTAAGACCATTCAAAACCCATACAACTTGCTGAACCGATTGTATGAAGTAGGTCTTTCTGAAATTTCAATGCGAGAACAAACGGGACTTTTGGCTTATTCACCCTTAGGATTTGGAGTGCTGAGTGGAAAATATCTGGATGAAATTCCACCTAGAAAAGGAAGGATTACGCTTTTTCCAAATTACAGTCGATACAGTAGTGAAACTGCCGTGGAGGCGACTAAAAAGTATTCGGAATTGGCCCAGAAGCATGGGTTGAGCATGGCACAAATGGCTTTGGCATTTGTGAATACCCGTCCGTTTGTGACGAGCAACATTATCGGTGCGACAACTATGGAACAGCTTAAGGAAAATATAGGCAGTATTGAAGTGAATCTTTCGGATGAGGTGTTGAAGGGGATTGAGGAAATCCACAATGCCATTCCAAACCCTGCACCTTAATTTATCCGAAGAGTAGGCTTACCACATCCTCAATTTTAGAAACTTTTTGAATCTGGATTGCTGTATTTTTTAGCCCTATTTTATTGCTTTTCGAGACGTAAATAGTAGTGAAACCCAGTTTTTCGGCTTCTAGAATACGTTGGTCTACCCGTTGTACAGGTCGAATTTCTCCTGCAAGGCCCACTTCAGCAGCGAAACAGAGCCCTTTTTCAATGGGAATATCCGCATTGCTGGAAAGGATGGCGGCCATCACGGCCAAATCAATGGCGGGGTCATCCACAGAAATACCTCCGGTAATGTTCAAAAACACATCCTTGGCAGCCAATTTAAAACCGGCCCGTTTTTCCAATACGGCCAAGAGCATGTTCAAGCGTTTGGCATTGAACCCGGTCGCGGAACGTTGCGGTGTTCCATAAACCGCGGTGCTCACCAAAGCTTGGATTTCAATCAGTAACGGACGCATACCTTCGACTGTGGCGGCAATGGCAGTTCCGCTGAGGTCTTCCTCATTTTTGGAAATGAGGACCTCCGAAGGGTTGTTCACTTCCCGAAGCCCACTGCCCTGCATTTCATAAATGCCCAATTCAGCCGTGGAACCAAATCGGTTTTTTAGGGAACGGAGGATGCGGTAAACATAGTTTCGGTCGCCTTCAAACTGAAGCACGGTATCTACCATGTGCTCCAAAATCTTGGGCCCGGCAATGGTGCCATCTTTGGTGATGTGTCCCACCAAAATGACCGGGGTATGACTTTCCTTTGCAAATTTGATAAGCTCCGCAGCACACTCCCGAATTTGCGAAATGCTTCCAGCGGCCGATTCAATATAATCGGTGTGCAGGGTTTGGATGGAATCGATGACCACCAAATCGGGCTCCAACGAAGCAATTTGCTGAAAGATGTTCTGGGTTTTGGTTTCGGTGAGGATGTAGCAATTTTCACTATTGGGCTGGATTCGGTCAGCCCGCATCTTAATTTGTCGTTGGCTTTCCTCCCCAGAAACGTACAACGTTTTAAAAGGCAGTTTTAAGGCAATTTGAAGCAGTAGGGTACTTTTTCCAATACCAGGCTCTCCTCCCAATAAGGTCAGGGAACCAGGCACAAGTCCACCGCCCAACACCCGATTGAATTCTTGGTCTTTCGTGTCTAACCGAAGCTCACTTTCATGGGTAATTTCAGAAACGCGGAGAGGCTTGTTGGCCTTTTTGTCTGAAACACTGCTGGCCTTCCAACTTCTTTTGTCCTCTTTTTGGACCACTTCTTCCACAATGGTGTTCCATTCCTTGCAGGCGGAGCATTGTCCGACCCACTTAGCGTATTGGGTGCCACAGTTTTGGCAAAAGAAAGCAGTTTTGGTCTTAGCCATTCCTTGAATTCAGGTTTTGGCTAAGATAGCAAAGTCCTTAAAAGTAATTGGATTTTAATATCCGAAGTCAGCTTTGAGTGCATCTATTTTTTCTAGGGCCATGTCCTTAGTCAAAAAATCGATTTCTTCTAGCTGGAATGCTTTTTCAAACGTCTTGAACGCTTTTTTGGGCTCCCCGATTTCTTCGTAGTACTCGCCTTCAAAATAAAAGCCCATCATGGTTTCGGGGTATTGCTCCTTACAGAGTTCGGCCAAAGGTTTCAGGGATTCAAAATCGCTCTTTTTTCTACAGGCCGCGTAAATGGCCATGATATCATTGAGTTCTACAGTTTTTTCAAACCCGAAGAGTTTTTCAATCAATGCATAACGGTCTTCAAGATATTTAAACGCAGACTCATCCGAAGTAATGATTTTTTCCTTGTACTCTTTTGGGGAGATGGGCCTGAACATATGAAAAACATTGTCGAAGGCTTTTCCGATTCCATAGGCCACAATGGAAACGTGATCGGCATTTTCATATTCGTCAAAGAAATAATGAAGGGATTCCTTAGTGATGGATTTGATGTTGTGGTTCATTTGAAGGATAAGCTGCCTGTCATCCGAAGCTTCTTTTTCCACAATCACATTATAAAAAATCTCTTGCTCCAAAGCGGACAAACGTGCCGGAACCCTATTTTCCATTTCGGGAGCCAAAACAGGCGAAATATTTACATACGAATTGAAAAGCGAACGATCCTTGAACAGATAGTAATTTCCAAAATTGGCAGTAATGTCATACCCCACAAACATTTTAAACGGAGCAATGTTATAGCTCGTTTCCAAGTAGGGAATAATCTCTGTTCCTAGAAACTCAAAGAACATTTTTCCTTTATCGGTTGGTAGACCAGTACCCTCCTCGTAAGCACAATCTTCCCACCGGATATCATTTTTGCCTTGATCTACACCAACAACGATCGCTTGGGGCATACGGCCCAATCTACTTTGGAATTTTACATTGGCCACAACTAGGTCAAAAAGATATTCTGCATCCAAAACAACGATCAGGGGGTATTTTTTTTCTTCGGTATAGTCCTCGGGAAAATAGTAGGAGACGTCCCTTCGTTCCTGAAGCTTAAAGGATTCGAAGATTTCCTTTTTTACCTGTGCTCCAAGATTTAGGCACACAAAGCCCATCAATAGAAATAATAGACATTTTTTCATTGGTTAAGATTTAGTTGGTCGGGGTCTACCTATTCCTATTCAATAACGGTAGGACGATGAAGGATATTGTGCCAAAAACCACAACCATTAAGGTCTGTGCGATCCACATGATCCAACCAAAAGCATCGCCAGAAACGGAGCTGATTCCGAAAATGCCCAAAGCGGCACTGACAGCAATGGGATATAGCCCTATTCCGCCATTGGTAGTGGACATGGCGAAGGCGCCTCCGACAAAGGCAACGAGCAGTTCGCTAAGGGATAGCGACATGGTTTCTGCCACGGTGTGCTTGATGACCCAAAACATACCGATATAGGCCGCCCAAATAAAGATTGTGTGAAAAATGAAGGCCCATTTTTTCTTCATTTTGAAGACACTGAGGACACCATCCAGCAATCCGTTCAAAAAGGACTTGAGTTTTTGGGCCAGTGCGGATTTGGATTTTCTGATGATGGCAGTAGCTACAAAAAGTCCAACAATTCCAACCAGCAGAATACCAAAGGCACCGATGAGGTTGACTCCTTTATCTTTCAAAAAGGCCAAAATGATGTCAGTTTGAAGCAAAAGGGTTATGATAATCACCAACAAAAGCATCAACAGGTCGATGACCCTTTCAGTGACGATGGTACCAAAACCTTTTTCAAAAGGGACTTTTTCGTAGGTGGTCAAAGCTGTGGCTCTTAAAATTTCACCGGAACGGGGAATCCCAAGATTGGCGAAATAGGAAATAAGGACAATGAAGATATTGTTGATGATTTTGGGTCGATATCCCATGGGTTCCAAAAGATAATTCCATCGAACGGCACGGGAAATATGACTTAAAATTCCCAGGATTACGGATACGGTCACCCAAAACGGACTTGCGTTGGAGATGTAATGGATAATCTGTTTGCGCTCTTCTGGTGTTGTGGCGTTGTAAGAATACCAAACCAAAAAGAGCCCAACGGCTATGGGAACAAAAATCTTCAGGAATTTTTTTAGGGATGTGCCCAAAATTAGTTCAAAAGATTGGTGGCTTCGTTAGGGAAGACCAAAGCGGGATTGAATGACTTGGCCTCTTCAATGCTCATCCAAGCATAGGTGATCAGAATTAATACGTCGCCAACGGCCACTTTTCGGGCTGCGGCACCATTCAGTGTAAGCTCTCCTGAACCTCGTGGTCCGGGAATGGCATAAGTTTCCAGCCGTTCGCCGTTGTTGTTGTTCACAATCTGCACTTTTTCGCCCCTAATAATGTTGGCCGCATCCATGATATCCTCATCAATGGTGATGCTTCCGATATAATTAAGGTCGGCTCCTGTAACTTTTACCCTGTGAACTTTAGATTTTACAACTTCTACTTGCATGGTGCAAATTTATCAATTCAATCTTAGATTATCTATTAGGCGAACACCATCGGCATAAACGGCAATGAACGCCCTGTATTTTGTATCCTCTTGTTTTTTGAGCATAGGGGTGAGGGTGTCCTCGTCCGCAATTTGAAAATATTCCAGCTCAAACAACGGGCTTTTTCCAAACTCACCTTTTACCCAATCCGCAATGTTCCTTGCACTTTCCGTGCCAAATTTTGATTTGGCAGACTGCAGTGTTTCATGGATAAAACTTGCTTCTTCCCTAGTCGTTTTTGACAGCCTTTCATTACGGGAACTCATGGCCAGACCATGGGGTTCTCGTTCTATGGGACATCCGATGATTTCACAAGGTAATTTCTTGGAAGCTGCCATCTTTCGGATGATTTGAAGCTGTTGAAAATCCTTTTCCCCAAAATAGGCCTTGTCTGGAGAAACGGTTCTTAGGAACAGTTCCACAATAGTGCCCACGCCATCAAAATGACCCTCCCTGAACTCACCTTCCATGACCTTGTCCAGACCATCGAACTCGTAGCTTTTGGATTTTACATGATCGCCATAGATTTCATCCACGGAAGGGACAAAAACCACAATGTTTTCTGAAACGAGTTCCAAAAGTTTTAAATCGCGATCAAGATTTCTTGGATATTTTTCAAGATCATCCTTTTTATCGAATTGGGTAGGGTTCACAAAAATGCTGACTACCACCAAATCATTTTCCAAAAGTGCTTTTTTAACCAAGGAAATATGACCTTCATGAAGGGCGCCCATAGTGGGCACGAGCCCAATGGTACGGTTATTGTTGCGCTCTTCCTGTAGAAAGGACATAAGTTCTTTTTTATGGTCAAATATGTGCATTACAAGGATTAAGAGCGGGCAAAAATACTATAAATACTGGTAATCAGCATAATTTTTGTACTTTTGCAGCTACGTTTTTCGGATAAACAAAAGAAAGTGTTTATGAATGGTAAAAAGATATTGTTTGTATCTTCTGAATTAGTTCCTTACCTCCCAGAGAATCCAGTTTCCTTAATGTCGTACGAAGCGCCCCGCATGGTCAATAGCAACGGTGGGCAGATACGCATTTTTATGCCAAGATATGGAAACATTAATGAAAGGAGGCATCAATTACATGAAGTAATTCGGTTGTCGGGAATGAACTTGGTGATCAACGACATGGATATGCCCTTGATCATCAAAGTTGCATCGATTCCTCGGGAACGGATTCAGGTTTACTTTATAGATAACGAAGAATATTTTAAGAGAAAGGCAACGTTTAAGGACAGCGAGGGAAAACTTTTTCCGGATAATGATGAGCGGGCCATTTTCTTTGCCAAAGGCGTGGTGGAGACCGTAAAGAAATTGAACTGGTCCCCAGACATCATCCATGTTCATGGTTGGATGGCCTCCTTACTTCCATTGTACCTGAGGGAGTATTATTCGGACGAGCCGTTGTTTGCTGACAGTAAAATAGTCACCTCCATCTACAACAAGAGTTTTGAAGGGGAACTGGATACTGAGATGATTAACAAAATTGCCTTCGATGGTATTGATAAATCACATATTTCTTCGTTGGAACAACCCGACTATAATAATTTGTTAAAGGTTGCCGTAGATCATTCCGATGCCATTATTTTAGCCGCGGAAGAGGTGTCGGAGGATTTAAAGAACCACATAGCCAATCTTTCCAAACCAGTGTTGCCTTATGTTTCGCTTCAAGAAGCAGAGGAAGCATATACAAATTTCTATAAAACAGAGGTTTTAAAATAAATTGCATGAGATTTTACAGGATGATAAAAGTTTCGGCCTTGGTTGGAACTTTATTTTTGATGACTGCTTCTTGTGAAGATGAACTGGATACCATCGGGGAAGGTGTTGTGGCAGGGGAGCCCTTTACTACAGGCAAGGTGGAGTATGATGTTTTTACGTTCAACAAGGGGATTGCCGCCGTGCAGACCAATCGTTTGCCGTTGTACCAGCTAGGCACTTATACAGACCCTGTTTATGGAAAGCGAAAGGCAAGCATTATAACCCAGGTCACCTTACCTAGTTCCAACCCAATTTTTGGAGATTATTCCCAAACCACAGAGGACAATGCCGATTCTGATGATAGCGATTCAACGATACCAGAGGAAGAAACTGTAAAGGCAGTGTATCTGAATATTCCATTTCAATTACCACCTTCTGTCTCAGATGATAGTGATGGGGACGGAGTGCAAAACGAATTGGATGTTGATCCGTATGATTCAACCTCAGATTCAGATGGCGACGGTGTTTCTGATGCTGAGGAACAAAACATTGGTTCCGATCCATTGAATCCTGATGAAGACGGAAGTGAAGAAGATTTTATTCCTAACATTTATCGCCGAACTTTTGATTTGGACAGTATTTATGGAAATAGGGCGGAGTCTTTCGAGATTAAGGTGTCTAGATCCACCTATTATCTGAGGGATTTGGATCCAAACACAAACTTTGAGGAAAGACAACGTTATTTTTCCAATCAAGATTTTTCAAGTTTTATTGGGGAAGAGCTGACCATGGAAGGGCAAAAGACTGTGATTATCGACAATCAAGAAACTTTGATATTTGCCGAAGATGACCCAGATACGGAAGTGGATGAATCAGAAACCGTGGTGGATACACGAAGACCTCCAGGAATTCGGGTGCCATTGAACCCAGAATTCTTTCAACAGAATATTTTGGACAAGGAAGGACAATCCGAGTTGTTGAGCCAGTCCAATTTTGCCAATTTCTTCAGGGGGATACATATTTCAGCAGATGATGCCGATAGTGAACAGTTAATGTTTCTGTTGGATTTAACGGAAGCCAATATTACCATCACTTACGAATACCAAGACTATAACGCAGAAGAGGAAGCTCCGGAAACAGCAGAGCGGGATTACACCCTTAATTTGTTGGCAATTAGCAATAGTGCCTATGTTGGAAATGCCATCAATATTTTTGAGGATGAAGCTTTGTCCCCCGAAATTGCTGGAGCAATTGACAATGATGAAAATGCATCCCGTATCTATGTGAAAGGCGGAAAAACTTTGACTGAAGTTAGGCTTTTTGATGAAACCTTGAATGGAGGGGACAACATTATCAACCAGATAAGACAAAACAATTGGATCATCAATGAGGCAAACTTGGTGTTTTATGTAGATCAGAATACGTTGGGAGGAGGAGACATCGTTGAGCCACCACGACTTTATCTATATAATGCCGAAACCAATCTACCTTTATATAATATTGGTACAGAAAACATTGTAAATGAAGGTCCTTTGGGACTTTATCTAAACTACGATGGTATCATCGATAAACAAGGGGGTAGAGGGTTAAAATACACCATTAGAATAACCGAACACCTCAATAATATTATTGTTAGGGATTCCACAAATGCCAGTCTTGGGCTTACATTGACTTCAAATATTGACCTAATTCGGGTGCAAGAGGGCATGCGCAGTAGTGACAACCAAGGGATGGATATTCCTATGATGGCATCCATCAGCCCATTGGGAACCGTACTTTATGGAAGTAATGTAGACGCTACCAACGAAGACAAAAAGCTGAAACTCGAAATTTATTACACAGAAGCGAACTGATATCGCTTCTTATGGCTAATTTTGCGTTGTTCGTCGTTTTGAACGTGTCGTTTTACCGGTTTTTGCCCAATACATTATAATTTTAGTGGCCTAAACCCCCAAGCATCAACCGTTCATCAAAAAAAATCTAGCTTATGTGTGGAATAGTAGGGTATATTGGTCATAGAGATGCATATCCCATAATCATAAAAGGTCTCCAGCGTCTTGAATATAGAGGGTATGATAGTGCCGGTATTGTACTTTTTGATGGTGAAACCACCAGCTTGTCCAAAACAAAGGGCAAGGTAGAAGATCTCAGGAACAAAGCGGAATCCTCTATATCTACCAATGGAAAATTGGGACTTGGACATACCCGATGGGCAACACACGGCGTCCCCAATGATGTAAATTCCCATCCCCATTATTCAAACTCCGGGGATTTGGTAATCATCCATAATGGAATCATAGAAAACTATGAGTCCATCAAAAAAGCACTTATCAAAAGAGGCTATACTTTCCACTCCGATACGGATACCGAGGTATTGGTCAACCTTATTGAAGAGGTCAAGAACAAGGAAAATGTTAAACTGGGTAAAGCAGTCCAAATTGCGTTGAACCAAGTTGTGGGTGCATACGCTATTGCCGTCTTTGATAGAAATAAACCTGACGAGATTGTAGTTGCTAAACTTGGGAGCCCGTTGGCTATCGGAATAGGGGAAAACGAATATTTCATAGCATCGGATGCCTCTCCATTCATAGAATTCACCAATAACGCGGTTTATTTGGAGGACGAGGAAATGGCCATTGTGCGTTTGGGGAAAGAAATAAAGTTGCGCAAAATCAAAGATGATTCCATCGCCTATCCCAATATCCTTGAACTTCAATTGAATCTTGAGGAAATTGAAAAAGGTGGGTATGAGCATTTCATGCTTAAGGAAATCTACGAGCAACCAAGAGCCATTTTGGATACCTATAGAGGGCGTTTACTTGCTGATCAAGGAATTATAAAAATGGCGGGGATTGACCAGAATCTTGAAAAATTCCTTAACGCCAATAGAATCATCATTGTGGCGTGCGGAACCTCATGGCACGCAGGGCTTGTAGCCGAATATATCTTTGAGGATTTGGCCAGGATTCCTGTTGAAGTGGAATACGCCTCCGAGTTCAGGTACCGGAACCCCGTGATTACAGAAAATGATGTATTGATTGCCATATCACAATCTGGGGAAACAGCGGATACCTTGGCCGCCATAAAGTTGGCCAAAAAGCGAGGTGCATTCGTTTTTGGGGTCTGCAACGTAGTGGGATCTTCAATAGCCAGAGAGACTGATGCTGGAGCCTATACCCATGCCGGACCGGAAATTGGTGTGGCATCAACAAAGGCATTCACCACGCAGATTACGGTTCTGACCTTGATTGCCTTAAAATTGGCGCAAGAGAAAGGGACTTTCTCCCAATCAAAATACCATGAGTATTTGGCGGAATTGGAGAGCATTCCCTCAAAGGTGGAAAAGACATTGGAATCCAACCCAATTGTGGAACAGATTTCAGAAATATATAAGGACTCGACCAATTGTTTGTATTTAGGAAGGGGTTATAACTTCCCTGTGGCTCTGGAGGGCGCCCTTAAATTGAAGGAAATCAGTTATATCCATGCAGAGGGGTATCCGGCTGCTGAAATGAAGCACGGTCCTATCGCTTTGATTGACGAACAAATGCCCGTAATCGTTATCGCAACCAAAAAAGGGCATTATGAAAAGGTGGTCAGTAACATTCAGGAAATCAAGTCAAGAAACGGAAGAATCATTGCCATTGTCACCGAGGGCGATGAAACGGTAAAGGAACTTGCAGATCATGTTATTGAGGTCCCCGAAACCTCCGAAGGACTTTCTCCTTTATTGACAACCATACCATTACAATTATTATCGTACCACATTGCCGTTATGCGGGGATGTAATGTTGATCAGCCCAGAAATTTAGCAAAATCGGTTACTGTGGAGTAACTTTTAAGATTGAAATATCACTATCTCATAGCACCCAATTGGGTGCTTTTTTATGAATTAGATAGATTTAACACCTATATTTTATGAAAAAAGTATTATGCATGCATAATTTTTTTCATATTTGTGGAAATCAAATAAAAAAAAATGTATCTTCCACCTCCAATGCTTAACAGATACTTAAATCTTATTTAACTCTAATTCAAAGCTGATGAGAAGACTTTTATTCATTTCCCTAATGATGTTTGGAGTTGCGTCTTTTGCTCAAACAACCATTCAGGGAAAGGTAGTTGATGATAACAATGAGCCCATCCCAGGGGCCAATGTCGTTTTGGTGGGAAAAGCAGAAGGGACCACTACTGACTTTGACGGAAATTTTACCTTCAATACTTCGGAACAGCCTCCATTTCAACTTCGATTTACCAGTATTGGATTTTCAGATTTTGTGGCCAATGTCACTTCAAACAACCAGACACTTACAATAACCCTATCGGAAGCCAACACCTTGTTAGACGAGATTGTGATTTCCGCATCTAGGACTCCAGAACGAATTTTTGAATCGCCAGTTTCCGTGGAGCGATTCGGACTAAGGGAAATAAAGAATACTACCGCCGAATCTTTTTACGGCGGACTGCAAAATTTAAAAGGAGTAGATATCAACACCAACAGTTTAACCTTTCAATCCATAAACACAAGAGGTTTTGCCACTTTTGCGAACAATAGATTTTTGCAGTTGGTGGATGGAATGGACAACACCGCACCCGGTCTAAACTTTGTACTGGGTAACTTGGTGGGGATGTCCGAACTGGATGTACAAAGTGTGGAAATTTTACCAGGAGCATCTTCTGCATTATATGGTGCAGGTGCCTTTAACGGTATTTTGTTCATGACCAGTAAAAATCCATTTGATTTTCAGGGAATAAGTGCCTATGCCAAAGGAGGGGTAACCACTCAAGATGCTGCAGGTTCCAATTTTTATAAGGATTTTGGCGTAAGGGCCGCCCATGCCTTTAGCGATAGGGTTGCTGTTAAAGCAAACTTGTCGGTTTTAACAGGTGAGGATTGGCATGCCAACCGCACCATAGATTTAAATAATCCTGGTGCAGACCGTTCAAACCCTGCTTATGATGGGTTAAATGTATATGGTGATGAAGTATCAACAACGTTGAACTTTGATGCCGCTGCTGGATTGCCATCCGGGACCGTTGGTTCGGCCCTGATTTCAAGAACAGGATATGATGAATCGGATTTGGCCAATTATAATGCCGAAAGTGTTAAAGCGGATTTTGCAGTACACTATAGACCTTTCGGAAATGATTTGGAGGTAATTTTCAATAGCAGAATTGGTCGTGGTACCACCATTTACCAGGGAGCGAACAGATATGCCGTGGCTGGATTCACCATGCAACAACATCGCTTGGAAATTAAAAACGACCACTTTTTCTTAAGAGGGTATATTGTTTCCGAAAATTCTGGTGATGCCTATGACACTCGTTTCGCAGCAATCAACGTAAACAGAGCATGGAAGTCCGACACGCAGTGGTTTACCGATTATGCAACAGCATATATTCCAACATACTTGGGAGGAATACAACAGGCAGGACTTACTCCTGATCAAGCTTCTACCCAAGCGCATATTGCAGGTCGTCAGGCTGCGGACCAAGGAAGGTTGATTCCAGGGACCGATGCTTTTCAGAGTACCTTCAATAGAGTAATCAATGATGGAAATTTAAGTACTGGAGCCAAGTTTGTGGACCAAACCAAGTTCCGTCATGTGAATGGAAACTATAATTTGGCACATTTAGTAGATAATTGGGCGGACATTCAGATTGGAGGGTCTTTCAGGGAATACGAATTGAATTCCGATGGAACCATCTTTACAGATATTGATGGGCCTATTACGTATAATGAATATGGCGCTTATCTCCAGATACAAAAGAAATTTTTGGATGACCGTTTAAAGTTTACAGGTTCTGCTCGTTACGATAAAAATGAATTCTTCGACGGATTTGTTTCTCCAAGGGTCTCATTGGCCTATACATTGGGCGAAAAAAGAAATCACAACCTAAGGGTTTCCGTTCAACAAGGTTTCAGGAACCCTACCACACAAGATTTGTTCATCGGTTTGAATGCCGGTCGGGCCATTTTGGTAGGTTCCGCACCAGCTAACTTGGACAGGGATGTACGGACATTCAATGTGAGTCAAGCAGCTCAAGACAATCTTGGAGTACCTGCAACAGTTGAAATTGTAGGTCGCGCGGCCTATGAGAATGCGTATTCTACGTCTTCCCTTCAAGCTGGGGCTCCGGAAGCAGTCAACACACCTTTGGTTCAACCCGAGGAAATCACGGCCTATGAAGCAGGCTACAGGGCCCAAGTGGGTAGGTTTACCATCGATTTGAGTGGATACTATAATCAATATAAAAACTTCTTGGCCAATACCACAACTGCTGTTCCTTTCTACGGAGAGGCAGGGGATCAAGGATTGTCTTTGTTGGCGCTCCAAAATGGAGACTATCAAGTGTATCAAACCTATACCAATTCCGATGCGAATATTAATTCATACGGAGGAACGGTTGGTGTAGATACAAAAGTTGGAAACTTTGATTTGGGCGTGAACTATACCTTCGCCGATTTGGATATTGATGAAACTAGGTTGGCTGATTTTAGAACCAACTTTAACACACCAAAACACAAGGTTAAGGCCCACTTTGGAAACACGGCCCTTTTTGAAAACTTTGGCTTCAACATCAACTACAGATGGAGCGATAGTTATTTTTGGGAAGCCTCCTTTGCTGATGGGGATATTCCAGCCTATACCGTTTTGGATGCGCAAATCAACTATGCTGTGCCAAGCATAAAATCCATATTTAAAGTAGGGGGCTCCAATATTTTGGGTGATGAATACTTCACCGCTATTGGTACCGGGAATATAGGTTCCATCTACTATGTGTCTTGGACCATAAATCCGTAATAAAACCTAATAATATAAATCAAAAGGCACTGAATTTTTCAGTGCCTTTTTTCTTGGTAAAAAAAGAGGAATTTAGTTTCTGATTAAAAAAGGAAAAAGCATATCTTTGCAGCCGGAAAAAAAGCAGTTTTTTCCTCGTATTCAATTAAAAATAAACACAGTAATGTCTAAAGTTACAGGTAAGGTTGCCCAGATTATTGGCCCGGTCATTGATGTTGAGTTTGAATCAGGAGTAGAAATTCCAAGAATTTACGATTCCCTTGAAATTGCTAAAGCCGATGGTTCCAAATTGGTGTTGGAAGTACAATCCCACGTTGGAGAAAACACAGTAAGAACTATTTCCATGGATTCTACTGACGGTTTAAGTAGAGGTGTTGATGTAGTTGCTACCGGAAATCCAATTCAAATGCCAATCGGAGAAGATGTTTATGGAAGACTCTTCAACGTAATTGGTGATGCCATTGATGGTATGGAAAACCTTCCAAAAGCTGGAGACAACGGACTTCCTATTCACAGGGAGGCTCCTAAATTTGAGGACCTTTCCACTTCAACCGAGGTTTTGTTCACTGGAATCAAGGTTATCGACCTTATTGAGCCTTACGCAAAAGGTGGTAAAATTGGACTGTTTGGTGGTGCTGGTGTAGGAAAGACCGTATTGATTCAGGAATTGATCAACAACATCGCAAAAGGACACGGTGGACTTTCTGTATTTGCTGGTGTAGGTGAACGTACCCGTGAAGGGAACGATTTGCTTCGTGAGATGTTGGAGTCAGGTATTATAAAATATGGTGACGCTTTCTTGCATTCTATGGAAGAAGGTGGTTGGGATTTGTCCAAAGTGGACAAAAAAGCCCTGAAAGAATCCAAAGCAACTTTCGTGTTCGGTCAGATGAACGAACCTCCAGGAGCTCGTGCCCGTGTGGCATTGTCTGGATTGACCATTGCTGAGTATTTCCGTGATGGAGCCGGTGACGGACAAGGAAAAGACGTACTTTTCTTCGTAGACAACATCTTCCGTTTTACACAAGCAGGTTCTGAGGTATCCGCACTTTTGGGTCGTATGCCTTCTGCTGTGGGGTACCAACCAACTTTGGCCACCGAGATGGGTGCCATGCAGGAACGAATCACATCAACCAAAAGAGGTTCCATTACATCTGTACAGGCGGTTTACGTGCCTGCGGATGACTTGACGGATCCAGCGCCTGCAACCACGTTTGCGCACTTGGATGCCACGACCGTACTTTCACGTAAAATCGCTGAGTTGGGTATCTATCCTGCGGTGGATCCTTTGGATTCCACTTCACGAATTTTGACCCCTGAAATTTTGGGTAAAGAGCACTATGCTTGTGCACAACGCGTAAAAGAGTTGTTGCAACGTTACAAGGAGCTTCAAGATATCATCGCCATCTTAGGTATGGAAGAACTTTCAGAAGAGGATAAATTGGCGGTAGGTAGAGCAAGACGTGTACAACGTTTCTTGTCACAACCTTTCCACGTAGCGGAGCAGTTTACCGGTATCCCTGGAGTTTTGGTAGATATTAAGGACACCATTAAAGGATTCAATATGATTATGGACGGTGAGTTGGATCACTTGCCAGAATCTGCCTTTAACCTTAAAGGAACCATCGACGAAGCCATTGAGGCAGGAGAAAAAATGTTGGCGGAAGCTTAAACTGGTTAAGAGTTAAGAATGTTGGGTTCGGAATAACTCATAACTTATAACTCACAACTCATAACTTGAAAACATGTATTTAGAAATAGTATCACCAGAAGCCACATTGTTCGCAGGAGAAGTAACCTCGGTTACGGTACCTGGTGTGAACGGTGAGTTTCAAATGTTGGAAAACCACGCTCCTATCGTTTCATTACTTCAGGAGGGAAAGGTAAAAGTGAAGGGTAACATCACCATTGACGAGGCTTTTCAAAGTAAATTTTCTAAAGGAAATGATGGTGAAACCATACTTCCCATTACCAGTGGTACTGTGGAGATGAAAGATAACAAAGTGATTGTTCTTGCAGATTAAAAGAACAACGGATCATAAAAAAGAAAGCCGCTCATTTGAGCGGCTTTTTTTGTTTCTGGCTATTCAGAAAACGCTTTTCCTCCTTTAATGAAGTAAGTTCAGGTTACTTCGCCATTATTCATTTCCATCAACTCAAATGGAGTATACGTCAATTGTCCTCCATTTCTTACTGCGATGGACATAATATTGGGTTTTTAACTAATGGATATTCCTGTTGCCATCCATTTAAAGGAAACCTACTTATATGAAAACCCTGTTCTTCAATAAAATTGACCATAGACTTTTTTTCTTTATTTGCCTGTTTTGCGTTTCAACAACCATTGCCCAGATCTATCCCGTACAGGTCACCCCACAGATCATACCGCCCTATAGCTTTAAACTGTCTGATTACACTACCACCTCACAGGAAAAGCTCTTTGTGAACCTCTTATTGACGGACGCCCAAAAGAATCTGGTAGACAGGTACGGTTAAAACTCTTTGTTGAAGGCCCAGGCATCAATTTCCAATCAGTGGATTTTGTTTCCGGGGCACTGCCCATTATCCTAAACGGAGGTATCAACAACAGGTTGACGAATCTGGATTTACAGCCCTACTTTAACCTTAACAACTTAGTAGGAATCAGTCCCCAACAGTACAGCCGACAGTTGCCCGAAGGACAATACCGTTTCTGTTTTGAGGTGTACGACCAATTTTCGGGTCAGCGGATATCTAGACGCAGCTGCGCCAACATCTATTTGGTGCTCAATGACCCACCATTGCTCAACGTTCCCTTTCGGGGCGATTTGGTCACTGCGCAGAACCCGCAGAACATCATTTTCAATTGGACACCAAGGCACATCAACGCCGGGGCGGTTCAGTACGAGTTCACCCTGAAAGAACTTTGGGACACAGGGATGGACCCACAGGCCGCTTTTTTGGCCAGTCCACCCCTGTACCAAAGCACCACCTTTGCCAATACGCTGCACTATGGCCCCGCACAGATGCCCCTTTTGGAGGGCAAGACATACGGTTGGCAGGTAAGGGCCTTTGTGAGCGATGGCATCAACGACACCTCCTTGTTCCGGAACAACGGGATGAGCGAGATCTATAACTTTACCTACCGTGCCGATTGTCCCCCGCCCCGTTTTGTGCTCTCCGAAGCCGAGAATTCCCAAACCGTACGGATTAATTGGCAAATGGGCGAACATTTGCGATACCGGGTACAGTACCGTAAAAAAGGATATGGGGAAAACGACTGGTTCGGGCTATGGTCGCAATCCAACGAGGCCACCATTCACAACCTGGAGGCGGGCACTGTTTACGAGTTTCGAGTGGGTGGAGATTGTATCCCCCTCTCGCCTACACAGCAAAGCACATCAGAAGGCCTGGCGTTTTCCCCCATACACGAATTTACCACCCCCACCGAGGACGAGATGGCCTACTACAATTGTGGTATCCCACCTGAAATTGAGATTGACAACCAAGAGCCATTACAGCAACTGGAACCCCATGAAGTTTTTAGGGCAGGGGATTTTCCTGTGACCGTGGTTGAGATACAGGGAAACAATGGCAGATTTTCGGGAAAAGGCGTTATCACTGTACCCTACTTGGCGGATACCAAAATAGCGGTTGGGTTCACGAACATTAAAATAAACACCGATTACGAACTAATCGATGGTATAGTGGAAACGAATTATGACCCGAGTTGGGGCAATATTGGGAACGTAGATGCATTCGTTGAGGATATTGGTAACCTGTTCAATTCCATTACAGAATTGCTGAGCAATTACAGAGGAACGGAAGAAGAAGTCTCCCTGTTACAAGAACTGAACCAACAACAGGATGCCAATATCGCTGAATTACTTTTCAGCCCACACATAACAGCAGAAACGAAAAACGAACTGGTTGCGAACCAAGAGGTCTACAATACACTGTCTGAAGACCTTATTGCAGAATCCACTAGTGAAGATGGTTACGATACCGGCAGTGGAATGGCCAATCAGGTTATCCAAAAGAACAATGAACTACAAGCTAGTATTGAAAAGGCAGAGGATGAGGTTTTTGTAGGGGATGCCTACACTGTGTTGTCAACAGATGGGGTGTATAAAGAAGTGTTGGAAAAGGTAAAAACCATTGCCGAGTATCTGAAAGAATCTACGGAACTGTGCAGGGAACAAGGGTGGGGAAGCTATAAGGACCAAGGGGTATTCCCTTATTGTTTATGGAAGGAGGCCCTATTGCCGAAACTCTTTATTATAGCAAAGTGGACATACCCTTTGTAGCGGGCCTTACAGATGGACTTTACAGTGAAGTGGAAGGTTTGGTACTCTTGCCCAAGATGTTCTATGACCTTTCCACGGGCATGCAGGAATTTATTTATGCCTTCACATGGGCCAAACTACAATGCACGCCCAACAAGGTGGCCCTGAACCAGAAACGGATGGGACTGCTATTGGAAAAACTGGAAAGGGAACAAGCGGAAACCAGTATATGGAGCTGGATAAAGGAGCAGTGGTACACGGGACAAAAGGAACTGACTGAATACAAGGACAAACGCTGCGAGGATGCCGAAAAGCTGCGCACGGAGGTGGACGAGTTTGTGAGTTTTATACAGGAGCGAGAAAACCTAAAGCAATTGATTGCCGATGTAGAGGAAAAGTTGACGGACTATTGTAACACTATCTCTGAAACCGACAATGAAGCGAGGTACCACCATGGAAAAATATTTATTGTGGTCGCAAGTAGTTTGGTGCCCGTGGCGGGTTGGGTTTCCAAATCTACCAAGGTAAAAAAGATATTGCAGGCCATGCGTAACTTTACAAAAGCCCAATGGGATGAGTTTTTTGGAGAGGCTAATAGGCGGCTGGGCAAAAAGCTTGCAAATATTGAGAATCTCCTTGATAAAAACCTTATTGAAGAACTTAGGGCTTCTGGAGTTAAATTTACCGAATTAGACCTCAAGTTTATTACTAAGAATAAAGATGATTTCATTATTTTCCTTGAAAAAGGAAATTCAAATGCAGGTTTTCAACATATAATTGAGAGACATTGGAACGACAAGGAGTTGATGAAATATTTTTCGAGCCAAAATGATATGATAGACAAACTTTTTAAAACAATTAAGGATAAATCATATTTAACCAAAAATATTGTACCAATGAATGGTAAAAATAATCTAGAATTTACATTAGAAATAATCTTAAGTGATGGAAAAAATAAGAATTTTTTACTTGCCACTGGTGATAACGGATACATTGTAACTTTTCATCCAATTAAATAATGAGTGAAATATTTATTTTAAAAGTTGAAGACGGCGCATCCTATAATGATGACGTTTATGATTACTGGATAACATGTGAATTGAAAAATAATCAAAAAATAATGCTTTTTGATTACAAAAGGATTGGACTAAATGAATTTCTTAATAAATGGGTTGATGCTCAAATTCAAGCTCTGTTCGTTCAATTGAATAAGAATAAAGATTTATTGTCTCTTGAAGGAAAAATCACGTTTAAAAACGATAAATATTTTTTTTCGAATGAAGCTATCAGTATAGAGGTTTCAAATGAAGATGTAGAATCCCAAGAATTAAAACTTAATACACAATCGGTGTTTTATTTTGGAAGGCTAGATATAGTTGGATTTAATCAAGTTAAGTGCTAATACTTTTTCATTTGACATATTGTATCATTGTAGACACCCCAATATTTAGGACAGATTTTTATTCCAAAATAATAAGGTGCCACTCCTTCTCACCCGCTGGATATACTTGTAAAGTTCTAAACCCCACAGCTTCATGTGCAGCGAGCGACCTTTTGTTTTTTGCATCCACTTCGGTGATTATGGTGTCAAAACCTTCGGGTAATCGATTTTTCATGGTGAGGTACAAATTTCTGAAAACACCCTTACCACGATGGCTCTTTGCCACACAAATTTGACCCATAGCCATATAACTGTTTTGGTTTTGAATCACTTCATTGATTTCGGCGAACATGGGTCGTAAGACTTCAATGGAATCGGCAAAGCTGGGATGCATGCACAACGCATATCCAACCACATCTCCATTGTCAACTGCAATGATATGCCCACATTTATCATTCATGGCTTTTAGGATTTCCATGGAATGCTCTACCGTTAAAAAACCTTCTTTTTCCCGATCTTGGTCAGTTAGACTCTTGATAAGATTTTGCTGTTGTAGCGAAAGAATCTGCTCCAATTCCTGTTCGCTGGAGGCCTGTTTGTAGTAAATCATTTATTCGCTCTTGAGCCAAGCTTTGCGTTGTTCCAGCATTTGGGCCGCCGGGGTCTGCTCTACATCTTCCATTAAATGCATTGAATAATCTGGGTTGACACCGAGGGTCAGCGTGGTTGTCATCGGTTTGTCATAACGGATAAAATCAATTTTTAACATATCACCAACCTCAAACTGCTTTAGGTATTCATCAAATTCCTGCTCTTTTGAAAATGGAAGCCCGTTGATGGAAGTAATCACATCACCCTTGTCCAACCCAGCCACATAAGCAGGGCTTTCCATGGTAGGATTTCCTAAAACAATGGCCGTTCCATCCGCATTGATTCTTACATATGGACCAAAGCCAGGAACAGCGCTATTCTGCTCCAGTGCCACACCCATCGATTCAAAAAGAGGGCCATAATCGGGCATTTCACTTTTGTAGATATAGCTATTGAAGAAGGTATCGCCAAACCTTTTACCAGCATATTGATTAAGGGTTTGATGTAGGCCCTCAACGGTGTATGGATTTTCTGTTTCCCCATATTTTTCATACGCCAACTTCATAAAATCATCCAGATTAAGTCCATTTTGACGCAACGAAAGGTCTAAGGCCAATCCTAAAACACTTCCATACGAATAATAGGAAATGAACGTATTTTCCCGATTCACGGGATCTACCGAAGTAGCCGCATCCACAAAGGGTGCTTGGTAACTCATTTCAATAGGATTAAAAAACTGACGTGCAGGGGAATTCCAAACGTAATTGAAGGTCCCTGCAAGCCCTTCCACATATTCCTTAGGTGAAATAAGTCCGGCGCGACACAGGATTAGATCGGTGTAGTAACTGGTAAAACCTTCGGCAAACCAAAGTTCCCCGCTCATGTTCGCGGCTTCAAAATCAAAAGGCTCCAACGATTTGGGGCGCATGCGTTCCACATTCCAAGAATGGAAAAATTCATGCGAAACCGTTCCAATATTTCGTTCCATTCCCCCATTGGCCAAACTGCGGGTACTGGTAACAATGGTAGAATTCCGATGTTCCATACCATCCCCAGAGGCGTTTGGAATGTAGCAGGCTAAAAAAGTGTAGGTTCCATAATCATACTTGGCAAGTTCGCCATAGACCTCTTTTTCAGCCAAAACCACTTTTTTTACTTTTTCAAAATAGGTGTCAGCCTCTTCTTCCGTGCCATTATGATGCAATGCCAGTTGAATGGTTTTGCCATCCACCTGAAAAGACCTGAGCATATAATCACTGATTTCAGTTGGGCTGTCCATAAAATAATAGAGGTTCGGGGCCGAGTAGGTGGTGCCAGAAACCAAAGGCAATTGTGTAGCGACTTTCCAATTCAAATCTTTGCGAAGGTTAAAAGTCACTTCAATTTTACGTTGACTCAGTTCGGGAGAAAACATAAAGGTTGCCGGAATATTCAAATGCGCGTGGGTCTCATCCACTTGGGAATAAGTTCCACCCCCTCGGTTCGCAAATAGGATATATTCAATTTTAATAGTCCCGTCGTGGCCGGTCACCTGCCATTCATACGGACTAGGGCGATGTACTTTCAGCGGATTTCCTTTACTGTCCATCGCTTGGAAACCATAGACATTTTTGGCAAATTCATGCAGCGCATACCTTCCCGGGGAAGTTCTGCTCATCCGAAAGGCGACCGTATCCATTTTTAAATTGGGAAACGTTGCCTGAATGACAGCTTCGTGGTGCACGGCATTGTTAAAAGAGATAGTGTAGGTATTGGTCTGCGCTGTTAAAAAGAAAGCATAAAACAGGGCAAAGACCGAGAGTGTAAATTTCATTTTCAATAAGGTTTTACAAGCACTAAGATACTGTTTAAAAACAGTAAGTGCTACATTTGCGGTATGGAGAAATTGCCTAAAAAATTACGCCAGAAACTATCGGAGCGTTTAATGAACGACGCTATGCGAAGCTTGCCGTTGGTTGATGGTCTGGTTGATTTTTCCTCAAACGATTACCTCGGTCTTACCCGAAATGAAAAGTTGTCCAAAGCAGCCTCTGATTTTCTGAAAATCAAACCTCAAAAAAATGGGGCTACGGGTTCAAGATTGCTCACAGGAAACCATGCGTTATACCATGAGTTGGAAATGTTTTTGAAGGAACACCATAGGTCTGAATCGGCCTTGGTCTTCAATTCCGGTTATGATGCCAATGTTGGCTTTTTTTCTTCCGTTCCGCAGCGTGGCGATCTTATTTTGTATGATGAACTGGTGCATGCCAGTATTCGGGACGGAATTCAAATGGGTAATGCCAAGAGCTATAAGTTTGCGCATAATAATTTGGAAGACCTCAATAAAAAGTTGATGTCATTTCGAGCGGAGTCGAGAAGCGATTCGGAAATTTATGTTGTCACCGAATCCATTTTTTCCATGGATGGCGATTCTCCGGACTTAAAAGCTTTGGCCAACCTTTGTTCCGAAAATGACTGCTATTTAATTGTGGATGAAGCCCACGCTACTGGAATTTTGGGAGAAGGAAGGGATTTTATCTGCCAACTAGGATTGGAAGAACAAGTTTTTGCTCGAATCATAACGTTTGGAAAGACTTTAGGGTGTCACGGAGCAGCTATTTTAGGAAGCGAAGCTTTAAAAAACTACCTGGTCAATTTTGCCCGAAGCTTAATTTATACCACCGCTTTACCGCCCCACACCATTGCAAACCTTTTGGTTTCCTATCGGTTTCTAAAGGATTTCGGCAAAGAACAGTGTAAACAACTCCAGTGGAATATTGACTTTTTCAAACAGCAAACGGAAGAATTGGGAATAGCCGACCTATTTATTGGAAGCAACTCAGCAATTCAATGTGCGATAATCCCGGGGAATGCCAACGTAAAGTCAATGGCTGCCCAATTACAGCTTGAAGGGTTTGATGTTCGACCGATTCTTTCGCCAACGGTAAAAGAAGGAGAGGAACGCTTGCGGTTTTGTTTGCATGCTTTTAATACAAAAGAAGAAATATCTCGTATTTTGTTGTTATTAAAAAATCTATGGAATGAAAGAGTCTAAATTTCACACCTTGGCCACATTTGAATTTCCTGCTGATGTACAAATCATCAAGGGAGTTCTTGAATCAGAGGGGATTCAAGTTTTTCTGCGCGATGTGGAAACCATTAACACAGACCCTTTAATTAGTGCTGCCATTGGGGGAGTAAAGCTTCAAGTTTATTCTGCTGATAAGGATAGGGCAAAACAGATTTATGATGAGGTTAGAAATTATGCGACAGATGATAATGGAAAACCAATAATCTGTCCAAACTGTAAGGCGACCAAATCAGAAATCTATTATTCAAGAAATACTATTTTTCATAAGCTGTTCCCATTTTTTGAACCACGGAAATACAAATGCACACAGTGCGATTTCGTATCCAGACCTGCTAGCTGATGAAACTATTTGTAACAGGAATTTCAACCGAAGTTGGAAAAACGGTGGCCTCTGCCATTGTGGTGGAAGCGCTTCAAGCTGATTATTGGAAGCCCATTCAGGCTGGGGATTTGGATAACTCGGATAGTCATAAAATTGAAAAGCTTATTTCTAACAACAAAACAATTATCCATCCCAATAGCTATGCCTTGCATACACCCATGAGCCCTCATGCAGCGGCCGATATTGATGGAATACGAATCGATTTAGACAAAATTGTCGCCCCAAAAACCAACAACCATTTGGTCATAGAAGGAGCGGGGGGGCTATTGGTTCCTTTGAACGATACCGATACTATTTTTGACCTTATCCAACCCGATTACAAAGTAATCGTGGTTTCCCGACATTATTTGGGAAGTATCAACCATACGCTTTTGACCTTGGAAAAACTCCAGGAGAAAAAGGTGAAAGTGGGAATAATTTTTAGTGGCCATGAACACCCGACTACAGAGGAAATCATCTTGAAAAAGTCAGATGTGACTTTTTTGGGAAGAATCAATGAGGAAAAAAAATTCGACAAAGAGACTGTGAAAAAGTACGCAGGACAAATCCAATCTGCGCTTGAATCATTCTAAACGTTGATAAATTAACCCTCTCCCCACAGTGCCAACCAACGAATAATGTTCTAGTAAATACAAATCGATGTAGGCATTGTACTCGAGCAGTTTTTTATCAAAAATTTCCTTATTCTTTCTGGCCACCAAGGTCTTCGGCCGAATTACCTCCATGATGTACCGCAACTCTTCCATTCCTGTACTCCTTGGATTTTGCATATAGGGGAAAAGTTCCTCCCGGGTAATATTGCTTGGATGTGTGGCCGCTTTAGTAGGCGGACTTTCATTCAACAGCCAATAGCCAATATGGTATTCCGTAAAAAAGATGTTTTTGGTTTCCAGATTATGGGAAGAAATATAGTTGGGCACATCAATACCTTCGCCATTATAAAAAGAACCCTTTTCCATTTTGTTGGAAATAATATTGGCGTATTCCAGATAGGATTCCATCGGGATTAATACCAGTAAGAAAATGATAGCCGGTTTCCATTTTTTGTGTAGAACAGGAAGTTTGGACATGCCCATTCCGAGAGGAATTAAAATAAAAGGGTAAAGCTGAATCAAATAATGGCCATTTACCTTTCCCGCTTGTATGTAGGATAGTAAAACACCCACCACGATGAAGGTCAAAATTTGAAGCTCCCGGTTTTTCCAATCAATTATTTTGGTCGAAAACCCAGTGATGAGCAATCCCAAAATCACGATTAGAAAAGGCAGCGTTTTCAAAGGCGAATGAAACTTTCCAGAGGAATAAGCCAATGGAGCCTTGAAAATGGATTCCCACCACAGGGTTGTGCTTTCTTGGAGATAGTAGGGCAATGCTGTTAATGCGATGGTTGCCACAAACCCAGCTCCCATAAAACTTAAATTTTTAAAGTTGCTTCCGATTTGTTTTTTGTGAAATCCTTCCCATAAAAAATAGATGCCCAAACATAGTACAGGGTAGACCATATTCAATTTGGTCATAACCGAAAGCCCAAAAAGAAGACCTGCCGTAAAAAACCATTTGGCATCATCCTTCCAAAACAAAATAAAGAGGCCCACCGTAAAAAAGAAGGTGCAGATATGTTCGGACATTACGCCTTGCAAACTTCCAAAGAGACTTTGAAAAAAGACACAGAACATAGCACACCAAAATGCTACTTTTTTGGAAGTGATTTTAGAGGCAATTTCAAACGTAAACAAAGCAGTCAAGGCCACGAGCAAGGTTCCGAACAACCGAATGGCAATAAAGCTTTTCCCGAATATTTTGATGATGAGCGCAAAAAAGAAAAACGTAACCGGAGGTTTTAAATCCCAAAGCTGGGTGTAGGGCAAATGACCATCCACCCATGATTGCCCCATGATAATAAATGTACTTTCATCCCGATCAATATAATCCCTAAAGAAAAAGGGAAATCGGATAAAAAAGGCCACCAAAAACAAAATTAACAAAACCGACTTCCAGTCAAAGCCTTCATATTTAGGAGAAGTAAGGGAACTGATTTTAGTAAACACGGTCTGGATTAAGTTTTTTGGCTATTAATTGTCATCTTTGCAATATAGATAAATTAAGGGTTTTGCGTAAGACAGAAATGTTGGAAAAATTATCGGATAGGGACAAAAAACATCTTTGGCACCCGTTGACACAGCACAAGGTGAGTCCGGACATGTTGGGTATAGCCAAGGCTGAAGGCGCTTTACTTTTTGATGAAGATGGGAAGGATTATGTGGATGGCATTTCGTCCTGGTACACCTGTATGTATGGGCACTGCAATCCTTATATTTTAAAGAAGGTCTCAGAGCAAATGCAACGTTTGGACCAAGTGGTTTTCAGCGGCTTTACCCATGAACCTGCAGTACGACTTTCCGAAGAACTCATCAAGATTCTTCCCCAAAACCAAGAAAAGCTTTTCTTTTCAGATAATGGTTCCACCTCTACCGAGGTTGGCATAAAAATGGCCTTGCAATACCATCACAATAAAGGTGAAAAACGCAATGTTTTATTGGCTTTTGAGGAGGGATTTCATGGTGATACTTTCGGGGCGATGTCGGTCTCAGGGCTATCGGTCTATAATGGTCCGTTCGAGGATTTTTTTATTGAAGTGGAGCGGATTCCCGTGCCTACAGAGACGAATATCAACCAAATCCTGACATTTCTGGAACGGCGATTGGAACAAAATAATATCGCAGGGTTTATTTATGAACCTTTGGTTCAAGGTGCTGCGGCTATGAAAATGCATCATGCGGAGGGTCTCGATGCCATTCTTGGACTTTTAAAAAAGCATAGCGTATTGCTGATTGCTGATGAGGTGATGACTGGATTTGGCAAAACAGGAAAAAATTTCGCATCGGAGTATTTGCAGACCCAGCCGGATATTATGTGCCTGTCCAAAGCCTTGACTGCGGGCTTGATTCCTATGGGTTTGACCACCTGCACCGAAGAGGTCTACATGGCATTTTATAGTGATGATATGGCCAAAGGCTTGTTTCATGGGCACACCTATACGGCAAATCCGTTGGCCTGCACAGCAGCTTTGGCAGCACTGGAACTACTCCAAACCGAAGAAATCCAGACCGGGATACAAAACAGCATGCAATGGCACCAAGAGTTTAATGAAGAGCTAAAAAACCATCCTAAAGTGGCGAGTACCCGACAATTGGGGGTCATTTATGCGTTGGATTTGAATATACAAATGGAGCGTTATGGCAATTTGCGAAACAAACTCTTCAAGCATTTTATGGATCAGGGGGTATTTCTAAGACCTTTGGGGCATACCATTTATATTTTGGCACCATTTGTAACAACCAAGGAGCAAATGCAACGGATTTATGGGGCTATCAAGTCGGCTCTGGAATTGGTATAAGTTGAATATATGTTGAAAGAACCTATCTCCATTACCGCATTGTCATCCATTTCTTCATTGGGCGATGGCGCAGCAGCAGTTTGGAATTCCTACTTGGATAAAAACCACCGTTTTTCAAAGCTTGAAATTGGCGAACAACACGTTTGGGCGTCGTCACTATCAGAAGAAATCAAAAAATCAATTGAAGCACTGCGGCAATCCGACCATAAATACAAGGATTTGGATGACTCCGTATTATTTGCCATCTACACAGGCCGAAAGGTGATTGAAAAAGCCGGATGGAAGTCCGAATCCAATTTTGGAGTAAATATTGGTTCATCCCGCGGAGCCACATCCCTTTTTGAAAAATACCATCAAGAGTTTTTGGAACAGGGAAAATCATCCACGCTTACTTCGCCAACAACCACCTTGGGCAATATTTCGTCTTGGGTGGCACACGATTTAAAATCGAAAGGGCCAGAAATATCGCATTCCATTACCTGTTCCACAGCATTGCATGGATTGTTGAATGCGGTGGCATGGATTCAAAGTGGACTGACGGATAAATTTCTGGTTGGTGGCAGTGAAGCGCCGTTGACTCCATTTACCCTTGCGCAAATGCAGGCGTTGAAAATTTATTCAAGGGAAATGGATGCCCATCCTTGTAAAGCCATGGATTTGGAAAAGAATCAAAATACCATGGTTTTGGGAGAAGCTGCAGGGCTGGCTTGTTTGGAAAAAGGAGAAAAATCCAATGCTTTGGCGGTGGTAGCTGGTGTGGGTTACGCCACGGAACCGTTGGAACATAGCGTGTCCATTTCAACAGACGCCCAATGCTTTCAAGATTCCATGAAAATGGCTTTAAAAAGTGCTGACATGGATGAAGTGGATGCGATTGTCATGCATGCTCCCGGAACCATTAAGGGGGATTTGACAGAGTACAATGCCATCAAAAAAGTATTTGGTGATAACCTACCTTTCTTGACCACAAACAAATGGAAAGTAGGGCACACCTTTGGTGCTTCAGGATTATTGAGCTTGGAATTGGGGGTTTTGATGTTGCAGCACCAGCAATACATTCCAACGCCATTTTATCAAAATAAGGGAGAACAAAAAAAGGTAGAAACCGTTATAGTAAATGCCGTTGGCTTTGGTGGGAATGCTGTGAGTATTCTGCTGAAATCTCCAAAGCGCTAAATAACAGACGATTTTCTTAAATCCGGTTATTCTTGGTTTTAATAGTGAAGAATGCCTTATTTTTGAATCAGATTCCAAGTACTATGAGCAGCACAAAGCACAACTGGACCAAGGAGGAAATCCTAGAAATTTACAACAAGCCCTTGATGGAATTGCTGTATGAAGCAGCTACCGTTCACCGTCAACATCATGACCCGAATACCGTTCAGGTTTCCACGTTGCTTTCCATTAAAACTGGAGGATGTCCAGAAGATTGTGGGTATTGTCCACAGGCTGCTCGTTATCATACCGATATTGAAGGGAACGATTTGATGTCCGTACAACAAGTGAAAGCTCAGGCACTACGTGCCAAGGCTTCGGGAAGTTCCCGTGTCTGCATGGGTGCTGCATGGCGAAATGTAAAGGATGGGCCTGAGTTCGACCAAGTGTTGGACATGGTGCGTACCATCAATAAATTGGATATGGAAGTGTGTTGTACCTTGGGTATGGTAACCGAGAATCAAGCAAAACGTTTGGCCGAAGCTGGACTTTATGCCTACAACCACAACTTGGATACTTCAGAAGAATATTATAAGGAAGTCATTTCCACACGAGGCTACGAAGACCGTTTGCAGACCATAGAAAATGTCCGCAAGACAAACGTAACTGTTTGTAGTGGGGGAATTATTGGTATGGGTGAATCCGAAGAGGACCGTGCCGGCATGTTGGTGGCACTTGCCACTCTAAATCCACAGCCAGAATCGGTGCCAATCAATGCGTTGGTTGCTGTTGACGGCACTCCCATGGAAGATCAAAAACCCGTTGAAATCTGGGAAATGATTCGCATGGTGGCCACTACTCGAATTGTGATGCCAAAGACTCAAGTGCGGCTATCCGCCGGAAGAACTGAAATGAGCCGTGAAGGTCAGGCCATGTGCTTCTTCGCCGGGGCTAATTCCATTTTCGCAGGAGATAAATTATTGACTACGCCAAATCCTGATGTAAATGAGGATATGGCGATGTTTAAACAATTGGGCTTGAATCCACAAAAAGCCTTTGTAAAAGCGCCCCAACCGAAAACTGTTGAAGCGGAGGAATCCCAGTTTCAACCTTTAGGGGAGAAACCAAAATGGTCCAGACCCGGTCATGTTATTGATCGCAACGAAGCCGCAAAGCAGAAATCTGGATTGGTCTCCAAGGACTAAGGTTTCATAATTTATAAAAACCTTTTTACTAATTTAGTGGTTTCAAACTCATTGAAATCTTGAAACTAAACCTTGCACAAATTCCCAGGGAGGAGACCCTTTCCAAAAAGGAGTTTATCCAAAAATACTTCAAACCCCAGAAGCCAGTAGTTATTGAACGGTTTATTGAGGATTGGCCCGCTTATTCCAAATGGAATTTGGATTATATGAAAGATGTGGCCGGTGAAAAGGAAGTTCCACTTTATGATGATCGCCCAGTGAAGCATGATGAGGGGTTTAACGAACCCCATGCTAAAATGAAGATGCGGGAATACATTGACCTACTAAAAAGCAAGCCCACCAAATACCGAATTTTTTTGTGGAATGTTCTAAAGGAAGTTCCGCAACTTCAAAAGGATTTTTCATATCCGGATTTTGGGTTGCCATTGATGAAAGGGCTCCCCATGTTGTTTTTTGGAGGGAGTGATTCGCATACCTTTATGCATTACGACATTGATTTGGCCAATATTTTTCATTTTCATTTTGAAGGGAAAAAGCAATGCATTCTGTTTTCTCAGTCAGAGACCAAGTTTTTGTATAAGATTCCACATTCGTTGATTACACGGGAGGATATCGATTTTGATTCCCCGGATTTGGAAAAATGGCCTGCCCTAAAGCAAGCCAAGGGTCACGTGGCCCAATTGGAACATGGAAATGTACTTTACATACCCGAAGGGTATTGGCACCACATGAAATATGTTACCCCAGGATTTTCCATGAGTCTACGCGCCATCGCCCGAAAACCCAAAAATTTTGGGAAGGCCGTCTACAACATTTTCTTCATGCGCCATTTTGATAATTTGATGCGGCGATTAAAAGGGCAAAGTTGGATTGATTGGAAAAATAAGGAAGCGGTGGTTCGGACGGAACGACTTTTGACTCAAAAATAACTAAATCAATTCCTGAAGTTTTTCATAGACCAAATGGCTTTCCCAGCCACGGTATAGAAGATAGTCAGCTAATTTTTTCTTTCTTTTTTGAATGTTACTTTCCTTGATTTGTCCCAATCTTTTCTTGGCAAGTTCATCCAAGGTGCGGTAATAATCTTGATCCTTTATTTCTGCCAAGGCACTTTTAATGTTGAAGGCTGAAATTTCACGCTGTTTTAATTCGAGTACAATACGCTTCTTGCCCCATTTTTTTATGTTGAATTTTCCTCGGGCAAAGCTTTTGGCAAAGCGCTCCTCATTCAAATAATTTTCTTGTATCAAGTGCCCTACAATTTGATCAATGGCTTCAGGAATCATGCGCATGCCCTTTAGTTTTTCAATGACCTCATAATGGCAGCGCTCTTGGTAGGCACAGTAGTGTTCCATTTTTTTTGTGGCCTCTGGCAGGGTATAGCTTTTGGTATACGGCATGTTCAAATGTACATAAAACAAAAAAGCGACCCCATTTCTGGAGTCGCTTCTTCTATTGTGGTCGTATTGTTTTGCCGTCTTTGTCTTTAAAACGGTATTCTAGATATTTGTAGGCATCCCTAGGTTGTACCTTGATCCATTTTTTATAGATTTTGAACCACTTGGAACGGATAGAGGGAAATCCTTTGGTAAGGTAGGCCGCAATGAACGGGTGTATATTCAATACAATGCCGTTGTTTTTGTGGTCACCTTTTAGGATTCGCTCCAAATCTGCTTCTATATGATCAATCAGGACGATTGGGGCTTCCACTTCGGCACCGGTGCCGTTGGGGTTTTCCTCGCTGGTCTTGATGTTCATTTCTGGACGTACCCGTTGTCTGGTAATTTGGACAAGTCCAAATTTACTGGGCGGCAAAATCTTGTGTTTTGCCCTATCGTCCTTCATTTCGTTCCTTAGGTGATCAAACAGTCTTCTTCTGTGCTCACCTCTGGTCATATCTATAAAATCGATAACAATAATTCCGCCCATGTCGCGCAAACGCAATTGTCTTGCAATTTCTGTTGCGGCAAGTAGATTCACCTCTAAGGCGGTATCTTCTTGGTTTTTGGCCTTGTTGGAACGGTTACCGCTGTTCACATCAATAACGTGAAGCGCTTCGGTATGTTCAATAACAAGATATGCCCCACGGCTCATAGAAGCCGTACGTCCGAATGAGGTCTTAATTTGACGCTCAATGCCGAACTTTTCAAAAATGGGGGCCGGGCCGGAATACTGTTTTACAATGGATTCTTTTTCGGGTGCTATTTCGTGCAAATAATCCTTTATTTGATTGTAGAGCGTCTCCTCATCAACATGGATTCCCGTAAAGGAATCGTTGAAAACATCCCTTAAAATGGAGGAAGCTCTATTGAGTTCCACCAATACTTTGGCGGGATGCGGTGCTCTTTGCAATTTCTTGCACATTGCTATCCATTTGGATAACAGGTTCTGAAGATCTTTGTCTAGTTCTGCAACTTTTTTGCCTTCTGCTACGGTACGGATAATTACGCCAAATCCTTTGGGCTTAATGCTCTTAACAAGTCGTATGAGCCTGTCCTTTTCCTCCTTGCTCGCTATCTTTTGTGATACCGATACCCTGTCTGAAAAAGGCACCATTACCAAGTATCGCCCTGCAATGGAAAGTTCTGAGCTGATTCTTGGTCCCTTGGTGGAGATGGGTTCTTTTACAATTTGTACCAATAATGACTGATTGGCTTTGATAACATCGTTGATGCTGCCATTCTTGTCTATATCTTTTTCAAATGGAAAATCTTTGAGGGTGTAGTCTTTTAACTTCCCTGTTCTAACTTTTTTGATGAATTTTAACATGGAGGACAGTTGCGGACCAAGGTCATGATAGTGCAGGAACGCATCTTTTTCATAACCTACGTTGACAAATGCCGCGTTTAGGCCTGTAACGGGTTTACGTATCTTGGCTAGGAAGATATCCCCTACGGAAAAGTTGTTGTTGTCCTCTTCTTTGTGTAATTCTATAAGTTTTCCATCTTTGAGTAAGGCAAAATCGACTGCTTCAGGACTAGATCTAACGATTAATTCTCTATTCACCTGAATCGATTTTGTATCTATCCCATTCTAGTTTTTGGGATAAATGATTAAACAATATATGGAATCGGTTATTTTTCGAACCGACTGAAATTCGTTTCTTGAATCTCTATGTCAAAGAACGTGTAAATAAAAAATGAAAAAGTAGTTGGCTAACAACTACTTTTTCTTGTGTCGGTTAGCTCTCCTACGTTTTTTACGCTTGTGGGTAGCTACCTTATGTCTTTTTCTTTTTTTACCACTCGGCATAGTACTTCTCCTTTTGTGTTAGTTATTTTTATTTTACTTGTACGTTGCTTTTAACGCCCTCAACAAACACTTTTGCTGGTTTAAAGGCAGGAATATTGTGCGCGGGGATTTTAATGGTAGTATTCTTTGAAATGTTCCTACCTGTTTTTTCGGCTCTTGTCTTAATGATAAAGCTTCCAAAACCTCTTAAATAAACGTTGTCTCCGTTTTCCAAGGAAGACTTAACCTCCTCCATAAAAGATTCCACTGTTGCTTGTACGTCTCCTTTTTCAATTCCTAGTTTTTCTGAGATTCTAGTTACGATATCTGCTTTCGTCATTTCTCTTGATTATTTTTCTTATTTTTTCGGCTTGCAAATATAAAAATTAAAATTAATCTTTCGTTTAAAGCCTTTAATTTTAAGTATATAAACTGATTCATTTTGGCAATAGTATTTTTCTAGATGTCTTTTTCTGAGAAAATTTTAGCGTGGTACCATACGAATAAGCGAGAACTTCCTTGGCGTTCCACGCGCGATCCCTATAAGATTTGGCTGTCCGAAATTATCCTGCAGCAGACCCGCGTAGCTCAGGGAATGCCCTATTATCAAAGGTTTTTGGAGGCATTTCCTTCGGTTCGCGATTTGGCCGATGCGTCCGAAGAAACCGTTTTAAAACTCTGGCAGGGACTGGGCTATTATTCCCGAGCAAGGAATCTACATGCCACAGCAAAAATGGTTGTAAATGAATACGAAGGCGTATTTCCTGACACCTATGAAGGGCTAAAATCGTTAAAAGGAGTGGGGGATTATACCGCAAGTGCGGTTGCTTCCATCTGTTTTGATGTGCCAGAACCCGTTGTAGATGGCAATGTGTACCGGGTGCTTGCGCGATATTTTGGAGTGGAGTTGCCCATAAACAGCACCGAAGGAATCAAATATTTTAAGGAGTTGGCCAGAGAGGTCATGGATACCAAAAATATCAGGGACTATAATCAAGGTATTATGGAGTTTGGAGCCATACAGTGTGCTCCCAAAAAACCATACTGCCTGCTGTGCCCTCTGCAAGATAGCTGTGTGGCCTTAAAGGAAAACAAGGTGGATGTTCTTCCCGTAAAGTTGAACAAGACCAAAATCAAAGAGCGCTATTTTAATTATCTGGTGTTTTTGGATGAGGATGAAAATACATTGATGGAGCAACGGAAAGGACGGGGCATTTGGCAAAATCTATATCAATTTCCACTTTTAGAGTCCGAAAGGGAGCTTCAGACGGAAGAAATGGAAAACGAATTGACCCATAAAACTGATTTCCCCGATATGGAATCCTTTTCCTTATATAACAAGGAACCCATCACACATAAACTATCGCATCAACATTTATATACCAAGTTCTGGATTGTAAAAACGGAGGATAAATTGGCAAAAGGGATTTCCTGGCAAAAAATAACGGACTTTCCGGTTCCAGTTTTGATTGCGGATTTCATACAAACATTTAAAATTTAGTACTTTTGGATTATGAGCGGAACATTGAACAAAGTAATGCTGATCGGTCATTTGGGAGACGAGGTGAAAATCCACTATTTTGAGGGGGGCAATTGTATTGCACGCTTTCCTTTGGCCACCAACGAAACCTATACCAATAGGCAGACCGGTGAAAAGGTCACCAATACGGATTGGCACAATATTGTGGTGCGAAACAAGGCCGCAGAAGTCTGTGAAAAATACCTGAGTAAAGGAGATAAGGTCTATGTGGAAGGCAGGTTGAAAAACAGACAATGGCAAGGAGAAGATGGGAACATGAGATACACTACTGAGGTACATGTACAGGACTTCACCTTTTTGACCACCAAGAATGAAAGCATGTCCGGTGGACAGACAGGCATGTCCAATACACAGCAGTCTTCTGGGACTCAGCCACAACATAATCCTTCAAACACTACTGCGCCAGAGGTGCCCATTGACGATACCGAAGAGGATGACGATCTACCCTTTTAAATACAAGATTAAAGCGACGCAATTTGGATCCTGAGCCCCATTGTTTGGTGATTTTCTTCGCAGCGACTGGTGGTATCTTCACCATAAAAATAGTTGTGCTTTTACTTCTTCTAAGCGGTTCGGCGCTGATTTCAGCGGCTGAGGTGGCTCTTTTTGGACTTTCCCAAACCGATTTGAACGAAATGCAGGAGAAAGACACCTCCCGCGGAAAGCTTATTGTTCAATTATTGGAGAAACCCAAAAAACTCCTCGCTACCATTCTTATTACCAATAACGCCATCAATATCGGTATTGTGCTATTGTTCAGTTCTATTGGGGATACGATTTTTGCAGGAATTGATGGAACATGGCGATTTTTACTGGAAGTGGTAGTTGCCACTTTCTTGATTTTGATGTTTGGCGAAATCCTACCAAAAATATACGCGAATAGAAACCGTGTCCAATTTTCCCATTTTATGGCGTTACCCTTAAAGGGGTTGAATGTTTTGTTCACACCTTTGAGTGGTCCCATGCGTTCGGCCACCCTTTATTTAGAGGAAAAATTGGGCAAACAGAAATCAAGTTTTGGGGTAAATCATTTATCACAGGCCTTGGAATTGGCTTCGGAAGGGGATACCACTAAGGAAGAACAAAAGATTCTAGAGGGCATCGTTACCTTCGGGAATACGGACACCAAGCAGGTAATGCGTCCCCGGATTGATATTTTCGCCCTGAACGAGAAAATGAAATTCCCCGAAGTACTTGAGGAAATCAAAAAGAATGGCTATTCCCGCATTCCGGTTTTTTCGGAGAACATGGATAACGTTCTTGGCGTTCTATATGTGAAGGATTTGTTGCCATACATCGACCGCAAGACTTTTAACTGGATGTCTCTGATACGGGAACCCTATTTTGTTCCGGAGAACAAAAAGCTGGATGATTTGTTGTTGGAATTTCAGGACAAGAAAAATCACTTGGCCGTGGTGGTGGATGAATACGGGGGAACATCAGGAATAGTGACTTTGGAAGACATTATTGAGGAAATTGTGGGCGATATCAGTGACGAATTTGATGATGAAGACTTGGTTTTCTCAAAATTGGATGATCACAACTATGTTTTTGATGGAAAAACAGCCTTAAAAGATTTCTATCGGGTGGTGAAGATTGAAAACGAGGAAGAGTTCGAGTCGAAAAAAGGAGAGTCCGAAACCATAGCCGGTTTTGTGCTGGAGATTTCGGGCAGTTTTCCCAAACGAGGAGAAAAAATATTCTTCAACGATTACCAGTTTATTGTAGAAAATCTGGACAAAAAGAGAATAAAACGCATAAAAGTGACCCTGCCCCATGAAGTATAAATTCCTTGTTTATTTGGCAGCGACCATTTTTGCGGTCAGTTGTAAAGATGATGTACAGCCCAAGCCAAAGGCTATGCTTCGATTGGACTATCCTATTGCAGACTATACTGAATCCAACATAGATTGCCCCTATACTTTTGATCAAAATATGCTATCCAACGTTAAGGAGAACAAGGATTGCTCTTTGGTTCTGGATTATCCCATGATGAAGGGCTCCATCTACCTTACCTATAAACCAGTCCATGGTAATTTGGATACATTGTTGATTGATGCCCAAAAACTATCCTACGAACATGTGAGAAAGGCAGACAACATCATAGACCAGCCTTTTGTGAATCCAGATGATGGTGTGTATGGTATGTTTTATGAAGTAAGCGGTAATGCGGCTTCCCAATCCCAGTTTTATGTGACCGATAGCACGGAGCATTTTGTAACGGGCTCCCTGTATTTTTATGCCAAACCCAACTACGATTCCATTCTTCCAGCGGCGATGTATCTGCAAAACGATATCCGTAGGATTATGGAAACCTTGCGATGGAGAGATTGATCATTCTCCCTTGGCCAACAGTGATTCAGCACTTTCAATGCTGCCGTTGATTTGCTCTTTCAAAGCCATTACCTTTTCTTCCTCTTCATTAAGCCACACCTGCTTCTGTTCAGAAAGTTCTTTGCCCTGCAGAATTTCTTCATGATCAAAACGGTTGCCAAAATTTTGCATCCAATCCATCATGGCAGCATGGGCATCCTGCAAATCTTTCATGGCAGTAGCGTATTGTTGTCCCGTTTCGGTAGTATCCACTTTGGCTTTCAGTTCACCCACTAGTTTGCCAATGGCACTCATTTTCGGCATAACCTCATCATGCACCGCCATTACATGTTCCATTTGGGTAGGGCCTTCAGATGCCTTTTTCTCTTCCTTACATGCAGTAAAGGCTACGGTCAAAATCAAAATAGAAAGGGATATATAATTTTTCATGAATCTGGTTTAAACCACAAATTTAAAATATCTGGGTCTTTGCGAGGGCTAATAAATGGCTAATATGTGTTAATACATGATTTTAGTCAGTTGATATGCCGCTGGGCACACTTATATTTGCATTTCTATTTGCAATTGAACCTATTTGTTGCGGAGATTACCACATATTTCAATTCAGCAACTCGTCCTTTCTTGGCTTTTTGTAGCCTTGATAATGATGAGCAATCTCCGCTTTTCCTCCATGTACCTCTATTATAGTATAGATAGGGAGGGTTTTATTGAGCAACTTTGTGAGAATAAGGACAAACCTCAACTTAACTGTGATGGCAAATGTATGCTGGCCAAAATGCTCCAAGCGCAGACCGATGAAGATGAACAACCCCTACCTGTAATCGGGTGGGAAGAAATCTTGGTGTTTTTTGTGGATTTTCCAAGCTATGAAATGCAGGAAACCCATGAAGAAAATAGCACCTCATTTTTTTATAGCACTGCCTATTCCTATCGTTATAGCAATACACTCATTAAACCACCAATGGCTTAAGATTTAACAGAGAATCGGTAAATACCCATTGCCGTAAGTGTATAATCTTAAACATTGAATCAAAAATGAATAGAATTGCAATGGCAAAACTATGTGTTTTGCTTTTTGGGACAGTTGTGTCCTATGCGCAGGTTTCCACTGTGCAAGATTCCCTATCAAATAAGACAGTACAATTGGATGAGGTCTTGGTTGAGGGAAAAAGTATATCCGACCCAGTTTTTTCCACTTTTAAGAGTGAGCCGGAGAAGAAAATTGTCCAATCTAAAAATGTTGCTGACCTTTTTAAGGACATCAATGGTTTTGCCCTTATCAAACGAGGCAATTATGCCATCGACCCATCATTCCGAGCGGCACAATATGAACAGTTGAACGTTCAATTCAATGGAGGAACCAAGGTGATGCATGCGTGCCCCAACCGTATGGATCCCATTACAACCCATGTGATTCCCGAAGAAATAGAACGCGTTGAGGTGGTGAAGGGCCCCTATACTTTTCGTTATGGCCCCACCTTTGGTGGAATCGTGAATTTAGTCACCCAAGAAGTGGAAAAACAGGAAAGAGGATACCATGGAAAAGTGAACTTCGGTGGTGAAAACAACGGCAATGCCATTACCAGTTTTGCCAATGTTACGTATGTTGGAGAGAATTTTGATACCAACCTCAATTTTGGATACCGTGATTTTGGAAACTACCAGGACGGGGATGGAAATGAGGTTCCCTCCTCCTTCAAAAGTACCGATTATGGTGTTCAGTTAGGGTACAATCCAACAGAAAACCAAAGAATCCAAGTCGGGTTTCGGCAATCCTTTGGAAGGGATGTGCTCCATGCCGGTCTTCCCATGGATACCGAAGAGGACAACAGTAATGTGCTTTCAGTAGATTACAAGCTGGGCAATATTTCTGATGGTTTAAAAACGTTGAGTGCAAAAGTCTATCGCTCTAAAGTGGATCATATCATGACAAATGAATTACGGCCGACTTTTATGATGATGGAGGCTGTTTCTGAAGTGGATGCCACTACTTTGGGTGGTAGGGTTGAACTGGAATGGAGGCCCGTTGACAAGTTAAAATTGTATACCGGAGTTGATGCCCTTTCCGTAGGGAGGACTGGAAACCGGACCCGTTTGGTAAAACGGAATATGATGACCGGAGAACCTCTTTCCATGCCGATGGAATTTGTGGATGAGGTATGGCAAGACTCACAAATTGAAGATTATGGTGCTTTCGCAGAAGCAAAGTACACCCTATCTAAAAAGTTCTTGCTGAATTTAGGTGCCAGGTACGATTTGGTTCGCTCCAAAACAGATGCGCCAGCGGATGATTTTGTGGCCGAATACCCTAATTTGGATGCCCGTACAGAGCATAATTTTAGTACCACGGCATCTTTAAAATACATGGCAACGGCCAATTTGCTTTTTGAGTTGGCTTATGGCAGGGGTGTGCGTTCTGCAAATATGATCGAGCGATTCATCAACCACTTTACCGTAGGGCAGGACCCTTATGAATATGTGGGAAACCCTTTCTTGGATGCCGAAGTAAATAATCAGTTTGAATTGGGAGTAAAGGCCAATACTAATTTTGAAGGCTACGCATTCAATCGGTTGAATTATGGCGCATCGGTCTACTACGCTATGTACGATAATTACATTGTTGCAGTCATAGACCCAACGTTGGATAAAAAGTACATGCCCATGGCGGAACCTACCGAAGTAAAACGATTCACCAATTTGGATGAAGCTTATAAAACGGGATTTGAGGTTTTTGGAGAGCTGACTTTTTTGAGGGATTACCGATTTAAGACAGAACTGGCCTATGTGTATGCCAAGAATGAAGATTTGGATGAGTCGCTGCCGCTCACACCACCTTTGGTGACCCGCTTCAACTTAAGTTTTGAAAAAGAGGCAGTCTGGGCCAGAGCTACATATACCCTAACTTCAGAACAATCCAATATTGCTTCTTCATTTGGCGAGCAGGTCACGGACGGATATGGAGTTGTAGATTTGAGTTTCGGCGCGAAGCCTTTCAAACATGTTACCTTAGGTGTGGCTGCCACCAATATTTTTGATGTAACCTACAATAACCATTTGAATTTTTCCTTTGTCAATCAGGCAGATTATGGAAGGGTTCCCATCAATGACCCTGGCAGAAATCTTTCCGCTTTTGTACAATATAGTTTTTAAAAAAGCGGTTCAAGTTGAAACAAAAAAGGCGCTCTTTACGAGCGCCTTTTTTATATATTTTATTTTGGGTTTAATCAAAATCTGAAGGACTTACCCCTTCATTCACCTTAATTTCCTTCACCAAAAATTCAAAATTTTGTGGCCCCACGGATTGAGTCAACTTAAAAGGAAATTTGATTCCGGATACTTCTTGGTAATTATCATATCCCATAATATTCTGCATTTGCTGCCCTTGGATTTCTTCCACGGAGATTTCCTGAATCTTTAAACCGGATTCGACATCATAAAAAGCGGTTTTCTTGTCGGTGATTTTCAGTTTGTAAGCCTTTTGGTCTCCAACAGGTTCAATTCCCTCCAAGCTTATATTCCCGGCCGCTAAATAGTTCAGTTCAGGAAAAGCAGCCGATTCTTCTTTGATTTTCTCAATATCTTCAGGAGATAGGTCCATGCGTTGTCCCTGTACCACCATATAACCGGAATCACCATCCAAAACCTGCTTTTGCATGGAGTTGCCCTGTATTTTTATGTCTTGCATAAATTGATCCTTGGTGGTTTTCTTCATCTCAAGTTCCAATTTCATACCCTGCATTTCAGCTTCGGCCACCATAGCATAGGACTCTACCCCTTCCAATTTTGTTTTTCCACCAACGGTTTCAATATAATTTTCCAAAACTGTACTGGCGGTCATGCCCTCCGGAACAGCAACATTGTATTCTGGTTTTTCGGTTTTGTTGGCAAACGTGTCGAAGTAAAAAACAGGAACCTCTTTGCCTTTGAATGTGACCTTTTCAAGATTCTTCAAGACTTCACTCCCTTTTCCGGTAATCACCACCCTTGCATTGGACGTGGTCAAGTGCTTTTGTGCTGCTTTTTGTACATCTGTGATTGAGACAGCATCAAGCCGCTCCAAATAGGTTTTGTAAAAATCGCTTGGCAACTCTTCAGTTTCTATGTTGAGGGCATAGGCGGCAATGGTTGTTGGGTTTTCCAATGCCATCACAAAGCTTCCGGCATATTCGGCCTTGGCATTGGAAAGTTCTTCAGCTGTAACAGGTTCGGTGATCATTTTATCGATTTCCTTTAAAATTTCTACCACGGCACTGTCGGTCACGGCATTTCTCACTTGTGCGGAGGCACTAAAACGAATAGGACTGTACTTGTTATCTCTGATTGCCGAAAAGGCACCATACGTATACCCTTTGTCTTCCCTCAGGTTTAGATTCACCCTGCCTTGTGGGCCTCCTCCTAAAATACGGTTGGCCAAAAGGGCATGCAAATAGTCATCGTCCTTCATTTTGAGGTCAACGATGTTTTCCACAGCCACTTCGGATTGTACTGCGTTCGGCGCATCCACAAAGTTGATTTGGGTGTATTGCACATCCGTAGGTTTTGAATAGCTGAAGGATGGTGGGACCGCCTTGGACCAAGGTGTAAAATCTTTGGTGACAAGCTCCTTCACGTTTTCAAGTTCTACGTCACCCACAATGACCAAATAGGCATTGGCAGGTACAAAATAGTTTCTGTAAAACTGTTCGACATCGGCCAAGCTCACATTAGTGACGGTTTCTTCGGAAGTGATCTCCCCATACGGATGATTCTTGCCATACGCTAGAGCCAATTGAACACGAGTGGCAATGGCGGAGACATCCTTTTCCTGGCTTTTAAGTCCGGTGAGGAGCTGCTCTTTTTCCTTATCAAATTCTTCTTGGGTAAAGTTGGGATTGAGGGCTGCATCAGCCATAAGCTCCAAAATTCTTGGGAAGTATTTGGACAGACAATTGGCAGAAGCACTCTGACTACCAATATTTATGGAAGCTCCCAAAAAGTCCACTTCTTCATAAAAATCATCCTTTGGAATGGAGGTTGACCCCTTCCCCAACATGGCGGAGGTCAAATCGGAGACACCGGCTTTCTCGCCCTGCAAAATGGGAGGATTATCTATGGTCAGATACATATTGACCCGTGGTAATTTATGGTTTTCCACCACCATTACTTTTAGTCCGTTGCTCAGTTCAAAACGAGCGGGTTCCTTAAGATTTATTTCCGGGGCCGGACCTTTTTTAGGTGGCGTTGTCCGGTCTATTTGGGCTTGTGCAGCTGCCAAGAAAAGCGACAGCACAGTAAATAGGATATACTTTTTCATCTTAATTGGCATCTTGTTGTTCAGGTAAATATTCCAGCTCCAATCGCTGATTGACTTTTAGATATTTTTTGGCAACTTCCCGAATTTCTTCCCGGGTGATGGAGCGGTAAATATCAATTTGTGTGTTGATGAGGTTGGTATCATCATAGAGCATGTAATCTTCTGCAAGGGAATTGGCAATTCCTTCTACCCCACTATTGGAGTTTACGTACCCGTTCTCAAATTTGTTTCGCAATTTTTGATGGTCTTTTTCTGAAATCAAGTCGGTTTGAAGTTTTAAGATTTCAGCATCAATTTCATCTTTGAGGTCCTGAATGGTGTATTCGCCCAGCGGAAGCCCTCCCAAAATATAAGCGCTGTAATCCTCTCCATCCAATGGAAATGCAAAGACCTGAAGTGCCATCTTTTTATCATCGACCAATTTTTTATAGAGTTTGGAACTTTCGCCGTCACTCAAGTAGGTAGAAATCATATTGATCACATAGGCATCCCGTTCAGCTTGTCCCGGAGTTCGGTATGCCATAAATAGGGCAGGAATCTGGATGTTGGGATCATGATAAGTGGCATATAAAGTTGAGGTAATGGGGTCTTCTTTTATTTGGTTCCTTTCAATTTCAGCTCCTTTTGGAATAGGCCCGAAATAATCGGAAATCATCTTTTTGGTCTTTTCGGTTTCAAAGTCACCGGCCACCACCAAAACTGCGTTGTTGGGAACGTAAAACGTTTTGTTGAAGTTTTTGAAATCATCCAAAGTGGCACTGGCCAAGTGCTCCAAAGAACCTATTACTGCCCATCGGTAAGGGTGTTTAAAGAAAAGGTTCTTGCAAATCTGCTCGAAGTAAGCGCCATAAGGGGAATTATCCACCCGAAGTCGGCGCTCTTCCTGGACCACCTCTTTTTGCGTGTCCACACCCACTTGTCCAATAATGGGGTGCATCATTCGTTCCGATTCCAACCACAGTCCGGTTTCCAAACTGTTGGATGGGAAAGTTTCATAATAATAGGTGCGGTCCAGATAGGTGTTGGCATTTCCCTGTCCGCCATTGGAGGCCACTATTTTATCCCATTCGCCACGTTCTATGTTTTTGGTTCCTTCAAACAACAAGTGTTCAAAAAAATGGGCGAATCCGGTTTTTTGTGGGTCTTCATCCTTGGAGCCCACGTGGTACATTACGGCGGTGGTGACCACAGGCGCCGAATTGTCTCGATGTAGAATGACGTGTAGGCCATTGTTCAGATCATACTCTTCAAAAGCAACTTCTTGTGCCACAAGAATATTGCTCATGACAAGGATGAAAAGCACCGATAGTAAATGTCTTTTCATAATACGCAATTTTAATGTTGGTGTACGATGTACTACTAAGGTTGGTATTGATTTGATGATTGATGTTACGTTAAATATAGGATAAAATTTACTAGGGGAATGTATAGTCTGTAAGTCTTTGGGGGAAACTATGGGATAATTCGTAAACATTCAGTAAATTAAACATCGCATCCAAAAATAAAATGAGATGAAAAATTTAACCCTTCCCATTCGGTTTGGGATAGTCACCAGCGCTATTCTAATTGCGTATTTTTTATTCTTGTCCCTTTTGGGAAAGCACACCAATGTGTTCTTTAGCCTGTTCAACGGGGTTATTACTGGGTTTGGCATTTATGAAACCATCAAGTACACCAAGCTCCGGCAAGGGAAGGGGTTCAGTTACGGAAATGGGTTCACCGCGGGTATCACCACAGGGTTTATAGCTTCGCTATTGTTCACCATTTTCTTTGCATTTTATAGTACGGAACTCAACAGTACTTTTTTGGATGAACTCTCCAAAACATGGTCTAAGGACTACAAGAATTTTCAAGGAATCGTTTTCTTCACGGTGGCGATTATGGGGTTTGCCACAACCTTGGTTTTAACACTTTCCTTTATGCAACTCTTTAAATCCTCCAACAATCAAAAAAAATAATGGCCCAAAAGGGCATATAATACTTGTAGATTAACGATTTAGCAGTATATTTGCACCCGCTAATTTGATAAAGCGACCATAAATTTAATCTAATTAACGCATTATGTACGCAATTGTAGAGATGGCAGGGCAGCAATTCAAAGTTGCAAAAGACCAGAAAGTGTACGTTCACCGTTTGCAAGAAGATGAAGGTAAAAAAGTTACTTTCGATAAAGTTCTTCTTTTGGAAGATGGTGGTAACGTAATCATTGGCGCCCCGGTCATAGAAGGTGCGGCTGTTGAGGCCAAAGTTGTAAAGCACCTTAAAGGAGATAAAGTAATTGTCTTCAAAAAGAAAAGACGTAAAGGTTTCAAAAAGAAAAACGGTCACAGACAATATTTGACTGAGATCGTTGTTGAAAGTATCTTGGCCAAAGGAGCAAAGAAAGCCGCTCCAGAAGCAAAAGCCAAAACTGAAGAAAAACCTGCTGCTGCGCCTAAGAAAGAAGTAGCCAAAAAAGAGGAAGCTCCTAAAAAGGAAGCTCCAAAGGCAACTGAAGATTTGAGTGCAAAAACGGTAGCTGAGTTGAGAGAGTTGGCCAAGGCTAAAGATATTTCCGGTTATTCTTCTATGAAGAAAGCTGAGTTGATTGAAGCGTTAAGTAAATAAGACACGAACTAAAATTTATATATTATGGCTCACAAGAAAGGTGTAGGTAGTTCAAAAAACGGTAGAGAATCAGAATCGAAACGCTTAGGTGTTAAGATTTTTGGTGGTCAGGCAGCAGTTGCTGGTAACATCATTGTTAGACAACGTGGTACCAAGCACAATCCTGGTGATAATGTTTACGCTGGTAAAGATCATACCTTGCATGCCAAGGTGGATGGTTTGGTTAAGTTTGAAAAGAAAGCAGGTGGAAAATCTTATGTTTCCATTGAGCCTTTCCAAGCGTAAGACCAAAAAATATATCATAATGAAGGCCTCGCAATAGCGGGGCTTTTCTTTTTTCCCCCTAACCGATTCGTAAAGGTTTATTAACCTAACGGTGATATTTGGGCGAACGTAATTGTGTTTCTTGAACCTTCTTTGCCAATTACGTTCAATGAGAACATTTTTTGGACCTTTTTTTCTTTTGATGATGTTGATGGTCCTCGTCCATAGCAATGGTTTGGCCCATCAAACTTCTATTGACATTACTTCTGCAAAAACTTCGGACCCTACCTATTTGGAGTTGCAAAAACAGTTGGAACTGTCCAAAAGCAAACCCAATTTTCCAAAGCAGATAGCCCAAAGTCATTTGGAACTGGGGGAATATTATCGCTCATTGGGGCTGTATTCCGAAGCTATGGAACAGTACAATAGAGCCTTGGAGCAAATCGGAACTGATTTTAATGACACCCTTTACATCACCCTGAACAATAATATAGGTAAGGTATATCTCTCCCAAAATAATTTTGAGCTGGCCGAACAGCACTTCACCGATACCATGAACACCACGGTGAATTTGGATTTTAGCAAGGGACAGGCAGAATCGATGGGCTTGCTGGGGGCTTGTTATGAAAAACAAGGGGAGTATGATAAAGCCTTGGCCTATCAAAAAGAAAGCCTGCTGCTATTTGAACAGTTGAATGACAAGCATGGGGTAGCCATGACCAATGAGAACATTGGTAGCATCTATGAGGATTTGGAAGAATTTGATTTGGCCTTCGAATATTTTTTTAAGGCCTATGAGTATGTAAAGGACAATAATACGGTCGAAGAAGTCAATGTGCTCAATAATTTGGGTGATAGCTATCGGAAAACAGGAAATTATACATTAGCGCTTGACTTTACTGGCAGAGCACAAAAAATTGCGGAGAAATTGAAGGATTTCCATCAATTGGAAAGTGCCCATAAAGACCTCTCCAAAGCCTATGCACTTATGGGTGATTTTGAAAATGCCCATGCCCAATTAATGGAGGCCGAAGCCTACAACAGTGCCATGCTCAAGGCACAGAATATCAATCAGCTGAATGTGCTTCAGACCATTTATGAGACCAATAAAAAGGAAGCGGAAATTCAATTGTTGAAGGAGCAGAACAAGGTCAGTGCCGCCAATCAGAACCTGTTGTGGGTGGCCTTGTTCGCCCTGGCTGCCATTCTCACCATTTTGTATAGCTATCTGGGCAGAAAACGTAAGGCGAAACTCAAAATACAGGAGTACAAGCAACGGATGTTGAAAGCCGAACTCGATAAAAAGGCCATTGAGGAAAAGAACCTTCAAAATGAGGTGCAACTCAAAACCGCATCATTATCTCGGTACAGCCTCCATCTTTCCCAGAAAAACAAAATCTTACTCGATTTAGCCAATACCCTTCGCAACATTGCTTCCCGAAGAAACATGGACACTTCGGAGAAAATAAAGGCCTTGGTCAAGGAGATAGATTTTAACCTTCAGCAAGAAGACGAATGGGACGAATTCATGAATTTTTTCAAGGAAATACACCCCGAGTTCATTAAAAAACTGTCTACACTATCAGATTCCAGTCTCTCCCCGGCCGAGCTTCGTTTGGGGATGTTACTGAGATTAAATCTTTCTTCCAAGGAGATTGCGTCCATTCTTCGGGTGACCCCAGACAGTGTTCGTGTGGCTCGACACCGACTTCGCAAGAAACTCCCTATAGATCAAAAAGATGAGTTGGTAAATTTTATGATAGAACTTTGACCCATTTTCATCCCAATTTTTGGAAAAGGTTAGCCCCATGTAAAACTAACGTAATTGTTGCCCTCTTGTTTCTGCTGTATAACCGATTTGTTTCCTTTTTGTTTCCCTTTAGTTTAAATCATAATGAGCTGATATACATAGTTTTGGACTGCATTCTAACTAGAACCAAAAAAGAACCAATGAACGCAAAGAAACTACTTTTTGTAACGCTTATTTTGATGTTTGGCTTTGTAAAAGCACAAGCCCAGACAGGCAATATCCAGGGAACCATTACCGATGAAAACGGGATATATGTTCCTGGGGCAAATGTTTATATCGAATCAATTTCCAAAGGTGCAATAACTGATTTTGATGGGAGATTTACCTTAGTGAGCATCCCCGAAGGGAGCTATACCCTAAAAATAACGTACATGGGTTATGCCGATGTGGAACAAGATGTGACCGTAACAGGTGGTCGTACAGCCGCAGTTAGTATTGTTTTGAACCCAAGCAATGTTGAACTGGATGAAGTTCAAGTGAGCGCATACGGACTTAGTGGTCAAGCCAAGGCGTTGAACACCCAACGTACCAATTTGAATATTACAAATGTCGTTTCCACGGACCAGATCGGGAAATTCCCAGATGCCAACATTGGAGATGCCGTAAAACGTATTCCTGGGATTACCATGCAGGTAGATCAAGGAGAAGCGAGGAACATCATTGTGCGTGGTTTATCTCCACAGTTGAACTCCGTAACCTTGAACGGCAGCCGTATTCCTTCCGCAGAATCGGATAACAGGAATGTGCAGATGGACTTGATTCCTTCCGATATGATCCAAACCATTGAAGTGAACAAGGCCGTAACGCCCGATATGGACGCGGACGCCTTGGGTGGTTCCGTGAATTTGGTAACTCGAACTGCACCGCAAGGATTCAGGGTTTCTGCCACTGCGGGATCGGGAATCAATTTTATTACGGATAAAAGAATTTGGAATGGTTCCCTTTTGGTGGGTGACCGAACCAATGATGGAAAATTTGGATACATGTTTTCCGCAACCATCAATGACAATGATTTCGGTTCCGATGATGTTGAGGCCGAATGGACTGATGAATTTGAATATTACACAGGTGAGGACGATGATGAAGGTGACCCCATTTTAGAAGAAGTTGATGTTGACCCTTACACCAACGTTACCGAGCAAAGAACCTATTTGGTACAACGGGTACGAAGAAGTTTTGCGGCCAATTTTGATTATCAAATCAATTCTGGGAACAATATTTACCTAAAAACCATGTACAACTGGAGGGATGATAGGGAGAGTCGTTTTAGATTGGAACAGGAAATTTTGGATGGTGAAGACATTGAGGCGGGCGATTTTACCGTAAGCAATGGAATGTTGACCCGTTTCCCTGCGGAAATCAAAAGACAGACCAAAGGAGGTATTGCCGGTGGTAGAAATAAAAACCGTCGTCTAGAGGACCAACGCATGCAAAACTATACCCTGGGTGGGAATCATTTGTTGGGCTCCTTAAAAATGGATTGGATGGCTTCTTATGCCAAAGCTTCCGAAGAACGTTTGAATGAGCGCTACGCAGAATACGAGTCTGAGTACATCGTGAACAATGACAACAGCAACCCAAGGTATCCCATCATGACAGCTGCTGATCCAGCCGATTTTAATGACATGGGCAATTTTGAATACGGAGAAATCACCAATGAAAACCAATATACTGAAGAAGAGGATATAAACTTCTTCGTGAATTTTGAATTGCCAGCCGATATTTTCGGTCAAGGTGATGGATCTGTGAAATTTGGAGCTAGAGGTCGATTTAAGACCAAGGAAAGAGACAATGATTTCTTTGAATATGACTTGGAGGATGCGTTCCCAACCTTGGGAGATGTTCCTATCAAAAATTACACTGATCCTGATTATTTGGCCGGACCAAAATACGAAGCAGGTAATTTTGCCAGTGAAGAGTGGTTGGGTGCGTTGGATTTGAACAGCTCCAACGGAGAAGCCTTGCCTGATGAATTCTTGCCTGGAAATTTTGAAGTCAAAGAAAATGTATTGGGTGCTTATGCCATGGTCAACCAAAAACTTACCAGCAATTTGAGTGTATTAGCAGGGGTTCGTGTGGAAAACACCAAATTGGAATCTGATGGAAACCGCGTCATCTACATTGAAGAAGACGAAGATAACGGTATTGAGGAAGGTATTGAGGTAGAACGTGTTTCTGATGAGAACTCCTATACCAACATCATGCCCGGTCTTCACTTTAAATATGATGTGGACACCAACACCATTTTGCGATTCGCTTGGACCAACACCTTGGCCCGACCAAATTATGCCGATTTGATTCCTAGATCAGAAATTGTGAATGAAGATGCAGAGGTGATTGTAGGTAACCCAGATTTGGACCCGACCACTTCCATGAACTTCGATTTAAATGCCGAACACTATTTTGAAAGTGTAGGGATTGTTTCAGGTGGACTTTTCTACAAAAGAATCAATGACTTTATCTATACCTATATCACAGAAGCTCCTGATGATACGTTTGGTTCTGGAACCACGGGCTATGATGTGTTCCAACCATTGAACGGGGATTCGGCTTCCATTTTTGGAGCTGAGGTATCCTTTCAGCGACAGTTGGATTTCTTGCCAGGCTTCGCCAGAAACTTTAGCATCTATTTAAACTATACCTACTTATCATCCAGTGCTGATGGTATCCGCAATGAGGACGGTGATGAGCGTACTGATTTGGACCTGCCAAACACCGCTCCCAACATGTTCAATGGGTCTTTGGGCTATGCTGATAAAAGGTTCAGTGCACGACTTTCAGCCAATTTCTCTGATTCCTATATCGATGAGATTGGTGGAAATGCTTTCGAAGATAGGTACTATGACACGCAATTCTTCTTGGATTTCAATGCCAGCTACGCTATCACCAACAACTTGAGGATTTATACCGATGTGAACAACATCACCAACCAGCCCCTACGGTATTTCCAAGGTGTAAAAGAGAGAACCCAACAAGCCGAATTTTACGATATCCGCTTTACTTTCGGGTTGAAGTACGATTTGTTCAGAAAATAATTTCAGGTAGTATTTTATATACTAAGTCATGATGAGTGCCCGTCCATAAAGGGCGGGTACTTGGAGTGACGAACCTTACAATACAGTTTTTAGTATGAAAACACGATATATCCCTTTTATTTTGGTGTTGGCCATTATGTCTTGCAAACAAGGCAACAAATTACCAGCCATAGCCCCCGATATCATCACAGAAAAGACACCCAACGATACTGATGACCCTGCGATTTGGATAAATCCTGAGGACCCATCAAAAAGTATTGTTTTTGGAACCGACAAGGAAACCAATGGTGGTGTTTATGCTTTTGATTTAGAGGGTAAAATCATCAGGGAAAAATCGATTACAGGCATTCAACGGCCCAACAATGTGGATTTGGAGTATGGTTTTCAATTGAATGATTCGGTTGCTGTGGATGTAATTGCTTTCACCGAAAGAGAGAAACAGCAAATTCGTTTGTTCTCTGTCCCAGATATGAAACCGCTGGATGGTGGCGGCTTTCCCGTGTTTGAAGATGAATCAGATGTTGAGCAGCGTTTGGCCATGGGCATCAGCCTATACAAATCCCCCAAAGATTCTTCGGTGTATGCTATTGTAGGTCGAAAAATTGGCCCAAGTGGTTCATATCTCTATCAGTATAAATTTGAATCGGACAGTACCGGCGTATCTGCCAATTTGATACGGAAGTTCGGAAGTTTTACCGGTGGAAAAGAGATTGAGGCCATAGCGGTGGACAACGAACTTGGTTTTGTATACTATTCAGATGAAGGTGAATGCATTAAAAAATACTACGCCGAACCTGAAATGGGCAATGAAGAATTGGCCTGTTTTGGAGGAGAACATTTCTTGGAAGATATTGAAGGCATTGCCATAGCTTCATATCCTAATGGTGAAGGCTATATTATTGTTTCCGACCAACAACGGGGACAGTTCAATATATTTTCTCGAAAGGACAACCAATTTATAAAGGCGGTAAATCTATCAACCATTGAGACCGATGGCTGCGAAGTGGTCACTGTTCCATTGAACGATACCTTTCCAAATGGACTTTTTGCTGCAATGAACGACCAAAAGGACTTTTATTTTTACGATTTGGGAAAATTGGGACTTAAAATGAACTGATTCTCTACAAGTCGCGGTTTTAGAGGTTATATTTGAGAGACATACCCTCGTTTTATGGCCTACAAGCATACCATTCGGAACCACGTGTACAGCTTTCCCGATTTAAAATCGGTGATGGCCAAGGCCAGTCCGTTCCGTACCGGGGATGCGCTTGCAGGCTTGGCCGCCGAAAGCAATCTGGAACGTATTGCAGCCCAATGTGTGCTCAGCGAACTTCCTTTAAAAGTATTTCTAAATGAAGCGTTGGTACCGTATGAAGAAGATGAGGTCACCCGACTCATTTATGATACTCATGATTCGCAGGCTTTTGAGGAAATTTCCGGATTTACCGTTGGCGATTTTCGGGATTGGTTGTTGACCCATGAGGTGGATACCCAAAAATTGACCCAAATTTCCAAAGGACTTACCCCAGAAATGGTAGCTTCGGTTTCCAAATTGATGCGCAATCAAGATTTGATAGCCGTGGCCCAAAAATGCGAGGTGATTACCCAATTTCGGAATACCATCGGCAAGAAAGGGCATCTTTCCGTTCGATTGCAGCCCAACCATCCTACGGATAGCATCAAAGGCATTGCCGCCAGCATGATGGACGGCTTACTCTATGGAAGCGGCGATGCGGTCATCGGAATTAATCCGGTTACCGATAGTGTGGACATTGTTGGCAATCAGCTAAAAATGATGGATGAAATCCGGATGCGGTTTGAGATTCCCACCCAAATTTGTGTGCTCTGTCATTTGACCACTTCGTTGGAATTGCTCAATGATGCTCCGGTTGATTTGGTGTTTCAATCCATTGGAGGAACCGAAAAAACAAATTCATCTTTTGGCATAAACCTGTCCATGATACAAGAAGCCTACGAAGGGGCTTTGGAACTCAATCGTGGGACCATCGGCCAAAACATCATGTATTTTGAAACCGGCCAAGGCTCGGCACTTTCAGCGAATGCCCATTGGAATTTGGACCAGCAAACCTGTGAGGTTCGCGCCTATGCGGTGGCCAGACATTTTAATCCTTTATTGGTAAACTCTGTGGTAGGTTTTATCGGTCCTGAATATTTGTTCGATGGGAAACAGATTACCCGTGCCGGACTAGAAGACCATTTCTGCGGAAAACTGATGGGACTGCCCATGGGCATGGATGTGTGCTATACCAACCATGCCGAAGCAGACCAAGATGATATGGACAATCTAATGACGCTCTTGGGTGTAGCCGGATGTAATTTTATCATGGGGGTACCAGGTTCTGATGATGTTATGCTGAATTATCAAACCACCTCGTTCCATGATGCACTTTATTTGAGGAAAGTATTGAACAAAAAACCAGCTCCTGAGTTTGAAGCTTGGTTGGTGAAAATGGGTATTATGGACAGTTCGGGAAATCGAATTCCAATATCTGATTCACATCGTTTGCTAAACAGTATGCCATGAGCGAAAAGGAGGGCAGCTTGGTAAAAAAAGATGGTTGGGATAACCTTAGTGCCTATACCAATGCCCGAATCGCGCTGGGCAGTGTGGGAAATAGCATCCCCTTAAAGGAAGTGTTGCAATTTAAGTTGGCCCACGCCCATGCCAAGGATGCCATTTACACCGAATTGGACGTTTCCCTTTTGGAAAATGAAATTCGGTCTTTGGGCTTTCCGGTTTGGAAGGTGCAGAGTAAGGTTCAAAACAGGGAAGAATACCTAAAACGACCGGATCTTGGTCGGGTTTTGAGCGAGGCTTCAGAACAGTTGCTGCAAAATGCCGATCAAACATTGGATATTGTTTTTATTCTGGCGGATGGACTATCGGCTGAGGCTGTCAACACCAATGCTATTCCGCTTTTAAAAGAAGCCCTGCCTCATCTCGATTCAAAATACAAGATGGGTTTTGTGTTGGCCACGCATGCTCGAGTGGCTTTGGGAGATGCAATCGGAACCCAACTGAATTCCAAATTTACCGCTGTGTTAATTGGGGAGCGCCCCGGGCTTTCTTCCCCAGAGAGTATGGGAATTTATACGACCTACGCCCCAAGCAAGGGATTGACCGATGAGCGTAGAAATTGTATTTCCAATATTCATAAAAACGGACTGAATCCTAAACAAGGTGCCATGCTCTTAAACTATTTGATTCAACACTCCTTTGCAAAGCAAATCAGCGGTGTAGGACTCAAAATCAATTTGAAGGACCTGCTTGAAAAAGAGTGAGTTAAAACTGTAATTTTCGTTTTCGAGCCGTAATTTCCCAAGAATCTGCCTTTGTTCCATTTTCAATTACAGAAACCTCATCATGTAAATTAATGGTTGGACAAATATGGTACGGAACGCCGTAAAAGACATCTCCAACCTTAATTGAATCCCAATCCGCAACTTTTAGTACCCCGTGTTCTTCACTTTGCGAAAGCAGTTCGTAGTTATCAAGATTCAGGAATTTTATGCGTTTGTCAATAGGATTTTCGGCGGCCACTGATTTATGACCCATATCCACCGTAACAATTCCCTCCGTAGGTTTTGAGATGACTCGGGTCACCAAAAGCGCAGCATATTTGAATTGCTGCTCGGACAATTTTTCACCATATCCCCAATCCCAAAGCACACAAGTGCCAGGACTAGTGACCCGGTCTTTTTGCAATCGATGAGAAGTAAATGAAGGTGTCCCCCCGCAAATCATTTGGATATTGGGATGGTTTTCTTTCAGCGTATTGAAACAGGTGGTCACTTTTTCAAGTCCAGCTTCAATCTTGTCATTCCGAAGCGAAAAATCACTGTCGCGAAGATGACCATCGTACACATGAAAGCCTTGAAGCTGTATGGATTCACAGCCCTCCATAAAATCCAAAAGTGCATTTAGTTCCTTGCCCACTTTTATCCCTGAACGGTCCATTCCGTTGTTGATGTCGAAATAAATGTTGGCAGTCATGGATTTTTGAAGGGCTTTCTCATTCAACAATCGGGCAGAATCCACATTATCAATGATGGTTGAAAAACTGGTTGATGGAAAATGAATCATCAAATCAAGAAAACGGTCAACTTTAGGACCAACCAATTGATGCGCAATTAAAACGGAATCGGCTCCCGCTTCGGCTGCAATTTCAGCTTCGGCAATGGTGGAGGCTTTAAAATTTGAAATTCCCGATTGTAAGAGCTGTTGCATCACCTTTGGCATTTTATTGGTTTTGATGTGGGGCATTAACCGCTCCGCATCTCCATTGACTAAGGAAAGCATTTCTTGGATATTGAATTTTAAATGATCAAGATAAAGTGCAATGGAGGGAGAATCTACGGTCTCCACGTTTTTGATTTCATACCAATCTTTGCCCATTTTCAGTGCTATTTGTTTCAGTTTTGGTTTGGGAAACAATGTAGTCATTTGAGCGGAAATTGAAGTCGATTCCGCCTGAAATTGAACTTTTAAATGGAAACTCCAAAAACAAGAACAGAGGATGTTAATTGCTTTTCGTAGCTTTAAGAATATTAACCATAAATCTTGAAATCATGAAAAAATTCACAACCTGTTTGCTGTTATCTTCAGCTATTTTGTTCTCAAGCTGTTTGGGATCTTTTAAGGCGTTCAACAATCTTAAGGATTGGAACCAAGGCGCCACCAACAGTAAATTTCTGGACAACTTAATTTTTTGGGGATTGAACATTGTTCCTGTTTACGGACTGTTCTTTCTTGGTGATGTATTAATTTTCAACGTTATCGAGTTTTGGTCTGGATCTAATCCGATTGCGATGAAACCCGGTGAATCCGAGACCCAAATGGTAGAACACGAAGGAAACACCTATAAAATGGTGGCTACACAAAACCGCATTCAGGTTACCGTGGTTGAGGGACCAAAGAAGGGCAAGAAATTGGAATTGTTCTATAAGCCCGATGAAAAATCTTGGAATGCCATTCGCCCTAATGGGGAGATCATTAAACTATCGTCTTTTGAGGAAGGCTTCTACATTGTTTACATGCCCAATGGTGAAGAAGTTAAAATCGACCCGATGAGCACTCGCGAAGAAGGTTTGGCCATTCTAAAGGAAAACAAGACTTGTTATTATTCCCAAGGTCTTTTGGCGGATTAAAACTGAAAACCGACAAAAAAACCCATGGTGTTTGCCATGGGTTTTTTATTTATATGAAAAATTGATTTTCTAGTATCTGTAATAATCTGGTTTAAATGGGCCATTGACTTCCACCCCAATATATTCGGCTTGGTCTTCCTTAAGCTCGGTGAGCTCAGCACCCAAACGGGCCAAATGCAATTGGGCCACTTTTTCATCCAAATGCTTGGGAAGCATATACACTTCATTCTCATATTTGTCACTATGGTTCCAAAGCTCAATCTGAGCCAAGGTTTGGTTAGTGAACGAGTTACTCATCACAAAACTTGGATGCCCAGTGGCACAGCCTAAGTTTACCAATCGACCTTCGGCCAAAATAACCAAATCCTTACCATCAATAGTATATTTATCTACCTGCGGCTTAATTTCATCCTTGGTATTCCCGTAGTTTTTGTTCAACCAAGCCATATCGATTTCATTGTCGAAATGTCCAATGTTGCACACAATGGCCTTGTCCTTTAGGGCACGGAAATGTTCTTCACGGATGATATCCTTGTTTCCGGTTGCAGTGATTACCACATCGGCATTGGCAATTACAGTCTCCAATTTTTTCACTTCATATCCGTCCATACAGGCCTGAAGTGCACAAATAGGATCAATTTCGGTAACGGTAACAATCGCACCCGCTCCTCGGAACGAAGCAGCAGTTCCTTTTCCAACGTCACCATATCCGGCAACTACAACACGTTTCCCGGCCAACATGGTATCGGTGGCCCTTCGGATGGCATCTACAGCACTTTCACGACAACCATATTTGTTATCGAATTTGGATTTGGTCACGGAGTCGTTCACGTTGATAGCAGGCATGGGAAGCGTGCCTTTTTTCATACGTTCGTACAAACGGTGTACTCCTGTGGTGGTTTCTTCAGAAAGACCTTTGATTCCAGCTGCCAACTCAGGATAGGTATCCAAAACCATATTGGTCAAATCCCCACCATCATCCAAAATCATGTTCAAAGGTTTACGGTCCTCACCAAAGAAAAGGGTTTGCTCAATGCACCAATCAAATTCCTGCTCGTTCATCCCTTTCCAGGCATATACAGGAATTCCAGCAGCAGCGATAGCAGCCGCAGCATGGTCTTGGGTTGAGAAAATATTGCAGGAACTCCAGGTTACTTCGGCACCAAGAGCGACCAAGGTTTCAATCAATACCGCAGTTTGAATGGTCATATGCAGACAACCGGCAATTCGAGCACCTTTAAGGGGCTGTTCCTTACCGTATTCCTCACGCAATGCCATTAATCCGGGCATTTCGGCCTCGGCAAGCTCAATCTCTTTTCTTCCCCAATTGGCCAGGGAAATATCCTTAACCTTGTAAGGTACATACGGAATTGTCTTTGTGCTCATATCTTTATCTAAATTTACTTTTGTAGCTTCGCTTTTATAGTGCGACAAAGATACAAATTCGCTTAACTTTTGGCCATGCCCATTTACAAAACCATAACAGTTTCCCCCACCACATCGGTCTATATTTGGAAGGTTGAAGAACCCGAGCAGGATTTGGCCGTTGGAATTGAGCTGACGCCCCATTGCCAAAACCGTATGGATGGCATGAAATCGGAAGATCATAGAAGAGCTTTTCTGAGCATCAGGCACTTACTGGCCGAAGCCGGATATGTGGACCATGATTTATTTTATGATGATTTTGGGAAGCCGCATTTAAAGGATGGGAACCATATTTCCATCACGCACTCCCACAATTTTACAGGGATTATTGTGAGCGAAACTGATGAGGTTGGTATTGATATAGAGATGCAACGGGGTAAAATCCTTCGGATAGCCCACAAATTTACCCCCATTGAAGAATATAAAACCTTGGCCAATACCGAGGCACTTATCCGGAAATTGACCATTGTTTGGGGTGCCAAAGAATCGCTTTACAAAATCTATGCACAACAGGGATTAAGTTTTTTACGGCATATTGATGTGATGGATTTTACCTTTGAGGACACCCGTACCTTGGCCGAAATTCTATACAAGGGTAAAAAATCACAATATGAAGTTGAATTTTTGGAATTTGAAGGCTTCACCTGCGTATATGCCCTTAAAATGATGGGGGGATGACGATTCCTTTTTGTAGTTTTGCCCCTGAAATTTACGCATAGCCCATGAACATTTCCGTTGAACTTACCCTTACCCCTCTTCAAGATAATTTTGAGCCCCCAATCATTGATTTTATCAAAAAATTGCGTGCTTCCGGGCTCACGGTTTTGGAAAATCCGTTGAGTACCCAAGTGTATGGGGAGTACGATAAGGTCATGGATTTGCTTCAAACAGAGATAAAGGAAACTTTTGAAAATTTGGACCATGTGGTATTGGCTATGAAAATGGTAAAATCCGACCGAAGCGACTATGAACCCCATTTTTGATTTCTTCCTTGGGCCCTACGAAGATCGGGAGATGTCCCTGGTCATTTTGGAGGCCACTGCCTTTTTCTTTGGAATAGCCAGTGTGGTCTATGCCAAGCGGGAGGATATTATGGTCTACCCTACGGGATTGGTCGCCACCGCCATAACCACTTATATTTTCTTTGTTGACCGGCTTTTGGGGGATATGATGATGAACTTCTACTTTTCCATAATGAGTATTTATGGATGGTGGAACTGGGCCCGAAGAAAAAATAACCGCGAGTTTGTGGTGAAAATTTCCAGAACAGACAAAAGGGAAAAGTGGATAGGATTTGGTCTGTTTCTGCTTACGTTATTGGTCACATTTGGCGTTTACAAAGCATTTGGAGCAGAAATCAAGCCCACCAACTATGTGGACATTCTTACTTCTGGAATATTTTTTACGGGAATGTGGTACATGGCCAACAAAAAACTGGAAAACTGGACCCTTTGGATCATAGGGGATATAATCACTGTGCCATTGTACGCATATAGGGGGTGGGGCATGTTCTCATTGCAATACCTTATCTTCACCGTACTGGCCATTCAGGGATATTTAGCATGGAAGAAAGACTTGGACAAGACCCTACAAATCTCATCAAAGTAGTCCTTTTTGGACCAGAATCCACCGGAAAGACCACCCTATCAAAGGAACTGGCAGAGCATTACCAAACAGAATGGGTCCCGGAATATGCCCGGGAATATCTTCAAGACAAATGGGACCGCGAACACAAGACCTGCGAACCCAAAGATTTGGTGCCCATAGCCTATGGTCAGATGAAATTAGAGAATGAATTGGCCAAAAGTGCCAATAAAATTCTCATTTGTGATACTGATCTTTTAGAGACTAAAGTATATTCAGAAGCATATTATTTAGGTTCCTGTGACCCTGTATTGGAGAAGTATGCCTTGCAGAATACATATGACCTCTATCTACTGACCTATATTGATACACCTTGGGAGGCTGACGACCTTAGGGACAAGCCCAATGAACGAGAACGAATGTTTACGTATTTCAAGGAAACTTTGGAAAAATATCACAGGAATTTTATTATTTTAAAGGGAGATAAAACATCTCGGCTTTCAACAGCAATAAAACACATTGATAAACTTCTCCATAACATGATCGACTTAAGTCCAAAAGACTTGGAACAACTGGAAAGCAAAGGTATTTCCAAAGAAAAAGTGGCCCGCCAAATAGAAACCTTCAAAGAAGGAATCCCGTTTGTGGATTTGGTAAAGGCCGCCGTTGTCTCCAATGGTATCCTCCGGTTTTCAGACCAAGAACAAGAGGAACTCATCCAATATTTTGAAAATTCACGGGGCAATCTGGACCTCTTAAAATTTGTCCCAGCCTCTGGTGCCGCATCCCGAATGTTCAAGGCCATGTTCAATTTTGTGGACTCCTATGACCCTTCCAAAGAGTCACTTTCAGCCTATATTGAAAGAACTGGTGACTCCGATGTCAAGAAATTTACGGAGCAAATGCCCAAGTTGCCTTTCTATGATTTGATCATGGGGCGAATCAAGGGTAAAGCAGCCAACAAGGATGAAGAAGCGTATCTTTTTGTGAAGGAAATGCTGATGGAAGACGGGCTCAACTATGGGTTTTATCCTAAAGGATTATTGCCATTCCACCAATATGATTCAGGCAGTGCCACTCCATTTGAAGAACATTTAAAGGAAGCTGCCCTATATGCCAAAACTGATGGTAAAGCCAATCTTCACTTTACGGTTTCGGAGCAGCATGATGAGATGTTCGCAGAGGAAGAATCCAAAGTAGCTCCAAAAATTTCAAAATCCACGGATACGGAATTCGCAATCTCGTATTCCAACCAAAAACCATCCACGGATACCATTGCGGTGGATATGGAGAATCAACCTTTTAAGAACAGTGATGGTTCCATTTTGTTCAGGCCCGGAGGGCATGGTGCGTTAATTGAAAACCTGAACGACCAAGATGCCGATATCATTTTCATCAAAAACATTGATAATGTGGTGATTGATAAAAATTTGGAAGCCGTGGCCAATAGCAAAAAAATGTTGGCCGGAGTACTGAAAATGGTTCAAGATAGGGCCTTTACCTATGCAAAGCAGCTGGAAGAAGGAGGTATTTCCCCGGAAGCAGCTGACCAAATCAAGGCCTTTTTGGAAAAGGACCTTAATGTACGGATGCCCAAAAATTATAATGAGTTGTCCGTTGATGAGCAGCTCTCAATTTTGAAGGACAGAATAAACAGGCCTATTCGAATCTGTGGAATGGTCAAAAATGAAGGGGAGCCCGGAGGTGGACCTTTTTGGATAAAGGATGGAGAGGGGTATATTTCGCTTCAAATCATTGAGTCCGCACAAATTGATATGTCCAACGAAGAACAGGCGGACCTTTTAAAGAATTCAACCCATTTTAATCCTGTTGATTTGGTTTGCGGAGTGCGTAATTATAAAGGGGAAAAATACAACCTTTTGGATTTTGTGGATGAGAAACAAGGATTCATCACAGGCAAAACCCAAGAAGGCAAGGAATTAAAGGCATTGGAACTTCCCGGCCTTTGGAATGGGGCCATGGCCTTTTGGAACACCATTTTTGTAGAGGTGCCTCTAGTGACCTTCAATCCAGTGAAAACAGTCAACGATCTTTTAAAGCCGACGCATCAGGCTTAAAAAATTGAATCACAATTAGTTAAAATCCGCTCTCTGAAAAGGGCGGATTTTTTTGTCTCTTTTTGTGACCTTATCAAAAAGATGGTGTCAAAAGAGAAAGAGCATCCCACTAAAATGTGGGGTTGGCTACAAATAACCCGTACCGGTTATTTGGAATTAGGTTGGTTGATTTGGTAAGAAGGCCGTACACTCGTGCGGCTTTCTTAAAATTAAACGCATCCTAAGAATGAAACTGAACAACAATGGTGTACAAAATAATCCTATTCCTAAACATAATTTCATTGACCATTGTCATTTACCTCTTGGCATCATACATAAGAAATAATGCAAGGGACAGGAATCAACACGAGAACCAGGATGATGCTATTCAATAAACACTAATCATGCATTTTCCACTATGCCAATCTTGTTCATAATCTTTTTCCTTGGGATTATGATTTGGCATCGAGAGGCTGCTTCGGCAGCCTTTCTTGTGTAAAAAATATACAGTTGTGTACTTCGGTTACACACTTTTACACAATCTGTAAATTCCAGCATATTTTGTAAATAACACATTATCAATAAGTTGATTCAATTTTTGAAGTACTAAAAATTCTGGCACTGGTTTTTCATATAGTTAGTCAAGTTTAACAGTTAAAAATCATATACCATGAAAAATCTAGTTTTAGCAACCGTATTATCATTTGCAGGATTCACAGCTTTTGCGAGCGTACAAACTCCAGAGTTGAATGTAGATAAAGCAACCGTAATCACCTTAGGGGATTTTGAGGAAATCAATGTTTCTGACCTTCCTGAGGCCGTAACAACAGCTGTGTCAACCAATTACCCCACTGCCAAGGTTGACAAAGCATACAAAAACGATAAAGACCAATATAAATTGGAACTTGCGTTAGAAGATGGTACCAAAGGTACTGTGTATGCTGATGCTGAAGGCAACTGGATTGACATGTAATAGTTTTCGATACCGTGTTAGGTTAGTTAGTTTGGTTAGAAAGGGCTGCACTTGCAGCCCTTTCTTTTTGTGATAATTTTATAAAAGTAGCGGAGTCTCGAAAGGTGCTGGCATCGTATATTAGATTACCGACACTATGATGCCCAAAATCCTAATCATTGAAGACGATACTTCCTTCTGTCAAATGCTGCAAAAGTTTTTGACCCGGCATGGTTTTGAGGTGTCCATTAGCTATTCCATCAAAGAGGCAGAAGAATATTTGTCAACAACCAAGTTTGATGTAATCCTTTCCGATGTTAGGCTTCCCAAGGGGGATGGTGTTGCACTCATCCCACGTATAAAAGCAGAGTCCTCTAAAACCCAAGTAATTTTAATGACGGGCTACGCCGAGGTGAAAACTGCGGTAAATGCCATGAAAAAAGGCGCATTCGATTATATCTCCAAGCCTTTTACACCTGAAGAGATTCTATCCGTTATACAAAATGCCCTTGAGGCCAAACCCACATCCAAACCAAAAGAAAAGAATGTGCCCCCGAAAGAAGAACGGCAAACCAATTTTTTGGTCGGGGAGAGTGAAAAATCAAAAAAACTGCAGCAATATGTGCAATTGGTGGCTCCAACCAACATGTCCGTTTTATTGACTGGAGAAAGCGGAACAGGGAAGGAAGTCACGGCAAAGTCCATTCATACGGCCAGCAAGCGCAAGGATGAAAAATTTGTGGCCGTGGATTGCGGGGCCATTCCAAAAGAGATTGCCACCAGTGAATTTTTTGGCCATGTTAAAGGAAGTTTTACAGGTGCCATTGAAGATAAAATAGGGCATTTTGAAGCAGCAAATGGAGGAACCCTTTTCCTGGATGAAGTGGGAAACCTTTCCTATGAACACCAAATTCAACTGCTTCGAGCTATTCAGGAGCGAAAAATAAAACGGGTAGGGAGCACCAAAGAAATCAATTTGGATTTAAGAATAATTGCGGCAACCAATGAAAATTTGTTGAAAGCTTCAGAAGAAGGAGATTTTAGGGAAGACCTGTACCATCGTTTAAATGAGTTTTCTATAGAAGTGCCTTCACTGCGTGAGCGGGCTGAGGACATTGTACTGTTTGCGAATTATTTTCTGGACAAATCCAACATAGAATTGGACAAGGAGGTATTGGAGTTTTCGGATGAAGTAAAGCAACTATTTCTGGACTATCCATGGCCTGGAAATCTCAGGGAAATGAAAAACATGATAAAACGAGCTGTTTTGTTTACCGAAGGAGATACTGTTTTGCCACAATCAATTCCTGATGTTGTAGCCAATGGAGCAGGGACAGCTATCGAACAAAACTTTTCAAAATCCGATTATGAAAAGGAACGGATTTTAACTGCGCTGAAACAGACAAATTTCAACAAGACCAAGGCGGCCAAACTGTTGGAAATGACCCGAAAGACGCTCTACAATAAAATCAATCAATATCAGCTGGAAGTTTAGCAAGGTAGCGCTGAACGGCTTTTTCCAGTTTCGTTGTGACCTTCTTTAAGTGGCTGATATCGGAGAAAACCTGCTTGCTCTGGGCATCCCCATTCAAGTGTTCCAAGCGTTCCAAAATGGGAATAATTTCATTAATTTCCAATTGGCGAAACATGGGAAGCATTTTGTGCGATAAGGATTTAATCGCTTCAGTATCGTTTTGCTCTACCGCCGTTGTTATGACCCCTATATTTTTATGGGTACTTTCCATAAAGACTTCTAGAACTTCCTTGACTGCATGGGAATTGTCCAAAAAACCAGAAATACCTTTGGTATTGAATAGATTGGTGGCGGGTTTTGGGACTGCCTCTTTTTCTGGGTTGATGCTATGGTTGCGTTCCGAATGCCCATGCACTTTATTGAGGATATCCATCAAAGATTCCGCAGTGAACGGTTTTTGAAGGACACCAATAAAGCCAGCTTCAATATATGGAGTTTGGTCCTTGACTTTTTGACCGGTCATGGCGATAACAGGTTGGCCTTTGTAGTGGGCAACCCAATGTTGTTTTAGTTTTTCCAACACGCCGAAGCCATCTATTTCTGGCATTTGAATATCTGTTAAGATGGCATTGTATGCCTCAGGAGCAGTTTCCACCAATTTGGAATAGCGGTTGAAGGTGTGTACTTCAATGTGATTGATATGACAGATTTCTTCCAACAATCCCAACATGTTTTCATCATCATCCAGAATGAGTAGTGACAACCGATTTTGAAAAGTCGGCTTTTCTGTATGCCTTGTGGGAACGGACTGCTCCGAAAACTCCAACGGAAGCGAAATGGTAAATGTGCTTCCCTTGTCTTTTTGACTTTCCAATATCAAATCCCCGTTCAAAAGTTCGGTCAGCTTTTTAGATATGGTGAGCCCCAATCCATAACCTCCATATTTCTTTTCGGTTTGGTTTCCTGCTTGGGTGAACTCTTTAAAAATCAATTCCTGTTTTTCCTTTTCGATTCCAATACCGGTATCCGCAACCTTAATAATTACTTTTTTCTCTTTGACATAGCAATCGATTTTTACAAACCCTTCATGCGTAAACTTGAATGCATTGCCAATAATGTTGGTTAGGATTTGGCGGATTCGAAAAGGATCTCCCATCATGGGTCGCTCCAACTCCTCGGCAATGTTCAATTGTAGCTCCACTTCTTTTTTGGAATGGATTTCCTTAAAATGTAGGGCAGTGTCCTCCACAAGGGTGGAAAGCACAAAAGGAACGGTTTCCAAATATATTTTTCCAGCTTCCAGTTTGGAAAAATCCAGCAGGTCATTCACCAAGTTTTCCACGTAACCCGATGCTGATTTCACATTTTTCAGATATTTCTGTTGCTTTTCATTAAGGCCGCTGTGTTCCATCAATTCAGAATAGCCGCTTATCGTATTTAGAGGAGTTCGTAAATCATGGCTTACGGTGGCAATCAATTGCTCCCGACTTTTTAAGATGGACTCGGAGTTTTTCTTTTCCCGCTCCAATTGATCTCGATACCGTTGAATTTTCCAAAAATCCTGCGAAATCAGAAAGGTAAAAAGGATAACGATCAGAAGGCCCAAAACTATTGCTCCGCCTGCCAAGCGTGTACTACGCCTTAAAATCTGTTGTTGTTGCAGATTGTCCCGAAACGCTTTTTGAACAATGTCCCGTTCAAAGGTTGTAATGATACTTCGCATTTTTTGAGAAAGCTCCAAATCTGTTCTATAAATCTGTAGTTCTTTTTGAAACATGGAACGCTCCAAGGCCGCATTCTCCACTTTTGCTTTATTTAAAATGGACTTTGAAACTTGAAGGATGGAATCGATATTATTGGCATTGGTGGTTCCATTGGGGTCTGGAATATTTTTATTGAGAATGGCCACATACTCCCGAATCGACTCTTGATTTTGTGGGGGTAACTGATTAAAATTGGGCACAAAGGTCTCAGGGGTGATTCGGCCCATATCCACTTCCATTTTATGGAAAGCTTCAAGGATGGAATCAATAGAGGTAGAGTTTTCATTCTCCACTTTTAGTTTTCGTAGCTCGGCACTATTATAGACTTTTTGCTGCAACAATTTTTGAACACTGTCCAACTTGGCTGCTTGAGTGCCAGGTGCATTGTCAATCAAAGGTTTTAAAGAATCAATAAGGGAATCAATGGAGTCCACTTTTTGCGCATAAACTTTTAAGTCCTTGGGGTTTTTGGTTTGAAGTGCCAGTTTGGACAGATTCTCAGCTTCATAAAGGTTGGTCAACAGTACATTGGTCTTTACCAACTTTAGGCTGTCGTCTTCTTTGTTTTGTGAAGCCGTATAACTTTTAAATTCAGTGTAGATAAAGGCGGCGGCCAAACAGGCCAATAGCCCCAATACCACATAACTGCTTATAATCTTTAGCGTAAACTTGCCTTTGGATTTATGGTCCATTGTGATCAGTTTATAAAGTATATACGGGTTGAGGTATACCACATAGTTGTTATCAAAAGTTAATTTCTGCGTATTCTTATGAAAAAAGAGGACAGCTACTTACATTTGCGCTCATCTCAAAGGGGTGCTTTTAATCAGTTCTAAGTTCCAAGTTGTAAGTTTTGAGTATCTGAAAAGAAACCTTAAAACTGAAAACCTAAAACTGAAAACTAGGTAAGGCTGAGATTATACCCAATGAACCTGGGCGGGTAATGCTGCCAAGGGATTGCGCTAGGCGCATCTTGGAATTTCTATGTTTCCTTAGAAACAAAAATCAAATAGTAACAAGAATAATGACCCCTTTTATTCGTAAAATTTTTACGGATGAAACCGCTTTATTCAATTATTCAGTGCAAGACCGCAGCACAACAATGCGGCACAACGCGACCGACGAAAAAATGTAAACGTCATCGCTTTAAAAATCTGTTCGCAGCAATGGCCCTCTCAGGGCTGGCACTTGGTGTAAGTGCACAAGAACAGGAAACCGATTCTTTGGAGGGAAAAAAAGTGGTACTGGACGAAGTTCTAGTGCAGGCCATTCGGGTGACCAAGGAGTTTCCCATTACCTTTTCCAATTTAGATCAGGAGGACATCACACCTCGAAACTTGGGGCAGGACGTCCCTATTTTAATGAACTTTTTACCAGCAGTGGTCACTACCTCTGATGCAGGAGCAGGAGTGGGCTACACGGGCATTCGGGTTCGTGGTAGCGATGCCACCCGGGTCAATGTTACCATCAACGGGGTTCCGTACAATGATGCTGAATCGCAGGGGACCTTTTGGGTAAATATGCCCGATTTTGCCTCATCTACCCAAAGCTTGCAATTACAGCGTGGGGTAGGTACTTCAACCAATGGGGCAGCTGCTTTTGGTGCCAGCTTAAACCTGTTGACCGATGCTTTTTCGGAAGAAGCCTATGCGCGGATTTCCTCTTCCGTAGGAAGTTTTAATACACTCCGAAACAACATTAAGTTCAGCACCGGAATCCTGAGTGACCATTTTGAGATATCTGGTCGCTTGTCCCGAATCACTTCGGATGGTTACATCGATCGGGCCCGGTCAGATTTGGATGCCTATTTCCTTCAAGGGGTTTATAGAGACGATAACACCTTGGTTAAAGCATTACTTTTTGGTGGCCATGAAATTACCTACCAAGCATGGGATGGTGTTACGGCCGAGCAGTTGGCTGAAGATAGAACCTTCAATCCAGTGGGGATGTACACCGATGAAAATGGGAATATTCAATTTCATGACAACGAGGTGGATGATTACAAACAAGACCATTTCCAACTCCATTGGAATGAAACCTTAAGCCCCGAATGGAGTACCAATTTGGCATTGCACTACACCCGCGGGCGTGGTTTTTTTGAGCAATACCGGGAAGATGAGGATTTTGGAGACTATGGTTTGGAACCCATCGAACTCGGTGGAGAGACGGTAGAAACCACAGATTTAATTCGAAGAAGATGGCTTGTCAATGACTTTTATGGCACTGTGTTTTCCGCGACTTATAATAAGGACAACCTAAGGTTGATTCTTGGTGGAGGCTATAACGAGTACAAAGGAGATCATTTCGGTGAAATTATTTGGGCTCGATATGCCAGCGATAGCGAAATTGGTGATCGCTATTATGATGACAATTCCAAAAAAACGGATTTCAATGCCTATGCGAAGGCCAATTATCAATTGAACAATCAATGGTCCATTTTTGGTGATTTGCAATACCGCGGAGTCGGATACGAAGCTAATGGTGATGACACCGGATTCGTGGACGATACCTTCAATTTTTTCAATCCAAAAGCTGGCGTTACCTTCGATTTAAATCAAAACAACAATTTCTATCTGTCCTACGCCAGGGCCAATCGGGAGCCGAACCGTAACGATTATGAAAACGGCAGCCCCAAACCTGAAAAGTTGAACGATTTTGAACTGGGGTGGCGTTATGTTTCGTCAGATTTCCAATTGAATACCAACGTCTACTATATGAGATATAAGGACCAATTGGTGCTCACCGGGGAGCTCAATGATGTTGGGGCACCCTTACGTGCCAATGTGGGCGACAGCTATCGTTTGGGATTGGAAGTGGATGCCAGTCTACGATTGGGGAACAAGTTTCGACTACGGCCCAATATTGCCTTGAGTGATAACCGAAACCTCGATTTCTTTTTTCAGCGGGATGGTGCACTTCAAGATTTGGGAAATACCCACATCGCCTATTCGCCCCAAGTGGTTGCTGGCAATGTGTTGACATTTCAGCCCAACCAGAATCTCCAAGTGTCACTATTGTCCAAATTTGTGGGGAAACAGTATATGGGGAACATCGATTCAGAAAATTCAACCTTGGACAGCTATTCCCAAACAGATTTCAACGTTCAATACGTAATTGAAACCGGTTCGTTTGTGAAAAGTATTGTGCTTTCAGGTTTGGTGAACAATATTTTTGATGCTGACATTGTTTCCAACGGCTATTTTTACACCTACGATGATGATTTTTCCAATCCCGGAACCATCACTACTATTGAAGGTGCAGGATATTATCCTCAGGCCGGAGTCAACTTTTTGGTCGGTGCAACCATTAATTTTTAAGCATAATGAGGTAAAAAGACGTCAGTTCGAGTGATATCCTGAAAGAATTTTGTATCGAGAACTGTGTTGACTCAACTATTTTTAATGGGATTCTGTACATTTATAACTTATGACAGAATCCCATTTTCTTTTTTCCAAAGACAAGCCCCTGAGATGGGGTGTAATTGGCTGCGGAAGTGTGGCTGAAAAAAAAAGTGTGCCTGCGTATAGAAAAACTTTGGGTTTTGAAGTGCATTCGGTAATGCGCCGTGACGCAAAGAAGGCCGAAGACTATGCCAAAAGGCACAATGTGGCCAACTGGACCACAGATGCCAAGGCGGTAATTGAAGATCCAAATGTTGATGCTGTTTACATTGCAACACCGCCGGACACCCATAAACTCTACGCGCTTCAAGTAGCAGCAGCAGGAAAACCTTGCTGTATTGAAAAGCCTATGGCTCCCAGTTATCAAGATAGTTTGGAAATTTATGAGGCTTTTGCATCAAAGAAAATTCCGCTTTTTGTGGCCTACTACCGACGGTCATTGCCCCGTTTCCTTCAAATAAAGCAATGGTTGGATGAGAAACAGATAGGTGAGGTGCGACATATCCAGTGGCAAAAGACCAAACCACCCAGTGAAATGGACTTAAGTGGCGAATACAATTGGCGAACAGATAAAATCGTGGCACCCGGAGGTTATTTTGATGATTTGGCCAGTCACGGTCTCGACCTGTTCACTTTTTTATTGGGAGATATCGAGAAGGTTCATGGAGTGGCCACCAACCAACAAGGGTTGTATTCCGCCTATGATGCTATTTCCGGTTCTTGGATGCACACCAATGGAATCACAGGGCAAGGTGTTTGGAATTTTGGTACTCTTGACCGTGTGGACAAAGTTGAAATATTGGGTTCCGAAGGAACCATAACCTTTGCGATACTGGATGAGGCCCCCGTTGAATTAAAAAATTCAAATGGTCACCAAATCTTGGAAATCCTACATCCAGAACATGTGCAACAACATCATGTGGAAAACATCAAAAACCATTTGTTGGGCAATGGCGAACACCCATCATTGGGAAAATCAGCCTTGCACACCAGTTGGGTCATGGACCGAATTCTGGGAGTGATGTAAATCCTACCAGAGCTGATGTACCTCCTTTTTAATGTACTTTTCGTAAATGGCCTTCACCGCCTGATTCTGTTCTGATGTTAGTGAAGGAAGTTCCGTGGCTTCCAAATTAGAATGTAAATGTTCCGATTTTGAGGCACCGGGAATGATGCAGCTGACCTCGGGGAAGTCCAAAATCCAACGCAACGCTACTGGCGCCAAGTTTTTATGATCAGGGAATAGCTTTTTTAACTCTTCCACAGCTTCCAAACCTAATTCAAATGGAATCCCAGAAAACGTTTCGCCTTTGTCAAAAGCAGCACCTTCGCGGTTAAAAAAGCGGTGGTCCTCTTTTTCAAAAGTAGAATTTGATGAAAATTTTCCGGTGAGCAAACCACTGGCCAAAGGCACTCGTACAATGATTCCAACATCCTTTTTCTTGGCCTGTTCAAAAAACAGTTCCGAAGGGCGTTGCCGAAACATATTGAAGATAATCTGAACGGTGGTCACATTGGGATATTCCATTCCTTTTAAGGCTTCCTCGACCTTTTCAACACTTACCCCCAAGTTTTTTATTTTGCCTTCGTCTTTCAATCGGTCAAAAAGCTCAAAGATTTCTGGTCTGTAAAATACTTCTGTGGGCGGACAGTGAAGCTGTATCAGGTCCAAACACTCCAACCCGGAATTTTTAAGACTGTCTTCCACATATTTTCGCAATACTTTCGTGGTATACCCCTCATTAACATGCGGGTTTATTTGCCGTCCACATTTGGTGGCCACATAAATTTCCTCCGACCTGGATTTTACCACTCTGCCTACGGCAGCTTCACTGGCACCAGCTTCGTACACATCGGCCGTGTCTATAAAATTGATTCCGGAGTCAATCGCTTCATTGATAATCTTTTCCGCAAGGGAATCATCAAAACCAGAGCCCCATTTGCCCCCTACTTGCCATGTTCCCAAAGAGATTTCAGAGACGTTAAGTCCAGTTTTTCCAAGTTTTCTGTATTGCATGCTATTATTTTAGTTGGATATGGTTACTATATTTCCACTTTGTGTGGCCCTATAAAAAAGAAGGTCGTAGTATCTTTTGCCATCATTGGGCCGATCCAATTGCTGCCCTGTGAAGAGATTATAAGTGAACCCTTCGCAATCGCAAACCACGTTTTGCCCTTCAATAGTCATGGTGGAGCAATTGTTTGGAGTGTGGTTGGGGCAACTGGCTTCGAAGGCATAATAAGTATCCAAACTGGATTTTATCACAAACGCCCCTCGGGTTCCCACTCCGTTGTTTCCAACATAGACTGGATTTCCTATGATATTGAGCCCACTGTAGAGCGGAAGGTTCAGATTTAAAGCGAACCTGAAATTCACTTCTTGCAAATATGGATTTCTGTTGGTACTATCTGAACTACAGGATATTAGAAGAATAAGTAAGGCGCCGCCCCAAAAGTACTTCATAGTATGGATTTCAATTCATCGCTCCACAAAGTTGAACAAAATTTACCTATATTTGCGTTAAATCCTCGCAAAAAGCCATGCAGGTCATGGTAACCGTAGAGGATTTTTTGTATTTGTAGAGAACGAGACCATTGGGGAAATTTTTTGATTTTCTTCGATGTTCTTTTGCATAAAAACATGACGATATGAGCAAAGTATCTTATTACACTGCGGAAGGATTAAAGAAATTAAGAGAGGAGTTGAACTACCTCAAGGACGTTGAGCGTCCCAAAGCGTCGCAGGCCATTGCTGAGGCGCGAGACAAAGGGGATTTGTCTGAAAATGCGGAATATGATGCCGCTAAAGAGGCTCAAGGTCTATTGGAAATGAAGATTTCGAAAATGGAGGAAACGTTGTCCAATGCCAGATTAATTGACGAGTCTCAGTTGGATACATCAAAAATATTGGTGCTTTCCACCGTAAAATTGAAAAACCAAGCCAATGGTATGCAAATGAAATATACCTTGGTCGCCGAAAGTGAAGCGGATTTAAAAACCGGAAAAATATCGGTAACCTCACCCATAGGAAAAGGGCTGTTGGGAAAATCCGTAGGTGATGTGGCCGAAATCAAAGTGCCCAACGGAACGTTAAAGTTGGAGATTTTGGAGATCAGCCGTAACTAAACGTGTAGAGAATGTCTATATTTAGTCCTGTCACGCGACAGGATTTTTTATTTTAAACCAAACCAACATGCCAAGTATTTTCACCAAGATCATCAACGGAGAAATTCCGTGCTATAAGATAGCTGAGGATGATGATAATTTCGCTTTTTTGGACATCAATCCCAACTCAAAAGGACATACGCTTTGCGTTCCCAAGAAAGAGGTGGACAAAATTTTGGATTTGGATGAGGCGTCTTACATGAAACTTATGGCTTTTTCCAGAAAAGTGGGGAAGGCGATTGAGGCAGCTGTTGACTGCAAACGTGTGGGGATGACGGTTATTGGGTTGGAAGTGCCCCATGTTCATGTGCATTTAATTCCACTGCATACGATGAAAAATGCCACGTTTCAGCATAAAGAAAGCTTAGAGGCCAAAGAATTTGAAGCTATAGCCAGTAAAATTAAACAGCAACTTAAATAACGCCCTCCAAATAGAAGTAAATCCCCGCCGCTACTAGGCACAAGATCAAAATAAGAAGGATAAAAAAGAGCATGGTAAACCGTACCGAAGGTCGGTCTGGGCGCACCAGTTTGTTGTAGTAATCAAAGACCCGTTCAATGTCGGGGGTCCAGTTTACCGGATAAATGATGGAATGGCACTTTTTGCACTTAATCTCATGCGTAACCTCGCCGGTAGTACGGTGATAAAATGGATTTAAGGTGTGTTTTTGGTAAAAGGTAAGCTTCAATTCTTGGTTATAACACTCGGGGCAGTTATTCGTGATGTCGGCATCCTTGATTACAATTTTCTTTTCCTTTGACATGGTGCACTATTCATTTTGCTCTTAGCGTAATTTGCATGATTGTTCCTTCTTTGCTGGACGAAAGTACTTTAATTTTTCCTTTGTGGTACTCTTCCACAATTCTTTTTACCAACGAAAGACCCAATCCCCACCCTCTTTTTTTGGAAGTTACTCCAGGACTGAAGATGTTCTGAAAATCACTTTTTGGGATACCGTGCCCCGTATCCGAAACTAAGATATTAACATTTTGGCCTTTTTTATCTATTTGGATGGCAATATTTCCCTTTCCCTTCATGGCGTCGATCCCATTTTTTACCAGATTTTCTATGCTCCAGTTATAAAGAGGAGGGTTCAGGAGCACATAAAGCTCATCCACATTGGAGCTGAAAGAAAAATGTATCAACTTGGAGCTACGCTTCTTTAAATATTCATACGCTTTTTTGGTTTCCTCCACAATATCATGCACTTCCAGATCTGGGATAGATCCTATTTTGGAAAACCGTTCCGTTATGGTCTGAAGACGATCTATATCCTTGGCAATTTCAACGGTAATGTCTGGATTGATTTTCTCTGACTTCAACAACTCGTTCCAACCCAAAAGTGAGGTCAACGGAGTGCCAATTTGGTGGGCTGTCTCCTTAGCCATTCCCGCCCAAAGCTTATTTTGTTCCGATGCTTTATTGGTCCGGAAGAAAAAGAAAATGACCGCTCCAAACAAGAAAATGATAAGCAAGAGGGCCAAGGGGTAGAACTTTAATTTGTTCAATACTTCGGAATTTCCATAATACAACGTTTCCAAAAGCTCCCCATCCTGAATAATCTGTATAGGTTCATTTTCATTTTGAAACTGCTCTATCTTGTTTTGGATATATAGGCTGTCGGCAATCTTTTCCTGTGGAATGTTGTGTGTTTTGTACGATCCTTCTTCGTTCACCAAAATCATGGGAGTGGAGGTGTTGTTACCCATTACCTTTAAGGTGAGGTTCCCCAATTCTTGATCCACGGAAGATTGGATGAGTTCGGATTGGGCAGTGGCCCATATTTCCATTTTTAGGCGTTCCTCCTCCTTGAACTTTTTAAAAAAACTGTTGGTGTTCCACAAAATCAAGCTAACAATGATGAATGCCGAAACCAGCAGGGTAATATTGGAAGCTTTCCGTTTGGGATTAAAGTTCATTTTTTGGCAGAATTGTGATTAAAGATAGCGGAAAATGGAAAATATGTTGATACTTCGTGATAAACTTGGGTTTCCTTTGGACATCATTTTATGTACATTTGAAATTCATTGAAAATTAGCATACATGGAAGTTCAGGGAAGAATAAAAATGATAGATGAGACCAAAACGTATGGGAACAATGGTTTCCGAAAAAGAGAAATGGTCGTTACCACAGAAGAACAATATCCACAGCATATCTTGGTGGAGTTTGTCCAAGATAAATGTGATTTACTGAACAATTTCAGTGTAGGGCAAATGGTAAAAGTCAGTATCAACCTTAGAGGGAGGGAATGGGTAAACCCACAGGGTGAGACCAAATATTTTAATTCCATCCAAGGATGGCGTGTTGAAAATCTTCAACCCGAGGGTAGCGCTGACAACATGCCTCCGGTTCCACCCATGGAAGCCTTTGAGCCAGTGGATGACCTCAATGAGGAAGACCACGACGATCTACCTTTTTAATGGAATAACTTCCCTATTATTTTAAAAGTCGCTCTTTTGGCTGTCGAATACGTTGACCAAGACAGGATTCCTTTTTCTTGTTTCGAATCCGTATTTTAGTAAAAATTGCGCTTTGGAAAATAACAGGAATTATTTCCCCCTTCACTTTTTAGGGGACCGATTGGAATTCCCGCCGGTTGAAACAGCAAATGAAGATGGGCTGTTGGCGGTTGGGGGTGATTTATCCCCAGAGCGATTGCTGCTGGCCTATAAAAGTGGCATTTTTCCTTGGTTTAATGATGATGCGCTCATTTTATGGTGGAGCCCAGACCCGCGAATGGTGCTTTTTCCGAAAAAAGTAAAAGTGTCCAAAAGCATGCGTAAAGTTTTGCGCGATGGGTCCTTCAAATTGACCCAAAACACCTGTTTTGATGAAGTAATTGAGCAGTGCGCCTTTGTGGAGCGCAAAGGACAGGATGGTACTTGGATCACATCAAAAATGAAAGCTGCTTACGCTGAGCTACATAAAAAAGGTTTCGCTCGATCATACGAGGTGTGGGAGAATAACAACTTAGTTGGAGGTCTATATGGGGTGGATTTAGGGGATGTGTTTTGTGGCGAGAGCATGTTCAGTCTTCAGCCCAATGCCTCAAAATTTGCATTTATTAAAATGGCCCAGGAATTGGATGAAAAAGGGTATCGCTTTATCGATTGTCAGGTTCATACCGATCATTTGGAAAGCTTGGGAGCTGAATTGATTCCCCGTAAAAGATTTATGGAGTTGTTATAGGATTGCAGGTGTTGTGATTAAAATAATTCCTGCACCTTCAAGAAATGGCCTTCCGCGTTGAACAATGCATCATAAGAATGTGACTTGCCCGCTGTTTTATCAGAAAAAGTGATTTTATAGTTAATGTTGGGTAGCATCAAATTTTGAAAGGCATCATGCACGGTCTTTTCTGGATTGTTATCAACCAGTGGATGTTGCTGCTGTATTTTCTTGACACGCAACTTTGGATATTTTAGGTCGAGGTAATTTTTGATAGTGTACCAGGTGTCCTCTGGGATGTCATTTTCATTAATTCTAAACTCCACATCTTCTAATTCTCCGCCGGCATTGAATTCTACACTATAGTGTAATCTTCCTTTTTTGAATTTAGCCTCAAAGCCTTTCTTTACACTATCCGTCTTTTGATAGAACCGAACACGCTTGGCGTTTTCCAAATAATCTTTGATGAGGGCAAAAGCATTTTCAGGAAAAGACTCTTTTTTAATTCTAGACTCTTGGTCGTACTTGTTTTGTGCGATCGCAATCTGAAAAGAGCACAGACAGCCTATAAAAATGAGGCTATACCTGATCATATCTAAAACAATGAATTTCGTGATCGTTTACCATACCAGTTGCCTGCATATGGGCATAAATCACCGTGCTACCCACAAACTTGAATCCGCGCTTTTTTAGATCTTTGCTGATGACATCAGAGAGTTCGGTGGTTGCAGGGGCATGTTTGTAATTTTCTAATGAGTTTTTGATGGGTTTTCCGTCCACAAAACCCCAAATGTAGTCACTGAAACTTCCAAACTCTTGCTGGATGTCCATAAAAGCCTTGGCATTGGAAACCGTTGCATGTACCTTTAGTTTATTACGAATGATACCAGGATTTTGGAGGAGCTCATCAACTTTATCCTGATTGTATGCAGCAATCTTTTTATAATCAAAATGGTCAAAAGCCTCCCTGAAGTTTTCCCGTTTTCGGAGAATGGTGATCCAACTTAGCCCAGCCTGAAACGTTTCCAATATCAAAAACTCAAACAGCGTGTCATCATCTTTAACAGGAACGCCCCATTCCAAATCGTGATAGGCTTCATAGAGTGGGTCGCCAACACACCAACCACATCGATGTTTATCCATAGTGAAAATTTTGGCTAAAGTTAGGAGAACTTCTGAAGAACGGAAAAGTATCCGACAAAATCCGTCCAATGGAAAGGTGTAAGGTTTTCCAATGCTTTGCAACAAATGACAAAAGTCAGCAGATTGGCTGTTTTTGAAGGATAAATTTGCGGAAAGAAGTTTTATGGAACTAATGGAAAAACACACACAGGAAGATAAGTCCACATTGGTGCAACAGGGCATTTCCATGGGAATGGATTATGAAAAATACAGGGATTTGGTGCATCATTTGGTGGAAATAGGGCAGACAACGGGCCATCTTAAAACGGAGGCCAATGTTCACTATACCCAACTCAACGATCGTAGAATGAAGCGATGGGACAAAACCTTTTCAATTCCTGAAGTGATTCAAGAAAAAATTGCCCGTTTGGAATCGCAATTTCAGTTTTTGGCCATTACCGAAAGTTGGTGTGGGGATGCGGCACATAGTATGCCTATCGTCAACAAGATTGCTGAACTCAATCCAAATATCGATTACAAAATTGTGCTAAGGGACGAAGTTCCTGAAATCATGGACACCTTTTTGACCAACGAAGCCCGTTCCATTCCCAAGGTGATTCTATGGGACAAAACTAATGGTGAAATTGTTGGGGAGTGGGGTCCAAGACCTCGAGTAGCCACTGAAATGGTGGAAGCCTACAAAAAGGAACATGGAAAACTTACCCCGGAGTTTAAACAGGACCTTCAGGTGTGGTACAACAAAGACAAAGGAGAAGGTATTTTAAAGGATATTTTGGATTTACTTCCCTTGGAATAGGTAGGTAATGGTTCCAATTTGTGTTGCTTTGGAATCGGAACTAAACCTAGCTTTGAGTGCATATTCGATGGCATTGTCCACCAAACAACCGTTGCTGGTTCCAGAGCTTTTATCATTAAAAGTAGCTTCGGTAACGTAGCCGTTATCGTCCACTTTTATATTGATAACCACTTTGCCGCCCTCAATACAGGTGTAAATTGGAGGTGGTAGGTAGTATGCATTTCGTTCCACCAAGGAATAGGAGATGGAGGTGCGTCTCTCTTTTTGAAAATGGGTAAACTCCTCTTTCTGTGCATCGCGCTCGCCCAACTTTTGCTTTTTTTCATCACGTTGGGCCTTCAATTGTTTCAACTGTTCTGAGAAATTACTGTCTCCTGAATATTCACCCTCTTCACTGTTCATGGCGCGCTCCTCAATCAATTCCTCTAGGGTTTTGAGAGGTTCCGGGTTACCAACGGAGGGTTTTGCGGTTTCGTTAAACGCCATATGACTTTTTATGGGGTCATTATTGGCCAATTCTTCCAAACGTTCCTCTTCCTGTTCCAACAACTCCTCAATATCCTCATCCGCCAAACTCATTTCAATAACATACTCTTCCTCTTGCATGCCCCCAAGGTGAATGTTGAATAACAACAAAACCACAATAGACATCGAGAAGAATGTTATTAGCAGTGATAATTGGTTTCTATTAAGATTAAGGTTCATGGTTCTAGTATAACCGCTTTTTTTCAAAAATATTTTACCCCTGGCTTTTATGCAACCTACTCTTCAGGTGGTTTTTAGGCATAAAATCACAGGTTTTCTTTGAAAACCATGGGGCTTGTAGCATTATTTACGTTGAAATCCCCTATTTTGGTTCTTCTGAGGGCCGATAAATAGGCTCCCGAACCAACAGCCTTTCCAAAGTCGTGTGCTAAGGAGCGGATATAGGTTCCCTTGCTGCAGACCACCCGAAAATCAACTTCAGGCAATGCAATTCGGGTGATTTCAAACTCCAATATCTCGATTTTTCTAGATTTTATTTCCACTTCTTTGCCTTCGCGAGCTAATTCGTACAGCCGTTTACCATCTTTTTTTAAGGCTGAAAACACAGGGGGTACCTGATTTATTTCCCCTAAAAATTGATGGGTGGCTTCCTTTATTGTCTCTTCTGAAAGATGTTCTGTGGGATAGGTTTGGTCCACTTCGGTTTCCATATCATAAGATGGTGTGGTGCCTCCCAGCGTAAAGGTTCCTGTATATTCTTTGACTTGCCCCTGAAGTTCTGGAATTTTTTTCGTGAATTTTCCCGTACAGATGACCAAAAGTCCGGTTGCCAACGGGTCCAAGGTACCTGCATGACCGATTTTTATCTTTTTAAGGTCAAATTTTTTGCGGATGGCCCATTTGAGTGCATTCACCGCCTGAAAGGAACTCCATTCCAACGGTTTGTCAATCAACAGGATTTGACCATTCAAAAAATCTTCTTTGGTTTTCAACAGCTTCGGGGTTTGCAACAAAAATAGGGATCTATCCCCAAATACTCCAAGCGAGGGCGATCAATCCCACAACAAGGCAGTAAATGGCAAAATAGGTCAACTTGCTTTGGCGTACCAATTTAATCATCCAAGTACAGGCAGCAAGTCCGGCGATAAAGGCAGCTACGAATCCAGCCCCCATTGCAACGGCTTGGTCTCCGTGAAAGTTGATTTCACCTCCCATGACATCTTTGGCCATTTTACCCAAGATTAAAGGAACAACCATCAAGAAAGAGAATCGGGCGGATTTACCTTTATCCACTCCCAAAAGAACAGCGGCGGAAATGGTGGCCCCACTTCGGGAAATCCCTGGTAGGATGGCAACGGCTTGGGCCATTCCAATGACGAATGCACTTCGGAACGAAACTCCTTTATCTGTAGTTTTGGCCAAATCGGCCAGATAGAGCAAAAACGCAGTGATAATGAGCATAATTCCCACAATCACAATGGCTCCATCAAAAAATACCTCAATAAAATCATTCAAAAAGATGCCTACAAGCGCAGCGGGAATCATGGAAAGAATGATTTTCAAGGAAAATTGGGTTTCTTCGTTCCATTTAAATTGAAAAAGCCCCTTGAATATTTCCAGAATATCTTTTCGGAAAACTACAATGGTGCTCAAGGCTGTGGCAAAGTGAAGGATTACAGTAAATAACAGACTTTCCTCTGGGACGGCATGCGCGCCTAAAATGGCTTTTCCCAACTCCAAATGTCCACTGGATGAAACAGGTAAAAACTCGGTCAATCCTTGGATAATCCCAAGAATGATAGCATCAATAAGCTCCAAATTATTCTTTCTTTTTGTTAGGATTCAACAAAATGGCATATACCTGGATGCCAAGACCAATCAACACCAAAGTGGGTGCCAAACGGATTCTTCTAAAGCTGTAGATATCTGGATTGAACACGTTGGGGTCATCGCTCCCACCACCACTCATTAAAATAAAGCCCAGGGCAATAAAAATGATGCCGATAAAAAGGAACAGATAGTTTTTCTTCTGAAAAATGAACTCCTTGGTGGGTTTCTGGTCGTTCTTGTTTTTCTTGCTCATGCCGCAAAGTTAGTAATAAAGATCATCTGTTCTCAAATTCAAAAAGCGTTGCGTAGCAAAATGGGTGCTGGCCCATGAAATTAGAACCCCAAGCCCAAAAACGCCCACAAACAAAAAGATGAGCACCATATAATCTTGGAGTAGATTCAGTTCAGGGAAATTTTTGTTGATATAATAAACAAGGATACCCAATGAAATTAAGGCAACGGCGGCTCCCACCATACCCAATTTTATGTTCTGCCAAATGAAGGGTCGGCGTATGAAGGTCTTTGTGGCTCCCACCATCTGCATGGTCTTGATGATAAATCGTTTTGAATAAATGGACAATCGAATGGAACTGTTGATGAGCAGCACAGCAATTACCGTAAAAATGGCACTGGCGACTAAAATCCAAAGACTGATTTTTCGGGCATTGTCATTAAGCAGTGAGATCAGAGGCTTATCGTAGCTCACTTCATCAACATACGTCTTGGCGGCCAAATCCTCTGCAATTTCTGCAATCTGCTCCGGGGAGACAAAATCGGCTTTTAAATGCACATCGATGGAGTTCTTCAGCGGGTTGTATCCCAAAAATTCCACAAAATTCTCTCCAATGTCCTCGCTGTACTGCTCCGCGGCATCTTCTTTTGAAATATAATCGGCCGACTTGGTATATTCTGCCAACGTCAAGCTTTTCTGCAATTGGTCAATCTCCACAGGTTTGGCATTGTCCTTCAAAAAGACCGAAATGGTAATCTGCTCTTTAAAGTGGTCGGCCAATTTTTTGGTGTTCAGCACCAAAAGACCAAGCGTTCCCAGCAGGAACAGTACCAGAGCGATACTCAAAACCACGGAAAAATAGGAGGAAATCAGTTTTCTTCGCTGATATCTTTCAATATATTGGCTCATAGAGTCGAATCAATACGTAAAAATAGAAAAGTAAATTGTATTTAGGGGATTAAACCTATTTTTGCAACTCGAAAATGAAAGTGAATAGCATGAATTACGATTTCCGTCAGATTGAAGACAAATGGCAGAAGTATTGGGCTAAAAACAAAACGTTTAAAGCATCCAATGACTCTGATAAACCCAAATTTTATGCATTGTCCATGTTTCCCTATCCCTCTGGGGCCGGATTGCATGTGGGGCATCCACTGGGGTATATCGCCACGGATATCTATTCACGCTACAAAAGACACAAAGGGTTCAATGTGTTGCATCCTATGGGCTACGATTCTTTCGGATTGCCTGCGGAGCAATATGCGATTCAAACAGGACAACACCCTGCAATAACCACCGAAAATAACATCAAAAGATACCGGGAGCAGTTGGATGAACTTGGTTTTTCGTTCGATTGGGACCGTGAAGTGCGTACTTCCAACCCTGGGTACTACAAATGGACGCAGTGGATTTTTATTCAATTGTTCAACTCGTGGTATAACAAAGTTTCCGATAAGGCAGAGGATATTTCAACTTTAGTTGCCCTGTTCGAAAAAGAAGGAAATAAAAAAGTTGAAGCTGCTTGTGATGATGACACCCCGGCTTTTACTGCTGAGGAATGGTCCAGTTTTTCGGAAAAGGAAAAACAAGAGATCCTCTTAAAGTATAGATTGACGTATTTGGCGGATACTGAAGTCAACTGGTGCCCAGCTTTGGGTACCGTTTTGGCCAATGATGAGATTGTGAACGGCGTTTCCGAACGTGGAGGCCATCCTGTAATACGCAAAAAAATGACGCAATGGAGCATGCGAATTACGGCTTATGCCCAACGTTTGTTGGATGGTTTGGATAAAATTGATTGGCCACAGCCGCTCAAGGATTCTCAGACCAATTGGATTGGCCGCTCGGTAGGAGCTTCGGTTACTTTTGACGTATTGGACGCTGAGCGAAGTCGAAGCGACAAAGAGGGGATTTCGACTCCGCTCAATCACCCCTATAAAATTGAAGTTTTCACTACGCGTCCTGATACCATTTTTGGAGTGAGTTTTATGACCTTGGCCCCGGAACATGATTTGGTGGCCAAAATCACCACGCCAGAGCAAAAAGCTGAGGTGGAAGCTTATGTAGAAGCTACCGCCAAACGTTCCGAGCGGGACCGGATGGCCGATGTAAAGACGGTTTCGGGGGTGTTCACGGGAGCGTATGCAGAGCATCCATTTACCAAAGAGCCCATTCCTATTTGGATTGGAGATTATGTTTTGGCCAGTTACGGAACCGGAGCCGTTATGGCCGTTCCCTGTGGTGACCAACGCGATTACGATTTTGCAAAACACTATAACATACCCATCCCCAACATTTTTGAGGGTGTTGATATTTCCGAAGAGGCATTTGCCGACAAGGAAACCACTGTAATTGCCAATTCCGATTTTCTAAACGGGCTTTCCTATAAAGAGGCCATGAAGAAAATCATTTCGGAGTTGGAAAAGATCGGATATGGGGTAGGAAAAGTGAATTATCGCCTTCGTGATGCGGTGTTTAGTCGTCAACGGTACTGGGGGGAACCCTTCCCTGTATATTATGTGGACGGCATGCCGCAGATGATTGATTTGGAACATTTGCCGTTGGAACTCCCTGAAGTGGAAAAATACCTCCCCACCGAAACCGGCGAGCCGCCTTTGGGCAATGCCACTACGTGGGCTTGGGACATTGAACAATGTACAGTGGTCAATAATCAATTTATTGATCATAAAACCGTTTTTCCATTGGAGTTGAACACCATGCCGGGTTGGGCGGGAAGTTCCCAATACTTTAATAGGTATATGGACCCGCGCAATGATGAGGCTATTTTCTCTGAGGAGGCGATTGACTATTGGCAAGATGTGGATTTATATATAGGGGGAAGCGAACACGCTACGGGCCACTTGTTGTATTCCCGTTTTTGGCAGAAGTTTATGTTTGACAGAGGCTATGTGCCTAAGGACGAGTATGCCCAAAAGTTGATTAACCAAGGGATGATTACGGGGACGAGTGCTTTTATATATAAAGATTTGGACTCTAATAAGGTATATTCAAAAGGGCTGAAGGAGGGTAAAAATGTAATCCCTATTCATGCGGATGTCTCTTTGGTAAATGCTTCCGATGAATTGGATGTGGAAGCATTCAAAGAATGGCAGCCCGAATATAAAGATGCAGAGTTCATCTTAGAAGATGGAAAGTACATTGTAGGTCGCGAAATCGAAAAAATGTCCAAATCCAAATACAATGTAGTCAACCCCGATGCCATTTGCGAGGAGTATGGGGCAGATTCCCTTCGGTTGTATGAAATGTTTTTGGGACCCTTGGAGCAATCCAAACCTTGGAACACGGCAGGGATTACTGGCGTACATTCTTTTCTCAAAAAACTCTGGAAACTTTATTCCCCATATATGGACGGGTCGCTGAGCGGAGTCGAAGCGGAACCTAATGCGGAAAACCTAAAAACGCTACACAAGACCATCAAAAAAGTGGAGGAGGATATTGAGAACTTCTCGTTCAACACATCGGTATCTACTTTTATGATCTGTGTGAATGAATTGACTGCCCAAAAATGTACCAGCAAAGCCATTTTGGAACCGCTGGCCATTTTGGTATCGCCCTATGCGCCCCATATCGCTGAAGAACTTTGGGAACGATTAGGTCATACTGAGTCCATTGCAGAGGCTCCATTTCCCAAGTTCGATGGAAAATACTTGGTGGAAAGCAGCAAGGAATACCCTATTTCCTTCAACGGAAAAATGCGCTTTAAACTGGAACTGCCTTTGGATATGGGCAAGGATGAAATTGAAGCGGCTGTAATGGCCCATGAAAAAACACAGGAACAATTGCAAGGCCGCACGCCTAAAAAGGTAATTGTGGTGCCTGGTAAGATTGTAAATATCGTAGGATAGTTTTACATCAATTTTGATTCTACGTCATTCCGAACTAGTTTCGGAATCCCATTAGTTTGATGACTGGATTTATGGGAACCTGAAACAAGTTCAGGTTGACGAAAATGTAGTTTTACAAAACAATCAGTACGATTTTATGAAAACACTTCTAAAATGTATGCCAATCGGCATGCATTTTTGTTTTTACATATAGTACCCCTAAAAAATTAAGGGTATATGACATAAAAATTATAAAAAAACAATAGTACCCCTATAAAAAAAGGGGTATAAATGTTAGAAAATGTGTTTTTTAGCCATCTACCCCTACTTTTTATCGATTTTGTTTCCCAATTTGTTTTTTTTGTAACACCTTTGGTAGTGTAATCATAAAATAGATCAAAATGATTGTAGGGGTACCAAAAGAAATCAAGAACAATGAAGGCCGGGTTGGTATGACGCCAGCTGGGGTTTTTGAACTGGTAAAGAACAACCATACTGTCTATGTGCAATCGGGTGCAGGTGAGGGCAGCGGTTTTTTCAATCATGATTATCAACGGGCTGGGGCCACCATTTTGGATACAATCGGTCAGGTGTATGCCATGAGCGATATGATCGTCAAGGTAAAAGAGCCTGTTGCCCAGGAATACAGTCTTATCCAAAAGGGGCAGATTGTGTTTACGTACTTTCATTTTGCTTCTAGTGAGGCATTGACCCAAGCGATGATTCGAAGCAAATCCATCTGTATAGCCTATGAAACAGTGGAGGATGCCGATGGAAGTTTGCCACTCCTCACTCCAATGTCTGAAGTTGCAGGTCGTATGGCCATTCAACAAGGAGCCAAATATTTGGAGAAGCCCGTAAAAGGAAAAGGGGTGCTGTTGGGAGGTGTGCCCGGGGTGTCACCAGGACGGGTTTTGGTCTTAGGAGCGGGAACCGTTGGGATTCAGGCTGCAAAAATGGCAGCAGGCTTGGGTGCCCAAGTAACCGTTTTGGATGTGAACATGAAAAGACTTCGGTATGTAAACGATATTATGCCGAGTCATGTGGTTACCGAATTCTCAAACGAATTCAATATCAGAAAATATATCAAAACCCACGATCTAATTATTGGAGGTGTCCTGTTAAAAGGAGCCAAGGCACCAAACCTGATCACGAGGGATATGCTCAAGGAAATGCATCCCGGAACCGTGATTGTGGATGTTGCTGTAGATCAAGGGGGTTGCGTTGAAACCACCAAACCAACAACCCATGAGAACCCCATTTATATTATAGATGACGTGGTTCATTATTGTGTAGCCAATATGCCAGGGGCAGTGCCTTATACTTCTACAGTTGCCTTGACGAATGTAACACTGCCCTATGTGCTAAAATTGGCAAATATGGGATGGCGTAGCGCATGCAATTTGGATAAATCATTGGCCAAAGGATTGAACATTGTGGAGGGTGAAGTAGTTTACAAGGAAATTATGGAGGCCTTTAATTGGGAGCCAGCGTTGGTATAACATACATTTTGTCAGTAAAACGACCCCGCCAACATTTGGCGGGGTTTTTGCTTTATTGTGGTATATTTAAATTACCAAAACAGGAAAAGCTATGATGACATATTATATATTAATTGGTGGAATTGCACTGGTCAGTTGGTTGGTGAGCAGTCAATTGAAGAGCAAGTTCAAGAAATATTCCAAGGTACACCTTCGGAATGGAATGAGCGGGGCCGAAATCGCCCAAAAAATGTTGGATGATCATGGAATCAGGGATGTAAAAGTAATCTCGACCCCTGGAATGTTGACGGACCACTACAATCCTAAAAACAAAACCGTGAATTTGAGTGAAGGTGTGTACAGTCAGCGTAATGCTGCAGCTGCAGCAGTAGCCGCCCACGAATGTGGGCATGCCGTGCAGCATGCACAAGCGTATGAGTGGTTGACCATGCGTTCCAAATTGGTGCCTGTGGTGAGTGTCACTTCGGGAATGTCCACATGGATTGTCTTTGGAGGCATTATGTTGATGGCCGCCACTGGAGTAGCCGGAGGCATCGGCTTCTACATCGCCGTAGCCGGATTGATCATGATGGGATTGGCAACCGTATTCAGTTTTATCACACTTCCTGTGGAATATGATGCGAGTAGACGTGCGTTGGTGTGGCTAAAACAAAAAAATATGGTTAGCCAAGAGGAATATGCTGGTTCTGAGGATGCCCTTAAATGGGCTGCTAGAACCTATTTGGTAGCTGCCTTGGGTGCCTTGGCATCATTAATTTACTGGGCTTTCCAAGTTTTCGGCGGTAGAGACTAATGATGTTATGAGATACAAAAAAAGGGGCCATTGGCCCCTTTTCTATTTTGTACTGTTTGGAATTTATTCAATCCATTTTTCAACTTGGTTGTCAATCATTTGAAGTCCAACACCTTCAGTTCCGGTAACCGCGATCATATCCAAAATGTCGCGGATGGTGTTTTCCTCTTCAACCTGTTCCAGAACAAACCAATCCAAGAATCGCTCTGTGGCCAAATCGCCCAATTCACGTGCTTTCTTTACAATATTGTGAATGGACTTGGTCACTTTTACTTCGTGTTCCAAGGTATTTTCAAACACATCCACTATCGAGGCATAATCGTGATTGATATTTGTGACCTCCGGTGAAACGGGATTACCTCCGGTATCCACCAAAAATTCAAAAATCTTCATCATGTGTCCGCGTTCTTCTTCAGACTGCTTGTAGAAAAATTTGGCACTGGTAAAAAACCCATTCTGTTCGCACCAAGACGCCATGGCCAAATAGGTGGCAGAGGCATGGGCTTCCATCTTAATCTGTCCGTTGAGCAAATCCATGGATTCCACTTTAATGCTCATACTTTGTCTTGCTATATCTTTCATGTCAAATTGGGTTTATCGTCAATAATACTATCAAAAATACGGAATTTAACTGCCTTTTGGAAGTAACTTCTTTGTTTTAAGGCAGTTTAAGATTGAATAAAAATAAGAATCGAAAATTGGGAGCTAAACGGCAGCCGCTTCTGTTTCAACTGAAAGGCCTAAAGCCACAAAACTTTGCTCCACAAATTGTTTCAAATCCAAAATTTCGTAGGTGTTCAGCACAAAAAGATGTTCTTTGTTGCAAAGCAATAACACCTCGAATCCGTGCTTGTTCAAATCACCGTCAAAATGGCTCTCAATGGGGATTGACATCACTTTGTACCGAAGCGCAAGCAATTGGCACAGCGACATACGAACCATTTTTTGGCCAAAATCCACGTAGAAGCAACGCTCCTTAACGGACTGGTAAAGGGTGTAATATGATGTGGCAACTATTACATTCATGGGTACAAATGTAAAGTTTATTTAGATTGAATACAAATATCAGATCTGAATTTGGCGATCAATTTGTTGGTTCAGGGAAATGAAAGTTTCGGTACGGGAAACTCCTTCAATTTGTTGTATTTTTTTGTTCAGTACCTGCATAAGGTGTTCGTTGTCCCTGCACAGCACTTTGATAAGGATTGACCAGTTTCCAGTAGTGTAATGGCACTCCAAAACTTCTGGAATCTTTTCCAGCTCCTTAACGGCCCTTGGGTTGGCCATGGCCTTGTCCAAGAAAATACCAATGTAAGCCATTGTGGTATAGCCTAATACGCGCGGATTGATGATAAACTTGGAACCCGCGAGTAAACCAGAACTTTCCAATTTGCGAAGCCGTTGATGGATGGCTGCTCCGGAAATTCCAATATTTCGGGCAATCTCCAAAATGGGTTTACGGGCATCTTCCATCAAATACCTTAGAATTTTCTTGTCTATACCATCAATTTTTACCGAATTGTTATGGTTTTTCACAGGAACAGTTTTAGATTGAAGCTAAATATATAGAAAATCTTCATACATCAGCTTGCAACCGAGTCTGGATTGTAGCCTAAATAGGGGACTTCGAACTCTTTAAAGGTTATTCCATACGTTTTTAACTCTGAAAGTATGGGAGCATACACCTCCTTTTTTATGGGGATTTGTACTCCGGGAGTAGTTATTTTTCCGTTTAAAATTTGAAGCGTGGCCATGGCTACAGGGAGTCCTACGGTTTTGGACATGGCCGTATAAGTGCGGTTTTCACCAAGCACCACCATGTGCGCATCCAATTGCTTCTTTTGCCCATTCAATTCGTAGCCAAACTTATGGTACATGACAATCATGTCTTTTTCATCCTTCTGCAAGGTCCAGCTATCCTCAAGAATGTGTTGTAGGATTTGCGCCGGAGAGGCATTTTTTAGAGGTATTTTTTTGGAATGGTCAAAAAGGTTCAATTCCAACAGCTTTCCCCAGCGAATATCATCTTGGTCAATTTTTAGGTAGTGTCGTAACTTCAGCTCCACAGAATCGGTTGGGGAGTACGGTAGAAATAGGTTCACGAATTCCCGGTAAGACATGCCTTCGGAATTTTCAATGGTATAGCTATCATCGGTCATGCCGAGGATAACGAACATCTGCCAGGCTTTTGAGAATCCTACTCTTCGCATGGTGCCGCGATAAAGCGTAAGCACATCCTGAAGTCCATAGGCTTCCTGATAGTTTAGGGAATCCCGATTAGCATAAGCCTCAAAGGTTCCATGGCCCTCAACCGCCAAAAACTCGGTCCGCCGAAACAATTTCTGGTACGGGATATATTTGTAGGTGCCCTCTTGGATAAACTTGGCAACGCCACCTTGCCCAGCGAGTACGACATTCCTAGGGTTCCAAGTGAACTTGTAGTTCCACAGATTGGAATCGCTTTCCGGGGCTACCAATCCACCAGTGAACGACTCAAAAAGTAACATTTTTCCACCATGGTCGCGAATTCGGTCAATGACTTCCATTGCACTCATGTGGTCGATACCGGGATCCAGACCGATTTCATTCATAAAAACCAATCCGTTTTTTTTGACTTCATCATCCAGCGCTTTCATTTCCTTGCTTACATACGAAGCAGTGACCAAATGCTTTTTGTATTGGACACAGTCCTCAGCAATTTTGATATGCAATCGCGCTGGAAGCATGGATATGACAATGGAAGCCGATTCAATGGCCTTTTTGCGTTCCTCCTCATTGAAAATATCCAGACGGACTACACTGCAATTGGGGTGAGATGAAAATTCCTCTGGGATGTGCTCCGGTTGAAGATCGCCAATCATCAGATGAAGGTTTTCCTGATCGGATTTTTTCAAAATATAATCGAGAAGATATGAGGTTGACTTACCAGCCCCAACGACTAAGATAGTGCGGACCATAGGTTTTGTGTAATTTTGAATGAAACGGATACTAAGGTATCAAATTGTTATATCTCTAAAAAAACAAGCATTAAAAGTTATGAACAGAACAATAGTGTTGACGGGAATTATATTTGGTCTCTTGGCCATAATCCTGGGTGCTTTTGGGGCCCACGGTTTAGAAAAGTTGGTGGATGCTGATGCTATAGACACTTTTGAAACAGGAGTTCGATATCAAATGTACCACGGTTTGTTTTTACTTTTCCTAGGTATTTGGGACGGGTTGGAAAAATCAATGAAAAAAAGAATCTATGTAATGATTCTTGCAGGGGTTATTCTGTTTTCTTTTTCCATCTATCTGTTGGCATTGAACAGTTTAACCGCATTTGACTTTAAAGCCATTGGATTTTTAACACCAATAGGAGGGGTTTTCTTAATTTTGGGATGGATTATTTTGGGTCAAAATGTCATCAATTCAAAGAAAGCCACTATTTTTTAACTTGTTGAATAAAGGATTGTTACGGGGTATTTTAGTCCTAAGAAGAACCTGCCAAGGTGGAACCTCAGTTTATAAAATGCCTGTAATCTTAAAGTAGCCTTAATTTATAACTTCACTCAACCTGAAACGAGCGCTAAAAATTCAGCATCTTGGTGAAAAGCACTAAAATCGGAGTCTTTTAGAAAGCTTTCTTTCTCACGACCTAACTCTATTGCTAAACCAATGGATTTGAGCAATTCCTCTTTATTTCCGCGTAAGGCATAAAAGCAGGATAGATTAAATGCGCCACTGGCTGACATTGTTCCTGGTTTCATTTTTTCGAAGACCTCTTCTGCAAGTTTTGCATCTTTGTGATGGCAAAGAACAACAATTGCATTACTAAAAAGCTCCTGCTTAATTTGTAAACTGTGCTCAATTGGAAGGCGTGAGATGTATGCTTTTACAATTCGGGCTGCCCATGGGATATCTCCTTTTTTTAGTGCATTGATCAGCTTGTTATATATAAGTCTGCTTAGAAGCTCCTCAATTCCGTCGAAAACAACATCAATTTTTTCTACTGCTTCAATAAATTTTTGATCATTATCCAGATAGTCATTATAAACGCTATTAATGTTGATTTTATCTTCTTTATCTAGATGATGCTGTATAAAGCGCAGTAATTCTTGAAGGGAAACTTTTGTGTTTTTACATCTAATAAGTGACATTTCTTTAGAATCATACAACGGGGATAAATCTTCAATTTCTGTATTCTCAAAGTAAAGAGCATACAATCTTTTAAGCTGGCTTAATGGTTCAAGGTCTGTAACCGGAGTTTTATCAAGGTATAAAACATCCAACTTTTTTAAATGGGTCAGCGGCTTTAAATCTTGCACTAAAGTTTCAGAAATATTCAGATGCTCTAGCTTCTCCAAGGGCTCGATAAATTTCAAATCTTCGCTTGTTATAGACAGCCCTTCCAGGCCGAGAAATTTCAACTTGGTTAACGATGACAGTATACTTATGTCAGAAATTTTGCTGTTTTCTAATCTAAAGTCTATTAGTTTTGGCATAAACTTAAGAGGAGCTAGGCTATCGACCTCTTCTCCATCAAAGCACCATATTCTTTTCAACTCAGGTATTTTTTTAAGTTGTTCCTCGGTGATGTCCTTGTCTGGTTTGATTTTCAGTTCTTTTTTTATGCATGATTTCCAAGTTTCATTTAATTCGTTCCACCATGTCATGGAAATTTGACCTGTATCCATTCTGTTTTTATTAAGTTCAACTTTATCGATTAGTCAACATGACCCCTTAAATAGATCATCTCAATAGCCATGGAATTCTTATCCTTAAAGTAATCCTCCGCAATTCTATTGGTTTGATAAATAAGGCATATTAATTAGCACTTGATATATTGAATTAACAATGATCCTATTTGGATTGACGGATTTATGCTTTGAGTTGATGAAACAAAGAGGTATTGCACTATTCAATTTATATTGACTTTGAATGGTTTAACCTCGTTGATTTTAAAATCATTGGTTTTTTAACGCCAATAGGATGGGTTTTCTTAATTCTACTATGGATTCTTTTAGGATACTACATTTTGACCCGAAAAGGATTCAATTAACCTAGAAATAAAAGCAAGAAATCGTATAATTTTCTAGTTTTGTGTTACAATTAAAACAAAACAATGAAGGATTCTGACTCAATTACGAAAACGATTTCGTTAACCCCCTACGGAATTACACACGACAATTTTCAGTATCAACTTTCCCCTGATGAACTTCACGAGCTAACCTTAGAAAACGGTTTTGGAAAAGAAGCATCATCCGGCGCTCTTGCTGTCAACACAGGTGAATTTACCGGAAGATCTCCCAAGGATCGCTTTATTGTGAAAGATGCCATTACTGAGGATAAGATTTGGTGGGGAAACATCAACATCCCTTTTGAAAGTGAAAAGTTTGATGCGTTATACGATAAGGTCATCGATTACCTTAATTCAAAAGAGCTGTACGTTCGGGATTGCTACGCCTGCGCTGACCCATCGTATCGTATGAATCTAAGGGTCATCAATGAATATCCGTGGTCCAATATGTTTGCTTACAATATGTTTTTGCGACCTACAGATGAGGAGTTAGAGAATTTTGAACCAGAATGGACGGTTGTCAATGCACCCGGTTTTATGGCGGATGCAGAGGTCGATGGAACGCGACAACATAATTTTGCCATTCTCAATTTCACCAAAAAGATTGCCTTGATTGGAGGCACTGGATATACCGGTGAGATTAAGAAAGGAATTTTTTCAGCCCTTAATTTTATCCTTCCGGTATATAAAAATACACTTCCCATGCACTGTTCGGCCAATGTGGGCGAAGATGGGGACACCGCTATTTTCTTTGGATTGTCCGGAACAGGGAAGACTACACTTTCCACGGACCCCGATAGAAAGTTGATAGGGGACGATGAACATGGCTGGACGCCGGATAATACCGTCTTTAATTTTGAAGGCGGATGTTATGCGAAGGTCATAGATCTTTCCGCAGAGAATGAGCCTGAAATTTATGGAGCTATCAAAAAGGGAGCAATCCTTGAAAATGTGATTTTGGATAATGCAGGTAATGTTGATTTTTCCGATACTTCCATCACGCAGAACACCAGGGTCAGCTATCCTATTTACCATATTGAAAATATTCAGCAACCGTCCATCGGAAAGAATGTAAAGAACATCTTTTTCCTTACTGCGGATGCTTTTGGCGTATTGCCCCCCATTTCTAAACTTACCCCTGCGCAAGCTGCGTACCATTTCATCTCTGGATATACGGCCAAGGTTGCAGGTACCGAAGCAGGCGTAGTGGAACCGCAACCATCGTTTTCGGCCTGTTTTGGTGCCCCTTTTATGCCCTTGCACCCCACAAAATATGCGGAGATGTTGAGTCGCAAAATGAAGGAATCTGGGGTGGATGTATGGTTGATCAATACGGGTTGGACCGGAGGGCCGTATGGCGTGGGTACCCGTATGAAGCTAAAATATACGCGAGCCATGATCAGTGCGGCCCTTCGTGGCGATTTAGGACTGTATTGTTACGATAAATACCACATCCATTCTGTTTTTGGTGTGGCACAGCCTAGGGAATGCCCAGGTGTTCCCACCAGCGTACTGAGTCCAAGAGCCACCTGGAACAATGATGAAGCTTATTATACCACCGCTTTTAAACTGACCAATGCGTTTCGGGAGAATTTCAAGAAGTTTGAGGCGTATGCCAGTGAGGAAATCCGAAGGGGAGGACCACAACGATATGCTTTCTAAAACAAAACGCCCGGTCACTGACCGGGCGTTGATTTTTTCCAATAAAATAGTTTACTTATTTACACTGGTAATGTACTTCTGTAGGGCCATAGTCATGGATGGTGTTTCCGGTGTTGGCGCCTGAATGTCTATTCGAAGTCCGGCTTCCGTTGCTGCGTTGATGGTACTATTACCAAAAACCGCAATTCTTGTGTTGTTCTGTTCAAAATCCGGGAAATTCTTCAAAAGCGATTCAATTCCAGAAGGGCTAAAGAAAACCAGTATATCATAGTAAACGTCCCTAAGGTCCGACAAGTCACTAATGACGGTCTTGTAAAAAACACCGCGTTTCCAGTCAACGTTGATTTCATCCAAAGCTTGGGGCACAGAAGGCTTCAATGCATCGGATGAGGGTAAAAGGAATTTTTCATCCTTGTACTTCTTGATTAAGGGAATCAACTCGTTAAAAGTTCTTTTCCCAACATAAATCTTACGTTTTCTGTACACTACATATTTCTGCAAGTAGTAGGCCACAGCCTCTGACTGGCAAAAGTATTTCATGGTGTCCGGAACCTTAAAGCGCATCTCCTCGGCAATCCTAAAAAAATGATCCACAGAATTTCTGCTGGTCAAGATGATTGCCGTAAAATTGTTCAAGTCAATTTTTTGCTGCCTAACACTTTTGGCCTCAACCCCCTCAACATGGATGAAAGGTCTAAAATCCACTTTAATCTTTTCTTTTTCGATCAATCTTGAATAGGGGGAGTTTTCGACTTTAGGTTCTGGTTGGGAAACCAAAATTGTTTTTACTTTCATAAGTTTTTAAACTTTTAGATAGCTTCCAATTATCACCAAGGGCGCAATTTCGAGTGCGCAAAGGTACAAAATAAAATACACAAAATACGGAAACATAGCTTTTTGATAGTTCTTCAACAGCTTGATCACCCCTATGCCATTTATCAATAAAATTAAGATTATGGTCGCATAAACCACGATTTTTGAGTCGATTAGAATATAGACCAAAACCACATTGCTCAAAAATAAAATGATGCTGCCATGGTTGAGGTAAGAGATTTTACTGAACACTAATTCAGACACAAGGTCTTGCGTATTAAAAACAAAACCATTGACGAATTGCAACACCAGTTTTCCAATCTGAAAAAGTACCAGAAAACCCAAAATCATAAAAAATACGTTCAGTTCTTTATTATGAGGTAGTGCATCAAAAGCTTTTAAGGACAGGAAAAGAAAGAATGACAGGTTTATAGCTTGAAATATGGTAAGCAGGATATGGAACCAATTGAAAAGCTGCCCTTTTTTGTTGTGTAAGAGCACGTATTTATCATTAAACGGGAGAATGATAAAATTCAGGAATTTACTGTGATAGAGATACTTTCCCAGTGCGAATATCAGCAGACTGATGAATAACACCAGTGTCATCCAGTCCAAAGAATAAACGGTTTTCTCAATGGGGTTCATTCTATAATCTTGATTGGTTTTCCATTCAGTCCGGGCAATAATCCATTTTCTGATATCCCAATTCTAAAATACCCCGGATTTTCCATTTTTGGCAACGGAAGTTCAAATTCATAAGCAACGGTGTCCTTTGCTTTCAGAATCTGAACTTGGGGATACAGATTTTTTACCTTTAACGGCAACATTTCCTTGACCTGTTTGTGTTTGTTGGAATAGGATATGGTGTATTCCAAATTTTCCAAAGGGATGTCAAATGTATAAGGATTGAATACTTTTAATGTGTGCTTCACCCCAATTTCAGATTTCTCCACAATGCATTGCAACTTCCGGTACGACTGAAAATCTTCGATAAAATTTCCAAAAAACACGGTACTGTCCAGGTGCATATAGTTGATGTCCCCAGTTTTTCGATATTTAGAAACGTACAACACTTTTTTACCCCTTACCCGCTCTTCAGAATTGTCAATGGAGTATTGATTTTTGCGATAGAAGCAATTGTTCAAGGATATTGCTGGGATTCGGGAATAAAACTCGTACATAGAAGCACGCCGGTACGAATTTTCAAAAATGATGGGAATGCCTCCTGCTTTTTCAGTGAGGTCCGCCACCCATTCTTTATTTCCGTGCGTTTCAAAAATCATGGGAAACAAGGGCCTATAAACCAACCAAACCCTTGCATATAACAGCAAGGCTGCACTTACTAGTCCAATCCGCCACATCCATTTACGGCTCTTGGCATTTTCCAAAAGCTGATTATAGGCAATGATGGCCAAAGGAATGGAAATAACAATGGCCCACTGCGCTTGAACCCTTCTGTTGAAACTGGAAATAAAGAAAAATAGAATAATTCCGTATACTAAGAAAATCATAGCTTTTGAGAACTTATCCGTAGCCTTGAACTTGAAAAAAGCCCCATAAATCCAATAAAAAAGTAACCCAATAATTATAATGAGATTCAAGAAATAACCAAGGGTAAAGCCATCAAAAGAATAGGCTTGATTGGGCCGTTCATACAAATGGAATGTGATGGAAACAAAATCATTCTGATACAACCACACAAAATGTGGAATGTAGCAGACCAATGCCAACCCTACCGCCAACCAAGCTTTTTTGTTGGTAATGAGTTTGATGTTGGATAGAAAAACGAATGAAATCACCAAAACAGCGTGGTACTTGCTGTACATCAATGCGGCCATGGTCAGTCCCAATAAAAGGGTTGTAACGATGGAAGGTTCTTTTAAAAAACGCTTATATAGCCAAAGGAAAAGGGCCGTAAAGAAGAGTAGTGGTGTATCCGGTAAGGTTAAGAAGCCGTAGGCATTCATTAAGGTTAAGGAGAACACCAGCAGAAAAAAATGGATGACATAATCCTTCTTCTTGGGATTGTCCACCAGTAACCACAGGATAATATAGGTGCCAGCCGATAGGATACAGCTCATAAAACGCACCCCAAGTTCCCCATCAAACAAAAAACTGCCCAATTTGATTAAAAATGCAACCATTGGGGGGTGGTCAAAATAACCCCAAGCCATGTTTTGGGCATAATACCAGTAGTAGGCCTCATCAAAAATAAGCTCTGTAAAATGGCTCTGCACAAGGTTCAATACAAAGAGAAAAGCCAGTAGCACAAGAAAAAGTCTGGGAAACTTTTGGGTCATCAAATGGATTTTAGATGGCGCAAAGTTACAAATATTGCCCAAGAGCATGCGGGTCTGCGAAGTAACCTATTATGGCTAAATAGAAAACCGTATTTTTACCCTCTAATCTAGAATTGAATGGCAGACGGCTTGGTCATAATTCCAACTTTCAATGAAATTGAAAACATTGAGGCCATAACACGAACGGTTTTCGATTTGAAGAAAGATTTTCATGTGCTCGTGGTGGATGACAATTCTCCCGATGGAACTGCTGATGCTGTAAGATCGCTACAACAAGAGTTTCCAAATCAATTGTTTCTGGAGGTGCGCAAGGAAAAATCTGGATTGGGAACCGCTTACATTCATGGTTTTAAGTGGGCTTTGGAGAAAGGATACGAGTACATTTTTGAAATGGATGCAGATTTTTCGCATCGCCCTGCCGATTTATCCAGATTGCACCGCGCCTGTCTGAATGGGGCCGATGTAGCCATTGGTTCGCGGTACAAAAAAGGAGTCAATGTAGTCAACTGGCCGCTGTTTCGAATATTGTTGTCCTACGGAGCTTCCTTTTATGTGAAGTTCATCACAGGAATGAAAGTGCATGATCCCACAGCCGGATTTATCTGTTACCGCCGGAAGGTTCTGGAGACCATCAAGTTGGACAATGTTCGTTTTATTGGATATGCTTTTCAGATAGAAATGAAGTATAGGGCCTACCTGAAAAAATTCAAGATAGAAGAAGTATCCATCATTTTTACGGATCGGGTCAATGGAAAATCAAAAATGAACTCTGCAATCATCCGCGAAGCCATTTTTGGGGTCATCGCCATGAAGTTTAGGAGTATATTTTTCAAAAAGAACTTTTAGAAATGTCAAGAACGCTATTAAAAAATGCCAAAGTTGTCAATGAGAACCGCATTTTTGAGTCGGATGTGCTGTTGGATGGGGATTTTATTGCCAAAATCGATACGGATATATCCGATGCCCATGCCCATGTGATTGATCTAAAGGGCGATTTATTACTTCCTGGAATCATTGATGACCAAGTGCATTTTAGGGAGCCAGGTCTTACCCATAAGGGCACCATCGCCACGGAGAGTAGAGCGGCTATCGCAGGCGGAATCACCACCTTTATGGAACAGCCAAACACCAATCCGCAGACCACCACTATAGAAAAACTGGAAGAGAAGTTTGCCATTGCAGCAAAGGATGCCTCGGCCAATTATTCCTTTCTTTTTGGGGGAACCAACGACAATTTGGAAGAGTTGAAGCGGTTGGACAAAAATGCTTGCTCAGGCGTAAAACTGTTTCTGGGGTCCTCCACCGGAAATATGCTGGTGGATGATGAAGCGGTTTTGGAGAAGATTTTCAGCAATACAGAAATGGTGATTTCGGCCCATTGCGAGGACGAGGGAACCATTCGGGCCAATATGGCCAAATACCAAGAAATGTACGGGGATGATATTCCCATTGAACTTCATCCCATCATCAGAAGTGCAGAGGCTTGTTACCTCTCATCATCCAAAGCCATTGCCTTGGCCAAAAGAACTGGGGCGCGATTGCATGTGTTCCATGTATCCACAGGAATTGAAACCGATTTGTTCACCAATAAAATTCCGTTGGAAGAAAAGAAGATCACTGCTGAGGTTTGCATTCATCATTTGTGGTTTTCGGATGAAGACTATGCGGACAAAGGCACACTCATTAAATGGAATCCAGCGGTAAAGACCGCGGAGGATAGGGAAAAACTTTGGGAAGCCTTGTTGGATGACAGAATTGATGTGGTGGCCACCGATCATGCACCTCACACCTTGGAAGAGAAGAAGAATCCTTACACCAAAGCGCCTTCGGGCGGTCCGTTGGTGCAGCATGCCTTGTTGGCTATGCTTCAAAAAGAGAAGGAGGGTGTCATCGGCTTGGAAAAAATGGTGGAGAAAATGTGCCACAACCCTGCTAAATTATTTGATATTGACCGGAGGGGATATATCCGGGAAGGGTATTATGCCGATTTGGTCCAGGTGAACCAAAATTCCAAAGAAGCCATTAAAAAAGCCAATATTTTCTATAAATGTGGATGGTCTCCTTTTGAAGGTGTTACTTTTGACTCCAAAGTGGTGCGCACTTTTGTAAACGGGCATTTGGCCTATGATCAAGGAACTTTTTCGGAAAAGAAAAATGCAAAACGAATTACGTTCAATCGGTAGATTATGAGAAAGGCGGTATTGTTCTTTATTGGACTGTTGTTTCTTTCCTGTGGGGAAAAGGTGGTGGAAGAACCCGAAAACCTGATTCCAAAGGAAAAAATGGAAAGTATCCTCTATGATTTGGCGATTTTGAATTCCACTAAATCGGCTTTTTCAAGTGTTTTTGATGATACTGGTATTGACATTATGGAGTTTCTTTATGACAAATACGACATCGATAGCATTCAGTTTTCCGAAAGCGACCTGTACTATGCTTCCGTTCCTTTGGAATATCAATCTATTTATGAAAGTGTGGATGCAAGAATTGATCGTAGAAAAAAGGACATGGAAGATGCAACAAAAAAGAGGAATGATAGTGTTCGCGAGGCGCAGACCAAACGAAGGGATTCCGTTCAGGCATTGAAGGAAGAAAAAGATTCTATTCAAGCACTATCTAAGGAAAAGGATTCCATTACCCCTTAAATTTTTCGCAGCAAAAGGCAATTGCCTCATCCAAATCTTCAAATTTGAAGTTGAGGGCATCCACCAACTTTTCATGGCTATAAATTTCTCGATGGTAAAGCCCTTTGGCCATTACTTTGCTCAATCGCCTTCTTTTTCCAAGGAGTTTACTTCGGAGCCAATCCAATCGCCAGAAAATTTCCAATGTCCAAAAAGGTATTTTCTTGGTTGGCGGCGCAACCCCCAATTTAGGAGCTATTTTTTGGAAAAGTTCCTCATACGTAAGATTCTCGCTGACCAAAATGAACCGTTCTTGGGCAATATTGGATTCCATGAGTGAAACCATTGCCGTAACCACATCATTGACGGTTACAAATCCAGTACCGCCGGGGATAAATGATTTTTTCCCCTTCGCCGCATACGTAAAAAAGGTTCCACTGCCAGATTTCCAGAAACCAGGACCAATCGCTACTCCAGGGTTGACGATAGCTACATTCAGTCCTTCTTGTGACCCGCGCCAAACCTCCAATTCAGCATCATGTTTTGTAATGCCGTAAACAGAAGCGTTGCTGTCATTCCATTCGTTGTCCTCTGTGGCCATATTGCCCTTGTTGCTTTGGCCAATAGCTGCAATGGAACTCACATAGCATAATTTTTCAACACCATGCTTTAAGGAGAGATTGACCACATTGGCGGTTCCTTCCACATTGATCTTGGCCAAGCTTTTATACATTTTTGGGTCGAAGGAAATCAAGGCAGCACAGTGGTAAACTTTGGTAATGCCTTCAAAAGCATCTCCAAGTTGCGCTACATTGATGATATCTGCCTGAAACCACTCGATACGCTCCATAAAACTGGAGGGGTGGTCACAATAATACCCAAAAACTTTGGTTACTTTATCAAGAGTGTCCGCGCTTCGATACGTAGCTCGAACACCACGTCCGTTTTTTACCAAATGGAACAGCAGGTGCGAACCAATCAATCCAGTGCCTCCAGTGACCAATATCATGCGATAAAAGTACCTATTTGTAACGGATTTATGGAGGGAACTGACAAGTTCATTTTATATTTGCAGCAATTCTAAAAAACGACCATGACAAAGAATTTTGTTCAAGAACTACAGTGGAGAGGAATGATACACGACGTAATGCCTGGTGCAGAGGAGCACCTCATGGAAGGTATGCGTGCCGCTTATGTGGGCATTGACCCAACAGCGGATTCCCTGCATATTGGACACTTGGTAGGCGTAATGATGCTAAAGCATTTTCAATTGGCAGGACACAAACCGTTTGCTTTGGTGGGAGGTGCTACAGGGATGATTGGAGATCCTTCCGGAAAATCGGCAGAACGGAATCTGCTCGATGAGCCAACCCTTCGTCATAACCAAGAGGCTTTAAAGAATCAATTGAGTCGTTTTTTGGATTTTGAAAGTGATGCTGCCAATGCTGCGGTTTTGGTGAACAATTACGACTGGATGAAGGATTTTTCATTCTTGGCGTTCATTCGTGATGTTGGAAAACACATTACCGTCAACTATATGATGGCCAAAGACTCGGTGAAAAAGCGATTGTCCTCAGATGCCAAAGAAGGGATGTCTTTTACTGAATTCACCTATCAATTGGTGCAGGGGTATGATTTTTTGTATCTATACCAAAACCATGATTGTACCTTACAAATGGGAGGGAGTGACCAATGGGGCAACATCACTACTGGAACTGAACTCATTCGAAGGATTGGCGGAGGAAAAGGTTTTGCATTGACCTGTCCGTTGATTACAAAAGCAGATGGAACCAAATTCGGAAAGACCGAAGGTGGAAACGTGTGGCTGGATGCTGAGCGTACCTCACCTTATAAATTTTACCAGTATTGGTTGAATACCTCGGATGAGGATGCTGAGAAATATATCAAAATATTCACTTTTCTTACCAAAGAAGAGATTGATGCGTTGGTGGCTGAACACAAAGAGGCACCACATTTAAGATCACTTCAAAAGAAATTGGCGGAGGAGATTACCACCATGGTGCATTCCAAGGAAGATTTGGAAAATGCCATCAAGGCAAGTGAGATTCTTTTTGGAAAATCCACTTCCGCTGATTTGAAACAACTTAACGAAAAGACCTTTTTGGATGTTTTTGAAGGTGTTCCACAGGCCGAGGTCTCCAAGGCAGAATTAACTCCCGGACTGGACATGATCGGTGCGTTGGCGGCCAAGACCAATTTCTTGGGCTCCAATGGGGAGGCCCGCAGGGAATTGAAACAGAATTCAATTTCCGTAAACAAGGAAAAGGTACAAGAGGATTACCTGATCACGGAGGATGATTTGATCAACAATAAGTTCGTTTTGCTTCAAAGGGGTAAGAAGAACTATTTTGTGCTAGTGGTTACTTCCTGAACCAAAAGCTCCTTTTTACCATAGACTTTGGTAAAAGTGTTTCTCACTCTTTCGGAAACCAAAAAATAAGGAATCCAGATAGCGGCACCAATAAAGCTTCTTGTGATTTGCGTATAAGTTTCCTGATCACCACTGGCGTCCAATAACTCTGGTGGGGCTATTGCATTATATAGGACCAAGTCCAGAATCGGTAAAATAACGTTTGCTCCGTAGAAAAATAAGATGAGGAAGGGCAGGCTTGACCTTCTTTGAAAATAAAGGATAATCAAAAGGGCTGTAAAAACCAGAAGAGCGATATTCACCGTGATTTCGAACATCAAAATTAGGTTCAAGGCAAAAGCGTTTTCATACCCGGCCTGTTGAAATATGGACCAGATTCCACCATCAAAATAATTTTGAGAGAACAGTTGAAAAATGATGATAAAAGGGGAGAGAACCAATCCAATACCCGGAAGAATAAGCCAGCCTCCTAAAGACATGTCGCTGTTTTCGTTTTTTGGTTTGGGATTGTATTCTTCGTAAATTTTTTTGGCACCGAAGGAACATAGGGCGATCACAATGAGTGCCAATACGATGGATATCCAACTTACACCGGAACCAGCTTCAGCAGCACCATAACCAGGGTGTGAAAGCTGATAACCAATTTGATTGTTGATTTTTTCATGATCCAATAGAAAATTGGCCACCTGCGATGATGTAATCTGATTCTGCTTTAAGGAATAAGCATGCTTGACCCGAATGGTTTTCCCAAAAGTCCGGATTTCATTGCTATAACTATAGCTCTCATTTTCGCTTTCAAAATCACTCTCAGAAGCATTCCAAGATTCAGGTAGGCTTAAGGTGGTTTCTTGCTCAAAATTAAAGGGTTCGCCAAGGTAGTAGGGCATTGTTCGTTGGGGTGAATTCGTGTATTCCAACATACCTTGGAGCACTAGCGGCAATGTTTCGCAGATAAATAGGCCAGTATCCTCATCTTTGGTCCAGAAAGGTGAAATATTGTAGTATTCCTCAATTACCACCTTGTTTTCCCCATTGCGCTCCTCATCTGTGAACCGGATGGCCTGGGTACTTTCAATGCTCGGATAAAGGCTGCTGTAATAGTTTACAAATTCAGTGTTGATACTTTCTTGCGTGTTGGATAGAAAGTAGTCACGCATGTAATTGGCCCTGCTACCGGTATAGGTGGATTTTACCAAGAAAATGGCATTGCCTCCAATTGAATCTGTTGTGATGGTTTCTTCAACCTTTATCGTTGGGATTGTATTATATTCTGGAATTTGGACCAATGAATTGGTGTTGGGTTTCAATAAAAGACCCTTTCCATACTTTGGCATGGTGTAATTCTTTAGGCTGCCCCCTTGATTGGACATCGTGGGATCCACATAATAGGATTGACCATCATGCTCAAAATAAACAATGCAATGGTTAAATAGGTTGAGGCCCGGTAGGAGGTCATCCAAAGCATCTTTGGAATCGGTGTTAACCAAAAAGGGATAACTGCTCACTCCCAAATTCTGCAATAGATTTACAAGCAACATGGACTTGTCCTTACAATCGCCGTAACGCTGTTGCAACACCTTTTTTGGATTATGGGGTTTGTAGGCGCCAATTCCAGATTCGAACCCTAAATACCTGACATCATCCTGCACGAACCGAATTAATTCTATGATGGTTTCCTCATTCTTCTTCGCATTTTTAAGAGGAATATGGGGCACATCCAAAGGTTGGTCCGTAGTTTGGTATAAGGGTTCCATTAAATTGGTCAGTGAGGACCAATCTTTAAAAGTTGTCAATGAAACCCTTTTCTGAAGGTTCAGCCAATACGGTACGTTTACATCATACTGAAAATAGTCACTACCATCCACATCCCAAATAAATTCCGTGCCTGCATTGGACTCTTTTTTTGTTGGAGCAAGGGCATCATTCAAGAGTTTGTAGTACACTGGCCTGTTTTTTCCGGCAATAACCCTGTTGTAGATCTTTGTGACTGGAGAGGTATATTGTTGGTACACTACCGAAGAATAATTGCCTTTGTTAATGGGATTAAACCCTTGAATGGTGTAGGCGTATTCAATGATGTCCCCCTTTCGAATATCGGTGAGATTGATAACTGCCGTTATGGAACCATCATAGAGAGATCGCTCTAAATTACTTTCCCGTTGAAAAGTATTGATCGTGCTTTCCTCAAGTTTATCAATACGCTTCCCACCTCTTAGAACGGTAATTTTGTGGAAGGTCAATTTTTGATACGAGGGGTCAAATGAAGCGCTGATATCGGAAAACTCCTGTATACCTTCGCTATTCTTTAGTTTGATGGCGTAGTGCGCATAACTTTCTTCCAGTGGAATGTTGTCTTGAAAATCAATCAACAAATAATCATAGGCTCCACTATCCACATCGATTTCTTCATTAGGGACATCAACTGGATCAATCCAATCTGAAGGTTGTCTTTTTAAGACATCTTGGGAATATGTAAAGGAAACAAAACAAAAAAGTGCTAGGAAGGACCCGAAATAGTTGATCATTTTTTGGCTGGATTTTCTGAAGAGTTATGTAGCATAACGTTTCAAATTAAAAGTAAGTATTTTTTGAATGGACTTCAAATCACATCGTTGAGTGGGTCAAATACAGATGCATATTGCACAATAGGAAAAGAAAAAAGCCATCTTTTTAAGATGGCCCTTTATTTATGCGATGAATGTGATTCCGTATCGACCACAAATTTCAGCCACTTTTGGAAAATCTGGCGGTCCGGGAGGGAGTCCTCCCAATTCGGCAAACATGTTTTCCAGACCTGCTGGGAAAACGCTGAGAATAGTTTTGCAATCTTGATCACCCACAACTTTCCAGGTATGGGGCACATTTCTTGGGGCAAACGCTAAGTCACCCGCTTTTAAAATAGTGGTTTCCCCACCTACGGTGACCTCAAGTTCTCCTTCCAATACTTTAAATATCTCGTCCTCATTGGTGTGCACATGAGGAGGGATCATGGTTCCCGGGGGATTTACCTCCTCAATCAAAGTGAACAAGCCGTTGGTGTCTTCACTGGTTAGTTTAAAGGTTTGTTGGTCTCCAATGACATTCACTTTTTTACCCTCCCCCTTTCGGACGATTTTAGGGGGAAGTGGTTCACCATCCTTTCCACTTTTTGGAGAAAAATGGGCGAATGCCGGTAACGATGCGAGGGCTGCCGCAGATAGGGCGCCTCTTTTTAAAAATGCACTTCTGTCCATAATTATTTGTTTGGTTATCCGATGAAAATACGGATTATTGGTTCTTCTTACTGAAAGAACTGTGATAAAAAGCTATTTTATTTGTGTAGATGGTAATAAATTGGCAATAAAATTCTAAAAAACCATCAAATTGCAGCCTCTAACATCAGAATTATCAAAACGGCCCATGATTTCAAATGAACCATTGGCGTGTATTTTGCCCAAATCTTGGGTGGCAATGAAGGCGCAAGAGTACACATTGGCCAAATCAATGATATTGATTCCACCCGTTTTGTTGTGGGATTGCATGGTCAACGGGTCTTCTGTGTCCCGGGTGCTGATTTTCATCCAAGGAGGGGTTCTAAAAATTCCATCTCCTTGAGAATAGGCTTGGGACAAAAGTTCGGTCATGCCATATTCCGAATGAATCTGTTCAACCCCAAAAGCTTTTTTAAGGATTTGGTGCAATTCCTCCCGAATGAGTTCCTTTCGCCTGCCCTTCATTCCACCAGTTTCCATGATAATGGTGCTTTTAAGGTGCATGGGGTGTAGCTCTGCCAAATCCAATAGTGCAAACGATACGCCAATCAACAGGGTTTTGGTCTGATGGCTTTCCAGCCGCTTAAGTTTCTGCTGTAATTCTTCAAGATCATAGAGATAGAAACCACTATCTGGGTGTTTGGACTTGGCCACCAAATCTTGAACCATATAGACCAAAGAGGAACCTTCGCGTTCCAAATAGGAGGGCAGTAAAGCAAGAATGCAGTAGTCTTCAATGGGTCCATAAAAGGTGGTGAACCCTTTTCGAAAGCTTTGTTTATAGATTTTCACATCTGGGACATAGTGCTTGCTTACCGAGGTTTGGGTGGTGCCACTGCTCTCAAAAAGGATTTCTGGGTCTTTTGGGGTAGCGGTAATTTTATGGGTTTTGAAGAATTCGATGGGGAGAAACGGTATTTCTCCGGATTGGGTGACATTGGAGGGTGATTTCTTTAAATGGTCACAATAGACCCGGTAGGTAGGATTGTTTTGGTATTGGAACTGGAACACATCCAAGGCTACATCTTCAAATTCCCGGGTATTTGATATGGAAAAAATCCTTTGAATATCCATGTTGTCCATTGGGGTGTAAAATTACCCAAAAATAAAAACCCTTCTACAGAAGGGCCTTTAAAACATCATGGTTGTTATTTTACGACCAGCTTTCTGGTCATTGTTTTCTTTTTCTCGGTTACTTGGAGCACATAAACGCCAGGTACCAATCTGGAAATATCCAACGTATTGGTTGCAATCCTATCGGTTAGGACGACTTCTCCAAAGACATCAAAAATTTTGATTTCCTTATTACCATTGGTTTCTGTGGTAATATAGATTTCCTCGCCATAAGCAGGATTGGGGTACATTTTAAACCCCTTTAGCTCTTGTAAGGGTTCAGTGTTGACACTGACCAACTCTTGACCGTAGGTAACAAAAGGTAAAGCCATAATAAGAATAATGTAGAATTTCTTCATACAAGCTGATTTGGGATCATGTGCAAGGTAAAAATAGGTCAACCCCTCCTCATGGGCTATAAAATGTTGTGAAAGAGAAAAATATGTAGGTAAAAGCGTAAAAAGTGTGGTTTAGCAAAAACGGAAAGTCCTTGAAATAGGCAAACTACTTGACAATAAGCTTCCTAGTGGCCATCTTGTTGCCTTCAAAAACGCGCAGGATATAAACTCCTTTATTCAGTTTTGAAAGATTGAGTTCCTTGCCCAAAATAGTGGTCTGAAGGACCTGTGTACCTAGAACGTCAAAAATAAGGATTTGTTTTGGGGCGTTTTCCGCGGTCTCAATATAGACTTTGCCTTGCGTTACGGGGTTTGGATATAACTTGAACCCGTCAATATCTGAACTTGAGGTACTTTCTTGCGAAAAACCCAAGGCACAGACAAAAAAGAAAATGACAAGGTAAAAGTGCTTCATATTCTATTGATAACAAAGGCTATGCCACAAAGATATAAAAATATGAAAGTGGTGGTGTGCAGTTTGACGAAAAGGTAGTTTGAATTGATGAATAACAAAAAAAGCTCCCGAATTTTCGGGAGCTTTTGTTATTTATTAGGGTTATATCGAAAAAATTATTCGATACCTACGGTCCAATCTGCAGCCCAATCTGGTTGAGCAGCACCGGCACCAGCACCTGTATTGTCACCTACGATGAAGAAATCCAAGTTCAATCCAGCGTAGTTGGTATTCAAGAAGCCCATTGCAGGAGCATCAAATTGAATTGGGTCGATGGACAAAGCATCAGCTTCAATACGTACGGCAGCTTCAGCATCAGTTCCTGTCACATTGATACCTAAATCAACACCAGTGGTGAAGAAATTGGTAATAGTAAAGTTTCCACCTCCTTCTTTGAAGAAAAGGGCACCTTCAGTAACTGGACCAACCACAGTAATGTTGCTCAATGTAGTAGTGGTCACGGGAGTGGCATCACCATCATCACCGTTGTTTGAACCTTCAATACCTGCCTTGGCACCACCGGCAATATACCAGTTGCTACCGTTACCGTTCCATCCGTCCGCAAAGTCGATAGAGTCATCGCCGCTTCCTATGGATACCAAATAGTTTCCGTTTACAGTTCCACCGAAGAACTCAATACCGTCGTCACCACCGTTGTATGACTGTACATACTCGAAAGTAGTTCCTGAACCAACACCGAACAAAGAGACACCGTTGAACTCTTTTTCGTTGGAGAAGGTTGCGCCAGTGTACTCAACTCTTAGGTAAGTTATGCTACCGGAATCATCGTCTGGAGTATTACCGCCATAGGTAAGATCACCTACTTCTGTGGTTACGTCCACACCTTTGTTGGTTGGGGCATCACCAGCGATTACCAATCCACCCCAATCACCTTGAGCTGGAGTTTCGCTGGAAGAAGTCATAACAACAGGAGCCTGAGCTGTACCATTGATAAAGATTTGTGCACCTCTTTCAACACCGATGAAAGCAGCAGTACCACCTGAAGCTTTAATGGTTGTACCAGCTGGGATGGTCAAAGAACCACCAGCTTTAACAATCAATCCACTGGTCAAGAAATATTCAACTGAAGCGCTCAATTCGACATCACCAGCAATTTCACCGGCCAAGTTTTCTTGAGTTGACTCGCTGTTGTCCAAACCAGTTGTCCAACCAGAAGCCCAAGATGGAGAAGCAGCACCGTTACCGGCACCAGTGGCAATACCTTCAGTGTAGAAGGATTGGTTAAGTCCAGCGTAGTCGGTAATAGCGAATCCAGCTTCTGTTTCAGCAAACTGGATGTTGGTGATGGTCAAATCACCGCCTTCGATACGAACACCTGCAGGAGCATCAGTATCTGTTACTTTTACACCTAGATCAACTCCGGAAATGTAGAAGTTGTCGATAGTGAAGCTTCCACCACCTTCTTTGTAGAAAAGGGCACCTTCGGTCACAGGACCTACAACAGTAATGTTGCTCAAGGTGGTTGTGGTCACAGGAGTGGCATCACCATTGTCACCATTGTTGGAACCTTCGATACCAGCTTTGGCACCACCAGAGATATACCAGTTGCTACCACTACCAGTCCATCCATCAGCAAAGTCGATGGAATCGTCTCCACTTCCAATGGATACCAAATAGTTTCCATCAACAGACCCACCGAAGAACTCGATACCGTCGTCACCACCAAAGTAGGATTGAACATACTCGAAAGTGGTTCCAGCACCAACTCCAAACAAAGAAACACCGTTAAATTCTTTGTCATTGGAGAAGGTTGCACCTGTGTATTCAACACGTAGGTACGTAATGGAACCAGAATCGTCATCGGCATTGGCACCACCATAGGTAAGGTCACCAATTTCAGTGGTTACGTCCACACCTTTGTTGGTTGGAGCGTCACCAGCGATTACCAATCCACCCCAGTCTCCAGGAGCAGGCGAAGCGGCATCTGAAGTCATGATTACAGGAGCGGAAGCAGTACCGTTGATAAAGATTTGTGCACCTCTTTCAACACCAATAAAAGCAGCGGTTCCACCAGAAGCTTTAATTACGGTACCAGCAGGAATGGTCAAGGAAGCACCGGCTTTAACAACATAACTGCCAGTTAAGCTATATTCTTTGGAAGCATCCAACTCTGTGTCTGAAGTAACTTCTCCAGAAAGTTCAATGGGGTCTTCCACGCATGCGCTACAAGATCCACCACAGTCAACACCGGTCTCATCTCCGTTTTGGATGCCATCAGAACAGGTGGCTACGGGGTCTGGATCAGGATCGGGGCCAGGGCTGTTGTCGTCGCTCATACAAGAGACTACCAAAGCCGTTGCAGCGAAGCTTAGGATAAATTTGAAAATTGATTTTTTCATAATTATAGTTTTAGATTAAAAGATTCAGATTTATATTTATTTTGGTTAATACAGTACTGAGTTTTAAAATTTATAGGTCAAGGACAAGCTGAAATCAACTCCTTTTTTAAAGGATAAAGCGGTCACGGGACCATTTTCCAAAAATCCTGGGATGGCTGGGTTCTCTGTATCCAGATCTCCTTCGGCATTCTCATTTACCCTTTCAATTGTAGGGTTCAACAGGTTTCTCATATTCAATGAAAGGCCAAAGTGCTCGCCAAGTTCCACGGCAGTGATCCAATCTAGGGTAACAAATCCTTTATCCACCAAATGACCTCGACCTGTGCTACCCAAAGCGTAGATACGGTCTGAGAAATAATTGGCGGCCAATGTGGTCCTTAGGTTTTTGGTTTCGGAAAATTCTGTGTAATAGCTGGCATCAGCGTTGAAAATAAAGTCTGATGCTCCTTGGAGCGGGGCCTTGGTGTTGGTAAAGGCTGCGGCAAAATCAGTCTCTTCAGAAACCTTTTGGTAATCCAATTCTTGAGTGGTGTTCAAGTAAGATACGTTACCACCGATTGATAGTCTGTCGATTAATATGTTATCTGCGGTTTCCCTTTCATTTTCAATAACGTCCAATTTCACCTCCAACTCAGCACCAAAAGCAGTGGCATGGTCTCCCGTGTTTGCATAGCTTAAGTTGTTGGCTGCGGAAACAATCAAGAACGTATTGATCGGGTTTTCGATATACTTTCCGAACACTGCAAATGACACCAATTCACTGGAAGATGGGAATAGTTCCCAACGCAAGTCAAAATTGTAGTTGGTGGAGTTGGTTAGGGCAGGGTTACCTTGTGTATCTTGGTTGATTTCCTCTTGGAAAAGGAAAGGAGCTCTTTCTTTAAACTGAGGCAAAGTATACGTTTTACTCGCTGCAAATCGCATATTTTGCTTTTCGTTCAACTCATACTTCAAAGCTAAAGAGGGAAGAAACTCAAAGGTGTCCAATTCATTGCTGTCAACACCTTGAATAACGGTGCTCCAGTCTATGGTCTGATTGATTTGCTCTCCCCTTGCTCCTGCGAACAATGTAAATTTGGGTGTAAACTTGTATTCCAAGGTTACATAACCCGCGTTGATTTGTTGTTCACCACCATAGGTCTGTGGATCCAAAGCTCCTTCGGTAGACGCAGTTCCTCTAAAGGTTCGTATCTGCCAGAAGCCAGAATTTGGACCGTATTCTTCAAAATAAGCATCAATGTTGTAAGGATCAACGAAAGGTTGATTGGCAACATTCAATATTTGATAGTTGAACTGGGTTGCATCAAAAGCAACGTTTTTAAAACGTCCGTTGTAACCCACAGTGAATTTTCCATCAAATCCATCATCTTCGTTTTTCTTGAATTTAAAGGAAGTGGACAAATTAGCGGATACCTCTTCTTCCTGCAATTCTTGGAAAAATCTGTGGTTGGCCGATGCTGCAGATACCAATCTGAAGGATTTTGGACCTTCTGGATCATTATTGCTATAAGGTAACAGGATGTTCTGGCGACGGTCTGGAATCAAATTTTGGACATAGTTGTAGCCAAGTCCCCAGTTTACCTCAAATCGATCACTTAGATCATGGCTTCCCAAAAGTTGGTTAACCAACAAAAGGGTCTTTTCAAAAGTGTTACGTTGAATGAATCCGCCTCCGTTTGGAGCATCATCCTCTCTATCCAGAATACCATTGAATTCTTCATGCTTCTGCTCAGTGTTGTTGAGCAACAAATAATTGTATTTGATCTCATTGGCAGCACCCAAACGAAGTCCAGCGTTACCCATAAGGGTAGTAGCAGTTTGGTAGCTGTATTTTTGATAGTCAAAATCTGAGTTTGGCAATCCTGTTCCCAAGTTGGGAGCACCTCGGTTTACCCCTTCTCTATAAGAATTTCCATTGCTGAATGAACCCACAGCAAAGAAGTTCAATTTTGAGTTTTCACCAAGATTGAAGGAATCCCCTCCCTTAAGTGAAATGTTTGAATTTATTGGAGTGCTGCGTGTCTCGCGGTCCCAACTAGTGTCAAAATTATTGTTGAAAGCACCGTTTGGAATGGATTTGTCATAGAAACCAGAAAAATTAGGTCCATCAAACAAATAGAATTGATCAACCCCAATGGCTTCTGTGTTTACGCCAGAACCCACGCCAAGTTCCAAGAAACCAGAACCGGTATAGTTGCGGGATACAATGTTAATGTTCGCTCCACCAAAATCACCATAGTTTTGTGCATTATAAGTTTTGTCAATTCCTATGGATTCGATGATACTGGTACCAAACAAGCTCAAATCAATGTTCTTTTTGGCTGTGTTGTTGGATGGCAACGGAAGTCCGTTAAGCGTGGTGATGTTGAATCGGTCTCCCAAACCACGTACATATACGTTGTTGGAACCTTCTTCACGGGAAATACCGGTAACCTTGGTCACTGCAGTAGCCGCATCACTGGCACCTTTTCTGGCCAATTCCTGTGCACCAATGGAAGTTTCCAGGGTGATGGCTCTCTTTTGATCCAAAAGCAAAGCAATTTCGGAGTCCTTTCTGGAAACAGTGGTCACGACCACTTCATCCAAGGCCAAACCAGCAGATGCGCTCATAGGTGCATTTACGCTGGTTACTTTACCGGCTACTACTTCCACATTGGGAACTTCAACGGTTTCGTACCCCAAATAACTAAAGGTCAATGTGTACACGCCAGGTTCTACATTTGGAATTTCATACAACCCATCAAAATCTGAGGTTGTTCCTTTGGTCGTTCCTTTTATAAGGACATTTGCAAAGGCTAGAGGCTCATCATTTAGCTCTCTATCGGTCAGTTTACCTACGATGCTTCCCGTGGTATCCTGCGCTACCGCTTGCATTGTCACTGCAAGGGTCATAATCAGTAAAAAATATTTCATTATCAGGTAAGTATTTGGCGCAAAGAACGCCACAGGCTGTAAAAGCGATGTTAGCTGTGTGTTAAGTGTTTATTTGAGAACCGTTACAATAATGTTATGAGATTAAATGAATGTTAAGCATTTATCCCGTTATAGTATTATCTTTACATTTGGGCGTTTAACTTAGATATACCATCCCATGAAAACCAAGGACATTAGGATTTTACTTGTTGACGATGAACCTGATATTCTGGAGATTGTAAGCTATAATCTGTCTGCAGAAGGGTATGAGGTCTTTACTGCCAAGAATGGTGCGGAAGGCGTGGCAAAAGCCAAGAAAAAGGAACCACACTTGATCATACTCGATGTTATGATGCCTGAAATGGATGGTATTGAAGCCTGCGAACAGATCAGAAACACCCCAGGACTTGAAAATACCATTGTAGCATTTTTAACCGCCCGTGGAGAGGATTACTCACAAGTGGCTGGTTTTGATGCCGGAGCTGATGACTACATCACCAAGCCGATTAAGCCAAAGGTTTTGGTAAGCAAAGTAAAGGCACTACTCAGACGATTGAAGGAAGAGAAGAAAGATGTTGAAGATATCGTAAAGGTTGGAAACATTATCATTAATAGGGAGGAGTACAAGATTATCAACGATGGTGAAGAAATTGTACTGCCCAGAAAGGAATTTGAACTATTGTCCCTTCTTACTTCAAAACCGAGCAAGGTGTTCAAGAGAGAAGTGATTTTGGACAAAGTTTGGGGAAATGAAGTAGTGGTCGGTGGCCGAACCATCGATGTCCATATTAGAAAACTACGCGAAAAAATTGGGGACCATCACTTTAAAACCGTTAAGGGCGTAGGGTATAAGTTTGTGATGTAATGGCCATTAAACTAAGGAAATCCTACAAGTTTGCCTTAAGGTCCTCCCTGCTCATCACCGCATTTTTAAGCGGACTGTTCATAGCCTTTCTTTTAGACAAGGGGGAAATGGATTGGCCTTACACCATTCTGTTTACCTTAATTTGTTTTCTAATTTGCTTCATCATTCTACAGGTCCGGGTAGAGCGTTTCATCTACAGACGAATCAAAAAAATATATGATGACGTTTCTCTTTTGGAGTCATCTACCTTCTCTTCAAAACCCGTAACCACCGACATGAAGACCCTCACCGAGGAAATTGAAAAATTCGCGGAGGGCAAGAAAATTGAGATTGACACCCTTAAAATCCGGGAGGAATACCGAAAGGACTTTTTGGGGAATGTTTCCCACGAATTAAAAACTCCACTTTTTACGGTCCAAGGATATATTTTAACCCTGTTGGATGGTGCCATGAAGGATAAAAAGCTCCGACAGAAGTATTTGGAGCGGGCCAACAAGGGTGTAGAACGATTGATTTACATCGTAAAGGATCTTGACCTGATCACAAAGCTGGAAGTCGGAGGGCTAAAATTGGAACGAGAGGATTTTGATGTAATCGAACTCATCAAAAATGTGTTCGACCTTTTGGAGATGAAAGCCGCTGAGAAGGATATTTCCCTTACGTTCGATATGGAATACAACCATCCCATTTATGTGAATGCTGATCGGGAAAAAATTCAACAAGTGATTACCAATCTTCTTGTAAACTCTATTAAGTACGGATATCCCAACGGTACCACCGAGGTCAGTGTGGAAAACCTCATTAAAAATAAGGTCATTGTTCGCGTTACAGACAACGGGGAAGGTATCCCAAAACAACACATTCCAAGACTTTTTGAGCGTTTTTATAGGGTAGACCAAAGTGGTAGCCGCGCCGAAGGGGGTTCAGGATTGGGACTGGCCATTGTTAAACACATCATGGAAGTACATGGTGAAAAAATCTACGTGGAAAGTGAGGAAGATGTAGGTTCCGAATTTTCATTTACACTGGAAAAAGCAGCGAACAAATCTGCGAAATCAACTTCAGATTCAAATTGAGCCAACCCTTCAAAAGTTGTCATTCGGGATAATTCCTGTAAAGTGAAGTCATCCTGCTCGCAGTACGGAACCAAATTTTGCTTTTCCATACGTTTGGCCAAATACTCCTGCTCATACTGCCCGGGAGTCGGAATAAAAAAGGCTCTTTTTTCCAATTTCGCCAAATCCATCACCGTAGTATAGCCTGAACGGCAAAGTACTTTTCCACTTTGGTTCAATGCCATTTGAAGTTCGTGGGACTGCATAAAATTAATGCGCAGCAACGAACCTTTTTCAGTTTTGATTTCCGTTTTGGCCTGCGAATCTTCAATTTTGCCGCCCACAAAAAGAACATGGCCCTCAAATTGCTGAAGTTCCTTCAAAAGTTTTTCCTCCAACATAGTGCGTTGCGGTTCTGGACCCGAAAGTAAAACCATCAAATCGTAGATGACTGGAACATCCATTTTCTCAAATCGACTTAATGGGCCAAGATATTTAATGTTCAATTTGGACTTTTTCAAGTGACCCAGCTTGCCAGTTAAATTGGGTTTGCCCTCAACATCAGGAACCCAACACGCATTGAATTTTTTTATGATTTTTTGATGTGCCTGCGAACTCATCCATGTGGTATTGCCGGAAAGCACATTGAGCTGATGGGTGATAAAAACACAAGGCACTTTTTTGTAATACACCCCAAGTCTATTATCCGAAATAATACCATTCAATTGATGCTCCTTTACCAACTTTTTCACCGCTTTTTTCTCCTTGGCCATGGCCTTAAGCACTTTGGGTGAATCCCAAATCATCTTTATTTTGAAGTTTTTTCCCTTTTCGGCATAAGTGATTTTATACGAGGGCAACTCAAAAGAAGGCAAATCCGGAAATTCCTTCTGCAAAAGGGACAAGGCAACCCCATCCGAAGCAATAAAGGGTTGGTGCCCGTGCTCCAAAAGCGCATTGATGATGGGGATGCAGCGCGTGGCATGACCCAATCCCCAGTTCAATGGAGCCACCAAAATGCGTTTCGAATTTTGCATAAGGGCAAAAAAACAAAATCCAAATTGCTTTTAGATTTCCTTAGTTTTGCGAAAACATTAAATTTTTGCTCAAAAGCACAGAGGGTGGGAAGTAAAAACAAGCTAAAACGGTTTAAGGAGAACGAGACATTTGCCAATGTGGTACAGCCCACGAGGGATGAGGTCCTGTCTGGGTTCAAGTTGAAGAACAAATGGGCCTCTTTTTTTAAGAACACCAATCCCATTGTATTGGAACTGGGTTGTGGCAAAGGAGAATACACCCTTGGGTTGGCAAAGCGTAATCCGGACAAAAACTTTATTGGGGTTGATATTAAAGGAGCTCGGTTCTGGCGTGGAGCCAAATCGGCTTTGGAGCAAAACTTGAATAATGTTGGGTTTCTTCGGACCCAAATTGAACTGATAGAACATCTTTTTGGGGAAAATGAGGTGGATGAAATCTGGATTACCTTCCCAGACCCACAAATCAAGTACAAACGGACTAAACATAGGATGACGAACCCAGTATTTTTGGAGCGATATAAAAAAATACTAAAACCATCAGGAGTTCTTAATTTGAAGACCGATAGCGAATTCATGCACGGCTATACCCTTGGGCTTTTGCAGGGACTTGGACATGAAATTTTGTATTCAAACCATGATGTTTATAAGAACGAAGGAAGCCCTCCAGAGGTGCTTGAAATTCAAACTTTCTACGAAAATCAGTATCTTGAGGTTGGAAAACCGATTACCTATATCCAGTTTAGGATCAACTGACCAATGACCCATATCATCATCCTTTTCTTCGCCACATTTTCGGCGGCCTTTATGACTACCGTGCCCCCGGGGTTGCTCAATATGAATGCAGCCAAGACCAGTGTGGAGAAAGGAAAGGTAAATGGAATCATTTTTAGTTTGGGGGTCTCTTCCATGATTATGGTTCAGGCCTATATCGCTGTACTTATTTCAAAATTTTTATATCGAAACCCTGAAGTAATCGACCTTTTGTTGAAGATTGCCATCGGGGTATTTGCGTTTTTTGCCATTTACTTTTTTGTCATTGCCAAGCGGAAACAAGTCAAGAATTTTAAAAAAGTAAACGTCAGCAAAAAGAACAGTTTCTTTAAAGGGATTTTGTTGGCCGCCCTCAATCTTTTGACCATTCCATATTATAGTGGCTTGAATGCCATGTGGAACGAGGCCGGATGGATACAATTTGAGGCCAAGGATATCACAACCTTTGTGGTAGCTGCTGGAGCCGGGACTTTTTCCGTACTGTACCTCTACACCTTTTATTTTGATAAGCTGGAGACGAAGACCAATCGGTTCTCGAAGAATTCCAATTACATATTGAGTGCATTGATGCTCGTACTATTGGTGATCACCCTCATCCGAATCTTTTATCGATAAAAATGGAGGAGCTAAACTTCTTTGACAAAGTTTATGAAGTTGCTAAACTCATTCCGTATGGCCGGGTAACGTCTTACGGAGCAATTGCCAAATATTTGGGTGCTGCCCGAAGTGCACGGATGGTAGGCTGGGCCATGAACAATTCTTCCGCCAAGGATGTGCCTGCCCATCGGGTGGTGAACCGTGTTGGTGTGCTGACAGGGAAGCATCATTTTGGTGGAACTAATTTGATGCAACAGCTTTTGGAAAATGAAGGGATTGAGGTTAAAGACAACCAGATAATCGATTTTCAAACCCATTTCTGGGACCCGGCCAAGGAACTTTAAAATCCTGGAGGATGCATTTCATCAAATTCGGTCTTTTCTTGAAAGGCTTTGGCTAAAAGCAAAATACTCGCTTCATCATATAAATTGCCTACAAAAGTCATGCTGGTCGGGTGAATTTCCTCATCCAACCCCGTTGGAACTGCAATGACGGGATGTCCCGTTAAGTTGGTGGCCATCAATTGATTATTGCCAAAAGTTGGGGAAATCAAAACATCATAGTCCTTCATGAGGTCTTGCATTTTTTGGATTAGAACTTGCCGCTGGCGATTGGCTTGCAGATACTCCACCGCCGGAATAAATCTGCTTTGCCTCAGGGAATTGGCCCGGGAACGCTGGTCCTGCTCCACCATAATATCCACTTCACCAGATCGTACCAATTCGTCAAAAAAGGCTCCCGCTTCGGCCCTTAAAATAATATCAAATCCTCTATATGGAATGTCCTCCGGCATTTCCACAGCGGTGGGATGGATTCCCATCTCTTCCAAGGTTTTTAAAGCATTTCTGAGATTGTCCCCACTTTCGGTAGTGTCCTTTTCAATGTCTTTTTTGAGATAAGCCACCTTAAGCTCAGCAATATCTTTTTTCCAATCCACTCCAAAAGGGAGGTTCACAGTAGTTAAATCATTCTCGTCTTTTCCTTGGATGACACTAAAAACTATAGCACAATCCTCAGCATTTCTTCCCATAGGTCCCACTTTGTCCATGGACCAACTCAAACTCATCACCCCATAACGGCTTACCCTACCGTAAGTCGGGCGAAGCCCGGTAATCCCATTTCGTGTGCTGGGAGAAGTAATGGACCCCAAGGTTTCAGTTCCCAAGGCAAACGGCACCAATCCCGCCGATGTAGCGGAACCCGACCCTGCAGAAGAACCACTGGCGCCTTGCTTGGTATCCCATGGATTTTTGGTCTTTCCTCCAAACCAAACATCGCCCCGGGCCAATGCTCCCGAAACCAATTTGGCAACCAAAATGGCCCCTGCCTCTTCGAGTTTTTTTACCACTGTGGCGGTCTCATCCAACATCTGATTCTTATACGGTGCTGCACCCCAGGTGGTGGTATATCCGGGAACGGACATCAAATCTTTTGTGCCATACGGGATTCCGTGCAAAATACCACGGTATTTCCCATTTTGTATCTCGTCATCGGCCCGTTTGGCCTGCGCCAAAGCCAAACTATCGGTAATACTGATACTGCACTGCAACATAGGCTGATACTTTTTCAATCGAGCCAAAAAGAACTGGGTCAACTCCGTTGAGGTGATTTTTTGTTTTTTGAGCAAGGAGGCCAACTGCGGAATGGTATAAAACGCCAAAGCATCATAAGGTTCTGGAATTTCTACATTGTCGGGGATTTCCCAAGTCTGATTTTCCAGCTGTTCAGGCATCTCAAAGCCGAAAGGAATGGGGTCAAACCGAACAGCAGGAAACACATCATTTTCCAACGGATATTTTCGGAGCGAGTCGAATCCTTCCCGGTTTCTTTGCAAATAGGGATATAAAGTGTCCAGTGCTTCTTTCTGAAAATGAATGCCAATCAGCCGTTCCGATTTTTTGACATCCCTTTTGGTGAACTCCTGTTTTGTGGCGCAGGAAATCAGAAAAATGGAGCCAACTAAGCAAACAAAATGGTTGATTTTGAGTTTGACTGGCATTTGTGGTTGATTATTGGTGTATTCAATAGCCTAAGCTACATTTTTTTCAAAAAAAAGTGGTGAATTGCACTTTATTTCTGCCAGTTTAGAATCGTTATTTCCAAATTTGGAACGATAGAAAATGGCCGAAAGATGTCATAAAATAAGGCGAATCATCACATTATAGAGGTAAGTTGTTCTACCATATTGAAATTCAATGGCCCAACTTCAAAATCTAAGCGCAACACCGTATCTTTGTAATTTAGAATCAGTACAAACGACTGCATATAAAATTAGGATTACATGAAGCTGAAAAAGGCAGACATTCTTAAGGCATTGGAAAAAATTTCTGCGCCGGGAGATGGACAAAATATAGTTGAGAGTGGAGCAATCACCAATATTCAGGTATTTGGCGATGAAGTTGAAGTGGATGTCACCATAAAAAACCCAAGTCTTCAAGCCAAAAAGAAGACCGAAGTGGAAATCTTAAAGTGTATCCACAGAGAGGTATACGAAAAAGCAAAAATTAAAGTCAACCTAAAGGTTGATGCACCTGCTAAACCCCAAGTCAATCAAATTAAGGGAAACCCAATTCCTGGAATTCAGAATATAATTGCCGTCGCCTCTGGAAAAGGGGGTGTGGGTAAATCCACAGTTACCGCGAATTTGGCGGTCACCTTGGCCAAAATGGGCTTTAAAGTGGGACTTTTGGATACGGACATCTACGGACCTTCCATGCCCATTATGTTCGATGTTGCGTTGGAAAAGCCATTATCCATCAACGTGGATGGCAAAGCAAAGATGAAACCTATCGAGAATTATGGGGTTAAATTGCTGTCCATTGGATTTTTTACCCAACCCAACCAAGCCGTAATTTGGCGTGGTCCCATGGCGGCAAAGGCGCTCAACCAGATGATTTTTGATGCCCATTGGGGAGAATTGGACTTTTTGCTCTTGGATTTACCTCCTGGAACCGGAGATATCCATTTGAGCATTATGCAATCGTTGCCCGTAACCGGAGCAGTGGTGGTGAGCACGCCACAGGAAATTGCATTAGCTGATGCCCGAAAAGGAGTTGCCATGTTCCAGCAAGAAGCCATCAGCGTGCCTGTTTTGGGTATTGTGGAAAACATGGCCTATTTTACACCAGAGGAGTTGCCTAACAACAAATACCATATCTTTGGGGAAAATGGCGCCAAAAACTTGGCTGAAGACTTGGATGTGCCATTTTTAGGGGAAATTCCCTTGGTGCAAAGTATTCGTGAAGCAGGAGATGTGGGTAGACCCGCTGCATTGCAAACGGCAACCCCAACCGAGGAAGCATTTGAGGAATTGACCAAGAGCGTGGTCAGTGAGTTGGTACGACGAAATACCGATTTACCGCCCACTGAAGCAATAAAGATTACAACAATGGCTGGTTGTGCCGCCGTTAAAAAGAAATGAGCATGACATCAGAGGAAATTAAAACAAATGTTGAGAAGGCTTTGGAGGAAATAAGACCTTTTCTTCAAAGTGATGGAGGAGACATCACATTGATTTCAATAGATAACGACAATTCTGTAAAAGTCAAATTAGAGGGGAACTGCATTGGCTGTAGCGTCAACCAAATGACCTTGAAAAGCGGTGTGGAAATGACCATAAAAAAATACGCCCCACAAATCGAGGAAGTCATTAACGTGAGCTAACTGATGAAAGTCATGAATCTTTCCGTGAGCAAGCGGTAAGTTGCGTACCCAAAACCTTTGTTACATGATCAAGACCGACATACTCATTATTGGAGCGGGACCTACGGGTCTCTTTGCTGTTTTTGAAGCTGGCCTGTTGCAACTTAAATGCCATTTAATCGATGCATTGCCCCAACCTGGTGGTCAGTGCTCCGAAATATATCCCAAGAAACCTATTTACGATATTCCCGGCTACCCCGAGGTTTTGGCCGGTGAGTTGGTGGATAATCTTATGGAGCAAATCAAACCGTTTCAACCTGGATTTACCTTGGGCGAACGGGCGGAAACCATTGAGAAGTTGGATGATGGGACTTTTATTGTTACAACCAATAAGGGAACCAAACACCAAGCTCCGGTTATCGCCATTGCTGGGGGATTGGGGAGTTTTGAACCCAGAAAACCATTGTTGGAAAACCTTTCGGTTTATGAGGATAATGGAGTTGCATACATGATCAAGGAACCGGAAATGTACCGTGGCAGGAAAGTTTTGATTGCAGGCGGAGGGGATTCTGCGTTGGATTGGTCTATTTTCTTGGCCGATGTTGCCGACGAGGTGACGTTGGTACACCGAAGAAATGAGTTTCGGGGTGCTTTGGATTCCGTTGAAAAAGTACAGCAACTCAAGAATGAAGGGAAAATCAATTTGATGACACCTGCGGAAGTGGTTGGACTCAAAGGGGGACGAAAATTGGAGAAAGTCACCATTCAGAATACAGAGACTTCAGAAGAAGTGGATGTAACTGTAGACCATTTTATTCCACTGTTTGGACTTTCCCCAAAATTGGGACCGATTGCGGATTGGGGTCTTGAAATAGAGAAGAATGCCATTAAGGTGGATAATTCTCTGGACTACCAAACCAATGTTCCCGGAATTTACGCCATAGGTGATGTTAATACCTATCCCGGGAAATTAAAATTGATTTTATGCGGCTTCCATGAAGCTACTTTGATGTGCCAAAGTGCCTACCAGCGCATCCATCCCGATAAAAAGTATGTGATGAAATACACCACTGTTGGTGGCGTAACTGGATTTGATGGTAGTAAAAAAGAAGCGCCGAAGGCCGTAGTCAAAGCAATAGATTAATAGTAAGTGAAAAGTGTCCCTTGAGGGGACTTTAGGGGTGTCCCTAGAAAGATTATGAGTGATATCAAAATAAAAATAACCGACCGAGAGGGCGTTTCACACGAAGTGGATGCCCCAACCGATATGAACATGAACTTGATGGAAGTGGTGCGCTCCTACGAATTGGCTCCCGAGGGGACCATTGGAATTTGTGGGGGAATGGCCATGTGTGCCTCTTGCCAATGTTATATACTTTCCGACCATCAACTTCCAGAAAAATCGGATGATGAAGAAGCCATGTTGGCCGAAGCTTTTTTTGTGAAGGACAACAGCCGCTTAGGATGTCAGCTCCATATCACTGAAGATTTGGATGGCTTGGAGGTGGAATTGGCCCCTGAGGAAGCTTAAATTCTGGCTTGGTAGGTAAATAGGTTGAAGTATCTTCCTTCGGAAGCTATTAATTGTTCGTGGGTTCCCTGTTCTAAAATATGGCCATTTTCAATGACCAGAATTTGGTCGGCTTTACGAATGGTACTCAATCTATGTGCAATCACAAAAGTGGTTCTGCCCTTGGTAAGCTCTCCTAAACTTTTTTGGATTAGTGATTCGGACTCTGTGTCCAAACTCGATGTAGCTTCGTCCAAAATCAAGATTTTGGGATTTGCCAAAATGGCACGGGCAATAGTAATTCGCTGACGCTGCCCTCCGGAAAGTTTCACGCCCCGCTCCCCTATCAAGGTGTCCAACCCTTTTTCAAAACGGTCCGTAAATTCGTCAACATAAGCCGCTTTTACGGCTTCAAGTAATTTGTCTTCGGTTGCATTGGGTCGTGGAAAAAGGATGTTTTCACGAATAGTTCCCTCAAACAAAAAATCGTCTTGAAGAACCACGCCCAAATGTTGTCGGAAACTATTCAGATTAACCTTGGAAAGGTCGTGGCCATCGATGGTAATGGTTCCGGAATCAGGATTTAAAAAACTGGCGGCCAATCCAGCAATGGTGGATTTTCCTGAACCTGAACTTCCCACCAATGCAATGACCTGTCCCGGGTTTACCTCAAAACTGATGTTGTGCAGTACTTCTTTATCCTCCTCATAAGAAAAGCTGACGTTGGAAAAAGTCATATGCCCAACTACTTGATTAAGCAGAATTGTGCGGTTTTCCTCATCCGATTCTTCCTCCAAATTCATTAATTCTTCGGTACGGTCAAGGCCGGCCAAAGCTTCAGTCAATTGACTCCCCACACTGCTCATTTGCACAATAGGGGCAATCATGAGGCCCAACAATACGGTAAACTCCACAAACTCTCCTATCGTAAGTGTATCATGGATTATTTTATATCCCCCAAATCCCATAACACTGGTGGTTGCCACGCCCAATAAAAAAGTAGAAGAACTCGTCATAAAAGCGGTTGTAGTCAAACTTTTTTTTACATTTTGATACAAGCGCTCCACACCCTCCTCAAAAACTTCTTCCTCTTGTTTTTCGGCATTGAAGCCTTTTATGACCCTAATTCCTCCCAAAGTTTCGGTGAGTCTACCTTTGACTTCGGCATTGATTTTACCACGATTACGGAATATAGGTCGAATGATTTTAAAAGCCTTTAAGGCAATAATGGCAAAAATGATGAGTGGGATAAAGGTGAAGAGCGTCATGAAAACACTTATTCTCATGAGCAAAATCAGCGATACCACAGCAGTAATGGTACCACCTACCAATTGAACCAACCCCGTACCGATCAAATTGCGCACACCTTCCACATCGGACATGATGCGGGAGACTAAAGCCCCGGATTTGGCATTATCAAAAAATCTTACGGGAAGGGCAAGCACTTTCTTTTGAACCTGTGCCCTAAGCTCAGAAATTAAATATTGGGCCTGTACGCTTAAGATTTTAGTCAACAAAAAAGAAGTCACCGCTTGTACAAGAATGGCCAACATAACCCCGGCCACCAAATATTTGAGCAGGGTAATATCTTTTTTTACGATAACATCGTCAATTAAGTGTTTTGAGGCAATCGGGGCAACAAAACTGGCCGCCTTACTTATGGCAATCAACAAAAGGCCTATGAAGACAAGCTTTCGTTTTGGCCAAATAATGGTTTTAAAAGCAGTTAAGATGCTAACTTTTTTTTCGGGCATAGCAATTTGTCAAAAGAGCTGCAAGTTACGTCAATTTAAATGGACAACTTATGAAAGCTTTGATGCAAGGGAAGGTTACAAATGGTATATTTAAGGCTTTCAATCGTAGTTACGATGCTAAAAGCGAGGTTATTAAGTGTATTGCTTCTGTGGTGTTTCCTGTCTTTCGGACAAGGAGAATACCCCCAATTGACCCAGATTGTAACGGATAACGGGGAAATTTTCACACAACCCCAATTGGATGGTCTACGAGTCAAACTCACCCAATTTGAAACAGAAACCACGAATCAATTGGTAGTACTTACCATTAACGAATTAGGCTCGGAGACCATTGAGCAGTATGCCAATGGTACCTTCAATCAGAATAAGTTGGGGCAAGAAGGAAAGGACAATGGCATCTTGATTTTGTTCTCAAAACTGGATAGGGAAGTGCGCATTGAAGTTGGCTACGGATTGGAGCCCTATATCACTGATGCGGTTGCCTCCCGAATCATTAGAAATACCATGATTCCCCAATTTAAAGAGGAAGATTATTTTGGTGGGTTGGACACGGCCACAGATCAAATTATGGAGTTTTTAACCAACCCCGAGGCATTGGAAGAATTCAATCAAGAAATTGATGCTGAGGGTGAATTTCCGTGGTGGGCCCTTGTGATGATGACCCTTTTTCTTGGCATTTTTATTGCAGCCGGGGGATTTGTTTTTTACAAAGGGTATTCAAATCTCGTAGAGATGTTCCGGGGCATGTTTACGGGAAAACTTGGGCTCTTACCTGGACTATTTATGCTCATCCCAACCCTGATGATGGTGGTCTTCGGGCTGGTTTTTATATTGATGCCCTTATTTTTCCTAGCCATGGTCTTTGGATTCGATTTTGACCCTGAAAACATAAATCTAAATACGTCATGGCTGTACCTAATACCAGTTGGGTTCTTTTTGATAACCATAGTGTTGGCCATTTTAAAGATTCGGATAAAGGGCAAGGAAGATTTTAAACTCTCATGGGTTAAATCAGACAGTAAGTATATGAGCAAGACCTTTTCTTCGGGAGGGAGCCATTCTTTCGGTTCAAGCTCTGGGGGCAGTAGTTCCAGCAGTTTTTCAGGGGGCGGAGGAAGCTCTGGAGGTGGTGGCGCCAGTGGAAGTTGGTAATTGTTTCTGATTTCACGTATTTTCACGGTACAATCAAAACAAATCCCCGAAATGAGAATTGCCGTCCTCACAGTATTATTTGTATTTCTATCCTGCTCTGAACAACCTCAAACCGAAGTAGAAAAATGGAAAGCGCAAGCTGAGAATATCACCATTATTCGAGATGATTTTGGGGTGCCCCACATCTATGGAAAGACAGATGCTGATGCCGTATTTGGTTTATTGTATGCACAGTGTGAAGACGATTTTAATCGGGTTGAACAAAATTACATTTGGGCCACAGGTCGCTTGGCAGAAGTTGAAGGCGAGGAAGCCATCTACAGTGACTTGCGGGCAAAATTGTTCATGACCCAAGAAGAGGCCATCGCCAATTATGAAAACAGTCCCGAATGGCTAAAAAAGCTTTGTAATGCTTTTGCCGATGGCATCAACTACTATCTACATACCCATCCAGAGGTGAAGCCCAAACTACTCACGCATTTTGAACCTTGGATGCCCATGTATTTTAGTGAGGGGTCCATTGGTGGGGATATTGAGCGTATTTCCATCGAAAAAATAAAGGCGTTTTATGAAAGCGGCATGGAACTTCCAGAGATGGAAGAACTAAGAATCAAAAAAGAAGAGGAGTTGGCGGAGCCGCAGGGTTCCAACGGGATTGCCATTTCAGGAAAACTGACGCAATCGGGCAACGCCATGCTCTTGATCAATCCGCATACTTCTTTTTATTTTCGGGGCGAGGTGCATGTGGTCAGTGAAGAAGGACTCAATGCTTACGGCGCCGTGACCTGGGGACAGTTTTTTGTCTACCAAGGATTCAATGAGAAAACGGGTTGGATGCACACGTCCACCTATACCGATGTGATGGATGAATTCAAAGAGACCCTGTTCAAAAATGATGGGAATTTGTTTTATCAGTACGGCGAAGAATTGCGCCCGGTGGATTCCTTGGAAGTTACTTTAAAATATAAAGATGGGGATGCTTTAAAAGAAAAGACATTCCCCATGTATCGTACCCATCATGGACCAATCACTCATTTGGCAGATGGCCAGTGGACGGCTTCGGCCATGATGTGGGAGCCGGTAAAGGCCTTGGAGCAATCGTACATCCGAACAAAGCAGAATGGGTATAAGGGTTTTCGTGAGATGATGGATATCCGAACCAATTCCTCCAACAATACGGTTTATGCCGATGCAGAGGGCAACATTGCCTATTTTCATGGCAATTTTGTGCCGAAACGCGATACTATTTTTGATTATACCGAACCCGTGGACGGCAGTAATCCCAAGACCGATTGGCAAGGATTGCATACGGTGGATGAGAATATTTTGGTGCTGAATCCAGAAAACGGATGGATTCAAAATTGCAATTCCACCCCTTATACTTCGGCATTGGAATTCAGTCCCAAGCGCGAGGACTATCCAAATTATATGTCACGTGATCAAGAAAATTTTAGAGGTATTCATGCCATTGAATTATTGACAGGGCGAAGTGGATACACCTTGGACAGCCTTATTGAGTTGGCACATGATCCCTACTTACCTGCCTTTAAAGCCTTGATTCCTGGTTTGGTCAAAGCGTATGATGCAAATCCAAAGCCAGCATTGAAAGAGCCCATTGAGGTGCTTCGCAACTGGGATTTTACCACCTCTAAAGAATCCATTGCAATGACCTTGGCCCATTATTATGGGACACGATGCTATTCCAAGGCGGAAAGGCCAGAAGGTATGTATTCCATGGAATGGGTGAATTATTGGGGGAGTACTTGGCCTGATTCGAAGAAAATGGAACTTTTTCAAGAAGTAGTGGCCCAATTGGAAAGTGATTTCGGGATGTGGCAAATGCCTTGGGGCGAGGTCAATCGCTATCAACGGTTGAATGGGGACATTCGTCAGCCATTTGATGATAACAAACCCAGCATTCCCATTGGTTTTGCAAGCGGAACGTGGGGTGCCTTGGCAGCCTATGGCGCCAGATATGATAATGATACCAAAAAAATTTACGGTACCCGTGGCAACAGTTTTGTGGCCGTAGTTGAATTTGGGGATAAGGTAAAGGCAAAGACCATGTTGGCTGGGGGTCAGAGTGGCGACCCAGATTCACCGCATTTTAATGATCAAGCACAGCGTTATGCCGACAAACAATTTAAGGATGCAGCTTATTACAAGGAAGATGTGCTAAAAAGAGCGGGGCGAACCTACAAGCCCGGAGACGGAGAGTGATTACTCTTCTTCTTTAACGATAATTAAGCTGGCTTTGGAGCCCGTGGAAAGATTCCAACGGTTATTGTGGATTACCTGGCCTTTTTCATCAGCCACTACCACTTGGGCCGTATTGGGACCGGATGAACCTTGGTTCAAAGCTTCAAACTCTATACGATTGAAACCTGGCACTAAATCCAGATTAACCCCTCTAAAAGCTCCAGAAAGTAGCAAATTGTATTCAACCACTTCCCCATTGAGATAGATTTTGATTCGGTCGCCATCTACATACTCATGATCGCGGCAAACAACACCCACGAATTTTGAGGTGGTTTTTAAATCACCCAAATACATATCACCAAAATGCTCATTGGAGCCTTTTTTCTCCTTTTCACCCACTTTTGGGTCGATGACCAAATCGTGTCCTGCTTGTACCAATTCTCTGTCTGGCAACATCTTAATACCGGGTTTGTCATTTTCGGAGGTTAAACTTTCATCAAGAACCGAAGGTATACGAAGAGAAGTTCCTTGGTTACTCGCTTTGATATCCAAATTGTTGTTGTCCCCGATCTGTAGAGGACGGGTCGTAGGAATATCGGATTGTGCGTGAAGGGAAACAATTCCCAGCACAAAACCCAAGAATAACAAAACAAGCTTTTTCATAGCAACTTGGTCGATAGATAATTATAAAGTTAGCAAATACCTTGCCATGAAGATGATAAAGTGGCGTTAAATCGATGAAAAACCGATGCAAGTTAAACTCTTCACAAATAAGATTTATTGGCATTATGAGGTATGAAGCTTGATACTTTTTTGGCTTAACCTTTTAATTATATCAAAAAATGAAACACGTATTACTTTTTACCCTCTTGTTGGGCGCAGTGACCCTTCAAGCACAAGAATCAGAAAACGACAAAAGAATCATTCCTAAAGGCATTTGGAATGTTGGGGGTGATTTTTCTGTAGGGTTAAACAACCAAGAGTCCACAAATCAAATTTCAATTCGTAATTCGGATAGATTTTCATTTTCCGTCTTACCTCGCGTTGGGTATGTTTTTGCTGACAATTGGATGTTAGGCCTAAAAGCTGGGTATAGCCATAGTAAATCCAATCTTGAACGAATAGATAACGGTACTTTTACGGGTGAATCGGAAAGCAAAGGTGAATCTGTTACCGTGGCACCTTATGTTAGAAGATATTTTAGTGTGGGCAAAAATCTGCTCATTAATATGCAAGGAGAATTTGAATACAGCGCATCATGGTCTGAAACTATTTCAGATACCGCTGAAAGAAGCACCGGCCAAGCGGATCAGTTTGCGTTATCCATTCGACCTGGGGTTACCTACTTTGTTTCCAAAAATTTGGCTTTTGAATCTTCATTTGGGGTATTGCAATATGGTACCTATAAAAGTGATTATAGCGATGGGGGTAGAACTGAAAATAGTGGTTTCAACCTTAGTTTGGATTCCTCCAATCTATTTTTTGGACTTTCCTATTACTTTTAGCGAATCGCATTTTATTAAATTCAGAAGCCCGCTAATCAATAGCGGGCTTTTTCTTTTTCAATCCGAATAAAGGATGTAAAAAAGGAATCCTAAGAATGAACAGGTCATAGATAATCCAACTTATTCCAAACGTGCCCACAACCAAAAGGGTGGCCTTCGGAATAAATCCCCAATCCAAATTCATAAGATAGTACCCAATGGTAATGGTTACCGTTTGGTGTAAGATATAAAAAGGATATACCGCGCGGTTGGCATAGGCCAATGTCTTGCTTGGACGATTTAAATATTGGGCAGCGTAGGCAAACAGTACCAATATCCAACTCCAAAGATTGGCTACTTTCAACAGGGCCTCCGTGAAATGCCGGAAGTAACCATCTTCAAACTGCCAACAGACAATAAGCCCTGTAAAGCATATCAGCCCGATGACCAGTGCTTTTTTCTTTATTTTTTCGACGCTTTCCCAAAAAGTCTCGCCGAGTGAGATCAATACGAATCCAAAAAAGAAAAAGGTACTGTAGTTAATGATGGCAAACCAATCGTGGATGAGGTCGTGGGTAATATCAAAGAAAGGTTCCACCAAAGATTCCCAAAAATAAAGCGGAACAATAAACCAGTACAATCCCAATGGTTTTGCCACCAGACGTTTTATCCATTGCACAAATTTTCCAGGCCTTTTTCGAATTTGGAGGAAAATCGGGGACAATATCCAAGAGAAAATCAGTAGGTAAGGTAAAAACCAAAGGTGGTGCCATGAAATGTTTCCTTGGGGATAAATACCATCACGGGCCACAGTGGTGAAATATTCCCAGTACGTTCCAGTGAACTGGGCATTGGCCACACGTTCAAAATAGATTTGTGGCGGCACAATGAACAACATGCCAAAAATGAGTGGAATCCCCAAACGCTTGAACCGTTCCCAATTAAACTGCCCAACTGTTCGTTTTCCAAATGCATAATACGTGCCCATACCTGATATGACAAAAAGAATGGGCAAGCGCCACTGGTTCAAAAAAAGCATGGGCCATATAAGCCAATCGTAAATCGTATTGTTTTTGACGTGCCACCCCCATGGTACAAAGAACATCCCCACATGGTAAAAAATGAGGAGTCCAAAAACAATGACCCGTAGCCAATCTAAATCGTAACGTCTGAATTTTGTCTGCATGATTGATGAATTTTAACCAAAGATGCTGCAAGCACCCAAAGTGTTGCAGTTTTTGGGGCTTCAAAACGTCCAGAATTACAATTTTGGAGGAATTAGGAGTGTTTTAGCCCTTTTTTTGCTTCATGTAACTCGAAGGGGAACTTCCCACATGCTTTTTAAAAGCGGAATAAAATGCAGATTTGGACCGAAAACCAACTGTGTGTCCTATGGCCTCAACGGTTAAATGGGCAAATTCTTCATCCAACAAACGGGTTTTGGCCAATAAAATCCGTTTTTGGTTAATAAAGTCATTAAAGTTCATCCCGGTTTCAGAATTGATCAATTTTGAAATGGTATTGGCATTTGTGTTGAGATTTTCCGCCAAATCCTTCAGTGAAATATCTTGACGACAATAATAAGTCCCATCCTTTAAAAAATTTTCCACAGCTTCAAATTGGAGCGAGTTGGTAGAAAGGGTCTCATATTTGTCCGCAATCCAGGATTTTTCAAAAAAACGGGATTCGGAAAGAATAAAAAAGGAAGTCAGGAAGATGATACATGTTCCAAAAATGCCAATATAATGGTCGCCACTGTCATCATCGAAATTGATGAATATGAAGAAAACAAAGACCAATAAGGCCAAGAAAAAAACAAACGTATTTCTTGAAAAGATGTATTTGTCGGCCTTAATGTTCTTTTTGGACAGTTCTTTTGTGTGCCATGTTTGTGATAGTAAGCGAGCGGATAAGACCAAGTAAAATGAAAAACTGAAGAGCACTATCCACCGGGTTTTATTTTTTACGATATGGTAGGAATAATTAAAGGATTCAGGAATCTCTACAAAGCCCAAATCACGATGATAGGCCCCAATATAGGCATTGAGTTTCACCTCTAGCGGACTCAGCGTATAATTGATTTGTGATACTGCATAAGCGATAGGAAGAATAAAATGATACCACTGTTTTTTAAGCGAAAAGGGTTCCCGCTTCAGCAAAGAATACAAGAAAAAATAGAGTGTAGGCGCTATGAGCAGGACAAAAGCTTCTGTGGAATCATTTAGGAACAGTACGTATTTCATGAGTCCTGTGTAGCACAGATAAATGTCTATAAACACCAAATTCTGCACCAACAAAGACCATCCAAACAGTCGAATTGCAGAATCTCTTTTGGTTCTAAGAAAGATAACCAAGACCAAGAATAATCCCTGAACAATGCCAATGAGCATTATATGCGAAGCAAGATTGTACCGAATGGGAATCTGTTGCAATATTGTCTGCGCTTGTTCCATGAGGTGAGATTATTTCTCTATATAGTCCGATAGTTTTTCAGGGCCTTCGAGCAGTACCCGAACAATTTGTAGGGTGCCATCGGCCTTTGTGTCGATGTGCCATTTGATCAAGGAAATTTGTCCACCCTCAATTTCAATACCGGTAATACTTCTGGGGTGCACACAGCTTCCATCATTGAAAAAGGGAATTTGACCCGGTTCTGGAAATCGGGGTCTGTGGGTGTGCCCGGTAATAGTGATTTTAAGATTGTTCCTTAAAATCCATCGTTTAATACGCTTTTCTATCCGGATGAGTTCCTTATAATTTCTGGCGGGGCTGGTAGGGTCGGCGATTCCCACCACTTGAAGCGGCTTCCAAAGAATTCGAACCAAAAACCGACCAATTCGCCAACAGACATAGTTCCACCAATCCGCCTGGTGCCCATGGGTGCAAAAAAGTTCCTGCCCCGTTTTTAAATGCTTTAAAATAAGACCTTCATGATAGGTGATGCCTTCAAAAAGTTCCTTGTCCGAACCATCAATCGGTTCAAAATAGCTCGAAAGGTGCTTGTCCACATAGTCTTTGTCCTTGTAGACCATATCGTGGTTGCCCCAAAGCATGTGCAGTCGTCTTTCCAAGTGAAACTGTCGTAGCAGCTGAAAGACATTTTTGTGAGCTTCAAAAATGGACTCAAACGTGATATTTTCCCAGAGTTCATCACCATCACCAAGTTCACAATATTGAAACCCTTGGCGGTAATAATGGTTCAAGGCATGAAAATAAATGTTCCGGTTATTGGCAAAGTCATCGGCAAAGCTGTTGTCCCCTCTGTGGCAGTCACTAAAGAAGATGATTTTGGAATCATCATCAAAAGGAATAATCTTGGCGTTGTGGTAGGCCCGATCTAACCTAAAACTGGAGGACATGGCTTATTTTTTACTAAATATCTTCAAAAATGGCGATTAATCTATAAAGATTACCATTATAAGACGGGCATCCTTTCTTTTTGTAACTTTACCGACCAATTTACGACCAACATCCGTATGAGCCAGAATTGCAATACTGATAGCCCAATGATGCAGTTGGTAAGTTTCAACAAATTGTTGGAACATTATGACCAACAAGTCAAAAGCGAAGATAAATTCTTTGCTGACTGGGCGAGGTATGTCTTGGATTCTCAGGCACCTTATCCGGTGTTGAGGGATGGGTTCACGGACCTCAGTTTGCTGGAAAAGCATAAGGACGTCATCAGTATTATTTTGAAGGAGAGCTTTGCTCCGGCATTGACCAACAATGAGATCAAAACAGCTTCTACCGCTTTTGAAAGTTCGGTCTTTAATTCATCAGAACGCTTTCAGAAAATTTTAAAGGACGCTGGAGAGGATTTTGAACTCGAGATCAAAAATATTCCCACGGGACTCAGCTACATTATGAAATGTACGGTGATCCTAAATTTCTACTATGGGTTTAATTTGGATTTTAAGCGACCCATTTTCTACGATATTCCGGATGCCAATGGGGTGATGCACCATTATCGCATTTTGTACAATGCAGATTTTATGGAGATCCTTCCAACTGAAAAAGCCAAGAAACTCACGCAGGAAGATGTGGATGAGTTGTTGGATAATTTTGACAATCTTGATCTTTGGAAGGAAAAAATACCGCCGAATAGTTTTATCGCGAAGGGCTTTGTTATTTCCAATATGTTCGATGTGACCACCGAGCATTCCATCTCAGAAATAAAATCCACCCTTATTGGCAAGAAGAAGAGTGAAGGTGAAAACTATATGGAAAGTTTTCAGGATACCTTCAGGTCGCTCTTCAAACTTAAGAAAATCAAAGTGGGATTTGCTGGGTATGATTCCAGTGCCAATAGCTTCTTCAAAATCTACGGAAGGGGTATGGAGAGTTTCATTCTCAATGGCAAGGAAACGGAATCTTGCGATGTAATGCTCTGCGACTATTCCCACGGAAAGCTTTTCAATGAAAATAAGTATTTCGCCATTTCCAATGTGGAGAAATATTTTAAGAAAGAGAACACCCAACCCTATAAGAACTTGTACGAGCAGGGGATTCGAAGTGCCATTTTGGCCCCGATCTCCAATAATGGGGAGCTTTTGGGGGTTTTGGAACTGGTATCGGACACCGTTAATGAGCTCAATAGCGTCAACGCCAATAAATTGGATGATGTGATGCCGTACATTGTGTCTTCCGTACTTCGTTCCATTGAGGAAGAGGAAAATTTGGTGGACGCCATTATTCAGCACGAGTGCACCACGGTGCATCCTTCTGTCTATTGGAAATTCCAGGAAGAGGCCAAACGTTTCATGACCGATGAATTATCTGGACACCAGCCTGTGTTCAAGGAAATTGTGTTCAAGGATGTGTATCCTTTATATGGCCAAATCGATATCAAGGATTCTTCCAAGGAACGAAACCTTTCCATCCAAAGGGATTTAATGATTCAACTTTCCGAAATCAATGATGTGTTGGAGGTTGCCGTTAGAAAATATGGATTGCCCATTTATGAAGAGTTGATGTTTCGGGTGGAGTCGTATCTCAGTGAGGTCCGGGAAGCACTTTACACCCACACGGAACAGGCGGTTTTTGATTTTGTGAAGGAAGAAATCAACCCAGTGCTTACGCATTTGAAAAAGGAAGATGCCGAGATTAAGGAACTGATCAAGGTATATGAATCCAAAATTGATGCCACCACGGAGTCCTATTACGATCATCGCCGCAATTATGATGATAGTGTTATGGAAGCCAATATGCAGCTGGCCGCACTTTTAGATAAAAAGCAATTGGCCGCACAGGAAATGTTTCCGCATTATTTTGAACGTTACAAGACGGATGGGGTGGAACACAATATGTACATCGGTAGTTCCATTGCCCGCGACCGAAAGTTCAATGAGCTTTATTTGAGCAATCTTAGGTTGTGGCAGCTTCAGGTAATGTGTGACATGGAAAACAAATATTATTCCCTTAAGCCGCACTTGCCAGTGCAATTGGATGTTGCCTCGCTTGTTTTGGTCTACAGCACCTCATTGTCCATCCGTTTTCGCATGGATGAAAAACGTTTTGATGTGGACGGTACCTATAATGCGCGGTATGAAGTCATTAAAAAGCGTATTGATAAATCCTTTATCAAAGGAACCAATGAGCGTTTAACCCAAAAAGGGAAATTGTCCATCGTATATTCCCAACGAAAAGATGAGCGGGAGTACATGCGGTATATCCGTTTCTTGAAAAACAAAGGCTATTTCACCGACAATATTGAAATAGTTGAACTGGAAGGTCTTCAAGGGGTAACGGGGCTAAAAGCAATACGAGCAGAAATTTTGTACAAAAAGGACAAAAAATCGGAGCAGACCTATACCTATGACGATTTAATGGAGGAACTGAAATCCTAGCCTAAAAAACCAATCGGTCAGGGCCAAAAAATCGGAACGCAATACCAAAAGCAAGAACGGAAACCACCATTCCTATCATAAAAATATTATAGGTGAGCCGAAGTATCTTGTATTTTTTGTTGAGTACCAACCCCAAGTAATAGAGGTCCTTCGTTAATGAGGTATACACATACTCTTTATCCTTGACCAATTCCTTCAACGCCCATTCATATTCCTTCAAATCCATTTGATGGAAATTTCCAAAAAACAATAGGTTTACCCGTTTTTGTTCGACATCTTCTTTGGTAAACTTGCCGGTTGTCACATTGGGTCTAGTGGCCAAAACCGACAAAACCATGGAAACTATACTAAAAAGGATAAGGATCATGGTTGGGTAGATAAGGTAGGTGTTACTGGGATTATCCAACTTGGTAAGTAAATTGGCCAGTACCAACGAAATGATAATGGCATTTACAGATAACAGAATATTGGCCTTGGTGTCGGCAATATCACTGAGTTTCAGGTGGTTTTTAAGTGTTACGCGGTAGAGTGTCTGTACACTTCGGTCTGGACTTTCTTCTTTGTATTTGGCTTTTAGGGCCTCTTTTTTGGCAATATTCTTCTCTGTTTTTTTCTCTTTGAGCAATTGTTTCAAATTACGTTCTTTTCCTTCTTCCCAATTTTCTTTGGCGTAATCGGTATAAAACTTTTGACCGTCTTTGAACATTTGTATGTTTTTATCGCGCCATTCCTTGGTGGAATAATCTGCAATCCCCAGTTCCTTCAACTCATCCTTTAAAAAATCAGTGGTTTCCCAATAACTCTTTTTGGCAAAGTGGGACATATCTGCATCCCGGATGATTTCTTCCATCAAATTTTGAGGCTTGTGATGCTTTTTGGTGGCCAAGATTAAATTGCAGACCTCTTTAATATCCGAAGTATTATATCCATTATCACTTAAAAACTCGGCGGCAATTTTGCAACTGGCTTCTTCGTGATGCTGTGGGTCCTCAATATACCCTGTATCGTGAAGCCAAGCGGTAAGCAAAAGCTTTTCATTATCCTCCTCTTTTAAGTCATAAAAGTTGAGCAATTCTTTAGTACTTTTAACTACACGCTGGGTATGTCGTAGATTGTGGTATAAAAACCTCGGGTCGAGTTTTTTATCAAAAATTTCAGTGACAAAACGTTCAGTTTTTTCAACAATATCCGACATAACTGTATGTTTGAATTATCCAAAGTACAAAATTTTGGATTCAACCTCATGTGCTTATGAAGAAACATTACGTGTTCCTCCTCTTGTTGGCAATGGTGTATGGTTGTGCAACCTATGAGGCTAAATATGTAGATACCTATAGTGCCGCCAACGCCCCTAAAGACAAAGAAGTTGAGCATACCTTCTATTTAATTGGCGACGCCGGTCTGTCACCTGCTGGCGATTTAAATCCAGCTCTTAAAAAGTTTAAGTCGGTTTTGACCCAAGCCGATAAAAATAGTACGGCCTTATTTTTGGGTGACAATATTTACCCAGCCGGCTTCCCGGACAAAGATGATGACCCTGAAGGACACGAACGGTCCAAGCACTACCTAAATGCCCAATTGAGCACCGTTGAATCTTTTAAGGGAAAGACCGTTTTTGTGCCCGGTAACCATGATTGGTACAGCGACGGATTAAAGGGGTTGGAACGTGAGGAAAAATACATTCAAAACGCATTGGAAAGCAAGGATGTCTTTCTTCCAGATAATGGTTGCCCTATAGAAAAGATTGAGGTGAGTGACAACATCATAGTGCTTGCCATAGATACGGAGTGGTACTTGACCGATTGGGATAAGCATCCGACCATGAATGATAATTGTGAGATTAAAGACCGCGGACGTTTTTTTGAGGAGTTGGAAAGCGAAATCAAAAAAAATCTAGACAAGACCATTCTTATTGCCCTGCACCATCCCATGTTTTCCTACGGAACCCATGGAGGGCAATATTCCTTTAAGCAGCATATTTATCCAAGCGGCGGGGGAGTTCCAATTCCGGTGTTGGGAACAGTCGCCAATCTATTAAGGCGAACAGCAGGGGTGAGCATTGAGGACCTATCCAACAAAAAATACAATGAACTCAGAAAACGTATTTTGACGCTTTCACAATATTCGGATAAGGTCATTTTTGCTTCGGGGCATGAGCACACCCTTCAATATATTGTGGAATCAGGTAAACCACAGATTGTAAGTGGTGCTGGAGCCAAAACTGGCGCTACCCGGCTGTTGAACGGCAGTAAGTTCTCCACAGGGGAAATGGGGTATGCCATTCTTAAGGTTTATACCGATGGTTCTTCAAGTGTCAGTTTTTACGCGGCCGATGAACCTGAAGATGCTCCTTTGTTTACAACAGAGGTACTGCCACCCGATAGATCTACCGAAAAAGTTTCGCTTACCGAAAACTTCCCAGCCTACAAGGAAGCATCAGTATATACCGATGAGCAAATCGATAAAAGTGGGTTCCATAAATGGTTGTGGGGCGAGCGGTATAGAAAGTACTACGCCACAAAAGTAAAGGCCCCAACCGTTCGTTTGGATACCCTTTTTGGTGGACTTGCAGTGGTTCGAAAAGGAGGGGGAAACCAATCAAATTCGTTACGTTTGGAAGATAAGGAAGGTCGCGAATATGTAATGCGTGATCTTCGTAAAAGTGCCGAGCGATACCTTCAGGCCATTGCCTTCCAAGATCAGTATATTATTGGACAGTTTCAAGATACTTACACGGAAGACCTGTTATTGGATTTATACACCGGTGCCCATCCCTATGCGCCATTTACCGTGGCCCGATTATCAGATGCAGTGGGCATTTACCACACCAATCCAAAATTGTACTACGTGCCCAAGCAATCTGTGCTGGGAGATTTCAAAACCGATTTTGGAGGCGGACTTTACATGATCGAGGAGCATGTGTCCGATGGCCATGATGAGCTTGAAAGTTTCGGGAAGACCAAGAAAATTGAGAGTACCTATGACCTTATCAATAAGTTGAGGGAAGATGAGGAGTATCGCATTGACCAGCGGGAATATGTGAAAGCCAGATTGTTCGATATTCTTTTGGGGGATTGGGATCGCCACGTAGATCAATGGCGATGGGCTGAGTTTAAAACGGAAGATGGCAATAAACTATTCAAACCCATTCCGAGGGATAGGGATCAAGTATTTTCACGTTGGGGTGATGGATTGATCATGGAATTTGGCTCAAGGGCAGTTCCCTCTCTTCGGATTTTTGAAGGATTTCATGATGAGATTCGAAGTGTAAAAGGATTTTCATCCTCGCCACGGACCTTTGCACTGGACATGGCTCTACTTTCCGAAACTGACATGCAAGTGTGGGAGGATGAGGCCAAATTCATTCAGCAACATATCAATGCGCAGGTAATCGATGAGGCCTTCATGGCGTTTCCCGAAGAAGTAAGGGACGAAACCGTTTCCAATATTAAAAACACCTTATTGGCCAGAAAGGAAAATCTGGTGGAGACCGCCCGGGAATACTTTGCTGTTCTCAACAAATTTAGCGTAATCACGGGTACAGATAAGGATGACTACTTCAGTATCAATTCCTTGAAGGATGGTGGGCTTGAGGTCACAGGCTACCGAATCAAAGGAGGGGAGAAGGCGGATATTTTCTTTCAAAAAACCTATGACCCGCGTTTCACCAAAGAAATTTGGGTATATGGGCTGGATGATGATGATGTTTTTGATGTCCATACCCAAACGTCCAAAATAAAGGTTAGAATTGTTGGAGGACAGAACAATGATGTATACAAGATTGGCGAAAAATCCAAAAAGGCGTATGTGTATGACTTCAAAACAAAAAAGAACACCTATGATGAAGCCTTTGGCGGAAAAATCCATCGCTTGAATGATTATGAGACGAACACCTATGAGTTTTTAAAAATAAAGGCGAGTACTAATCAACTATTGCCAACCATCGGTTTCAATCCAGATGACGGATTTAGAATTGGCCTAATGGATACTTACACCTACAACGGTTTTCGGCAAAATCCGTTCACCCAACAACATACGGTCAACGCCGCATTTTATTTCGCAACGGAAGGATTTGATGTGGGCTATAAAGGAGAATTTGCGAATGTGATCAACAAAGTCAACCTTGAAATTCAGGCCCGGTTCACCAGTCCTAATTTTACCCTTAACTTTTTTGGTTTTGGAAATGATACGGAAAACAATGACGATGATGAGCCCCTTGGTTTGGATTACAACAGGGTTAAACTGCGGACATTGCGTTTTGCTCCTTCCTTGGTATGGCGAGGCTATTTGGGTTCCAAAGTTCGTGTTGGGGTTTCTTATGAAGACATTGAGGTAGAAGCTACGGAGGATAGGTTCATCAATGAATTTTATGTGGAAAATGGGGAAGAGGTGCACCAAAATTTCTTTGGTGTGGATGCGGAGTACGCTTATTCAAACTCAGATAACGAAGCGTTTCCAACATTGGGAATGAGTTTTGGCCTCCTCGGAGGGTATAAAACCAACATAAAAGAATCTGGTAGGTCCTTCGCATATATATCACCTAGTCTGTCCGTGGACCATAAACTTAGTGCCAATGGCAGATTGGTTTTGGCGACCAAATTAAAAGCACGTTATACCATTGGGGATGACTATGAATTTTATCAAGCTGCCAGCATTGGCGGAAATGATGGTCTGCGCGGATTCCGTTTTCAGCGTTTTACCGGCAAAACATCCTTTTATCAAAATACCGATTTGCGATACAGTTTTAGAGGCCGACAAACTGGATTGTTACCAGTGACTCCTGGAGTTTATGGCGGGTTTGACTATGGAAGGGTTTGGTTCCCTGATGAAGACTCGGATAAATGGCACAATTCCTACGGTGGAGGATTCTTTGTGAATGGTGCTGATATGCTAACCGCTAATTTTGGATTGTTCAATAGTATTGATGGCCTTCGGTTTGCCTTTGGAGTAGGATTTGGATTTTAATTGAGCGAAAAGGAGTAAAGACTTCCACCTCCTGTTCCTTTGTTTCTTTCATCCGCAATCAAAAGGGTTTTTTCATCTAAAAAACCAATGGACTCCGTTTGGGTTTCACTATTGAAATCAATGATTTGAATTGAAGCAGAATCAAAATTGGGAAGTTCAAAATCCTTCACCAAAAAGATAAGCCCATACCCCAAAAGGGCTATCGTTTTGCCATCTGCTGAAATATCGGCTCCGGTTACCGAGCAATGATTTTGACTTTGACACAGTACAATAGAACCTAACAATTCTGCATCATATTCGCCTTCAACATCAGGAACACGATAAATAAGTGTTTCGCCGGTGTAAGGCCTTGTTCGGTTTTTGGTAAAAATGTACAAATGCCCCTCCCAATGAAAAAAGCCTTCTGTATCAAAAAGCAGGCTGTCCTTTTTAGGCGGAAATTCCGTTTGCTCTGGATAACGGAACTCAATTTTTTCGGCGTTGGGTTCTTTTTTTTTCAATTGTGAACTTGAAACCCTGTAGATTGTCAGATTTTTTCTGTCGTTGTTGTTATTTCCGAAATCCCCGATATAGAGATTACCCGCCTTGTCCATAGCAAGATCTTCCCAATCCTCATTTTTGGCATGGTCAATTTTAAGGCTCTTGGTGACATTTCCCTTTTGATTGATTTTGTAGATCTTGTCTTGGTTGCCACTGTCCTGAATGACCCAAATAGTTTCGTCTCCAATGGCAACCCCAGAGACCTCATTGAGTTTTGAGGGAAAATCACCTAAGCGATTTAATTTACCGTATTGGGTTTTTTGGGCACAAGCTTGAGTGAAGAACAAAACAAAAATTAGAGCATATCGAATCATTCAGAATCCTTTATGGGCATATATACCTCAGTTTTCCATTCAATTTCGTTACCTCCCATATTTGGGTTGTTAAAAAACACCTCAATAGGCTTTTTTTCTACTTCAATGTTATTTTCCTCCGCATAGTTTAACAACGCATACCAAGCTCTATCCGATGTTACATAGTTACCATGGTAAACTGCCTTAAGCGCGGGTTTGCCAAAGATTCTTTTATAGGTGATACTGGGATGAAGTGGTAATTTTTCCGAGCGAACAATGGGAAAACAGAAATTATAAGACAAGGTATTAGCCTTTAGGTCCCAATTCTCAACTTCTAAAAAAGGCGGGCCATTGGGTTCTACCCCATTTTCAAAAATCGTGGAGCTTAAGTATGAATAATTTGCCATGATGCCTCCTGCCTTCTCAACCGGCTCTGTGGTTAAGGAGACGCATGCACAGTAAGTACTGAAGAGTTCATCCTCACCCACGATGGAAACGTTGAACTCTTTAAGATGTTCTTTTAAAAACCTATTGAAATCCAACAAAGTCTTTCTTGAACCCTTCTCAAAATCCGTATCGGAAAAAGGAATTTTGATTTTGTTCATCAAGGAATAATCTCTATCCTTGATATTCACATCAATTTGGCTCAATGAGTCATGGATTTTGGTGATGTTCCATTCGTATAGATGTATGGAATCCCCAGAAACAATGGTTTGGGTATAGTCACTCAGGCTTTCAAATGATACTGGGACAACAGAATCCAAGGTTTTGTTCCAAGCCTTTACGGTTTCAAAAATGGTCCCTGGAAGAGCTTTGGCCTTAAAACTTACCTGATAATCCTGTGGTTTAATAAACAGATACCATAACAAGGAAACCACAACCAAAGTAAGGACCAGTATAGAAATTTTTCTCATAGTAGCTGGCAAAAATAGAAAATTACCCCCTAGTCATGTCTAATTTATCCACGATGAATTTTCCGAGGTCACGACCTTGCTTCACACCAACTTCAATGGCAGCACGGTAGTGGATTCCTCCATACATTCTACTTATGGCCGCTTCATCCGCAGCTTGCCTGAATGATTTAAAGGAACGCACCGGCAGACCATATGGAATCTCGGTGTCATCATCAAAAGAAAAGTCGTCTCCAAAGATATCCGTGAGGGCCGTTGATGCAGCTCCTGAAACCACGCTGTGACCACTGGTATATTCAGGGAAAGGAGGTGTTTGCAATACAGGCTCCCAGCTATCGTCAATATATTCGTTGATGACCGTTTCAGGGCGAATGAGATTACTTCTATATTTTTCATCCCAACAGCTAATAAAACCGTCGGCTATCGCAATGGAGGTCTTGGTATAAGCGTAGACCGTCTTGGCAAAATCTGCGTTGTCTTTTCTACAGGCAATTTTGGTTATACCAATCCAGTGGGCGCCTGGAGTAATTTTTTTCGTGGCAAACATTAAGTGCCCCCTTGTAACCGAAACATAGGGGTTACAGTCCCAAAATTGGGCAATTGCAATCTCATCAGACTTATCGCCTTTGTTGATCATGCTTTTTCTCACCTCGTACACTTCCATCACTTCTTTAAAAAATTGGGAATCTTTATCCATTGAAAAGTCGGGAGGTGGGATAGGCTTGAACTGCGCGGCGGAATCGATAGCGAAGGGACGAATTCTACTCCAGTGGGGCTCCAAACCGCTCATATATGCAGGAGGGGTAGGTTGCCAACGCGAAGGCTCTTCAGTGTTTACGGTGAACTTGGGCATGGTCCGGGTTTGCTTGTAATTGTCCTTGTCCATCCAAGCTGCAATGAAGTCCGCAACCTCCAAACCGTAGGCTTTTGAAGCATTGAACAACGGCTCATTTTTAGATGTCCATAAATTGTAAAGACTGTCTCGGAATTCTGTTACTCTTTCTTCTGAGAAAATGAGTTTTCGGCTCAAGTCCATATGGGCCACCAAAGCGGCCATTTCATAATTTATGGCCTCCTCGGTTTTTGGCTCTGGAATGCTTTCCAACCCATGCACTTGTCCTGCCAACGATTTGTACTGTTCATTATTTTTGGCGATAATTTCATACGCAGCAATGTTGGGATATGCAAATATGCGGCTTGCCACCGGAGGAGAGAATATATCATGGATCATGACCTCAATCACTTTGTCCACTGATTTGTGATATTCCTCGGGGGATACGGTAATGGGCTCCTGCTTTTTTTGACAAGAGGTTAAAACCAAAAGCAGTACTACCAGTATGCTAATTCTTTCTTTCATGGCGTTAATCATTAATTCTATAAACTTGTGCTTTATCGTTATTAAAAATGGCAAGAATATATTTTTTGCCATTAAAGGTCAATGTTTTTAAGTGCCTCAGTGACTTTTTGGTAAAGTCCAAACCTAATTCATTACCGAGTACTATGTCATTTTCATTTTTTAAAAGTGCACCGGGAAAGGAGTCAAGTCTACCGTGGTAGGGTTTTACTCCAAAGAAATTACCGCCCATCAACACTTCTTGGACACCATCACCATCAAAATCCGCTACCAGAAAATCCATGATGGGTGATAGCTGGAGTTCATTTTTGAACGGTACAAAAACAAAATTACCGTCATCATTCCGCAAATATCCAGATTCCAGCGTATTTACTTCCAAAAGTTTCGAGTTTTCCAAGGCTTCCTTGCCGAATAACTCCTCCATGGTTTTCCCTGCAAAGGATTTGTACGTAGTGAATTTCTTTTTCAAATATACCAATTGCGAGGAAAGTCCATCCAAAGATTCCAGTGGATAATAGGTTCCATTTTTTTCAAGAGCCGTTACGGTTTCTGGCTGGTCATTGTCGTCAAAGTCATTGAAAAACAACTTCATGGGATACTTTTTCGATGCTTTGAACTTTGAATTTGTACCCCAGTTCCCTAACAGGTAGTCCGTGTCACCATCACCATCAATATCAAAGGGAGCGATACGTTGCCAAAGCCCTTTTAAGTCGGTCGGGTGAGCCTCGGTAAATGCTCCATTTTCGTATTGAAGAAACTTGGGTGACATCCATTCTCCCACCAAAATCAGGTCTTTTATACCATCCCCGTTAAAATCATTCCAAATGGCGTCTGTCACCATTCCTTCGGAATAAGGTTCAAATCCTGGAAAGGTGGAAAAATTACCGTTCTTATTTTCCAAAAGGTAGGATGTGGCCGGAGCTCCAAACTGGGCCGTGATGGTATGGCCTCCCACAAAAATATCCAAATCACCATCGTTGTCAAAATCATAGGGTTTTACCACGGATGCATTTTGATAAAACTTGGGAAGCTCAACGGAAGCAAAGCTTGAATCTTGTTGCATATAGTAACTCTCCAGCAAGGCATCGGATTTACCAAAAAAATCACCACCACCCGAGGTCACAAAAAGGTCATTCTTTTCGTCATTGTTAAAATCAGCAATGGCCGCCGAAATATCTTCTTTGATGGAATCTTTGGCAATACCATCAAAACGCTGACTGACGAATGCAGTGTCTTGCTGCACATAAATTTTTGATGGGATAAACTTGGACCCACCCACAAAAATATCCTCTTTTCCATCACCATTAAGATCACCCAAAGCCAGCGCGGGCCCTCTATCCGAAACTTGATATGGAATAAGCTTCTCCCTGTTAAAATCGGTGTAGTTGTCCTCCACATGGGTAAAATCGATACCCAAATTATTTGGCACAGCTTCAAAAAGAGGTTTACTGTTCTTGTGCAAGGAGTCGTAGTTGAAGGGCCTTGTATTTTCGGGAGAGATGGTCAGTGTTTGGTTGGTGGCCACATCTTTCAATGTTTGATAGGTTCTATCTGGCCAAACGATTTTGATGGAATCCACTTTTTGCACCGAACCGTACCCAAAATGAATCATGGGTTCCGAGGAAGCCTGAAAGCCACGAGTTGTGAACAATTCTTTGAATTGAAGCGCTCCATTTTGATAGGCAAATACCTTTATCCCAATTCCAAAGGTGTTTTTTGCTGAGAACTTAAACTTCAATTTAAGGTAATTGCCATTTTTGGAAGCCTTGTTGATATACAATGAAGCGGGTTGGTTGATATTATTCGTAACAAGATCCAAATCACCATCATTGTCCAAATCCGCCATTGCGGTAGCTCCGGAAATTAGAGTGTCTTTGGTGATCCAATCTGCGGACTTATCGTTGAATTTTAAATCTTTACTTCCTTGAAACACATAATTATGGACGTTTCCAGAAGGCATAAGATTCAAAGCCTCCTGATCCACAAGTTTAGTGTTGTCTATTTTTTTCTGGATTTCATCGCTGGAAACAAATTTGATAAAATCCAGGTCATTAGGGCGTTTTGGAATTCCGTTGGAAATAAATAGGTCTTGGGTGCCGTCCAAATCATAGTCGCCAAAAAGGGCGCTCCAACTCCAATCCGTAGCAGCGATGCCACTCATCAAAGCAGTTTCAATGTAATTGCCATCTGGTTGGTTTACAAAAAGCATGTTTCGGGTAAACTGATAGTGATATCCAAACCGATCTATGCGTAACTTTTGGGTTTGGACATTGTCGTCACCTTCGGAAGATTTTAAGGCGACTTCATCTTCAGGTAACATGTCAAGGGAAATTAAATCGGGCCGACCATCATTGTTGATATCAGTGACATCATTTCCCATGGAAAACCGGGTAGTATGACCAAAATATTTTTTGAGACTTTCCGTGAAAGTGCCATCTCCATTGTTTAAATAATAGTAATCATCTTCATGGAAATCGTTGCCTACGTAGATGTCTGGATAGCCATCTTGATTAAAATCCGAAATAGCCAACCCTAAGCCATATCCATTGACACCTCCGTAAATTCCCGCTTCTTCACTGACATCTACGAATCGGCCTTCATCATTGCGAAGTAGTTTGTCACCTGTTTCATAACGGCGTTCAAAACGCAGGTCGAATCGCCCAAATGAATTTTGGGTGTGCACGGCATGGTTGAGGAGATACATATCCAAATCTCCGTCAAGATCATAGTCAAAAAATGTGGCGTTGGAACTATAAGAGTCAAAATCGAGCCCATATTTGGCCGCACTTTCGGTAAAGGTGTTGTCGCCATTGTTGATGTACAACTCATTGAACCCATTGAATCCATTGATGCCCACCACGGCACACACGTAAATATCCAAAAGACCGTCTCCATTCACATCGGCCATGGTTGTCCCGGTATTCCAACTGCTATTGCCTTCAATTCCCGCGGAAGTGGAAATATCCTCAAATGTTAGGTTGCCCTTATTTAGGTACAGTTTATTTTTCACCTGATTTCCAGTGAAGAAAATATCCGGCAAGCCATCATTGTTGATATCGCCGATGGAAACTCCACCGCCATTATAAAAGTAGAGGTAGTCCAAAATACTGACGTCCTCTGTGGTAGTCAAGGTGTTGGTAAAGTCAACCCCAGTATTTTCTGGTGAGGGATTATCAAAAAGACTGCCTCCTTTCTGGCAACTGACAAAAAGGAGACTGACCAAAACTGCTATGGTGATTTTATTCATCAATGGCAAAAATCTTTGGTTTATTGTTATTGATGGCCACAATTACAAAAGTTTTTCCGTTTTTGTCCTTGAACTGTTCCATGTATTTAACTTCATCCCGAACCGTAAATCCGCTTACATCGTATTCTTGCCAAGTAAAGCCAAGATTTCCATCGCCCAGTAAAAGATTACCGTAGCTTGCATCAAGCCGTGAGAATTGTGGTTTATACTCAAAATTATTACCGGCCATGATCAAATCCAAGTTGCCATCCTTGTTCACATCGGCACAGGTGATATCGCACACACAGGAAAGTTGGACTCTTGGAGGAAGGTTTTTAATGGTGAAATTACCGCCGCCCTCGTTTATGGCAATGACCGATGCTGAGTTTTCCACTTTTTTCATGATGGCATTCTTTACCAATTCCTCTGGAAATAACTGATGAATTGTTCTGTGAGCATAGTCCGAAGCCTTAAGGTTCTGCTTTTTTAGACCGGGCAACTGTTCTGTGAGCTCCCGCTTTTGGTGGATGGGGTAATCACCACCATCTTGGGCCAAGGTCACAATTTGTTCAATGGTTCCGTTGTTATCATAATCATTGATCCACATTTTCATGGGATGCTCTTTGGAAGGTTTGTAATGAAGGTTCAACCCTTGGTTCCCCAAAATTAAATCCATGTCGCCGTCATTGTCCAAATCGGCAGTTTCAATCGTGTTCCACCATCCGTAAAGACTATCGAGCGAAGAAGGCATTTTGGCAAGCCTTCTACCCGTGTTTTTGTAGATTTTTGGGGTATCCCATTCTGAAGTAACAACAAGGTCCTTCTTTGAATCTCCGTCAACATCCACCCATTTGGAATCGGTGACCATTCCAGCATCTTTCAGGTCGTAGGCCAATCGTTCGGTAACATCGGAAAAGGTGCCATCACCCAAATTTTCCAAGAAAAGATGGTCTGGGGAAATCCCGTATACCCCAACAACACTTCGTGAGCCAATAAAGACATCCATATCGCCATCATCGTCAAAATCAAAGGGGGCAATGGTGGAGATATTCTTAAAGGTTGATGGCAATTGGTTTGCAGATTTTGTGAAATTTCCTCTACCATCATTTAGGTATAAACGAGGAATATAATTCCGTTGTTCCCCCACATTATTACCTCCAGAACCTACCATTAGATCAAGATCACCATCACCATCGGCATCAAAGAAGGCAGCGGCCACATCTTCAAAAGCACGATCCTCTTCAAAAACAGTTGACCGCTTTTGGGTGATTTTTCCATTTCCGCTGTGCAGATAGATGGTTCCTGGTTGATTCTTCGCTCCCCCAATATAAAAGTCCTCATTTCCATCACCATTGATGTCGGCCACGGCCAAGGAAGGACCTTCTTGTGAAAGCTTTTGGTAGATAAGACCTTCATAATCAAAATCGTTGTAGCTATCCTCTTCATGGGCCACTGTCGTTGCAGTTTCCAATTCGGTAAGGAAGGATTTTTTGCTTTTCTTCTCTGAAGGAGCATACATTTCCGTGGCATCTCCATAATTTAGGGTAACACGCTGATTGGCTTGTATATTTTCGAGCTTTTGGGTATGCATATCGGGCCATATAATTCGGATGGAATCCAGAATTTCGGATTTACCAAGACCAATCGTCATGCCATATTCCATAGAGGACTGAAAACCTCTAGATGGAATCATTTCTTGGTTGATGATATTTCCATCAAAATAAAATTGAACCAGAGCACCCACACCAAATGTATTGGTTTTTGGGCCGTTGAACTTTAATTGGATGTAGTTGTTGTTCAGCTGGGTATTGGCGTTGTTTTTATAAACAAAGGTTTCTGTGTTGACATTGTTGATGACCAAATCCAAATCCCCATCATTGTCCAGGTCCCCATACGCCGCACCGTTGGAGCGCGAAGGCAACTCAAACCCCCATTCCCTGTTCGCATTTTTAAAGGAAATATCGCCATTGTTTTTGTATGCGTAGTTGGGTTGTGGCTTTACGGGCATTTTGTTAATGATGGAATCGATGGATTCCTTTTTACCGGTCAAAGCCATTTTTTGGACAATTTCATTGGCAAAAAAGTCCACAAAGTCCAAATCAGTGAGGTCATGATTGATACCGTTGGTAACGAAAATGTCTTTTAGGCCATCGTTGTCCATGTCGAACATAAGTCCGGCCCAGCTCCAATCCGTGGCATCAACACCACTGTAATAGGCCACTTCAGAAAAGGTGCCATTACCATTATTGAGCTGCAACGTATTTTGGATATATTGTTGGCCAAAATCTTTGTTTTGTTTGAGGTTGAAAACATTGTACCCCTCAAACTCCATTACTGATTTAACCCTAGTTTCTTTTTCGGGAAGCATATCGGTGATGAAGATATCGTTATGGCCATCATTGTTGACATCGGCAATGTCTATTCCCATAGCGGAAAGACTTAAATGCGAGGTCCAGTCCTTGATTTGCTCCTTAAAAGTGCCATCTTTTTGATTGATGTACAGATAATCCCGCTCGTAAAAATCGTTGGAGACATAAATGTCTGGATATAAATCACCATTGAAATCGGTGACCAAAACACCCAATCCAAAACCAATGAGGCTTCCATAAATCCCGGCCTCTTCGCTAACATCCACAAATTTGCCATTGTCGTTGCGAAGCAGCATATCACCCACACCCTTAAAAATGTCCGGGACGCCTTCCCAATCTTGGGCGCGCACTTCACGCTGTTCGGCATAGCCAAGACTACTTACTGGAATATTGCTGTTATTAAGAATATAGGCATCCAAATCCCCATCCTTGTCAAAGTCAAAGAACGAAGCATGGGTGGTAAATCCGGTTTTGGCCAGATTGTATTCTTCGGCCTTTTCGGTAAAGGTGAGGTCTCCATTGTTGATGTAAAGGTCGTTATCATGGTTGTTGCCTTCCATGTTCCCGGCATTGCAGACGTAAATGTCCAAAAGACCGTCTTGGTTAATATCCACCATAACCACACCTGTGGACCAAGGTTTGTTGCCAGTGACCCCTGCACTTTCGGAGATGTCTTCAAACTTGAAATCACCCTTATTCAGATAGAGTTTGTTGGCAACCATATTACCGGTTAAATAGATATCAGAGAGGCCATCGTTGTTTATGTCGCCAATGGCAACACCGCCCCCATTGTAAAAGTTTCTATACTTGAAGATATTGAAGTTCTTTTGGTTCTCCACAGCATTGACAAAGGTCACTCCCGTTTCATCAGGAGGGAGCAAGGTGAAAAGGGTCTCAATGCTTTCTTCTGTGACATCCTTTGACTCCTTGTTGGTGCAGGCCAAGGGAATCAAAATAAGGCATAGGATTACAGCTCTTAATTTCATTGGGTGTTCTGTTTTTTGATTAGAAAAACGGGAGAATCGTTGTTTAACGTGATGATGAGTTCTTCGTTCCCATTTCTGTTTATTTTTTCGATGCTACGGGCGGCCCCGGAAATATTCAAGTTCTGTTTCCAATGTATGGTGCCGTCTTCCTCGTTTTGTAATACAATCCCATGCGAGGCATCTAATCTACCAAGTTGGGTACTTATCTCAAAATTATTTCCAACCATTAATATTTCATTAATCTTTTTTTCATCATTATTATCGATGTGGATATCGTTTACGGTGGAGGACTGCACAATCAGTGGGAGCTCCCTACGGGAGAAGTTGCCGTTGCCATCATTTTCAAAGTAGGAAGTCTCGAGGAGATACACCATTCTTTTGTTCGCTTTTTCTAGATTATCCTTACCAAAAAGTTCCTCTAGAGAAGCCTTTGCAAAATCTTTATAAAAAAGGAATTTTTTATTGAGGAAGGGCATTTGCTTGGCGAGTTCATCCTTGGATGAAAAAGCAGTTTCCTTGTCTCCATGAAAATAGGTCAACACAGTTTCTATGGACCCGTTTCCGTCAAAATCATTGATGTAAAGGGTGATGGGTTTGTCCACGGACGCCCTGAATTTTGTGTTCAATCCCCAGTTCCCGGCCACAATATCCAAATCGCCATCGTGGTCAATGTCGGCCATTTTTATGCAGTTCCACCAGCCGTTGGTATTTTCGAGGCCGTTTCCGGTCTGTTTCACCAATTTTTTACCGTCGTTAAGGAAAATAGTAATGGGTGTCCAGTGCCCCGCAACGACCAAATCTAAAAATCCATTGTCGTCTAAATCCTTCCAGATAAAATCTCTAACATTTCCGACGGTTGCAAAATCTGGAGAAAAAGATGATGTGATATCCGTAAAGTTTAGTTCGCCATCATTCCTAAGAATATATTGCCGCGGGACCTCGCCAAATTTTGTGGAGACTGCGTTGGAAGTAATGCAAATATCAAGGTCGCCATCGTTGTCAATATCCACAGTGCCAACTTTGGACGCATTCACCTCAATTTCCATAAATGCCCCTTCTTTTTTGAGGAAGGTGCCATTGTGGTTAGTATAAAGTCTGGGCTGCAAAGGTTTGCCTCTAGAAAATTCGTTTCCCCCGCTTGCGACAATCAAATCCAAATCCCCATCATTGTCTGCATCAAAAAAAGCATGATCAGTATCTTCATTAATAGCATCCTCTTGGAAAAGTTCCGGCTGGGATGGGGTGAAACCGCCATTTTCCACTTGGATGAATAGGGAGGAGGGCTGTCCTTTTGCGCCACCGATAAAAATATCATCCGCCCCATCATTGTTTATATCTCCAACGGATACCGAAGGTCCTTCGTTGGAATAGGAAAAAGGAACTAGCGGATTTCTATCAAAATCAAGGGAAGCTTGCTCTTTGTGAACGAAGTCGAAAGCTTTAGTTGCAATTGAAAATTGCGATTGATTTACGGCAGTGGAGTCGCTGTAAAAATTCCCCGATGCATTTTTGGCTGAAACTGTTATGGAGGTATTGGCTGTGACATTTTTGAGTGTTTGAAACATCCCATTAGGCCACACAACTTGTATTGAATCTATGATGCTGTCCTTGCCAACACCAAAATTCAATCTGTTTTCTTTGGCAGATAAGAACCCCCTCGTGGCCATATTCTCCTGAACGGATGATATGTTGTTTTTTTGATGGAGAATGACTTTGGCTCCAATGCCAAATCTGTTTTTTTGTGTTCCATCGAAAGCTATTTTGATGAAATTTCCATCGGTCAGTGTGTTTTCCAGAACAAATGCTTCATCGTTCACGTTGTTCACGACCAGGTCCAAATCACCATCATTATCAAGGTCGGCATAGGTGCACCCATTACTGTAAGAAGGTGTTTTTTGACTCCAACTATCGGTGACATCGGAAAATGTGACTCCTCCGTTGTTTTTATAAAAGTAGTTGGGCACTTTTTTGCTGGGTAAACGATCTACTAAATCCATATCCTTGTCGGATAGTCCAGACTCAATATTTTTTTGGATTTCTTCATTGGAGATGTAATTGATGTAATCCATGTCGTTGGTCACCCCTTGAATGCCATTTGAAATGAAAAGATCCTTGAATCCATCATTGTCGAAATCTGCGAAAAGTGCGCCCCAAGACCATTCGGTAGCATTAATGCCGCTAAGATTGGCAACTTCCCCAAAATTTTCACCATCCAAGTTAAGGTGAAGGGCGTTCTGCATGTACTGTGGGGCAAAGCCATTCTTAAGGTATTGCTGGTAGACTGGGTATGCGTATTCCAATCCCGAGGTTTTGTATGTTTCCAAATTTTCAGGGAGCATATCCAGCGACAAAATATCGGCAAGACCATCGTTATTGACGTCGGCGATATCATTGCCCATGGAAAAATGAGTGGTATGACCCATTCTTGTATCATCCTGGGAAATCACTTCCTTAAATGTTCCATCTTTTTGATTTATATAGAGGTAGTCATTTTCAAAAAAGTCATTGCCAATATAGATATCGGGATAGCCATCATTGTTAATATCGCTTATTGCCAATCCAAGACCGTAGCCAATACTTCCTTGAAAAATACCAGCTTCCTTGGAAGCATTTGTAAAATGGCCATCATCATTTCGATATAGGATGTCCCCGGACATGGAGTCTATCATTTTTCTTTTGGTTCCTTTTCCGTAGGAACGATTTGGATTTACGGAGTGATTGAGAAGGTACATATCCAAGTCTCCATCCAAATCGTAATCGAAAAAAGCGGCTTGAGTGGAATATCCAATAAAATCCAACCCATATATAGCTGCTTGTTCTTCAAATGTGGGGATGCCATTTTCATCAATTCCTTTGTTTATGTACAGAAGATTCTGCCCTCTTATGATACCATGGTCGCCCACTTTGCACACATAGATGTCCAGAAGACCATCGTTGTTAATGTCCGTATGGGTCACCCCGGTGGTCCATCCGGTATCATTTTTGATTTTTGCGGCTTGGGTAATGTCCTGAAATTTAAAATTCCCTTTGTTCAGGTAAAGTTTGTCTGCCCCTTGGTTGGATGTGAAATAAAGGTCAACCAAGCCATCGCCATTAAAATCAGCTGAAGCGACTCCGGCTCCATTATAGAAATAGAGATAATTTAGGATGTTGAGTTCTGGGGTCTGGGTAAGGTTGTTGGCAAAATTTACCCCTGTATGTGATGATTTCTTTTGAACAAAAAGCGTTTTTGGTTCGTCGGTTGAACAGCTGGCCATCCATAATAAACCTCCAAAAAATAATAGACATAATCCTCTCATTTCATGCATCAAAAGTGGGTTTCAAATTAGTCAATTCCTTAGCAAATATGGGAAGTAAGATGATTAATATTTGATTAATGACAGGTTAAAAGTCAACTAAAATGTGGGGTTGGGCAGATAGAGCGTTACTTGCCACTAAAAAATAAAAGGCCGCCAATTGGCGGCCTTTCGATATGTATAAACAACCTAAACTTTGTATGTTTAGTATCCTGGATTTTGAACCAAGTTTGGATTGGAAAGCAAAGCATTGTTTGGAATTGGGAACAATAGTTTTGTCTCGTCACCAACACTATTTGGGTCTTTAAACTCCCAATCTCTAGTATACTGTCCAAAACGAATCATGTCACCTCTACGTACAAATTCAATATACAACTCTCTACCTCTTTCGGCCAAAAGATCAGCCTCAGAAACAGTACCTAGTGGGGTTGCTCCCCTAAGTGTTCTTAACTCATTGACCATAGCAGTTGGATCCCCACCACTTCTCATCATAGCTTCAGCCTTCATCAAATGGGCATCGGCATATCTAAAAATGATTTCATGACCACGGAACTCTCCATATCTAGCACCGTATTTTTGTACACGGATACCTGTTCTTTCGTTGTTACCGACCAATCCTGGAAGTTCTTTTGTAAACGCAAGATTGTTTCCAGGTCTGTCCTTTAAGGCAGCGCCACTAATGGCATATTGTTGACCAATCAAGAATCCAAAACCAACGTTGGAACCATCTTCAAAACCATCGTTATCGTCATCTTTGGTATCTGCAACATCTGTAAAGGGAGTTCCTGCTGAGGGAACCCATCCACGGCGCTCTTCTTGACCGTCCAATGGGGTGCCATCCAACTCACCTCTATTACTGTTGGGGTCACCCTCGAACATGTCATAGAACTCAGCCAGTGTACTAAAGCCGTTCCAGCCACCACCAGCCAATGGAGTGGAATTGTAGTGCAGTCCATTAAAAATACGGTTACCGACAGAAGTTTCCAACCACCAAATTGTTTCTGTATCTGAAGCTTCACGGAAAATATCAAAATAACCGGCTTGTAGTTCATACCCTTCAGCGGCAATTTCATCCACTAGGGAAATTACGCGGGTCATATCTGCAGAATCAGCAGTACCAGAACCGTTGTAAATATGCTTATTCAAAAGAACACGGGCCAATAAGAATCGAGCAGCCGCTTTACTGGCTCGTTTGTTGGCATCCCCACTTGGGGCGGCGGCAGAGGGTAATCCTGCAATGGCCGCTTCCAAATCAGTAATAACAAAGTCTAAAGCTTCTGATCTTGAAAGAACACGGGGATTGATTTCTGGTCCTTCATCCACTTCCCTAAAGGGAACTTGGCCATAAAGATCCATGATTACCCACATACTCAGAGCTCTAATAAACAGTGCTTCTGCTTGCGTAGTTGCTGGCGAATTGCTTCTAGAGTCAATTACTTCTGAGGCCCTGAACACGTTTTGGTTAAACTGGTTCCAAGTGTTTAGGATGTATTGGTGCGATGCATCCCAAGTGTGTTGGTGCAATGTTCTCCAAATACCGTTATCTCCCCAGTCTGTACCCCTTGTGGGAACCAACTGTTCATCTGTTGAAACTTCTGTCAACGCATAATAATTTGCCTGATCTCCAAAGTGACCATTAAGGTCGTTGTAAAGACCATCTACCTGACTGGCAGGGTTACTAACCCCTGAGAATCCCTCTCCGGTATTCTCGGGGAAATTCGAGTCTGTCTCTTCAATTTCCAGATTCGTACAGGAAATTACGAGAACTATACTTAACGCAATTGGCGCAAATAGTTTAAATCGATTTCTTTTCATTGTTTTCAATTTTTTTATTTAGAAAGTAGCATTTAAGCCAAAGGTTACCGTTCTTGGTCTTGGGAAAGCGGTATAATCAATACCTGCGGTAGGAATTCCGTTAAGAACATCACTTACGCCATTGTTTGGTTGACCTGCCTGTACACTAACTTCCGGATCTAAACCACTATAATCAGTGATTAAGAACAGGTTTTGTCCTGTAACTGACAATCTAAGACTTTTTAAAGCTCCGTCGCCACTTAATGGTACGGTGTAGCCAATAGATGCATTTTGCATTCGTATAAAATCACCTTTTTCCAAGAATCTCGTGGAAACTGGAGCAGAGGCCAAATTGCTTTCACCACTTGTCAAGACATCTGGCGTTACGTTTCTGGCATTACCAATGGAACCAGCGGTAAAGAATGCGTTTTTGGTGTTGTTATAAACATAGAAACCAAATTGACCAGCCATGTACGCGGAAAGGTCCCAATTCTTGTACCCAAAATTAAGGGATAAACCTGCGTTAACATCAGGAAGGGCATCTTTACCAACAAAGCTTTGTACGTCACCTATGGGCAACCCATTTTCATCAAATCCACCGAATTCACGAAGGAAGTAAGAAAACAATGGGCGATCACCTGCCAAAATTTGAGCAAATGCCAAAGAAAGACCTTGTCCTCGGATAGTACCTGATGGAATCTGACCATCAAAATCCTGAAGTTCGTTTTCGTTGTATGCTACGTTGAAGGAAGTGCTAAAGTTTACATCTTCAGTGGCTACCCAATCTACATTCATTTCGAATTCAACCCCTTGGTTAATTAATGTAGCATCCAAGTTTTGGAAGAATCTAGGCTGTGGAGATGGCTGAGCCGCTTCAATATTCAACAATAAATCTGTAGTTTGCTTACGATAAACGTTAATACTACCAGATACTTTATCGTCGTTAAAACCAAAGTCAACACCTACGTTGAAATCCAATGTTTCTTCCCATTTCAAATCGGGGTTCGCAAAGGTAACGGGTGAAATACCCGGAGGAACAAAGTTTCCATCATCATTTATAGAGGGACTTCCAAATCTTTCACGTCGGATAAACTGTCCATAACCAAGGCCTTCCTGGTTACCAGTGATACCAGCACCCAATCTTAATTTAAGGGTGGAGAATGTATCCCCCATGAAATCCTCTTCATTGATTTTCCAAGCAAAGGCTGCGGAAGGGAAATATCCATACTGATTGTTTCCACCAAAACGGGAGGAGCCATCAGCCCTAACCGTAGCTGTGAACAAGTATTTGTCCATTAAGGTATAATTGACTCTTGCGAAGAAGGACTGCAATTCATCTGTGTTGTCAAATGTATCCGCGGCAATAGCTCTTACCGGACGAGAGGATTGACCGGCAGCAACAGGGTCGGCAGCAACAACACTTGGCAATAGGCGGTTTACTATGATGCTACTAGATCTTGGGTCGTAACCAAATTGTTGGAACTCACCGTCGATTTGAGCTTGTGTACTATTTACTGAAGTTCTTAAATCATCTTCCATTACGTTAAAATCGGAGGAGGAGAATCCGAACCCTTCGACATTACGACCGTTGGTTCCAAAATCCTGGAAGGAGTAACCTACAATGGCATCTATATATGAATTGTCAAACTCCTTGCGATAATTCAATGTGGCTTCGACAAGTCTGTTTTCCAAGTCCAATGTATTGAAGTTGCCACGTCCGTTGCCTTGAACGTTTCTTCCGGCATTGATGGCATCTCTTGTGGTTAATGCCAAGGTTTCACCTTCGGATTTATCATAACCCACGTTAATTTTACCAGTTAATTCTGGTGTGAATTTGTACTCAACAGAGCCATTCAACAATACACGATTTATAGTACTGGTTGTGCGTAACTCCTCCAATAAAGTGGCAGGGCTTAAGAGCCCCCCAGCGGCTGAAAAATCTGCCCTGGTAGGCCAAGTTGGGTTGGCTGAGTACGCCGCACCCAATAAATCTCCATTAAATCCGGCACTACCACTTAAAGGCGCTCTTTGCTCATTTACCCTTGAGATAGTTCCTTGGAAATTTAAAGTTAGGTTATCATCTAAAAAGCGATGTGTAGCGTTGATACGTCCCGTAATTCTTTCCAAGTCTGAATTTTCGACTACACCAAATTGTTTGCCATAGCCAAAAGTGGCCCTTACATTCCCTTTGCCATAATTATGGGAATAGGAAAGATTTTGAGAAGCTACTGTGCGGGTTACATAGTCTTGCCAATCTGTATCATATCCAAAGTCCTGTGCATCTCGGTCACCTCCAAATTGTTCAACGGCGTCCAAGAACTCTTCTCTACCCAATAAATTATATTCATTGGCTGGAGTGGAAATACTTAGGTTGGATGAAAACTCAAAAACACCACCTTGACTTCCCCTACCAGTTTTGGTTGTAATGATTACCACACCGTTGGCACCCCGAGAACCATAAATAGCCGTTGCAGATGCGTCTTTAAGAACACTGATGCTCTCAATGTCGTTAGGGTTAAGAAAGTTTAGAGGGTTGGATGATGTTCCAGTACCTAAACCGGTATCACCACTGGAAGGTGATGTGTCTGCACCAGAAAGTGGCACTCCATCCACCACAAATAATGGGTTGTTGTTTGATCTAACGGAGTTTGTACCCCTAATTCTAATAGCGACTCCATCTCCTGGCGCACCACTGGCTTGTGTAATTTGAACCCCAGCGGTCTTACCTTGGATCAACTGTTCAGGTGAAGCAATAACACCTCCGTTGAAATCCTCTGATGTAACTGCGGCCACCGCACCCGTTGCATCTTTAATGGTAGTTTGTCCATAACCGATGATCACCACTTCATCCAATGCTTGGGCATCTTCCTCCAGGGTTACACTAATGGTAGATCTGCCGTTGACAGAAACCTCAACGGTCTTGTACCCAATGTAACTAAAGACGAGCGTGGCCGAATCACCAATGCCATCTAAAGTGTAATTACCATCAAAATCGGTTTGCGTACCATTGGTTGTTCCTTTAACCAATACGCTTGCTCCCGGAAGAGGTCCGGTTGCATCCGAAACAGTACCAGATACTGTTTGAGCTTTTGCCAAACCAAAGCATAAAAATGCTCCCAGCAGCAAAAGGCTTCTAAGTAGCGTAATCTTCATAAATAATTAATTTTAAGTTTAGTTAATTTTAATTCAAGTGTTAAACATATATAAAAAAAATGTTAATCTAAATTTAAGCATATCGCAACATAGAGCGAAAACGGTTTCGTGTTAATAACTTTGTATTTGTAGAAGGTTAACAAAATTAATGTGATTAAAACACTTATATCATAAAATAAAAGCAAATAAATGAGAAATGCGCAATTTTACCACTAATATAGTATTTTTATTTTTTAGCGGATATTAACGTTTCAATAAGAGTTTTTTTAAACTTCGGTATTGTTTTTGTTAAAAAGCATATTTTGGCCTACCCCCTTTTCTTTATTGCGTAATTTCCTACCGCAAATCTTTGAATCAAATTAGTACCAACAACAAAGTGAAGATTACATTAAAAGATATCGCAAGAGAGCTTGAAGTATCTATTTCAACGGTTTCAAAAGCACTGAAAAACAGTGAGGAAATCAGTAGGGATACCAAAGAGAAAGTCCAAGCTTTTGCAAAACTCTACAATTATAAGCCCAATAACATTGCCATTAGTCTTAAAAACAAGAGGACCAAGAACATTGGCGTTGTGATCCCGGATATAGTACACCACTTCTTTACAACCGTTATTCGAGGTATCGAGAAATACGCAAATGCAAGAGGATATAATGTAATCGTCTGTCTTTCGGAAGAATCCTTTGATAAGGAAGTCATCAATATGGAAATGTTGGCCAATGGGAGCATTGATGGGTTTATCATGTCCTTGTCTTCTGAAACCCAACAAAAAGGGGACTATAATCACTTAAAAGAGGTAACTGAACAGGGTATACCTGTCGTGCTCTTTGACCGAATCACAAACGAGATAGACTGCGATAAGGTGGTTATTGATGACGAGTTCGGCGGCTATATGGCCACCAAAACCCTTATAGAGCAGGGAAGAAAAAAAATAGCTTTGATTACTACCGATGATTACCTTAGCGTAAGTAAGGGTCGTACTTTGGGTTATAAAAAAGCAATGACCGAAAGCGGCTTGGGTGTGGATGAATCCAGGATACTTACCCTGTCCTCCATGGAAATGGATGAAGAGCGTATCAAAAGCTTTTTCAATACCCAAGAGGTGGATGCGGTTTTATGTGTGAATGAGATATTTGCCGTTTATAGCATGCGATTGGCACAGGAAAAAGGACTACGAATCCCAGAGGATATCTCATTTATTGGCTTTACAGATGGCTTTTTGTCCAAGTACGCGCACCCCAGTTTAACCGTGGTTGCCCAGCATGGTGAAAAAATGGGCGAAATCTCTGCGCAAATGCTAATTGATAAGGTTGAGGGCGAAAAAGAGGAAGAAGACACTTTCCAAACCAAGATTTTGGAGCCTACCTTAGTAGTAAGGGATTCCATATTTCATTAAGTTTATACTTCCCATATCATAAAGGTGCCTACATTTGCTCCACAATTTTGGTAAGCAATGAATCAGGATTACATCAAAGCGAACCCTTGGTCCATTATTGAGGAAGGGTTCAGTAAGGAACAGGTAGAATCATCCGAAAGCCTTTTCAGTATTGGAAATGGTGCCATGGGGCAGCGTGCCAATTTTGAAGAGCACTATTCCGGGGAAACGTTTCAGGGAAGTTACATAGCTGGGGTCTATTATCCCGACAAAACCCGTGTGGGCTGGTGGAAAAACGGTTACCCTGAATACTTTGCCAAAGTGCTCAACGCACCCAATTGGATAGGTATTGATGTAACCATCAATGATGTTCCACTGGATTTGAACACCTGCAAAAAAGTGGAACATTTCCGTCGTGAGCTTAATATGCAAGAAGGTTGGTACAAGCGTAGCTTTGTGGCCACCCTACCCAATGATGTGGAAGTGGCCGTAGATGTGATTAGATTTTTGAGTTTGGATCTGGATGAAACCGGAGCTATTCAATACAATCTTCAAGTATTGAATACAGATGCTCAAGTAGTCATGGCTCCTTATTTGGATGGCGGAATCAAAAACAAGGACACCAACTGGGACGATAAATTTTGGAATATCACCGATATTGCTTCCGAAGGAAACAGAGCCTTCGTCGCCTCACATACCATGAAGACGAACTTTTCGGTGTGTACCTTTATGCAGAGTGAAGTCTATGTTGATGGAACCAAATTTGATGTGAAACCCACCGCAAAGAAGAATGAAACTTCTGTTGGTCATTCCTATATAATTGACTTGGGGAAAGATGAAACCCTAACGCTAGTAAAATTTGGAGGCTACACTGTAGACAGAAATCATCCTAAAGATAAATTGCAACAAGCGGCAAATGCCGTTTTGGATAAAGCATCAGCACTAGGGTTTGAGGCATTATTGCAAAAGCAGAAAGAAGTGTGGGCCCAAATTTGGGAAATGAGTGACATCACCATTGACGGTGATGTAAAGGCACAGCAAGGTATTCGTTTCAATATTTTCCAATTGAATCAGACCTATCTGGGAAAAGATTCCAGATTGAATATCGGTCCAAAAGGATTCACTGGAGAAAAATATGGCGGAAGCACCTACTGGGACACCGAGGCTTATTGCTTACCTTTTTATATGGCCACCAAAAATCAGGAAGTTGCTTGGAACCTATTAAAATATCGATATAACCACTTGAAAAAGGCGATTGAAAATGCCCAAAAGTTGGGTTTTTCAAATGGGGCAGCACTCTATCCTATGGTAACCATGAATGGTGAGGAATGCCATAACGAATGGGAAATCACATTTGAGGAAATCCATAGGAATGGAGCTATAGCCTTCGCCATTTTCAACTATTACCGATTTACAGGCGATTACAGCTACATCCCAAAAATGGGATTGGAAGTGTTGATCGGCATTGCCCGATTCTGGCATCAACGTGTTAATTTTTCAGAAGAAAAGCAGAAATATGTCATGTTGGGCGTAACCGGACCCAATGAGTACGAAAACAACGTCAATAATAACTGGTACACCAACTATTTGGCCAAATGGTGCATTCAGTATGCCTTGGAACAGCTCAAAATAGTGCAGGAATCCTATTCAGATGACTATAAAAGAATAGTGGCCATAACCAATTTGACCCCTTCCGAAACTGAGGATTGGGGAAAGGTGGCCGGCAACATGTATTTCCCCTATTCAGAAAAACACGAAGTTTTTTTACAGCAAGATGGGTTTTTAGATAAGAAATTGGTCAAAGTTCAGGATTTGGAAAAATCCGAACGACCCATCAACCAAAAATGGAGTTGGGACCGAATTTTACGGTCTCCCTATATTAAACAAGCAGATGTGCTTCAAGGCTTCTATTTCTTCGAAGATCAGTTTAGTCAAGAAGAACTGGAGCGGCATTTTGATTTCTACGAACCGTTCACCGTTCACGAATCTTCGTTATCACCCTGTGTGCATAGCATCCAGGCGGCAAAATTGGGACGAATGGAACAAGCATATACGTTTTATTTAAGAACCTCCAGACTGGATTTGGACGATTACAACAAAGAAGTGAAGGAAGGATTGCACATTACCTCCATGGCTGGGACCTGGATGAGCATTGTGGAAGGATTTGGGGGCATGCGTATTCTCAATGACCAACTTTGTTTTGCACCCAAAATTCCAGACCAATGGCAATCCTATTCCTTTAAAATCAACTTTAGGAATCAGATTGTCACTATTCACGTTTCAGCGGATGGAAATTCTTTTGAAATCACTGGAAATGAGCCCTTGACCATTCAAGTTGATGGCAAACCGGTAAAATTGGTGCCAGGAGAAACAATCCGGGCATGAAAACTATTCGGCTCATCACTTTTTTGATTGTGCTGGGCGCAGTATATTCATGTAAGGAGAAGCGTAACCAAAAGCCCATTGAACCACCAATGAAGAAAAAAACCGTAGTCTATCAGGTTTTTACCCGCCTTTTTGGAAACACCAATACCACTAACAAACCTTGGGGAACCATCCAAGAAAATGGTGTGGGCAAGTTTGCGGATTTCACCTATGAGGCCTTGAACCAAATCAAGGATTTGGGCATAACCCACATGTGGTACACCGGGGTGCCCCACCATGCGTTGATCAATGACTATACCGCTTACGGAATTTCTAATGATGACCCCGATGTGGTTAAAGGCAGGGCCGGTTCGCCCTATGCCGTAAAGGACTATTATAATGTAAACCCCGATTTGGCCATAGATCCTGCAAAACGGTTAGAGGAATTCAAGGCGCTTATTGACCGAACCCACAACGTAGGAATGAAGGTCATCATCGATATTGTACCCAATCATGTGGCTAGAAATTATGAGGGTGTTACCAATCCTGAAGGCGTTGAGGATTTTGGAGTGAGTGATGATACGAGTAAGGAGTACGATGTCAACAATAACTTTTACTACATTCCCGGAGAGGCCTTTAAAGTGCCTGAGTGGCAAAATGGCTATTTGCCGTTGGGGGGAGAGAAGAGTTCCTTGGTAGATAATACGTTTGAAGAAAATCCTGCGAAATGGACGGGCAACGGTTCCCGTTTGGCCCAACCCCATTTCAATGATTGGTACGAAACAGTAAAAGTCAATTATGGCATTCGGCCAGATGGCACCAAAGACTTTGATGAGCTCCCCGAAGCCTTTTGGACAAAGGACTACATAGCCCATTATGAATTTTGGAAGGACAAGACCCTTCCCGATTCTTGGCACAAATTCAAGGATATAGCGCTGTATTGGTTGGATTTTGGGGTGGATGGTTTTCGATTTGATATGGCCGAAATGGTGCCAGTGGAATTTTGGAGCTATCTCAATTCCAACATCAAAATGAAAAAACCTGAGGCCTTTTTATTGGCAGAGGTGTACAATCCAGAATTATATCGAGCATATATCCATTTGGGAAAAATGGACTATTTATATGATAAGGTGGACCTCTATGACAGCGTCAAGCACATTATGAAGGGCTACGGTTGGACAGACCATATTCCCGTGGTGCAGCAAAAAGTGGCGGATATAGAACACCACATGCTCCATTTTCTCGAAAATCATGATGAACAGCGAATCGCCAGTCCAGATTTTGTGGGTGACCCCAAATTGGCCAAACCCGCAATGGTGGTTTCCGCTACGATAAGCACTTCGCCAACCATGATTTATTTCGGTCAGGAGGTTGGGGAGCCGGGAGCAGAGGAAGCCGGTTTTGGCAGCCCTACCCGAACATCAATTTTTGATTATATCGGAGTGCCCCATCACCAAAGATGGATGAACAATAAAAAATTTGATGGAGGTCAACTTTCAGAAGAGGAACGAGATCTTCGTGATTTCTATCAACGCCTTTTAAATTTCACCATTGGGAGCGATGCTTTAATGGGCGACTACCAAGAAATCCATTACTACAACAAGGACCATACGGAAGGATATGACCATCGGGTTTTTTCCTATGTGCGATGGTCATCGAACCAAAAACTTATTGTTGTCTCCAACTTTGATGCCCACAAGAGCTATGACCTTCAATTAAAGCTTCCAGAAGATATCATCGCTAACTGGCAACTGGAAAATAAAACCTATCAACTTAAAGAGAAACTGTACGGGAAGGCCAGTAAAAAGCTTTCCGTGAATGACGGTAGGGGAGAAGTACAAGTGGACCTGGAACCATTGCAGTCTTTCATTTTTGGCCTGAAGCAATAAAAAAGCGGATTGCAAAGCAATCCGCCCAAGTTTAGGAGGTCATTGATGTTATTCTTTTTTGGCCATTTTCTGATATACCAAAGCAACACAAATACCAATAATCCCATAGAAGGCGATGTCCAGTATAGCTTCGACCACATGGGCCGTTAAATCCATCATATTGGCAGTAGCATACCAAAGCAATCCCATGGATAGGCCAACAAATGCTCCAATCAAAGCGCCAAACTCAAACCCTTGTCCAAGTGAATGATGCCCTCTGGCCCATTTGCTATACAGAGTACTCATAATAAAAGTCCCAATTAAATTGGCTAGGGCAATAAGTCCCAAATCGGGGACTTCCTTCATTGAGTTTACAATGGTATGCTCCGTAAAAAAGTTTACTGTGGCAAGACCCCAAATGAGGTATCCCAAGAAAAACATGACAATCGCGCTGACCAAGGTGGCCAATAAATTAGTTTTTGAAAACATGCTGGTTTATTTAATTGGTTACTAATATGATAAATATATCAAATAAAATTTATCAATATGATAATATTATTACCTATAGATAATGGATTAATCATTTTAAAGGAATTTCGAAAGCGTATTTCCTGTTCTTAAAAAGGGTTCCAAGTTTCGTTTTCAAATTGTATTTTTAGCGTTCTCAAACACGAACAACATGAAAAAAAGTTTGCTCATGGCCGTTCTGGCCGTTTTAATGTTAAACAGTTGTGGTATGGAAGATTCAAAAACCTTGGTCATTGGCCATAGGGGAGCTATGGGGCATGAGACTGAAAACACCTTGGTTTCCATAAAAAAGGCCATGGATTTAGGTGTGGATATGATAGAAATTGATGTGTTCAAAATTGAGAGTGGGGAAGTCGTTGTATTTCATGATAGAACCGTGGATAGACTGACCAATGGTAGCGGCATGATCGAGGATTACAACTTCTTTGCCATGAGACAACTCGTTGTTGAAGGTGGGCACAGAATCCCACTCCTTCAAGATGTTTTAAAACTTATTGATAATAAAGTGGCGCTAAATATTGAGTTGAAGGGGTATTTAACTGCTGATAAAGTCAATCATATCCTAAGTTATTACATAAAGGATAAAGGCTGGTCTCCAGAGAACATTATCATTTCCAGTTTTATTTGGGATGAGTTACGGGAGATGCGAAAGCTGAACAAGGATATCCAGATTGCGGTCCTTACTGAAGAAGACCCGTTGGAGGCCATTCCGGTTGCCAAGGAACTCAATGCCGTGGCCATTAATCCCAATTTTGAAACATTAACGGCCGAGAATACGGACAAAATCCATGATGAGGATTTAAAAGTATACACTTGGACGGTAAACGAACCCGAAGACATTCAACGGATGAAGGATTTTGGGGTGGATGGCATCATCACCAACTATCCTGAGCGGGTACATTGATGTTCGATGTCATAATTGTTGGAGGCGGAGCAGCCGGATTTTATGCAGCAATCCATATTGCAGAGCAAGCACCACATCTTAAGGTTGCCATTTTTGAAAGGGGAAAAACGGTACTTTCCAAAGTAAAGGTTTCAGGAGGCGGCCGTTGCAATGTTACCCATGGAGAGTTCGACCCAAAGGAGCTTACCACCAATTATCCACGAGGCGAAAAGGAACTTTTGGGACCGTTTTATTCCCATGCGCCGATGGATGTCATGGCTTTTTTTGAAGAGCGGGGCGTCCCCTTAAAAATTGAGGAAGATGGACGTGTTTTCCCGCAAAGTGATTCTTCCCAAAGTATAATTGACTGTTTTGAGAGTGAAGCAGAACGACTCGGTGTAAAAGTTTTACGAAACAGTTCTGTAAAACACTTCACAAAACAGGATGATGGATGGCAGGTGACCACAATGAACAAACACTATCAAACCAAAAAGTTGGTGTTGGCAACAGGCAGTAATTCCAAAATATGGAACCAGTTGGAAGCTCTGGGACACACCATTGTTCCCCCCGTCCCATCCCTGTTTACCTTCAATGTAAAAGACACCAGAATCCAAGGAATTCAGGGAATCAGTTCTGAGGTTTCGGTAGAGGTTCCTCCCAAGCGTATTTTTACCAATGACAAAAGCGATTTGAAGCTTAAAAGTGCCATCAAAGAAGAGCCTGTTTTGTATTCCGAAGGTCCTATCTTAATTACGCATTGGGGATTTAGTGGTCCGGCCATTTTAAAGCTTTCAGCATGGGGAGCCAACCTACTTCATGATTACAATTATGTGTTCCGAGTCAACGTCAACTGGACTCCCGACTATACCACGGGATCTATGGAGGGATACCTTAAAAAGGTAAAAGAAGTGGAATCCAAGAAAACCGTCTCACGGACCCAAGCTACAAAACTTCCCAGGCGTTTATGGTCCAAACTGGTGGAAGCAGCGGGCATCCATGCCGATGAAAAATGGGCAGATATCACAAAGGAGAAATTAAGCCAGCTGGCCAAACAACTTACAGTTTGTTCGTTTCGGGTTGAAGGAAAAAGTACCTTCAAGGAGGAATTTGTCACTGCAGGTGGGGTCGATTTAAAAGAAATCAATTTCAAGACTTTTGAAAGTAAGTTGCACCCCAACCTTTATTTTGCCGGAGAAATCATCAATGTGGATGCGATTACGGGAGGATTCAACTTTCAAAATGCATGGACAGGAGCCTATTTGGTCGCAAAAGCCATTGCCTCCTAAGAAACCTTACCCCAACAACATTGCAATTCCAGCAGCCAGTATGGCGCCTAAAATGGGTCCTACCACCGGAATCCAGGAATAGCCCCATCCACTTGAGCCTTTGTCTTTTATGGGGACCAACGCATGGACAATTCTGGGTCCCATGTCTCGGGCCGGGTTGATGGCATACCCTGTTGTGCCTCCCAAAGACAAACCAATACCCCAGACAATCAGTGCAACTGGTAGAGCTCCCAATGACCCCAGACCAATAATGGTATTGTCCGAAGATAGGGTGGCATCCGTAAAATAGAGAACCGCAAAAACCAATACGAATGTTCCCAGAATTTCGGTAAGCAGATTCAAAAAAGTATTGGGAATGGCAGGAGCATTACAGAACACACCTCTTTTGGTGTCCCCATCTGGAGTAATGTTAAAGTGATCCTTGTTCATCAGCCAAACCGAAAAAGCACCCAACATGGCACCGATAAATTGAGCGATGATGTAGGGAGCAATGTCGCCGACCGGAAACTCACCTGCCACAGCAAGCCCAATGGTCACAGCCGGATTCAAGTGAGCGCCACTGTATGGCCCTGCCACCACCACTCCAGTATAGACCGCAAAAGCCCATCCCGTGGTAATTACGATCCATCCGGAACCAGAACCGTAGGTTTTTTGTAAAGAAACATTGGCATTGACGCCGCAGCCAAGGAGCATCAAGAGAAACGTGCCGACAATCTCAGCGATAAATGGAGTCATACGGTTTGAAGATAACGTTACTAGTTTGGTTTATGTTTACTTATTTGGGAATTTCTGTCCAATATTCCAGTGCTTTTATCGCCCAGTACCACCCTTGAATCCCTTTTTCTATGGTTTCTCGGTCTGTTGAGGGGTCAAAATGGACATCGGCTTGCCAAATATCCTGAATTTCATCGGTATCTTTCCAATAGCCAACGGCCAATCCGGCCAAATAGGCAGCACCCATCACGGTGGTTTCCACAATCTTTGGTCGTACGGTTACCGTGTTCAATACATCTGCTTGAAATTTCATCAACATATCGTTCACAGTAGCCCCGCCGTCAACCCGAAGTTCCTTGATGGTAATTCCAGAATCAGCTTCCATAGCTTTTAAAATATCCATGGTCTGGTAGGCAATCGACTCCAGGGCAGCTCTTGCAATATGGGCATCGGTGCTTCCGCGAGTCAACCCAAAAATGGTGCCTTGAGCCCGTTGGTTCCAATGGGGAGCGCCCAATCCGGCAAAAGCGGGAACAAAATAGACGCCTTCCGAACTGTCCACCGATTCCGCCAATTTCTCCACATCCGAAGATTTTTTAATGATACCCAAACTATCACGAAGCCATTGTACGACTGCTCCGGCAATAAAAATGCTTCCTTCAAGGGCATATTGGGTTTTTCCGTTGATTTTCCATGCCACGGTAGTCAAGAGTTTATTTTCGGAAACAATGGGTTTGTCCCCAATGTTCATCAACATAAAACATCCCGTTCCATAGGTGTTTTTTACCATTCCTTTTTTTGTGCACATTTGGCCGAACAAAGCCGCCTGTTGATCTCCCGCAATTCCGGCAATCGGTATTTTGGAAGCAAAGAAATTGGGACTTGTATGTCCGTAGACCTCACTGGATTGTTTTACTTCGGGGAGCATGTTTTTGGGAATCGTCAAAAGTTCCAAAAGTTCATCATCCCAATCCATGGAATTAATATTGAACAGCATGGAGCGACAAGCATTGGTAACGTCGGTGATATGGAGATTGCCCTCCGTCATCTTCCAAATGAGCCAGGTATCGATGGTACCCAAAGCCAAATCACCGGCCTCCGCTTTTTCCCGGGCACCTTCCACATTGTCCAGAATCCATTTCACTTTTGTGCCCGAAAAATAGGAATCAATGACCAATCCTGTTTTTTGACGAATCAGTTGTGATTTCCCTTGACTTTTTAATTCATCGCAATAATCCGCGGTGCGTTTGTCCTGCCATACAATGGCATTGTAGATGGGTTCACTGGTTTTTCGGTCCCAAACCACAACGGTTTCCCGTTGGTTGGTGATACCGATGGCGGCCATTTGCTCACCCTTTAACCCCTTTTTGCTGACAGCTTCCGCTGCCATACCAGCTTGGGTGGCCCAAATTTCGTTGGGATCGTGCTCCACCCATCCCGGTTGAGGAAAAATTTGGGTAAATTCTTTTTGTGCGACAGAAATTATGCTTCCTTTTTGATCAAAGACCACAGCACGGGAACTTGTGGTGCCTTGATCTAAGGCAAGGATATATTGGTTCATTTTAGTTAATTTAATGCGTTTGAATTTAGTAAAATTTATCCGAGTATCTTTTTTAAGAAATTATGAAAATGACCTTTATTGCACTTTTGCGAGGCATCAATGTGGGTGGCCAAAAGAAAATTAAAATGGCTGAATTGCGAAAAACACTCGCCAAAAGTGGACTGGAGAATGTTGAAACCTACATACAGAGTGGCAACATTATTTTTGATAGTGAAAGTTCAGATTCCAGAGATTTGGAACAATTAGTTTTTGAGGCAATTTTAAAGGATTTTGGTTTTGAGGTGCCCACTTTGGTGGTAACTGGAAATGACATTAAAAAGGTTTTGGATGCAAATCCGTTTGCCGATAAAGAGGAACAAAACAAACTATATTATGTGTTGCTAAAACAGCCTCCGCAAAAAGAATTGACCCAACAATTGGAAGAAGTCAGCTTTGAAAATGAGGCGTTTCATATTACGGAAAAATGCGTTTATCTGATGTGTAAAAAAGGATATGGCAATTCCAAACTCAACAATAATCTCATTGAGCGAAAGCTAAAAGTGGAAGCTACGACCCGCAATCAGAAAACCATGGAAAAACTTTGGGAAATGACAAAGAATCATTAAATCTCAAACTCCAAACCCACAAGAAAATCGATTTTTGAACTTGAACTTGTCTCTTGAACTTTTTCTTTTTTAAGAATTAAGCTCCCAAATCTTATAATTTAAGACCGCTGCAAAACATACCCAAAGCACATAAGGAATCATTAAAATGGCGGCTGGCTTGCTCACCACATTAAACCATTTTATGGTCAGCATGATTAAGATCAATAGCACCAATATGACCAGAAGGGCAGCGAATGGATTCATTAAACCAAAGAAGACAATACTCCATAAAGCATTCACCAAAAGCTGAAAAAAGAAATGGTACAAGGCCGTTTTTACCCAAACATGATGATATCCCTTGGACCATACCATTCCTGCGGCCACCCCCATCAAAATGTAGAGCACCGTCCAAACCGGAGCAAAAAGAGAATTGGGGGGAGTGAATTCTGGCTTGTTGAGCGTTACATACCAATCATTTACGGAACTTTGTGTAGCAATTCCGGCTAAGAATCCTATCAGTAGGCAAACAGCAACGCTTATGGCGATATAACCGATTCTTTTTTTCATGGTTGGTGCAACTCCGTCTAAAATAAGAATTTATTTCAATCCTATTTTCAGTAAGTGTGCCGCAAGCGTATATTTGCCCAAATAGCCTTCCCATGACGGAAAAAGATTTTGTGCCTGTACCGTATCCACATTTTTCAGAAAATGGAAGAGTGACCTGGAAAGCACCGAGCAACATTGCCTTGGTGAAGTATTGGGGCAAATTGGCCCATCAAATTCCGGCAAATCCTTCCATTAGCTTTACGTTGGATGCCTGTGCTACCACAACTTCAGTTTCGTATCAAAAGAAAGAAACCAAGACAGATTCATTTTCTTTTAAATTGCTTTTTGAAGGAAAGCCGAAGGAGGATTTCAAGCCCAAGATTGAAACTTTTTTCAATAGAGTAGTCGAATATGTTCCTTTTCTGAAGGACTACCATTTCACGATTGAGACTTCGAATTCATTCCCGCACAGTAGTGGGATTGCTTCTTCCGCAAGTGGAATGGCAGCACTCTCACTTTGCTTGATGGACATTGAAAAGCAATTGAATCCTGCTATGGATGAAGAATTTTTCAAAAAGAAAGCCTCTTTTTTGGCGCGATTGGGTTCAGGAAGTGCTTGTAGGAGTATTGAAGGTGATTTGATTCAATGGGGGGAACATCCTCAAATTCCCAATAGTTCAAATCTGTTTGGAATAAAATATCCATTCGAGGTCAACCCCGTTTTCAAAAATTACCACGATACCATTTTGTTGGTGCACAAAGGTCAAAAACAGGTGAGCAGTACGGTGGGGCACGACTTGATGCACGGTCATCCGTATGCACAAAACCGTTTTCATCAGGCATATGACAATTTGGATAAGCTTAAACCGATTTTTGCTGAAGGAGATTTGGAGGAGTTCATCAAAGTGGTGGAAAGTGAGGCCCTTACCCTTCATGCCATGATGATGACCAGCATGCCCTATTTTATCTTGATGAAACCCGATACCTTGGAAATCATCAACAAAATTTGGGCTTATCGGAGTCAGACCAAAGTTCCCATTTGCTTTACCTTGGATGCAGGGGCCAATGTGCATGTGCTGTACCCGGAATCGGTTAAGGAAAAGGCCATTCAATTTATTCAGGATGAATTGGTTGCACACTGCGAGAAAGGACACTATCTTTGCGACCGAATTGGAACGGGAGCTAAAAAAATAATTAACCGGAACTAACAGCAAAGCTGTTTTTTTGCGTTATTTGTCCCGTGTTTTAATAGGAAACAACAATTTCAAGGAGAAAACTGTTTTGTTTATCGGTTTGTTTTTAAAATTAAACAAAATTGTTTGTATCTTAGTAGAAGCGTATGAAAGGCCCATTATTTTATTCTAAGATTCTACTTTTTGGAGAGTATGGCATCATCAAAGATTCCAAAGGACTTTCAATTCCCTACAACTTTTTTAAAGGAGCTTTAAAGTGGGACAATAACTCGTCTGAGTTGGCCCAAAAATCCAACAAGAGTTTAAAGGCTTTTGCGGAGTATCTAAAAACCATCGAGAAGAACGAAAAGGGATTGGTCTCTTTTGATATGGAATCCTTGGAAAAGGATATCGCCAATGGGATGTATTTTGACAGTTCCATTCCGCAAGGTTATGGTATTGGTAGTAGTGGCGCTCTAGTGGCCGCCATCTACGACAAATATGCCAATGATAAGATTACCGTATTGGAAAATCTTACCCGGGAAAAGCTTCTAAAATTGAAGAAAATCTTCGGTAAAATGGAATCTTTTTTCCATGGAAAATCCTCAGGATTAGATCCGTTGAACAGTTACCTAAGTTTGCCAATCCTCATCAATTCCCAAGATAATATTGAATCCACCAGCATTCCATCGCAAAATACCAATGGCAAAGGAGCTGTATTTTTGTTGGATAGCGGAATCACGGGAGAAACGGCTCCCATGGTTCAGATTTTTATGGAAAAAATGAAGCAAGAAGGATTCCGTAACATGATCAAAAACCAGTTCGTGAAACATACGGATGCTTGCGTGGAGGACTTCCTGAATGGCAACATCAAATCCCTTTTTGGAAACCTAAAACAACTTTCCCATGTGGTTTTAGATCATTTTAAGCCCATGATTCCGGCTAAGTTCCATCAACTATGGCAGCAGGGTATCGAAACCAATGACTACTACCTAAAACTTTGTGGCTCAGGCGGCGGCGGCTATATTCTGGGCTTTACCGAAGATTTGGAAAAGGCCAAAAAGGCACTCAAAGACTACAATTTAGAGGTGGTCTACAACTTCTAAAAGCAATCCCATGCTTAGTAGAAAAAACAAACTCTTGCTTTTTAAGCTGTTGAGTCTATTCTCCGTGGTTCGCGGGTACAATATTTTAGTGATTACCTTGGCCCAGTACTTGGCCTCCATCTATATTCTCTCTCCGGATATACCGCTTAGGGAAGTAATTTTTGACCTTAATCTGTTCTTGATTGTAACGGCTTCGGCACTTGTGATAGCCAGCGGGTACATCATCAATAATTTTTATGATGCTGAAAAGGATTTGATCAACAAACCCACCAAAAGTATGTTGGACAGGCTCGTTAGCCAACGCTTTAAATTGACCACCTATTTTATCTTGAATTTTGTGGCAGTTCTGGCGGCCAGTTACATTTCGTTTCGGGCGGTGCTGTTTTTCTCAGCCTATATTTTTGGTATTTGGTTCTATTCCCACAAACTGAAACGAATTCCTTTCGTGGGTAATTTGGTGTCGGCCACTTTGGCCATTGCCCCATTCTTTGTGGTGTTTGTGTACTATCACAATTTTAAGACAGTCATTTTTGTCCATGCCCTGTTCCTATTTTTATTGATTTTGGCCCGCGAAATGATCAAGGATTTGGAAAACATGGCAGGCGATATGGCCCAGAACTACCGCACCATCCCGATTATCTATGGAGCAAAAGTTTCCAAATTCCTTATTGCACTATTGATTGTATTGACGTTGGTACCTGCCCTGTTGCTCATCAAAACCTTTGATGTGGGCTATATGTACCTCTATTTCATCGCCTGCATTGCCCTCTTGATCTTATTTTTGATGCTTTTATGGAAATCCAAGGACAAAAAACACTACGTGGGGCTTCATAACATCTTAAAATTCATCATTGTAGCCGGGGTCTTCAGTATTTTGTTGATTGATGTGAATTTGGTGCTGAACCGCATTTTATGAACTGATAATAAATTGTCCCCTTGAGGGGACTTTAGGGGTGTAAAAGACTACATTTGCAAAAAAATAAAGACTGATGGCGAAATCAGACAGTAACCGTGGTAAAAGACCTGGCCAAGGTTCTAAAAAAGGAAATTCTCAAAAGCCCTATAAAAGGCAGGCTACTTCAAATCCTAGATTAAAGCAAGCCCCGGTAAAAAAATCGAATCCTGATGAGATTCGGTTGAACCGCTACATTGCCAATGCTGGCATTTGTTCCCGTAGGGAAGCGGATACCTATATCGCAGCCGGAAACGTTTCCGTAAACGGAAAGGTCATCACCGAAATGGGCTTTAAGGTAAAACGTTCCGATGATGTCCGTTTTGATGGAAAGCGCCTTAATCCAGAGAAAAAAGAATACATCCTCCTCAACAAACCCAAAAACTTTATCACTACCACCAGCGATGAAAAGGGGAGACGCACGGTAATGGAATTGATTTCCAGCGCCACCAAATCTCGTTTATTACCCGTTGGTCGTTTGGACCGAAACACTACAGGTCTGCTACTCTTTACCAATGATGGGGATTTGACCAAAAAACTGACGCATCCTACCCATGGCGTTCGCAAAATCTACCATGTGCATTTGGATAAAAGTTTAAGTTTGGCCGACTTACACCAGATTGAAGCCGGATTGGAACTGGAAGACGGGTCCATTGAAGTGGACAGCATCAGTTTTATCCAAGGAGCACCCAAACGCGAGATAGGGGTGGAAATTCACAGTGGACGAAACCGTATTGTGCGCCGCATCTTTGAGCATTTGGGCTATGAAGTCACCAAACTGGACCGTGTCATTTTCGCAGGACTCACTAAAAAAGACTTGCCACGAGGTCATTGGCGCCACCTCACTGAGCAGGAGGTCATTAATTTGAAGATGATAAAATAAGTTTTAGGGGAATTTTCTGGAATTGCACTTATCGGCCCTGGCTATGGCAAGTGCGGGATTTTGAAACCGCTTTCTTGTCCGCCTACTGTAATTTTATTTAGTTGTAATATCTTCATATTTAAGCAGTCAGCTCGCATTTGCTATAGCCGATTTTATGGGCAGGGTTTATTTTTTTAGTCTTCCCATTCAGCTTTGTCAGGATACATTTTCGAGTATTTAAAATCATCAAAGTCGTTGTAGTATGTCGTAATCGGGTATCCTTCCTTTTCCTTTTTTCCTGTCCAAGTCAAATGAACTAAGGCAAATCTTTTGTTAAGATTCGGTTTCCAAATTTCAAACAACACATCGTCACTTCTCTGGTCGTGGCAAAAAGCTGAGATTTCTATGTCCGATAGTTCATGCTTTTTGGGTTTGCTTAGGAAGTTAAAAATAGAATCGGTGTTTGTTCCTAGTTCTTTTTTTAGTTCATCTTCAAAAGCAATTTTCTGTTCAATTTGAAGTTCATTCCAAGGTTCTTCAACAAATGGTCTAGGCGGTTTAGTTAGGAAAAAGTCTTTTATTATTTTTCTGTCAACCCCTGCAATGTCAAGGCGTTTTGTTTCATTCGGCAGTTCTCTAATATCGTCAATTGTGTAACCACCTTCAGGGAAAAGAAACAGTCCGTTTTCTAATTGAGTATTTAGTCGTAATTCATTCCATTTTTTATAGTCAGGCTTATTTGTCGCCCAAAATTCCCAAACGAACTTTTGAATATTGTCGATGTAAAACTCAGTCGGAACAAAGGTTCCAAATAATCCGCCCATTGATTCGTCTCCAACTTGTAAGTCAGTCCTTCCAATTAGTTGTCTATTTGAGAATATTCTTGCTTTCACTTGGTTCGTTGTTCACCTTGCCCATAACGTTTGAAGATATGAATCGTTTTAATGATTTATATTAACCGATACCTGCCTGTCGGCAGACAGGAGTGAAGTTAGGATTTTTCATGGAAAATATCCAGATACATTTGATGTGTTCCTTTTTTGGATTGATTTAAAGTTTTTAGAAAAAATTTTAGGAGCTAAATTTTCCCTTTAAATTTTGGATCATAATCCACCATCCATTCAATGCCGTATTTGTCCCTGAACATTCCAAAATAAGAACCCCAGGGACTCTTGGAAATGGGCATTTCAATTCGTCCGCCGGCAGAAAGGCCGTTAAACAATTTGTCAGCTTCCTCTTTGCTTTCCGCGCTTATGGATATTTTGCTTCGGTGTTCATTTTCGTTGGTTCTGCCCATACTTTCGGGAACATCATTGGCCATCAAAATGTTGTTGCCAATGGGCAGGGCAATGTGCATTATTTTATGGGCTTCGTGTTCCGCTACTGGAAATTCATCACTTTCCAAGTCTTTGAACCGCATTATAGTTGCAAACTCTCCTCCAAATACGGATTTGTAAAAATTGAAGGCTTCTTCGGCATTTCCGTTGAAGTTAACGTGTGGGTTGATCAGTGCCATGGTATTCCAATTGATTTGTATACATCTAAAGTACCACTAACCTAAAACATACATCACGGGGAATCACGTCAAAAAAGAGGCGGATTGCGCCACGTATCCATTGGATCTTACTTCATAATGGTTTTTAAATGGTCATTGGAACCTGTCATTTGCCAGTGCCCCAACGTAACTGGAATGTTTCCAATGCTGTTTAGGGTATCAAAAAAGTCTTTTACCACAAAGGGTTCATCTTTTACCTCTTTGAGTTTGGCATAATCGGCCAAGGCAGTCTCCAATAAATATTTACCGGTAATATAACTGGTTCCATATCCGGGCTGGCGCAAATACAGATGTTGTTCAAAAATGAGCAACTCTTTTTCGGTTTTCATCCAACCACGAGGGGTATACTCACTATGGATTCCTCCGGCTTCCTCCATGGTCATTTCTTTGGCATGGGCGTATAAAGACCCCAAACCTCTTGCGGCGCGCTGGGCAATTAATATGTAAATGATTTCCCGGGTTCTTGGGCTATCATCATACAATCCAGCTTGCATAAACATTTCTTCCACAGCAGTTGCCGTTCCTTCGTTCCGTGAATTGTAAATGTTGTATAAAACGGGGCCTTTTCGAATCTCACTTTTGTGCGGCTCATTATCCATACGCGCCAGTTCAAACCAATGGTACGAATGGGAGTATAGCGTTCTAGGGTCGTAGTGCATGGCAATGGAGAAAAAATTACGGGTCTCCTTGGGTACAAATCGACCTAAATGTTCTCGTAGTGCGGGTTCAAAATAGGGTTTTACGGTAACAATATCCTGTTTATCCAAAAACGCAATCAAGCTTTTAGCCCCTGCATCCGCCTTTTTATCATAGGCTTCGGGCGAGTCCGCCTCCATTAATTCGGGGAGATTTCTATTATGGTGTTCCTCCAATTTTAAGGAGGACCAAGCGCGTGCAAGTTCTCGCTTTAGAAGCATGACTTCGTCATCCCAAGTCAATGGAACCAAGTTTACATTTTGTTGGAACCACGTATAATTTTCTTTCCCAATTCCTGATGGACCATTCTTTGATTTCGATTCCTCCTGTAACCAAGAGACGAGGTCATCTGTTGAGGTCAAGGCCTCATCAATAACGGAAACCAATTCCGCATCATCTTTGATGTACTCTCGCTCTTTTAACCTTGAAAGTACCCTGCTCTGTTGTTGGATGTCCCTAATCCCGGTGACCCATAAATCTTTGGCATTTCCGGTTAAATTTTTCTTGGCTTGGGAGTTTAGAGGTGCAATTACCTTTAAATCGGACAACAATCGCTGCCTTTCTTCTGTGGATAGTGGAAAAGAGTACGTCCAGAGGTCGGTTACCGCATGATGCGTTGGACCTTCATGGGCGGGGACATCACTTCGACTGATCCAAACTGTTTTGTAAAAAGCGGGATCGCGCTCCCAAGGTTTTAAAATGTGATGGTAAAAATCATATCCGTTCATTTCGGCCCAAACCACCATCCAATCCACTTTATTTTCCACGGACCAATTGGTGGTGTCAATGGATTGTAGTTTTGATTGTAATTCTTTAAAATTCGGCCATCGTTTTTCAAATGTTGCCGCCGTGTAGTCAGGTGCACCATCAAGAAGTGGTGGGTTTTCAAAGGTCCTCCACTCCTTGAACAAGGAAACCAAATCTTCGTATTTGTTGGAGGTGAAATTTACTGTTTCGCTTTGGGCTTCTGCTGATTCTTCTTTAGTGGCATTTTTACAACTGAAAGAAAGCAATACGAGTAGTGCTAGAATAACGGGGGAAGTTTTCAATGGCATGTGGTTTCTGGTTGGTTTAAAGGTTAATGTTCCAATAGTTGATGCTCATCATAAAATGAACGCTATCGAACGATGCTGAGTCAAATTCAGCATAGGCCCGTGAAGGTAATGATTTTTATAGATTCAAAACAGCCATAAGATTTTCCGATGTCACCGGTGCGGAAATATGTTGATGCACCACCTTCCACTTTGTCCCAAATTTTGAGAAGCCCACAGAAATTCTATTTTTCATGCCCCTAAGCACGGTCCCGTCAGAAGAAATAGCCCGAAAACGTATCAACCCACTTGCAAAACCAACAGTTTCCGAAGCATGTGTGACCACCATTTCAAAATCAACCTTTACCTTTTCATCTGCCAAGGAATCCAGCCAGTCTTCAATTTCCGGGCTCCACTCTTGTAAATTTTTGTAATAACCACGGTCCCACATATCAAAGGAGACCACATTCTCGTCATAAAGTGAAAGCAGTTCAGCGGCGTTTTTTTGCCAAACGGCGTTTTTATAAGCAATAAAAAAATCTTCTATATCCTTCATAATCAGGTTTTAATTCTTTTGAATTTTTCCATATCCAAATGGATGATATCCCAATGGTGTCCATCCAAATCTGCTATACTTCGGATTTGCATAAAACCCTCATCCTTCATGGGCTGGATTTCAACTCCTACTGCATTCACTCCTTTTTGGGCGATGAAATTTACCCTATCGAGGCTTTCCACAGGAAGGGTAAACTTAGCCGTGACGGAGAGTGGTGTATCCTGGGTTGTTTTTTCTGTATTGCCCTGAAATATTTCAAGGGATTGAAGCATCACATAGATCTGTTCACTCCAAACCATACATTTTTGGTCGTTGTTCGCAAACAGGGGGTAGTTGGTAAATCCCAATTCGGAATAAAACGCCATGGACGCATTTGGGTCTTTAACGGGGAGATTGATGAAAATCTGTTTCATGATTGGCTAGTGGTACCATGCTAATTTAGAATCTTTCAGCAAATATATAGAGGGGCTATACCGACGAATTCAAGGGTAAATGCGACGTATTGAATTTGTTTCCAGCATAGTTTACCCATAGGGAGCGAGAATTGTAAAAAAAATCCCCTGCACGTTGCGTGAGGGGAGTCCTTGCTTTTTGAACGAACTAGGTTTTACATGTGTTCTTTTTTGGATTGCTCGGATTCTGGTCCGTAGCGTTTCATAAATTGGTGCTGCATGGCTTCCATGTGTTTTTGCATCTGGTTCAAGTCCATAAAATCTTTTCCCAATTTGCTTTCAAAAAAGTCATCTGAAAAGAAGTGTTGGGTAAAAAGGGAATCATCAGCAAAAAAATTGTTGAAACCTTCTTCGTCAAATGGAGAACGCCCATTTGAAAAACGGGAAGTAAAAGACTGCAGCAAGCTGTCCCGGTCAATTTTGGCCAAGTTCTTGTCATAGTTGGAAGAAGACCAAGAATAAATGGAATCGTACCGGATAAGGTTGCCATCCTCATCGAATTCCCGGTTCACTTTCCAAGTTCCTTCAGGTTCTTCTTGGGCCATCTTGTCCGTGGATTCCTTTATTTGTTCTTTTTGGTGCTCTTGGCCGTGACAACTGACAATCAAGAGCAAGGTCGGTAGCATTAATAGCGTACGTTTCATATCGCTCTGTTTTAAAATTATACATCAGTTCTGGTTTTGGGGTTTCTAGAGCGAAACCACTCAAAACACTATCCTGTCAGACCGCAAAATAAATACCAAAGCGAATTTTTCGTAACCAAAAAAGCGACCGTTAATACATTTTTAAGAGTGGAAGGGGTGCAATGCAAAAATATTTAACACTCTGGATGTCAGTGTGTCACATTTAAAATGACATTATTTTTTAGTTGTCATCTCTTCAAAAAGAGTCCATTGATTGGGGTCGAGGACCACACTGTCTGGACGTGTATTGGTTTTTAACTCAAAATTTCCAGTGCGTTCATTCACTTGAATGGTTTCTAGAGTGGTCTTGCCATCTTTTACCAAACCAATTTCCAACGGAAACTGGAATACATGATGCGATTGCAATTGCTCCAGATTAAGAACGACTTTCCCTTTTTTGTATTCCCAATTCCATTTGAGCTGCGGATGTCCCTTCGTAAACAACCATTGCTGAAAAAAGTCGTCCAGCTTTTCCCCGGAAACTGCTTCCATGACATGCCGGAAATCATCTGTAAGGGCATTGCTGTTGCGGTAGATAGCATAATATTTTTGAATCCCTTTCCAAAATAAGTCATCGCCCAATTTATACCGAAGCATGTTCAACACCCATCCACCTTTTTGGTAGGTATTGGTGCTGAGCACCCGCATGGGATCCGTAATGGTTAAGTCTACAATAGGTGAGGGATTGGTTTTATAATAGGAAATAATTTCATTTCGGTCAATGGCCAATTCTTCTTTTCTACGGTCATCTCCATACACATTTTCCAGATAAAGAATGCAGAAATACGTGGCAAAACCTTCACTAAGCCACACGTGGTTCCAACTTTTCTCTGTGGCCGAATTGCCAAACCATTGGTGGGCAATTTCATGAGCAATCAGGGGTTCAACCTCGTTGTTTCCTGTGACTGAATTTTCAAAATAAGCGATGGTGCCTGCATTTTCCAGTCCACCCCACTGGGTCTTGGCCTGCATATTGGCCAATTTTGCATAAGAATATGGGCCAATGGCCCCGATAAAGTATTCCAACACCTTTCCCGCAACGGTGTAATCATTGAAGCCTTCCAATCTGTTTTGCGGATATACCCAGGCCGTAACGGGAATGTCCTGTACTTCATCCACCAGCCGACTGGCAAATTCAGTCACCCCGATGGTCATGACCTTGGTGGCAACGGGGGCTGGTTCTAGATAAATAGTTAGCTTGTATCCATTTTCAAGATTGCTCTCTTCTATTTTTTCGCCAGTAGCCACCACATCGTACTGGTCTGGGGCTGTAATTTGGAATTCCACACTTGCCTTATCATACGGGTGATCCACGGAAGCAAGCCAGTGCCGCGCCAAGTTGGGCCAATTGTCTCCAAAAAAGGAACGTTTACCAAATTTGGTGGTGTCAATGACGAGACCTCTTTCGGGAATGCCGTGATATTTTACGGTAAACGTATGGGTTTTTGCTTGGGTTTTGGGAACAATATTGATTTTGTTCTGGGCATACGTATAATTTGCTTTGAGACTGTCTTCCAAAACCTCCGTGATTTCCATTCCAAATTCCCCTGACTTTGAAACCAAATCCAAGGCAAACGGAACTGCCTTCTCTTTGAAGTTGACCGTTACCTGGGTTTCACCCTGAATTTCGTTGGAGGCATCGTTTAGGGACAGACCAAACACATAGTGTTGCACATCAACATTTTCGTTTTTGGGATATTGATCTTGGGCATTTCCAATAAAACAAATTAAAGCAAAGGCCAGAAAGAAAGGTACTACTCTTTTTTGCATGGAGGATTGACTAAACAGTTACTGGCTCAAGATACAATTTTGGTGAAGAGGGTCAGTAATTTTTTATGCGGAACTGAAAGATTGGAAAGAGGTGTTTATAAGTTCTGGTCTTTGATTAGCATCAATTCATGGTACAAATCATCAAGGTACTTTTGTTGATTGTCATCTTCCTTAAAATACCTTTGGTAATTCACGCCGCAAGATTCAACATCCAAAATATTTTCTTTATTGCATGACCAATCATCTTCATCCGCTATGGTTATTCCCAGACCGTCATCACAATTTTGCCAAAGCGCAGAGAATCGGGTTTCTTTATTTAGGGTATCGAAATCAGGATAGACCGTAAATCCCTTCATTTCTGAATTATAAAACCTTACCATTGATGTAATTGGCACTCCTCCCCAGTTTATAGTCGTTCCCTCCCTAAAAGAAATCTGAATGATATCTTTTTCATTGCGTGGTTTTTTTTGTTCCTGTTTTTCCCAAAAGTATTGTTTCTCATAAATTATTTTGGTCCCTTTTGGCAACAAGATTTTTTTTACGACTATGGGTTCAGTGACTATATAAAAAGGTCTTTTGTAGGGCTTATTCAGCGTGTACGCAGAAGAAAGTGCAAAAAGATAAACAAGTAAACCTACAATGGCTATAACCAGTATAACCCCAACAATGATTACAATTTTTTGTGTTTTCAATTTTTAATGGAAATTTTACTCCGTTATTGCAAGCTAGGAGTGAAGCTACCATTTTCGCCTTTAATATACAGCCTCAATTGACAGATGTTCACTTTGAATTGATAACTAGCTAAAAGAAAGACGAGTTTTTAGGAATCCAGTGCCTTTTCCATCTTCTGTTTGATTTCCTCCAAACATAAATTCCCTAAACTACCTTCGTGCGAATGTTCAATGTCTCGTTTCGGTTTAAAATTGCCATTTTCAATGGCCTTGCCCATGGTTTTGTAGGCATCCCGGAAAGGCATTCCACTTTTTACGAGTTCATTCAAGGTGTCCACACTAAAGAGGTAATCGTATTTGGGATCTTCCAAAATGCTTGGGTTCACCTTGATTTCCTTTAAGCTAAACGTCATCAACTCCAAACACGCCTGCATGTCCTGCAATGCAGGCACTATGACTTCCTTCACCAATTGTAGATCTCGGTGATAGCCACTGGGTAGGTTGTTGACGATCAGTGTCAATTGGTTGGGAACGGCTTGGATTTTATTGCACTTGGCTCGAATCAGCTCAAAAACATCTGGATTCTTTTTGTGCGGCATGATGCTACTTCCGGTGGTCAATTCATTGGGGAAGGAGATAAAATCAAAATTCTGGCTCATGTACAGACAAATGTCCATAGCCATTTTAGATAGGGTAGCAGCGACACTTGAAATTCCAAAGGCGGCGGCTTTTTCCACTTTACCGCGACCCATTTGGGCAGCAACCACATTGTATTTTAGGGTGTCGAAGCCCATTTCTGCAGTTGTGAAACTGCGGTCAATGGGGAAGGAGCTACCATATCCGGCGGCACTCCCCAACGGATTTTGGTCCGCCACTTTATGGGCAGCCTGTACAAAGTACAGGTCATCCACCAAACTTTCCGCATAGGCTGAAAACCAAAGTCCGAATGAGGAAGGCATGGCAATCTGCAAATGGGTGTAGCCGGGCAACAATACATTTTTGTGCTTGTCGGCCAAATCCATCAACAAGTTAAAAAGTGTTTTTATTTGATTTTTGATTTCGCTCAATTCATCTTTTAAATACAATTGCATCGCCACCAAAACTTGGTCGTTCCGAGAACGGGCGGAATGGATTTTTTTACCGGTATCACCCAATTTTTCAGTGAGGAGAAATTCAATTTTGGAGTGCATGTCCTCAAAATCATCCTCAATGGTAAATTTCCCTTTTTCGATATCCTTGCCAATGGTTCCTAAAGCTTTCACCAAGTTTTCGGATTCTTCTTCTGAAAGCAAGCCCACCTTGCCCAGCATTTTGGCATGAGCGGTGGAGGCAATGACATCATATTTCGCCAAGACCAAATCCAGTTCGCGGTCATTTCCAACGGTAAAATGGTCTATCTTTTTATCGGTACTAAAACCTTTGTCCCAGAGTTTCATAGTTTATAATTGTCATTCCCGCGAAGGCGGAAATCTGTTATCGGGTTCTCGACTCCGCTCGAACTCCTTATAAATTCTTTTTTAAAAATCCTGAAAGGATTTTAATATAAAGGTCTATGCCTTCTTCAATTTCGTTTACAAAAATAAATTCATTGGCCGAGTGCGAACGGGTGCTGTCCCCAGGGCCCAATTTCACGGATTGACAGCTTAACGCCGCTTGGTCCGATAGTGTTGGTGAACCATAGGTTTTTCGACCTAAGGCCAAACCACTTTTCACCAAAGCGTGGTCAGGGCTAATGCAGGATGAGTTGAGTCGCAGGGAGCGTGGCGTCATTTTACAGGGTGCTTCCTTTTGCAGCAAATCTGAAATTTCTTGATTGGTATAACAGTCGTTCACCCGAACATCCACCACCAAATCCACTTGCGCGGGAACCACATTGTGTTGTTTTCCCGCATTGATTTGTGTTACGGTCAATTTTACCTCACCTAGAGCCTCAGAGACTTTATCAAACGTGTAATCCTTGAACCACTGCAACACTTCAATAGTATTGTATATGGAATTGTTGTCATTGGGGTGGGCCGCATGCGAAGGTGTTCCTTCCACAACGGCATCAAAGACCACCAAGCCTTTTTCGGCAATGGCCAAGTCCATCAACGTGGGTTCGCCCACCACGGCAACATGTATTTCAGGAAGAATGGGCAACAAAGAACGAATGCTTTTTTCACCGGCATCTTCTTCCTCACCGGTAGCGGCCATAATAATATTATGGGTCAGTCCTTCCATGTCATAAAAATGGACAAAAGTGGCCAAAAGCGATACCAAACATCCGCCAGCATCATTACTGCCCAGTCCATACAATTTGCCATCCTCAATATGGGGATGAAAAGGGTCTTTGGTATAGGCACTGTTCGGTTTGACGGTATCGTGGTGTGAATTCAGTAAAAGGGTTGGTTTGGAGACATCAAAATGTTTGTTGAAGGCATAAATGTTGTTGTATTGCCGTTCCGTTTTTATCCCAAATCCCTCCAAAAAAGAAGCAATGGCATCTCCTGTTTTGTCCTCTTCACCCGAAAAGGAAGGGATGGAAATCAGTTCCTTTAAGAGTTCAATAGCTTTTTCGGTCAATATGTTTTGGTCAATTTTCATAAAGTCAATGTGGTAAAATTTGGGTTCCCTTCTTCCAGCATGCTAATATCTCCAATGCATACCTTGCTTACTTGATTTCTCAAGGCGTAGAAGCAATTGTGCATTTTGGGCAGCATTCCATCCGAAATAATGCCATAGGCTAGAAGTTCCTCATAGGTTTTGGAATTGATATGGGTAATCAGCGAATCATCATCATCTACATTTTCAAGCACTCCTTTCTTCTCGAAACAATAATATAGGGTTGTGTCGAACTGATCGGACATGGCGATGGCCACTTCGGCGGCGATGGTATCGGCATTTGTATTGAACAATTGTCCCTTTCCATTGTGTGTCAGGGCACAAAATATGGGTGTAAAGCCAGCTTGTAGCAGTTTGAAAATACCGTAGGCGTTTACTTTGTCTACATCACCAACGTAGCCAAAATCCACTTTGGTAACGGGTCTTTTGTGTGCGATTATGGCATTGGCATCAGCCCCGCTCATGCCAATGGCGTTGGTTCCGAAGGCCTGAAGTTGCGCTACGATTTGCTTACTTACCAATCCACCGTACACCATAATGGCGATTTCCAAACTTTTTTCATCGGTAATCCTTCGGCCATTGATCATTTTGGCCTCAATGCCAAGTTTGTTGCCAATCTGTGTTGCTTTTTTGCCTCCTCCATGTACCATGATTTTGTTTCCGGGCATTTTGGAAAAAAGCTCTAAAATTCGGATGAACCCCTTGTCGTCTTCAATGAGGTTGCTCCCTACTTTTACGATGGACAGTTTTTGTTTCATAACGATTCCAATATTTTTTTCAGGACAATTTGTGCTGAAAAGGTTCTATTCTGTGCTTGGTTGATCACCAACGATTGATTTCCATCCAAAACGGCATCTTCCACAACAACATTTCTCCGCACCGGAAGGCAGTGCATAAACTTGGCTTGTCCCAATTTTTGTTGTGTCATGGTCCAGTTTAGGTCTTGATTGAGCACCTTACCATAATCATTGTAATTGCTCCAGTTTTTTACATAAACAAAATCGGCATCCTTTAGCGCTTTATCTTGATCATACTCAATTTGGCAGCCTTTGGTGATGTTGGGGTTGAGTTCGTACCCTTTGGGGTGGGTGATGATAAATTCTGCATCCTGTAACTTCATCATTTGTGTGAATGAATTGGCCACAGCATGAGGCAAAGCTTTGGGGTGGGGCGCCCAGGACAAAACGACTTTGGGTCGTGATTTTTTGTTGTGCTCTGCTAAAGTTATGGCATCTGCCAAGGCCTGCAAAGGATGACCAGTAGAACTTTCCATATTTACCACAGGAACTGATGCATATTTTGCGAAACCGTTCAAAACTTCCTCAGCTTCATCTTTTGCTTTGTCCTTTAAATCGGGAAAAGCACGGATAGCGACAATATCACAATATTGGGAAACCACCTGGGCAGCTTCCTTAATGTGTTCGGAAGTACCTTGATCCATGATGGCACCGTCCTGGTATTCCAAAATCCAGCCTTCATTGCCAAAATTCATGATCATCACTTCCATTCCCAAGTTCATGGCGGCCTTTTGCGTGCTCAAACGCGTCCGTAAACTATTGTTGAAAAACAACAGGCACACCGTTTTATGTTTCCCCAAATCTTCAAATTGATAGGGGTTTTGTTTTAAGGTAATTGCTTCGTCCACCCAATCGGGGAGGGACTCAATATCGTTAACAGTTAAAAAATGCTTCATTTTAATGCGTTTTGCAGGGCGTCAAAAAATAGGTCTACATGTTCCTTAGTGATGTTCAATGCAGGTAAAAACCGCAATAACTTCTTGTTTTTGGCACTGCCGGTAAAAATATGTTGGTCATATATCAGTTTTTTTCTGAGGTCGGCCACTTCAAAATCAAATTCAAGGCCAATCATCAATCCGCGACCTTTTACGTTCTTGATTTCTGGAATGTCTTGGGCCTTTTCCCTAAAATAGGCTCCCAATTCATCCGCATTTTTAGTGAGTCCTTCACTTTCCAGTACTTCCAAAACTGCCAAACTTGCTGCGCAGGCCAAGTGGTTTCCTCCAAAAGTGGTTCCCAAAAGACCATAGGATGGTTTAAAGGTCTCATGAATCAACACACCGCCAACCGGAAAGCCGTTGCCCATTCCTTTTGCAATGGAAATGATATCGGGTTGAATTCCATGGTGCTGAAACGCAAAGAATTTTCCGCTTCTTCCATACCCAGATTGAACTTCATCTGCAATCAAAACAACTTGATGCTTCTTACATTTTTCTGCAATGAATTGATAAAACTCTGTGGTAGGCTCATCCAATCCACCCACACCTTGAATAGCTTCCAAAATCACGGCACAATACGCATCCGAAGCAATGGCTTTTTCAAAAGCCTCAAAATCATTCAATGGTAGAAATGTAACCGCCTGCTGCTTGTTGATGGGTGCATTGATGCTTGGATTGTCCGTAGCGGCAACCGCGGCCGATGTCCTTCCGTGGAAACTGTTGTTAAACGCAATGACCTTGGATTTTCCCGTGTGGAAGGATGCCATTTTCAATGCATTTTCATTGGCTTCCGCACCCGAATTGCACATAAAAAGGTCATATTCCTCACAACTGGATAGCTGGCCCAACTTTTCGGCCAATGCCTCTTGAATCGGATTTTGGATGGAGTTGCTGTAAAAGGCAATCTTGTCCAGTTGGTCCTTGATTCGTTTTACATAATGTGGATGGGTATGCCCAATGGAAATCACGGCATGACCGCCATAAAAATCCCAATATTTTTGTCCTTTATCATCCCAAACCTCAATGCCTTTTGCAGACACAGGAGTGACATCATAAAGCGGATATACATCAAATAATTTCATTTTTTTATTTTTTACACCCCTAAAGTCCCCTCAAGGGGACATTTTAGGTTTATCCTTTTTTGATTTGGCTGATTTTTTCAAATGAGCTCACAATACCTCGAATAAGCGAGGAGCTCAATCCTTGGTGTTCCATTTCATTCAATCCCTCGATGGTACAACCTTTGGGAGTGGTCACCCTATCAATTTCTTCCTCAGGGTGACTACCGGATTCAATGAGAAGACTGGCCGCCCCATTACAGGTGTGCATGGCCAATTCCTGGGCTTCCTTGGCATCAAAACCCAATTGAATGGCTCCTTGTGTTGTGGCACGAATCAAACGCATCCAAAAGGCAATTCCACTGGCGCAGATAACGGTGGCCGCTTGCATTTGTTCCTCAGGAATCTCCATGGTGTGACCCATTCGGTTAAAAATAGCCTTGGCCAAATCGATTCGTTTTTTGCCGAGTTCATTGCTGCAGATGCAGGTCATGGATTTCCCTACCGAAATGGCGGTGTTGGGCATACTGCGAATGATGAACTTATCGGAACCGATAATGCCTTCGATTCTTGGAATACCAAAACCGGTAATGGTACTGATGATGACGTGTTTTTCGGTGAGCAAGTCCTTTGTTTTCTCCAAAATGGAGGTAAAATGCCCCGGCTGCACTGCAAAAATGAGAATGTCGGAGTTTTTCACCGCCTCTTCGTTATCCGAAGTGACCGTAACATTCCCGTATTTTTCAAAATCCTGAATGGATTTGGTGTTTCGCTTGGTGAGGTACATGGTGGTGGCACCGTTGCTGTGCAAAATTCCTTTTGCAATGGCCATACCCAAGTTTCCTGCTCCTATGATTGCTATTTTCATATGTCGTTTTGTTTGTCATTCCTGTATAGGCAGGAATCTAATTTAGTTTTACCCTTCGACTTCGCTCAGGGTACATTCACTTAAAAAACTCCTGCTTTTAACAATAGACCTTCGGTTTCAGGGAAACCAAACATCAAATTCATATTTTGTACGGCTTGCCCCGAGGCTCCCTTCAATAAATTATCAATGGCTGAGGTGACCAAAATCAAATCTTCATGTTTGTGCAAATGAATGTGACATTGATTGGTGTTCACCACTTGCTTCAAATGGATTTCCTCATCAGAAACATGGGTAAAGACAGCATCAGCATAAAAATCTTTATGGAGCTTTTTGGCTTCTTCCAACGAACCTTCAAAAGAAGTATAGGCCGTAGCCAAAATTCCTCTAGTGAAATTCCCACGTGTAGGCAAAAACAATAATTTTCCAACCGCATTTCCGTAGGAATCCAAACTTTCGCCTATTTCTCCCAAATGTTGGTGGGTAAAAGGTTTGTACCACGAAAAGTTGTTGTTCCTCCAGCTAAAATGTGAAGTTGATGACAATCCAACCCCTGCACCCGTACTTCCGGTCACCGCGTTGATGTGGACATCGTTACTAAGTAAGTCAGCCTTAGCTAAAGGCAACAATGCCAGCTGAATGGCAGTGGCAAAACAACCTGGATTGGCGATGGCGTCGGCGGATTGAATCTCCTCCTTATTCAATTCTGGCAATCCATACACAAAATGCTTTCCATCAAAAGTGGCATCATCTTTTAGTCTGAAGTCGTTGCTCAAATCGATGATCTTGGTGTTGTTGGAAAAGGTATTTTCCGTTAAAAAGGATGTGGAATTGCCATGCCCCAAACAAAGAAAAACGACATCCACGTTTGGATTGATTTGTCCCGAAAAAGCCAAATCGGTCAATCCCAATAAATCTTGGTGGGCTGAGGTGATTGGTTTTCCTGCCCTTGTTGTGCTGTACACAAAGTCGATTTCGGTTTCAGGATGGTTCAATAACAATCGAATAAGTTCCCCTCCTGTATACCCAGAACCGCCTATGATTCCCGCTTTTATCATATATTTTCTTTTTGTCATTCCCGCGAAGGCGGGAATCTTATCCAGTTACTTCTCGCCCTTCGACTCCGCTCAGGGTGACTCGACCTAATATTATTTTTGCTCTTGGTTTACGTGGTTTGCAATTTTCCCTGAATTGGACAGAATTTTGATGAAACCTTTGGCATCATCGGTGGTCCAACCTTTGTTCATTTCCCCATAACTTCCGAAGGAAGCATTCATCAAATCATGGTCTGATGCAATTCCGTTCAATTCAAATCGGTATGGGTGAAGGGTTACAAAAACCTCCCCGGAAACGTTTTTCTGTGTATCGGCCAAAAAGGCTTCGATGTTTCGCATCACCTCGTCCAGATAATTTCCTTCGTGCAATAGCATACCATAAAAATTGGCCATTTGCTCTTTTTGGTACTGTTGCCACTTGCTCAAGGTGTGTTTTTCCAATAAATGATGCGCCTTGATGATGATCAAAGGTGCAGCGGCCTCAAAACCTACTCTTCCTTTAATTCCGATAATGGTATCACCAACGTGGATATCCCTTCCAATGGCATATTTGGAGGCAATGGCCGCCAGTTTTTCAATATTGGCCACAGGCGTATCCTGTTCGCCATCCAAAGCAACGAGTTCCCCTTTTTCAAAGGTCAGTTTTAATTCTTTGGGCAATTCTTTTTCCAATTGGCTTGGGTAGGCTGTTTCGGGTAAGGAAAGATGCGATGTCAAGGTTTCTGAACCACCCACCGATGTTCCCCACAGTCCTCTGTTGATGGAATACTTGGCTTTTTCCCAAGAATAATCAATACCGTTTTGCTGTAGGTAATTGATTTCTTCCTCGCGAGCCAATCGTTTATCTCGAATTGGGGTGATGATTTCAATTTCTGGTGCCAAGATTTGAAAGATCATATCAAATCGAACTTGGTCATTTCCCGCCCCGGTGCTACCATGGGCGATATATTGTGCGCCAATTTTTTTGGCGTGATTTACGATTTCAATAGCCTGAACAATCCGCTCCGCACTCACAGAAAGGGGATAGGTGTTGTTCCGAAGCACATTTCCAAAAATGAGGTATTTCACCACTTTTTCATAAAAATTAGAAATGGCATCGATGGAGGTATAGGATGTTGCCCCCAAGGCAAGCGCTTTTTGCTCAATCTGTTGAATTTCAGCTTTGCTGAAACCACCCGTGTTGACGCTAACGGCATGTACTTCAAATCCTTCTTCTTTGGACAAATATTTGGCACAATACGAGGTGTCCAACCCACCACTGTAGGCTAATACTAATTTTTTCATTCAAATTTATTTTTTCTCCCAAAAGCGGGAATCCTTGTTTTATCAATAGTTGTGTTTTACACCCCTAAGGTCCCCTCAAGGGGACATGTAAAAATTATTTTTCTTTTTTCTTAAGGAAAAGGTTTTCCTTCATCTCCTTTAACCGCTGAAAGGCTTTTCCATTTAATTTTCTGGGTTCAATCTTTTTTTCACTGGGGTCGTACAACATACCGGTGCACAGGCACATTTTTTGTTCGGTACGGGTAAGAATATCAAAGTTCTTACAGGTTTGACATCCTTTCCAGAATTCAGGGTCGTTGGTAAGTTCCGAAAATGTCACGGGCCTGTACCCAAGCTCGTAGTTCATTTTCATTACGGCCAATCCTGTGGTGATTCCAAAAATTTTGGCATCGGGGAATTTCTTTCGCGATAGGTCAAAGACCGCTTTTTTGATTTTCGTAGCCAATCCCTGATTTCTATAATCAGGATGTACAATAAGCCCGGAGTTGGCCACAAAGTCCTTGTTGCCCCAAACTTCAATGTAGCAAAAGCCCGCAAACTTATCACCGTCCAAGGCAATGATGGCATTACCGTTTTGTAGACGTTTCATGATATACTCGGGGGTACGTTTGGCAATTCCAGTGCCGCGCACCTTAGCGGATTCCGCTATGGTATCGCAGATAATCTGGGCGTATTTAAAATGTGATTCGTTAGCAATAACAATTTCCATTGCAAGCGATTAAGCAGATAAAATTAATAAAGAAAATTTTGTTGATTTTTGCGGAAATGGACTCACCTATTTCCATAGATAATGCAGCACCCTTACGGGCGACGACGGGGAGAAAATGGACGAACCGGAGCTGGATTGCTCAATGTTAGAAATATGTGATTTTGTCCTTTCATTATGGGATAAAAGTACAAATTAATTCCAATTGAACTAAAGATTGATTTATTTTTTGAAGAAATATAACTTTTTTGAACCCCTACCTATTATTTCATAAATAAAGAAGCCGAATACCAGAATGTATTCTAAGGCCAATAACCAAAGGTTTTCCCTGTTATCTGGATTGGAATAGGCCTGATAGCTAAGCACAATGGCCAATGACCATACCAGTGGGAAACGGTATTTTGTGAAAAGGGAGAGACCCATCAAAAAAACAACGTACCAAGGATGAACGGTACTGGACAAAAAATAATAGCAAGACAGCACTAAGACCATTGAGGTAATTACGCTTTCAAGATTGTGGTTTTTGCGAAGGAATGCAATGAGCAAGGTAATGACCAATATTACTTTTGTGATGATCTTTCCATAGGATTCAATCAGTTCCCAGGGTTTGGCCTCATACTGGGTTACTGCAATTTTTTTGATAATGTTGTAGAGGCTTGCATTAAATTCAAAGTTGGAGAACCATAGTTTCAATGTTTCGGAATAATTCTCGATGAAGGATGGAGCATAAAAAGGGAGCAGCAACACTATAAATCCTGCCCCAACCAGTCCATAGAACAATGCGCTTTTTTTGAACCGGAAGTATTTTAAAAATAGGGGAAGAAATAGCAAGGGCATCAGCTTTACCATGATGGACAACGAATACATCGGTGCGGCCAGTGCCCATTTGTTTTTTGAGATGAGGTACAAGGCCCAAATCAAAAAGAACAGCATGACTCCTTCAAAATGGAGATTGCCTGTCAATTCAATAATGGCCAACGGATTCAAAAAATACCAAAAGGCCATATGATTGGATTGATTGAGGTTTTGCAGCAATTTTCTCCCAAAGTACAACACTCCAATATCGGCCAAAATCAAAGTCAACCGCATTACTATAATGGAACCTAAAATGCTGCCACCACCCAAAATAGCCGACAAAGCAAATAACAGTTGATTTACCGGGGGATAATTACTGTAATGTCTGGCGTGGAGGGTTCCCATTTTGGTGTGTAGCTCCTGTGCATTGGCAATCGCCAAATCAGATTGATTGATTAAATCGTTAGGGGTATGGAGGTAAGGGTTGAGACCATTTTTGATGAGTTCACCATCCCAAATAAACCGATAAAAATCTTGGGAAAGGTTAGGCTCGGCAATCAAAAAGACCAATCGAAATAGAATTCCGGCCACAAGCAGGAACTTAAAGTTCCACTTCTCAAACTGCATGAGTTTGGTCATAAAAAAGAACAGCCCACCAAATAGCATGATGAGCTTTATAAAATCGGTACGAACCAAATCGTATCCAAAGCTAGCATAGAACAAAATACTACCGACAACAAAGAGTATCGGGTATTTGTGCAAGCGCCAGTAAGAAAGCATGGTTTTTAGGCCTTGGAGGTCAGTGATTTAAAGAAAACAAAACCGAAACCAAGGAATAACATCAAATGGAAAGGAAACAATCCGTAGTCATTCAAAGGAACAGCACTGTACATTCCAAAAAGGAAGTAGATCATCAAGGCAAATTCCAAAATCATATTGGGTGACAATTTCTTGGCCAAATATTTATTGCCTTTCCAAGAGTCTGTAATGTTGTTGATGTTGAACTTGGGGGTGCGAACAAATTCGCTACGCTTGCCCAAATGCCCTTCCAAAACGGCCACAGTGTTGTGCAACGAGAAACCAAGTGCCACTGAAAAGAAGGTGAAGAAGAGTTTGATGTAGTCCACAAAATTATCAAAACTGCTTCCCTGTATGCTTTTATAGGTAAACCAGTAGCAGATGAACAGGATAATGGTGCTCACGATAAAGAAACTGGTTACTTGGAATATCCAGCCTAAATGACCGTACGTATTTTTGATGTATAGCATTGGAATGCTCAACAAAGCCACGATGAATACACAAAGGAACATGGAACTGTTCAATAGGTGCATTACACCATGAAACTTGGTCTTGAATGGAATATTCTTGGCTGTGATAACGCTCCAAACGGTTTTTCTAAAGTTTTCAGCACCCCCTTTGTTCCAACGGAATTGCTGTGAGCGCGCTGCACTGATTACCACAGGAAGTTCAGCTGGAGTTTCCACATCTTCCAAATACTTGAATTTCCAGTTTTTCAATTGGGCGCGGTAGCTCAAATCCAAATCCTCTGTTAGTGTATCGCCTTCCCAGTTGCCAGCGTCCAAAATGCATTCTTTTCTCCAAATACCGGCAGTTCCGTTGAAATTGATAAAGTGTCCTTTTGAATTACGTCCTACCTGCTCCAACGTAAAGTGGGCATCCAAAGCAAAAGCTTGAATACGGGTAAGGGTGGAATAATCGCGGTTGATGTGTCCCCAGCGGGTCTGCACCACACCGATTTCCTCATCTTTAAAATAAGGAACCGTCTTTTTTAACCAATCGCTTTCGGGAAGGAAGTCTGCATCAAAAATGGCGATGAACTCTCCTTTTGCAATCGCCAGGCCTTCTTTAAGCGCGCCAGCTTTGTAGCCTTTTCTGTTTTCCCTTCGGATGTGTTGAATGTCAAGCCCATCTTTTTGCAACTCTTCGATTCTTCTGGCCGTTTCAATAACGGAGTCATCGGTTGAGTCGTCCAACACCTGGATTTCCAGCTTGCTTTTAGGGTATTCTATTTTGGAGATATTATCCAACAATCGCTCCATCACATACTCTTCGTTGTAGATGGGAAGTTGTATGGTGATAACTGGTATTTCCTTGGGATCTAATAGGTTGAATTTGGGAGCTTCATCAATTCGCTTTTTGTAACCCAAATAATTGATCAACAAATTTAATTGTGCAAGACTATAAAAGAAGATCAAAATTAAGGCTGTGCTATAAATAGCGATGATGATAAGAGCAATTGTGAGTCCCATATTATTTTAAACTGTATTTAAAAATCCAACCCATAATTTTTATGCCAGCAAATATAGTACCTTTTACCGTACCTGACACTTTTGAGACCCCAATTCTTCGTTTATAACGGACTGGTATCTCGGTATATGACATGTTTTTTCTCAGTACTTTGAGCTGCATTTCCACCGTCCACCCATAAGTCGTGTCCTGCATCTCCAATTTTTTGAGTTTTTCATATTTTATGGCTCTAAAAGGTCCCAAATCCGTAAATCTTGCCCCAAACAGGATTTTCATTAAAAATGTGGCCAATTTGTTGCCAAAAACCTGTTGTGGAGTCATGGAACCGGGTTCCCTGAGCGACTTTTTTCGGGCGCCCACCACAAAATCTATGTCATTTTCCAAAATGGGAGCGACCACCTTATCCAGTTCCTCTGGATAATCCGAGTAGTCTCCGTCGATAAATACGATAATGTCTGGCGCTTTGGATTGCTGCCCTACATAATTTATTCCACACAAACAGGCAGATCCATATCCGGTGCGGGTTTCGGTGAGTACGGTGGCGCCGGCTTTTTTTGCATTTTCCATCGTATTGTCGGTAGAACCATTGTCCACTACAATAATTTCGGAGACATGCTTGGGGAGTTCAGAGATCACTTTTCCTATGGAATCTCCTTCATTGATCGCAGGAATGATAACCTTGATATCCGCCATGGGCTACCTATGGAATTTGTTTTGCATTGAAGTAGCCAAAACTACGGTATTCCATGCGTTTTTGACCTGTTTTCTTCCAGTTTGATGGTGAAATGCCTTGGTTATTTTTGATTGACCAAAGTCATTAGGTCCACATCGTTGCCCAATAAAACTTGGTTACTGTCTATTCTTCCTTCCAACGGACCATTTTCCAATTTCAAGACGCCTCTTGGGCACACGGCTGAGCAAATACCACAGCCCACACAGCTGGCACGGACAATATTCTCACCTTTTTGGGCATAGGCACGCACATCGATGCCCATTTCGCAATAAGTGGAGCAGTTTCCGCAGGAAATACATTGACCACCGTTCGTTGTAATTCGGAATCTAGAGAACAAACGCTGTTGAAAGCCTAGGATAGCTGCCATGGGACACCCGAACCTACACCAGACCCTGCTTCCAAAAATGGGATAAAACCCGGTGCCTATCACTCCTGAAAAAATGCTGCCAATCAAAAAGGAATAGGATTTGCGAAGCGTTTCCGATTTAAACAGAAAAACGTTCCCATCACCACTAAAAAAGTGCATGCCTAGGAGTGCCATGATGATTATAAAATAACCTATGGCTCCGTATTGTGCATCTTTTTGAAGTTGGTCGCGTTTAAATAACATCACCCACCCAAAAACGAGGGTCAACAGTACCGCAACTCCAATCAAAAATGAGCTTTTAGTCAACCAATATTTGCTGGTATCGGTTCCCAAATAGGAGTATACCACCGCGGTGGTCATCAAGGTGACAAAAACCACAACGCTATGCACCACCCAACGTTCCACTTTCCATGCAAAAGTGGATTTATCACTTAATTGTCTGAAGGAATCTCCAGCAGTCTCAGCCAAAGCGCCGCAACCGCAAACCCACGAACAATACCATCGCTTTCCATATTTATAGGTAAGAATTGGTGTAATGACAAAAATGGAGAGAATTCCAAAAATCAATAGTGCAAAACCAATATCACCGGAACTTAAGAATCCTTTTATGCGGTAGCTTTCAAAATTGTAATAGTTGAGCGGCCAAACATTTTTTAGGTCATAATAGGGTAAACTGCCGCCATTCAAAATCTTGTCACCATTCAAGCGGGCCATCACTTCAGGAATGATGAAGGCAAATGCGGTTTGAAAGAACATCACGCTAAACGTTCTCAATCGTTCGTAGCGGTTATGGCGGTACTTCCACAAAAACTTTATTCCAAAGGCCAAAATGGCCACAGTGTAAAGGGTTCCATACACAAACCATTGACTTGCTGGATTTCCGCTAAGTGCTTTGCTCAACGGGTCAAAAAGCGCAATTATGCCTTTGTTTTCCCTATCACTCACCAATCCCAAATATTCGGGATAGAAATAGAGGATGATATAGAATCCAGTCAACGCAATCCCAGCCACCCAAGCCCAAAATCCGCGACTGGAAATGGACTTGAACCAAACCCCATCATTTTTTATCCCCGGAAGTTTCTGGGAATAGGCATCCCATGAAAACCAAAGGATACCTGCAAAAAGTGCCAAAAGAGAAATGGAAAGCCACAAGGTTTTATTGGGAAATGAAACATTGAAAATGGCCAATAACATGATTGCCAATCCAGCAACACCGGTAAGTGTGGCCAGCTTTTGGTTGGTGCTCAAACTTTTTGGGGGTTGCCCGGTGAGGGCCATGCTTCTATCGTATGTGCTCATTGTTGTTGGATTAGGCAAATTGGAAGATGCGCTTTAGACTTTTCTTTTTAGAGTGGATGGATTTTCCAAAATCGGAATTGAATTTTTCCACAATATCTTTTTCATACGTTCGATAGAATTCTGGGTCAAAGTTGGCATCAGCCAGATGCTCCAAAACGTAGTTGATGTTTTTTTTCTCGGTGAGCCATCGGTCAAAAATTTCATGCCGCAAACGAATACCAAAGGTATTGATGCCCAAAAGTTCTTCTGAATCTTTATGGAAGGCGATGGTGATGCAAAGCTTGTCTTTAGGATGCCTCCAGTGGAAATGGACTTCTTCGGCTTTTTTTCTTCGTTCCGAAAACACCCAACCATAGGTTTGGTATTCAATGTCCAAAAACTTAGCAGAATTGAACCAATGCCCAGGATTATACTCCATTTTGTTGTCGCAAATGGACTGTGCAACGGTTTCACCCATCATGCGGCCCGTATACCAAACCGCTTCAATGGGCCGTCGGTTTCCTATGGCTTCATGCTGTTCGGCACAATCACCAATAGCGTAGATGTCTCCAATATTTGTCTCTAAAAATCGATTCACTTTGACCCCTCGACCCAGTTCAATGCCAGAATCTTTCAAAAAATCGATATTGGGAGTGACCCCGGCTGTGAGCCCGACCAAATCACATTGAATCTCCTCGCCGGTTTCCTCCACAATGATGGATTTTACCCTTCCATTTTCATCCGAAACAATTTCTTTCAGGGAAGACCCCAATCGTAAATCGATATGGTGCTCCAAAATGTGCTCATTGATCATTTGCGATTCGCCACTGGGCAAAATCCCGTTCCAAAAACTGTCCTCCCGCACCAAAAAGGTTACTGGGATGTCACGTGTCCGGAGCATTTCGGCCAATTCAATGCCAATCAATCCCCCACCAACGATTACGGCACGCTTGCAGGCCTGTTTGTTGGGCGCATTTACTTCCAACATGTCCAAATCTTGTTTGGAATACAACCCCTGAACGCCATCCAAGTCTTGGCCTGGCCATCCAAATTTATTGGGTTTGGAACCTGTGGCAATGATCAATTTATCATAGGAAATGAATTCAGCGCCATCAAGCTGAAGTTTTTTCTCTGCCGGAACTACCGCAGTGACATACCCTTTAACCAAATCAATTCGGTTTTTTTTCCAAAACCCCTTTTCATAAGGTTGGGTGTGTTCAAATTTCATGTGCCCCATGTAGACATACATCAGTGCCGTGCGCGAAAAGAAATAATCGGTCTCCGCAGAGATAATGGTGATTCGTTTATCGGAAAGTTTTCGAATGTGCCGTGCTGCGGTGACCCCCGCAATACCGTTTCCAATGATGACGATGTGTTCCATGTGGCCTGATTGATTGTTGCTAATGTGTCGAACTTAATTCTAGGAACTTAACCCAGTCTGTTAATTTAGAAAGAATATAATTTAGGATGGCACATATTTTTTGCAACGACCTACACTTTAATCCATTAATTTTAGGGGCAAGGTGATAACGTATGAGATTGGTTTGTTTCTTCTTTGGTTTGATTTTGATTTCGTGTGGAGGTCAAAGTCAGGATAAAATAAATGGTGTCAGCTTTGTGGGATCTCGTGAAGAAGTGACACAAGCGCACATAGACCCGGTTTTAAAAATACATGCCAATTATGCTGCGGTGATGCCTTTTGGTTTTATGCGCAACCCCGAACATCCCGAACTTACATTCAACACCGACCACCAATGGTATGGCGAAACTGCCCGAGGTGCCCGACAATATATTGATGTATTGCACAAAAATGGGGTGCAGGTTATGCTGAAGCCCCAAATCTGGATTTGGCGAGGTGCTTTCACTGGGGATATGATCATGCCAACGGATGACGATTGGAGTACTTTTGAAAAATCGTATGAAGACTTTATTCTCACCTATGCAAAGCTAGCCGAAGAAACCCAATGCAGTGTGTATTGCATCGGTACGGAGTTGGACGAATTCATAAAGCATCGACCTGAATTTTGGAATGACCTTATTGGAAAAGTACGGCAAGTCTTTAAAGGAAAGCTGACCTATGCCGCCAATTGGGACGAATACGGCCGAACGCCTTTTTGGGATCAGTTGGATTATGTGGGTGTGAACGCCTATTTTCCGTTGTGTGAAAAACAAACCCCTACCGTGGAAACCTTGACCGCTGGTTGGCAGCCATGGAAAACCAAGCTAAAACAGATTTCCGAAGACCTAAAAAAACCAATTTTGTTCACCGAGTTTGGCTATCGGAGTATGGATTACACAGGAAAGAAACCCTGGCTGGTAGATAGAATCCAAGAAAATGTAAACCTTAAAGCACAAGCAGACGCTACCCAGGTCATTTTTGATGAGTTTTGGGATGAAGATTGGTTTGCCGGAGGCTTTGTTTGGAAATGGTTCATTCATCATGATAAGGCTGGCGGTTATGCTGATAATCGATTTACACCTCAAAATAAACCTGCCGAATCTGTGATTCGTGAACACTACGCTCAAGTTAAGAAATCCAAACTTTAAGGTTATCAATACTAATTGTTCAAAGTTTTAAGTGCTTCAAGTGTTGCCCGAAGGTATTTTTTACCATCTTTGTAGTACACCCCTCTTTCGATAAAATACAACTATGAAAATCTTGTCATCCCTATTATTTTGGGTATGCACTTGCTCACTTTTATGGGCTCAAAATAACCTTAATATGGTTGTTGCGAAGCAAGGGGACGGTATCTTTTCCATTCTCAGAAAGCAAGGGTTGGACCCCGTAAAACATTATGAGGAATTTTTAAAACTCAATGAAGGAAAGATAAAGGACGGTAGCTTTTTGCAGGTGGGGGTTGAGTACCAAATTCCACAAGCAACGGATTCCTTCAAGAAAACAGGGGTAACCGTATCCGCTACAAATGGGGTGGAAGAACCGATTTTTGACCGGGAGTTGGGCAGTATGTCCTTAAAAAGTGAAAAACTTAAGGATGCCGTGTATTATTTGATTGTGGATAATGATGGTGCACAGGCCAATGATTTTTTACCGGAAATCACCCAAAATCTTGCGGCCGAATTAATGGTCAATGGTGCTCAGGTCTACATTCTTGGCAATGAAAAGTCAGAGGTTTTAACTGTAAATGACAGTGTATTGACGCCAACCCAAAAAATGGGCAATTATATTGAAGCGATAAACAAGCGCTACATTCAAAATACGGGCAAGTACCAAAGAGTCCTGATCATAAGGGCCAATGAGCTCACAGGAAAGGGCAATATGAATATCGCCGTGTATCATTACAACAAAAGCGAGGAAGGTCAGCGATTGGCTGCGAACATTCAAAATGTCTTTAAAAAGAACAGTGTTTCAAATCATGCTTACAAGGACATCAATATGATTTTTGAGGATCAGGCCAGTCTATATTTGGCTCGAAATGTTCTTCCGGCAATCAGTTTGCTCACCATGGAAAATGCATCGCCAAAAGCGGGCGAAGAAAAAATTTCTGTTCGGCCCGATAAAAAGTTGCTGGCCAACATGCTAACCAATGGCATCATGAACGATTTTGCTGATTTGGAAATTGAGGAATAAATGAAGTTATCGAGTTTCACTTTTTTGTACTGTTTCCTGTGCTGTTTTCTGTTTCCTGGAATTGGTGAGGCCCAAGAATCATTGCAAAGTGTTATGGCTGAAAAAGGGGATGGAATCTATTCTCTTCTCCGCAGAAATGGGGTCAGCCCAACAAAATATTACAACAGATTTGTGGAACTGAACGCCGCGAATCTCGGTGAAAGCGAGTCCCTTTACATCGGCCGTTCCTACTTATTGCCCGATACCACAGCCCTTAAAAAAGTTGAAGAAATTGATACGCGGACCGTTTACCCCATTTTTGGCAAGGATTTGGCCAAGATTGATTCCGTGAGCAACCGCCTTGACGATACGGTTTACTATCTTATTTCGGGTCACGGTGGTCCTGATCCTGGCGCAGTGGAAAAGTACAATGACAAGTTGATTTCGGAAGATGAATACGCCTATGATGTCACCCTCAGGTTGGCCCGGGAACTTCTGTCGCATGGTGCAGAGGTGCACATTATTGTACAGGATGAAAATGATGGAATTAGGGACGAAAGAATCCTAGAACTTGACACAGACGAAACCATACTTTCCAATCCCATACCCTTGGGACAATTGGCACGTTTGAAACAACGCACTGAGGCCGTAAACGATCTATACATGAAAAATAGGGGGAAGTACCAGCGTCTTTTGGTTACCCATGTGGATAGTCGAAGCAAAGGAACCAATATTGATGTGTTCTTTTACCATCATGAAAAGAGCAACAATGGTAAAAGGCTTGCCGAGAGCATTCATCAAACTTTTTTGGAGAAATACAAGAAATTCCAACCCAATAGAGAATATCATGGTACGTTTATGGAGCGCAGTAGTCTATATATGGTCAAGAACACACTGCCTGCCATGGCTTATATTGAGATTGGGAACATAAGGAGTAAAACGGACCAGCGCCGTATCCTAGATCCAGATAACAGACAAGCTTTGGCCAAATGGATCTCTGAGGGAATCCTTTTGGATTATGAATCTTCAAAAATCGTTACTGCCAAGTAGGTTTGAACCCAAGCATGCCCATCATCCATTTGTAGACGGGTAAATGGGTGATGTTTGTATTTTTGATTGGATCAAATATTCTTCCGATAATATCGATATAATTCTTCTGGACCGGCTCCGAGGTATTTTTTGAGATGGATTACCGCAAAATGAAATTGAAGTTTCAACACCCCTATTTCCCGATATTTTCTAGCTGAAGTGATGACGTAGTCAGGAAGAACTTTAAACTTTGCATTCTTGTACAATCGGCCAATAAACTCCGTGTCTTCGTAAATGTGATAGGCTTCATTGAATCCATTGGTTTTTTCAAAAAGTTGCTTTTCCACAAATAAAGATTGGTCGCCACCGCGACACAAAAGAAGGTTCACTCTGGAAAACCATGCAAAAAACCGTAGAAATAGGTTTTTGGTATCAAACTTCATCCGGAAACAACCGGCCATAAAACCACCTTCCACTGCCTTCAAGATGGATTGGTCAAAATTTTTAGGGGGAAACGTATCCGCATGCAAAAAATAAAGGATTTCACCTTCGGCAAGTTCTGCCCCTAAATTCATTTGTTTGGCCCTTCCTCTTTCTGATGAAACCACTTTTGCCCCATGTTGCGCAGCAATTTTTAGGGTTTTATCCGTGCTTCCACCATCCACACAAATAATCTCCCGAATATGGGTTGGGGTTGAGGTATGTGCAAGGTGATGCAATAATTCACCAAGACACAATTCTTCATTGAGCACAGGAATAATGATGCTGATGGAACGGTTCTTATTTGGCATCGTTCAAACTCCAATCGTAATCCAAATAGTCGATATCGGCATCCGCATCAATGGGATTCTTCAAAAATTGATTTATGTACTCCAAAAGCGAAGTGCCCTTTGTGAAATCTCTTTTGTACCATTTAAATATTTCGGAGAGCTTAGCCTCATTATTTTCAAATCGATTTTTTGTAGGATCATTCACAAAATCATGGGCCACTTGGTCGAGCTGTTGCTCCATTTTTTCAGGAATAAAAGCTTGGTTCCATAATTTGGGACAGGAATAGGAGGCACAATTTATGGCGAAATGAATTCGAGGTTCATCCATTTTGCGCAAAATGTCATGCTCAATTCTATCCAAGGAAAGGATGTTGTTTCCAACCTGAATCCATTTTTTGCCCCATCGATTTGGAATGTCCTTGATGCTCTGTACTGGGTAATGATCTACAATGAGTTTTACAGTCGCGGCATTGTACAGATTGATAAAATAGGCCAATGAATCTTCTTTTGACCATGTTTGAGAGGGAGGGTGTTGCCCCAAATGGTCCAAATAGGCGTCAAGTTGGGTTGAATCTTCCTTTAATCCTGCATAATTTACGTTTCCGTCACCATCTACATAACGATTCAAAATGGTGTCCCAAACCATGTGTGAAGGTTTGGAAGTAGAAAACGCATGTTGAACGACCGTCTTTTCCTTTTTCCCACCGCAGGAAAGAAGAAATACACCAAGCAATAGATGTAGAACGATGTTCATGTGACTGTGTTTAAAATTGCCCTTGTTTTTAGCAGCAACCACCACCATTGTAATGCCAAGTGCTTTCGCTAACATGGATTTGGTCTGAGGCTTTTGCCAAAGCCGCTGCAGTTTTATCACATACCGCCAAAGGTTGGTTTTGGTACATGACATGGCCTTTTCCGTCATCAAAATATTCCTCATCCCCATAATAAATAGCTGTTTTTCCGGTGAACATACAAGGTCCGTCCTCTGGCATGGGGTCTTTTATGGCCGCAATTTCAATGGATTCAATATAGATAAGCTCATCTGTTGGATAATGGTTGGGTGACAACACGCGATATGACCGTCTACCTCGTATTTCAATGGTACCAAAACCAGCATCGGTCAGGACTTTGACGTAATCCTTAAGCGGAATACTTCCGCTTAGACACTGCGCACGAAGTCGGTCATCATTGCGAAGCGTTTCATTCATGGGTTGCTCGCAAATAGGATCACTCATTACCAATCGACCATGAGGTTTCAATACGCGGTACATTTCGGAAACGGCTTTCTTCAAATCTTCCATTTTAAAGATGTTGAAGAGGCAGTTTTGGGCAGCCACATCGATAGATTCATCCGCAACGGGAAGATTAAGTGCATCGCCTTTCACCAAATTCACATAATCACTTTTGAACCAATCGTTTTCTTCTTCGGCCACTTTAAAGTTTTTTCGGGAGGCCTCCAACATTTCATCAACAGAATCAACTCCGGTAACACCACCTTTTTGTCTGGAGAAATAGGCAAATTGCAATAACTCCATTCCACCTCCAACGCCCACGTAAAGAATTTTAGGGTCATTCACCAAATCCTGTGCGGAGACCGTACTTCCGCATCCATAATTCATTTCTTGCATGATTTTGGGAATGGAAAGCCCTGGGAATTGCCAAATGGGGGTAGTGGTGCAGCAAAGCCCAACATCTGGGGTAAGGGCAGCCTCTTTGTAGAGGTCTTGGGTGGCATCTAAATAGCTCATAGTTGTTTGATTAATTCTTTGAACAATTGTATCATTTTGGGCTCGGTCTTGTTGGCAATGGCCAATATTTCTTCAATATTCACCGGCTCCAGGTTATCAGGATCGCACTCATCGGTTAAAACGGATACGGCCATAATGGGTAGTCGTAAATGATTAGCAACAATTACTTCGGGTACGGTACTCATTCCAACAGCATCGGCACCAAGGGTTTTCAGCATGCGGTATTCTGCCTTGGTTTCGAGTTGTGGCCCCACTACGGAAGCATAAACCCCTTTTTGGAGCGATATTCCCTCTTTTTCGGCGATGGCTTCAATTTTTTGCCGCATATCCAAGTCATACGGTTCGCTCATATCCACAAATCGGTTCCCGAATTCGGATACATTTCTGAAGGCCAGCGGGGAACCCCCTTGAAGGTTGATGTGGTCTTCAATCAACATGATATCCCCTTTTTTAAAGTTGAGGTTGATGGCACCGGCGGCATTGGACACAAACAATTTTTGAATGCCCAACTGGTGCATTACTCGGATGGGGTATGTGATGTCCAAGAAATCGTACCCTTCGTACAAGTGGAAACGCCCTTGCATCACGACAGCTTTTTTGCCGGCAATGGTTCCATAAATCAACTTTCCAGAATGAAATTCCACCGTTGCGAGTGGAAAATGGGGAATATGGTTGTAATGTGCTTCGATGGAGTCTTCAATGTCATCAACCAATTGCCCAAGCCCGGTACCCAGAACGATACCAATTTCAGGGGTGTCAAAACCTCTCCTTTTTAAATATTCGACGGATTCATCAAGTTGTACTTGCGTCATTCTTTTATATGTTTTAAAAAAGGCTGAAAAGCCTCAATATCTTTAATGTCTTCGTAGTAATCAACGTCATTCTTCTCTGGAAGCATAAAAATACTCCCGGACTCTAAATCCCGTAACGTATCGGATAGCACCGAATCAGTGCCCCAATCCTTATGTTGGAACACTTCCTTTTTTAAGGATTTCATGCCCAAGAGGTAATACCCACCATCTTCCGCCGGACCTACAACATAATCGTGGTCATTCAGTCGTAAAAAAGCCTCTTCCATATCAGCTTGGGAGAGGTGGTACATATCACTTCCAATAATAATGATTTTTTCAAAACCTGAATGGAATCCTTCTTGAAAGGCGTTCAACATCCGTTGGCCCAAATCGGCCCCAACCTGAAGTTTTTTTTGATAGGTATCTTCGTCCCAAATATCATCTTGCCAAATGGTTTCTGAATAGAAAACCCATTTTTCCACTTTTAGGTTTTTGGTGAAAGAAACCGTTTTGTCCAACAAGAATTTATAGATTTCCAGAGCAGTTTCGTCACCTACTTTGGCTGCCAATCGGGTTTTACATTTACCCAATTCTGGATTTCGGGTTAGGATGATAAGTAGGTTTTGATCCATACCTTCAAAGATACCATAAAGCATCTAGGAGTGGAAAAATCCACTTTTTATTTTTAGACCAGCAGGCGGATTTAGGAGACTTTTATAAGATAAACAGGCAGAATATTCCGGAGCTTGTCAAATGAAATGGGCTTGGTGAGGTAATCGTTCATGCCCACACCTTTGGCCTCATCAATGGCTTCTTTGGTTACATCAGCCGAAAGACCTATAATGGCGATGTCTTTATTGAATTTTCTAATTTCCTCGGTAGCTTGGAAACCGTCCATATTGGGCATGTGCACATCCATAAAAACCAAATCGTAGTCGTTTTTGGCCACGGCTTCAACGGCCTGGAGTCCATTGCATACAGAATCCGACTGGATGCCCAATTTTTCCAAGCTCATTTTTAGCACGATGACATTGACGCGATTGTCATCCACAATCAGAACTTTGCAACCGCTGAGGTCTAGTTGCTCTGGGCTTGGCAAGTTGGCATCTGGTTTTGCTTCGGAAATTGGAAGCTCTAGGGTGAGGTGGAATTCGGTACCAACGTTTACCTCGCTTTCAACGGTGATGTTGCCCCCAAAAAGTTCTACCAGTCTTCGGGTGATGTAAAGTCCAAGCCCGCTGCCTTCATGCCGTTTTGCTTTACCGGCATCTATTTGGGTGAAACGATCAAATATGGTCTTCAGCTTATTTTTAGGAATTCCGATTCCTGAATCCTTGAAATTAATTTCAATGAGCAAAGTTTCTTCTTTTGCAGTTTCTTTGATGGAAACCTGTATCCCGCCATTCTCAGTGAATTTGAGGGAATTTCTAAGAATATTGGTGAGGATTTGACCGTATTTACCAACATCGGCCTTTACATAATGTTCGCTTTCTGGAGTTGATTCAAGTTTTATATACAGTCCTTTTTCCTCGGCATTGGGGCGGTAAATACTAATAATGTTTTCCAACTCTTCCACTGGGGAAAAAATTTCATCCCTAAAGTTGATTTTCCCAGATTCAATTTTGTCAATTTCCAAAATGTCGTTCACCAAAAGAAGCAGTTTTTTTGATGAAATATCCATCAATGAAAGGTACTCCTGTAATGAACTGTGTAGCTTGGAAAGTTTCAATACTTCAATAAACCCAATGATGGCGTTCAGTGGGGTCCGTATTTCATGGCTCATATTGGAAATGAACTCAGTTTTGGCCAAGGAAGATTTTTCAGCCTTCAACCGTTCTTTTTCCAACGATTTGTTGAGTTCCTTGAGTTTGTCATTGGCATAACTCAGGCGAATGTTCTTTTTCCGGGAGGATTGATAAAAATAAATGAGCGAGCTGGTCAGTAGGGCCACCAATGTTCCAAAAATCAATAGGATATACGTGTCCTTCTGTCTTGCGACCATAAAATCGGTGTCCGAAGGCATTAAGGTAAATGTCCATTCCCGTTTGTCAAGAGGATCTATCTCCAAAGCTGTGGTGAACACATATTCTTCTGCAATAGCAGCTTCATCCGGATTGTTTTTGTTGTAAAAGATGGTACCATTCTCATCCTTTATTTCAATGGCGTACATGTCCAAACTAGAGGCCAGTTCGTTAAAGGGATTTGTAAAATCCATCCCAGCTGTAATTGACCCTTGGAACCTACCTCCAAAGAAAACAGGTACATCAACCAAAAAGGCGCTTCCTCCTTGAAATAATTTTGTCCACGATGAAATATTGGTGGATGAATTGCCCATATGCTTTTTCCATTCATCAATTCTGGGATGGGAGGAAAGGTCAAGACCAATGGCAGCCTCGTTTCCCTTCAACGGAGTGACTACTTGAATAATCATTAAGCTGTCTACCCACTCTACAAATTTGAAGGATGGATTTTGCTCTAAAATAAGGTTGGCATCCCGCTCCCAATATTGAAAGTAGGCCCCGTCGGTCATTTCAATACGCTGCTTTAAATTTTCAAGGGATTTGATGTTGTACTTAACCGAAGAGAAGAATTCCTGTGCCCGAAGATTGCCAGTATTGTGGATTTCTTGAATGAAGGATGATTTTTGTGTCTTCAATGAATTGTTCCATAGCACGGACACTGTGGTCATGAATACAACAAAGACCACCACGGGAAGTATCAACTCTTTTTTTAAAGATATCAGCGGCATACCAATGCTCTAGTAAGAGCTCAATTATTCATCTACAATTCTGTCAAAATTCAAATTTGTAAGAGTTATTGTAGGAAAAAACAACAACATTGCAAACAGTTAACACCTATTTTGTGAAAAAATTGTGTTCAACTCCTATTATTCGATGATTGTTCAGGAATAGGAATTCTTATTTGTTGTAGACCTTATCCGCATTGGTTAAAAAACGTCCCCAATAGGTGTTGAAGGCATGAACTTTTTTGGTTTCCTGCTGCTGTTCATCATATACGGGATATCCCTTGTTTTTCCATTCAAAAATGCCTCCATACAAGTTTTTCACATTGGTGTAACCGGCATTTTTTAGACGTTCTCCAATATCTTCGGAACGCACCCCAATGGAACAATAAACTACAATGGGATTTTCCTTGCTGGGCACCTGTTGCATCACTTGGTCCAAATCAAAATCCTCATAACCAACCCAAACGGCGTCCTTTAAATGGCTCACCTGAAATTCCTCTTTTTCCCGTGCATCCAAAACAAGGGGCGTCTCCATTTCATGCAACTCCTCCACCGATATGTAATCAACAGTATCATCATTGAGTTGTTTTAAAGCCTTGGGAATGGATTGTTGTGCGCAAGACGAAATGCTCAACATTAAAAAGAGAAATATGGGTATAAAAAAACGCATTTATTTGGAATCTAAATCAAAGATAATTCAATAAATTTTTGATGGAATATTATGATTATCTTTTACGTCAGAAGCTTGAAAAACATGAAGATAAAAGTCGTTTTTTTTATAGTGACAGCTATGCTGGCAGGGTGCAAGGAAAAACAAAATAAAAAGCCAGAGCAAGTGGCCGAGGAACGGATTTACACGGAGCAATACAGACCTCAATTTCATTTTTCCCCTCCTGAAAAATGGATGAACGACCCCAACGGATTGGTCTATAACCAAGGAATCTACCACCTTTTTTACCAATACTATCCAGAGGATATTGTGTGGGGGCCCATGCATTGGGGGCACGCCACAAGTAAGGACCTGATGCATTGGGAGCACAAGCCAATCGCCCTTTATCCAGATGAGCATGGGCTTATTTTTTCGGGAAGTGCAGTGGTGGATAAGAACAATACTTCCGGTTTTGCGAAAAGTGGTGAAACTCCACTAGTGGCCATTTTTACCTATCATTTGATGGAGGACGAAAAAGCGGGTAGCAATGATTTTCAAACACAGGGTATTGCCTATAGTTTGGACAATGGAGACACCTGGACCAAGTACGAAGGCAATCCAGTAATTGGCAATGAAGGTATACGGGATTTTAGAGATCCCAAAGTGTTTTGGCACGAGGAGTCCCAACAATGGATTTTGACGCTTGTGGCCGGTGACCATGCCAAGTTTTATGCTTCCAAAAATTTAAAGGAGTGGAAGCATTTAAGTGATTTTGGAAAAACACAGGGCGCCCACGGAGGAGTTTGGGAGTGTCCAGACCTTTTTCCGCTTTCGGTTGAAGGTTCTAATGAACAAAAATGGGTGTTGATTATTAGCATAAACCCCGGAGCTCCCAATGGAGGTAGTGGTACCCAATATTTTATTGGGGATTTTGATGGGGAAAAATTCACATCCGACCAAATAGAACCTAAATGGGTGGATTACGGTACGGATAATTATGCCGGGGTTACTTATAACAATACACCGAACGGCAAGCGAATTTTTATTGGTTGGATGAGCAACTGGGATTATGCACGCGATACTCCTACCCAGAAATGGCGAAGTGCCATGACCTTGCCACGGGAACTTTCGCTCCACAAAGTTGCGGAGGATTATAGGTTGAAAAGTTATCCTGTGAAACAATCGGAGGCATTGGTTTCCATGGTTTTGGCGGAAAATGTTCTGGTTGAACCACATGCTTCGGACACTTTGCGGATTGATGGGTTGAATCAATCCCAACTTGAATTGAAAACCGTGTCCAAGGATTTTACCCTCATTTTCAAAAATGATATGGGAGAAACATTGGAGTTGACTTTGGATGCAAAGAGTGAGGCATTTATACTAAATCGGATGAAATCTGGAAAGGTTGATTTTCAACCTGAATTCGGGAACAAAAAGCATTTTATGCCCGTTGCGTTGACAGAAACCGAAATCTTCGATATAAAAATCCTATTGGATTGGTCATCCATTGAGCTATTTATAGATGGTGGAATTTATGTGATGACGGACCAGGTATTCCCCAACGAACCCTACAATTCCCTAATCATCCAAAATGAAAGCGGAACATCAGAAATACGACTTCAATCCATAAAACATATGGAATCTGCATGGTGAATTTGCCCTATCTGATTTTTGTCAGTTTTTAAAATTCATTTCAGTGTGATCTTTGGAAAATAAACCATAAGTCATGGCCACAACTCCTGATCAGCTTACTAAAATAGCCGTCCAGATAGATGAGATTTTGGATAGGGTTGCGCAGCATGAAAAGGAAAATGTGCCATTATTGCACAAGGTATATCCCACCTACAGGGAAAGTGCCCAAAATTTGTTGCATTATGCTGCTTTCCGAAGTTTTGATGCCAGGGAAATGCAAAAGGGACTCAAACGATTGGGGTTTACGCGTTTGGCCAATGCGGAGGGTAATATTTTGGGGAGCCTTATCAATCTAAAAAAGGTGGTGAACAGCCTTCAAGGGACTCCTTTGGAACTGGAGGGTGAAGGTGTTTTATCCATTGGTGAAGGAAAGCAATTGCTGAAAAAGCACACAGCCCAGTTACTCGGGGATAACAAAAAGGGCAGGCGCGTTCACATTATGGTAACCCAGCCCACAGAATCTGCCTACGACTATGAAAAGGTGTTGGCGATGGTGCAAAATGGCATGGATTGCGCGCGGGTGAATTGTGCGCATGACGGCCCTGAAGTGTGGGAAGCCATCATCAAAAATGTTAGAAAAGCTGCTAAAGAGTGCGGTACCGAGGTTAAAATTGCCATGGATTTGGCAGGTCCGAAAGTGAGGACTGGGGCCATTCAATCTGGACCCAAAGTGAAGAAGTTTAAACCCAAACGAGATGAGTTTGGGAAAGTGACGGCCGCTGCAAAAATAGAATTGGTTCCGAAATCAAAAGAATTTTTGACCGAAAGTCAAATCCCCGTAGATGCTCACTGGTTGAAAAAACTGGTTGTAGGTGACAGACTTCGCACAAAAGATATTCGGGGCAAGGACAGAAAGTTAAAAATAGTCCATACCCAGGAAGACAAGGTTGCGCTAAACTGCAATAAAACTCTTTATGTAGAAATGGGAACAGTCTTGGAACATCCAGACATTGGAGTGGCCAAAGTGGGCGAACTTCCCAGAATCCAGAAAGGCATACTTCTTCGGGTTGGGGATACACTCATAGTTTCAGGAAATGAAGCGGAAGGAGTTTTACCAAAATTTGACTCAAACAAGAAGCTGATGGTACCCGCAAGGATTCCTTGTATTCCGTCCCATATCGTTTCCAAAGCCAAGATGGGTGCTCCCATCCTATTTGACGATGGCAAGATTGAAGGGGTGATAAAAAGCATAGCGGATGATTTTTTTGAGGTTAAAATTACCAAAGCCAAGGAAGGAGGCTCATTATTGAAGGCTGAAAAGGGTATTAATTTGCCAACTTTGGATTTGGGGATGGATGGACTTACCGCAAAGGACAAACAAGATTTGAAATTCGTGGCCAAGCATGCAGACATTGTCAATTGCTCCTACGTGAATACAGAAGAGGATGTAATCGGCCTACTGAATGAATTGGAGGCTCTTGGGGTCAAGGATAGTTTGGGGATAATTTTAAAGATAGAGACCAATACGGCCTACAAAAACTTGATTGGTATCTTACTTGCCGCAATGCAGACCAAACTTTTAGGGGTTATGATTGCCCGCGGAGACCTTGCGTTGGAAGTTGGTTGGAAGAAAATGGGTATGGTACAGGAGGGAATCCTATCCTTTTCCAGTGCAGCCCATATTCCAGTGGTCTGGGCCACCCAAGTCTTGGAAGGCTTGGCAAAAAAAGGCGTGCCTTCGCGGTCAGAGATTACAGATATTACTTCTTCCATTCAGGCAGAATGTGTTATGCTCAACAAAGGGCCGCACATCAATGAAGCCATCCAACTATTGGATGATATTCTTTCCAACATGGAGACCTCACATGAAAAAAAGGAGGTGATGTTGCCCAAAATGGAATGGCTTTGATGCCATCTTAAACTAAAACAAAAAAAGAGGCACCTGGGTTTCAGATGCCCCTTAAAAGAGACTGGTTTACTACTAATGGGTTAATTAATGGATAGTGTTAGTGTAGCTTTAATTGATGTAAAGGTATAGACTGTTAATGAGGGAGAAAACAGAGATAGCAATTACAAAATACCAGAAAAGGTAACCTAATTTTGCTTCTACAGTGTTCATTTTAGTTGAGTGTTACTTAGCGTTGAAAAATTATTTCTACTCTCCGAAATTACACAAAACACTGGGCCTACAAATCACAATTATATCCATGGCAAGAAATAGGACATAATTGGTAATAATTACTTTGTAAATGGAAAATGGCCTTTTTGGAAATCAGGAATTGAAACGAAGGAATCCTGTAAAACCTGAAAATTAAATGTATTTTTTACCTGTAAATCAGGTAATTACGAATTAAACCAGGGGAGTTCCCTTCAAGCGCTTTTCAATTTTGCGCTTTTTTTCAGTAAGACTCTTCATGATGTCCATTAATTTGGAATCTTTGGTCTTTTTATAAATCTCATTGATGGAAAGAATAAGCTTTTTAGCTTCTCTAGAAGCCTCAACCCTGTCGCTGGTGGACATGTGGCTCAATGGTCTGTTTTCAAACTCTTCTGCGTGGGCAAGTAAATCTTGAGTCATTTTTGTTTAAAATTAATCTGGATTGCTTAAATATAAAGGTTAGTTCCATATTTTATGCCTATGGAACGATTCGATTTTCATATTTATGAAAACATTAAGAAGAACTCGTTTCAACTGCCTTTGTGTTTTCCAGTATTTCCTAAGTTTTTACAATTTGTTCATTTCGATTAATCAAAAATTGAATTGAGTAAAGCTTGAAAAACCGACCGATGTATTTTTAGGTCAGTAACTGTAAAGTTGAAATACAATGGCAATCATAGGAAACATCATAAAAGGTTTTATAGAGGCAAGGGATTCATTGAGTCAAGAACGAAATCCGGTGGAGGAGCAGCAAGCGGAACTAAAAGATTTGCTCACCCATGCAAAGAACACCCAGTTTGGAAAACATTTCGATTTTGAATCCATTATGGCTTCGGACGATATAGGAAAGGCGTTTGCTAAATCCATTCCTTATTACGACTACAACAAGATTTCCAACGAATGGTGGAGCAAGGTTGTTGATGGTGAACCAGATGTTGCCTGGCCGGGAAGACCAGATTTTTTTGCTCTGAGTTCTGGGACAACCGGGAAGGAATCCAAGAGGATACCCGTTACTGAAGATATGCTGTCTTCCATAAAAAGTGCGGGAATCAAGCAGATTTATGCACTCAGTAATTTTGATATGCCCGCTGAATTTTTTGAAAAGGAAATTATGATGCTGGGAAGTTCCACCGACCTGGAGGAACGCAACGGGCACAAGGAGGGGGAAATCAGTGGAATCAGTGCCAGCAACATCCCCTTTTGGTTCAAGAAATTCTACAAGCCCGGTGATGAGATTGCCCAAATTGACGATTGGGACCATCGGGTCCTAAAGATTGCGAAAGAAGCAAAGAATTGGGACATCGGTGCCTTGAGTGGAATCCCTTCTTGGATGGAACTCATGCTCAAAAAGGTCATCGAATACAATGAAGTTGAGCATATCCACGAAATCTGGCCCAATCTTCAGGTTTATACCTCTGGCGGGGTGGCATTTGATCCTTACGAGAAAAGTTTCAATGCCCTATTAGGTCATCCCATTCAAATTATTGACACTTATTTGGCTTCGGAGGGATTTTTGGCTTTTCAGGATAGGCCAGACACCTCTGCGATGCGTTTGATCACCGATAATGGAGTCTATTTTGAGTTTGTTCCCTTTAATCCGGAATATGTCAATCAAGATGGCTCTCTTACTGATGATGCCCCCTCCTTGACCTTGGATGAGGTTGAAGAAGATCAGGATTATGTATTGATCATTTCCACAGTTTCGGGTGCGTGGCGCTACATCATTGGCGATACCATCAAATTCACAGATGTAAAACGTGCAGAGATAAAAATCACTGGAAGAACAAAGTTCTTTTTGAATACGGTGGGTTCCCAACTTTCGGTAAACAAGTTAAACGACGCCGTGAAGCATTTGGAAGATGAACTGGATATTAAAATCCCCGAATACACCCTTTGTGCGAAGCGATTCGATGACGGCTTTTACCATACCTGGTATTTGGGCTCGGATAGCAAAGTGGATTCCAATAAAACGGCTGAGGTTTTGGATACCTACCTGAAAGGGGCCAATAAGAATTACAAAGTGGCCCGAAGCAAAGCTTTGGAAGGTGTAAAGGTGCATTTTGTACCCCAGAACATCTTTGCCGAGTGGAGCGGTGCCAATAAAAAGAAAGGTGGTCAGGTAAAAATGGAGCGGGTTATGGGTGAGGAGAAATTTGCCGAATGGGAGGATTTTGTATCCCAAAAGGCCAAATAGTATCTAGTTTTTGGTCTTTTCTTCGGTTGCTTCGACCATTTCCATGATTTCGTCAGGTGACAAGTAGTACTCTTTGATGCGTTCTTTGTAGAGCGGGTCAATATCAGCGTTTTCCAAAATGAATCGTTTGGTTTTGATGATATAATTGGACATGCCCCTTAACACAGCAAAAGAATCGGCTGCACGCTCGGCCTTTTTTACATAATCCTTTAAAAAAGCATACCGGAAGCCAAAGGCAACCAGGTTGATGCCACTTCTATTTTGGTAGTCCATTACATGACCCAGTTCATGCCCTATCCAACCAATAAGAACATCTTGGGGAACATTCGTGGTTTGATATTCTTGACCCGTTATTTTGAATTTTTCACTGATCAATATGCGGTAACTCCTGTTTTCCTTGGAACTAAAAATTCCTTGCAAGGTGGGTTGCGCCTGCATTACAGATTTTTTGATGTTCTTTTTAAACTTGAATTCAATGGGAACATCCTCAAGTTCTGGAAAGTGCGTTAGGGCAATTTCCACTTCGGGTCTAATAATTTCCGGAATTGTTTTTTTAGGCTCACTCAAAACCAAATACATTATAAATAATAGCAAGAAAAATGAGAATAACTGCTTTACTCTAACTTTCAAAACTTTTTGGAGATAAAAAAAGGGCAAACTTAGTTGCCCTTTTTATGTGATTAGTGTTTATTAAAACTGGTATCGGAGACCCAGGGCTATGTCCAAATCTAGGTCATCAGAATAACTGTCATTAAATCCAAGTTCTGGTCGCATATCTAGGGAGATGATTAGAGGTATGTCAAAATCATACTCAATACCCAAGTCACCAGCAATCAATGCAAAGGTACCGTCATTTTCTCCGGCATCAAAAGAACCGATTCCACCACCAGCACCTACGTACCAGTGAAAACCACCATCTATTGGCATTACCCATTGGTAAAGTCCTACCAATTTAAAGGCGTCAACATTATTAGAGTCTCTCCAACCTAGGTCAAACTCCAATCGGTTGTTTTCATGTAGATATCGTTGGTATGAAATCTCACCTCCAAAGCCGTCATTGTCTCCCACACGGATACCCAGTGCATTTTTAGAAATGCTTTGCGCACTCATGGTTACCGCTGTCAGTAAAAAAAGAATACTTAAAATAGTTTTCATAATTATAATGTTTTGCTGCAAAGTTAGGGCGGCTGTTATTTTGGGTTGCCTCAAAAAAATCAATGTTTGCCCTAAAAGGTAATTGGACGGATTTTATAACAGCGGTTTGAAGAATTTCGCGAGTCCTTCCATTAATTTCATCCAATGGGGGCGATTTTTGAATTCCTCTAGTGAGATCTGCTCCGCTTTTTCGCAAAGTGCATCAAACTCGTCCGTCATTTCTTTGCTGATGCCTTGGTCGTAAATAAGGATGTTGGCCTCGTAGTTCAGCTCAAAGCTCCGGATATCAAAATTGCCAGAGCCGATGGAGACCAAATCATCATCAACAAGCATTGCTTTGCTATGGGAGAAATCATCCCGAAGGTAAATTTTTATCCCAGCGTCCAAGAGTTCCTCAAACTGTGAGAACATGGCGTACATGGCCGCGCGGGAATCCGATTTTTTGGGCACTAAAAGACGGACATCAATCCCTTGAAGAGCAACCACGATGAGGTTTTGGTAAAAGGCCTCACCCGGTAAAAAATAGGGATTGGCAATACGGATAGATTTTTGCGCCTGATTGATCATCCCAAGATATTGCTGCATAATGGTGGGGTGATTGGAATCCGGGCCACCGGCCACTACTTGGGCATTGACCTCACCGCATTTTGACTGTTCAAAAAGGAAATCCTCCATTTTAAATTCCTCTTTGTTGCTCGCAAAGAAGTAGTCCTTCAGAAAAACGAGGTGAAGGTCGTTCACGATGGGTCCCTCCAGCTTTAAATGGGTGTCCTTCCATTTACCCAACTCCCCTTTATTTTTTATGTATTTATCCGAAATGTTCACCCCGCCCGTAAAGGCAACTTTGTTATCAATGACCAGAATCTTGCGATGATTTCTAAAGTTGAGATAAAACAGTAGGTTTTTTACCCGAATGGGCATAATGGGATGAATTTTCACCCCAATGTCCTGAAATCGTTTTTTGGGTCGCCCGCGCAGGCTGTAGCTTCCAAAAGAATCATAGATGATGCGGACTTCCACCCCTTCGGCGATTTTCCGTTTGAACAGTTCCAACATTTTATCCAATAGTCCCCCACGTTCCAGAATGTAATATTGCACATGAATGAATTTTTCGGCCTTTTCCATGGCCTTGAACAGGGTGTTGAAGGTTTCACCACCATCTTGAAGCACTGTAATAGCATTGCCACTCGTGGCCAACGTATTGGAATTGGCATAGGTGAGCTGGTTCAACCGCTTTTTCCTGATGTCCGAGTCAAAATTGGCGTGGAATTTATCTGATGATGGGGCATTTCCGTAGGAAAACCGCCTGCGACGTTCAAAATCCTTCGTATTGAAAAATTTAAGCTTACGCCTGTTTACACCAAAAAGATAATAGAGGATGGCACCGACAAAGGGCAGTCCAATAATGGCAAGGACCCAACCAATAGAGCGGGAAGGCCGCCTACCATGGTAAATTATGGAACCGATGCACCATATTGAAAGTGCAACGTGAACAATGATGAAAAAGGTCTTCAAAACAGAAGGTTCATAATTAATTGCATTCTAAGCTACTGCACAAAACAACAATACGCAATGGTTTTGGGTAGGTGCATAAAAAAACTCTGGACAACTGTCCAGAGTTTTTAGGGTATAGGAAAGTAGATGATTAATGGTCATCCGTCATGTCTTCAATTTCATCTCCTACATCATCTGCGGCGTCTTCAATATCGTCGCCTACTTCTTCCACACCATCTTTTACATCTTCAACGGCCTCTTCAGCCTTTGTTTTTTCGGTCTCTCTGCAACTGGTCAAACTCGCGCTGGTTGCAAAGGCAATTAGTAGCATTAATAAACTCATTGATCGTCTCATATCTGTATTTTTTATTGATTAATAATTGTAATTTTTAAAGTCGTTTTCTTCCGGTTATCAGTGAAATAATGAATAACACGATAAAAATGAAGAATAGGATTTTGGCAATACTCGCCGCACCGGCGGCAATTCCTCCAAAACCGAAAATTCCGGCAATGATGGCTAAAATTATAAAGGTGACTGTCCAACGTAACATATCTGTATTTTTTTGGTTGCTGTCTGACTAACTCTTAATCAGTACACTACAAATTTGCATGAATCAAGAGGCAAACCTTGCTCCTATCAATTTTGAAATTGACCCAAACGCGATAAAGTCAATATAATCAGGGGATTGAGTCAAAAATCAGGGATTATTTGGCCAATAGGTAGACTATTTTTCCAAAAAATTGGGATGCAAAATGTAATCCGTGGGCCTCAGGCTTTTAAAGAACTCATCGTGCATAAGATTGGCCTTGAGTTCAACTTCCGGTGGATTATTAATGATTTCCGCTAAGGAATTGCCATCAAAATTATGGGCCAGCCAAGATTCCGCATAATCTTTTGGAATGATGATGGGCGCCTGGCTGCTTATGTCGTGATAACTGGAAACAAATGCATTGGTTTTGGACGTTACTAGGGCGCAACATTGAAAACCATCTTCCAGAACATTGTAAACTCCCGCCAAATAGAAGGGCTTTCCATTTTTCTGGGTAACATAATAGGTATACGTTTTTCCATTTTTCAGCAAATGGGTGTAAAAACCGGAAACGATGACGAGACACCTTCGTTTTACAAAGGACTCCTTCATCCATTCCACACGTTCTAAATCCTGAAGTTGTACATTCAAGGTATTGGCATTGTTTTGAAAAATGTACCAATCCTCTTTAAAATTTTGGGGCATCAGACCCCAAATGGCGTAAGAGACTTTATGGTTTTCCTGAGCGGTAACAACACATACATTGGTCTCCTTAAAACCATCAATGATGGTATTTGGGGTATATAAATGGGGATATTTGAAATGTACTCCAAACTCCTCCTCAATCGCTGCCCTTTCTACTGCATTGGAAAGTTTGTAAATCATAATATCAAATAATATGGGTGCAAGTACGGGTTAAATTCCATATTGGCTTGACTCAAAAAAAGTTAATCGTGATGCGTATCCCAGAAGTTGTGCAGTTTTTTGGTCTCTTTTTGGCAAAAATGCCCTGTTATAGATAGGAGATTGATATATTAATGACCTAAACCACCAACCATGCGCTTTCATTTTTCGGGGATTTTTATTGCGGTTTGCACATGGACCACACTTGTTTTGACTTCCTGCACAGAGGATGTGCAAACACTTTTTGTGTTAAAACCCTCCTCGGAAACCGGGATTACTTTCAATAATGTTATTGAAGAAACCGAGACCTTCAACATCCTTACCGAGGAACTTATTTATAATGGTGCCGGGGTCGCCGTAGGCGATTTCAATGCGGATGGAAAACCCGATGTGTTTTTTTCAGGCTCCAAAGTGGCCAACAAATTATACCTTAACCAAGGTAATTTCAAGTTTACTGATATTTCTGTTGAAGCTGGGGTGGAAGCTGTAGATAAATGGAGCACTGGGGCGGTAATTGTCGATATCAACAACGATGGACTACTAGACCTTTATGTTTGTGCCTCCGTAAAAACGGGGGCGAATATGCTCTTTGTCAATCAGGGGGTAAATGCCGAAGGCGTACCCAAGTTCAAGGAAATGGCCCAAGACTACGGCATTGCCGATACAGGAAACTGCACCGCTGCCACTTTCTTTGATTATGATTTGGATGGCGATTTGGACCTCTATATCCTCAACAACGTCATTATTGACGAGATGGGGAATGCCATTCCCACCAACTATCGGCCAAGGGTTTTGGATGGTAGCGCCTTGAGCAATGACCGTTTCTATCGGAACAATGGTGATGGTTCCTTTTCCGATGTTACCATGGAAGCCGGCATCACCATCGAAGGTTTTGGACTCGGTTTGGCCGTGAGTGACATCAACATGGACGGGTGGCCCGATGTCTACATCAGCAATGATTACATGACCAACGATATTCTCTACATCAACCAAAAAGATGGCACTTTTCGCAACGATATTGAAAAACACGTAAAGCACCAGAGCCGCTTTTCCATGGGGTCGGACATTTCTGATTTCAACAACGATGGCTTTCTGGACATTTTTACGTTGGATATGCTCGGGGATAGCAACCTGAGGATAAAGACCACCATCGGCGAGCACAATTACATTTATTATACGCTCAACAAGCGTTGGGATTACGAGTACCAATACATCCGAAACATGGTTCATTTGGGCAACGGACCAGATGCACCGTTTAGCGAAATTGGACTCATGGCAGGCATTTACAAAACCGATTGGAGCTGGTCACCTTTGGTGGTGGATTTTGATAATGATGGAAATCGGGATTTGTTGATCACCAACGGGTTTCCTCGCGACATTACCGACCGGGACTTTGGGGATTTCCGACTGAAAGTGGGTCCGTTTACCAGTCCCTCCCAAATTTTGGATTCCATTCCCGTGGTGAAGATTGCCAACTATGCCTATAAAAATAAGGGTGACCTCACTTTTGAGGATGTCAGTGAAAAATGGGGACTCAGTATTCCCTCGTTTTCCAATGGCGCAGCCTATGCCGATTTGGACAATGATGGCGATTTGGATTATGTGGTGAACAACATCAACGAAGAAGCCTTTGTTTTTGAAAACACCTTGGAACCGCAACCCGACAAGCATTTTCTACGACTTCAATTGCAGGGGCCCAAGAAGAATCCTTTGGGGATTGGGGCTAAAGTGGTGGTTCGGTTTTCTGATGACAGCATGCAATACGCTGAAAATTATACCACCCGTGGCTATATGTCCTCGGTGGAGCCGGTGATGCACTTCGGGTTGGGAAATCAAGATAAAGTGGCATCTATTGAGGTGCTTTGGCCCGATGGAAAGCTGGAAAAACTGTCAAATGTAAAGGTTGACGAAGTGCAGACCATCAACTATACCAATGCCAAAGTTTCGGAGGATGGACACCTTGCCTTTCCATTTTCGCCGCCAAAAACAAAGACCTTGCTTACCCAGAAAACAGATATTGATGGACTTGACTTTGTGCATGAAGAACAAGACGTCATCGATTATAATCTGCAGCGCACACTACCGCATAAACTCACCCAAAATGGACCTTGCTTGGCCATTGGGGATATCGACGGCAACGGCACCGATGATTTTTTGGTGGGAAGTTCCAGTGGCTACTCGCCCATGGTATTTTTTCAAAGCCCCGATGGCACTTTTGTGCAACGACAGCTGTTCAGCGAACCGCAAGATTGGGCCTATGAAGAAGAAGGTATTGCCCTTTTCGATTTGGAAAATGATGGGGATTTGGATTTATACCTCGTTTCGGGGAGTAATGAGTTTATGCCGGTGGGCAACAAGCATACGGATAGGCTTTTCGTGAATGATGGCGAAGGAAACTTCACTTTGGCAACAGAACTTTTGCCCGAGATCAATGCCAGTGGCTCCGCGGTGGTGACCACAGATTTTGACGGCGATGGCTTCACCGACCTTTTTGTAGGGGGACGCAGTCCCATGGGTTCCTATCCCTATCCCGATAAAAGCTTTTTGCTGAAAAATGAGAACGGAAAGCTGGTCGATGTCACCGAACAATGGGCTCCGGGCTTATCTAAAGTGGGTATGGTTACCGATGCCCTTTGGAACGATGTCGATTCGGATGGTCGTTTGGATTTGATGGTGGTTGGCGAGTACATGCCCATCACCATTTTTAAAAATAACGGTCGTGGTCTTACCCCGCTTCTGGAAACTGGATTGGAAGACGAACTGGGCTGGTGGGAAAGTATTGCCGGGGCCGATTTTGATGGCGATGGCGATACCGATTTTATCGTGGGCAACATTGGCGCCAATAATTTCTACCAACCCAGCAAGGAAAATCCCGTCACCGTTTTGGGGAAGGATTTTGATGGTAACGGCAGCATGGACCCCATCGTGTTTGCCTATTTTAAGAACAACGAGGGTGCGTTGGAGTCCTTTCCGGTGAATTTTTGGGGTGATATGTTCCAACAGAGTCCCATTTTTAGAGGGAAATTCAATTTTTATAAGGAATATGGTATGGCCACCCAAGCTGATATCTTTACCGAAGCCGAACGCGAAGGCGCCCTAAAACTCATCGGGAACCAGGATAAGAGCAGCTACGTGGAAAATCTGGGGAACGGAAAATTTAAACTGATTCCATTGCCCAATGAGGCCCAACTGGCACCCATCAACGATATGCTCATTACCGATGTGGACCACGATGACCATCTGGATGTGTTGTTAGTTGGCAACGATTATGGCAACGAAACCTTTATTGGCCGTTTGGATGCGCTGAACGGGCTGCTGCTCCAAGGTGATGGCAAAGGCAGTTTTACTACCGTGCCCAATTATAAAAGTGGGTTTACCGCCCCTGGCGATGCCAAGGCCATGGGGCAAGTGAAGACGGCAGCTGGTAAAACGCTGTATGTGGTGACCCAAAACCGGGATTCTTTATTGGTTTTTGAATAGCACCGTAATAGTTAATGGGCACACAGCGGCGTGCAATGGCGTTCCAATTTTAGGATGCCTTGGTACAAATGCGTTACTTCCACCCGTAGGGTGGGGTCTGGGGAATCTATCTGAAAAGAGAGTTGCAATCTTTCTTCATCTACGAACAATCTACCTTGATCTAAAGGGCGTGGCAGAGCCAACATTTTTACCTCATGGAACTTTTGGGTCTTGGCAATCTGAAATTGAAAGGAGAAGCTAAAGACCAGATTATCCAGCAAAGTCATCTTCGCCAGCCCTTTTTTTGGCATTTTTTGAAGGATAAGACGGCTCTGGGGCCGCTGCACGCAGTGCAACAGTTGCCCGTTTTGGTGGTTGCAAATTTCTAGGGAGGCAAAGGTAATCTGCAATTGGGTTTGGGAACTTTGGTGGAGGAAGTTGGTAATTGTTTGTATAGGGTTTGGATTTGGCTTGCCCCATTTGTTAGATGCAATTTCTGAATGCTCCATAATGCTAGTTGACATATATGTTTACTCCGTCAGCGAATATAGAAACTAATATTGACATGTATGTCAATAACCGAAGAAATATTAATCGCCTACCAAAAGAAATTGGGTCAACGCATTAAAGAGATTAGAGAGAGCAAAGAATTATCTCAATTGGATGTCGCCTCTATTTGTGATTATGATAAGACCACCATATCAAGAATAGAGAATGGAAGAACCAATATTACTTTGAAAACATTGGTGACTTTGGCCTTGGCAATGGAAGTGGATATTTCCAAGCTTTTTGAGTTTGGGGATTGATTTATTCTTGCTTTAAAGTAAAGCAATGTATCTTATAGTTCTATAAACAAGTAAGACTCAAAACTCACCTTGACAAATAAAATTAAAATAAATGACAATTTATGGTTTACTGTTTTAGGCAATAAACTAATATTTGGACACTCTAAAAAAAGTCAAAATCACCACCATACAATTTCATATGGAAATAAATCAGGATTTTTTGATTTACATCTAAAAAATGAAAGGACTGGGAAATACTTTACGGTTATTACATTTTCACATCAAAATTTCCTCGAAATATTACCATGGTTGAAAGGCCAAATATTTAATTCTATTTTCGATTTAGAGTGTTTAAATAAGACCCTATTAATTCAAGACAATTTTGAACTGTTTGAAATCCATGACTTGGGGGATTTAACGCAAGAATTTGGGATTTTAACAAAGAAGAATAGGATACAAATCAATCAAGCCTCAGATGAATTTAAAACATTTATTGACCTTCTTTTAAAAAAGCATCAACTGACAAAAGTAGATTTTGAAAATATTTCTAAAAAAAACCAATTTCACGGAATTGCAAAATCAGAAAATGATAATTTTTTACTCATAAAAAATCCATTTTTGGGAAATGAATTATATCGATTAAATGATTTGGACCTGAATATAGAGTCTGTTTTAAGAAAAATTCTTGGAGATGAAGTTTACGAACAAGTTTTGAGAAGACTAAATGAAGGAATAACAGAGCTAGAAAAATAATAAACACATATTGTTCTCGCACCCGCAAGATTGCATCTTGTGGTTTTATGCCACAAAAATTTTAATTGATACTATTCCAAATAATCATCATGAACTACGCCGAGTTTGAAACCAAGTTTAAAAAACAAGTATTTTCTATTGATTTTGATAAACAATTGGCTTTGGCGATTGAGGTTTGCAAAAAACTCTATTTTGACTATGTTGAGTTTTCAGAGAAGTATCAATGGGGCGATAAAGACATCTTGATGGATGCAATAGCAATTTTGGAGCAGTCTAAAAATAAAGACGTGAACAAAAGTGAAATTGACCAAATGCTTAACCAAATAGATGATGTTACACCAGATATGGACGACTTTGGAAGTGACGAACAAGGTTCCTATGCTTTAAATTCTTGTGTGGCTGTTTCCAACTCGCTACAATTTCTTGTTGACAGACTCCCTGAGCATATTTATGATATTGGTATTTGTTTTATAGATACTATCGACTTTAAAATTCAGGAAAAGCAAAGTTTGACGGAGCAAGAAATCGAGAAACACCCATTAATGATTGAAGCCAGAGAATTCTTAATTGGAAAATCAAAATAAGCCTCCGCTCCCGCAAGATTGTATCTTGTGGTGTGGCAAAAAGCGCTAAACAAAAAACAACACCAGTCATCGGTTTTATTCTTATTTTAGGGTGTGGGGATGTGTTTTACTTTTCAACAAACAAGTTACCTGCAAGCTGAACCCATTGAAAACTTGAAATAGCCTTAAGATCACAACCTATGTTTACCCTTGAAAAAATTCACGAAGCATTTGCAAAAGTTAAGAGTGGTGCCGACTTTCCCAAATTTGTCCAAGACCTAAAAGGGATAGGGGTAACCCACTACGATAATTTCGTTTCGGATGGCCGGACAACCTATTATGGAGAAAATGATTTTACGCTTTACGGGGCATCAAAATATCCTGAAATGCAGGTGAATGACAGTAGCTCTTCGGACCGTTTAAAACACGCCATCTCCATTCATCAACAAGGACAAACGGATTATCCAACATTTTGCAAACAAGCAGCAGACGCCGGAGTTGAAAAATGGACCACCCATATGATTGAAATGACAGTGACCTATCTCGATAAAAAAGGACATAAATTGACTGTTGAACCCATCCCGAAACCTTAACGAATGAATAAATGCCAGCGGCTACCAATGGCTATAAATAAGGTTTGCCTTTCGGTAGACAGTTTTTCTTCGCAATCGGCAGTAATATCTTGTGGTTTTAACAGAGAAAGTTTCCAAACAAAAAACCCGGCAAAGTTGCCGGGTTTTTTGTGGTACCTCCAGGGTATTACTTCGGCAAAAAATTATGTTTTTTGCTCAGCATAAACTTCGATTCCGTTTTGTTCCAAAACAAAAGCCCATCCAAATTGGATGGGCTTTTTGTAGTTGCCACTTCGTGGTACCTCCAGTACTAGAACAACTCTGAAACACCCTATATTCATTGACTTTATCATATTTTGTTGGTACCCGTGGGTGCTAATTTAAGTACCTATAGGGTGCAATCAAAATATTCGGGGTACCAGTTTGATTTTTTGGTGGGGTACTATGTTATGGTTTATCCATAACCCCTTCTCTGATTAAGAACCCCATTATTGAAACGGTATCTATCAATCTTCTTTTCTTCCATTTTACACCTTTGATTTTCCCATCCTTCAAGTACTGGAATACTGTTCTTGTGGATATTCCCAATTTCTCACTACAATCTTCCACGGTAATCCATCGGTATTCATCCAACCCTTTTATTTTTTCCTCAAAATAATTTTCCATTTTATACCCAATTTTCTTTTTTCAACCTCTTTATCTCACCGATAACATATCTGTTCACCTCTGGTTGTATAATCCAGTTCTCGTTCCAGTTTATACTCCAATCCCTTTTATCAACGGTACCCAATATAATCAGGTGGTTCCTCGAACCGTTCATAACCTTTATCTTATCCCTATCCTTCGTATCGGGTACAAACCCAATCATACTTTCATTTATTTTTCTGAAGGGTACAACGGTATCCATCTTTGTATTTATCATATCCAGTTTTTGGTTCAGTTGCAAGGAGTAAGAGGGTAGGTACTTTTTCCATTTATCGTATTTGTTCACTAAATCCATAATCTTGGAATAATCCATATCGGTATCTTCTTTAAGGGTACTTATCATTTTATCCCTTTGGTAAGGGATAACACCCCTTTCTATCAGGTGGTTCAAGACAATGACGTCCGTGTACTTCATCACACCCTGTATTCCACTTTCTTCAAGTAGTTTTTTCAATCCATCCAATTCAAAACTTGGTACTATATTCTTCATATTTTTTCATTTAGGTTCATAATAATTCGTTCCAACTATAAATATGATGGTGGGTAAGAAAAAGTTCCTATATGCAAAAAAACCAGTTCCGATATATAAACTGGTGTTTTACGGTATTTAAACAAGGGGGGTGGGGGTACTTTTACAAGAAATTATAAAAGATTGGGGTAATAACTTTTAATTGAATAATTTGAAAGACCTAATCAAAACGTAAATATCAAACCAAAACGAAGTTTCTATATTGATTAAGGGTTAAATTAGAGAGTAGTATTTTACACCAATTATTATGAAAAATGTGATAATCTTTTTTATTAGTATTCTAGTTGTATCTCCTTTGTATAGTCAAAGGTCATACGGAGAAAAAATAAAGACTAACAAGGATGATTTAAGTTTTTACAATTTGAGAGGTAATGTTAAGTCCTTGAAAACAAAGAATTATCGAGTTGACAACTCAAAGATGAATCCCATATCTTCTGAATTAATTAAGTTCAATTTTCAAGGATTAATAATAGAGATGGTTCAATACGACTCAAGTGAAAGGATTGAATCATGGAAAAAAATGAAGTATAATGGAGAAGGGAATCTCATAGAGATTTTAAACCTCAACAGAAGTGGAAATATAACATCAAAAGAAATATATGAACTTGATGATGAAGGATTTATGAAACGTAAAACAACCCTTGACGGAAATGGGAAAATTTTAGAGAAATCACCCTTACACCAATACCAATTCAACAATCAAGGAAAAGTCATAAGTGAAGAATATAACAATTCTATAGGTGTGTTTAAGGTTACTCATGTATATGACGATAATGGTAATGAGATTCTAAAGACATTCTATCAAGGTGGGGAAGTTTCAAATAAATATGTAAAGAGTTATGATTATAAGGGAAGAATAGTGAAATCAGACGTTTATGATTATTCAAGTTTAACCTCAAGTGTGCAGTATAAATATGATTTCTCGGATAACATAATTTATTCAGAGTTTATTAATCTTTCTGGTTTTTTAAAGGTCAAAGAGATAGTAGAAAAAGAATACGATAATTGGAATAATGAAGTTTCTATTTTTTCTGAATCATACAATTTGGATGGTGAGTTTTTGGGAGGATATTCTATATCGAAAAATTATATCTATGATAATCAACATAACTATGTTAGATGTACAACGTTGTCTTCGGATAATTTACCTTCAGACATTGAAGATAGGTTGATTCAATATTATCATTAATTTATAATACCACCATCCTTACTTTCCAAAACCTTAAATATTTAAGGTTTCAATAAAGGTGTGTTTTATTCCTTACAAAAGAAGAACCCCCGTCAAGGTTATTGCTGGGGGTTCTGTGTGGAGGTTCATCATATTAGTATATCAAACATTCATATAATTTCTTTTAACCTCTGACGGGTTCTCTAAATGAGTTTTCCCATTCTTCCAAATCCTCTTTATATACCCATCTCTGTTGAGGTGTAATCTGTGTGATGGGTAATCCTTTTTCCTTTATCCAATTGTATATCGTCCTTGTACTGACGTTGTACCTTTCCGTCAGTTCATCCATTGTATATCTTTCCATCATAATTTATTTACTGTAATCAATTTATATCCTTTACCATCCATAAAGTTGTACCAATTCTGGAAGTGGTTTTCACCATCAAACTTTTTTATCATTCCACCGTATTTTCCGTAGGGGTTCTTATATCCTATCTCGTATTCATTCCCATCATTTATTTCAAGGTTCTCCAACTGCAATCCATTCAGTTCATCACCCCATATTTCATCCATAATCTTATTGAGTTCAAGTTCATCACTACCTTTTTCATCATAACCGTTCTCCAACTCAAACTCCCAGATAAATTCTTCCAAATCAACCATATCAAACTTATCTTCCACGTACTTCTTTAATTTATCCACTTGGTTCTCGTCAAGTTCCATTCCGATAAGTTCCATATTCCGTAATCTCTGTTGTTCCTCGGTGAGTATATCTTTGTTTTTTATTCCATCTATCATAGTTACTCCTTTTTATACAAGTGTTTTACTTGTTCTGTTCACAAATTTGTTCATGTATCTATTGTATTGGTTTTCATCTCTGACATCATCTATAAATATGGTTCCCCACTTTCCAAAACAAGTATCAAAACTTCCTTTTTTATTTATATCACCACCAACGAACTTTTGCAGGTTTTCGTGGAGGTTCTCTTTATCCTTGTACTGGAAAAGGGAGTGTACGTGGTACCCGTTCCTTCCTTCATCCCTTTCAATGGTGTAGGTGGTATATACCGTATCCTTCTTTTTTAACTTCTTGTGGAGGGTGTGTATCTGTTTGTTGAGGTTCTTTATACTTGGATTGTACCTTTTGTTCCCTCTGTAATCCCATTTTCGTATCGTACATATAACTTTATCCATATCACTTATAGTTGGTTACTGGGTATAAAGTACCCATATACCCTAATCGGTTCCATCAATTTTTAACCTCGTACTCTCGTACTAAAAGGTGTTCAACTATAAGTATGTGGAAAAAAGAAAAACGTAAGGTTTTTTGGAAAAAAGTGGAAACTTTAACGTTTTTAAGAAAAAAAGAAGTTCTAATTGTACCTCAACATATAACCTACCCAATCAAACCACGTGATATCTGGTTGGTTATCCAATTCTTGCAGGTACCTCAACCCTTGTATTCTTTCGTATTCTCTACGGAGTTCCTTTCTTCTTTTCTTGGAGGGTATCTTATTCACCGATAATCATTTTTTGGAAAAGTTCATCGTACTTTTCCTGTGTAATCCATTCCTTATCAAGGGAATATTTAAGTTTTTCTATCTCTTGTTCCTTTTCTTTGGAAAATGGGGAAGTTGTTTTCTGCTGAGGTTTCACCTTTTGGGTTTTCAAGGATTTGTTTTCCTCCACTATCATCTCACTAAACAAATCATCGTTCTTGTACTTAATATCCTCGTCAAGTATCTCATAATAACCATCAAACACCTTTCTACTCTTGTGTCCGGTCATTTTCATAATCGTTCTAATCGGGGTTCCTTTTTGGATGTGTGTTCTAATGAACGTTTTTCTACCGATGTGGGAAGAAACTACCTCGTGTAAAGAGAGATATTCGGTACTATCCTTAATTTCTTCACCGTTCAGGTTCCACTCCGTTTTTTTAACCTTTCGGTTTAATCCAACTATCCTGCAAACCTCTTTTATGTAGTTGTTGAATTTTTGGTTCGTTATACTATTTCCATATCTGGTACGTGGAAAAATATGGTGTTCCAAGTTTTTACCCGTGGAGTATTTCTTATATATCTCAAACGTTATCTTGTTCCTTGGTACTTTAACCATATTTCTTTGGTTTTTAATCTTTCCCATATAATACGAAAAGTACCCAACCGTAAATCCCTGTTCTTTATCAACTACCTTATCATATACCAAATCCCCCACCTTCATATCCACCAAATCCCCCCATCTGCAACCCACGTTCACAAGAAAAACCAACATATCCTTATACACCTCAAAAGTGGTGTAGGTTCTACTTTTCTCCCCTTCTTTGGAGTGTACCCACCTATCTTCCATATAGGTAAGTCTTTTTTCCTTGGTAAGTATCTTTACGTGTTCGGGGTTTTCTTCATCAAACCCCTTATACTTGTACAGTTTCACCACCTCGTCCCTGGTAAGAAAAACTATATCAAGGTTTTCATCAGTTCCCAAAAACACCTTTTTCGGTTTTCTGATTTGGAATGTGGTGTTGTACTTCTCTTTACTCCAATTTGAAAAGTGGGAGAGTACCTTTACCCTTTTCTTTATCGTGGAGGGTTTTAACCCTTTGGAATCAAAACTCCATTTGATGAACCCATATACCCAATCCCTATCAAGTTCATCGGGGAAAAGAAGTGTATTGTTTTTATTCTGATAATAAGTGGTGTATTCTATAATCTGTTTTATACAAGAGAGTACCCATCTCCTTGTACTTTCCCTATTCTCGTAATGTTCACTTTTGATGTAATTTTCATACTCCACCAGCAAGGGTAAGAAGTGTATTTCCCTTTGTGTACCTTCCTTTCTTTCCTTCCGTTCCTTCCTTAAATAACTCTTTACGAGTGGTACAACGGGTTCCTTATCTTGTTTTTGTATGGTAAGTACCACCCCATTTATTTCATCCAACTTATTTTGAATCAATAAGTTTTTTCCTCGGTGTTCCCTATCCGTTGTCCTTATCGGTTTCTTGGAAGGTTTTTTTCTCCAATTTTCATCCCAATCCTTAACCAAACAAGAAACCCCTGTGGTGATTTTTGTTCTCTCCCCGTTATAGTAGTAATCGATAACCACCCTCACTTCATCATCTTTGGTGGTATCTTTTTTACTCTTTTTGTAGTCTAACCGTGGATATAACCCCATTTCAACCTCTGATTTCTCTATACAATATACGAAAAAAAGGTGAATTTTAGTACCCAATTTGGTACCCAAAGAGTGTTTTGCGGAATTAAAAAACCCCTAACTAGTTGATATTCAATAGTTAAGGGTTTGAATTTGTGTGGTACCTCCAGGAATCGAACCAGGGACACACGGATTTTCAGTCCGTTGCTCTACCAACTGAGCTAAGGTACCAGTATTTCAATTATGCCTTACATCAGGCGGGCTTGCCCGCCGCAGCGGAACTTCGTTTCGCGAAGGCGGGTGCAAATATAATTTCAAAATTAGGATATACAAACAAAAACCATAAAAAAGGCATTCCTTTTTTTGCAATTCTCGATCTTTGCAGCATGAATCTGGTCATAGACATTGGCAACACCCTTATTAAATATGCCGTTTTTGAAAATGGCAAGCTTATTTATGACCAAAGTTCGGAGTCGGGCCTGTTTCTCTCCAAGGTCAAGGAATTGTTTGAGCAGTACCCCAAAATTAACAATGCCCTTATCTCCTCCGTAGGCAAACTGGACCGAAAGGAGCGCGATATTGTGGCTCTGTTCTGCAAGGTGCACGTGCTCACGCATGATTCCAAAGTGCCGTTCAAGAACAGCTACGCCACGCCCCATACCTTAGGTATGGACCGAGTGGCCTTGGCCACCGCAGCATTTTATCACAACCCCCGCGGAAATACCTTGGTCATTGATGCCGGAACCTGCATAACTTATGATATGGTGAACAATTTTGGGGAATATGTAGGTGGGGCCATTTCACCGGGCATACGCATGCGGTACAAGGCCATGCACAACCAAACTGCGGCACTCCCGCTGCTGGAACCGGAGGATATTATTGATTTTATTGGGAATTCCACCGCAACCAGCATGCACAGTGGGGTGATCAATGGGGTTTCGAAAGAAGTGGATGGGGTGATTGAGCAGTATCGTGGTCGTTTTCAACATTTAACAGTTATTTTAACAGGGGGCGACGCCCATTTTTTTGCGAAAAGGCTAAAAAACACCATATTTGCGAATTCTAAATTTCTCCTGGAGGGGCTCAATTGCTTGCTGGAATACAACAAACGTTAGATGGTTAAGAAATTTTTGATTGCAATTTTTTGCGTGGCCGCACAGGGCCTTTTTGCGCAAAACGGTACCATATCACCATATTCATATTTTGGGATAGGAGATCTTAGAAATTCCGGTACGGTGGAAAACCAAATGATGGGCGGAATGGGGATGTATGCGGATAGTATCCACGTTAACCTTCAAAACCCGGCGGCCTATTCCAAATTACGGCTTACCACCTATACTGCGGGAATTGGCCATACCGAATACCGTTTAAAGGATTGGACCGAGGAACAACGCATATCTTCCACCAATTTGGATTATTTGTCCATCGGATTCCCAATAGCTGACAAAGTTGGGATGGGTTTTGGATTGATGCCGCTTTCTTCCGTTGGATATAGCCTTAGGGATGAGACCACAACTGGTTCCGGTTCCATGGTCACCAATATTTATTCAGGCGAAGGGGGTTTGAACCGTATCTACGTTTCGTTCGGTTTTGAACCAATTAAGAACCTAAGTTTGGGTGTCACGGCCAATTATAACTTCGGAACCCTTACCTATCAACGTATCCAGAGTGTGGAAAATGTCCAGTTTGGAACGTTGGACAACCGGGAGTCAAGAATTAATGGGTATGACTTTAACTACAGTTTAAACTATACCCCTACCATTAAAGATAAATACACCCTGTTTACCTCCGTTCGGGTGAACACGCAAGGGAATCTGGTCTCCAAAAATTCACAGCGATTGGGGTCGTTTTCTCTGGTAACAGGAAGCGATATTGAGGTCATTGATGTGAACCTCGATGCCACCAACAGAAGAAACACCGAACTAAAGATGCCCACCCGCACCACTGTTGGTTTGGGATTTGGTGAAGATAAACGCTGGTTTATGGGGGCTGAATATAGCTTTCAGCAGTTCAGCGATTTTGAGAACACCTTCCTTGGATTGGAGAATGTTACCTATAATGATGCGAGCACCTATGCCTTCGGGGGCTATTGGGTGCCGGACCATCGCTCCCTTTCAAGCTATTTTAAAAGAGTTACATACAGAGCTGGATTACGCTATGATGTAAGTGGTTTAGAGGTCAACAATAAAGAGATAAACAATTTTGGCATAACTTTTGGATTAGGATTACCGATTGGAGGTATTACGTATCAATCAGCCTTCTCAAATTTGAACCTCGGATTTGAGTTGGGAAGAAGAGGAACCACTGATGCTGCATTGATTGAAGAAAGTTATTTTAAAGTCAATGTGGGATTATCATTAAATGCTAGGTGGTTTGAAAAAAGAAAAATAAATTGATAAGGCCTTTTTTTAAAAAAATCATAATTAACCGACCATATGAATCCTTGTAGGAGGATTTTTTAATGAAAATTTGTACTTTAACCACTTTAAAAATCAGTAAGATGAAGAAGAAACACTACTTAACGATGATAGCGGTCATTATGTCGACGGGATTAAGTATGGCTCAGGCACAAAACCCAGAGTGCATGACCAATCTTTCCATTTACGCAGAACACGCTAAGGTAAAAAATTACGATGCTGCTTATGAACCATGGAAAATGGTTTATGAAAGCTGTCCAGACATCAACAAGGCTAATTTTTCGTACGGGGAGCGAATCTTGGACCACAAGATTGCAAATTCCACCGGCGCGGATAAAGATGGCTACATCCAAGAATTGTTGTCATTGTATGACAACAGCATAAAATATTTCCCTCAGAATTATAAACCAGCCGATGTTGGAATAGACAAAGCCCTTTTGCTTTATGACAATAAAATGGCTTCTGATGAGGAAATCTTTAAAATGTTGGATAAAGCCTTTAAAGAGGATAGGGAGAATTTCACCAACCCTAAGGCTTTGTACCTATATTTCTCTAGCTTGGTAGATTTGCACGGAGCAGGTAAAAAAGACCTTCAAGATGTATTTGATACCTATGATGATGTAACCGAAAAAGTTGAAGCAGAAAACCAAAAGTTGACTGATGTCATCACCAAATTGCTTCCTAAGGATTCATTGGGGACACTTACATCCAAAGAAAAAAGCATGCTAAGGGTTGCCAGTACAAACTCTGAGTCCTACGGTAAGGTAGGAGCCAGTATCGATTCCAAATTGGGTGCTTTGGCAGATTGTGACAACCTTATCCCTCTTTATGAGAAAAGTTATGAGGAGAAAAAAGGTGATGTTGCTTGGGTAAAAAGAGCAGTGGGAAGAATGTTCTCCAAAGATTGTACGGACGATCCCATGTTTAGAAAGTTGTTCGAGGCCCAATTGGCCTTGGAACCATCAGCAAGTGCATATCTTTACGGTGGTGCATTAAAGCAAAAATCTGGAGATACCAATGGTGCTATCGCTGATTTCAACAAAGCGGTGGAATTGGAAACAGATTCCTATAAAAAATCTGATATCCTATACAAAATTGCGACTACCGTGCGCAGAACCAGCAAGTCTCAGGCTAGAAGCTATGCCCTGAAGGCGATTGATGCAAATCCCGCCAATGGTAAAGCATACTTGTTGATTGCAAACCTTTATGCCGGTAGTGCCAATGACTGTGGAGAATCTGCGTTTGAAAAAAGAGCCATCTATTGGAAAGCTGCAGATATGGCAAGAAAGGCAGGACGTGTAGATCCATCTTTGGGTAGCCATGCAAGTCAAACGGCGGCTAGCTATGATGCAAAAGCCCCTACCAAAGAAATGATTTTCAGCAGCGGGATGGCTGGAAAAACCATTACCTTCAACTGTTGGGTAGGAGGTAGCGTTACAGTGCCGAATCTATAAGGTGAGACAAACATCTAAAAATATATTTAAGTGTTTTGCCACGGTTTTTACCGTGGCAATCCTTTTTATGTCCTGCGGTGACAACTACCAAAGGGTGGGAGAGGAAGCAGTCAAACCCATTTTTCCACAGGGGGTTGCACAAAATTTCACACTTACCTACACGGAAAGTATTGAAGAGTTGAGCACCCAAGATTCTTCCGAGTCGAGAGTCATTGCAATTCTGTCGAGCCCATTATCTGAGGATTTTGACAACCAAAGCTTTAAATTCCGTACCTTTCCTGAAGGACTTAAGGTTGATTTTTTTGATGAAAAAAGTCAAAAGAGTGTGATTACCGCAGACTACGGAATCGTATACTCACAGACCAACTTGATTGATTTACGCGGCAACGTGGTCATCGAGAGTCATGATGGGAAAAAGCTGGAAACACCACAATTGTTCTACGACAGAAAAAATAACTGGATTTTCACTGAAGAGGCCTTTACCTATACCAATCCAGAAGACGGAACCGTCATGGATGGTGAAGGAATGGATTTCAATAGGGATTTTAGTTTTTTCAAGGCCCACAAAACCTATGGTCTTATGACCATAAAAGAAGACGAATAGTATGATCAAATTTTTACGATATACGGAATACCTGTACTTGGCCGTAGCCGCCATTTCCATTTATAAGATTGCCACCCTATGGAGTGTAGCGCCTAAAGAAACCTACATTTTCATATTTTTTGCGGTGGTTTCAATTGCGATGTTCATCTTCAGAAGAAAATATCGCAAACGCTTTGAACAGCATAAAAAGGATAATCAGCAATAGCCTTGGATACTTCGGTAATCATCATACTCCTATCATTACTGTTTTCAGCTTTCTTTTCAGGAATGGAGATTGCTTTTATCTCTGCCAATCGCATCCATATAGAAATTGAAAAGAAGCAAGAGGGACTTTTGGCCAAAATGCTGACGCGGCTAACCGAAAAGCCCTCAAAATTTATTGCCACCATGCTTATCGGCAATAACATAGCACTGGTAATTTATGGTATGTTCATGGGGGATTTGCTGATGAACTGGTTTCAGGGATTGTTGCCAACCGAGTACGATTTTCTAAATGCATTGCTTACGGATTTTAGCCTCGTCACGCAGACCGTAATTTCCACCCTCATTATTCTGCTAACCGCGGAATTTTTGCCCAAAGTGCTTTTTCAGATTTACTCCAATACACTTTTAAAGTTCTTTGCCGTTCCCGCGTATTTCTTTTATCTCCTATTTTCATTTATTTCTTGGTTTGTCATTAAGGTGTCAGACTTTATCCTTAAACTATTTTTCAAGATTGATGGGGATGAGGTGCAATTGTCTTTTACCAAACTGGAATTGGGCGATTACATTACCGAACAAATGGAGACCGTTGAAGAAGAGGACGAGGTCGATTCAGAAATCCAGATTTTCCAAAATGCCCTGCAGTTCTCAACAGTCAAAGCACGTGAGGTTATGGTGCCCAGAACCGAAATTACGGCTGTGGAATTGGATGAAACGCCAAAAAACCTCACCAAACTATTTACCGAAACAGGCTATTCCAAAATATTGGTGTTCAAGGACAGCATTGACGAAATCATTGGCTATGTCCATTCTTATGAACTCTTTAAAAAACCAAAGACCATAAAAAGTATTCTACTTCCGGTGGAATTTGTGCCCGAGACCATGCTCATTCAAGATATTTTGAACGTACTCACCAAAAAACGGAAAAGTGTGGCGGTGGTGCTGGATGAATACGGGGGAACCTCTGGAATACTAACCGTAGAAGACATTATAGAAGAGCTTTTTGGCGAAATAGAGGATGAACATGACACCACCGATTTGCATGAAGAGCAAATCAGCGAGAATGAGTACAAATTTTCCGCCCGATTAGAGGTGGACTACATCAATGAAACCTACAAATTGGAACTTCCCGAAAGTGAGGAATATGAAACCCTGGGCGGATTGATCATGAATGAGACAGGAGAAATTCCAGAGCAGAATTCAGAAGTTAAGATTGAAAATTTCGTCTTTCACATTTTAGAAGTATCCAACACAAAAATCGATTTGGTGAGCGTGCGTGTTATCACTGAGGATTAACAATTTCCAGCGTTTTTTACCCTTTCCTATTTGAAAAGAAAGTGGTATTTTCGCCCACTGAAATTAAAGTAAACAAGCAGTAAAATGGCAATATTAGAGAATATTAGAAAACGGACAACCATTTTGATCTTGATCATTGGTCTGGCGTTGTTCGCATTTGTAATATCAGGGGTCTTTTCCAGCAATAACTTTGCTGGGGGCAAAATGGGCTCCGAAGTGGCTGAGATTAATGGGGAGAGTATTTCCATTGATGAGTTTAGAAAAGAAGTGGAAACTGCCTCAAGAAGGTACGGTCCAAATTTCTCTTCAACACAATTGGTGAACACCGTTTACGATCAAGAAGTACGTAAAGCCATCCTTAACCAACAATTTGAGGATTTAGGGATTGATGTGGAGAGCGACCAGATTATCGAGTTTGTAAAAACTTCTGGGTATGCCCAAATTCCTGATTTTTTGGATGAAAACGGAATCTTCAACGAGGAAGTCTTCAAAAGTGCCATTGCAGATTGGAGAGCTAATGACCCATTGCGTTATGATGCATGGTTGCAAGATGAGAAATCCATCATCCAAGCGGCCAAAGAACGCATGTACTTTAACTTGATCAAAGGTGGCGTAGGGGCTACATTGGCTGAAGGTAAATTCGATTACGAACTGGCCAACAAAAAAGTGGATATTCAGTACGTTCGAGTGCCTTACACTTCAATTCCTGATAGTACTGTTCAAGTTTCCAAAGACGAGATTCAATCATACATCAGCAAACATCAAGATCAGTTCCAACAGGAAAAAGCAAGAGATGTTCGCTTTGTTTATTTTGAGGAAAAAGCTTCTTCGGAAGATGAAACAGCGGTGAAGGATGCCATCACTGCATTGTTGAGTGATACAGTGGAGTATTCTGAAGAAAAGGATGCCACCGATACCATTCCTGGATTTAGGAACACCAAAGAAATGGCCATATTCTTGGATCGAAACTCCGATACCAAGTTTGATACCATTTATAAAGCAAAAAATGATTTACCGTCTGTAGCAGCTGACACCTTGATGAGCATGGGCGTAGGTGAAATCTATGGTCCTTATAAGGATGGCGATTTCTACCGCGTATCCAAAATCATGGACAAGAAAATCAATGGAAGCGTAAAAGCCAGCCATATACTCATTACGTGGGAAGGAGCTGAGCGCGCCAACCCAAGCATTACCAGAACCAAGGATGAAGCCGAGGCAAGAGCCAAAGAACTTTTGGCCGATGCCAAAAAGGAAGGAGCCGTTTTTACCACATTGGCCCGTGACAACTCAGATGGACCTTCTGCACCAAGAGGTGGAGATTTGGGATATTTCCAAGAAGGTGTCATGGCTGATGAGTTCAACGATTTTTGTTTTGGTAACCCAACAGGAACCATTGGTTTGATTGAGACCCAATTCGGATACCATGTCATTAAAATTGATGACAAGCAAGATGTTGTTCAGGTAGCTACGCTTTCACGGGAAATTGAGCCTTCCGAAGAAACCATAAATACCTTATTCACTGATGCCACCAAATTTGAAATGTCCACTTTAGATGCTGAGCCAGAGAATTTTGGAGACATTGCTAGGGAGAGCAGCTACACCGTGAGACCTGTAAACAAAATCAAGGAAATGGAAGAGAACCTTCCAGGTTTAGGGTCACAGCGAAGCATTGTACAGTGGGCCTTCAATGATGAGACCAGTGTGGGTGATATCAGACGTTTTAATGTAAATAACGGATACGCCATTGTGCAGTTGACCAAAAAATACAAAAAAGGCCTTATGACGCCGGAGGATGCTTCTGCAACCGCATTGCCAGAAATAAGGAAAGAGCGCAAGGCAGAACAAATTAAATTGGCCAACCAAGGAAAAGCCATGGATGCTTTTGCTTCGGATAATAATGTAAGTATAAGCAGTGCCACTGCATTGAGCATTAAAGCTCCAACCATTCCCGGTGCTGGTAGAGAGCCTCTTGTGGTTGGTAGAGCCTTTACTTTGGACCAAGATCAAACTTCTGGTCTTATTGAAGGTGTTACTGGAGTGTTTATGGTTAAGGTAATCAAAAAGGAAGCCGCCCCCGGTGTTGATAATTTCTCTACCTATGCCAATAGCTTGCGTACTTCAGCAGCCAACCGTGTAAATGGTGCTGTATACAACGCGTTAAAAGACAAAGCTGAAATTGAAGATAAAAGAGCTACTTTTTATTAAAAAGTTCAACTCTAATGAATAAGAAAAGCCTCCATCTGGGAGGCTTTTTTTTGCTACACGCTATGCTATAGCCTCTTTGGCAAGATCATATAGCTTTTTAATCTGATTTTGTTGCTCGTAATCCTGCTGAATATGAGTCCGCCCTTTCAGCCCCATTTCTTTGGCAAGCTCGGCGTTTTCACAAAGCTCAATCATATATTTGGCCATATCATTTTCATTGGTTTCTTCGACCAAAAAACCAGTTTTACCATGGATTACAGCATCCTTTATTCCGCCGTGTAACGTGCTTACCACTGGCAGCCCAGAGGCACAGGCCTCCATAATACTCACGGGAGTGCCCTCCATATCACCATTTGGCGCAGTGATGGAGTGCTGCACAAACGCAAGGGATGTCTTCATCAAATCCGAGATTTTGTCCTGCTCCAATACTCCTGTAAATATTACGGATTTTTGGATATTGAGTTCGTTCACCAATTGTTGGCAAGAGTCGTATAATCCAGCTTTTTTCCCAACCATGGTGAGCTTGGCATCAGGGAATTTTTTCAGGACTTGATTAAAGGCTCTGATGGTGTAAAGCGGACCCTTCTTTGCTGTAAATCGACCAACGGCTATAAAATGTCTAGTAGTAGATGGATTGGTATTTGGAGTGAACTTTTGAGTATCCACACCGCAGGGCACCACCCGAACTTTCTCTGGAGGAGCTCCCAGATGTATCAATCCCATTTTCATTTCGTTGGAAACCACAATAATGAATGAGGCATAGCCGAACAACCTTTGATATTTTTCATGGTATTTTTGAAGCAGCTTTTTGTCCGTAGCATCATGGCCATGAAAGATAACAAGCAGAGGAATTCCCAAAGCCCTGCAAGGCGGGACCATGTGTGAGGCAGACATTCCATAATTGGCCAATACTACTTCAATTTTGTGCTCCTTGAAGTATTTTTTTACACCATAGTCACTAAAGAGATTGTTTCTCCCTAAAAATGTTTTCACCACTTTGTGCATTAGCCAAAATGGCTTTGGACTCAAAGTTGCGTCGTTTTCCTCTCGTTCAGGGTAACGTCCACTGTGTATTGGGAATACTTCGGCCAGCTTAGAGAAACCTGCAATTTGATCTCTTACAAAAGTTTCGGAATAGGCATATTTTTCGGAGCGCGTGATACAAATTCGCATGGTAGATTGCTTTTCTCCCTTTGCCATTACGTAAGGCAACAAAGATTTGGTCACTAAGCTACAAATACCCTATTAAATTCTGCGTATTGTGGATTGATTTTAATCTACTATGAACCATCGGGCTCATCCCATTTCATTTTGTAGCAAATGGCAATGATTTTTCCATCCGAATCCAGAGTTACCTCAAACCCTTGTTTGCTTCTAAAGTAGGCATCTCTTAGAAAATACCATTTTCCATTTTTTTGAACAATCTCCCTTTTGTCGATTTTCCATTCCTCAATGGGGTAAATAATGTCGAGTAAATCTTCAAAAAGAGGTGCAGTTTGCGGGTCAAGTATGAAATCATCCCGAATTAAGGATAAGAATTTTGGGAGTAGGGTATTGTCATTCAGACACTCAAAGTGAACAATAGTTTCACCAGTATCCAAAACAATGAATTTATCCTCGTGGGTCTTGGAGGTATCAAAAGTGTTCTTTGTTTTTCGAGTGATATAATACACGTTGTGTTTTAGAATTTGACCAACGGCATCAGATTTGATTTCCTCAAAATTGACAATGGAGCTCTCTTCCAAAAAACGCTGCAGTCTGTTATTGTTTTGTTGACCGAGCTGGGCATTGCAGTTTAAACTGGCCAACGTAAACGCTAGAATGGATGCTTGAAGGTATATGGCTTTACTTTGGGATGACATGGCTCCGAATTGATCTTAGAACCAAACATAGAGCGTATATGGATAAATTATACCCTTAAATTGATGAAACCCCTATATGAATCTATGGATTGGGTTTGGCATTTATTACATTTTCAATGACAATAAATAGAGGTGGAAGCTTTTCTCGTAGAACCAAGAGCAGGATATCATTACGATTACAACACCATTCTTAAAAAAGGGATTACCGTGTCAAAACCTTTAGAACTGAAATAATCCAACGTTTGCCCATCCCCTGCGACCAAAACAAAATCCCCGCCCCATGCCCCCAGACTTTTAATAGCACCTGAGTAATCCATAAAAAGTTGTGACTTTACGGTTGGAATTTGGAGTACCTTGGACATGATGGCTTCATGCTGCTCCATTAGTAACTGAAATTCGTCAAGAGAAGAAGCGTTGACCATTTGCTGGGTTAGTAAGGAAATCGCTTGAATGAGCTCTTCTTTATTGAATAATTGCTTCCGATAAGCGGTAATGGCTTCTTTACTACTTTGTTTTTGGTTGAGATGCACAAAATAGAGGAATTCTTTAAACGTTGGGTCAAACTGAACTTGATTGACATGAGGTCTTCCTTTATGCAATTGGTAGGTTATCGGAGTATTATGTTGCGCACAGCCAATGTCGTACCCACTTCCACCAAAAGCATTCCATAATAGTTGGTAAGCGTCCACTTTGGCCCATTGCGCTATGTTGTTGATTAGGGTGGATGAAGTTCCGAGGCCCCAAGAACGAGGAAATCCTAAATGGGTTTCAACATCAACTCCTTTATTTTCGGAAAGAAAATTTGGGTTTTGCCTTCGCGCTTCGACAAGAAGTTTTACAAGGGTTTGGGCGGTTGATTCGTCCGATGTTGTTTCAATTTTGAGATTTTCCGTTTCAATTTCAGCTTGAAACCAAATTTTCTTTTCCTCATCAAAACTCATCCAAAGTAAGTTATCTGAATCTGAATCAGAAACTTGTAACGACTGACCATATTTAGTAGGGACAGCAAGGCCAAGTGCACCATCTAAAATGGCGTACTCTCCCGAGAGTAACAGTTTTCCGTTGCTGTAAAACTCCTTCTGCATTATTGGGATTGAATCTTTTCCAAAGCTTCCTTAACCGAAGCATTCGTCACAACGTGATGCTTAAAATGCTCCACAAGCTGCATTTTTTCTGCTTCTGTTGCCCCTAGTTGATTGAGCATGTTGAGCAAATGCATTTTCATATGTCCATTTTGGATTCCGGTGGTGACCAAGGACCGCACCGCGGCAAAATTCTGGGCCAGACCGGCTACAGCCACAATTTCCATCAGTTTTTTGGCGGATGGATTTTGAAGAATTTCCAAAGCAAGCTTCACCAAAGGATGCAAGGAAGTCAAGCCCCCAACGGTACCGAGAGCCAAGGGAATCTCAATCCAAAATTTGAAGGTGTCGCCATCAATTGTGGCATGTGTTAAGCTGGAATAGGTTCCATCTTTCGCAGCATAGGCATGAACTCCAGCTTCCACAGCCCTAAAATCATTTCCAGTGGCCAAAACCACAGCATCGATACCGTTCATGATGCCTTTGTTGTGCGTCACAGCGCGATAGGGTTCAATTTTGGCAATGGCAATAGCCTGCACGAATTTTTGGGCAAACTCTTCACCAGACATTCCACCGGCATTAAGTTCCGAAATAGCGCAACTTACTTCTGCCCTTACCAAACAATTGGGCACATAATTGGAGAGAATACTCATGACCACCTCCAAATTTTTCTCCTCATCTGAAAAACCATCAAAAGATTGCGCTTTGGCCTCCAATGTCTTTGCAAATTGCTCCAAACAGGAGTTGATGAAGTTGGCACCCATGGCATCCAAGGTTTCAAATGTGCAATGCAGTTGGTAATAGCCTTCCATCTGGTCGCTGAGGTCCCTAAGTTGGATTTTGGTGATACCACCACCTCGCTTTTCCATATTAAGGGTAATGTCCGAGACACTTTTTCGCAGCTCTGGCTCTATTTCCTCAAAAAAAGATTGAAGTTTTTCTGTATCTCCCTTATAGATGAAATGTACCTGTCCCACCTTTTCAGTGCCAAGGATTTCTGTTTTAAATCCGCCTCGGGTCAACCAAAACTTTGCCGCTTTACTCGCTGCAGCTACAACGGAACTCTCCTCAATGGTCATAGGAATGGCATAGAGCTTGCCATTGATCAAAAAGTTGGGAGCCACCGCAAAGGGCAGATAGTAGTTGGAAATGGTATTTTCTATGAACTCATCATGCAGTTTCTGAACCTTAGGGTCTGTGTTCCAGTATTTTTCCAAAATGGATTTGGTTGCCTCTACATCTTTGGTGTAATGTTTGGCGATCCAATCTATTTTGTCGGCTTTGGAGAGTTTCGAGAATCCTTCAAGAGGAGTGTTCATAGTGTTTGGTTAAAGGCTTCAAATATAAATATAATAGAACTTTGGCTCATACATTGAATTACATGAAGGGAACAAACCTTCTTTAGGACTCCTAAACTTGTTGTAAATACAACACCAAAGTTTATTTTTTCGATAAATATTAGTAAACTTGGGAGTTTTTAATCAATTTTTACACATGAGAAAACAGTTCCTCCTGTTCTTTTCTGTTATTGGGTTTCTTACCGTTTCCACCGCACAGAAGAAAAAAATCACCCTAGAGGAAATTTGGGGAGGTGAATTCCAAACCGAACAAATGGATGTGCTTCGTTCCCTAAAAAATGGGAATCAATACACCATCCTTAATTTTTCACGGTCACCACAGAGCAGTAGTTTGGACAAATACAACTATGAAACTTTGGAAAGGGTAGAGACCATTGTGTCGTCAACAGGCAGTGTGCCTTATTTCACCTCCTATACATTCAGTGATGATGAATCCAAAGTGTTGTTGGCCACAGAGGTGGAGCCTATATTCCGGCATTCTACACTTGGCATTTATTATGTATATGACATTGCTTCAAAAAATCTTACTAAAATTTCCAACACCAAAATTCAAGAGCCCACGCTTTCCCCTGATGGCTTAAAAGTTGCCTATGTGTTGGATAATAATATGTATTTGTTTGATGTGGCCACAAAATCCACCAAGCAATTGACGACTGATGGCAATAAAGGAACCATCATCAATGGAGTTACGGATTGGGTGTATGAAGAGGAATTTGGCTTTGTCCGTGCTTTTGAATGGAACAGCAGCGGCACCAAAATAGCCTTCCTTCAATTTGATGAAACTGACGTGCCACATTTTTCCATGGATGTTTATGGTACAAATCTGTATCCCTATCAATATGAATTTAAGTATCCGAAGGCTGGTGAAGCCAACTCCAAAGTCACTTTGCATCTATTGGATGTGGCCTCGGGGGCAATCACTCCTGTAAATTTGGGCGAACCGTACTACATTCCAAGAATCAAATGGATGAACAATCCTGACCATTTGAGCGTACAGACCTTGAATCGTCACCAGAACGATTTAAAATTGTTGGATGTCAATGCACAAGACAATTCAGCATCCGTCCTGCTCGAAGAAACCGACAAGGCTTATGTGGATATCGATGACGACCTCACTTTTTTAGCAGATGACAGTTTTATCTGGACCAGTGAAAGCGACGGATTCAACCATTTATATTTATATGGGAAGGACGGCAAGCTGAAAAACCAGATTACCGAGGGACCTTGGGAGGTGACCAGATATTATGGGTACGATGCATCCCATGACCGAATTTATTATCAGTCTGTGGAGAATGGGTCTATCAATCGGGATATTTATAGCATCTCAACAAAAGGAAAAAAGAAAAAGCGTCTTTCCACAAAGGAGGGTACCAATGCTGCAGATTTTAGCGCCGATTATACCTATTATATCAATACATTTTCCAATGCCGTTACACCATATGAGTTTACCTTGCACAAAGCTTCGGATGGGAAACTGGTAAAAGCCATCAAGGATAATTCTGCCTTGCTGACCAAGTTGCGGCAATACGAATTTGTTCCGAAGGAATTTTCAATCATCAACATTAATGGCTACGACCTAAACATGTGGATGATCAAACCAGCCAATTTCGACCCTAACAAAAAATATCCGCTATTCATGTTCCAATACAGTGGGCCAGGTTCTCAATCCGTGGCCAATTCCTGGTTGGGGAGCAATGATTACTGGCATCAACTACTGGCATCAGAAGGGTACATTGTAGCCTGTGTTGATGGCAGGGGAACAGGTTTAAAAGGCCGCGATTTTAAAAAATTGACCCAAAAGGAGTTGGGCAAGTACGAAGTGGAAGACCAAATTGCTGCCGCCAAAAAATTGAGTGAACTTTCCTATATCGATGAAGATCGTACCGGTATTTGGGGATGGAGTTATGGCGGATTTATGTCCACCAACTGCATTCTAAAAGGCAATGATACTTTTGAAATGGCCATTGCTGTGGCTCCGGTCACCTCATGGCGATTTTACGACACCATTTATACAGAACGATACATGCAGACCCCACAGGAAAATGCCAGTGGGTATGATGAAAACTCCCCTTTTAATTATCCAGAATTGTTGAAAGGGAAGTATTTATTGGTGCATGGTTCTGGGGATGACAATGTCCATGTGCAGAACACCATGCGCATGATTGAGGCCTTGGTGCAGGCCAACAAACAATTTGATTGGGCCATCTACCCCGATAAAAACCACGGGATTTATGGGGGCAATACAAGACTACATTTGTTCACGAAATTGACCAATTTCGTCAAAGAAAATTTATAACCAAACTAACCAGAAAAATATGTCGGAAGTTGTAAAATATAAAGGGGAAAAAGATAAGTTCAGACACCCCAAAGGACTTTATGTATTGTTTTCAGCCGAAATGTGGGAACGCTTTTCCTATTATGGGATGCGTGCCATCCTCATTTTGTTTATGACCACGGATGCCGCACAAGAAGGTCTTGGCTTAACAACGGAAACCGCCGGGGCTGTTTATGGCCTTTATACGGCCTCTGTTTACTTGATGACCTTACCAGGAGGATGGTTGGCAGATAACATTTTTGGACAGCGAAAGGCCGTTTTTTATGGAGGGGTACTAATTATGATAGGTCACCTAATTCTTGCCATACCGGGCTCACCAGCAATATTTTTCTCAGGTTTGGCCTTTGTGGCTTTGGGTACAGGACTCCTCAAAGGAAATATAAGCACCTTGGTAGGGGAGCTATATGAAGGAAAAGACGGTGCCATGCGGGATGCTGGATTCTCCATTTTCTACATGGGGATTAACTTGGGGTCTTTCATAGGGCAGATTCTGGTGCCTTTGCTTGCTGCATACAATTGGCACTTAGGATTTGGACTAGCTGCGGTTGGGATGCTTTTTGGACTGATAGCCTATCGGTTTTTTGCGCCTAAATATCTTGGTGATATTGGCATTGAGCCTAAGGTTAAACAAATGGAGAAAACGGAAAAATCAAATAAATTGGTCACTTATGGCATAATCGGTTTTGTTCTGGTCCTATTGGTGGCTCTACAGTTTGCAGGCTATATCGATGTCACTACGGCAACCGGGATTGCACAGGCATTGGGCGTTATTATTGTGGTCATTACCATGGGGTATTTTCTCAATATCCTTTTCAACGGGGGGTTATCAGTGATTGAAAAGAAAAAAGTATCGGTCATTTTTATCCTTTTTGTAGGGATAGCTATTTTTTGGTCCGGTTTTGAACAAGCTGCATCTTCTTTAAATTTATTTGCAAGGGATTTTACGGATAGATTTGTTGGTGCCTGGGAAATGCCAGCGGGAATGCTACAATCGTTCAACTCTGGTTTCATCATTATTTTTGCGCCGATAGTTGGGGCCATTTGGGTGAAGTTGGCCACAAGAAACATACATGTGCGCACCCCCTTTAAATTTGCCATTGGACTTATTTTGTTGGGATTGGGATTCTGGGTCATGGTTGAGGCTGCCCATGTTGCAGCTAGTGGAGCCAAAGCTGGCATGTTCGCATTGATACTAACTTATTTTTTACATTCCATTGGTGAATTGACCATCAGTCCAGTGGGGCTTAGTGCAACTAGTAAACTGTCGCCAAAAAAATATCTGGGCCAGATGATGGGTATCTGGTTTGTGGGTGCTGCCCTTGGAAATTTGATTGCGGGACTTATCGGAGGAGAATTTGATCCACAGAATGTTCTTGAAATGCCAAATATATTCCTGAACGTTGTTTGGGTTTCCATTGGTGCAGGATTGATTTTCTTTGCTGCAAGTCCATTTATTAAAAAGTGGATGGGAGATGTCACCTAATTAATTCACTGAAATCATAATATCCCTTTTCGCCCGTATAGTGGAAAGGGATTTCTTTTTGGGCACAAGTCACTTTCCAACGTTCCACATAACTTTTGTAACTACTGCCATCTGCCAATACCATTTTAGGGCGGACGGAATCCAACAATCGCTCAAAATTAATTTTTGGCGATTGGGTGAGCAGCAGAAAATCCAAATCCTGTTCAATGGGATAGAAACCTAAACTGTCCATCACATACAACTTCTTTTGATTGATGTTATAGCTATTCTGAATTTGATTTTTGGTCAGTGCTTTGACATGTTCGGCAACTGAATAATCATTCGCGATTCTGTCCACATTGGAAGTGTCTTGTGCAAACACGTTCAATACATTTCCTGTTTGATGCAATAGTATGGTGTTTCTGGACTTGTGGGCTAAGATTAGGCTTTCCTTGTTTTTGAGTTGAAACTGCTTCCAAATGGCCCAGCCTTGTAGCGCAACAATTCCAGCAAATAATACCAAAGCGGTTTTCCGTTTGGGTCGGGATAGGAACCCCACAATTAAAATAATGGTGAAGTATCCTAAAACCAGTTGAACGGAATCAAAAGGAATGTCTTTGATAATAAACCCTTCTTGCCGCGCCACCCAACTTACCACTGCATTCATAACTCCAATGACCCAATCATAGCTATCAACAAGGAATATGGGAAGTTGATTTATGAGGGATAAAACGATAATTAAGATGCCTATTCCTAAAATCAATCCCAAAAATGGAATGATCAAAAGATTGGAGATAAAAAACAGGGCGGGAAATTGATGAAAATAAAACAAACTAATAGGCAAAACACCCAACTGTGCCGCAATGCTGACGGATAACAATTGCCAAGTTTTTCGAACGATGATATTGTTGGGAAACCAGAACTTTTGGAGTTTCGGGTAGATCCAAACAATGGCAAAAACCGCTGCATAACTCATTTGAAACCCAACCTGAAACAAGAACAATGGCTTTATCAAAAGGATAAATAACATGGATAGTGCAATGATGTTGAACGAATTGGTGGGTCGATTCAAATACATGGCATAGGCCAAAAACGTAAACATGGTCACGGCTCGGACAATGGACGGGGATAATCCGGCTACAAAAGCGTACCCCCAAAGTAGGAGTACCACCATCAGAAGTTTTACAGTTTTTCCCTTTGAGAAGCGCTCCAAGGGAGACAACAGAAACTGAAGTAAGAGCAACAGAATGCCCACATGAAGTCCAGATACCGCCAAAATATGCACCGCTCCCGCATTTTTGTAGTCATTATAGGTGCTTTCGGAAATATCATCCCGTTGTCCCAGCAATAAAGCCTGAATCACACTGAGTTCCTCTGGTCCGAATCGTTCCTTTTTCAATTTTGAGATAATGTGTTCGCGTGCTTTTGCAGCCAATCCCAGAAGTGTTGTTGACTGATTTTTATCTATTGAAAAAGCATCGTTCGAAACACGAATCTGGTGATAGATTGCCTGCTTCCGTAAATAATCCTTATAATTAAATTGATGTGGATTTAGCGGAGGTCGAATAGCTTCTACCGAGGAAAACACAAAAATTTCATCATCCACTTTTAACTTTGAGTCAATGGAATCAACTGGGAGGCTCAATAGGATTTTTCCTGTGGATGCCTCTTCATCCAATGTAATAACTTGAGCAACATATCGTTGGGAATAGGGATTCGGTTTTAGTGCCTCCCTCACCTTAAGGTGCCACACCTTTTCTTTGTTTAAATCACGGTTAGAATAATGATTTTCCAGAGTGTTGCCCATCGCCATGGCAACCACAAACATTCCCAATAAAATGGTGGTGAGAACCATTGAAACTTCAAAAAAAGGAAATCCTTCTCGGGACTGTTTTTTGTGAAACCAAAACAGCAGTGGAAAAAAGATGAGCATCGCCAGCAACGGGAAAAGCGGAGCGACCCCAAAATAGAAACCCAAAATAATGCCCGTAATCAAGCACAAACAAAGCTTGACGGACACAAAGTTGAACAAACGCACTAAAGGATACGCATGGCCTTCACAAAGGCGTAGTTCCAATATCCTTCCCGTAATGAGGATACCAAAACGCCCCTGGAAGTAGTGGCATGTATAAATTTAATGTCGTCACCATCTACTTCCACCACCAAGCCTACATGGTTGATGCGTTTTCCACTTTTGCTGGTCTTAAAATAAAGGAGATCTCCTTTTTGTACATCATCCACTCGAATGCGTTGTCCTTCCTCGGCCATTTGATAAGAAACCCTTGGAAAAAGAATGTCATTTTCCCGAAGGGAAACATAGACCAATCCAGAACAATCCATGCCTTTTTCGGTGGTGCCCCCATACTTGTATCGTGTTCCAGAAAAGCCCATAGCGGTGGAAATAATGGCCTCTGCCTTGACATTGGTCCGTTCTTCTTTTCTGGTTTCCTTGGGGATAGTGTCTTCGGTTGACCCCTCTACCGTAACGGTTCGGGTCTTGCTGTAGGTTCGCTTTCTCTTGCCTGGACCGCAGGCTACCACGGCAAAAAAAAGCAGTAAGATTATGGTTTTACGTAACATCCAAGAAATACTATTACTTTCTTGGACGCTAAATCTAAGCATTTTCAACGATTAATCGGGCGGCCAATTGACTGGCACCTTTTCCACCCAATTTTTCTTTAAGGATTTTGTAGTCTTCCAAGATGCGTTCACGTTCAGCCCCAGAAACAATTTTGGAGAGCTCTTTTTTAAGGTTTTTTGATGTCAATTCATTCTGAATCAATTCTTTAACAACCTCTCTTTTCATGATAAGGTTGACAAGGGAAATAAAATCCAGCGTAATAATTCGCTTCGCAATTTGATAGGATATCCAATTGCCTTTGTAGCAGACCACTTGAGGGATTTCAAACAGGGCTGTCTCCAAAGTGGCCGTTCCGCTGGTGACCAATGCAGCGTGGGAATGTTTTAAAAGTGAATAGGTTTTGTTCGAAACGTATCCCACTTTATCCCCTTTTAAAAAAGGGGTGTAAAATTCATCGGGAAGACTTGGAGCACCTGCAATGACAAATTGATAGTCTGGAAAATCCCCTTTTATGGAAAGCATCACATCCAACATTTTTTGCACTTCTTGTCTACGGCTTCCGGGGAGCAAGGCAATGATAGGTTTTTCAGGGTCTAAATTGTTTTCTTTTCGGAAGGTAATATCGTCAACAATAGGTGTGTTTTCAATAGCGTCAATAAGTGGATGTCCCACAAAGTGAACCGGAAAACCGTGTTTTTTCTCGTAAAACTCCTTTTCAAAGGGAAGGATAACGAACATCGTATCAATATCCCGTTTTATTTTTTCAATCCGACCTTCCCGCGACGCCCAAATCTGTGGGGAAATGTAGTAATTGGTCTTGAATCCGTTTTCCTTGGCCCACTTGGCAATCCGGAGGTTGAACCCCGAAAAATCAATAAAAATAACGACATCAGGATTAAACTTTTTGATATCCTCCTTGCAAAATGAAATATTCTTGAAGATAGTGGGAATGTTCATGAGCACCTCTAAAAAACCCATAAAGGCCATATCCTTGTAATGCTTGACCAATTGACCACCAGCCTGCTGCATCAAATCCCCTCCCCAACAACGTATTTCAGCCGAGGGATCCTCTTTTTTAAGGCCCTTTATGAGGTTGGAGCCATGTAGGTCTCCAGAGGCTTCGCCGGCGATGATGTAGTATTTCATGAGTAAAGTTCAAGTTCAAGAACAAGTTCAAGTTTCATTTTAAGTTTGAACCTGTACCTTTTTTAAACAAACACTTTATAAAACAAGATAATTATTGCGGTGACCAGTGTGGCGATCATTACCCCCCTGGCCCTAAGATCTCTTTTTATCCGAAGGAACCCGAAAAAAGCCACTAAGTTTAAAATGGCGCCTAAGGCCAACAAGCTTCCCATATGTCCTTGATCCATGGCGGCGTTAAAGGTATCCACTATGCCCAGGTCGGAAAACATCAAAATATAGAGCAGTGTGCCAAACACGTTGGCAATGATTCCTACGGCAAAACCGATTATAATTTCCTTATTTATGTTCATTTAAATTCCAGTTGTTTATTTGAGGTATGGCATGATGTGCCGTCAGGTCGAATTGCGTAGGTACCACGGAGATGTACCCTTGGGACAGGGCCCATTCATCCGTGTCTTCTCCTTTGTCCAAAAGTTCAAATTCCCCGGTGAGCCAATAATAATCTTTGCCCGAAGGGCTTGTTCTTGCATCAAACTTTTCTTTCCAGTTCCCCCGGGCCTGCCGACAAACTTTAATCCCTTTTGGGGCATTTTCTGTTTTGGGAATGTTCACATTAAGGACGGTACCTTTGGGTATTCCATTGGTCAAAGCTTCCGCAACAATATTTTTGATGGATTCCAATGCAGGCTCAAAATTGGCATTCCAAGAATAGTCGCACAACGAAAAACCGATGGCAGGGATACCCTCGATACCTGCCTCAATGGCAGCGCTCATGGTTCCGGAATAAATCACATTAATAGAGGAATTGGAGCCATGATTAATGCCACTCACACAAATATCCGGTGTGCGGTCCAACAAAACCCGAAGGGCCAATTTTACACAATCGGCAGGTGTTCCACTGCAGCTATATTCGTTTGGAGCCCCTTCTTCATGGTCCACCACCACCTTTTTAGAAAACAGCGTGCTATCTACCGTAATGGCATGTCCCATGCCCGACTGGGGGCTGTCTGGGGCCACAACCACCACATCACCCAATTGCTTCATGGTCCGTATCAACGCCCGTAAACCAGGAGCCGTAATTCCATCATCATTGGTGACCAGTATCAGTGGTTTTTTCATTTTGGATAATTAATGGCATAAAAATACGTTTTTCATAAGGATATGAAGTCGTTGCTGTTTAACAAAAAATTAAATGGCAATGCCCAAACTGGCATGGTTTTTTCAGTATCTTAGATAATTCATACGAGTAGAAATGACGGATGAAGTGGTGGAAAAATCAGATTCCAACACTCCGAAAAAAATAGATTTATGAAGAAGAATTTTATTTTGGCACTTCTGGTAATTCTTGTTGCAGTAGCCTCCTGCAGTTTCACAAACAAGTCTTTTGATAACGATGACAAGGATAAGCTGCTACTGGATTTGATTACCTACGTGCTGGAAAGAGGACACTACGAGCCTAAAAATTTGGACGACAGCTTCAGTTCAAGTGTTTTTGACGATTTCATCGATATTTTAGATCCCACCAAACGCTATTTCTTGGAAAGTGATGTTCGGGAGTTTGAAAAATATCGATTCATGATCGATGATGAGATCAAGAATACAGATATCACATTTTTCAATATCGTTTACCAACGATTGATGGTTCGGATGAACGAAGCCAAGGAAATTTACAAAGAAGTACTTGCCGAGCCTTTTGACTTTACGTTGGATGAAAGTATTGACATTGACTACAGTGAGCAAGAATTTGCGGCCAACAAGAAACAACTTCGAGAGCGTTGGAGAAAACAATTAAAATATAATGCGCTATCCATTTTTGAGAACAAAGTGGATAACAGAATTTCTGAAATGATTCAAAATGGGGATGGTGAGGTATCAGCTGATGCGGTCATTGCCTTTAATGATTTTCCAAGTTCCGTGGACAAAACGGTTACGGAGGAAGAAGCTCGCGGGAATGTGAAGGAGAATTTGGACGAGTATTTTGATTTTGTGGATGATTTGGAACGCAAGGATTGGTTTGTGCAATACATCAACACCATTGTGGATGAGTTTGATCCCCATACGTTCTATTTTGCTCCAGAGGAGAAAGAACGATTTGATATTGGCATGTCCGGTAAGTTTGAAGGTATCGGAGCCCGTTTGCAAAAAAGACCCGAAGGAGCCAAAATCGTGGAAATTATTTCCGGAGGCCCCGTTTGGAGAGACCAAACCTTGGAAGTTGGTGATGAAATTCTAAAAGTTGGTCAAGAAGGCGAGGAACCCATCGATATTGTTGGAATGCGTTTGGATGATGCTATTAAACTCATTAAAGGACCCAAAGGGACCATCGTGGACCTTACCGTTAGAAAAGTGGATGGGACTGTTGAAAAGGTATCCATCACCCGTGATGTGGTCGAGTTGGAAGAATCCTATGCAAAATCAGCCACTATAAAAAGTGATGACCACGAATATGGAATTATCAATCTTCCTAAATTCTATGTGGATTTTGAAGATTATACCGAAAGAAATGCAGCAACGGATGTCGCTAAAGAAGTGGATCGTCTTAAAGAAGATGGTGTTGAAGGTATCATCCTTGACCTTAGGGATAATGGAGGTGGTTCCTTAAAAACCGTTGTTGAAATGGCCGGTCTTTTCATCAAGGATGGCCCTATAGTTCAAGTTCGTTCTTCTGGACAGCGTAAAGAAGTCCACGAAGATAAAGACGAGCGTATTCAATGGGATGGACCATTAGTGATCATGGTGAATGAGCTTTCAGCTTCAGCTTCCGAAATTTTGGCAGCTGCCATGCAGGACTATAAACGAGCTGTGATTATTGGTAGTAAGCAAACCTTCGGTAAGGGAACGGTTCAAAATGTGATTCCTTTGGATAACATTGTTCGAAGCAATGAGCACGGTGATTTGGGAGCTATTAAATTGACTACCCAAAAGTTTTACCGCATCAATGGAGGTTCTACTCAATTGGAAGGCGTTAAAAGTGACATCGTGGTTCCAGACCGATATAGTTACATCGATTTGGGAGAGCGCGATCAAGAGAATCCATTGGGTTGGGATAAAATAACCCCTGCCGATTACAAAGTTTGGGATGGATATATTGATCTTGAAGCAACCGTTGAAAACAGTAAAAAACGTATGGCGAACAATCCGCAAATCAAATTGATTGAGGAAAATGCCAGATGGATCAAGGAACAGCAAGATGAAACGGTTGTATCCCTTAACTACGACAAATTTGTGACAAAGGAAACTGAGGCAAAAAAACTGTCTGACAAGTTCAAAAGCCTACGGGATTATGATTCCAAACTGACCTTTGGATCGCTACAATATGAAACTGAATTGTTCACCCAAGATTCTGTACTTCGGGAGAAAAGAGATAGATGGCACAAAGATTTGGCAAAAGACATTTATGTCGAAGAAGCCGTTAACGTGCTTAAAGATTTGCAGATGAACAATATCAAAAGCACGGAACGAAAATTGGCTAGTTCCAATAAAGACTAATATTAGAAACAACAATAAAAATGAAACCGACCCAAAAGGTCGGTTTTTTATTTTATAAAGTTCCTTAGTTTTGTTAGGATTAAAATGAATTAGAAGGGTTGAAGAACAAAACCATTTACAGTATCCTTTTTGCCCTTTGTTTGATAGGCTTTTGGATTATCCGAAACTTTTATACTCCCGATACCTATTCCAACCCTGAAAGTTCAAATGAAGCTTCTGTTTCCGAAGTTTTTTTACCCAGTTCCACTACCGGGGATATTGTTCGGCATGAGCATTACATGCTTTCGTACAGCGAACCTTTTGAGCAGGCCGAGTGGGTTTTCTATGAGCTCAAAAAAAGCCATCTTACCTATGACGATAGAAAACGACCTTACTTTATCGAGGACCCAGAGGTGAGGACTAAATCCGCGGATTGGCGAAATTATCGAGGTTCGGGGTATGACCGTGGCCACCTTTGCCCTGCTGGGGACCGCCGGTTTTCTGAGTACGCCTATAGCGAGACATTTTACACGAGCAACATCAGTCCACAGGATAGGGATTTTAATGCCGGGATTTGGAACCGATTGGAACAGCAAGTGCGTCGTTGGTGCAAAACCTATGGGGATTTGATTGTGATTACCGGAGGAGTTCTTGAAGAAGGTTTGGAGGAAATTGGAGATGAAGATGTGGATGTTCCGAAGACTTTTTACAAGATTGTTCTTCAGAAAAGCAGCAATAAGGCGGTGGCCTTTTTAATGCCCAATACCGAAAGTCAAGAACCGTTGAGTAAATTTTTGGTCCCCATCGATTCCATTGAAGAGCTAACTGGGATAGACTTTTTTCAACGACAGACCACCGAATGGCAGCAGGAAGTGGAAAGCAGAGTAGATGTTTCTGGTTGGAAATTTTAAATACCGTCCTTTAATCGGTTGGAATCCAGTTTTAGGAAAATAAAGAGCAGCATCGTAAAAAAGATAAGCCCCGAACCGCCATAACTAAAAAACGGAAGCGGAACCCCAATAGTGGGCAATAACCCGATTACCATTCCAATATTGATGAAGTAGTGGACCACTAAAATGGAAATGACCCCGTAACCGTACATTCTACTAAAATCACTTTTTTGCCGCTCCGCGATATGGATCAATCGTAAAAAGAAAACCGAGAACAGCAAGATTACTGTAACCGTGCCCATGAAACCCCATTCCTCACCCACAGAGCTAAAAATGTAATCCGTGTGCTGCTCGGGAACAAAATCTCCTTTGGTTCGCGTGCCTTCCAAAAATCCTTTACCAAAAAAGCCTCCGGATTCAATGGCCTTTTCAGACTGATAGGTGTTGTAACCGATGGTCTTTCGGATTTCCTCCAACTTTTTTTCATCCTTCTCCAGACTCAGCCATAAGGCAATCCTATCGCGATGCCGCTGTTCAAATACATTTTGATACACAAAGTCCACAGACATGGAAAACAAAATGGAAAGCACAATGACCCCAGCAACCGGAAGAAAAGGAATTTTTAACGAAGCTCTTTTAAAGGTATAGATCAAGATGGTTAAAATTACCAGTCCGATGGCAATCCATACGGTGCCAAACATCAAGGTGGTGGCAAATAATATCACCATGAACAATAGAATGCCAAGATAATACAAGGGAAATCCTTCACGAAACAACACAAAAAAGAAAGAAAAGTAAATCAAGGCACTTCCAGGGTCTGGCTGTGGCAAAATTAAAATCGCTGGCAGCAGAATAATGGCCAAGGCATACATTTGGTGCCTACCTGTTTTAATATCGGTTTGGATGTCACTTAAAAACTTGGCTAGCGCAAGTGCCGTAGCCACCTTTGCCAGCTCTGATGGTTGAAGATTAAAAAACCCAAGGTTATACCATGAGGTTGCTCCTGCAATGGTTTTCCCAAACACAAAAAGCCCGAGCAATAAAACAATGGATACGACATAAAAAATAGAGGCAAAGCGTTCAAAGAAATTCGATTCAACAAAAAGAACCAAAATAACACCCAAGATTGCAAGTCCAATAAAAAAGAGCTGCTTTCCGTAGAGGGTGGAAAAGTCGAAAATTGAAGTGCTGGGGTCTACCAATGAGGTAGAATAAATATTGAGCCATCCAATGAAGACCAAAAGGGCATAGAGAAAAATAGTAATCCAGTCTATCCTTCCAAAAAGCCCTCTACCAGACATATTCATTTATCTTGAAAGGTTCACCGCTATAAGGTTTGGCATATTCGTGCTCCAAAGTTTTCTCCAACATGCGTTTCTCCAAATCCTTTCGGGTGATTTCGCCCTTAATATATTTTTCAATGAGAAGAGAGGCAATATGCCCTGCATAGCGTGAACCGAAATATCCATTTTCAATATAAACAGCTATGGCAATCTGCGGATTTTCAACAGGGGCAAAGGCCACAAACACAGAGTGGTCGGTAAGCTGCATCCGTTCACCATCAACCCGCACATAGTTTTCCACCGTACCCGTTTTACCGGCTATTTCAATATCGGGAATCTGAACCCATCTTGCCGTTCCGTACTTATACACATTGGCCATTCCTTTAATTACGGGATCAAAATATTTTCGATCAATGGTGGTGTAATGGGGTTCGGTATAAAGAGGGTCAATCGCCCCTGAACTACCCATACTTTTTATAACATGTGGCGTATAAAAGTAGCCTCTGTTGGCAATCGCGGCGGTCATATTGGCTAATTGTAGCGGTGTAGCGGCAACTTCTCCTTGTCCTATGGAGTTTGAAATGATAGTGGAAGCGGCCCATCTACCATCCCCATACCATTTATCATAATACGCTTTGTTCGGAATCCTGCCGGGGGCCCCAGTGGGAAGGTCGGTTCCCAAATACCCGCCTAGGCCAAAACTTTTCATGTGCTTTTCCCAAGCATCCATTCCTTCGTCTGTTGTTGGGTATTTGTCATAGATTTTTCGGAATACCCCTGCAAAATAGGCATTGCACGATTGGTAAATTCCTGAGTTCATGTCACGTACTCCACCTCCACAATGGCATCCTCTCAGTGTATTTCCCACATAAAAACCATGATAGCACCTGAACGTGGTTTCTGGAGTGACCACCCCTTCTTGCAAAGCAATCAGGGCATTGAGTGTCTTGAAAGGAGAGCCGGGTGAAGGCTGCGCCAAAATAGAGCGGTCCCACGTTGGTTTGGCAATGGTATCGTAATGAAGTTTACTGTAATTTTTGGAACGTTCCCTGCCCACTAATAGTGCCGGGTCGTAAGTAGGCCCAGAGATCATGGCTAAAATTTCACCTGATTTGGGTTCAATGGCTACAATACCGCCTCTTTTACCGTGCATCAGTTTTTCACCATACTCTTGGAGTTCCTTATCCAAAGTGATATGGATTTCGGTGCCCTGTTTGGGAAGTGTGTCCAACTTACCCTCTTTATAGGGGCCTATATCCCTATTGAAACGGTCTTTTTGAATATGCTTCACCCCTTTTCGGCCTCTAAGAACTTCTTCATACTGCTTCTCGATTCCGGTACGACCTTTTAGTTCACCCGCCACATAATATGGATTGTTCTGTAGGTCCCACTCATTTACCTCACTGATATAGCCCAACACGTTGGCGGCACTATTGGTGGTGTAATAACGGAGCGACCTTTTTTGGATATAGAACCCAACATAGTGACGCATTTTTTCCTGAAGTGTGGCATAATCTTCTTTGGAGAGCTGAGGTACCAAAACCGAAGGAAGCCGTGGAGAATAGATTCGGGCCTTTTCCATTTTGGAAATGAAAGTGGCCTTATCGATTCCCAAAAGTCCGCAGAATTCCAACGTATCTAGGGGTTGCACTTCCCGCGGAATCACCATGACATCATAAGCAGGCTGATTTCCTACCATTAATTTTCCATCGCGATCGTAGATATAACCACGTTCGGGATAGTCATATATTTTTTTGATGGCCGGGTCTTCCAGAATTTGATCGGGAGAAAAACGAAACAACTGCAAATAGGAAAGTCTACCAATAAAGGTGAACCCTATGATAACAATTATGGAAGATAAGAGCAGCTTTTTCATATAAGACCTTTGTGTAAACCTGAAGTCCTCCAGTATTCCAACGTAACAATGGTTGTTTTATTCGTTTTTAGGACTAAAAAGTGAACTAAAGAGTGTACAGAGTATCAAAGTTACAACACCTGTGGTTAAAACCTTTTTCAAAATTAATAGGATGTGGGAAAAACTTAAAATTTCTAGCGAAAAGAATACCATTTGATGAATCAAAATAAGTAAGGCCAAAAAAGTGACCCGCTGCACTTTTGTGGTATTCTTGAAAGTGAAATTTTGAAATTCGTAGTTCACACCGAAGCAAAAACGCATGACCACTGGTCTTGCATAGGCCACCGTCAATGAGGCAATGGAGTGGAGTGCCAGTGTATCCGAAAAGATATCGATCATAAATCCCAGAAAAAAGGAAATGACCATGAAGAGCGCTCGGTTCGCTTTTATGGGATACCAATAGAAAAATATCACGTAGACCATAGGGTTTATGTATCCCATAAAGTGAAGATTGTTGAAAATCAACACTTGGGTAAGCACCAATAGCACAAAACGAACGGTATTTAGGAATACGGAATTATTCATTTGCTGTGGTCGACTCCAGGGCCTTTATTTCCTCTCGGTTCTTGTTTTCAATTAGGTATACGTTCTTAATATTGACCATGTCGTTGAACAGTTCAACATCAATATTGTAAAAGCTTTTGGAATCATTGAGATCATACTTTTTAATGACCCCAACTGGAATTTCCTCCGGAAAAATGCTGGACATTCCTCCTGTAACAATGGTATCGCCCACAACCAAGGGCACCAATCTGGGAATGTCCACCAACTGTGCCGTGGTGTAATCCTTTGCATCCCAAACCAAAGAACCAAAATAATTGGAATGCTTGATTTTTGCATTGATGTTGGATTTGGTGTTCAACACACTCTGCACCGTGGCAAAATTATTGGAAACGTTCTCAACAATACCTAAAATTCCCTTGGTGGTAATCACACCCATATCTTGTTTAACACCTTGATTCTTGCCTTTGTCTATAGTGATATAGTTTCGGGGTGATGTAAAACTGTTCTTCACCAATCGGGCGCTTAGAACTTCATATTCCACTAAGGATGAATCCAAAGGTTCAATTACGGCATTTTCTGCATTGAAAAGCATTCTTCGCAACCGTTCATTTTCTTCTACCAATCGGGTATTTTCTTCACGTAAGTTGAAATAAGAGGATACATCCGAAGCGGTGCCATACACATTGCCGGTGAGCCATTTGGAAGAATTAAAAAATCTGGACTGATGATAGGAATGTGACCGAACCGTAATCACCAACGAAATGAGCGCAAGAAAGCAGTAGAGGAACGCATTTCTATTACGAAGGATAAAGTTGATGATCCGTTGCATGCAATCGTATCGTTAAGAAGGTTTGAACGCTTCAAGCGGGAAAGGAACAAAGTTCCAATTTTACTTGATCAAGATGCTCTTGTAACGTTCCAAATTTTTAAGCGCAATCCCTGTTCCGCGCACAACCGCTCTTAAGGGATCCTCCGCAATATAAACTGGCAAATCGGTCTTTTGGGACAATCTTCTATCCAATCCCCTCAACATAGAGCCACCCCCGGCCAAATAAATTCCAGTATTGTAAATATCGGCAGCAAGTTCGGGTGGGGTTTGCGACAAGGTTTCCATTACCGCATCCTCAACCCGAAGAATACTTTTGTCAAGCGCCTTTGCAATTTCACGATAAGAGACCTGCACCTGTTTTGGTTTTCCGGTCAAAAGATCACGCCCTTGGATAGATTTGTCATCCGGTGGAGACTTTAAATCCTCAGTCGCAGAACCAATTTCAATTTTAATGGCCTCAGCAGTGCTTTCACCCACGTACAGGTTATGCTGGGTTCGCATATAATAAATGATATCGTTGGTGAACACGTCACCCGCAATTTTCACTGATTTGTCACACACAATGCCACCCAAGGCAATCACGGCAATCTCAGTGGTACCCCCACCGATGTCCACAATCATGTTTCCTTTGGGCTGCATAATGTCCAACCCAATACCAATGGCAGCCGCCATAGGTTCGTGGATCAGATACACTTCTTTACCGTTTACACGTTCCGCGGATTCGCGTACCGCGCGCATTTCAACTTCCGTAATTCCCGATGGGATACAAATAACCATTCGCAAAGCGGGTGGAAACCATTTTTTCTTTAATGCTGGAATATTCTTGATGAACATATTGATCATCTTTTCCGAAGCATCAAAGTCTGCGATTACCCCATCCTTTAACGGTCGTATGGTTTTGATGTTTTCATGGGTTTTCCCCTGCATCATGTTGGCCTCGCGCCCCACCGCGATTATTTTTCCTGAAACGCGGTCCCGCGCTACAATGGAAGGACTGTCAACCACCACTTTGTCCAAGTGGATGATCAGGGTATTTGCAGTACCAAGGTCAATGGCAATTTCCTCGGTCATGAAATCAAAAAATCCCATAAAAAGCGTCTATTTTCGGATTAACGGTAAAAATTATCGGCTAATGTACTAAAATTAATGTTTAAAATGCCGTGTGCCGGTCATCACCATCGCCATTCCATTTTCATTGCAATAATCAATGCTCAATTGGTCTTTGATGGACCCTCCAGGTTGAATCACACTTTTAATTCCGGCATTGTCCGCAATCTCCACACAATCGGGAAATGGGAAAAAGGCATCGCTGGCCATTACTGCACCTTCCAAATTAAAATTGAAGGACTGCGCTTTGTGGATGGCCTGATTCAAAGCATCCACACGTGAGGTCTGCCCTGTACCACTCGCACATAATTGCTTGTTTTTGGCCAAAACAATGGTGTTGCTCTTCGTATGCTTGCACAATTTGGAAGCGAAAATCAAGTCTTCAATTTCGGATGGGGTTGGTTGTTTTTCAGTAACTGGGTTCAAATCTTCTTTTGAATCGGTCTTGGAATCTTTATCCTGAACCAGAACACCATTCAAACAAGTTCGAACCAAAGTTTCCGGTAATTCAATTTCATTTTGAATCAGAATGATTCGGTTCTTTTTGCCTTTCAAGATTTCCAAAGCCTCATCAGAGTAACTTGGAGCGATGACCACCTCGCAGAACAAATTGTGAATTTCCTCAGCAGTTGGAGCATCAATTTCCTTGTTCGATATCAAAATGCCACCAAAAGCGGAAACCGGGTCCCCGGCCAGTGCATCCACATACGCTTGTTTGATTGAGCTTCGAGTGGCCAATCCACAGGCATTGTTATGTTTTAAGATGGCAAAGGTGGGGTCATCATTTTTGAATTCCTGCATTAAGTTTACTGCAGCATCCACATCCAATAAGTTGTTGTAGGATAGCTCCTTGCCGTGCAATTTGGTGAACATGGCATCAAAATCACCAAAGAAATAACCTTTTTGGTGGGGGTTTTCTCCATAACGCAATACTTGACCTTGAGTCTCGCTAATTTTCAACACGGTTTCTTCCCCATTTTGGTTGAAGTAGTTAAAAATTGCCGTATCGTAATGAGATGAAACATTGAACGCTTTGGTCGCAAAACGTTTGCGGTCTTCCAAAGAAGTCGTGCCATTTCCTTCGGTAATCACGTTCAAAAAGTCGGCGTAATCCTCCATGGATGAAACGCAAAGCACATCCTTGAAGTTTTTGGCAGCAGCCCTGATCAGGGAAATACCACCAATATCAATTTTTTCAATAATATCTTGTTCCGATGCACCGCTGGCAACCGTTTTTTCAAAAGGATACAAATCCACGATGACGATATCCAACTGCGGAATGTCAAATTCCTGCATTTGAGCCACATCACTTTCATTATCCTGACGGTTTAAAATACCGCCAAAAACCTTGGGGTGTAAGGTCTTAACACGACCTCCTAAAATTGAGGGGTAACTGGTCACATCTTCAACGGGTACCACATTGATGCCCAAATCGCGGATAAATTTTTCGGTTCCTCCTGTGGAATAAAGGGTTACGCCGAGTTCGTCCAATTTTTTTACGATGGGTTCCAGACCATCTTTATGAAATACAGAAATTAGTGCAGCAGAGGCTTTTTTGGCAGTCATCTTCTAGGTTTTGGAAATCAATTTTATAAGCGCACAAAATTACCCCTTTTGAACCTAAAAAGTGAAACGGTTTATCAACAAAATGGCAATAGTTTTACAGAATTTTGGCCACTTCTTGGTTGATGAATTCCAAAAAACGTTCATCTTCCTCCGTAAAAGGGTCAGGAGTGTTGGAATCAATATCGATTTGACCTACATTTTCCCCATTCACAAATAGGGGAACCACAATTTCAGCCTTCACGGTAATGCTGCAAGCAATATAATTGTCTTGGGCTGCAACATCGGGGACCACAAAATTTTGATTGCTCACGGCAACCTGACCGCAGATACCTTTTCCAAAGGGGATAATGGTGTGGTCAGTGGGCGCTCCGGCATAAGGGCCTAATTTCAGTTCGGGTTTGTCACCATTTTTAAAATAGAATCCTACCCAATCATAATGAGGAATATTATTTTTTAAAAGCTCGCAGATTTCACCTAAGCGCGTGTCCACGGATTTGGACTTATCGGAAACAATGGATAGTATTTTAGGTTGAAGAGAGGTGAACATAATTTTTTTTTGCAAATGTATTGAATCGTGATTTTGTACGACATACAAACTGAAACTTACAAGTGTCCAAGGTTTAATCTTCTGTTAAACAAAGCAATAAATTGATATATTTTGTAGTTTTGTAGTCAAATGAAGCAGATTTTTCATCAAATAGTATCCACAGTAATGGCTCTTTTGGTCTTGGCTTCTACCGTTTCCTGGACGGTAGACAAGCACCTTTGCATGGGCCGGGTGATGGATATTTCCCTTTTCTCACATGCGGATGATTGCGGCATGTCACAAGACATGGAAAAATCTTGTTGTGATGATGAATCCTTCACCATTAAAGGTCAAGATAACCTTAAAGTGACTTTTGATGATTTCAGTTTGGACCAACAGGTCTTTCTGGTAAGCTTTGTCCAAACCTATTTTCAACTTTTTGAAATTGATTCCGAGGAGTCCAACTTATTCAATGAATATAACCCGCCCCCATTGATACGGGACGTGCAGGTTCTGGACCAGACCTTCCTTATTTGATTTAGCATAGATTGAATGAACCCGACCGAATAGGTTGGGCTAACGTGTTTACACGTGTTTTTGTATCAATCTAATGTCTAAATCAAACCCATATGCTGAACAAAAGCATTAAATTTTTAATAGATAACAAGTTGGTGGCCATCCTCCTCCTGCTATTTTTTATAGGCTGGGGTACGGTCAGCACACCCTTTAATTGGGACACTGGTTTTCTGCCGAGTAATCCGGTTGCGGTGGATGCCATCCCAGATATCGGGGAAAACCAACAGATTGTTTTCACCAAATGGCCCGGACGGTCCCCTCAAGATATCGAGGACCAAATTACATATCCATTAACGACCTCTTTGTTGGGCATACCCGGGGTGAAAACCATTCGGAGTTCCTCCATGTTCGGTTTCTCGAGCATCTATATCATTTTTGAAGAGGATGTGGAATTTTACTGGAGCCGAAGCCGGATTCTGGAAAAACTCAATTCCCTACCCAACAATTTATTGCCCGATGGTGTGAACCCAGCTTTAGGGCCTGATGCCACTGCTTTAGGGCAGATTTTCTGGTATACCTTGGAAGGCCGTGATAAAGATGGAAATGTAACTGGTGGTTGGGATTTGCAAGAACTGCGAAGCGTACAGGATTACTACGTAAAGTATGCCCTTTCGTCTGCATCTGGAGTTTCCGAAGTGGCCTCTATTGGCGGCTTTGTGCAGGAATACCAGGTGGATGTAGACCCTGAGCTGATGAAGCAGTACAATGTGGGCTTGGACCAAGTGGTAAAAGCAGTAAAGCAAAGTAATAGGGATATTGGAGCACAAACGTTGGAAATCAACAAAGCGGAATATTTGGTGCGTGGCTTGGGCTATATCAAATCCTTGGATGACATTAAAAATGCCGTAGTCTCATCAACTGATTACACCGCCATAAGAATTAAGGATGTGGCCCATGTCTCCTTGGGCCCGGCTGTGCGTCGTGGTATTTTGGACAAAGAAGGTGCCGAAGTGGTCGGTGGGGTAGTTGTGGCCCGATATGGCGCAAACCCCTTGGAGGTCATAAACAATGTAAAGGAAAAGATAGGAGAACTTAGTGCCGGACTTCCATCCAAACAACTGAAAGATGGAACCACTTCGCAACTCACCATCGTTCCCTTTTATGACAGAACGGAACTTATCCAAGAAACTTTGGGTACTTTGAATGAGGCGTTGACGCTCGAAATTCTTATCACCATTTTGGTGATTGTGGTCATGGTGTTTAATCTTAGAGCCTCCATTTTGATTTCGGGACTCTTGCCGGTTGCTGTGCTCATGGTGTTCATCTCTATGAAACTATTTGGTGTGGATGCCAACATTGTGGCGCTTTCAGGTATCGCCATTGCCATTGGAACCATGGTAGACGTAGGGGTGATTCTCTCCGAGAACATCATCCGGCACATGGATGTAAATGACCAAAACTTATCCATCAATGAGGTGGTGTATAATGCCACAGCTGAGGTTTCGGGTGCCATATTAACCGCTGTGTTGACTACGATTATCAGCTTTATTCCAGTTTTCACCATGGTGGGCGCTGAAGGAAAACTTTTTAGGCCGCTCGCTTTTACAAAAACCATGGCATTAACGGCATCCATTATTGTGGCGCTGTTTCTCATTCCGCCATTTGCGGCCATCATATTTAAAAAGAAAAATCGAACGCCCATCTTCGCTTATGTTTGGAATGGTATTTTGATTGCCCTAGGATTGGTGGCCATCGCTTTCGGATATTGGTTGGGCTTGGCCTTAATCGCCTTTGGTGTTTCCGGTATCCTAGGAGTACGTCAAACGCTGGACGGAAAACAAGCCAGTATGCTCAATGTGGGTATCTGCGTGGGCACTATTGCCTTCTTATTGGCAACCTATTGGAGACCACTTGGGTTTGATCGTAGCATTGCCATCAACCTGATTTTTGTAGGATTGATTTGCAGTGTATTGTTGGGAGTGTTTTACTTGTTCAGACAATACTATAGCCGAATTCTAAAATGGGCTTTGGAACATAAATTGATGTTTCTTTCCATCCCTACCGTAATCGTTGTATTTGGATTTTTGATCATGCGGAATACGGGTCAGGAATTTATGCCATCCCTGAATGAAGGCTCATTTCTATTGATGCCGACTTCATTGCCACATGCTGGGGTTGAAGAGAACAAAAGGGTGGTTCAGCAATTGGATATGGCCGTTGCCACCATTCCCGAGATTCAAACAGTCGTAGGTAAGGCCGGAAGAACGGAATCTGCTTTGGACCCTGCCCCACTTTCCATGTACGAGAACATCATTCAATATCGGTCCGAGTACCAAAAAAATGAAGCAGGGAGTCCGCAACGGTTCAAGGTGAATTCTGATGGTTATTTTGAATTGCGCAACGGAAAAGTGTTGGCCAATCCAAATTTGGAGGTGAGCAATGAAGAAAAGTATGCTCAAAATCATGTTAGTGAGCCGTTACGTATCGATAGGAATTTGTTGATTCCTGATAGTGACGGGGAATATTTCCGAAACTGGCGTCCCGAAATCCAAAGTCCAGATGACATCTGGAACGAAATAGTGAAAGTCTCTAAATTGCCTGGAGTCACTTCGGCACCTAAACTACAGCCCATCGAGACGCGTTTGGTGATGCTTCAAACTGGGATGCGGGCACCCATGGGGATTAAAGTTAAAGGTCAGGATTTGAAAGAAATCGAAAATTTTGGCCTACAATTGGAGCCCATTTTGAAAGAAGCGACCGGGGTCAAGGATGAAGCGGTTTTTGCAGACCGAATCGTGGGTAAGCCTTATCTCCTTATCGATATTGACCGTGAAAAACTGGTTCGCTATGGTTTAGTAATCGAAGATGTACAGCAAGTATTGGAAGTGGCCATTGGGGGGATGACGCTGACCCAAACTGTGGAGGGTAGAGAACGTTATGGAATCCGGGTGCGCTACCCCAGGGAACTTCGGGAAAACCCCTCCGATTTGGAAAACATATATGTTCCTGTACAAAAAGGAAGCCCTATTCCCTTAAGTGAATTGGTGACTATTCGTTACGAACAAGGACCCCAGGCCATAAAGAGCGAGGATACCTTTTTAGTGGGTTATGTACTTTTTGATAAGCTTGATGGCTATGCCGAAGTGGACGTGGTGGAAAATGCCCAAGCCAAGATTCAAGAACAGATTGATAGCGGGGAATTGGTGGTGCCCAAAGGTATTAGCTACCGATTCACAGGTACTTATGAGAACCAGCTGCGGGCCAAGAAAACCTTATCCGTGGTGGTTCCACTGGCGTTATTGATCATCTTCTTGATTCTGTACTTCCAATTCAGGTCTGTAGCGACCTCCTTTATGGTATTTTCTGGGATTTTGGTGGCCTTTGCAGGGGGCTTTTTAATGATTTGGTTCTACGGTCAGGATTGGTTCCTCAATTTCAGTTTTATGGGCGAGAACCTCCGCGACCTTTTTCAAATGCACACCATTAACTTGAGTGTGGCGGTGTGGGTTGGATTTATTGCCCTTTTCGGAATCGCAACGGATGATGGGGTGGTGATGGCTACCTATCTCACCCAAACTTTTGACAAGAACAAACCGGACAACTTGAAACAAATTCGAGCTTCGGTATTGGAAGCGGGAGAAAAACGAATCCGTCCATGTTTGATGACCACAGCGACCACTATTTTGGCACTTTTACCTGTCCTTACTAGTACTGGAAGAGGAAGTGATATCATGATTCCGATGGCCATTCCAAGCTTTGGAGGAATGTTGATTGCCCTGATTACCTTATTTGTAGTGCCTGTATTATTCAGTTGGAAAAGTGAATTGCAACTTAAAATGCAAAACCGATGAAAAAGAGAATCCTATATATAGTTTTTACGCTCGCAGCCTTTGGGGTAAATGCCCAATCGTTGGAGTTCTATCTTCAGGAAGCAGCGCAGAACAGTCCCATGATCCAAGCTTTGGAGCTACGCTACAACATTGCCAAAGAAAAGGTGAATGAAATGAACACCTTGCCCAACACCACCGTTGCTGCTGGATATTTTGTGAGTGAACCAGAGACCAGAACCGGGGCACAACGGGCTAGATTTTCGGTATCGCAAATGTTGCCTTGGTTTGGAACCATCACGGCACGGGAGAATTATGCCAGTTCCATGGCGGAGACGGAATATGCCGAAATTGTTATCGCCAAGCGAAAACTGGCGTTGTCATTGGCGCAATCCTATTATAATCTCTATGGGATTCAGGCCAAGCAAAAGGTGCTTCAGGAAAATATAGAACTGCTCAAAACTTATGAAACCTTGGCGCTGACTTCAGTTGAGGTGGGAAAAGCTTCGGCGGTAGATATTTTAAAACTTCAAATTCGCCAAAACGAATTGCAACAGCAGAAGGAGGTATTGGAACAATCCTACTTGGCAGAACAGGCTGTTTTCAACAATTTGCTGAATCGTGAAGAAAGCATTGCTGTGGAGATTGTGGAGGAAATGGAAATTCCGGAGGACGACCCCATGCTGAACAAGGACGATTTAAGCTTAAATCCAGAGTTGCTCAAATACGACCAATTGTATGAGTCGGTTGCCCAATCAGAATTGCTGAATCAAAAGGAGAATGCCCCAAGCTTTGGGATTGGGTTGGACTACATTCCTGTTTCGGAACGGGAGGATATGGTGTTCAGTGATAATGGTAAGGATATTGTGATGCCCATGGTCACGTTTTCCATTCCCGTTTTCAATAACAAATTCAAGTCGGTCACCAAACAGAACGAGCTTCGTCAAAAGGAAATTGAATTTCAAAAAGAGGAGCGATTGAATGTTTTGGAGAATGCTTATGCCAATGCTATTTCTCAACGGAATCAGGCACGTATCGCCCATCAAACCCAAGCAAAAAACCTAAATCAGGCGAAGGACGCCGAAGAAATCTTGATCAAGAATTATGAGACGGGCACCATCAATTTCAACGATGTATTGGATATTCAAGAGCTACAATTAAAATTTCAGACCAATCAAATACAATCTGTGCAGTTGTATTATTTGCAATCTGCCATCATCAATTATTTAATCAACAAGTAATTTAATTTTATTAAAAATGAGAACAAACATCAGAACAATTATCGGAATTGCATTTGCATCAGCCTTGGTACTTATTGTATCCTGCAAAGGAAAAACAGAGGAAGCCAAGGAAACATCCACGGAGGCGACCATGGAACATGAAGGTCACGACATGGATAACATGAATCATAAAGGCCATGATATGGAGGGTATGGAGACTGCTAAAATGGAAGGTAAGGAGTACACCTCAAAATATGTTTGCGTAATGCATTGTGAGGGCAGTGGAAGTGATGAAGAGGGAAAATGTCCTGTTTGTGGTATGGCTTATGTGTTGAATGAGGAACACACGGCAGACGGTCATACCCATAATTAAGTAGAATTGCAACGTTCAAATTGTACCACTATGCGTATTAAAGTCAAAAATATGGTGTGCGAAAGATGCAAAGGTGTCCTGAAGAACGAATTTCGGCATAGTGGCATTGAAGTGGTACAAATTGACTTGGGCGAAGTTGAATTCAAGGATTCGGCTATCGGCCAAATAGAGCGTATTCGGGAGATTTTGACCAAGAATGGTTTTGAATTGATTGAGGATGTGAATCAGACGTACATCGTGGATATCAAGAAACACTTGATCAATGCTTTGGAGAACCGTTCCGACCAAAATCTCTCAGAATACTTGGCCAAAAAACTGAATAGAGACTATTCGGCACTCAGTAAAATGTTTAGTGCGAAAGAGGGGTTGACCATTGAAAAGTATTTTATCCTGCTCAAAATGGAGAAGGTAAAAGAAGAGGTTCAAATGGGAACCAAAACATTCTCAGAAATAGCCTACGATTTAAACTACAAGAGCAGTAGTCACTTGGCCAAACAGTTTAAATCAGTAACTGGGATGTCGATGAGTGACTATAAAAAGGTGCAAGAGTGGAACAGGAGGCCGTTGGACCAAATTGTATAAAAGAAACCCAGAATTGTAAAAACCTTCCGACTGGTATTCAGCTAGTTTTGAATAAAAAACAAAAAAGATGAAACCGATATGATCTAAATAATCTTTAAATACGGCAAACAATGATTATTTAGGTCATCTAAGGTTACATGTGACCATTGAAAAACAATAAAAACAAGCACATGAAACATACCTATCACATACACGGAATGAGCTGTAATGGTTGTAGAAACCATGTACAAGAAACCCTATCAAAAGTTGATGGGGTTACCGGGGTTGAAGTCAGTTTGGAGAAGGCTGAGGCCTCAATCGAAATGAAGGAACATATTCCCATTGAAACCTTCGAGGAAGCACTGAAGAACGATGGAGGCGGATATACTATTCATGCGCGTGGTCACCACCATCATCCACCAAAGAGAGAAGAAAAAAAAACGGTTTCAAACGGGAATGGCACCTTTTATTGCCCCATGCGATGCGAAGGGGACAAAACCTACGACGAACCAGGAGACTGCCCGGTATGTGGTATGGATTTAGTAGAGGAACAGAACACGGCTACAAGTTCCAAACAACAATGGACCTGCCCCATGCACCCCGAAGTGGTGGAAGATGGCCCTGGTTCCTGCCCCATTTGCGGAATGGATTTGGTTCCGATGAAACCAGAAGCTAGTGCAGAGGAGAAAACCTATAAAAAACTGCTCAAAAAGTTTTGGATTGCGGTAGGGTTTACGCTTCCTATTTTCCTGATAGCCATGAGTGAGATGATACCCAACAACCCATTGTACAAACTAATGACACCCAGGTATTGGAACTGGGTACAGTTTGGGCTATCAATCCCCGTGGTCTTTTACGCTACTTGGATGTTTTTTGAGAGAGCCTACCGAAGTATCAAAACATGGAACCTGAACATGTTCACCTTAATTGGAATCGGTGCCGGTGTGGCATTTGTGTTCAGTATATTGGGACTGTTGTTTCCCGGGTTTTTCCCAGACCAATTCAAGACCGAATCTGGGGCGGTTCATGTATATTTTGAAGCAGCAACTGTTATCCTTACGCTGGTGCTTTTAGGTCAATTGTTGGAAGCCAGAGCGCACAGCAAAACCAATAATGCTGTAAAGGAATTGTTGAAATTGGCCCCCAACAAAGCCGTCAAAATTGTGGATGGCGAGGAGGTTGAGGTCAGTATCGATGACATTGAAAAAGGGGATATCCTCCGGGTAAAACCGGGAGAAAAAATTCCTGTAGATGGCATTATCACTGAAGGGGAAACTTCTGTGGATGAATCCATGATCACAGGGGAACCCATTCCCGTTGAAAAAGGAGTCGATGACAAGGTCAGCAGCGGCACCATTAATGGAAATCAATCTTTTTTGATGAAAGCTGAAAAAGTGGGTAGCGATACATTGCTCTCACAAATCATTGATATGGTAAATCAAGCCAGTCGAAGCCGGGCACCCATTCAGAATTTGGCGGATAAGGTATCAGCATATTTTGTTCCCACAGTGGTGATTATTTCCATCATCACATTTGCAGTTTGGGCCATTTGGGGGCCTCAACCTGCCTATGTTTACGCATTGATCAATGCAATTGCTGTTTTAATCATCGCCTGTCCTTGTGCTTTGGGGCTCGCAACACCAATGTCGGTGATGGTCGGTGTGGGTAAGGGCGCCCAAAATGGGGTGCTTATTAAAAATGCAGAAGCCTTGGAGAAAATGGCTGATGTTGACACCTTGATCATAGATAAAACGGGAACCATTACCGAAGGTAAACCCACGTTTGACCATTTGGAAGCCTTTTCAGATGACTATTCAGATAGAGATTTGTTGCAATACGTTGTCTCGGTAAATGCCAATAGTGAACACCCTTTGGCGCAGGCTACCGTAAATTATGGTAAGGAAAAAGATGTCAAGACTCTAAAAATGGAGTCCTTCAATGCCGTCACGGGAATGGGGGTTGAAGGGAAGATAAAAGATGCTAAAATCCATTTGGGCAACCTCAAATTGATGGAGAAAGCTGAGGTGGAAATTTCCGAAGACATGAAGGAAAAGGTCAAAAAAGCACAAGAAAAAGGGAAAACCGTTTCTTATTTGGCCATAAATGGAAAGTGTCATGGCTATGTGGCCATTGGAGACAAAATAAAAGAAACCAGTGCCAAAGCGATCAAGGCTATTCAGGAGAAGGGAATTTCTGTGATTATGCTCACCGGGGATAATGCCAACACGGCAAAAGCGGTTGCCAGTGAATTACATTTGGATGATTTTAAGGCCGAAACCTTACCCGAAGATAAGATGAAAGAGGTGGAGCGCTTGCAAAACGAAGGAAAGGTAGTGGCCATGGCCGGGGATGGCATCAACGATGCTCCAGCACTGGCCAAGAGCGATTTGGGCATTGCCATGGGCACTGGAACGGATGTAGCTATTGAAAGTGCTATGATCACTTTGGTAAAAGGAGACCTTCATGGCATTGTCAAAGCACGGAATCTTAGTGAGGCCGTCATGAAAAACATAAAACAAAACCTATTTTTTGCATTGATCTATAACACCGTCGGTGTGCCGGTGGCGGCAGGGGTGCTCTATCCCTTCTTTGGGATTTTGCTCTCACCCATGATTGCTGCCTTGGCCATGAGCTTCAGTTCAGTATCGGTGATAGCCAATGCATTGCGACTACGAACTAAATCAATCGACTAAAACTAAAATGGTAAAACGAACAACAGCGGTTAAGATTAGAAAGGCCCACCGATATTTGGGGCTGTTTTTGGGGATTCAATTCATCATGTGGACGGCCAGCGGCCTCTATTTCAGTTGGACCGACATTGATGAAATCCATGGGGATCATTTCAGGAATATGGATTATGAACCTGAGGCTTTTGATGGTCTCATTGGACTTTCACAAATCAATCTACCCGCTAAAATAAGTTCGTTGCGCTTAAAGGAAATAGGAGGGAAACCTTACTATTGGATTAATAATGAATTTTTGGTCGATGCTAGGGACGGAAGTCTGAAAAATGGTATTTCGGAACAGGAAGCACTGGCGGTTGCCCAGAAACAGATGTCACCTGAGTTAAAGGTGAAGGAGGTTGTGGTGATTCAAGAAACGGACAAGCACCACGAGTATCGGGAGCGGAAATTGCCAGCTTATGTGATTTCATATGAGTCCCCTGAAGACATCAAGGCCTATGTTTCGGTGGAGGATGGTTCTTTTCAAACCGTTCGACACCGGAATTGGCGTTGGTTCGATTTTCTGTGGATGACCCATACGATGGATTATGAAAGCAGGGACGATTTTAATACCACCGTTCTTCGTGCCTTTTCCCTTATGGGATTGATTACTGTATTGAGCGGATTTTTGCTCTGGTTTACCTCATCGCCAACGATGCGGAAAGTTGTAAAACGAAAAAAATAATAGCATGAAAAAGGAAAATATCATTTATATCGGTATCGCAGTTATAGTGGGCCTACTGGCCGGATACCTCATTTTTGGAGGTAGCTCCGACACTGCAATGAAAGAGCAAGAACATGACCACAGTACGGAGATGGCTTCAGGCGAAATGTGGACCTGTTCAATGCATCCACAGATTATGCAGCCAGAACCGGGATCTTGCCCCATTTGTGGTATGGATTTAATTCCAGCTGATGCTACAGGGGAGGGATTGGCGTATTCTCAGATTAGTATGACGCCAAATGCTTTGACTTTGGCTGGTGTGGAGACGGTAACTGTTGGTGTTGGAAACACCGATGCGGGGAATGTAAAACTTTCAGGAAAGGTTGCCGTCAACCAAGAATCAGATGCTGTTCAATCCGCCTATTTTAATGGGAGAATAGAACGCTTGAACATCAATTATGAGGGCGAAGAGGTGAAAAGAGGGCAGCAATTGGCTACTATTTATTCCCCTGAATTGGTATCGGCACAACAAGAATTGATTACGGCACTGAAACTAAAATCCACCCAACCAGCTTTGTACACCGCAGTGCGGAACAAATTGAAACTGTGGAAGTTGTCTGAGAGCCAAATCAATCAAATTGAGACCTCGGGGAAAGTTGTTGAAAATTTTCCGGTGTACGCCAATGTTTCCGGAGTGGTTTCTTCCATTATGGTGGAGGAAGGTGATTATGTGAAAACCGGTTCACCTTTGGTGAAAGTGGCTAATTTGAATTCAGTTTGGGCCATTTTTGATGCCTATGAAAACCAGTTGGCGCTGTTCAAAAAAGGACAAACGCTGGAGGTATCTACGAAGTCCTATCCCAATGAAACGTTTCAGGCCACCATTTCATTTGTGGACCCCTTGCTGAACAACTCGACCAGGACTTTGGAAGTTCGAGCGGATTTGGACAACAAAAAAGGGCTGTTGAAACCGGGAATGTTTGTAGTGGGTGAAATTAAGATGGACACAAAGTCTTCGGAGACTGTTTTGACCATTCCAGAAAGTGCGGTGTTATGGACAGGAGAACGTTCGGTTGTATATGTGCAGCCAAACCTATCTGAAGCTGTTTTTGAGATGCGCGAAGTGGCTCTGGGAAATCTAAGTAATGGAAGCTACGCGGTGATTTCAGGTCTTGAATCCGGGGAAGAAGTTGTGGCCAAAGGAACCTTTACCGTGGATGCCGCCGCTCAATTACAAGGTAAAAAATCCATGATGAATAAAAGTGGTGGGGCAACTATGACCGGGCATGAAGGGCATGGAATGAAGATGACATTTTCTGAAGATTTTGAAAGTGGATTTAATGCGGTCATTGACTCTTATCTTAAGCTAAAGAATGCTTTGGTGGATTCCAATACCAATGAGGCAAAAAAGTGGGCCCGCGAAGCATCACAAAAAGTACAGCACCTAAAAACCATGGAAATGGATGATATGGGGATGACCCATATAAAAAAAATTGAAGAATACCTTTCCAATATCTCAGGAGAAAAATCCATTGAAGAACAGCGTAGCCATTTTGTGTTTTTGTCTGAGAATATGATTCTGGTTGCCAATCAAATGAAAGGATTGGACCAAAAACTCTATGTGCAGCATTGCCCAATGGCCAATAACGAGAAAGGAGCCAATTGGTTAAGTGCTGAAAAGGAAATCAAAAATCCGTATTATGGCGAAGACATGCTTACCTGTGGGAGCATTGTGCATACGTGGTAAGTTTGCTTATTTAGTTTTGGGTGGCCCCATCGAACATGGACTTTAACAGACTGTTCTTTTCTTTGGTGTCGTTGCCCAATTGCCAGAACATGATGCCGCCCAATTTCTTTTTCAGTGCATATTCACTTTTCATGCGGACAGAAACCGTATCATCATAGCTGATAAAAATACTGTCCTTGGCGTTGTATAGGTATGGAGCCTTGGCAATGGAATCCCAATAGCGTTTATAATCAGGATTTTTTTCAAATTCACTTCGAATATTATAGTAGGCTGCCCATCCAATATATGGCCCAGAGTTGGATTGGTAAAGTCCATTATTTTCAAGGGGAACACCTTTCCAAGCTCTCCCGTAAAAAGCGGAACCAATGACCATTTGTTCGGGTTTAACACCTTGTTCCAGACAGTATTCCACTATTTTTTCAGCTGACCTTGGCCCGTAATCACGGTCATCCCCACGTTCTTTTTTCCAATTAGCTATGAATTCTGCTGCCGGAGTACCTTCAAGGTCCTGTTCTTTAATATAACCCAGAGGGGTATGATGGCCGGTGTAGGGGGAATTGCCTCCAACTTGATCATAGGTCATGATGTTCATATAGTCCACATAGCCCATCACTTTTTCCAGTTCAATATTGTCGTAGTAAGGCTTCCAACCTGCTGAAGCAAAAGTTAAGGTCTGTTTCCGTTCCAGTGTATCGAGAGCTTCCCGTAATTCTTTCATCAACAGGGTGAAATTCTCTTTGTCTTCGGGGCGTGCTCCTGTTCCTGCTGCTGGAATGGCTGGGTATTCCCAATCAATGTCCAACCCATCCAGTTGATATTTTTGATTGAACTCCACCACACTTTCCACAAATTGTTGCCGGTTTTCAGCAGTATGGGACATATCCGAAAAACCGTCGGCACCCCATCCGCCGCAAGCAATCATCACTTTAAGGTTGGGATGATTTTTTCGCTGTTCCACCAATTGTTCCAATTTTTTTCCGTCTTCTTCATTCCTGAACTGCATTTTTCCATCAATGATATGGGTAAAGGAAAAAATGATGTGGGTCAATTGGTGTAACGGAAGTTCCTCGGGTTTATAATCTTTCTCTGGTACATAATAGGCCATTACCGCCATCGAGGGTTCTTTGGCATCTGGATGCTTGGTAAGAACCGCAAAAGCGGTAATCAATCCATACAGAAGCAAAAGAATGGCGGAACGAAGATGTTTCATTTCATATTGTTTTGATTTTCAGAAGATAATTCAATGGACTTAGAAAATCAGAAAGTTTTAGACCAAGAACAGTTTCAGTAATACCGACAACAAAAATGATGATTCGAATACGGTTCAACGATGCTTTAGTTAATATTTAGCCAATAAAATATTTTTAATTCAAATCTGGCATACATTTATTTCAGTTTTAAATTTTTTGACTGATGAAACAAGCAAAGTCAACTGGAAAGTCATCTCCTGCAAAAGCTGTTAAGCCTGCTGCAAAGAAGACTACCCAAGCTTCTGGTAAGAAGAAGTAATTGGGTTATTGGGTTCCCGTGGGGAGCTCCACAACGAGATAAAAAAAGAAAACGCCCCGATGCAAATCGGGGCGTTCCTATTTTATAATCCGAAGGGGATGATCTTACATCATTCCTGGCATACCACCACCCATTGGAGGTCCAGCCGGAGCATCTTCTTTGATGTCTGTCAAGGCACACTCCGTGGTTAGGATCATACCGGCTACAGAAGCGGCATTTTCCAAAGCGATACGGGTTACTTTTTTAGGATCGATGATGCCTGCTTGAAGCATATCTACATACTTGTCAGATTTTGCATCATATCCGAAGTCTTTCTTGCCTTCAAGAACTTTGGAGATTACTACGGAACCTTCACCACCAGCGTTTTCAACAATGGTACGCAAAGGAGACTCAATGGCCTTAGCCACGATTTGAACCCCTGTAGTTTCATCCAAAGAATCAGTAGTCAATTTTTCAAGCACTTTTTTGGCTCGAACCAAAGCTACACCACCACCGGCAACGATACCTTCTTCAACAGCGGCACGGGTAGCGTGCAAGGCATCATCCACACGGTCTTTTTTCTCTTTCATTTCAACTTCTGAAGCGGCACCTACATACAAAACGGCAACCCCGCCAGCCAATTTGGCCAAACGTTCTTGCAATTTTTCCTTGTCGTAATCAGAAGTAGTGGTTTCAATCTGAGATTTGATTTGGTTTACTCTGGCTTTAATGTCAGAGGCTTTACCAGAACCGTTCACGATTGTAGTGTTGTCTTTGTCGATAGTTACGGTCTCAGCAGTACCCAACATATCCAAAGAAGCATTTTCCAAAGAGAAACCTCTTTCTTCGGAGATCACAGTACCACCAGTCAAGATGGCGATGTCTTCCAACATAGCTTTTCTTCTATCTCCGAATCCAGGAGCTTTTACAGCGGCAATTTTAAGACCACCTCTCAATTTGTTCACGACCAAAGTAGCCAAAGCTTGACCTTCAACATCTTCAGAAATGATCAAAAGAGGTCTTCCAGATTGTGCAACGGGCTCAAGGATTGGAAGGATTTCCTGTAGATTGGAGATTTTCTTATCGAAAAGAAGGATATAAGGATTGTCCAAATCGGCAACCATCTTATCGGTATCCGTTACAAAGTAAGGGGAAAGGTATCCTCTGTCAAACTGCATACCTTCAACAACATCAACGTAAGTATCGGTACCTTTGGCTTCTTCAACAGTGATTACACCTTCTTTACCAACCTTACCAAATGCTTTTGCGATAAGATCACCAATAGCTTCATCATTATTAGCGGAGATGGAAGCAACTTGCTTGATTTTATCTGAATCGTTACCTACTTTTTTGGCTTGTTTTTCCAAGTCTACCACCAAAGCCTCAACCGCTTTGTCGATACCTCTTTTCAAGTCCATTGGGTTGGCACCCGCGGCAACGTTTTTAAGACCTTCTTTTACGATGGCCTGTGCCAATACGGTTGCGGTAGTGGTACCGTCACCGGCCTGGTCATTGGTTTTGGAAGCAACTTCCTTCACCATTTGAGCACCCATATCCTCTAGTGGGTCTTCCAATTCAATTTCTTTTGCTACAGAGACACCATCCTTGGTTACCTGAGGGGCACCAAAGGATTTGCTGATGATCACGTTTCTTCCCTTGGGTCCCAAGGTTACTTTTACAGCTTCGGCCAATTTGTCAACACCTCTTTTAAGGCCGTCACGTGCATCTATCTCAAACTTAATATCTTTTGCCATTTTATACTTTATTTTGTCATTCCTGCGAAGGCAGGAATCTTTGGGTTATACGTTTTAGTTTTTAGATGGATTCCCGCTTTTGCGGGAATGACATATTGGTTACACTATTGCCAAAATATCGCTCTCGCGCATCATCAAATAGTCGGTACCTTCCAATTTGAGCTCGGTGCCGGCATATTTTCCATATAATACGGTATCACCTACTTTAACGGTCATTTTTTCATCTTTGGTTCCAGGGCCAACAGCAACTACGTTGCCTTTTTGAGGTTTTTCCTTAGCGTTGTCCGGGATGATGATACCGGAGGCAGTTTTGGTCTCGGCCTGTAGCGGCTCGATCAGAACACGGTCTGCCAATGGTTTGATATTAACTTTAGCCATATTTTTAATTTTTAGGTATTTGTTTTAAAAATTCTCGAAACATTGGGGCAGAAATTATGCCAATGCTCAAAAACTGACATTATGGAAAACAAAAATGCCAGCTTGTCACTCAAGCTGGCATTTTTGTATGTGTTGTCACTGTTAATTGATGGTGTCCGTTGGGTCGGTACTGCCAGTTGGAAGTTGTTCAGGTACTTCTTCAGGCACTGTTTCTGGAACAGTGGTCTCCGTATCATCGCCCTGCAACAATTTTGAATCCGCTTGGCTGTAGTTTCCTTTTAGGGAAACATTGGACAAAAGAATCAATACAATTAATAATGTGGCAAGGGTCCAAGTACTTTTATCCAAAAAGTCACCGGTCTTTTTTACACCTCCCACAACTTGGTTTCCACCGCCTCCAAAAGACGAGGACAACCCACCACCTTTAGGGTTTTGGACCATAATGACCAAGACCAACAAAAGGCACACGATAATGATCAAAATCAAAAAAATTGTAAACGTGCTCATTTCTTATTTTATTCTTTTTCTTTCTGCAGTGTCTTCACCGCCCGAATTTGGTCTGCAAAGAAACCACTTTTTTCTGGATATTTCAAACTCAATATTTTAAAGGCTTGAATGGCCTTTTTGTACTTTTTTTGTTCGAGATACACCTTGGCCAATGTCTCCGTCATCAGTTCGTTTTTGTCGAACTTTGTAGATGATTTAATGTCGACTTTGGGATTGGTGTTTTCCTGTGGAACAATCTTGGGATTGTTTTCGATGAACTTATCCAGAAGGTCGAATTTTTTCTTCTTCTCCAATTCCTCCATGACATCCGCTTCGGGTTCTTGCTCTGAAGTTTTGGAAGTCAATTGCAACCATTCGGTAAAAGAGTGTTTTTCCTTTTTGGTGAAGGGAATGGGTTTGCCAAGTTGTAAGTCGGTGTCAGCAGTGGATTTTTCTTCGGTCTTGGTAGGTTCTTCGATTTTGACCTGCTTTTCTTCTTTGGATTTTTCGGGACTTTTGGATTTGAACAAGGCAGGGTTCAAAATCTGTTCCGCATCCTGAATGTTTTGGGGGAGTGCCACTTCTTCGGCGTCCACCAACATGGCATTCACATTTTCGCTGGGTTCAATCTCTTCGGAAATGGCATTTTGGTCCTCCAATTTTGATCGTCGACCTGCGATGGTATCCGCAATGTTGTTTTGAACAAATTCCTGTGAGGTGATGTAATCAAAAAGCACATCCCTGTCCGCGGTATGGGCCGCAGTAATTTTTAAGGCGTTGTTGTATTTGTAGCTATCGAGATTTTTCAGCCCCTTCAAATGTAAAGCACGTGCAGCCTGAAAATAGGGGTATTCCTCAATGATATCTTCCAGTTCCCGAGTCTGTTTTGGGGACAGGATGGTATTTGAGTTTTGTAGAATCTGTATAAAATCCGATACGTTCATAACTACCAATTTCCCAAAGAGGCATTAAAAATGTCTTGGGTGAGCCGTTCAAAAATTTCTTCGTGCGCTACAGCCTGAATCGATGTCAGGGAAGCTGCTGCATCAAAATCATAAAAGAAGGAAAAGCGACGCTCAAAGTCCGCATCTTCTTTCGTGGTATTGAAAAACCGCACATTCACGGCCATGGTAAGCCGGTTTTGTGCTGTTCGCTGGTCGGCGGTGGCCGTCATGGGGACCACTTTGTATTCCACAATTTCACCTTCGTAGACCAAATCTCCATTGCTTCCCGTTAGTGAAAGACTTGTAAGGTTATTAATCATATCCTGCAAAGCCAGCGTAAAATCTCTATCCAAACCAGGGACAATGGTGGAACCAGGTGTTTGATCCGCATAATTCTGAAAGAAATTCACCTGAAACGTTGTGGCTGTTCCAATATCCGCACCAGAAAAATTATACACTCCGCAACTGTAAAAACTTAGAACCAGTGCAAGCAGTCCAACCTTAAAACCATTTTTTCTCTTCATTATCATTTCGTGTCGTAAAGTTGGTAATTTACAAATCGTACTGTTTTATTTTTCTGTAGAGGGTCCGTTCTGAAATTCCCAGTTCGGCAGCGGCAGCCTTTCGTTTGCCACGGTTACGCTCCAGTGATTTTTTAATCAATTCAATTTCCTTTTCCTGTAAAGATAGGGTTTCTTCCTCTTCAATCTCCTCAGCAAAGTGATAACGATCTTCTTGAGGCTGTGCCACGTTCATGGGTTTTTCAATCACAGGCTCCGGCAAATGCAAGACTTCGGTCATAGTAGTTTCTTCTTCTATGTCCTCTTCCTCTTTGTTTCCGTAAATTTTTCGGATCAGGGTTTCATTTTCCTCCTGAACCTTTTCCGAATTATCATGTTTTAACAATTCCAAAGTGAGCTTTTTTAAATCGTTGAGGTCGCTTTTCATATCAAAAAGGACCTTGTACAAAATCTCCCTTTCGTTGCTAAAATCACTTTCTTTTTTGGTTTGACCGACCACTGCTGGTAAATTGGAGGTGCTGGCATTGGGCAGGTAGCTGTTTAAAGTGCTGGCCGAAATGGTTCTGTTTTCCTCAAGCACCGAAATCTGCTCGGCAATGTTCCGAAGTTGTCTGATGTTTCCGGGCCAACGATAACGCGTCAATAATCCAACCGCATCATCTTCCAACCGAATGGTGGGCATTTTGTATTTCTGACCAAAATCCGAAGCAAACTTTCGGAACAGCAGGTGAATGTCTTCCTGGCGGTCACGCAGTGGGGGAATATTGATTTCCACCGTGCTCAATCGGTAGTACAGATCTTCCCGAAACTTTTCGTTTTTAATGGCTTCGAACATATTGATATTGGTGGCCGCTACAATACGAACATTGGTCTTTTGTACTTGGGAAGATCCCACTTTTAAAAATTCACCATTTTCCAAAACCCGAAGCAATCGCACTTGGGTCGTTAAGGGAAGTTCCCCGACTTCGTCCAAAAAAATGGTCCCGCCATCGGCCACTTCAAAATAGCCACTGCGGGTCTGGGTAGCTCCTGTAAAAGCCCCTTTTTCGTGACCGAACAATTCACTGTCAATGGTTCCTTCGGGAATGGCACCACAGTTAACCGCAATATATTTGGCGTGTTTGCGATGAGACAGGGAATGGATAATCTTGGGAATGGCCTCCTTACCGACCCCACTTTCCCCTGTCACCAAAACCGATATGTCCGTTGGGGCCACTTGCATGGCCTTTTCTATGGCACGATTGAGCTTAACGTCGTTGCCGATTAGCTCAAACCGTTGTTTAATGGATTGAATACTCTCCATAAATTAGTTGTTCTTTGAATATGCAATGGCCTCGCCTAGCAAAGTGGCAGAGGTACATTCATTGATCTTTACATTTACAAAATCGCCTACTTTGTAGTGTTCTTTGGGAAATACTACTACGGTGTTTTGCGAATTGCGCCCCATCCAATGCGTATCGGATTTTTTGGAAGTTCCTTCAATGAGGACTTCTTCCGTTTTTCCGACATGTTGTTGGGTACGATAAAGACTGTGTTTTTGTTGTAGTTCGATGATTTCCTGCAAACGTCTCTTTTTGGTTTCGTCAGGAATGTCATCGTCCATTTTTCGTTCGGCCAAAGTTCCAGGCCGCTCGGAATAGGCAAACATGAAACCGAAGTCGTACTTCACGTATTCCATCAAACTTAAGGTGTCTTGATGGTCTTCCTCAGTCTCGGTTGGGAAACCAGAAATCATATCCTGACTGATGGCACAATCGGGAATTATTTTTTTTATGTTATCAATCAGCTCAAAATATTCCTCACGGGTATGCAGGCGGTTCATGGCCTTTAAAATGCGATTGCTTCCACTTTGCACGGGCAAATGGATGTAGTTGCAAATATTTTCATACTTGGCCATGGATTCGATGACATCCAAGGTCATGTCTTGGGGATTGGAAGTGGAAAAACGGATGCGCATTTTGGGTTGGGCCTCGGCCACCAGTTCCAACAATTTGGCAAAGTTTACCGAAGTGGCTTTTTGCATGTCCGAAGCTTTTTCAAAATCCTTCTTCAATCCGCCGCCATACCAAAGGTAACTGTCCACATTTTGCCCCAAAAGAGTCACTTCCTTAAAGCCCCGTTCCCAAAGGTCGTTCACTTCCTCCAAAATGGATTGCGGGTCACGACTACGCTCCCGACCGCGGGTAAACGGAACGACACAGAAGGTACACATGTTGTCACAACCACGGGTGATGGACACAAATGCCGTTATGCCATTGGAATTCAATCGCACTGGAGCCACATCACCATACGTTTCGTCTTTGGAAAGGATGACGTTTACGGCATTGCGACCTTCATCAATTTCTTGGATAAGGTTGGGCAGGTCTTTATAGGCATCGGGCCCCACGACCATGTCCACAATTTTTTCCTCTTCTAAGAATTTGCTTTTCAACCGCTCTGCCATACAGCCCAACACCCCCACCTTCATGCCGGGATTGGTTTTTTTGACTGCATTGAATTTTTCCAAACGCTTCCGAACGGTCTGCTCTGCCTTTTCACGGATGGAACAAGTGTTCACCAGGACCAAATCGGCTTCCTCCAATATTTGGGTGGTGTTGAATCCTTCGTTGGCCAAAATAGAGGCAACGATTTCACTATCGGAAAAATTCATCTGGCACCCATAACTTTCGATATAGAGTTTACGGGTGTTCTTATCGTTATTCTCCAATGCCAAAGGGCTCCCTTGTTGGCTTTCGTCTATTATTTTTTCTACGCTTTCGTCCTTGATCATATTCGTGCAATGGGCTGCAAAGATAGTGCTTATTCCATTTTAGTGACAATTTGGCAGTTAAAATTTAACCAAAATGCAACGCAACTTTTTTAGCTTCAAAATATCTAATAACCACAGTTTCAATCAGAAAAAACAAACGCACATGAAAACGAAAATCCTATTTCTACTTTCCTTGACCACACTTTTCTTTGTCTCCTGCGACAACGATGATTCCAATGGCGAATATGCAGATTACCTTGTGGCGAGACCGCTGGTGATCAGTAAGGCAGAATTTGCAACAAGCGTCGATATCATTGCACCCCGACCTATTCATCAGTCTGGAAAGGTCTACACCTATCAAGATTATATTTTCATCAATGATATGTACCAAGGTATCCATGTGATTGATAACAGTAATCCGGCCCAGCCTGTAAAAATTGCTTTCATCACCATTCCCGGAAACGTGGACATTTCGGTAAAGGACAATTATTTATATGCGGATAGTTTGATGGATTTGGTGGTGCTAGATATTTCCAATATCAGCGACATATCCTTGGTGAACCGATTGGAGAATGTGCTCTACACCAATATTTTCTTTCCTTTTGAAGCCGATTTGGTGGATACCGAAGGGGTTGATTACGATGCTGAAATGATCATTGGTTGGGAAACCACCACTGAACGTCGACTTAAATCTGAAGTCGAGGGACGAAATGGCGGAGGTGTTTTTATGGAAGACTTTGCGCTTGCCAATGATGCTTCGGGCGGTACTGGGCAAGGTGGTTCTTTGGCACGTTTTAAGATTGTGAACGATTATCTCTACGCGGTGGACAGTCATAATATTAACGTGTTCAATATTTCCGATTTGGAAAATCCGCAGAATCTGGATGATGTTTACGCCGGATTCGATATAGAGACTATTTTCTACAACGGCACGTATCTTTTCTTGGGCAGTATGCGCGGGATGTACATTTATGATATCACCGACCCGGCTGCACCTTCCTTGATTTCGGAATTTGAACACGGAACTGCCTGTGATCCCGTTGTGGTTGATGGAGATTATGCCTATGTTACCCTACGGGGTGGGAACTTCTGTGGGGCCACGGAAAGTGGACTTTTCATTGTGGATATTTCAATGATTGAAAACCCGGAATTGGCCGCCCAATACCCCATGGATGGGCCTTATGGTCTGGGTATCAAGGACGAAAAGCTGTTTGTCTGCGACGGGGAATCGGGGTTAAAAGTCTATGATAAAACGGATATCAATGACTTAGTAGAGTTAAACCACTTTGAAAATATTGTTACGTTTGATGTAATTCCGTTGGAAAATAATTTGATCATGGTGGGTGATGGCGTGCTCTATCAATATGAGTATTTGGACAATGATATTAGGCTCATCAGCCAGATTGGACTCAACTAAAAAGCGCAACATCAATCGTAAATATCCCGTTTTTAGCGGGATATTTTTTTGATGAGGGTTTTGTAAAAAATCGAAAATCGAATTTTTGATATACTTTTGTTACCACAAAACCTAGTGCATGCCAAAGAATTTAGTTATTGTTGAGTCCCCCGCAAAGGCAAAGACCATAGAACGATTTCTAGGAAAAGAGTACCAAGTTGAATCCAGTTTTGGACATATTGTGGACCTTCCGTCCAAAGAACTTGGGGTTGATGTAGAAAACGATTTTAAGCCAAAATATACGGTAGACAAGGAGAAAAAAGCCTTGGTAAAAAAACTTAAGGACCTCGCCCAAAAGGCCGATACCATCTGGTTGGCCAGTGATGAGGACCGAGAGGGAGAAGCCATTTCTTGGCACTTGGCCGAAGAGCTAAAGTTGGACAAGAGCAAGGTGAAACGTATTGTGTTCAACTCCATTACCAAATCCGCGATTCAAAAGGCGATAGAAAACCCAAGGGAAATCAACTATAACTTGGTGAACGCCCAACAGGCGCGAAGAGTGTTGGACCGTTTGGTGGGGTATGAACTCTCACCCGTACTTTGGAAAAAAATAAAACCAGGACTTTCGGCAGGTAGGGTACAATCCGTGGCCGTACGATTGATTGTGGAGCGCGAACGGGAGATTGATGCATTCACTCCAGAGGCCTCATTCCGAATCAAGGCTGATTTTAGAACAGAGGAAGGCAGTGTTTTTTCAGCAAAACTCAATAAGACTTTTCCAAGCAAAGAAACTGCAGAAGTTTTCCTGAAACAAAATATAGGTGCTGATTTCTCAGTGGCCAATTTGGACAAAAAGCCGGCCAAGAAATCACCTGCACCACCATTTACCACCTCCACCTTGCAACAAGAGGCTTCCCGTAAATTGTATTTTTCGGTGAGCCGCACCATGCAAGTGGCCCAGCGTTTGTACGAGGCGGGTCTCATTACCTATATGAGGACGGATAGTGTAAACCTGTCCAACGAAGCATTGGCCGCGGCCAAAGAAGCCATCTTGGAAAATTATGGGGATGATTACAGTCAGATGCGGAATTTTACCGGAAAAACCAAGGGAGCGCAAGAGGCCCACGAAGCCATTCGCCCAACCGATATGAAATTACAGTCTCCTTCCTTGGAGCGGGACCAGTCCAAACTATACGAACTCATCTGGAAACGTACCCTTGCTTCACAAATGAGTGATGCTGAATTAGAGCGTGCCAATGTGAAGATCATGGCCAATACCCATGACGAAGAGTTTACCGCCAATGGAGAAGTGGTCAAGTTTGATGGTTTCCTAAAAGTGTATTTGGAAGGCACCGATGATGAGGACAATGCGGAGGAACAAGAAGGAATGCTTCCCGCCATGAAAGTGGGTGAGGCATTGCAAAATGTCTACATTTCCGCTACCGAGCGCTTTACACGACCTCCGTATCGATATACGGAAGCATCTTTGGTGAAAAAATTGGAAGAATTGGGCATAGGGAGACCATCTACCTACGCACCGACCATTTCCACCATCCAAAATAGAGGGTATGTGGAAAAAGGCAGTGTGGAAGGTACGGAGCGCAATTACCTTCAATTGATTTTGGAGGAAGGCAAACTTGCGGAGAAGAAACTATCCGAAATGGTGGGGTCCGACAAAGGAAAGTTGGTTCCTACAGATATCGGAATGATCGTGAACGACTTTTTGGTGAGTCACTTCACGAAAATTTTGGATTATAATTTCACCGCCCAGGTTGAGGAGGATTTTGATGAAATCGCTTCCGGCGATGAAGATTGGCAACACATGATGAAGTCCTTTTACAAGGAGTTTCATCCGAATGTAATTGAGGTTGAAGAAAATGCGGAGCGTGCCAGCGGTGAACGCGTTTTGGGTGTAGATCCAAAATCAGGTCGTCAAGTGGCTGCTAGATTGGGTCGATTTGGGCCGATGGTCCAAATTGGAACCGTGGATGAAGAGGAAAAGCCCCAGTTTGCCAGTTTATTGCCCGATCAGTCCATCAATACCATCACTTTTGAGGAAGCCATGGAGCTTTTCCAACTGCCCAGAAAGCTTGGCGTATATAAAGGAGAGGAAGTGGAAGCCAATGTAGGTAGGTATGGTCCTTATGTGCGATTTGGGAAAAAATTCATTTCCTTGGGGAACGATGAAAGTGCTTTTGATGTAGATTTGGACAGGGCCATTGAATTGATCAAGGAAAAGGAAAAGGCCGATGCGCCCATCGCCAGCTATGAAGGCAAAGAAGTCACTAAAGGCAAAGGTCGATTTGGACCGTTCATCAAGTGGGATGGAATGTTCATCAATGTGAATAAAAAATACGATTTTGATAACCTTTCCCAGTCTGATATCGAGGAGCTCATCGAGGACAAAAAGAAAAAGGAAGCTGAAAAGGTAGTGCAGGAATGGCCCGAAGAGAAAATACGCATTGAAAAAGCCAGATGGGGCCGTCATACCATAATAAAAGGTAGGGTAAAAGTGGAATTGTCCAAAGATGTGGATGCTAGCAAGGTTTCTTTGGAAGAGGCCAAAGCCCTTTTGGAAAAAAAGACACCCAAGAAAAAAGCCACGTCAAAAGCGAAAAAATAATATGGCATTCGATTTTTTGGTTCCTGTGAAGGACAAAGTGTTGGCATTTTCAGAGTTTTTGCCACAGCAATCAATAGGCAAGAACATCTATGTACACACCGAAAAGGACGGTCTACCTGTCTTTGCCCACGCCGATGTAGCCATTTTTGGCGTGTTGGAATCCAGAAATGCATTTGAAAAAAAGACCGAATTGTTGGATGTGGATGAAATCCGTATTCAACTTTATCGCCTTATGATGGGCAACTGGAACTCCACCATCATCGATATAGGGGATGTGGAAGAAGGGGATACGGTGGAGGACACTTATTTTGTGGTGAAGGAAATTGTGGCCGGACTTCTGGAGGAAAACATCATTCCTATTATAATAGGATGCACCCAAGACATTACATTTCCTACCTATCGCGCTTTTGACAAGATCAAGGAAATGGTCAATCTGGTTTCCATTGATAGCCGATTCGACTTTGGTGAGGATGATGAGTTGATTTCCTCGCATTCCTATATGAGTAGGATCATAACCGATAAACCCAACAATCTTTTCAATTTTTCCAATATTGGCTACCAGAGCTATTTTAATGCCCAGGAAGAAATCGATCTAATGGAGCGTCTTTTTTTTGATGCCTATCGTTTGGGAGATATCGCAGCCAATCTCGAATTGACTGAACCAGTGCTCCGAAGCACCGACATCGTCAGTTTAGATCTACGTGCCATTCGCGCTTGCGAAATGGGACTGTCCAAAAACTTTTCCCCCAACGGTTTTACCGGTAGGGAAATATGCACCATTGCAAGATATGCTGGAATTAGTGACCGTGTATCCTTGTTTGGTATCTACGAAGGGGAGAATTCCCATCAAGCTTTTCAAATGATAGCACAGATCATTTGGTACTTCATAGAAGGCTTGAGTTTTAGGGTCAAAGAAACCCCAACCTCTAAAAGCGAGGACTTTACCAAATTCACCGTTCCCACAGATACTGAGGAACTGGTGTTCTACAAAAGCCACGTCACCGAACGCTGGTGGGTAGAAGTCCCATCAATTTTACCTGAACATACTAAAACAAATTCGGTTGCGTTATTACCTTGCACCGAAGGGGACTATTTGGATGCTTGCAACCAAAACATTCCAGAAAGGTGGTTCAAGGCCTACAGAAAGGGCTTTAACTAAACAAATTAATTTTTGAGCATTAATTGGTTTTACACAATAATTCATTCAAAAAGTAGTTTTGAGAGTAATGAATTTGTGTAGAGCAGTTTATAATCTTGAATCGAATAATTTAACCTAAAGTATGAGAAAGCTATTCTTATCATCTATAGCACTTGTTTTTTTACTTACGAGTTGTGGGTCAAAATCAAGGTCAAAAGGTGAGTTAGTTGGGGCCCCTGGAAAACAATGGCATCCAGAGAAACCGTATGGAATGGAACTGATTCCTCGAGGCGCCTTCGTAATGGGAAAAGCCGATGAGGACCAAGCAAAAGTTTTGAACGCCCCTACAAGAACGGTTACCGTACGTTCTTTTTACATGGATGATACGGAAATCACCAACAGTGAGTACCGTCAGTTTGTAGAGTGGGTAAAAGATTCCATTGTTAGAACCAGATTGGCCATCTTGGCCGATGAATTGGGTATAAGCCCAGAAGATGAAGGTATTGGGGAGTATGCTTTTAAAGATACCGATACCACCGAACTTTCCGTTTATGACAAGTACATGCTCGATAATTATGCCGGTCTTGGAGAGACAGGATATGAAGGAAGAGCATTGAACATGGATGTTGACTTGGTATGGGATACTTCAGATTATCCTGATGAGTACTATGCTGAGGTTATGGATTCCATTTACCTTCCTGAAGAAGAAAGCTACAATGGGCTAAGATCCATAGACGTAACAAAATTGAAGTACAAGTATAGCTGGATGGACATTGAGGCCGCAGCCCGCGCTCGAACCGGAAGCAGAAAAGACTTCATCAAACAAGAAGAATTGGGAATCTATCCAGATACTACGGTATGGATCAGGGATTTTGAGTATTCCTATAATGAACCCATGCACAATGACTATTTTTGGCATGATGCATACAGCGATTACCCTGTAGTGGGTGTTAACTGGATGCAGGCCAAGGCATTTTGTAACTGGAGAACCAAGTTTAAGAACGATGACCAAAAAAGCAGAGGAAAGCAATTCGTGAACCAATTTAGATTGCCTACCGAAGCCGAATGGGAATACGCCGCTAGAGGTGGAATTGAAGGAGGAACATACCCATGGGGTGGACCGTACGTAATCAGTGATACGGGATGCTTTATGGCCAACTTTAAGCCGCAACGTGGTGATTATGCAGCCGATGCTGCGCTTTATACCGTGGAAGCCAAGTCTTTTGAACCCAACGATTACAACTTGTACAACATGGCCGGTAACGTATCGGAATGGACCAACTCAAGCTTTGATGCAGGGGCTTACGAATACTTGTCCACTATGAACCCTAACATTGGTTCGCAGAACAACAAGCGAAAAGTGATCCGCGGTGGATCTTGGAAAGACGTGGCCTACTTCCTTCAGGTAAGTACCCGTGATTATGAATACCAAGATTCAGCAAGAAGCTATATCGGGTTCAGAACCGTACAGGATTATATGGGAGAGGAAGACTCTACCAACGGAGCACGAAGCGGATTATAATAAAAGAACAGAACACTATATAAATAAACCAGTAACCAAATACTTATTTATATAACTTAATTAAAACTAGAATTATGGCACAGTCAAAATCAACAAAAAAATTGTTTAACATGGCCTACGGGCTTGGAGCATCAGTAGTAATTATTGGTGCATTGTTCAAGATCCTTCACTGGGAGTTTGGACCACTTACAGGTGGACTTCTTCTTGCGGTTGGTCTTATTACCGAAGCATTGATCTTTGCGATCAGCGCATTTGAACCAGTAGACGACGAGTACGATTGGTCTTTGGTTTACCCAGAATTGGCCGGTGGTCAACAATCTGCTTCCAAAAAGCAAGATGCTAAAGACGCTAAGGAAGCTGAAGGAATCCTTTCCAGAAAATTGGATGAACTTCTTAAAGAGGCAAACATTGATTCTGAGCTTTTCTCAAGCTTGGGTGAAAGTATCAAGAGTTTTGAAGGTGCTGCCAAAAATATTGCTCCTACTACAGATGCAATCCAGCACACCAAAAAATACTCTGAGGAGTTGTCTCATGCCGCTGCCCAAATGGAATCTTTGAACAGCTTGTACAAAGTTCAATTGGAAAGTGCTAGTCGTCAAGCCTCTATCAACGAGGAAGTTGTACAGAACGCCGGTGCTTTGAAAGATCAAATGGAATCTTTGGCAACCAACCTTTCTTCTTTGAACGGAGTTTACGGTGGTATGCTTTCCGCCATGGGTAGCAAAAACTAATTAGAAACAGATTAGTACAACCAAACCCAGATCAAATTAATATTTAAATCTAATTAGAAAAACATGGCAGGAGGAAAACAAACACCACGTCAGAAGATGATCAACCTTATGTACTTGATCTTCATCGCGATGTTGGCCCTTAATATGAGCAAGGAAGTACTTGCAGCTTTCGGACTAATGAACGAAAAGTTGGAAACTTCCAATGCTAAAACAACAGAAAACAACCTGGCTTTCTTGGGAAATTTAGAAACCAAAGCTTCTGAAAACGAAGAAGAATACGGTGAACTTTACCAAGATGCACAGAAAATCAAAGAACTTTCAGATAGTTATTATGCCTATTTGGAAGGATTGAAAAAGGAAATGACTGCGGATCTTGAGGATCCTAAGGATTATGTAGTAATGGACAAGTCTGACTATTTGGACCAAAAATTCTTCCAAGGAGATAACTTGGGTCCAGAAGGAAAAGAGTTCATGAAACAAATCAATGAGTATCGTGAAGGCGTTATCAATACGTTGCCAGAAGGTAAATTCACTTCAGTGAAAGAAGCGGTTAAGACCCGTTTTGCAACTGGTGATGAAGATGGTAAAGTAACGAAAAGAGACGGTACACGTCAAGATTGGATCAACTATCACTACGAAGGGTTCCCATTGGTGGCCTCTTTGACCAAGTTGACCCAATTGCAGGCAGACATCAAGACTACCGAGCAAGAAGTGTTGAAAAACCTTTTGGAAGGTAACTTGACCGCTGCTGTTTCCTTGACCAATTTTGCCAGTTCTTTGTCTGCTCCTAAAACAGCATACTACTCTGGTGAAAAATACGATGGTAAAATCATTGTAAGTAAAACCGATAAAACTTCCACTCCAGTGAAAGCTGAGTTGACTTTGGACGGCAGACAGTTGGCCGAAGGTAAAGATTACGAGTTGGAAGCTGGTGGGATCAAAATGTTGATCGGTGCTGGTACTCCTGGAGACCACACAATCAAAGGAACTATGGTCTTTATGCAAGATGGTAAAGAAGTACCTGTTGAAGTGAACAACACTTTCGCAACCATTTCTATGCCTAATGCTGCTGTAATTTCTGCAGATAAAATGAACGTAGTGTACCGTGGTGTGGCCAACCCAATGACCATCTCCATCCCTGGTATTCCTGATAACAAAGTAACTGCGTCTGCTGCTGGTTTGAGCAGAAGAAGTGGTAGCAACTACGTTATGAATCCAGGTACTGGTAGAAGTGTAACCATTACTGCTTCAGGTACGTTGCCTGATGGTAAAGGTATCTCCACCAAGTCTGAGTTCCGTATCAAGGATATTCCAAGACCTAGCGGTACCGTTCGTGGTGAAGCTGGTAGCATCAAAATGCCAAGGAACAACCTTGAAATTTCAACAGTAAGCGCTATGTTGGAAGACTTCGATTTCGATTTGAACCTTGCTGTTAGCGAGTTCAAGTTCAAAGTTCCTGGTCAACCTACCGTAGTGGTTAGCGGAAACAAATTGAATGCACAGGCCAAATCTGCTCTTAGAAGAGCTGGTAGAGGTGATGCCGTTCAGATTTTCGATATCCAAGCTTACATCACCAACAACAAGAGCTACAAGTTGAAGAAAGTATCTCCTGTAGTGGTTGAGCTTACAAACTAATAAAGTATAAAAGTATACAAGTGATCATGAATTGGAAAAATGCATTAGTAATCGGATTGTTGGGTATTTTGCCCGTATCAATGATGGGACAGGCAAACATTTTGAATGCCAAAATGCCCGAAGATATTGGTAAAAAAACCCAGGCTCAAATAGAGCAGGATGCCGATGAACCCCTAGCATATGGTTATGTGGATGACAGGGATATCCTTTGGTCCAAAACCGTTTGGGAAATCATCGATCTTGACGAGAGAGTAAACTTTCCACTCTATTATCCTACCGATACCATTGGTATTGGAAAAGATAGAAGGTCGCTCTACCATGTTTTGATGAAAAACATCAAAAATGGAAAATTGACCGAGGTCTATACCGACTCTTACTTTACTGAAAAGAGAAAATTATCAGACCTATCGGCAACCTTGAGTAAAATCGATACCACAGACCTAGGGTACGAGCAATACAATGCCGGCGAGCAAATTTCTCCTGAGTTCATTAACAAAAGAGATCTTACCGCCGCAGATATTGAAGAGTACCGAATTAAAGGAATCTGGTATTTCGATAAGCGCCAAGGAGAGCTTAAGTATCGTTTATTGGGAATTGCACCTGTTGCACCTGACGTTAACTTCATCGATGATGAATCTGTTGACCCAGGCCAGAACAAAGTTGAATTGTTCTGGGTATGGTATCCTGCAGCACGGCAAATTCTGCATGAAGCCAAAGTGTACAATCAGCAGAATTCGGCAAGACCCATTTCTTTTGACATGTTGTTGAACGCACGTCGTTTCAACGGGGTGATCTACAAAGAGGAAAATGTTCACGAAGACCGTGAAATAGACGATTACATTTTTGACAATGCCTTGTTCCAGCTCTTGGAAGCTCAACGAATCAAAGAGCATATCAGGGACAGAGAGCAAGATATGTGGGCATATTAAACCACAAACAATTTCCAATTCAATACAAATTACGCCGCACGAAAGTGCGGCGTTTTTTTATTTAACAAATTCTCATTCCGAGCTGTCAGTATGAGCGGAGTCGAAGACAAAGCGAGAAATCAAAATAAAATTTGACAGCTATCTTCAACAGTGATCCGGCAATTCTGGCTGGATTTTTAGGTTAAAAATCCTAACTTCACGCCTGTCTGCCGACAGGCAGGTATCGGTCGATATAAATTATTAAAAAGGATTCATATCTTTTAACGTTGTGTGCAATTTGAAAATCAAATTATGACAGAATGAAAAAGATGATTTTTTATATCCTGCTTCTCATTGTTGTTTTAACAACAGTTTTTTTCATTCATGAAAGCAATCAGTTCAAAAACTATACATCCTCTCAAAATATAAATACGCCTGACGAAATGAATATTCCAATTAATAAAGATGCACCCGTGATATCACAATCTGAAATTATCATAGATGCACCAATAGAAAAGGTTTGGCAAATATTGACAAACATCAACGACTGGCCTGCATGGCAAAAAGAAGTTACTGAATCTACTTTGAAAGAAGTCGTATCAGAAGGGGTTGAGTTTAAATGGAAGGCTGGTGGATTATCTTTTACATCTCAAATCCATACAATGGACTCAAAAAAGAAATTTGGCTGGACAGGAAAAACTTTTGGAGCAAGTGCAATTCATAATTGGTTCTTCTCAGATGATGACGATAAGACTATAGTTCGCGTTGAAGAGAGTCTGCAAGGTGTTTTCCCCAGGATGTTCAAGGGATACTTCCAAAAAAATTTAGATAATGGTGTAAATCAAAATCTAATGGATTTGAAAACAGCCGCAGAAAAATAAAAAACTGCCCACAACAACACCTATACGCAATGCCCTGCCGGGCACTGCGCATAGCCAAACCGATATGTGCCACCCCCTTTTTCTTAGCACATTTTAGCATCAAAAAAGCGATGCGGCAACCCAACAAAAGCACCTACACCTTTCACCCATAACCCATCACCTTCAACCCAACACTCGCGACAATGGGTGTACTTCGTGTCAACCCGTAAATAGACCAACATACTACATTCAACATCTATCCAAGATGCCTACTTTTGCACCATGTATGATTATTTGGTAGTAGGCTTGGGTTTGGCGGGAATCTCCTTCTGCGAGGTGCTGGAAAAAGAAGGCAAAACCTTTACCGTGGTTACAGATGATTCCCAACAGGCCTCGCAAGTGGCCGGAGGGCTCTACAACCCCGTCATTTTAAAACGTTTCACTTTGGCGTGGAAGGCCAAGGAACAGATGGAACTGGCTCAACCCTTCTATGCCCATTTGGAGCAAAAATTAGGGAGGAAGTTGGACTACAAAGTTCCCGTACTTCGCAGATTTGCTTCCATTGAAGAGCAAAATGTGTGGTTTGAGGCTTCCGACAAACCCGGTCTTGATTATTTTCTATCCACTACGATAATTCAAAATAAAAACAATAGTATTGATGCCCCTTTCGGTTTTGGCGAAGTAAAATACACCGGACGGATAGATACGGCCACTTTGGTGGAATCCTACGCAGCTTATTTAAGCGAAAGAGACCTTCTGATAACGGAAACCTTTGATTTTTCAAATTTTGAGTGCCATTCAGAGCATATTTCATACAAATCCATACAAGCCAAGCAAATTGTGTTTTCATGCGGTTATGGGCTTAAAAACAACCCATTTTTCAACTATCTGCCCCTCAATGGCACCAAAGGAGAACTACTGACCATAAAAGCACCTGATTACAAAGAGGATAGTGTCATTAAATCCTCCGTGTTCAGCATTCCGTTGGGCAATGACCTATACCGAATCGGGGCCACCTACAAATGGAAAGACAAGACCAATGAACCTACCGAGGAGTCCAAAAACGAATTGCTGGAAAAATTGAAAACCTTTCTAAAGTGCGATTTTAAGGTCGTGGACCATGTGGCCGGCATTCGTCCCACTGTTTCGGACCGAAGACCTTTGGTTGGGCAGCATCCAGAACACAAAAACGTGTATGTACTCAACGGATTTGGTTCAAGAGGGGTGCTCATAGCTCCTTACGCTTCTGCGCAGCTATTCAATTACATTGAAAACCATGAATCGCTGGATTCCGAAATTGATATTCAACGATTCACCAAAAAATATTTCGGCAATTAACCTTTTACCGGCTGATGATGATTAACCGCGTTGGGATCATATTTGATGAAGAAATTGATCCAAATATTTCGTGATAATCGCACAATCACCGGCATAAATACCACCATGGTGCCTACAATGGCAATAAAGGCGGTCTTCAAGGATGTTCCCAAAAACAAATACGAAATCACAAAAGCGGCCACTGCAAAAGCAATTCCCACCCCATAGCTCACATACATGGAACCGTAAAAGAACGAAGGCTCAATCTTGTACTTTGTACCACAGTGCGAACAGCGTTCGTGCATCTTGAATATTTGGGAAAGCGCATAAGGGTTGGTGTTTTCATACATGCTCTCCTCATGGCATTTGGGACAACTTCCTGTTAAAATACTGTAGAGTTTGGTTCCTTTTTTTAACATTTGCACCGATTTTGATGCAAAAATACGGATTCACCGAGTTTTGCTATGTAATTCAAGTCACAATAAATGCTAAATATTCACAATCTTTCAGTAGCCTTTGGGGGCGAATATCTTTTTGAGGAAATCGCGTTTCGTTTAAACGGAGGGGACCGGGTTGGTCTTATCGGAAAAAACGGGGCCGGAAAATCCACGCTTCTCAAATTATTGTCCAAGGAAATGGCTCCGGATGAAGGCACCATCGCCATGGAAAAGGATGTAAAGATTGGATTTTTAAAGCAAGATATTGATTTTGAGCAAGGTAGAACTGTTTTGGAGGAATCCTACCAGGCTTTTGCTGAAATCAAATCCTTGGAGGCCAAGTTGGAGGAAATCAACACCGCACTGGCAGAACGGACCGATTATGAAAGTGATTCCTACCACCAATTGATGGTAGATTTGAATGATGTCACCCACCATTATGAAATTTTAGGCGGATACAATTACCAAGGGGATACCGAAAAAGTATTGTTGGGACTTGGTTTTAAACGTGCTGATTTCGACAAGTTGACCGATACGTTTTCAGGCGGCTGGCGTATGCGGATTGAGTTGGCCAAGCTTTTACTCCAAAATAATGATGTATTGCTACTGGATGAGCCGACCAACCACTTGGATATTGAATCCATAATTTGGTTGGAGCAATTCCTGAAAAGCTATTCTGGAGCGGTGGTAATCGTTTCCCACGATAAAATGTTTCTGGACAATGTCACGAACCGCACCATTGAAATTTCCTTGGGTCGAATCTATGACTACCCAAAACCGTATACCAAGTTCTTGGAATTGCGAAAGGAGATGAAGGAGCAACAGCTCAGTGCCCAGAAAAATCAGGAAAAACAGATCGCACAAACCGAAAGACTGATTGAAAAGTTCCGGGCAAAGTCCAGCAAGGCCAGTATGGCGCAATCGCTGATTAAAAAGTTGGACAAAATGGAGCGTATTGAGGTCGATGAAGAGGACAACAGCGTCATGAATGTCCGCTTCCCGGTCTCCGTCAATCCAGGGAAAGTAGTGGTCGAACTGGAAAATCTTTCAAAAAGCTACGGCAAAAAAGAAGTGCTCCGTGATATTGATTTGCTGGTGGAGCGTGGCAGTAAGACCGCTTTTGTAGGTCAGAATGGACAAGGAAAAACCACCTTAGCCAAAATCATAGTAGGTGAGTTGGACCATACCGGAGATGTGAAAATCGGTCACAATGTGCAACTGGGTTATTTTGCCCAGAATCAAGCTGAATACTTGGATAGAAAGAAGACCATTTTAGATACCATGACCGATGCCGCCAACGAAGGCAACCGAAGCAAGGTACGGGATATTCTCGGCTCCTTTTTGTTCCGTGGGGATGAGGTGGAAAAGTATGTAAAGGTGCTTTCAGGAGGTGAACGGAACCGTTTGGCCTTAGCCAAGATGTTATTGCAGCCGTTCAATGTGTTGATCATGGATGAGCCTACCAACCACTTGGACATTAAATCCAAGAATGTGTTGAAACAGGCACTTCAAAATTTTGAGGGAACCTTAATCTTGGTTTCCCACGATCGGGATTTCCTACAAGGACTTACAGATCGTGTGTATGAATTCAAGGAAGGGGGCATCAAGGAGTATTTGGGGGATATCGATTTTTACCTGGAACAGCGTAAAGCAGATGATTTCAGAAAAATTGAGAAAGGCGATAAAAAGGTTGTGCAAAAGGTTGAGGTTGAAGACAAGGAAACCGATTATCACACCCAGAAAAAGCTAAAATCCCTGAAAAACCGGCTTAGCGGGGTAGAAAAGCGAATTTCTGAGTTGGAAAAGGAGATTGGCAAAATAGACCATGAGCTGCTGATGGATTACGACAAAACCATATCCAAGCCCAACTTTTTTGATAACTATCAAAAGAAAAAGAAAAACCTGGAAACCCTTATGTCAGATTGGGAGCAACTTTCCCACGAACTGGAATTGTTGGATTGACACCAAGTCGGTAATTATCACCACATTTTTACGCTCATACACAACAAATTACTGTCATTTCGCCGATTATATTTGTAGGGTTTTACGTATTCTCCGTACTTTGTAGGTAAATTCTTTGCCATAAATAAGTATTCAATGATTCGATTGGCCATTTTTTTCATATTCTTGATGTCCCCCCTAGGTCAAGTTTCTGCCAATGCGGAAGTTTCCGAGAAGGAGAAAGATGCTCTTATTGATTTGTATAACAGCACCAATGGGAGCCAATGGAGCACCTCTTGGGATTTGGAGGCACCTGTCCAGACTTGGAAAGGAGTGGAGGTTAAGGATGGACACGTTGTAGGAATCAAGTTGTTTATGAACAACTTGGATGGGACACTTCCAGAAAGTATAGGGAGATTAAAATACCTTACTAATCTCAATTTGGCTTTTAATAGTATTACCGGGGTATTGCCCAAGGATATTGTGAAGCTTGAAAATCTCAAAGAAATACGATTAGAAATGAACCGAATTAAGGGTTCGCTTCCTGAAGGTATTGGAAGACTTAGCGAACTGGAAGTTTTTTCCATGTTCAATAACTTTTTGACCGGGCCTATACCTGAATCTTTCGGGGAACTCAAAAACTTAAAAGAACTCAACTTATCCAGCAATAATTTAAAGGGAATCATACCCAAAGCTATTGGCAACTTGACCCAATTGGAAACATTGGGACTCTTTGAGAACAATCTTGAAGGCACTATTCCGCAGGAGATTGGGAATCTTGGAAATCTTAAGGAATTGGTATTGGCCAACAACCAATTAGGTGGGGAAATCCCTGCAGAATTTGGGCAATTGACAAGCTTACAGATTCTTCAACTTCAGAACAACAGATTTGATTCATATACAGGACTTCAAGCCATGGATGCCAAACAATTTTTGGTATTTGATTCAGATAATAAAGACCTAGCACCGCGATTCAATGAAATTCATTTTGAACGCACCCGAATGGCGGATACAAAATTCGAAGACGAGAACGAAAACGAGTAGTTAGTTAATACTTTAGTTTGTTTGGTTTGGGGATACAGGCGTGTATCCCCTTTTTTTATCAATAATTATGAAATATTTAACCCTTCAACAAAGGTCTAGGGAATAGTTTTGTAGCGACTAATTCAAACTCTACGCATGCGAAAACTGATTATTTCCGCCATTGTAGGCGGTATCATCATATTTGGGTCGCTGTATTTTGCAGGACTTATTGCCAATAGTAAGGATACTGGAAGGCCAGAATCGCCCAAAATGGCCAAAACGGTTTTTGTAGATACCGTAAAAAATGTCACCGTCCCCATTATGGTTCCTGCCAATGGTAACCTTAGGGCCAAAAAAAGAGTTGAACTTTATTCAGAAGTCCAAGGCGTTTTCAGGCAAGGAAGTAAATTGTTCAGAACGGGTCAGGAATACAGTGCTGGGCAAACTTTGATTCGCATTGATGCCAATGAGTACTACGCCAGCGTGCAATCGGCCAAGAGCAACCTGTACAATTTGCTTACCTCAATTATGCCGGACCTTCGGTTGGACTACCCCGAAATATATCCAAAGTGGCAGCAATATTTAAATGGTTTCGATTTAACAAAAACCACTCCTGAATTACCCGAGTTGTCCACAGAAAAAGAAAAGTTCTTCATTACTGGAAGAGGTATAATTTCCAATTACTACAATGTAAAGAACATGGAGCAACGGTTGTCAAAATATACAATTACCGCTCCATTCAGTGGCGTATTGACCGAAGCTTTGGTCACCGAGGGAACACTAATTAGATCAGGCCAAAAGTTGGGCGAGTTCATCAATACAGGCATTTATGAATTGGAAGTTTCAGTAGGAAAGACCTATGGTGATTTCCTTCGGGTTGGAAGAAAAGTTGAGCTTTCCAATTTGGATAAAACCCAATCTTACGAAGGTGAGGTTACCCGCGTTAATGGTAGGGTTGACCAAAACTCGCAGACGATAACCGTTTTTATTGAAGTAAGCGGCGACAACCTCAAAGAAGGCCAATATCTTGAAGCCAATTTAGAGGCCAAGGAAGAAACCGATGCCATAGAGATCAACCGTTCCCTGTTGTTGGAGAACAACCAAATCTTTGTGGTCAGGGACTCCATTTTAGATTTGATTGACGTAAATCCAGTTTACTTTACCGATAAGAAAGTAGTGCTAAAAAATATTCCCAATGGTGAGGTCATTGTGGCCAAACCTTTATCTGGTGCCTATGCCGGAATGTTGGTGAAGGTGTTTAACGAGAATGAATCCAAAAGTGCAGGACTGTGAGGAATTTAATCTCTTATTTTATTAGGTACCACGTCGCCGTAAATGTTATTGTTGTAGCATTTTTGGTTTTCGGGATAGTGGGGATGCTTACCTTAAAATCCTCTTTTTTTCCACTTTCGGAGTCTAGGAACATCATGATCAATATTACGTATCCCGGTGCCTCTCCACAAGAAATAGAGGAGGGGATTACCCTAAAAATAGAGGACAACCTAAAAGGATTGCAGGGGGTAGAACGTGTTACCTCCACGTCTAGCGAAAATAGTGGGTCCATCAATGTTGAAATTGAAAAAGGACGTGATATCGATTTCATGCTGTTGGAAGTTAAGAATGCTGTAGATCGCGTTCCCACCTTTCCAGGAGGAATGGAACCTTTAATTGTTTCCAAGCAAGAGCCCGTTCGCCCAACCATAAGTTTTGCCGTAAATGGTAATGGTGTTCCATTGGCCACTTTAAAACAAATTGGGCGTCAAATTGAAAATGATCTTAGGGCCATAGATGGTATTTCCCAGATTGAACCTTCAGGATATCCCGATGAGGAAATTGAGATTGCCGTCAACGAGAACAGTCTTTTGGCCTACAACCTTTCCTTTACTGAAGTGGCCGAAGCCGTGGCCAATGCCAATATTTTGGTGACAGGGGGTAATATCAAGACCGTAACAGAAGAATATTTGATCAGGGCCAAAAATCGTTCCTACTACGGAGATGAGCTTTCAAATATTGTTGTTCGTTCCGATGCAGCTGGTCATACCGTTCGTTTAAAGGATGTGGCCATAATCCGGGATCGTTTTTCCGAAACGCCCAATGCATCCTATTTTAATGAAAATTTGGCAGTAAACATTACCGTTACCAGTACCAATACTGAAGATTTGATTGGCTCTGCCGAGAAAATCAAGGAATACATAAAGAAGTATAATGCTACGCACGACAATGTACAATTGCAGGTCATTGACGATCGCTCAAAGATATTGACGCAACGTACACAATTGCTTACCGAAAATGCAGTTGTGGGAATGATTTTGGTGTTGATTTTCCTTTCCCTCTTCTTGAACACACGTTTGGCATTCTGGGTAGCCTTCGGATTACCCATTGCCTTTTTGGGAATGTTCGTTTTTGCACCATTGCTAAACGTTACCATTAATGTACTGTCCCTTTTTGGGATGATCATCGTCATAGGTATTTTGGTGGATGACGGTATTGTAATCGCCGAGAACATCTATCAACATTATGAAAAAGGAAAACCTCCTGTACGCGCTGCAGTTGATGGAACCATGGAAGTGCTTCCCCCGATTATTTCAGCAATTATCACAACGGTATTGGCATTTTCCGTCATCCTGTTTTTGGACGGCCGAATCGGTGAGTTTTTTGGTGAGGTTTCGGTCATTGTTATTTTAACATTGATCATTTCACTTATCGAGGCTTTGATCATTCTACCCGCTCACTTGGCCCATTCAAAAGCACTCCATCCCCAGAAAGAAGGTCCCAAAACCGGTATCGCCAAGGTCTTTGCCAAGTTGAGGGTTATCAATAAGATTGGGGACAGCATGATGGCCTGGATGCGTGATAAATTGTACAGCCCCGCATTGAAGTTTGCACTGGACTACAAATTTTTGACCTTTGCCATATTTTTTATGGCGTTGGTGTTGACGTTTGGATCCATTGGAGGAGGGGTCATCAGAACAGCTTTCTTCCCAATGATTGCGAGTGACCAGATTTCCATTCAATTACGAATGCCCAACGGAACCAATGAGAAGGTCACGGATTCCATCATCAGTCTCATTCAAGAAAAAGCACATATTGTTGACGAGGAACTTACAGACCAATATCTGAAAGGCACTGGCCAAGATCTTTTTGTGAACATGATAAAAAATGTGGGTCCTGGTTCTTCCGCGGCTACTTTGGAAATCAATCTACTGCCAGGAGAAGAGCGCCCAGATGAAATCAGGGCCGATATGGTCACTTCACGACTCAGGGAATTGGTTGGTCCGGTAATAGGCGTGGAAAGTCTGATTTATGGTTCTGGAGGTAATTTTGGAGGTTCTCCTGTATCCGTATCCCTTCTGGGAAACAATATTACGGAGCTCAAAGCCGCCAAGGAGGAGTTGAAAAGCGCCATGCTCAACAATGGAAACCTTAAAGATGTCACCGATAACGACCCAGCGGGAATCAAGGAAATTCGATTGCAATTAAAACAAAATGCCTATTTATTGGGATTGGACCTTCGTTCCGTGATGAACCAGGTACGTGCCGGTTTTTTTGGGGCCCAAGCACAGCGTTTTCAAAGAGGACAAGATGAAATTAGGGTTTGGGTGCGCTACGATCGTGCAGACAGGTCTTCCATCACCGATTTGGATGAAATGCGGATTTTGGCTCCCAACGGCGAACGGATTCCACTTAAAGAAATAGCTTCATACACCATTGAACGAGGGGATGTGGCCATTAATCACTTGGATGGTCAGCGTGAAATTCAGGTATCGGCAGATTTGAGCAACCCCGAGACCACCAGTGGAACCGATGCCATGAGTTGGATTCGTACTGAAGTGATGCCGGATATTGTATCAAAATATCCCACCATTACCCCTTCTTATGAAGGTCAGAACCGGGAAGCCAATAAATTTGTCAACTCGTTGCGGTTCGTAGGGTTGGTCGTGTTATTTCTTATCTATATTACCATAGCTTTTACGTTTAGAAGCTTTAGTCAACCCTTGTTGTTGCTTCTTTTGGTGCCCTTTAGTTTAACGGCCGTGGCATGGGGACATTGGATTCACGGATTCCCCATAAACATTCTGTCCATGCTAGGGATTATTGCACTCATTGGTATCATGGTGAACGATGGACTTGTATTAATTGGCAAATTCAATATCAATTTACGCAATGGGTTAAAGTTTGATGAGGCACTTTACGAAGCTGGGCGCTCTCGTTTTAGGGCCATATTTTTAACATCGGTAACTACCATTGCCGGTTTGGCGCCTCTCTTACTTGAAAAAAGTAGACAGGCACAATTTTTAAAACCGATGGCCATTTCAATTGCTTATGGTATTGCGTTTGCCACCATTCTTACTCTCTTAATGTTACCGTTGTTCCTTTCCTTCGGAAATACTATAAAAGTGTGGTCCAAGCGCTTGTGGACTGGGGAAAAAGTATCGCAAGAAGAGGTGGAACGTGCCATTAGGGAGCAACAAGAAGAAGATTTAATGATTGAAGAAGGTGGAAACAGCCAGAATGAAGACTCAAATGATGATGGGTCACAAGAAAAAACTTCAAAAGTTTTAGAAGAAACGACATAATGAGAAGCATTTTTTATACGCTACCCTTTATTTTATTGTTTTTTGGTTACGCAGCACACGCTCAAGAGGAAACGCTTTCCAAAGAAGAGGCCATAGATTTGGTATTGGAGAACAACTTGGGGATTCAGGTGGCCCGAAATACCAAAAGAATTGATGATAATAATGCAAGTATCCTTAACTCGGGATATTTACCCACTGTAACTGCAAATGGTGGGGGTACGATAGACCGGCAAAACACTGAAGGGGTATTGGCCAATGGAGAGACTCGTAAGGCCGAAGGGGCTGAAACCCGAAGGTACAACGCTGCCTTAAATGTGAACTACACCTTGTTTGATGGTCTGGGGCGCTATTACAACTACAAAAGCTTCAAGGAGCGCTCCCAACAATCGGAATTGGAAGTAAAGCAAACCATTGAAACTACCATTTTACAGCTTTTTACGGTGTATTATGAGGTGGCCCGATTAACCGAAAATACCAATAATTTGGAGCAGGCCTTGGAAATTTCAAAAGACAGGCTTACGAGGGCGCGCTATCAGTTTGAATATGGCCAAAATACTGGTTTGGATGTGCTGAACGCTGAGGTGGACATCAATACGGATAGTATTAACCTGCTGAACTCTAGACAGCAGTTAAGAAATACCATGCGGGATTTAAATTTGATTCTAAACCGTGAGCTTTCAACCGGATTTGCCATTGACACCACGGTTAATTTTGTACCAGGTTTGGAGATGGAAAGTATGCACAATGAGGCCAAAATAAACAATGTTCGGCTTCAAATTGTTGAAAAGGACATTACCATCAGCAATTATAATGTAAAAGTGGCTCGAAGCAATTTTCTGCCCACAATTGGACTCACGGGAACCTATGGCTGGAATGAATCCAACAACAATAGTCCACTGGCATTCTCGCTTCAAAATACTTCGACAGGTGTTACAGGGGCCATAAATCTAACTTGGAACCTATTTGATGGCGGCAGGTCGATAACAGGTATTAAGAATGCCAAGATTACCTATGAAAATCAAGAACTGTTCAAAAAGCAGATAGCATTGGAGGTGGAACGTGATATCCGCAATGCTTGGGATAGCTACAATAATGCCCTTTATGTACTGGAAGTACAGGAAAAGAACCTTCAGACCAACCAAAATAACTTTAACCGGACGGATGAGCGTTACCAATTGGGTCAGGTGACCTCCATTGAGTTCAGACAGGCCCAGTTGAATTTGTTAAATGCTGAATTGGCGAAAAGTCAGGCGAAGTACAATGCCAAGCTGGCCGAATTGCAAATGTTGCAGATCAGTGGGCAACTGCTCAATGTGGATTTTTAACGATTTAAAAATCAGATATGTACGAACATTTTTTTCAATGCCCTTATTGTTGGGAAGAGATATCGTTTCTTTTGGACAGTTCCGTCTACGACCAAACCTATGTTGAAGATTGCGAAGTGTGCTGTAATCCTATTGAAATTACGGCCCGTTTTGAAAATCAAGAACTGACAATTTTTGAAGTTCGTGAATTGGGTCAATAAAATGATTTTTTGAGTCAAAAATGAACCTTAACTTTGTGCTTAAGTTTCTGCAAAGATTCCAACATCTTTTGGAATTGATTTATACACTTTAAAGGTGATTTTTAACCTGTGTTTTTGTTAAAAATCAGTTGCTTCAAGCGGGGTATTACAGGGTACTAACAAGTTGATTTCCCGATCAAAAATAGCCTAATAAGTAGGGGGATTATTCCAAAAAATCCCAAGATGTGTAACATATTAGCTTTTACCAGTATTATATTATCCCACACGATTTATCTCCTAAATTCTTTTTTTAAGTTTCGGTAATCAAAACGTTAATTCCTTTGAAATTATAGCAAGGAATTGAGGTTTTGGTTGGATAAAAATTATGGTATTGTTGAATCTACTGAAGATTAAAAAATGGACAATACTGATAACAGAATTTGACACACACGGTTTGCTGTTTTTTAACACGACCATGGAGAGACTTAAAATCGGATTTACTACTCGAAAAGTAATCGGATTTCAGATAGCAAAAACGTTTAATCAATAAAAAAGAGAGAATGAAGTGAACCCCCGAAATTTAAATAACCAACTATCAGTATGGTATGGATAGTATAAGATAAAAAGAAACCAGAAACTATTACAACTAACTTAGAATTATGAAAAAATTGATAAAGTTGCCCGTTAGTATGCTAAACAAACTATTGATGATTAGCATATGGGTGTTTTATTGTTCCTCATGGGCTGCTGAAACCAATATGTTGGTGGACGAGTTCCCATTTCTTGGGGAAAAAGAAACGGAGACCGAATTTCTTGCTGAAGAATTCAACACAGACAACAGCAATGCTCCGCAGTTAACGGTAAGCGGTACTGTTGTAGACGTAAACGGTACGCCGCTCCCAGGAGCCAGTGTTGTAGAAAGTGGTACCATGAATGGTACCCAAACCGATTTTGATGGTAATTTCTCAATCCAACTCTCTAGTGCAAGTGCCACTTTGGAGATTTCTTACATTGGATATGTTACCAAACAAATCGCTGTAAATGGACAAACCAGTCTATCAGTGACCCTTGAAGAGAATGCGCAAGCACTTCAGGAGGTTGTGGTGACCGCTTTGGGTATTAAGAGTGACAAAAGAGCACTGGGATACGCTACTGCCCAAGTTGGAGGAGACGACATTAGTGGGGTTAAAGCAACCAACAACTTTGTGAACTCCTTGAGCGGTAAGGTTGCTGGGGTACAGATTTCAAGTACTTCTAGCCAGCCTGGTAGTGGTACCCGTATTGTAATTAGGGGTGGTTCTTCCATTACTGGAAACAACCAACCTTTGATTGTAGTTAACGGCGTTCCCTTCGATGCAGCCAACTCCAGTACATCATCAGGTCTTGGGGATATTGACCCAAATGCCATTGAGAGCTTAAGTGTTCTTAAAGGAGCCTCGGCCGCTGCCCTTTATGGTAGTAGAGCTGCAAATGGTGTACTATTGATTACCACTAAATCTGGAGAATTCGAATCCAAACCGGTCATCACGATCTCTAACTCTACCAGCTTTGACAGAATTTATGAAATTCCATTGCAGAAAAAATGGTCACAAGGATTCTATGATGGTACAGATTGGAGCTATGTTGATGGTGAAACAGCTTTTACATCTACTAGCTGGGGGCCAAGAATTTCTGATGTGCCGGGTGCACAGTACTATGACAGATGGGATGTATTTAAGACAGCTGTTACCAATGAAAGCACCATTAGTGCTATGGGAGGTACTTCAAAGGCATCTTACTTTGTGAGCTACAGTAACTTGATGAACGATGGTATCCTAGAGCCGTTGAAGTTTAGAAGAAACTCTATCAACGCAAACACTACGTTTAAGTTTACACCAAAACTTACAGTTTCTTCTTCCATTTTCTATTCAACTCAAAAGAACTCACGTTTGGATGAGAACAGCTCTAACAGTGCGTTCATGAATACTGTTGTAGCGGCTCCAAATACTTGGAACCCTTATCCTGTTTATGATGAGACTGGTCGTTTACGATCTTACCGGGGTGGTTCCAGAGACCCTTACACTTGGTTGTTGGACAATGTTGGGAACAATAACGAAAGAGATCGTTTTAACAGTACCGTTACCATAGAATACCAGATTGTACCAAAACTGAGCTTTAGGTCTATAACAGGTATCAGTACTTCTAGTCAGCATAGAGACTCTCATTATAACAAAGGCGGATATGCATCCGTACAAGGAAGTTATGATACTTCAGAACAATTTGATCGAAACATAGAGTCCACAGAAACGTTGACCTATGACAATGATTTTGGAGATATCAGCTTAATGGCTTTGGTTGGACATAACATTTCAGAAAGCAGAACTCGTTTTAATGCCTTTGAAGGTACTGGATTGGTATTGCCTGGCATCTATAATACCGCGAACGTAAGTGGCTTCAATGCGTATGAGACCAGAACCCTTTTCAGATCATATTCTTACTTCGCACAGGCCATGGTTGGATACAAGAACTGGTTGTACTATACGGTAACAGGAAGAAATGACTGGGCATCCAGTGTGGCTGAAAGCTTTTTCTATCCTAGCCATAGTTTAGGTTTCGTATTCAGTGAGTTGTTGCCAAAATCTGATGTGTTCAATTACGGTAAATTAAGGGCCAGTTATGCAAAAGTAGGTTCTCCTGCAAATGCGTATGCCCGTAATGTTGTTTTGGGAAATCCTGCTAGTGATGGTGTACAATGGCCTTTTAATGGTCAGGGAAGTTTCTTATCCAACACACAGTTGCCTAACGTAGGGTTGAGCAATGAGTTCAAGAGCGAAGTGGAATTGGGTACTGAATTGAAATTCTTCCAAAACCGTTTGGGAATAGATTTCTCCTACTACCATAACTGGAGTGAAAACCAGATTTTGAGTGAGCAGTTCTTAGCTTCTACAGGATATACCTTTGGTAACGTAAACATTGGAGGTATTACCCACAAAGGGGTGGAACTTGCGGTATATGCTACACCAATTCAAACCAACGACTTTAGCTGGGATGTAAACATTAACTTCTCTAAGGATAATCCTACTGTGGATAATTTGGGAACCAATGATGAACCAATCGGTGTTGGTTCTTATGGATCGGCCGTTGTAGGTCAACCTTACCCAGTAATTTATGGTCCTGGTTTCTTAAGAGATGACCAAGGTAGATTGGTATTGAGCGATGCTGCCGGAAGCGGATATGGACGTCCATTGGCTGATAACTCCACAAACCAAATCTTGGGCCAAACCGTTCCAGATTGGATGGGAAGTTTTAGAACAACCTTCAAATACAAAAACCTAACCCTGTCAGGTTTGTTGGATGTAAGCGTTGGAGGATATCTATACAGCTTGAACGACCACTACCTTACGTATTATGGTATGGCCAAGCACCAAGAAAATAGACCAGAGGATAACATGATCACCTTTGATGGTGTAATGGGTCACGTTGAGAATGGAGAAGTAGTTGTGACCAGCGAGACTCCTGAGCCTACCCGTTACGATTTGTACTGGCAAACTGTTGCCCAAGGTGTTTGGGAGGATAACATTATGCCAAGAGACTACATTAAATTGAGAGAAGTAAACCTTTCTTACCAAGTTCCTCAAAATTTGTTGTCGAACATTGGATTGACCGCTCTTGATGTCTCTCTTTCTGGAAGAAACCTTTGGAGAAAATTCAAGGATGGTTTTGAAGGTGCGGATCCTGAAGTTAATACCGATGGTATTACCAATGGTAATGCATACTTGGGTTATAGCATGCCTGCTACCAAGACATATACACTTACCTTAACCGCCAAATTTTAATACGATGACTATGAAAAGAATACATATAAAACACTACGCTATTTTGGTTGCAATGGTGACCCTGTTGATAGGTTGTGATAGCTGGATAGACGTGGACAGGAACCCCAATACTATTGAGGATGGTCCACTAATTACTGAGGATGTAATGTTGATCGGTATTGAATCTGAATGGGCAGCGTTGGCTACCAACCAGTTGGATACATGGGGTGGTTTTGCCCAATGGTTGTCTTATCACTCCATTGAAGGTTCAACCTCTAGATCAATGGATATCAATGCCGGTTACGGTAACGAAGTTTGGAATTCATATTCAAACTCTTTGAAACATGCCGTTGAGCTTTATGATAAGGCCGAAGAGAATGGAAACACGCATTATCAAGGTATAGCCGGGATAATTGCTGCCTTTCATTGGTTCTACATTGCTGATGTTTACGATCAAGCACCTTTGGAAGATGCTATGCAAGGTCTTGATGCACTGCAACCTACCTTGGCCACCCAAGCAGAATTGTATGCGCATGCCAACGGATTGTTGGATGAAGCCATTGCACTTCTTGGGGCTGCAAATCAAGGAGAACGCGTTCCTGGAAACGATGATTACCTTCTAGATGGAGATACCGACAAATGGATCAGATTTGCTTACTCAATGAAAGCAAGACAAGCACTACGTTTGTCTTATGCTCCTGGAACTACTCCAGCAGCGCAAGCAAGTTTGGCTTTGACCTATCTTGAAGATGGTATGAATTCAAATGAAGATAATGTAATGTGGAGACACTTGGATGAATTGAACAACGCCAACCCATTGTTCACCTACATGAACAGAGCGTATTCTGGTGGTCTTGGATTGACCCCCGGTAACTTCTTAATTGATCTTATGAATTCGTATAACGATCCTAGAAGACCGATCATGTTCACCTATTCAGAAGAGTTTCCTGATGGATTTGTAGGCTTGCAGTCTGGTGCTGTAGTTCAGCCAGGACAAACCCCTAGCCACTGGAGATATTCATACATTACCATGTCTTATCCGGCACAGATCATGATGTATGCTGAATCTGAATTCCTTAGAGCTGAAGCTTATGCATTCAATGGTCAATGGGCACTTGCAGAACAAGCCATGAAAGATGGTATTGAGGCAGACATGCAGTTCGTTGGAGTGGAGCAGACGGAAATTGATGCCTATTTGGCTCAGGCGTCTTTGACTATGCCAACCAACATTGAAGATGCGCAAAACTTGATTATTGATCAAAAGTACATTGCAAACGTATTTAGAACCCATGAGTCTTATTTTGATTTCGTGAGAACTGGATATCCTGAGTTCGATTTCGATTATATGTTGTTGAACGTATTTAATACGGAAACCTTCCCAAGAAGGTTCCCTTACCCACTCAACGAAGTGGAAAGAAACCCAAATGTTGCAGCCGTTGGTCAACCAGACTGGTTCGCCAAGGGTACTACTTGGGATAATAAGTAGTAAGAATAGATTTAAAGCGGGGTCATATTAAATGGCCCCGTCTTTTTATCAAAACCATAGTAATAATTAGTTCTGATGTAATTTTTTGAGAACAACAATGAGAATACAAATTAAAAAATATGCGGCCTCACTTTTTCTGACATTGTTTGTGGCAGTGTCCGGCTTTGCCCAAAATGGTGGCGAAACAGCTCCTGTAAGTGAACTGTATCAGTTGATGAATGAGATGTCTGCCGATTATGGAAGCCTTAGTAGATTTTATATTGTGGAGAGTTCCCCAGAAAGAAGGGAGCGCTTCAAAGAATTCTATGAAAGCTACCTATCCCGATTGGAAGAATTCACATTTAATCAATTGTCGGTAAATGGCAGGGTAGACTACCTTTTGGTAAAAAGTGACATTAATAGAAGCTTAAGAAATCTAGAGGCTGAAGGTGAGGAATACGCCCAAATTGAAAAATGGGTATCCTATGCCGGTCCTATATACGAAACTGAAAAATTACGCAGAAGGGGCATTCATTTGGAATCATCCAAAGTCGCTGCCCAATTGAACGAAATTAGCGGAGTACTCAAAACCTTGTCAGCGGAACTTACAAAAGAACCACCTTCATTTGATCGTAGTCTGGCAGAAAGAGGAAAGGACGTTGTCAAAGGCCATCAAACCGCACTTGAAAGCATTTATGAATTCTACAATGGCTATGATCCAGACTTTACATGGTGGATGGAAAAACCATACGCAAAATTGATGGAAGAGCTAAAGACCTACGGAGAGCTCATCATGACCAAGGTAGATCAAAGCACCCTTCCCAAAGACGACGGAAGTGGCATTATCGGTAGCCCAGTAGGTGCCAAAGAACTAAAAAATCTATTGGAAGATGCCTTTATCCCCTACTCTGCAGAAGAATTAGTGGAGATTGCCAACAAGGAATTTGCTTGGTGTGATAAAGAATTATTGAAAGCATCCCGCGAAATGGGATTCGGCGATAATTGGAAAGCCGCCCAAGAAAAAGTAAAGCAATCCTACGTGCCAGAAGGTCAACAGCCCGAAGCGATGTTGGACCTTTACAATCAATCTATCGATTTTCTTAAGAAAAATGACTTGTTGTCCATTCCTCCTGTGGCCGAGGAAACCTGGAGAATGCGCATGATGAGTCCAGAAAGACAAAAAATAGCACCCTTCTTCCTTGGCGGTGAGACCTTGATGATCTCATACCCAACCAACACCATGGATCATGATGATAAAATGATGAGTATGCGGGGCAATAACCCACACTTCTCAAGAGCCACTGTGCACCATGAATTGATTGCGGGTCACCATTTACAAGGCTTTATGAATAGAAGGTACAAGACCTATAGAAGTTTTAGGACTCCATTCTGGACCGAAGGATGGGCGTTGTACTGGGAACTTATCCTATGGGATATGGATTTTCCAAGATCTCCCGAAGACCGTATTGGAATGTTGTTCTGGAGAATGCACCGTTGTGCACGGATTATATTCTCCCTCAATTATCATTTAGGTAAATGGACCCCTCAAGAGTGTATCGATTATCTAGTGGATAGGGTCGGACATGAAAGAGCTAATGCCGAAGGCGAGGTAAGACGTTCATTTACAGCAAGGTACGGGCCTTTATATCAGTTAGCATACATGACCGGAGGAATGCAGTTCTATGCCCTGAAAAAAGAATTGGTGGATTCTGGAAAAATGACCTACAAAGAATTCCACGATGCCGTATTGAGAGAAAACAGCATGCCTGTTGAAATGGTAAGAGCTATTCTTACAAATCAACCCTTGAGTAAAAATTATAAAACTTCTTGGAAGTTTTACGATAAATAGAATTTGTTTTTAGTTGTTTGAGTTAGTGTCCTAGGGCCATCAGATTTTTGATGGCCCTAGGATTTTTATACAGGTTCCAAAACTTTTGGCATAAATCCCACAAACCTTGTCTAAACCGTTCAATCCCAAATATATGCCCTAATACCCCACATTAGAGAACATAATATCAATTACAGTTAATATGCTATTATGGGTCGGCCTAAATGTACAATACCTTTAAAGTGTTTTAATTCAATGTAAGTTATCCACAATGCCCAAAAAAGGCCTCAATCCAATGGTAGGGAAGAGGTCATCTTTACATGGTGTTGCATAATTTTCAAATCAAACTAACTATCTAAATGAGAAATAAAAGAATTTTATGGATTGCCTCCTCTATTCTTATGATGGGGTCAATTTCAATGTCCTTGAATGCACAGGCAAAACAAGAAGCTTTGTATGTGCCATGCGAGGAAATGCCAGATTTAATGACCAAATACAACGCGGATTACAGCTCGTTGGTTCGTTTTTACGCGCCAGGTGCCCGCGGTTTTTGGGGAAGAACAAATGACCCAGGAGGTTCTCCAGAGCGAAGGACCAGAATGACCAAATTGAGAAACGACTATTTGGCAAAATTGGCAGCATTGGACTTCAATTCACTTCCACAAGAATGTAAGGCAGACTATGTGTTGTTCAAAAGGGATTTAGAAAAGGAAAATGCTGAAGCTAAAGAGCAAGAGGCAGTGTATCAAAACATTAAAAAGTGGTTTCCGTTTTCCGATAACATCTACTCTTATCTAGAATTACGAAGAAGAGGCCACCAACCTGATGCCACCAAAATGGCAAAAGAATGGAACGATGTTGTAGAGCAAATGTCCACGCTAAAGAAAGAGCTTGAAGGTACTACAACCTTGGGTAAGGATGAAGTTGAAGAAGCACTGCGTGTCATTACCGACCTTAAAAACTCTGCTGAAAATGTATACTCATTCTACAATGGGTACGACCCAATGGTCACTTGGTGGATGCCTACCATTTATGAAGAGATGGGCAAAGGTTTTGATGCCTACTCAGAAGCGTTCAAAAATAAGGTTGCCAAAGGAAAGCCTGTTGATGAAAGCGGTATTGTAGGAAACCCTGTAGGTAGAGAAGAATTAATGAAGCAATTGGAGTATGAAATGATTGACTATACTCCCGAAGAATTGATAAAATTAGCCAATGAAGAATTCGCTTGGTGTGATGCTGAACTATTAAAGGCATCCCAAGAAATGGGATTTGGCAATGATTGGAAAGCAGCCCAAGAAAAAGTAAAGAACGCTTATGTAGAGCCTGGAAAACAACCAGAGTTGATATTGCGTCTCTACAACGAGGCCGTTGATTTCCTTAAAAAGAACGATTTAATTACAGTTCCCCCATTGGCTGAAGAAGTTTGGGGTATGGGCATGATGTCACCTGAGCGTCAATTGGTAAATCCATTCTTTACCGGAGGCTCCTCGATCAGCATTTCCTACCCCACTGATGCCATGACGTATGAACAACGTATGATGAGTATGAGAGGTAACAACCCTCATTTCTCCATGGCCACAGTACACCATGAATTGATTGCGGGGCACAACCTGCAAGGATTCATGAACAGTCGACACCGTACTTACCGTAACTTTGGTACACCATTCTGGACCGAAGGATGGGCGTTGTACTGGGAGCTTTTATTGTGGGACAAAGGTTTCCCACAAGGGCCAGAAGACCGAATCGGTATGTTGTTCTGGCACATGCACCGTTGCGCCCGTATCATTTTCTCTTTGAACTATCATTTGGGCAAATGGACACCTCAGGAATGTATCGACTTTTTGGTTGATCGTGTAGGTCACGAGCGAGCCAATGCCGAGGGTGAGGTAAGACGTTCTTTTGTAGGTAACTACCCTCCATTGTATCAATTGGCCTACTTAACAGGAGGTCGTCAGTTCTACGCTTTGCACAAAGAGCTTGTGGATAGCGGTAAAATGACCAACAAGGAATTCCATGATAGGATCATTACCATGAATGCAATGCCAGTTGAGATGATTAAGGCCATTATGACCGATCAGAAAATTAGCAAAAACTACAAGGCCAAATGGAAATTCTACGATCCACCAAAACAATAAAAATGCGAAACACTTTTATTGGAGGACTTTTAGGTCTTGTAACTATAGCTACGGGCTTTGCCCAAGAAGCAGATTTTGTTCCCTGCCAGGAGATGCCCTATCTCATGGAAAATTTTCAGGCAGATTCCAGAGTATTGGATAATTTTTATAGCCCTTCCACAGGGTCGTTCTACGGCTTCGGAAGAAGGGGTCCATCAGCATCATACCCAGAAAAATTGGACCGCATGGACCGCTTGTACAAACAATATTTGGACAAGCTGAGTGCTCTGGACTTTGATGGATTGTCCCAAGAATGTCAGGTGGATTATATCCTTTTTAAAAGAGATTTAAATGAAAACTTGCGACAATCCCAAGTGGAGCGACGCGAGTTGGATAGTGTGGCCAAATGGTTCCCTTTTACCAAAACGGTATATGACTTGTTCAAATTGAGAAGAAGAGGAATTCAGCCCGATGCACAACAAGTGGCAAAGGAATGGTCCGGAATCTTCGATCAGGTTGATTCACTAAAAACGATTCTAAAGGAATCAGATGACCTAAGTGTATTGGTCATCAGAAAAGCAACCGATGTTGGTAATGGCTTGCAACAAGCCTTGGCCGACGTTCATGGCTTCTACAATGGGTATGATCCCATGTTCACGTGGTGGACATCAAAAACCTATGAGGATTTGGATGCTTCCCTGAAGGAGTACACTGAGTTGTTCAAGAAAAAGCAGACACCGGACAAAAACGGTATTGTTTCACGTAAACCTGTAGGTCGCGAGGAATTGATTGGTCTGCTTCAATATCAAATGGTTCCCTACACGCCAGAGGAGCTTACCAAAATAGCCAACGAGGAGTTTGCGTGGTGTGAAAAGGAAATGCTGAAGGCATCCCAAGAATTGGGATATGGTAACGATTGGAAAGCTGCCCTGGAGCATGTGAAGGAAACGTATGTGCCCCCTGGTAAGCAGCCCGAGGCCATTCTGGATTTATATGAAAAATCCGTGGCGTTCTTGAAAAAGAATGATTTAGTTACCATTCCACCTTTGGAAGAAGAGGTTTGGGGAATGTATATGATGTCACCTGAGAGACAACGCACCAATGCGTTTTTTACAGGAGGAACCAATATTACCATTTCGTACCCTACGAACACTATGGACCATGAGTTCAAGATGATGAGTATGCGCGGGAACAACCCAAACTTCTCATTTGCTACCGTACACCATGAGTTGATTCCCGGACATAACATGCAGTATTTCATGAATGCACGTTACCGAACCTATCGTAATTTCGGAACGCCATTTTGGATGGAAGGATGGGCATTGTACTGGGAGCTTTTGTTATGGGACATGGATTTTCCAACCACACCAGAAGAAAAAATAGGAATGCTTTTCTGGCATATGCACCGTTGTGCTCGAATTATTTTCTCCTTCAATTTCCATATGGGGGAATGGACACCACAAGAGTGTATAGACTTTTTAGTGGAAAAAGTAGGTCATGAGTACAAAAATGCTGAAAGTGAAATTCGTGGACCTTTGTCCAGTAATAGTAATCCGTTGTATCAAGTGGGTTACTTGACCGGAGGTCGTCAATTCTACGCCTTGAAAAAGGAAATGGTGGACAGTGGAAAAATGGGAATAAAGGAATTCCATGATAAGGCCATCAGGTTGAATGCCATGCCTATGGAAATGGTGCGAGCCATCATTACAGGCCAAAAATTGAACAAGGATTTTAAGACCCAATGGAAATTTTATGACTAACAGTTGTCTGGGGGAATAGTCACACCGTGTTCTGTTCCCCCAGAACACTTGTCAAGAATATACATTAACGCAATTCAACAATGAGAAAGTTACTTACGTTTTGCATGGTTTGTAGCCTTGCGATAGGGGTTTTGGACGCCCAAAAGATTCCAGTGAACATTGATTCTGCGGTAACCACAAAAGGGTCGGTTACCATTAAGGGAAAACAGGTGCCCTATACTGCAACAGCCGGTAAAATGCCGGTTTGGGATGAAGATGGCAACGCCATTGCCGGACTTTTTTACGTATTCTACAAAAGGTCGGACATTAAGGACACCTCCAAAAGGCCATTGGTGTTCTCTTTTAATGGAGGACCAGGTGCTGCTTCCGTTTGGATGCATTTAGGATACACCGGTCCACAGCGGATTAAAATCAGTGAAGAAGGATATCCAGTGCAGCCTTATGGGGTTGAAGAAAACCACAATTCCATTTTGGACGTAGCGGACATCGTGTTCGTAGAACCCGTAAATACTGGATTGTCTCGTCCTGTGGATGGAATGAGTAAAGAAGACGTGGCAAAAACATTCTTTGGTGTAAATGCAGATGTAAAATATTTGGCTCGATGGATCAGTGGTTTCGTAACTAGACAAGATCGTTGGCCTTCTCCAAAATTCTTGGTTGGGGAAAGTTACGGTACAACCCGTGTATCTGGTTTGGCCAGAGAATTGCAAGAGCGGCAATGGATGTATCTAAATGGTGTGGTTCTTGTTTCCCCCACAACATTGGGAATTCGCAGGGACGGACCAGTGGATGATGCCAGTATGTTGCCATACTATGCGGCTACGGCATGGTTTCATAAACAGCAACCTTCTGATTTACAGCAAAAGGATTTAACGGAAATGCTTCCAGAGGTGGAGACCTTCACCATCAATGAATTGATTCCTGCTTTGACCAAAGGTGGACTTCTACCTCTCGCGGAAAAGAAGAATATAGCCGCACAGATGGCACGCTATTCTGGAATATCAGAAAAAGTGATCATGGAGCATAACCTCAGGATTCCCACAAGATTTTTTTGGAAGGAATTGTTGCGGGAGGAAGGATATACCGTAGGAAGATTGGATTCCCGTTATTTGGGAATAGATACACAAGACGCGGGAGAACGCCCAGATTACTCCCCAGAGAATACCTCTTGGCAACACACCTTTACTCCGGCCATCAACTACTACCTCAAAAATTATTTGAACTACAATACGGATTTAACGTATTATATCGCAGGGCAAACCAGACCTTGGGACCGGAGTGATGATCACACCGGAGAAGATTTGGGAAGAGCCATGTCCGAGAACCCATACTTGCATGTAATGGTGCAGTCAGGGTATTATGATGGTGCCTGCGATTACTTCAATGCAAAATACAATATGTGGCAGATTGATAAAACGGGAAAGCTTATGGATCGCATGCGCTGGAGAGGCTACCGAAGCGGTCACATGATGTACTTGCGCAGCGAGGATCTGGTCACTTCAAATGAGGACCTTAGAGAATTTATAAAGGATGCCATTCCAGCAGATGGAGAAGCCGCCGAGTACAAACACAATGGCCTCAACATTGCCAAACCTGTTATTGAAGGTGAGCAAAACGGTTTTTAAGTAAGAAAAAAGAGAGTTTAGTTTCTATAATTAAGTGTTATCCATAAAGTATCTACAGCAATGTAGGTACTTTTTTTATGGCTTCTATTGAGCAAATATTGTCCGAAAAGTTGTGGTGTAACAATATAAAAATATCGGCTCCGCTGGTGCGTCAGGGAGAATTTTTGGAAAAAATGGATTTGTTCCTAGGCAGACTTGGAATATTTATCCCTCCATTTTTCTATCGTAAACTTTCGGTATTGGGTAGGGGTAACACCTTTGAGCTCCTTGAATTTTCGATTAAAATTGGCAATGTTCAAGAAACCGCACTGTTCGGAAACTTCTGAAATGGGCAGGTCGTTGTCTTTAAATAGCAAACGGCATGCATGCTCAATCCTAATTTCAATCAAAAATTGGAAAAAGGTCTTGTTGGTTCTCTTTTTAAAATAACGACAAAAGGCATTCTTGCTCATGTTGGCCTTCTCGGCTACCTCTTCCAAAGAAAACGGCTCGTGGAAATTACTCAAGGCATAATCGATGACATTGTTCATGCGGTTACCTTCATCCTCAGTATATTTTTTACGATATACGAAGGTGGACAGTGGTTGTTTGTCCGAAGAAATCATGATGTCCAACATATTCAAAAGAGTAGCAATACGTTGAATACGACTTTGATTTTTTAAATTCTCAAAAAGATGGGTAAGTCGTTCGTTCTCGGACAATATTTTCATACCATATCCAGATTCTTCAAAGAATTTCTGCAGTCTTGTCATATCAGAAAGTGCAAAAAATTCCTTCCCAAAAGATTCCTTGGTAAAGAATAAGGTATACATCACGGATTTGGTGGAATTCTGGGAGTCACTTCTAAAGACATGAGGGACATTTTCTCCGATAACAAGAATATCGTTGGCTTTAAAATCACTTATGGTGTCACCTACCACAATGGATCCTTCGCCAGAAACAATATAGCTTATCTGAATTTCTTCATGCTGATGAAGTTTGTCGTAAAAAAGGATGCCAGAATCTTCCTGATAGACCAGGGCTTCTTGTTCTGGTTTTGGAATTTTGAAGGGTAGAATTTTCATGTCTGGAGGATTTTTGCAATTACTTTGTAAAAAAGTACTAACATTTTTCCATACGTGCAATTTTGAGGATAATATAGTATATGTATTGGATAATAAACTAAACCTCAGGCGACAAAGTGTGCTAAAATTCGATAAAGTTCAGGCTAAACCCACTAAAAATAGGCCTTTACATCAATCTGAACCATACGCTCATCCGACAAGGTGTTTTTTAAGTTAAACCGTTTCCAAAATCAAAAATCCGAGAGTTGGAATAGGTGCTTCAGAGTTCTGATAAAATGCTTAATTTCACAAGCATAGTTAAAATCAAAATCAAAATCAGAATACAATGAAAAGCTTATTTGCAAAGAATTTGCATGCTTTGTTGGTGCCCGTGACTGCGCTGACATTACTTTCAGCGTGCAAAAATTCGAATACCCCTGAGTGGTTCGAAAAAAATCAGGAATTGATTTCGCAACATCAGTTGGAAGTCAAAACTTTAACAGATTTACCAGAAAATGGCATTGCTCCCAATCTTAAAGTTGGAGAAGCGGTCAACCTTAACAGTCTAGACCTGATTGAAATTCAACCTGGTGTCAGTGGCAAGATTTTTTGGTCGGAAGGAACCCTGACAAGTGTTTTGGACCTTGAGGCCAATGCGGTTGTAGAAGAGGAAGAATTGCCTGCAGACCGTTTTCTTTTTGTGTTGGATGGATCCATTGAGCAACTGGTCAACGGGGAGTTCGTTACCATGATTTCAAGAAAGAGGGAAGACCCAGATGGTACTCATAGCGGTACGGCTAGAACAGATTTTGTGTATCTGGAAAAAGGAACCTCAAATGCAATTAAAGCTGGGGCGGATGGAGCCAAAATCATGGAGGTGTATAGTCCCTATCGCTTGGATTACCTTGAAAAAGTAGGTGTTGAAAATTTACCTTCAGCCATGGAGGATTTAAATGAAATGTATCCGCCCAATATCTCAACCGGGCAGGTGTATGATTTTTATGATATCCAATTCACAAAAATTGGGGAAGGAGCACATGCCCGTATCATTTCCGGAAGGAACATGCAACTCAGTTTTGTAAGTATGGACCCTCTTGGAGGTTCTCCTGCCCATATTCATCCACAGGAACAAATTACTTATGTGCTACGCGGAAACCTGTCGGAAAAAGCTATGGACACCCCTGTTGCGATGGATGTCATGGATGCCCTTCTAGTACCGGGCAATATGGTGCACAGTGCTTCGGTAGGGCAGCTTGGCTCTGATGTTTTGGATATTTTCTGGCCGGCACGTACCGATTATTTGGAAAAGAACAAGGCTTCCTTGGAGGCGTATCACAAAATCATTCCAGAAGATGCCAAGCCCGAATTGTTGGTGGATGGCTCCAAGACAGAACCGCACCTTACTTTCAGTGAGGGTCCAAAATGGTTGAACGGCAAAGTATATTTTTCCAATATGTATTTTGACCAAAATTGGAATGGTGACCCCGCACAAAGCTCCATTGTGGAGTTGGACCCCGATGGTTCCTATCGCAATATTACCGAAGGCAAGATGCAGGCCAATGGATTGTACCCCTACAAAAATGGAAATTTGGTGGTTTGCGATATGATGGGGCATCGTGTAGTGGAAATGACCACAGAAGGTAAAGTGGTTCGTGTTATTGCGGATTCGTATGATGGGAAGCCCATTGATGGCCCTAATGACATTATCACCGATGCCAAGGGTGGAATTTATTTCACGGACCCACAATTTACCATGGAAGCCGAGAAGTTTCAGCCGGGAAGAGCGGTGTATTACATCACTCCAAAAGGGGAGGTAAAACGATTGGTGGAACCCAATGAATTTGCCATGCCCAATGGCATCTTGTTATCCCCTGATGGAAAAACGCTTTATATCAACAATTGTTATGATGACGAGGAGTGGTATCCTGTGAATAGCGAAAAGGAGAATTTTATCTGGGCCTACGATGTAAATGAGGATGGTACCATTGCCAATGGACGCAAATTTGCCCAATTGTTCCTTACCGCACCCGTTTTGGAACGCAAAGGGAAATCATCAAGCGCAGACGGAATGGCCATCGATACCATGGGTAATATTTATGTGGCCACGTACTACGGAGTGCAAATCTTTAATTCCGAAGGAAATTACCTAGGGATGATTAACCTGCCCAGTTTTCCTGTCAGCCTTTGTTTTGGTGGTGAGGATATGAAGACCCTTTACATGGTGAGTTATGATAAAGTATATCAAATACGTACCAATATGCAAGGCTTTGTGAACTATTTATAAGCTACCCATATTGGGCATATCCTATACCTTAATTTTAAAGCGCGGTTATTGGTCATCATCACCCATGACATGATAGCCGCGCCACTTGAACTCCTTGGCCAAGGCGGTTGCAGCGGGCCACGCAATTTGATGCTGGTCACTCGCTACCCATTTACGTCGTTTTTCCTCTGTCTCAAATGAGATAAGGATTTGATAATTGAAGGTGGTGGGTTCCGCTTCAATCTCTTTAGCTTGATCTACGGAGTACAGGCGTAGCAATTTTGAGCTTAAATACCCATCTTGAACAATCATGGCAGGAACATAAATGGAATAGTACATTTCTTCAAAGGCTTGGGCATTTTTCTTGTCGACCACAAAGTCCATTTCCAAAACCATGGCCTTAGGTTCTTTTAAAGGCTTTTTAATGTCCCATTTCTTTGAAGTGGAGATTTCTATGATCAGCAATTCCACTGTTTCTGTACCGGTGTTGTTTAGGGTGATGTGCTCACCAACCCTTCCAAAGAAAGCATCGTCCTTTCCAAATGAACCTGATTTGCCATCTGCGGTTACCGTTCCGGAGCCATTGATGACATAATAAACGGCTTCCTTACCTTCAAGCTGCAAAGGGTCGGTTTTGGTGCCCGTGGGGATGGTCAAATGGTCCACAGCGTTCCAATTTGTGGAGAAAACGTCAGGCCCTAGTATTCTTCTATAGGATACCCCTTTTCCAGTGTAAGGCGTTCGTTCTGTTTTTAGCAATGCTTTATCCAATTTCCCTGAAACAAAAGCAGGTATTGGATCTTGGGTGGCTCCCACTCGGTCATCGCCCAAATCAAAAGCACCGCCACGTCCTTTGACTGTACTTACCGCAAAATTGAGCCATTGTACAGGTTGGTCCGTATCATTATAAATGGCATGTGAATCACCCATTTTGCATGGAACAAGGGCAGGAGCTTTGATGGTTGAGGTTCTTCCATTGATGGTAAATTCTGCTTCCCCAGAAAGAAGCACATACATTTCTTCAATATCGTGGTGAAAATGATGGCCAATTCCTGATTTTCCAGCTATCGTACCAGTATGTAGATATAGAAAATTGGAGGAAAGGTCATCTCGACCAATAAGTTGGGTGAAACCCATACTCCCCGCCCCGGCATGTACCGAAGTCAAGTCTCTATAGGTTGCTGGATCGTTGTGGATGATACGGCCCTGTATCGATTGTGCCGAAAGACCGCCTGTGACTATGATTAAAATGATGGCAATTAGTGCTCTCATGATGTTGAACTATTTTGGTTTACTATTAAAGATGTATTGTTGCTTGATTGTTTTTGGTTGAATCCTGGGCTATTTTTCTGGTAAAGCATAAACGACATACCCTCTTGGCAAAGCGCCAGGCTTTTTCGATTGATCGTAGGTGCCACGGAAAAAATTGGAATTTGCATTCACCACTAAGTATTGTTTGCCATTTAAGGTATACATACTAGGTTGCGCATTGGATTCGTGGTTCATGGTGGTCTCCCAAAGTGTTTCTCCGGTTTCTTGGTCAAAAGCATATAATTTGGCGCCTTTGGCGGTTGCAAAGACCAATCCAGTTGAAGTTACGACCAACCCTTTTCGCTGGGTTCCTTGTGGAGCACCTTTGCTCGGGTCGCCTTTGGCATAAAGGGAATCAATTCCAACCGGTCTACGCCATTTAATGGTACCCTCATTGAGGTCATATGCAATGACGGACGACCAAGGTGGGTCAATCAGTGCAGGCCAATCCAATCCATAATCTGTGGTGTACTGCACATCGGGGTGTTCTGTCCCTTCGGGATAAGTTCTCATGGGAGCCCCTCGTTGTGCATCGGGTTTTATAGGAGCTCCACCCGAAGCCACTACAGGCCCTTCGGGTATGGTTTCTTCTGTATTTCCTCTTCTGAATGGATTACTGACCGGCTCACCACCTAAAAACTTGAACAGCGCTTTCAGGGATTCTTCATCTACATGGACCAGACCGGGCATTTGCCCACGACCGTTGGTAACGATTTCTTTAAAATCATCATAAGGCATGTGGTGTCCAATATTCAATAACGACGGTCCGGCACCGCCCTCCATATTTTGTCCGTGGCAAGCAATGCATGTAGAACTGTATAGATTTTTAACGCGCTCCACATCATTTTGGGACAAATCCTCTTTAGGGGGTTCAACCTTGTTCAATCGGTAGGTTGAAGCATACTCTTGGGTCATGATGTACATGATTCCTTTGGAAGGGTTACTGGCGGTATTTCCAAAATTAACCCCGCCAAGTGCCCCTGGCATCGCTACTATCTCATATTGGTCGGATGGAGGTAGATACAGTTGCGACTTTGTGGAATCCAGTCGTTTTACCCAAGCTTGTTTGATGCTATCCGGAAAGTAAGGATTAAGATTCTCCAAATTAACCTCATGTCTGGTAAAATCGGGTAGCGATGATATGGGTTGCGTTGGCCATGCTTGTTCACCCGGCATGTTGCTTGGTGGGAACGGTTTTTCTTCGATGGGGAAGACGGGTTCCCCGGTTACGCGATCAAATACAAACACAAAGCCATGTTTCGTAGCGATGGATACGGCGTCAATGGACTTGCCATCCCGTTGCACTGTGATCAATTGAGGCGCACTGGCAAGATCATAATCCCATAGATCGTGATGAATGGTTTGAAAATGCCAAAGACGTTCTCCGGTCCGTGCATCCAAGGCAACCAATGAGTTTGCAAAAAGATTGCTCCCCAATCGGTCGGCACCATAATAATCGTAGGTAGGCGAACCAAGGGGTAAAAAGGCGATACCTCGCTCCGCATCCACCGATATTTCACTCCATGCATTGGTGCCCCCAACATATTTATAGGCATCTTTGGGCCACGTATCATATCCAAATTCCCCAGGTTGTGGAATGGTATGAAAAGTCCATTCCAACGCTCCGGTCACCACATTGTACGCCCTGATATGTCCAGGAGGGGAAAAATAGGTTTCCCCAGTGGAGGACCCTAAAATGAGCAGATCTTCGTAAAGTACGCCGGGCATCATGGACTGAATCCGCACGATGGTTGATGGGTCTCGACCTAAATCTGCCCTCAGATCTACATAACCGTCGGTTCCAAAATCCATAATGGATTTTCCGGTCGTGGCATCTATGGCCTGAAGGGAACTGTTTAAGGTGAAGATCAACCGTTTGTCTTTTTTATCCTCACTTTCCCAATAATTAATTCCTCTTCGGGTGATTCCCTTAAGATTGGCATGAATCCAGATTTCCTCGCCAGTTCTGGCATTTAAGGCAATCAGGGAACTGTTTTTTCCAAGCACATACATCGTGGAATCAGCTACAATAGGGCTGAAGAAGTTAAAATCCTCTCCTGTGGGATAGACCCAGGCAACTTCCAACTCGCCAACATTTTCTTTGGTGATTTGGGAAGCTTCAAAATATCTGGATTGACCGGGAGAGCCACCGTAATGGGTCCAAGTGTTATGTGGATTTTCGGTTTTTTCGGAAGTACATCCGGCTAAGAATAGAAGGGTAAAAATTGTAAATAAAGAAAAATAGGTCTCAGAGTAACGTGCATACATTGTTTGTAAGAATTATAAATTCTTATTCGCATAGCCCTTTATATCGTTGCTCTGGAATAAAATACCTAAGGGCGTTTAGGTATTTTACAGCTGGAAAAATACAATTTATTTGGGAAATGTTGGCTATTTTGACTTTTAATTGAAAATGCGGCAATCCATCAGGAAAATAAAGATATGATAACGTTGCCGCGCCAAAATTTGAATAGCTTGCAGGCCTTTTATCAAACGATTTTGTGGTCCTTCAACCATTGGAAAAAATAGAAATACCAATACCAAACAATGAAAAAAATCACGCTGATTTTATGCCTTATAGGTGCAATGTTGGTTGCTCATGGGCAAACCATTGATGTAATTTCGTATAACATTCGCTATGATAATCCCAATGACAAACCTAATGACTGGGACAGTCGGAAAGATTTTCTCATTGGACAGCTCAATTTTTATACTCCAGATGTTTTTGGGACCCAAGAAGGGCTCGTGCATCAGTTAAAAGCTATTGATGAGGGCTTGGCCAATTATACCTATTTTGGAATTGGACGTGACCATGGTGATGACCGTGGTGAGTTTACGGCTATTTTCTACAATACAGAAAAGTTCAATGTTTTGGAACAGAATACATTTTGGCTGTCCGAAACGCCAGAGGTTCCATCCAAAGGATGGGATGCAGCTTTACCCCGTATTTGTACCTATGGAATTTTTGAAAATAGGCAAGACGGCAACAAATTTATGGTCTTTAACACCCATTTTGACCATGTTGGGGTAAAGGCCAGGGAAGAAAGCTCCAAATTGATTCTTCAAAAAATAAAGGAATGGAACACGGACGGGCTTCCGGTTGTGGTAACGGGCGATTTTAACCTGGAAAGCGACAGTCCTGGAGTGCAGGTTATCCTAACCGAAATGGAAGATGCCCATATCGCTGCAGGAAAAAATGCTTTTGGCCCTGATGGAACTTTCAACGGATTTGAATTCAATAAACCAGTGAAGGGGAGAATCGACTACATCTTTGTTTCCCCAAACACCATTGAGGTCCAAAAGAGTGCTATTTTAAGCGATTCAAAAGAGTGTAGGTATCCGTCGGATCACTTACCTGTTTTTGCTCGGTTGCAATTTAAGAATCCATAATTGGGCGAAAGAGACGCACTGTTTTAAATCTCACGTAACCCCTTAAAAATAAAAGGCTTTCATAAACGTTCAAGAGTATGGGAGATGGGAAAACATGTTTTTTGGCATGTTTGTTGTTTTACACTCATTCTCAAATTCTTACTATTATGAAAAAACCTCTACACTTCGCATATTTGTTGCTTTGCATTGGAATGGCTTCATGCGCCAGTTCTGGATATGTTTATTTGGACTATCCCCAAGATCCCCAATTGATTTTACCTGAAGATATTGATGACATTGCCGTGGTCAACCGTTCATTGACCAAGGAAGAAGATGCATCCAATAAAACGTTGGAATCCATAGCCACGGGTGAAATTGCCGGTTCGGATAAATTGGCATCAGATGAAGCCATTAAAGGGATTTTTGATGGGATACAGAACAGGGGTCATTACAGAGTGGTGATTCCGTCCGAAACCAGATTGTATGGTACAGGTACTAGACTTACCCCTGAAATTTTGGACTGGGACACCGTAAATGTCATCTGTGATGAATCCGAAGCCGATGTCCTTTTAGTGCTGGAAACTTTCGATTCCAATTCGGACTTTGTATTCAATACTGCAATGGAGCAGGTGTCTTCCGTGCTTCAAACGGGAAAGGCCAGTGGACGAATTCCAAGACGGGCCCGAGTCAATGTCAGAAGTTATTGGAGACTTTACGATCCAGCAAGCAAAACGATTATTGACCAGTTTCAGCAAACCCATCTTATGGATTATGATTTGATGAATGGAACGCTTCCTTTTACGGCACTGCCCGAAACGGCCTATGATGCCGGACTTCAATACTCCAGTCGATTCTTCCCAAGTTTTTATCGGGTAAGACGTGATATGTACAAGAAAGGTAAAGGTCGAGATAAACGCCTTTTTGATGCGGGCTGGAGAAGAACCGAGGTGGCCAATTGGAAAGAGGCAATCGATATCTGGACTGAGATTGCCAATAATCCATCCAGCAAATCAGCTGGAAGGGCCGCTTACAACATCGCCGTGGCCCATGAGGTATTGGGGAACACGGACCTTGCTTTGGAATGGGCGCAACGTTCCTATCAAGATTATGATGAAAAGATGGCGCGGAACTACGCTAAAGTCTTGTTGCGAAGAAAGCGGTTTGACTATTAATCTTTGAATTTGCATAAAAAACTAAAAAGGCAAGGCTGAGCAACCTTGCCTTTTTGAGTTAATAATTACATGTATCCAATCAATCTGCTGGATTTAGGTAATGTACTTTTATCCTATATAATTGAAAAACCTAGAAATTATGAGAGGAATACTTTGGCTTATAGCAGTGATTTGCATTATTGTATGGGTTTTGGGATTTTTTGGCATTGTAGCCGGAATTGGAACAAGCAGCCTAATACATATACTTTTAGTCATCGCAATTATTGCTGTTTTATATAATATTATTTCGGGACGGAGGCCACTTTAATAACGCCTGCCGAGATGAACAGTACTGTTTTTATCATGTGAGCAGTTGAATAGGGGATGGGGTGGATGATTATTCCCTATATTATATTAAGTGGTTGTCAGGGGTGGCAACCACTTCTTCTTTTTATCAAATCCTAGGAACAAGTGTTTTGGTGCAATGATTTGTTTGGATATCCAACGATGGATAAATACAAATAGAATTATGTAAAAATACTTGCAACCACATCACGCATTACCACGTACCTTTGTCCCATAATAATTTTAGAAATTAAAGACGCACACTTGAGTCAAACTTCAAATTCAACAAATACAAAAGCCTTATTGTCCCTTGCCGTTGGAGGTTTTGGGATTGGTCTAACCGAATTCGTGATCATGGGAATCTTACCCAATATTGCGGATTCTATGGGCATTTCCATACCTAAAGCTGGACATTTTATCGCAATCTACGCCCTCGGTGTAGTGATAGGAGCCCCTTTTATGGCCAAGCTGACCGGAAAACTATCGCCCAAAAAATCCTTGTTGTTTTTGATGATATGGTTCACGGTTTTCAACACACTTTCCGCATTTTCTGGCAACTATTGGGTCATGCTGCTGTTCCGATTTTTATCAGGAATGCCCCATGGTGCATTTTTTGGTATAGGGGCCGTGGTATCTGGCTATTTGGCCAAACCCGGAAAGGCTGCCCAAGCCATGGCCATCATGTTTTCTGGACTTACGGTGGCCAACGTAGTCGGCGTACCTCTTGGAACCTATATTGGACAAGAGTGGCACTGGAGTTTTTCTTTTATTTTGGTGGGAATTGCAGGGATTGCCACCTTGGCCAGTCTTTACTATTGGATGCCAAAACAGTCGCTGGAAGAATCAGATTCCGAAACCAATGAAGGGGGTGAAGCTCCTTCTGGAATACGAAGTAAAAAACTATGGGCTTTAATTGCCTTGACCACCATTGGAACAGGAGGTTTCTTCGCGTGGTACAGCTACATAGCACCGTTGGTCATTAATGTTACCCAATTACCCGAAGCCTATGTAGGTTACGTTATGATTGTTGCAGGATTGGGAATGTTCTTCGGAAATTTTTTAGGAGCTCGGATGGTGGAACTGTTTTCAGCTCAAAAATCCATTGTCATTAGTTTATTGAGCATGACTACCATTCTTTTGGTGAATTCACTTTTAGCCAGTAATAACATTGCTGTTTTTATAGTGAGTTTTATTGTTGGTGTTATTACTTTTTCCTTGGCTGCCCCAATTCAAATATCGATTATCAAAGCCGCAAAAGGAGCTGAAAAGTTAGGTTCCTCCATGAATCAAAGTGCCTTTAACATGGCAAATGCATCAGGGGCTTATTTGGGAGGTCTGCCCATGATTGTTGGACTTCCAGTAACCTATGCAAGTGTGGTTGGGGCCATTTTGGCTTTTACTGGTGCTTGTATTGGAATCGCTATTTTATACGCTCAAAAAGCAGAGAAACGCAAAAAGAGAAAAGAATCTCTTTGTACCTAATTGGTAGGCCTTATTATTGTCCCTTATTCTTGAATAAATTGTAATAATAGGTGGCGGCGGTTAAATCTTCGAGCGCGTGACCCACGGATTTAAAAAATGTGATTTGATCATCATTTTCCCTACCGATGTGTTTTTTAGCAGTCATTTCAAACAAATCGGACTTTACATCTGCTTTCTGAATTACCCCATTTTTCAGGGGAATAACGATATCACCACCTTCTTTAAGGCCCCCTTCAAACGTATCTACAAACACTTCCGATTTCAAAATTGCCTCATCATCCGCCTCGCGCATATCCGTTCTATAGGCTCCGACCAGGTCCAAATGTTGTCCAGGTTTTAGATATTTACCCAATACAAGCGAAGTGCTGGATAGCGTAGCTGAAGAAATCACATCGACTTGGCCAATTTTGTCTTCAATCTGCTTAATTGGTGTAATGGAGAATTTCTCATCTTTTAAAATGGAACAAATGCGCTCTGCCTTCTTAAAATCCCTACCCCAGACATAAACTTGTTCAATGGGCCGAATGCTGGCATGGGCCCGGATTAAATTTGGGGACAAGGCACCAGTGCCAATCATGAGCATGGTTTTGGAATTGGCCCGACTTAAAAACTTGGATGCAAGTGCGGAGGCCGCGGCGGTTCGTTTCACAGTCAAACTTTTGGCTTCCAACAGCGCATTGATACTGCCCTTTAACGCATCCAAATAAATATATATTCCCTGAATTGCTGGCAAATTGAACTGTCCATTTGCAGGACTAACCGTTGCTATCTTAACCCCTGCCTCTTTTCCTGGATTCCATGCGGGCATCAACAATAAAGTGGATTCTTTGCCAACGGGAGGGTTCGGGAAATCGTGGTGATGGCGCATTGGAACCAAAGCTGCTTTCTGTGCAAAAGCGACTTCCAAAGCGTTGATCAAATCAGGGAAATGGGTGTTTTGCTCAATAAAAGCCGCATCAATTTGAATGAGATTCTCCATAAGTTTTAAAGATACCTATTCTGTATGGTACTATTTTACGTGGAACTTCAAAGGAGCAATATCATATCAATATTGGATGATCTCCTATAATTTTACCTAGTGGATGAATTCCAAATGGCTTTGTGCTCTCAGGTGTTACTTTCTTTGAATAGCAAGAAAATTCTTAATTTAAAGTCCTTAAGCAAATTGGCGCCATGAAAACTCTCTTCTCACAAAATCTTGTATTCGCAATCATAGTCACATTGGTCTTCTCCTGTGGCCCAAAAGCAAAGGAGGAGTTCTCGATGGCTGGAAAAACACAGGGTGTTGAAAACGGCACGGTTCTTTATCTTGAGGATACCAAGTCTGAGACAGTTATAGATTCTGCAATTGTGGATAACGATAGTTTCAATTTTAAAACAAAACTTTCAGAATCACCCTTGCAGGTCATTTTAAGAACAAAGGATTTTACAAACTACAGATTTTTATGGTTGGAAGATAACTCTATGACCTTTGATGCAACCCAGGGTGATTTTATGTCAGCTGATGTAACGGGCTCATCCGAAGAAATTTTAAGCCAAGGACTTAGTCGTGAAAGCGAGTCACTTTCCAGAGATGAAAGAACAAAAATGGAGCAGCAGTTTGTAAAGGACCATCCCAATAGTATTCATAGTGCGTATGTGCTCTCGGTATATTCATCGACCTGGGGAAAGGAAAAGTCCCAAGAACTATTTAATGGTTTTTCCCAAGAAAACAAGAATACGGATTATGGAAAAAGTATTGCGAGCTATATTGAGCTGAACAAGAATCCCAGTGTCGGGGAAAGTTATGTCGACTTTGAAATGGAGGACCCAGAAGGTAAACAAAGAAAGTTATCCGATTTTGATGGCAAATTGGTCTTATTGGAGTTTTGGGCTTCCGGTTGTCTCCCCTGCAGACAGGAAAATCCAAATTTGGTCAAAACCTATGAAAAATATAAGCCCAAAGGATTTGAGATTTTTGCCGTATCGCAGGACACAAAACGTAAAAGTTGGTTAAAGGCCATTGAAGATGACCAATTGCCATGGACACAGGTCAGCGATTTAAAGGGTAGGGATAATTCCGCTTGTTTGATTTATGGGATAAGTTTTATCCCAGACAATTTCTTGATAGACCAAAACGGTATCATAATAGAACGTAATATTCGAGGAGAAAGACTCGATGCAAAATTGGAAGAGTTATTTAACTAAAAAGGATTGATGAACCAGTTAAAATAAACGATGTTGGAACATTTACTGGAATTAATAGCAGAGTTTTTCCGAAGTGATACTGAAGCCAGTTATATCGCGGCGGCAATTTTTGTTGTCATTTTGGTAGTTGCAATTATTGTCATAAAATTCAAATAAAAGATTGCAAATCACATCAACATAACTGTTCAAAGTGTTAACCTAATTGTATAAAAACCATATCTTTAGAGAAACCAACCTCCAATGCTCAAGTTCTTTCGAAAAATCCGTCAAAACTTGCTTTCAGAAGGCAAAACGGGAAAGTATTTGAAATATGCTATAGGAGAGATAATTCTTGTTGTTATCGGGATTTTGATAGCCCTTCAGATTAATAATTGGAACGAAAACCGTAAGAACAATCTGCTTGAACAACAGCTTCTCAAGGCATTGCTAATAGAATTCGAAACCAATTTGGTCAACTTGGACCAGGTTATAAAGTTCAATGATTCCAATATAAAAAGCAGTGTTAGTTTAGGCAGATATACCGGGCCTTCACTCCCAGATTTCAATGAAAAGGAACTCTCTGAATTAATGGTGGGCATCTTTAAAATTGAACCCAGATTTACGCCCTCACAAGGCACAGTGATGGAAATCATCAATTCAGGTAAACTCTCTGTATTGTCGGATGCAAAATTGCGCAAAGCCTTATCAGATTGGCAATCTACATTGGAAAGTGTCAAAAGGCAAGAAGACTATGTAGTGGAAAGAAGGGATTTGGGGCATGAATTCTTTTTAAAGGAGGGGAATTTCAGAAGGCACCTCAATATCATCAACGACCCCTTACTGGATGCCAAACCAAGTCGTTTTAAAGACAATGACTTTAAATTCCTTGAAAATGAAGAATTTGAAAGCCAACTCTATTTATTCATTGTGGCATCAGAACATTTAAAGCGGTCTTTTTATTTGCCCCTGAGATCCAAAATAGCTGATATAATTAAATCGATTGAGTCTCAGATTGATTAAATTAAATGAATAATTGGCATCTTCAAAAGTTCCAATAAACAATCTAAATTTTTAATGTTTTTTGCTTAATTGGCGTGGAGGCTCAACATCAATACCTATCCTCCTTAAGAATCCTTAAGCCGAAGAAAACGTGCAGCATTGTTATATAAAATATCCCTCTTTTGTTCTTGGGTCAAAAAAGGAGCATTCTTGATCGCTTCCACCGCTTCCCCTATCTTGTCAGGCCATACCATTTGGTCAGAACCGAACATCAATCGTTTCCCCAGACCGGCATTTATAAGTGTTTCAAGGTAATCATAAAATGCGCTGCGAGGTATCACCCAGGTTATTGTGGATAAATCCGCATAGAGTTGGGGGTATTGATACATCATCGCAATCATGTCATCTTTAAAGGGAAACCCGGCATTTTCGACAAAAAGACGAAGCTTTGGATGCTTCAGAAGCACTTCTTCCAGAAGTAAGGGGCTGCCAGCGGCGGTCCTGAAATTGGGCATATATGGACCAATCCCCAAGGTGTGGATGAGCACGGGAAGGTCCAATTCCTCCGCAAGCTGAAAATAAGGTTCCAGACGTGAGTCATTTGGAGGTATGCCATTCAATTGGGTCCCGATTTCCCCCATGCCCTTAAACTTCCTATCCATATATCTTTGCTCCAATTCTTTGAAATTTGCTTCTGTGGGTTCCATAATGAACGGTGAAGCAATGAAACGTCCCGGTGCATCATTTGACCATTGTAGCACTGCGGATAGGTCAACACCGCTGAGAAAGGCCTTGACGATATTATGGCGTTCCATGGCCCTGAGTGTCTGTTCTTTTAGTTCCGAGGGATTTACCGATTTGCTATCTCCCATACAAGGAGCAGGTCGGCATAACGACATAGTCCCAACGGGCATTTCATGGGGAAGGCCCGTGTGCATGTGCATATCTATAATCGGCAGCTGTTCCTTTGGTTTATCTTGCGGATAAAGGTTCAAACCCAGCAAAAAAATTGAACATAAAGTCAGTAGTTTTTCCATTACATAAACTTTTGATTCTACATCTATGACTTTGTCCCTACATTGCCAATAGGTATAACAGGGAAAAGTCAAGTCCTTATAAATTACAACTTATATTGCACATTATCAACTATTTAGATTGGTTTATCGGATTCAACCAACCAGTTTCGGTCGATGTTAGCAATTGGAAAACCAATGCACAGACCGAATGGAATCCAGTGATTTGCTCAAAAAGGCCTTGATGATACCGTTTATTCAAGGATACCTATTATTGGCCCTTAGGGAACAGCGGTACCATTAAGTAGGATACATTTGTTGACCGCTTTGGATGCAAAATCAACAAGGGACCTAACCTATTGATTCTTTAAATAGACCAGTAAAAATTTAGTGGGTTTGTCCCCGTCATTTGTGGCTGAATGGGTACCTTCTTTGAACCAAATGGCAGCTCCCGCTGGAATTTCAGCTGAAGTTTGTTCGCCCTCTTCGGGAGTGATCAAAACCTTTGCATCCGTTAATGCCACGGTTAGGTGGGCGTCATGATGGTGGTTGCCTATACCACATACATCCTTATTGGGTTCGCCCACATACTCGACCACCTCAACTTTCTCGTTATCGACCAAGACCGACCCACTTCCATCTTCATTATGACCCATTTGGGCAAAGGAAGTGGACATACAGAAAAGGATTAAGGAAAAGACTAATAATGTAATTTTCATGATTAAACGTTTAGAGGTTTTTATTTGATTGTCCTCAAATTTAGATGTTACGCACATCCATGGTTTTTCTAAAACGTTCAATCCTTTTGCTGTACGGTTGATGCAAAGTACCATGCTTCAATCAATTACGGCATTCAGTGGGTGTGATTCCATATTTATCCTTGAATACCCTACAGAAGTGGGAAAGGTTGCTAAAACCATTTTCGAAGGCAATTTCACCTATGGTCTTTTGTGTGGTTTCTATCAATGTTTTGGCACGTTTCAATCTTTTCGATGCAAGCCATCTGCCCGGGGTGACACCATAATATTCCATGAAGTCCCGTTTAAAGGCAGACAAACTCCTGTTGGCAAGATGCGCATATTCCGATAATTTTAGATTGTACATGTAATTGGACTCCATTACCTGCCAAACGGGGGTTTGGTAACCATCTGCCAGACTATTGATATAGGAAAGGATATTTCGATTTTCAGGATTTACAAAAATGTTATACAACAATTCCTTTAGTTTGATTTCAATTATTTCTTCTGGAAGTGACTCTCTTTGGTTAAAATAGGGTATGATGCTCAGGTAACATTCACGTATGCGGTCATTGATACTTATCCGGACCATCATTTCTTTTGGAGTGACAGGCAGTTCGTTCAAGGGTAAATGCCTTCTAAAATCATCGAATATCTTTTTGAGATAATCGTCCTTTAGATAAAATGCCAGTAGCTCCCAGCCTTGGGTATCATCACTCATTTCTTGAAGGAAACCGGCCCTTCTAAAAAGATAGCTGGAATCCTTGTCCACTTTGTACCTCCTATCACCCTGATGGAATATCTTGCCTCCCTTCAATGAAAATACGAACTGGTTGTATGAGGAGTACAGCTGAAGAATTTTTTCCTTTTGAGGACACTTGTAATACAAAAAGAGAATATCCTTAACGGAAAACTGCTGAAAAATATGGGGGTTGGAGGCATGAAGTTTATACAAGTCCATAAAATAATATTTTGTTGAGGTAAGGACCTATTCATAAAAGGCCCTTTTGATTCAATCGATTGGATATCTTGGGGCAAGAAGATGTTATCCCTGCAGACCATTTCGGGTGTTGAATCCAATAATCATTGAATACCAATAAGTTAAAAAAATTTTACTAAAGGATCTTATGATGAATTTTTTGGGCTTGAACATTGGACTATTCAAAAAATGGCAGAAGACTTATTTGGTCAATCGATGTTTTGGTAAGTCAAGGAAAATAGTCCGTTTAAACAATTGCCGTAATAGATTTTCAAATGCATCAATTTTATTGTGAATAGGCGATATTTAGTTGTATTTTACGTGGATATAACTTATTCATAGTAAGTAAAAAATGATGAAAAACTTACTCTTAATACTTCTACTGTTGACTGTGTCCAGTTGCAAGCAAAAAGGGATTTTAAACGAAAATGACAATACCACAGAACGTCTTGAGGAAGAAAATCCTGTAAAAGAACGTTTCGCCAAAATGGAAGCAGAGGCCTTGAAAGAACAGTATTCTGGTATTTTTACCGAAAAAGGCGATTCGACCAAATTATTTCAAATTCGTCCCACTGGGATTTCGACTTTACCGATTCAACAAGCCGCTGAGATATTTTTAAAAAACCTGTCCGCTTCACAAGTAGAACGTACCACATTTACTATTGATGATGAGGAATGGAGGAAATGGTGCAACGTGGACAATGGGATTTATGACAGGCAAGGAGTAAGCCTAAAGGAATTAACGGACAATCAGAAAAAAAATGCTTTAAGTTTAATACAGGAATCTTTAAGCGCAAAGGGGCTACAACTGAGTAAGGACATAATGAAGACCGACCAGACACTTAAAGAGCTCAATAATGGTTCATTGGATTTTGATGAAGAATTATATTTCTTGACCATAATGGGAAAACCTTCAAGTACTGAGCCTTGGGGATGGCAATTGGATGGACACCATTTAGTTATCAACTACTTTATATTAGGAGACCAAGTTGTAATGTCACCTGTATTTATGGGTGGTGAACCCATAATTACCACTTCAGGTAAGTACAAAGGAAATACCATTTTTCAGGATGAACAGAATATGGGATTGGCACTGATGCAGTCCTTAGAGCCAGAACACCAGAAAGAAGCCACTATTACAAAGTTCAAAACTGGCAACAACAATTTGGCTGAAGCCAATAAAGATAATTTAACCCTCAATTATGAAGGTATTCCAGTCTCAAAGTTTTCAGATGAACAAAGGCAAAAACTTATAGACTTAATTTATTTGTACATCAGTAATATTCGAGAGGGCCATGATAAGGTAAAAATGAGGGAAGTGCTGGAACATATTGATGGCACATGGTTTTCTTGGGTCGGAGACATCTCTGAGAATGCCGTTTTTTACTATCGAATCCATAGTCCGGTGGTATTGATTGAATTTGATCATCAAAGAGTCGTTGGTGTACCCAATGCCGATGATGGGAAGCCATCAAGAAACCACATTCATACGGTGGTAAGAACCCCAAACGGCAATGATTATGGTAAAGACTTATTGAGACAACATAAAGAAAGGCATCATCACAACAATTGAGACCAAAGTTTAAATAAACGATAGAGTACGTCCAGGTTGTGTGATGAAAACCCTTTTGGATTATTTTGGTTTCCCTTGGAACCAAAAACATTTTTGAGCAGATAGTCAAGGGCATCCCCGTCAGATAGGATCGGGGGCCTATTGATCCTAAGCTTGACCCGTTCGGGCTCAAAGGGCTTTTCAATCTTCTCCTCTTTTGCCATGGGGAAAAAATCGGATTCAAAACCATAGGAATGGTTCATTAGTAACAGAATCGTCAGGACGCGTTTCATGTCAAAAACGTGTACGGTACCGTGTACTGTCTGTAAAAATAGCGAAACATTGGGCATAAAAAAACGGATTGCTGGTACACAATCCGTTGATTCTTAGCCTTTGGGCCCTTGTAGCGGGAACTGGACTCGAACCAGTGACCTTCGGGTTATGAGCCCGACGAGCTACCTACTGCTCTATCCCGCGATGTGGACGGCAAATATACAACTCTTTTCGGGTCATTTCCAAACTAAATTCAATATTCCTAAAATCAGTTGTTCCAATCCAGCCTAAAATCCATAAATTCGGCTTTTTGACCCTATGGAAGCCATTAACGAATTCATATCCTCCATGCTACCCTACACCGAGTGGCCCATGTTCATATTGCTCATTGGCGGGGGACTTTTTCTTGCATTTTACTCCAAATTTGTGCCCTTTCGGTATTTTGGCCATGCCATTGCCGTGGTTTCGGGTAAATATGACGACAAGAATGCTAAAGGTGATGTAAGTTCTTTCCAGGCCCTTTCCGCAGCGGTTGCTGCAACGGTGGGATTGGGAAATATTTCTGGGGTGGCCATTGCCATCCATGATGGGGGACCAGGGGTGGTATTTTGGATTTGGATGACAGCACTATTGGGAATGGGGATAAAATTTTATTCCGGGAGTTTGGCTATAATGTTTCGCACAACGGACTCAGATGGTAAACTTCAAGGAGGCCCCATGTTTTACATCACCCAAGGAATGGGAAAATGGGCCAAACCTATGGCCATATTTTTTAGTATTTGTGGACTTTTTGGGTTTTTGGGTGTCTTTACCGCCAATCAATTCACCGAAGCTTTTATGGGTGTTGTGGAACCGCACGAAACCTTGTTTGTAACCAGCGAATATAACTGGAAATTGGGCATCGGTTTCTTTTTGGCCATCGTTACCTCTGTTGTGATTTTCGGTGGACTTTCAAAAATAGCGAAGGTGGCATCCGCAATTGTGCCGTTTATGGTAGGGGTTTATCTCATCGCGGTTTTATTTGTGATGGTCAACAACGCATCCGAAGTGCTTCCTGCCCTAAAAATGATATTAGTGGAAGCGTGGAATTTTAACACTATTGTTACCGGTGGATTTTGGGGCTTGGTCATCATTGGGGTACGAAGGGCCATGTTTTCCAACGAAGCGGGTCTGGGCAGTGCACCGATGTACCACGGTCAATCCAGAAATGATGAACCCACCAAGGAAGGATTGGTGGCCATGTTGGGACCTTTTATCGATACCATAATGGTCTGTACATTTACCGCAGTGGTCATTATTTTGAGCGGGGCCTATCTTGAGGACGGTAGTGGTATCACCATGACCATGTCCGCTTTCGAGAAGACCTTGTTTGGCTTTGGCGATACCCTGTTGATGGTCATTGTTACCGCTTTTGCACTCTCCACCCTATTTACGTATTCGTATTATGGGGTAAAGAGTCTTTCTTTCTTGACCACCCCAAAAATTGGCAAATGGTACAATGTTTTCTTCGTAATCATGATTATTTTTGCAGCCGTGGCTTCGCTGCAATTGGTAAAGAATCTGATTGACCTTTCGTACGCGCTTATGGTTATTCCCAACATGATTGCAGTGCTGTATCTTTCACCCAAAGTGAATGAAGCTTCAAAAAAATACCTTCAAAAATTGAAACAAGGTGGCACATAAAGCAGGTTTTGTAAATATTATTGGAAATCCCAACGTGGGTAAATCTACCTTGATGAACGCTTTTGTGGGCGAAAAACTGTCCATTATCACCTCCAAGGCGCAGACCACCCGTCACCGCATTTTGGGAATTGTCAACGGGGATGATTTTCAGGTAATTCTTTCCGATACACCTGGAATCATAAAACCCGCCTATGAGCTTCAAACCTCCATGATGGATTTTGTGAAATCTGCTTTTGAGGATGCAGATGTGCTGCTCTACATGGTGGAAATAGGAGAAAAGGCTCTCAAGGACGAAGCGTTTTTCAAAAAAATTCAGAATAGTAAGATTCCGGTTTTATTACTATTGAATAAGATTGATACTTCGGACCAAGAAACATTGGAAACACAAATGGAGCATTGGCAATCATTGTTGCCCAACGCCGAAATCCATCCCATTTCAGCACTCGAGAACTTTAGTGTAAAAGAGGTGTTCAATCGTATTTTGGAATTATTGCCCGAAGCACCTCCCTACTATCCCAAAGACCAGTTGACAGATAAACCCGAGCGTTTTTTTGTAAATGAGACCATCCGCGAGAAAATCTTACTGCACTACAAAAAGGAAATTCCATATTCCGTTGAGGTGGAGACCGAAGAATTTCTGGAAGATGACGACATTATCCGAATTCGGTCAGTGATCATGGTGGAGCGCGATACCCAAAAGGGAATCATCATCGGCCATAAAGGAAGTGCTTTAAAAAGGGTAGGGGTTGAAGCACGCAAGGATTTGGAAAAATTCTTTGACAAACAAGTACACATCGAACTCTACGTGAAAGTCAACAAAAACTGGCGCAGCAATTCCCAACAACTTCGTCGATTTGGCTACAACGGTTAGCCTGCTATTTCCGCTGAAACCCTGAAATTTTTTGTCGGATAAACGTTTTTAACTGTTCTGTTTGAGGTTTCCCTTTGGCTCTTCCCATGCGACCAAAAGCATAGAGCGCGAACCAAATCACTACTAAAAAGAGCATGCCCACCATCCAAAAGGTGACATCCTTTCCCAACGAATGATTGGAGTAGGCAAAAATACCCAAGATGATAAAAAGGGTGCCCACGCCGAAATGCAGAAACATAAAAAACGTCCAGAGCGTTGGATTGGGACCAAAAACCCCATGGATTTCACTGATTCCCTCTTCAAACGAAGTAAGTTCCAAATGCAGCTGGGGCGACCAAAATGTAATTTCTGAGTTCCTAAACTTAATATAGATATGCTCATCCAACCGTTTGACCACAAAAGATTCTTCATCCGATTGGTCAAAAGCAGCCTTTATTTGGTCAATATCGGTTTTTAAGGCGACCTGAAATCGGGGCCGTAATACAATTTCGTTGGTGAAATCGCTCATAACATATTGAAATAGATGAAAAAAGGTATCATTTTTTCTTCATAATAAATGGTACTTTTGCCAAAAATTAAGGCAGATGGGAGCTATTGTGGCCATTGTGGGGAGACCCAATGTAGGAAAGTCTACATTTTTTAATCGATTGATTCAGCGCCGTGAGGCCATCGTGGATGCCGTGAGCGGTGTTACCCGTGATCGTCACTATGGAAAAAGCGACTGGAACGGCAAGGAATTTTCCTTGATCGATACTGGAGGCTATGTTTTGGGGAGCGATGATGTTTTTGAAAAGGAAATCGATAAGCAGGTAGAGCTCGCCATAGATGAGGCCGATGCCATCATCTTTATGGTGGATGTGGAATCTGGAGTCACCGGAATGGATGAAGATGTGGCCAAGCTTTTGCGAAAAGTGGATAAACCCGTTTTCTTGGCCATCAATAAAGTGGACAATGCCCAAAGAATGGCGGATGCCGTTGAGTTTTATGCCTTGGGATTGGGGGAATACTATACCCTGTCCAGCATTAACGGAAGTGGAACGGGAGATTTGTTGGATGATTTGGTCAAAGTACTTCCTGAAAAGCCAGAAGAAGAGAGTGAACTCCCACGTTTTGCGGTGGTGGGGCGACCCAACGCTGGAAAATCGTCCTTTATCAATGCCTTGATTGGGAAAGATAGATACATTGTGACCGATATTGCAGGTACGACGCGGGATAGTATCGATACCAAGTACAATCAGTTTGGGTTTGAGTTCAACTTGGTGGATACCGCAGGTATCCGACGGAAATCCAAGGTGAAGGAAGATTTGGAATTTTACTCCGTAATGCGTTCCGTGAGGGCGATTGAGCATTGCGATGTCTGTATTTTGATGTTGGATGCCACCCGTGGTTTTGACGGACAAGTGGAAAACATTTTTTGGCTCGCCCAGCGTAACAATAAAGGTATTGTGATTCTGGTCAATAAATGGGATTTGGTGGAGAAGGAAACCAATTCCGTAAAGGAGTACACCGCTAAGATCAAAGAGGCCATTTCGCCTTTTGAGGATGTTCCCATTCTTTTTATTTCGGTGTTGAACAAACAACGTATTTTCAAGGCCATTGAAACCGCAGTGGAGGTCTATAAAAACCGTTCAAAGAAAATCGTAACCCGAAAACTGAACGATATCATGCTTCCCATTATTGAGCATACCCCACCTCCGGCCTACAAGGGAAAATATGTGAAAATCAAGTTTTGTACACAACTACCGACACCCTATCCGCAGTTTGCTTTTTTCTGCAATTTGCCGCAATATGTTCGTGACCCCTACAAGCGCTTTTTGGAGAACAAACTCCGGGAACATTTTGATTTTACCGGGGTGCCCATTACTATTTTTATGCGGAAGAAGTAGCAGTTAATTTTCAGAGGCCCGTCGAACTTCTATTTGTTGTTGCATACGGTTTCCTTCACTGTCCACTACCGTCAAAGTGTATTCCCCGGGTTGAATGTCTAAAAGAAGTTCATGAAAATTCTCGGTTTTACCCACATAGGTTTCATCCAAATACCAATAGACAGTAGCATCAGATTGTTGGTGGGCCAGTTTTAGAATCACATCTGAAATGGTAGTACCTAAATCCTTGGGAAGAAGCACCGCTTCATTTTTCTTTGGATAGATGAATTCCATCCGCTGGTTGTCCAACGAGGAACATCCTTGTAAATACGGTGGTAAGGGTTTGTAATTAGGATTGGAGGAAGCATAATAGTATTCCAAAACCGGAGGCAGCACAAACCAGTTTTTAGCCACCATATTCTCCAGTGGATAGCAATCAGAATTCACCCGAAACTGCTCCGAAGCATCCAAAAACAATTGCTGATGATAGGGGCAAGGCCCACTTCGGGTGCCATGTGTGGGGACGAATTCTTTTTTGGTTGTATCGCAATACACAGAAGCCCGATTCCCACTTTCGGCACAAACCTCCACTTCCACCAAATCATCAAAAGGTTCTTGGAACCAACCACTTTGGGGCAAGGCATCCAACACATCAAAAAGGAGAGGTGCCGCTGCAGTGATTCCCGTTAGCCCAGGTCTTCCTTCACCATCCGCATTTCCGGCCCAGACGCCAATGGCATATTTTGGAGTGACCCCAACGGCCCAAGCATCTTTGAACCCAAAACTGGTACCTGTTTTCCACGCAATGGGCTGGGAAGAATCAAAAAAGTGCCAATTCTCATCTCCTTCGGGGCGATTGACCTCATACATGGATTGAAACGTGCTGTAAATAGCTCCGGCTCCCAAAATAGGAGGGTCAAACTGTTGCGAACCAAACCCAATGGATTCATGTACCAAATAGGTGGGTTCGACAAATTCATTTGGAAAATACGTGCTACTATTGCTCACAAAATGGTTCAAGGTCGATGCCATTCCGGCATAGGTCTGGGTGACTTCCCAAAGGGAACTTTCCGCCCCGCCAAGAATCAAGGAGAGACCGTAATAAGAAGATGGTCTATCCAAGGATTTCAACTGCATTTTGTGGAGCTTGTTGTAGAATTTTTGGAGTCCATATTCACGAAGCAATCGAACCGCAGGAACATTCAGTGAGCGGGAGAGTGCCCGACTCACAGGTACAGCACCCACATGTTTTCTATCAAAATTTTGCGGATTATAACCGTTAATGACAGTGGGGACATCCTCCACCAAACTATGGGGCAATACCTCACCTTCATCCAACAAGGAGGCAAATAAAAAGGGCTTTAACGTGCTCCCTGTACTCCGATTCTTGGTAATGATATCCACATAATTCCCATGCGCTTTCCCCGAAGGGGAATTTCCCACATAACCAAGCACTTTTCGGGATTCCACATCCAAAACCAAGATAGCCATGTTGTGGATTTCATTACTTTTCAACTGCTGATAATGCCGTTCCGCCAACAAATTGAGTTGTTGCTGCAATGGCCTTTGAATGGAAGTGGTTATCCGCTCGCCCGGATGTTCAATCCGAATACGTTCGGTGAGGTGCGGAGCGACATCAGGCAACGGGAAAGGTTTTTGAGGGAGTGGTTCGGCCACCGCCAGCTCGTATGTCGTTTGGTCGATGATGCCTTTTTCCCGCAACTTTTCCAATAGTCGGTTTCGCTTTTCGAGGAATTCTTGTTCATTTCGTCCAGGGAAAATCAAGGCGGGTGCGTTTGGCAATACGGCAAGCGCTGCCGATTGTCCCCAACTGAGTTCATGAGCCGGAATCCCAAAATACCGCCAAGCGGCGGTTTCCAATCCCACCACGTTCCCACCATACGGCGTATGGGAAGCGTAAAGGTTTAGAATCTTTTCTTTGGAGTAGCGCAATTCCAGTCGGGTGGCCATGAAAATCTCAATACATTTCTCCCAATAGGTGCGACTTTGGTTTTTTCTACTGAGGCGAATAACCTGTTGGGTGAGGGTACTGCCACCCCTTCGGGTTTCTTTGGTGAGATTATGTCCAATGGCCTTGATGATGGAAATGGGGTTGAAACCGGGATGCTTGTAAAAATACTCATCCTCAAACATCAAAATACATTGCTCAAATCGGTTGGGGACGGAATCCAATTGGGGAAACCGCCACTGCCCGTCATCGGCAATCCGAGCACCAATCAAGCTGCCGTCAGAAGCGTTTACTACGGTGGAGGTAGGGTCTCCGAACAGATTTTTGGGCAGGCAGAACAACCACAAAACCAAGAGGATGCCCAATACACCCAGCTTGATTTTGTGTTTTGCTGCTTTCTTTTTTACTGGCGACCAAAAATCCTTCATTCACACCTTATCACATCATTGCACCACTTTGATCCAATTTCCTTTATTCCGCGCTTGGTAGTTGTTGTCGTACATGGCTTCAACCTGAGCTCCGGGCAGATAGTAATCGCCCAAGAATGAAGCATTCAGTTTGATGGTAAAGGTTTTGGATTTTCTGGCTCCAAGGTCAAAATAAAGATGGGTGCGGTCATCACGCGTATCCACATAATCAGCCTTAGCTGCGTTGGGGTTGTCTCCATCGGCGAAGGAAGTGTCCACTATCTCCCATCCACTGGGAACAATGTGGGTGAGGGCCAAGTTGTCCACATAATCTTCGGAACTATTGAAGACCGTAATTTGGGCTTGTAACTCGGTGCCTTGTCGTAATTCATTCACATTGATAGAATTCCCGATAGCATCCAAATAGGCTACAGAAAGGTTCAAATTCTGCTGCTGCGCCAATTCTTCGCCTACAGGTAATTTCCCAGTCTGCGTTAGGGTGGCATAAATGGTGTTTCCTTGTTTGTTTTTGACTTGAATTTCCTCCTTAAACGATGAAATGGTAATCCCACGTTGCGCAATCGCCCTATCTGTTTTCACAGAAACTTCCTTGCCATTGTTGGTAAAGGTCAAATCGATGGATTTACCTCCATTTTTTTGCACCATTTTAGCCATGGACAGCAGGGCAAAGGCGGTTTCTTGGGTGCTGTACCAACGTTGCGATGATAGATTTTTCGCTAACGAAACTGCCAATTCCCGCTGCTGGTTGTCTCCCAAAATGACCATGGTTTCTAATGCCATGGCCCTGTTTCGGAATACGGAACCATAGGTTCGGTAATCATAATTATTGGGGGTAAAGTTAATGTTCGCTTTTTGTGCAATAGCTTGGGCTACTTCTTTCTTGCCAGTGAGGGCATAGGCTGCTGCCAAACGCCATTTAGCCTCATTGCTCAAGTTTTTCGATTCCCGAAGTCGGTTCATGGCCGCTAGCTCGGGTTGTTGGGCCAGTGCCAAGGTGTATAAACGATATGCCTGTGCAATATCATTGTTGTAACTCGTGGCCGCATTGCTCCATTGGCGGGCTGCATTTTTCTGATATCGCAGCCAGTTGCTCAAGAACGTCAATGGTAATTGATAGCCCTGTTGTTTGGCTTCCAACATAAAATGACCTACGTAGGAAGTACCCCAGTCATCTGCACTGCCATAACCGGGCCAATAGGTGAGTCCACCGCTTGGCGCTTGGAAATCACCCAATCTATTGATAGCAGCTTTGACATTTTTCTCGATGTCTTTTTTTCGTTCAAAAGTGATGTCAAGTACATCCGCCAAGAACAATTGTGGAAATGCTGCTGAGGTGGTCTGTTCCACACATCCGTGAGGATAGCGGAGCAGGTAATCCATCCGTTTTGAAAAATCCATTGGGGGCAGCGTAGAAAATTCAATGAAAGCTTCATTGGTTCCCGAAGTGCCAAACGTTTCAAACGGTATGGTCTGTGAACCGTTGGCATCAATGGTGTACAGTTCACTCCGTGTGGTAATTGGATTCGGGTTTTCGACATCAATTTCAGTTTCGCTACTCGCACTTTCACCAGCTCCAGAAGCCGTTACTTTTATGGTTTGAAATGCTGCTGCGGGATTGACTTTGAAATCAAAATTCACAATCTGCTCCCCAACCGCATTGAACGTAATATTTTTAGAAGTTTCTCCGATGGGTTCCAAAGCTTTTCCGGCATTGATGGACACCTTGACATTTTTCACCTTCGGCTCCATGGCAAAAACGGTCACGGGAATGGTCACGGTTTCGCCGGGTGAAAGTTTCCTCGGAATGGAGGTCAACACCATCAATGGTTTGCGTACTGGCGTGGTTTTTTCGGTATTGCCGTAGGCACTGTTTAGGTTTCCGGCCACAACCATAGTACGGACTGAGCCCACATAATTGGGCATATTTATAGTATGCGAAGCTTTTTCACCTGGTTTTAGTGTGAATGGACCCAAGTAGCTAACCACAGGCTTAAACCGTTGTGCTTTCCTATTTTTGGCACCAGCCCCTATGCCACCACCACCAATCGCGTAAATGTTATCCACACTAATGGAATAAGCGCCCATGACATCATCAAAAATATCGAAGGTTTTTACCCCAAGAGCCTGTCTTGCATAAAAGGAGCTGTGGATGTCCGGGGTTTGAAAACGGGTCAAATCCAATAATCCCTCATCAACCACAGCCAAAGAATAGGTCATGGGTTTTTTGTTGGCTTCGGAAACGGTGACCTTAAAGGATTTTTCAGGCTCCAGAACGTCTGGTATGGAGAGTTGAGGTTCCAAGAATGTGGCAGGGTCTTCCACCAAAAGAGGCACCACTCCATACAGACGGATAGGCAAATCGTTGGCTACTTGTCCATGTGGCTGCAACAAAGAAATATTAATGTAGGCATTCGGCGCCATTTCAGCCGTTATTGGAATAGCTGCTTTGGTTTCTTTAGCCGAGGTCTCAATCCATTGTTGTGATAAAACTTCGGTACCATTTTCGATACTGATAAGGGCACGCCCTCCTCGGTCTGAAGGGAAAGTGATGTTCGCTTGCTCTCCCAGTTTGTATTTTTCCTTATCGGCTGAAAAAATGAGGATTTTGGAACTTTCAGCATCGTTGAAAGCAGGTCTTCTCCACCAGTTTCGATAAAAATAGGCAGTACGACCCGTAGCATGACCTGAAGCTTCGTCAATAACCCGAATCAAGAATCGGCCTCCATCCTCATCAGGGACATTGATGCTGAAGTTGGCTTTTCCGTCTGCACCTGTGGTAATGTTCATTTCCTTAAATGGGCGATGCACTGTGGCATTTTCGTACCGGGAAAGGTTGTCATAACCTCGGTTCCACCACCAACGCCATTCAATTTTAAACACTTGTACTTTCAACTTTCGGTTACCGGATGGATTTCCTTGGGCATCCACGGTTGCCACATCAAAGGTGGTTTTTTCATCGGTTAAAAAGGAACCATATAGCTTGGCTTCTGGCGATTTTAATCCCACAAAATGGGAAAATGGAGCCAGATTCTTCGAGAATACATCAATGGAGAAGTCACCACCACCTTCAAACACTTTTGTGGTAAATGTTGCCTGTAACATGCCAGGGGCATTGCCATTGACATCGATTTTATTATTGATGTCCAAAACACCATTTCCGTCCAATTTGGTCGAAATCCATTGCAATTCAGTCTCGTTGAAACTACGGGCAGGGTCCTGAAAGACGTAGTCCTTAAATTTTGGAAATGCGGTGGATGTTTGTTTGAGCGTGGCGTTGATATCAATTTTAAGATTGCGGGCCGGTGCGCCGTGCAACCATTGCACAGTAGCTTTGCCTCGGTTATTGGAGTTGGCGGTCAAGACTTCATCATCAAATGAAAAATCCACCTTCAACCGGTTGGGTTTTACCGTAGCTATCTTTAAACTTTTGTTGAATTGGGCCCCACCCACCACAATTTTGGCATTCCAATTTCCTGTTGGCGCATCGGGTTGGGTTGGAATGGGGAAATAATAGAATTTTTCTTCCCTTTTGGCGTATAAACCATCAGATACAGGGATGGTACCTTCAGTAAGTACATTGCGTTGCACCAGTTTTCCGCGGGCATCTGTGACCTCCAACGCAACGGGATGACCTTTAGGTAATGGATTGGCCGAGTCGTCCAGAACGAAAGTTAGGTGGGCCACATCCCCAGGGCGATGCACTCCTCTTTCGGTATACATAAAACCTTGAAGACCACTTTGCAATTCCTCGCCAGAAACATCAAACTGGCTTAAGGAAAGGGCGTTTCCGTCCATCAATTTGGCATAGGCAAAGTTGTTGTCCTTTTCCGCAACTGCGAAGGCAATTGTTTTATCACTATCAAATACTGCAAATCCAGAAGCGTCAGTGGTGGCTTCACCCAATTGTTGTTGTTGATAATTATAGAGTTTGATTTTGGTATTGGCCTCTGGTTTTGTGGTCAATAAATTGGTCGTTGTAAAATGGTAGGAACGATTGTTACCTTTTTTAACGATAAGACCCAAATCACTGCCCAATAAATTGGTTGATGCAACCCGATCATAATTGTAATAGGCATTGTGACAAGGATTGTCGCGCTCTTCCCAGTTGTAGTCGTAATTTCTCCAATAATAGATTTCGTTGTCCCAATACCGTTCTTCCAAAGCCTCATCATTGGAATTTTGAGAGGCGTAGTCGATGGATGTTTCATCCGAATTTTGGATTCCGGTACAATCGTAGGTAGTGTGTTCTTTTTTGAAGCTAAACTCCACCCGATACAATGACCCGGGATGAATTTTAATCAATTCGGAGAGGTCCAGTGCATGGGCTTTCCAATAGCTGGAGTTTTCATCTTCACCTTCAGATAGTGGAATGACTTTATAGGCCACTCTGCGTCCCACGGGCCTCAAATCGGGGTCGTAGTTTTCAGTAAGATTATTGTTCTGCAGGTATTGCAGCATATTATTCTCAAAAACCTGAATCACCCGGACTTCCACAGCGGATAAATTCACTGTTTCAAAATAAATGGGGGTGGATGCGGAATTGGGTAAAATGGTTCCTTTGGAAACCAACCGAACACTGGGCTTTAATTGCTCAAAGGAAACCAGTTCTGAAAACGTTTTGCTCAACGTGAAACCATACTCACTTTTGATACCCTCGTAAGCATTGACTCGTACTTCACCCAAAATTCGGTTGGAGGGGTACACTTTTAACACGTTTCCATCAATTTCATAGCGAAGGCTTTCTGCGTTTTCAACAGTGACGAGTCCGTTTAGGTTTTGATCTTGTTTTAAGGGTTCCGAAAAATTCAGCGTCAAAACAGCGTTGGGTGCCGATGTGGTCTTGGCATCCACAATCACAAATTTATTCAGTCCTGGGATGGTATAGGTTTCTGAACCATCATTGTCTATGCCTAAATCTTTTCCGGACCAATTAATGGTGAGCTCGCCATCATCTGTGGCACGGGCAATGCTGTCAATCTTAAAGCTAAAATATTGGGCATTTTCACTGGTGTTGTCCCACTTAACGGGAATCTTTTTAGTGCCCTGCTGTACGGAGAGGATAGAATTTATCTTGGAAGCATCCAAAATGTCGGAGGCGTCCAGCGTACCAGTCAAATACTGCCACTCTTTGCTATAGGATTGAAGGTTACCCAAGTTGATCTTAAAATTGGGGGTGATGGTCTTAAAACTGAAGGTGTATTTTTTAAAATCACTGTCGATGTCCTCCATAAGTTTGTTAAGCGAAAGGGTGACCACATACTCCGTATCCGGTTTTAAGTATTCTGAGGGTTGAAAGGTGAGTTCCCGACCGTTCTCTATGATGAGCTTCCCCTCAATACTGGGTGAAATTTTTAGGTACTCTGAAGGAAGTTCTTGGCTCAATTCATATTGGGTCAATTGTTGGGCCAGAACAATTTTTATAGGTGTAGAGATACTCTGGTTTCCATGGGTGTGGTAACTGATGTAATCCTTGAATTTGAAGAGATTGTCAGTGGCGCTTGAATCTGTCTTCTTCTTGCAGGAAACAGTAAAAATCAATAGTAAAACAAAGGAAAATTTAAAAAGCCTTGACATGCTAAAAAGGGAATTAATTACACAATAAACTTAGCCAAAGCCAAGATAGCTAAAATTAGGTAGGAGGGGCTTTTTGTTTTACGGATGGTACGTTAGGATTTACGAATGAAGTTCATGAAATGGCCTAAACGTTGGGAAAGCTTTATGATTTAAAGGCAAATTATCTCAAAGTTACGTTAAACTGGAAACGACCATTTGATTTATACTATACTTTAAGTGTGAATTTTACATCCATTCAAAAAACAAACTGCCATTTGAAAGAACTTTACACCACTCTCATTCTAATCATCATTTCAACAATTTCTTTAACCGCACAAGACTTTTTAGTAAAAGGAAAAGTGGTTGATGATGCAAACGCCAGTCCCTTGGAAGGTGCTACAATTTATGCAGAATCCGTTCAGGATAGCACTTTGATCACCTATACCATCACCGACCAGAACGGGGACTTTACCCTAGAAGGAAGAACCTCCTTAAAAAAGGCTCGGGTCAATTTTTCGTATAACGGATTTAAATCCAAATCAGTAGAGGTAGAACTCAAACCTTCCGTGAATCTCAACAATGTCATCATGGAGGAGCAAGTGCAACAGCTCAGTGGGGTTGATGTGGTTGCTGAACGTGTGCCCATCACCATTAAGCAGGATACCTTGGAATTCAATTCTGATTCCTTCAAGACTCGACCCGATGCCACCGTGGAAGACGTCCTTAAACAGTTGCCCGGAGTAGAGGTGGATACAGACGGAACCATTACAGTGAATGGAAAAGAGGTGAATCAAGTGTTGGTGAACGGACAAGTATTTTTTAGCACCGACCCCACTGTGGCCACAAAAACCTTATCCAAAGATTTGATCAGCAAAATTCAAATTACCGATACCAAGACCCGTGAACAGGAATTTACCGGTGAACAGGGGAACGGGGAGACCAAAACCATCAATTTAACCCTCAAGGAGGACAAGAATAGAGGGTATATGGGTCGTTTAGCTGGAGGGTATGGTACGGATGACCGGTATCAGGCCAATGGACTCCTAAATTATTTTAACGACACCAAACGAATCAGTGTTTTGGGTAGTAGCAACAACATCAACAACTCAGGATTCTCTTATGACGAGATTTATGAAATGGTAGGAAATGCCAGAGGAGGAGGTGGAAGTTTTGGTAGAAATGGGTCATTTTCCATTGGTAACCTTTCTTTTGGATTTGGTCAAGGAATCACCACATCTTCAACGGTGGGGATTAGCTACGCGGATCAGGAAAAGGATAAATATCGGATAGATGGAAACTATTTTTATTCGTACAGTGATTCTTATAATGATGAAAGGACTTCCAGGGAAAATATTTTGCCCACTGGAAGCTTTTTCACGGATACGGAGAGTAGTTTTGTGGGGACCACCAATTCCAACCAAGGACGAAGTAATTTGGAGTTTGATGTGGACAAGACCACTCGAATAACGGTACGGCCCAATATTACGGTAAACCGGACCAATTCATCGGATGCGGAGTACACGGTTTCTACCGATGAAGACGGGAATCTTATCAACGAAAATACATCCATCAACACCAGTGATGGCATGCAACGAAATTTTGATAACAGGGTAGAAATCATGAAGAAGTTGGATACCCTTGGAAAATATGTGCGTGTCTATTTCGACAATAACAATAGATTGAACACCACCGAATCCACATTAAACTCTGAACGGAACGTTTATGGCGATAATCCCAACACCCAGGTGCTGGACCAACGAACCAGTATCGACAACAAAAATGACTCTTATGAATTGGGGGCTTCTTATCGTCAGCCAGTGAATAAGGGCCTGTATTTGGATTTCAGATATAGTTATTCCAACAATAAACAGCAAAACCAACGTACGGTAACCGATTTTGATGAAGTTTCAGGGGAATACGTTTTCAATTCAACCTTGAGCTCCGAGTTTGATTTTGACACCCAGAAGCATATTCCTGAAATGGCCATTGGTTCTAATGGGCAAAAATTGAGGTTCAACCTAAGTGCTCGTTATGAGCAGGTGGGGTTGGATAATCAGGATTTTATTCAGGATACTTCCTTCTCCAATGATTTTTCCAAACTGTTGTTCAATTCCCGGGTCAATTATTCTTTGGGGAAGAACAAGAATTTAGGACTTTATTATAACACCAATCTTGATGTTCCTTCAGTAAACCAGTTGCAGCCTGTTCCCAATGTGAACAATCCGTTGAACATCATTGTGGGGAACCCGAATTTGAGTCCGGAAATTTCGCATCGCGTAAGTGTTAATTATAATAATTACAATTGGCAGGAACGGACAGGGTTGTTCATATACACCAATATGAATTTCCAAAAAGACCAAATTACGACCATCACCACTACAGATGAGAACTTTATCCGAACCACCACTTACCAGAATGTAGATGGCAATTACAGCGGTTGGATGGGTTTTGACTACTCCAAGCAAATTAAAAGGGACAGTCTGTATACGTTCAAGTTTGGTTTCGGTTCCAGTGCCAATATCAGTAAGCAGGTTGGATTTACCAACGGAAGCAGGCTGGAAGCCAAAAATTTATCGCTGTACCCAAGAATAAACTTTCTTTTTAATTACAAGGAAAAAATTGAGTTGGAACCAAGATATACCTACGGTATAAATAGTACGCGGTATAATTTGGATAATGTTGAGGATATTAATTTCACCACCCATAATTTGTCCTTTAGAACAACAACCTACTGGCCGGAGAACGTAGTTTTTGGTAACGATATCACCTATTCCTATAACGGAAATTTAGGTGCTGGGTTTGATAAGGATGCCATTTTTTGGAACATGAGCCTTGGGGTGCAACTATTCAAGAAGAAAGCCACCTTAAAGTTGTTAGCTTACGATTTACTCAACCAAAACATCAATACACGAAGAACCACAGGACAGGATTTTGTACAAGACTTTCAAGGAACCGCGCTCAAACGCTATTTTATGGGCAGCCTTACCATCAAATTTGATTCTTTTGGTGGAAAAGGTGCGCCAAACCAAGGAGGTAGGGGAGGACCAAGATTTATTAGATTTTAATCAATCCACTAAAATGGTCACCTCCAGGGGGAGGTATCCCCTTTCTGAATATTCATGGGTATAGGTGCTGATTTCTATATCATCTATTGCCGTGAATGGACCGCAGCACCCGCCCTCAATATAAGAGGTTGCAAAACTTATGGTAAATGGACTGCCACCTTCAAAAGTGATGGTGAATGATTTATTTCCATATGGCGTTGGGGATAAAGAAAACAGGAGGATTTTCCCATAATCGGGATGGTCGGCAGTAATAAAGGGCACTTCTGTATTACCCATGTCCTTTACATCGATGGTTTCTTCAAGGATGGTCTCATTGTCCAACAGATTTTCATCTGTTTCGCTATCAATGAATTGAATATAAACACTGTTATTCGCAACATCGCAAAGCACAGCTGAACAATCGATTTCCTTTTTGGAATCACAGGAAATAATACAGCAAAGGAGGAATAAATACAGCAAGGTTCGGGTCATGGCAGCGTTTTTAAACCCAGATAGAAATTTGTGAAAAGGTTGCTTTTCAGGCAAATAGACCGGGAATCACCAGCCGCCAGAAGCACCGCCTCCTCCAAAGCCCCCTCCGCCGAAGCCGCCGCCAAATCCACCTCCGCTGAAGCCTCCTCCACCAAATCCGCCGGAAGAGCCAGAGCTTCGGCCCATGTTGCTCAAGATGATCATGTCCCAAATATCCAAACCTCTTCCCCTGCGTCCACCGCCTTTACCACCACCTTTGTTTTTTCTACTCCAAAGAATGATCATAATGACAATAAAAATAATAAAGGGAAGCAAAGCTTTTAGCGGGAATCCTTGCCCGTTTCCAAAGGTGCGGTCTTCTGCAAACTCCCCATTCAAAACTTGAAATATGGCATCGGCACCTTTGTCCAGCCCGGCATAGTAATCCCCTTTTTTAAACTCGGGAATAATCACGGATTCTATAATGCGTTTGGACATAAAATCGGTCAAGGAACCTTCCACACCATATCCGGTATTAATGGCTATCCGTCTGTCGTCCCTCGCCAGAAGAACCAAAACGCCGTTGTCTTTATCTGCTTGTCCAATGCCCCATTTCTGACCCCATTGCGCTCCCAAATAATTTATGTTCTCACCTTCGGTGGAGCTTATGATAGCCACTACAATTTGGGTTGAAGTGCTGTCAGAATACCGAATCAGTTTCTGTTCCAGGGCGTTGCCTTGTGAGGCGGAGAGCAGATTTACATAGTCATAGACGCTGGTCTGCTTTTGGGGCTTTTCGGGTATGGTGAACTGTCCCCAACCGATGGAAATGCAAAAAAAAGTAAGTAAAAAAAGGCTAGCCTTTGGATATTGCATCGCTCAATTCATTGGTGTCATTATGGTCCCATGGAAAATGGGATTCCAGTTCCTTTCCAGCCATTAAAATACCTTCTACAATACCTTGTTTAAAGTGTCCTTTCTTAAAATGGGAGGCCATTACATCTTTGGTGGTATCCCAAAATCCCTTGGGAACAACGCGGTCAATACCCGTATCGCCATAGATTACAAATTTTTTGTCATCCACGGCAACATAGATCAACACACCGTTGCCTTCCTTGGTGTTGTCCATCTTTAAAAAATGGAACAACTGCTGGGCCCTGCTAAAATGGTCTATTTTCGCAGTTCCTTCAATGTGGACACGGATTTCGCCGGAAGTGTTTTTTTCAGCCTCCAGTATGGCATTGATGATTTCTTGTTCTTCATCGGCCGTTAAAAATTCCTCTACGTGCGACATGCCTAATCGAACTCAAAGTTTACATCAGGGGCGTTTTCGGCACCGGGGTTGGATGCGAACAATGCCAATGCATCAAAATTGCCAAGACTGGCTACAATATTTGTTGGAATCTGTTGGATTTTGATATTGTATTCACCAGCAAGGTCGTTGAATCGGTTTCGCTCTACATTGATGCGGTTTTCGGTGCCCTCCAATTGAGATTGCAGTTCCAGAAAGTTTTGGTTGGCCTTAAGTTCGGGATAGCGTTCCACGGTCACTAAAAGTCTGGATAAGGCTGAAGAAAGTCCAGTTTGTGCCTGTTGGAATTCGGCCAATTGCTCTGCCGTAAGGTTGTTTGCATCAACCGTTGTAGATGTTGCCTTTGCACGGGCTTCAATAACTTCGGTGAGGGTCTCACGTTCAAAATCGGCAGCGCCTTGAACGGTTTTCACCAAATTCCCAATAAGATCACTTCTACGCTGATAGGAGCTCTCCACGTTGGCCCATTGTTTTGTGGCCTGTCCTTTCATGTTCACAAGACTGTTGTTGGTTCTAATATACCAGCCACCAATCAATACGCCCAGTACAACGAGTACAATAAGGGCGATAATGCCTTTTTTCATTTTCTTGGTATTAAATGGTTATAGTTGTTCTTTGATTTTTAACAGTTCGGCCCGTACCTTTTGGAGCTTTTGGACAACCTCAAAGGTGGAAAGTGTCTTTTGTTTTTCTTCTTTCAGATGGGTTTTGGCACCTTCCAGCGTAAACCCGCGTTCTTTCACCAAATGGTAAATCAACTGCAGGTTTTGGATGTCCTGAGGGGTAAATTTCCGGTTGCCTTTTGCATTCTTTTTAGGCTGAAGCACATCAAACTCCTTCTCCCAAAAACGAATCAGGGAAGTGTTCACCCCAAAGGCCTTGGCCACTTCGCCAATACCATAATACCGTTTTTCGGGAAGCTCTACGTACATTAATCCAGTGATTGGTTCTCTTGGTTGGCAAATTTGAGCATGTTTTCAAACTCTTCTGCCGTTAAACTTCCATAATAGAAGTTAATTGGGTTGATGCGCTCACCGTCCTTAAAGATTTCATAGTGCAAGTGCGGAGCTTCGGAGCGCCCTGTACTTCCTACAAAACCGATAAGGTCACCGCGTTTCACTTTTTGGCCCACCGTAACATTGTATTTGCTCATGTGTCCATAAAGTGAAATATAACCGTAGTCATGATCTATACGAACGTGTTTTCCATAACCGGAAGATCTATTGTCCGCCCGTACCACTTTTCCATCGCCAGAGGCATAAATAGGAGTACCTCTTGGGGCGGTAAAGTCCATTCCCCAGTGCATTTTACGCGCTTTGGTAAAAGGGTCGGAACGCCATCCGTATCCAGATGCCATTCGGGTAAGGTCTTCATTGCTTATGGGTTGAATGGCCGGAATGGAAGCCAATAGCTTCTCTTTTTCCTCAGCCAATTTGGCAATCTCATCCAAGGATTTTGATTGAATCACCATTTGCTTTTGAATGATATCCAGTCGCTTTGTGGCATTGATGATGATTTCGGAATTGTTGAAGCCTTCCAAAGATTTGTATCGGTTCACTCCACCAAAACCTGCTTTGCGCTGTTCCTCTGGAATAGGATTTGCCTCAAAATATAACCGGTAGATATTATTGTCGCGTTCTTCAATATTGCCCAACACCTGCTCCATTTGCTCCATCTTGCGGTTCAAGATATCATATTGGAGTTCGTAGTTTCGAACCTCACGTTCCAAGGAAAGCTCCTTGGGCGTATTTACCCATCGTGTATTCAGCAAAATGATTAGGCCAAGAAAACCGAACAACGCCGATCCCACCAAAAACAGGAAGAGATTCCTATATTTTTTGGATTTCTTCGGCTCTATCTTCCGATAGGAAAGTGTATCCGGGTCGTAATAGTACTTAACTTTAGACATGAATGGATTTTATCCTATTTTTGCTCACCTGTCTGCCAGCAGACAGGCTCTTTTAATCAAAACAAGCAAATATAAAAATTGTTTTGCTTAAAGTGTTAAATTTAAGAAAACCCTAGGAATTCAATGACATCCCAAGAAGTTAGAACCCAATTTTTAAACTTTTTCAAAGAGAAGAACCATACCATAGTCCCATCAGCGCCAATGGTGATGCGGGACGACCCCACATTGATGTTTACCAATGCGGGAATGAATCAGTTTAAGGAGTTTTTCTTGGGAAATTCGGTTCCAAAGTCCAAACGGGTGACCGATACCCAAAAATGTCTCCGGGTAAGTGGTAAGCACAACGATTTGGAAGAAGTGGGCAAGGATACCTACCATCATACCATGTTTGAGATGCTGGGCAACTGGAGTTTTGGGGATTACTTTAAAAAAGAAGCCATTCAGTGGGCATGGGAATTACTCACTGAAGTATATAAAATAGATAAGGACATTCTGTATGTCTCCGTCTTTGAAGGTAGTGATGATGATAAGTTGGAAATGGACCAAGAGGCGTATGATCTATGGAAAGCCATTGTTCCTGAGGACCGCATCATCATGGGGAATAAGAAGGACAATTTCTGGGAAATGGGCGATCAAGGTCCCTGTGGCCCCTGTTCGGAAATCCATGTAGACCTTCGTTCCAAAGAAGAGAAGGCCAAAGTGCCCGGAGCATCATTGGTCAACCAAGATGACCCTTTGGTGGTGGAAATCTGGAATTTGGTATTTATCCAATACAACCGAAAAGCCAATGGTTCCTTGGAAGACCTTCCTGAAAAGCATATTGATACCGGGATGGGCTTTGAGCGTTTGTGTATGGCGTTGCAAGGGGTTAAATCCAATTACGATACCGATGTTTTTACGCCATTGATTCGTGAGGTGGAAACCATCACCGGAAAAAAATACGGAAAAAACGAGGAAACTGATATTGCCATTCGGGTGGTTGCTGACCATATCCGGGCGGTATCTTTTGCCATTGCGGACGGGCAACTACCGAGCAACACCGGGGCGGGGTATGTTATCCGTAGGATATTGCGCCGTGCTATTCGGTATGGATTTACCTTTTTGGACACCAAACAGCCGTTCATTTATCGGTTGGTCAAGGTGTTGAGTGAAAGCATGGGAAAAGCCTTTCCCGAATTGCCCAAGAACCATCAATTGATTGAGAATGTCATCAAAGAAGAAGAAAACTCTTTTTTGAGCACCTTGGAACAAGGATTGGTGTTGTTGGATTCTGTGATTGCATCATCAAAAAGTAAAACCATTGCTGGCGAAAAAGCCTTCGAACTGTATGACACTTTCGGGTTTCCCATTGACCTTACTTCGCTCATTTTGGAAGAAAAAGGATATCAACTGGATGTTGAGGGGTTTGAAAAAGCATTAAAAGCACAAAAGGACCGTTCCAGAGCCGCGTCGGAAGTATCAAAAGACGACTGGACCGTGTTACAACAAGATTCCGAGCAGGAATTTGTGGGGTATGATACTTTGGAAGCCAAGGTAAAATTGGTGAAATACCGCAAAGTGACCAGTAAAAAGGAGGGTGACCAGTATCAATTGGTCTTTAATTTGACGCCTTTTTATGCTGAAGGTGGTGGTCAGGTGGGCGACAAAGGCTATTTGGAGGCCCCAAATGGCGATGTGGTGTATATCGTAGATACCAAAAAAGAAAACAACGAGATTGTACATTTTGCCGAAGAACTTCCTAAGGATGTTTCGGAAACTTTCAAAGCGGTGGTGGACAAAGAGGAACGTTTTTATACGGCATGCAACCATACGGCAACGCACTTATTGCATCAGGCGCTTCGGGAAATTTTGGGGACTCATGTGGAGCAAAAAGGGTCCTCAGTGCATGCCAAGCATTTACGGTTTGACTTTTCCCATTTCTCCAAAATGACTTCAGAGGAATTGAGTGCAGTGGAAAATTTTGTCAATGCCCGAATTGAAGGCCAATTGCCTTTTGAGGAGCATCGAAATATTCCTATAAATCAAGCGATGGAGCAAGGAGCTATGGCGCTTTTTGGTGAGAAATATGGAGATACGGTGCGCACGGTACGTTTTGGTCAATCCATTGAACTTTGCGGAGGAACGCATGTGAAGAATACTGCGGATATTTGGCATTTTAAGATTGTGTCCGAAGGGGCTGTGGCTGCGGGAATCCGTAGGATTGAAGCAATCACCTCGGAAGCGGCCAAGGAATTTTTCTTCAAGAACAATCAAATGTTGTTTGAAATAAAAGGCCTATTAAATACTTCCCAAGATCCTGTGAAAGCGGTGGCCAGTTTGCAAGAAGAAAACAATGCCCTAAAAAAGCAGGTGGAGCAATTGTTGAAAGACAAAGCCAAAGGTCTCAAAAATGATTTGATTGCCGAGTTGGAAGAAATCAATGGTATTCGATTTTTGGCTAAAAAAGTGGATTTGGATGCAGGTGGAATCAAGGATTTGGCTTTTGAAATGGGAGGACAAGTAACCAATTTGTTCTTGTTGCTTGCTGCAGAAAATGAAGGAAAAGCAGTGCTGTCTTGTTACATTTCCAAAGAATTGGCGTCCAACAAAGGATTGAACGCTGGAAACATTGTTCGGGAACTGGGCAAGCACATTCAAGGTGGTGGAGGTGGACAACCGTTCTTCGCGACCGCTGGAGGTAAAAACCCTGATGGCATTCCAGCAGCCTTGGCCAACGCCAAGGAGATTGTTCTGGCAACAACCTAAGATGAGATTCTTCAATATAAAAGAGTTCAACTGGAAATATATCTTCGGGGAGATATTCCTTTTGTTTGTGGGCATCAATCTGGCCATTTGGTTCAATGATTGGAATGCTTCCAAAACCATTCAGAAGGATAAAGAAATCGCTCTCGAAAAAATTGAGGGTGAAATCAAGGCCAATTTGGATGAGTTGGTGGCGAATAGTGTCCTTAATCAAAAAATACCTTCTTTTTTTACTGAAATCAATCGGTTAAAAAATGAGGAAGGTGCGCTTATAACCACTCCAGAAGAGATGCGGGTTTTCACCAAAACGTATGACGCTTATGTCAGAAAAGTGGATTCTTCCGATGCCGGCAATGGGCTTTACAAGTATAGTTTGGATACCTTCATTAACCTTGAGATTACGGACCTGAGTAGCATTGCGTGGGAAGTGTCTAAATCCACTGGGATTTTCCATGAGTTTGGGTATGATTGCCTGTATGATCTTCAGAAGTTGTACAACACCCAAGACTTGGTCAAAATTGAACTGAACAACGCCACAGAAGCCTTGCGGAATAGGTCCATGCAGGATTTGGTGCGCACGCTTGAAATAATGAAGCAACTCGAGGATCAACTGCAGGAACAGTACAGGGATTTGCTCGCAAGCATCAATGACTGTAAATAACGTATCTTACTTTCCATGAAGCTTCAAACCATAGTTCCATTAGAAAAAGCGACCAAACCTATTGATTACCAGAGCAGATTACTGTTGATGGGTTCCTGCTTTGTTGAAAATATGGGAAACAAGCTGGACTATTTCAAGTTTCAGCAATTGCAAAATCCTTTTGGAATCCTTTTTCATCCGCTGGCCATTGAAAATTTGGTGCAACGTGCATTGGAGGAATGGTGTTATAAAGAGACAGAGGTCTTTGAGCAGGATGGTATTTGGTGTTGTTTTGATGCCCATTCTGAAGTGCGGGCCAATTCCCAACGGGCGTTGCTCCAACGTCTCAACCAACAATTACATGAAACCCGATTGGGATTGCGGAATGCCTCCCATATCGTTATTACTTTAGGGACAGCTTGGGTATATCGACATAAAACGACTCATAAAATGGTGGCCAATTGCCATAAAGTTCCGCAAAAGGAATTTTCCAAGGAATTGTTGCCCATTGATGCTATCATAGCTAGTCTGGAAAACATGGTCAACAGGATTGCTGAGGTAAATCCGGAGGCTCAGTTAATTTTCACAATTTCCCCGGTGCGCCACCTTAAAGATGGTTTTGTGGAAAATCAACAGAGCAAGGCCCATCTTATTGCAGCAGTTCATAAAGTGGTGAAAGGACACAATGTCTCTTATTTTCCAGCCTATGAAATCATGATGGATGAACTCCGGGATTACCGTTTTTACGGAAAGGATATGGTGCATCCCAACGAATTGGCGGTGGATTATATTTGGGAAAAGTTAAAATCGGTTTGGATTGATGAAGACTGTTACTCAATTATGGATGAGGTAGATGGTATTCAAAAAGGGCTTTTGCACCGACCTTTTAACCCAGATTCCGAGGCGCATCAAAAGTTTGAAACGTCTCTCCGCTCAAAAATTACGTATCTTCAAGAGAGGTATCCTTTCATGAAATTCTAAAAAAATGAAGAAAGTACTGGTCGGGGCCATCATTGCGTTGGCCTCTGTATTGATTTATAAATCCTGTGCCGATGAGCACGAACGCAAGACTGTATTGCAGGAAAGTTCCATGCTCATTCAACAGGAATTGAAAAACGTTTCCAAACTCATCGTGACCGAAGGTCATTTTGTGGAAGTCTACAATTATAAAGACTCGCGGGAGTTGTTCGGTTCTTTGGTCACAGCAGATAAAAAAGCGTTGGTGGTGGCGAATGCCGAAGTCACCATAGCCTATGATCTTTCCAAAATTTCTTATGACCTGGATGAGGCCAACAAGACCCTTACCATTACCCAGATTCCTGAACCCGAGGTGAAAATCAACCCGGATTTTGAATATTATGATGTTACCGCGGATTACTTGAACCCATTCAAAGCGGAGGATTACAATCTGATTAAAAAAAATGTAAATCAGTCATTGCTAAAAAAGATTGAAGCCTCAACGTTGGTGTCCAATGCAGAAAACCGACTGCTCAGCGAACTGTCCCGCATTTACATTTTGACCAATTCCTTGGGTTGGACATTGGTCTATGGAGAAGAACCCATCAATTCTACGGAGGAACTACTTGACTTGGGAAAAACTGTGGTCGATTAACTGAATTCCATCATCAATTAAATGCCCAACTTTGGGATTGTTTTGTTTGATGGTTTCCAAATGATCCAAAATTTCTTGCTGAAAGGATTCATCGTTGCCCTTCACGGCTAATTCGTACAATTCCACGGACAGCAACCAATCGGTTGGATAATTTTCTTTTAGTGCCTTGAAGACCTTGTTTCGGGAAGTGGTAGTGTTTTTTCCTTCGCGAAACTCTCGAATCTGCAAATAGTACTGTTCCAACTGCACGCGTTCAGCACTTTTTTGGTGTTTGATAGTCGTCTCGGTAATCTCATGCGTGATAAGGTCAAAACTGGCTAAATCCGCAGGACCGTTAAAGGCAGAGACCACATCTTGCCCTACCGCCATGTTGTAAAGTCCCCAATCGGGTTGAAAAAGTACTTCCCCGTTGTAGGTTACGGTGCAATCCTCGAACGTAATCAATATAATTTTACCCCGAAGATTACGGGTTCCGGTAATGATATTCCCTTTTACGGTGACTCCACCTTCAAATTCCAGAGTGACTTGTTCCCCTTCATAAATTTTATAGGCCTTTAAATCCCGTGGCCCCATATCTTCAATGGCAATGTTGATGCCTTTCAATTTACCGATGGGCGTTCCAAAACCATCCGCATGTTGGGCTATGCTATGGCCTACCAGTTCTTTTTCGCGATAGGCTAAGGCGGTTGCTCCTTTGGTTTGGATGTAGATGGGTTTTCCTTCATGCTCCATCACTTTATCAAAATTCCCGGATATCTGCAATCCAGTACTGAGCTCAATGGTGCCCAATTCTTTGGAATCAATCAGTTTTTGAACCCCCGAAAGTCCACCTTTGCGCAAAGCCATGGTATTGGCAAAATCTTCCAAAACCTGACTCAAAAACGCAAAATCTGGCGTAACGAAGAGTTGTGGTTGCGGTTTGGTGATGTCAAACTCGGTATGGGCCGCTTCAATTGAATAGGGAATCTTTTTTACTTGGTCCGTCATGCACCACGCACTTTCACCAATGGAAGACAATAAACCTGCCCCATAAATTTTTGGGTTGTCCACCGTGCCGATAAGTCCATATTCCACGGTCCACCAATGTAAATTTCGGATGAGGGCCATTTCACTGGGCGTGCCCATATTATTTTGAAGGTGTTCTATCTGCTTTTCAGCTTCATCAATTTCTTCCTGTGGTGTACCGGCTGCCTCTTTGATGATGGACAAATGCCGCACCGCATGGTATAGCTCGTAATCTTTCGCACTGGAAATCGCTTTGCAGCCAATTTCCCCAAACCGACGTAAATATTCCGCATACTCGGGATTGGCAATGATGGGTGCGTGGCCCGCCCCTTCATGGATGATATCCGGGGCCGGGGTGTATTCAATATTCTCCAGTTGGCGAATATCCGACGCAATCACCAAAACATTGTACGCCTGAAATTCCATAAAGGCCGAAGGCGGAATAAATCCATCCACAGCAACAGCGGCCCACCCGATTTCCTTCAAAATGCGGTTCATGCCGTACATGTTCGGAATATGGTCGATGGAAATCCCTGTTTTCTTTAATCCATCCACATACGAACTGTGTGCCACCCGACTCAGATAATCCACATTTTTGCGCATCACATACCGCCAAACCGCTTGGTCAATAGGCGAATATGCCTCGTAATGCTGTGGTTTTATAAACTGTTTGAGGTGTTTGGGCAACTTGTCCAATATGGGATTCGATTCGTAGCTCATAAACGTTTTTTCGGTTGCTTAAAGGTACAAAATCGAAATGGGTCTACCTTGGGCATCAGCTTAATGGAAATAAAAAACCGCCCAAAGGGCGGCTTGTAATTTTAGTTGGAGGCAACCGCGGCATTGGGCGGATACTCCTCTAGAATTTGGGAGACAAACTCTCGGATGCGCTCCTCTTTCTTTTCAATATTTTTGGTGTTGTTCAAGGTGCCTACGCCGCGACCCTGCCAAACCAATTCTTTTTTATTGGCATCGATGACATCAATATAAAGGGAACCTTCTGTACTGGTGCTAACGTTGTTGCCCCAACCCCAGCCCCAACCGGGACCCCAGACCCAGGGGTTATAGAACCCACCATAACCCCAACCAAAGTTGTTGTTATAGACGTCAACGCGCTCGCGTTCCTTGGTAAAAATGCTGATAAGCACATCAGGATTTTCAGATTTTACGAAGCCTCGTGAACCCAGTTCGGTTTCAATGGCTCTAAGAATACGTTTTTTGTCCAAATCGGAAATTTGGGCTTTATCGATACCAGTTTTGTAAAAGGCGTAGCTTTTATAGGTGTTGAAATCCGCCTTTTGATCGTAGTCGGAAACCACTCTGACAGAGGTGCAAGAAGCCAATACAATAAGTGCAAGCGCAGCCAAAGTGAAGAATTTTACATTTTTCATAGTACTGTTTTTGAATTCGTTGAGATTACTAAATACGTCACAAATATTATGCCGAATGCGATTTTAGCGTCTCATGTTTGTTTTTGAACTGTACCCATACGGACAATGTCGGCATCCACTTTCGCAACAATATCCTCTTTTTAATAGATATTGTTCCGTGAATACCCGGTATCCCTCTTCCGAAAAGTAAAAATCGCCCTCCTCCAAGGGAATGTATTCCTTCATACGTACAACGCAAATTCGCTACATAAAGTTACGATTTTCACGGGAAAGCCCCTAGGGTTTTAAGATTTCCAAAACAGGGTTGTTCACCGATATTGTTAATGGTATTATCGATTGCATCCAATTTGCACTGCATTTTGCTGTTATATTTGTAGGAAACCATGATAGTTTTCAAGTGATATTGGTATTCAAACACTTTTTCTACAAAAATTACGTCGGACTATCGGTGTGGCCTTTCATCTTCCTAAAGGAAGGGTCGCTCAAAATGGATGGGGTGCTCATCAACCATGAACGCATCCACCTGAAGCAACAACGCGAACTGCTCATTTTGCCATTTTATATCCTTTATATTTCTGAATGGTTGCTACGTACATTACTCTATTTGAATAGCTATCGTGCCTACCAAAACATCAGTTTTGAGCGTGAGGCCTATGCCAATGAGAAGGACATGGACTATCTTTCCAAGCGAAAAGCCTTTGGCTTTGTCAATTACCTGACGCGTTAAGGATTTCATTTGAAAACACATAATCAAAAAATAGAGTCGCCCTTTCTTGATGAAAAAGAGGTGACCCTTCACATTAAACGGGAAGATACCATTCATCCCCTGATTTCGGGAAACAAGTACCGCAAGCTCAAATACAATCTGTTGGAAGCCCAGAATCAGGATCAAGATACCTTGCTCACCTTTGGTGGGGCCTTTTCCAACCATATTGCATCGGTGGCCTGTGCCGGACATGAACAGGGATTCAAAACCATTGGGGTGATTCGCGGTGAAGAATTGGAGGGGAATTGGGAAGATAATCCCACGTTGAAATTGGCAAATGATCATGGAATGCAGTTTCATTTTGTATCGCGAAGTGCCTACCGAAATAAGACCGAATCCAATTTCATTCAACAAGTAGAAGATACATTCGGTGAATTTTACCTCCTTCCCGAAGGCGGCACAAACGAACTCGCCGTGAAAGGTTGTGCCGAAATCCTGACCGAAGACGATTCCACTTTCGATTATATCTGCTGCAGTGTGGGTACAGGTGGCACGGTGGCGGGACTTATCAATTCATCCCAACCACATCAGACCGTTTTGGGATTCCCCGCATTGAAGGGTGATTTTTTGAAGGCGGATATCCGTACATTTGCGCAAAATGATCGTTGGCAGTTGCTTACCGATTATCATTTTGGAGGCTATGCCAAAGTGACCCTGGAGTTGGTGCAATTCATCAATGATTTTAAAAAGGGAACGGGAATTCCTTTGGACCCCATTTACACGGGAAAGTTGGTTTTTGGTATTTTTGAACTCATAAAACAGGATTTTTTCCCAAAGGGAACCCAAATTTTGGCCATCCACACGGGGGGAATACAAGGTATAAAAGGCATGAACCAGGTGTTGGAACAAAAAAAATTACCGTTATTGGACGTATGATCAGGCGAATAGGATATGTGCTGTTGGTTGCATTTTTGCTGACCAGTTGTGGTGCTAAAAAAAGAAGGACGACCCATAGAAATGGGGCTCCCGTGGTGATAAAACACGAGGAACCTACCACCAAGTCCACTACCGACACAGAAACCGAGGTGGCCAAGGACCTTTATCCCATGCCAGCAGACCCGGGGCGGTTTGAGCGTTTCCCTATTTCCGATACCGAGGAATATATCAAGACCTTTGCCGAAGTGGCCCAGTACGAAATGCGTGCCTTTGGCATTCCGGCCAGTATAACGTTGGCACAGGGTATTTTGGAAAGTGGCTCTGGTCGAGGCGAACTTACCTTAAAGACCAACAACCATTTTGGTATTAAATGCCATACGGGTTGGCAGGGCGAATTCGATTATCACGATGATGATGCTAAGGGAGAATGCTTTAGAAAGTATAACCACCCCATGTTCTCGTTTCGGGATCACAGTATCTTTTTGTCCTCACGTTCCCGCTATGCCTTTTTGTTCAATTACAGGCGGGACGATTACAAAAAATGGGCACACGGTCTTCGACAAGCGGGTTATGCCACGGACCGACACTATCCACAAAAGTTGATTGCTTTAATTGAGCGGTACGACTTGCACCAATACGATGAAGCTGTTGTTGAAGGTGGTTTATCCACGGTTCGTGAGCCTAAGCAATATGAAGTATTTACCCACGTGGTGGAAAAGGGCGATACCCTTTATGCCATTTCCCGCAAATACGAAATCTCGGTGGACGAGATTCAACGGCTCAACAATTTAAACGGGACCAACATTTCTATAGGGCAGGTACTGAACATCCGAAAAGAAAAAGCGAAATAAAAATAAACCAATCGTCAACCTGAACTCCCGCCTGCCGGACGGGCAGGAAATTCAGTATGACGGCTAAAGCTGTCAGTTCGAGCGCAGTCGAGAACGACTTTCTCCGAGATGACATCTCGACTGCGCTCGATGTGACATTTAGGACTTTGTCCGTGTTGAACCACCAATTTCCGTTTCCAAGAAAGTTGCAGGATATGTACCTTTGCTGCAACTTTCATCCTGAGCGCAGTCGAAGGATCTCAGAAGGACTGTACCCTGAGCGTAGTCGAAGGGTATTTCTCGCAATGACAGATTTTGAATTACCTGAACAAATAAAATATAGATTCCCGCCTTCGCGGGAATGACATAAAGTATATGATCTACCAACGAAGCAGTGCCCTCTTTGCTGAGGCGAAAAAATACATCCCCGGAGGGGTAAATTCCCCGGTGCGGGCGTTTAAAGCGGTAGGGGGCGACCCCATTTTTGTAAAGGAGGCCAAGGGTGCCTACCTCTATGATGTGGATGGCAACCAACTCATCGATTACATTGCCTCTTGGGGTCCACTGATTTTGGGTCACGCGTATGAACCCGTGATCAATGCCGTGATTGAAAAGGCCAAAAAAGGCACTTCGTTTGGCATGCCCACCGAAATTGAGACCGAACTGGCCCAATTGGCGGTTTCCATGGTGCCGAATATTGACAAAATACGCTTTGTGAACAGTGGTACCGAAGCCTGTATGAGTGCGGTGCGCCTCGCGCGCGGGTACACGGGCAAGGACAAGATCATCAAATTTGCAGGCTGTTACCATGGTCATTCCGACTCGTTTTTGATACAAGCGGGGAGTGGTGCCGTGACTTTTGGGAGTCCCAATAGTCCTGGGGTGACGCAGGGCACTGCCAAGGACACCCTGTTGGCGGATTACAACGATTTGGAAGGGGTGAAAGCTCTGGTGGAAGCCAATAAAGACGAAATCGCAGCCATTATTTTGGAACCTGTGGCGGGTAATATGGGGTGTATTATTCCCACGGATGAATTTATCTATGGTTTACGCAAACTCTGCACCGAAGAAGGAATTCTATTGCTCTTTGATGAGGTGATGACCGGCTTCCGATTGGGGAAAGGTGGTGCACAGGAAGCTTTGGGAGTGGATGCCGATATGGTGATGTTTGGAAAAGTGATCGGAGGTGGACTGCCCGTGGGTGCTTTTGCGGCCCGAGCCGAAATTATGGCCCATTTAGCCCCGGAGGGGCCGGTGTACCAAGCGGGAACCTTAAGCGGAAACCCATTGGCCATGAGTGCCGGACTCGCCATGCTCACCGAACTGAACAACCGTCCAGAAATTTTTAAGAGTCTCTCCGAGAAAACCGAATACCTGCACAATGGCATTGCCCAAGTGTTGACCGAAAAAGGAGTGACCCACCAGATTAACCGCTATGGCAGTATGATCTCCGTGTATTTTACGGACGAACCGGTGGTGGATTTCGCCTCCTCGGCCAAGGGCAACAACGATACCTTTAAAAAATATTTCCATGGCATGTTGGACAATGGGGTGTATTTACCCCCCTCTGCCTTTGAAAGCTACTTTTTAAATGATGCGTTAAGCTATACCGATTTGGATAGGACGATTGAAGCAGTGGGGAAGGTGTTTTAACATGATCATATCTGCTGAAATAATCACGAGTTTTATCTTTTTAATGTAAAATGTCCCTTAAAAACTCTGCCATTTCCAAGATCAGCACTGAACCAATAATCATTTGAAATCATTTGATTACCTAAAAAAGTTCCATCCCATCCATTGTCCAAGGAGGAGAAATTAGTAATAAGTTTTCCGTACCTGTCGTATATGGTTATTACTGAGTTGGGATATTCGGATGCTCCTAAAATCTGCCAATAATCATTGACATTATCCCCATTGGGTGTAAAAAACTTGGGGTAGTCTATTATGGTTACTGATTCAGAGTCTTCACCACATCCTTTTTTATCTCTCACATAGACGGTGTATTCGCCACCTATGACTCCGTTAAAGGTAGCATCATCAAAAAAGTTGATGCCATCAATGGAATATTCAAAATCCCCATCACCAGAGGCTATGATCTCTATATAGTTCTGCCCTGACAACTCTTGAAAATTTACCTGTGCAATGTGGGGCAGCTCAGACCGAACCATCGAGAAGGTATATGAATTTTCACAAACAATTCCATTTTCGGCCTTGTCCACTACAAGCGAATAATTCCCTTCGGTTGTAATGGATACGCTATATGTGGTTGATAAAACCGTTCCATCTTCAAAAACCCATGCATAGGAATCAAATATTGCAGGTACTTCCAACTCCAAAGAAGGCTCTAGGTCACAAAGCGAATAGGATTCCTGCAAATTGACTTCTGGGATTGTATTTACAATTATGGTAAAGGAAGTTTCAGCATAACAGGTGGGGTTTGATTCATATTCAGCTCTAACTACTATTTCTTGTTCAAAAGGAGTTGAATTTCTATAGGAGTCCGAAACAAAATCAATCAACGGAGCACCATCCTCATCAAAATAAGATAATCGTAAGCCAGCTTGATTCCCTATAAGTAGGGTTTCTATGTTCGAGGTGTCAAAAAACGCAAATCCATCATTATCACCACATTCCAAAATGTCTTCGATTTGGTTCAGTTCTGGTTTACTGGAGGTGGTAAAAATCAAATCGGTTTCTGTGGAACAACCCGTTAAGATATTTGTGATCGTGACAATCATTGTTTCTTGGAAGGCGACAGTGTTGGTGTAGGGGTTGGGTAAATCCATATACTCGACTCCATTACGGTCTGTGTACACCAATTCCATATTAGTTTGGTTTCCGATAATTGTTTCGGATATGTTGGAGGTGTCAAAGTATTCTGAAAAACCATCATTAGTATCATCGCAACCAAACAGTTCATACGAAGTCTCCACCATTGGAATTGGATTTACAATCAAATCTGTGGTAGTTTCCGAATAGCAATTGGAAAGGGTGTCTACAATCCTTACGGTGATGGTTTCCGAGTCCATACGGGTATTTTGATAGGCGCTTAGGGAACCCGTAGGGATTAGGTCTCCGTTACGATCATAAAATTCAACTGTCATGCCGGATTGACTTCCAATAATGATAATTTCCAAGGGTGTCAAATCAAATTCAGCATAACCATCGTAATCCTCATCACACATCAGAATATCGTCGAGAGGATTAGCAATAGGGGCAGGAGTACTGATAATCTTAAAATCGGTAATGAGGTAGCAATTGGAATTAACCGTGCTTTGGACCCTTGCATAAATAGTTTCATCTAGCCCTTGACCTGCGTAGGGCATGGATAACCTATAATTGTCCGCTTCGGCATTTTCCACCGAAGTATAATAGAAGATCGTAAAATCATTCGGAGAGGCTCCATTCAGTATTTCGGTATCTTTTAATTGATTAAAATCATATTCCACATTATTGCTGTTGGAGCAAGAAGCCAAATCGGCGGGTTGTGCAATGGCGGGGAGCCCACTTATGGTCACAACTTTGGTCAATGTATTGGTAATGGCACCTTGGGTAAATGTCGCGGAAACCGTATAAGTGCCTTCATTTGAAAATAGGTGGGCGGGTTTTCTTTCCGTGGAAACGTTCAGGCCTACTGTAACGGGGTCTCCAAAATTCCAATCAACCGAATCAAAATCATTGTTCAATGAAAAATTTAGGGTGTTGTCACAATCGCAGGTTTGGTTTGCCAATATTGCTGTGGGCACCTCTTCATTAAGCAGTTTGTTCTCATAGATATAGGTGATTTCATCATCAGTGGGGTTTGTTTTCCTTCCAAAATAAAGAATGTCCAAATCATTATCATTATCAAAATCACCAAGCTCAACACCTCCAAACATACATTGGGGCAAGGAATGCGAAAAATTGGAAAAGGCACCATTCCCGTTATTCCTATAAATTTTCGTGTTTTCTGGGTAGGTTCCCCAAGGACCGGTACCGTAATTAATGGCATCGAGGTCCCCGTCATTATCCAAGTCGCCCAACTCAATATCATTGAATAAAACACCCTCGTCTGCAATTCTAAATGTATTGGTGAAGTTCATGTTTCCATTGTTGGTATACACATAAAAATCACCGGTTCCATCTCCAGTATTGTTATTCAAGTTAGGACTTCCAGTAAAAACAATATCAGGAAGGCTATCGTTGTTAACATCACCAATATCCATGGCCACATAGGACAATTTGGGCAATACGGTAGTTTGTTTGGCAAACTGAAAGCCTCCGAGATTTTTATAGATTTCGAAGGTAAAATCTTGATCGGTGGAAAGTGCCAGTACCAAATCGGGCAATCCATCCCCGTCCAGATCTTCCCATTCGGCACTTGACATGGTACCATTGCCCCGTCCACCGGGAATATTGTCAATGGTGTTCAAGGTCTGTTCTGTAAACACGTCTCCGCCTTCATTTTTAAAGGCTGTGATCAACATTTCATCGTTGATGTCCATACCGGCCAAAAAAATATCGAGCAAGCCATCATTGTCAATGTCCACCCAATCACTGGACCCTTTGGATATTCCTGGCAATGCCAAAGGCAATTCCACAAACTCACAGCCATTGTTTGAATTTCTGAAAACTTTGGTGATACCATATTCAGAAAAACCACTGGTGGTACCCGAGTAGAGTAGGTCGGGTGAGCCGTTATTGTCAAAATCCCCCCAAGCATGATCGCCGTAAATTACCCTGGGAATAGTATTTATGGGACTTTCGGAAAAGCTCATATCCCCATGGCTCTGGTAAAAAACGGCATGGTTAAATCCATTGTCAAAGTCAACCCCGGTCACAAAAATATCCAGATGCCCGTCTCCATTGTAATCCACAAAAGAACTGAAACCCTGATACCCTCCTTTAAAATTTTGGGTATTTAATCTTTGAAAAGATTGGGCCAAAGTGGAATTTGGCAAACCAAACAACAGGACCACAAACCATGTTACTATGCTAGTTTGGATTGAAAATTTGGGTAGGTTATGGTTTTGCAAAATGGGGTTTGATTGGGTTATGCCATAAAATAACGAAAAGTAGGGCAGACCATTGTAATTTGTCTGTATAATGTAAGGTTTTTCGACAAAACCATGCTTTGGTGAAGCATGATAGCTACCTGTAATTTTTTGGTCAGAAAAAAGGGGAAGGTGTTTTAAAACTATGGCACGAATCTCGTGTGTTTGCGAGATTAAAATTCTATCTGACTCACCAAACTTTTACCATAATAAAGCTCAAAATAGGGCTGTTTTGGCAGATTTTTGAACAGGTAAAAATAAATTTCGGCTGTGAATTTATTGTAGTCGACATAATCATAGTGTACAAAAAGGATTCTTGACTTTTTGTTTTTTGAAAATATTCCAGAGCCTGTGCCAAAATCGATTGGGACCGCCATGTTGGAATAACCTTCAAAGATGTAAGTATAAAAACTATCTTGATGATTTGGGTCAAATTCTGGTAAATCCTTGAAAGGCTCACCGTCTTCATTAAGAATTTCTTCGTTCAAGAACATTTTTGATTGGGCACCCACAGCACGATATGCTTTAAAATCCCCTATTTTATACCGGATTTTGTTTACTGTATCCAATAAGGAAAAAGCATTTACATCCACGGGGCTTTGGTCCAATGATTCTATTTTACATCTTGTGAGCGCTTTGGAAAGATTTTTGGAATCCGAGGTATTTAAGGACCTTACGTTGAACTTTCGGGAAACTCCCTTGGTTTTTAGTACTTCAATACTTAACTGATCTACAACTAGATTTTGGGCTTGAGCAACAAAAAAAGTAGCCCATACCAATACGATGGTTGTTATTATTTTTTTCATGGGATTAAAAGGGGTTAGTTTTTGGTAGATACAAGCAACTCACAAACATCCACTTCTAAGATCTCAGCGATTTTAAATAAATCCTTCAAATGAGGCTGGGATTTGTTGATGCACCAGTTTGAGACTGTGTGCTCATTTTTATCAAGTTGTAGTGCCAAGTCTTTTTGACTAACACCTTGCCTGACCAAGATTTCTTTGATTCTATTGAACTTCTCACTCATTAAGCCAAATGTACAAAATGCAAGTATGTTTTACACTTATGAATATCTTCATTTCATAAATGACATTTTGAAATGCATATTTAATTTGCATTAATGTAATTTTGTTTTACATTTGAATATCAAAAAATAGTAATCAATATGATTGAAAAGTCCCAAATCATTCATCTGATACAACAAGATTTAAAACACAGCCAACTCACCGAAGCTCTACGGAATTTAGGGTTGGATGATGGTGGATTGTATAGTTTGGATTTAATATCGCTTGTGGCTCAATTGATGGAAGTATCACCTGAACACATGGAAAACTTTACAGAAATCTATGGCAGTTATTTGGATAAAGCTGCTCAGTACCCTGTTACCTATTTGGGAGAGCCATTGTTCCAAATAGCGGAAAAGTGTTACTCAGACTTATTGGATATTTTGGGTAGTATAGATTGGGGAGCAAACAATTACTTATAACAATTATTGAAAACTGGTTTTAAATTTCTTTGTCAATTGCTATAATCATTAAACCCTCCAAAGTATATCGTCTATAAAATTTCATAAATGCCATAAAAGACAAATATGAAATTCCAGTCAATGTGAACAAGATTAATCCGTTTTTTAGATTAAACTCAAGGAAACAAATAACTCTAATAAAAAAGTAAGTTGCAAGTATGTTGAAAATGAGACTCAATGTTCTCAAGAAGCCATACAGAGCGACATAATTACTCATTTTCGCTTGATGTTGCTTACTATTTTCATAAGCATAATGGGTAATTATTCTATGAAAATCAAAATCATTTCCTTTTCCGTTATCATATTTCTCTGGGTTTTCTAATTTATCAAGGCCCAGTTGATGTATTAGCCTATTGGCTTTGGACACAATCATTTCTTGTAAGAATTCATCCAATGATTTTTTATAGAATCTTTTAAATCCCAGTAATTGTCCAAAAATCCAGTCAAAAAACACACATGGAAACAAAACAATTATCATAACAATTCTCCACACTACATCCTTCCAATTACCACATGATTTCCAATACCCTTTATGCTCCATGTTAAGTAAATACTTTGAAGGGTAGCTATATCTCCAATTAGCATATTTCTCTATTGTTATAGAAGAAGAAAAACTGATTAAGTGCCCAATTGTATATGATATTATTACAAAAAAGAAAAAACCTTCGAGTTCAATGTTCGAAAAGTTTTTTATAAAGTCTAAAGGGACAAAAGACTCATTTATCTTGAGATAATCCACTATAAGGTAGGCATATATTACTAGAGAACCTGGGATTAAATAGCCCAAAAAATCGTAAACGGAAAAAGGGTTTTGCTTGATCATAAATATCGATTCTTAACAAAGGTCATAGTCATTATTATGGTCATGGTAGCTGGGCATAATTTTTATTTTTCTTCGATTTGTGAATTGTTACAAATATTTACTATTCATTATAATAGGGTGTTAGATAGTCCTTGTTTTCGGAAAAAAACTTGTCGAATATATTATTACTTAATTCAGAAACTTCGTAGATATATGGTCCATCTGGATTATAATCTTTTATAATGCTACGTTTAAGATCCCATTCATAATGATGGACTCCACGATTATTAAAGTCTTCTTTATTTATATTTTCTAGCCCTCTATCTTTTAAAGCTCTTTCATAAGCAGTTTTCACCTTATCAATTCCTAATTTGACACTTTCAAAATCAGTGATGAGATTGTCTGTTTGAACTTGCATTAAACCAAGAGAATGCTTCTGTTTTGTCAATATAAAGCTTATGTTTTCAGCAATTCGTGTAATTTTTGGTCTATTAAAATCTTCATAGATCATTAAAGCATATACAATGGATTTTAATTTGTTGTTTTTGATATTTTCATTTATGAATTTTCCATACTTCTCATGGAAATTCTTATATCTACTCTCTAAATAGTTTTCTTTTCTTTTTATGGTTTTATCTGAAGAAACTCTAATCTGATTGAAAGTTTGAAATAAAAAGATTAAAATAATTATCCACAATTCATTTGAAATAGTTTCGAAATCAGGAAGTATATTTTCTTTCCTGAAAATAATTTCTGAATATGCAAAATATGAAATCGAAATTATAGATATCCAATAAAGAATTTGACGATACCAATTCATTAGAAGTCCACGATTTGTGACTAGGTTAAATAATAATCTAAATAAGACATAGTAAATTGAGATAAAGTAAATGTTAATTACAAATTTGTCTAACCTAATTTTATAAAGAATCGCCGAAACAATAAAAAGATATACAATTGGACCAATTATTCGGAAAAGAAAGTTAAATGCAGGAGCCTCTTCAACTTTCAGAAACATAGAAATTTGCATATAGCCAACTGAATATGAATGTCTTCCAATCCAATTGATTAAAAAGAATAGAATTACTCCTAAAACTAAATGTAAAATGTGAACTTCAATCATTAGTTCAAATTATGCTCAACTTCTTTGATTCTAATACAGAATAAATATCTATACACCTAAATAGAGGACATACCCGATACAATCAGTCCTCTTTATTTACATAAAGAATGTTCCACTAAGACTTGAGGGAGGGGAGTTTTGAGCTGTTAAAGTACCGAAATTCAGTTAATTAGCATTGTGTAAAAACCATAAAAAAACTGGGGGTTTTGTACAATTTACAGTGAACAATGAACAATAAATTTCAGAAGTCAGAAGTCAGAAGTCAGAAGTCAGAAGTCAGAAGTCAGAAGTCAGTGGTCAGAAGTCAGTGGTTTAGAGGTCTGATATCTGAAGTCTGAAAGGCTAGTCCTTGTCTTTCTTTTTATTCTTCGACTCCTTTTCTTTGGCCGTTTTTTGCACATCGGTAAAGTCAATGTCGTCATCTATGATTCCCTTAAACGCCTTGATCCAAGCATTCCTAAAAATGTTGGTGACGGTGGGCCATGTTTTGGTGCGTACATCGTTAAGGTCACCTTCAATGGGTACTTTGGTGGCGAGGGTGTTCTCTTTGTGGTTCTTCAAAATAAATTTAAAGAAGCCCACAAATCCTTCCCACAGCGTTTCCAAAAAGGCATCGTCCTTGCCAATGAGCTTGGCATCTTTTATAATGGGTTTTAGGGAACCTTGCAGATAGCCATCGGCAATGGCCATTTCGCCATAGAAATTAAACTCGCCTTTGTCAAAATCAATGCCCGCGTAGTGGTCCGTAAAATCATTGAGGGCGGTAACGTTGGCGTTTTCCAACGAGAGGGCCAAATCCATATCGGGAATTTGTTTTACCAAGTCCATTTTGCCTTCCAAATGCAGGTTTCCCTCACCAATGGAGACGGCATCGGCCACGAGGTCGGAGGGGAGTCGCTCCCCGGTGCGTTCCACATTGCGCAGGTTGGTGGCGTAGAGCTCAATCTGGTTGAGGTGCAAATCAATATTGGGGTCGGCGGTGAGCTGTACAAAAGCCACTTTTCCGTCATGGATTTCCAATTTGTTGATGTCTATGGGCACCAAATCCGTCAACGCCTTGGTCCAATCGTCAATATCGGCATCTTCCGGGGTTTCCTTTTGTTGGTCCTCGAACACATAAATCAGCGAAGGGCGGGTCATGTTGATTTCGCTCACAATCTTACCCTTAAAAAGTGAAGACCACTCAATGGAAATGTTCGTCCGTTCAAAATTGAGAAAGGGAATCTCCGTATCGGCATTCACCTTGTTCAAATACAGTTGGTCTATGGTATAGGCCCCGGTGATCAGGGAAAGGTCAATATCCTCCACCTGACCGTAATACCCGGGAATATCGGCCAGGACCTTGTTCACATAATTTTTTACGATATAGGGCAGCACCAACCGAAATGCCACCAACAACACGATGATGATGGCCGGAACCAGGAATCGTTTTCTCTTGTACATGCGTTTGCGTTGTGCGGCCATACTCAGTCAGTTTTCTTTTTACCCTTGCCGGTCACCGTGTCCAACAGTCCGGCTTTTAGGTTGATCCACAAATAATTGAAGAAGGACTTGTCCGTGTTTCGCTCCACATCAAAATAGCCGTAGCGATAGCCTTCGGGGTCGGTGTCGGAGTTTTTTCGGGCGAAAATGTTCACCACGGCGGTGAGCAGTTTGTTCACACCCAAGCGATCCTTTTTCAGCACCACAAACTCAAATTCGTCATAGTTCATTTTCATTTCCCCGGTGGATTTCACCTCATTTCCACTGATGGTAAAGTACATCTGGTTTACATCTCCGGATACCTCGGCCCTTAAATTTGTCTTTAAAAATGGGTTGATGGATTCGGTCTTGAAATCGGATAGCGTTCCCGAAGCCAAAAAATCATTGGACTTGCTTTGGGGGTCAAACGACCAGTCGAGGGAGAGGAAACCATCACCCATCAATTGTGCTTCGGCATTCACCTGCACTTTACCTTCTTTTTTGCTGTGTAGGTTATTGATGGTGGCCGTAAGTTCTGTAAACCGGAGGCTGTTGGGGTCCACATCCAGCTCCAAGCGTTCCTCATAGCTGAGCGTACCTTTTTGAATGGCGATGGTGTCCACCTGAAGGTCTAGCGGTAAATCCCGTAGGGCTTGATTGTACAATTTTTTATGCGAGGTGTCGTCAGGGAGGAGTTTATCCCGATACACCTGAAAATGGGGTTCTTGCAGGGTAATTTCTTGGATGTGGAGTTGTGGTTCTTCCGTCTCAAACCCAAATTGAAACTGTTTTAGGCTCATGGCGTTGATGGCAAGGTCGTAATGATCGTGCTCTACCCGCAATTTTTTGGACAATTCGTCCCGACTGTATTTGGACTGAAGCACGAAATTGGTGATGTGGCTTTCCTCGGGAGTGAATTGCAATGCATCAAGCTGCAAAAATTCGTAAGGCCCCATATCATAGTACAGTTTTTGGGTGTGCAGTTCATAGTTACCGTAGGTAAATGGAATTTTGTTTTGGGCCGTTTCCGGGTCGAAATGAATATCGCTTACGGAAAAATTAATGTCTTGGATGGACAGTTGGGTGCTATCCGATGGATTTTCAACCACCTCCAATTGTCCATTGTTGATGCTGAAATTTCCAATGGCAATACGGGTTGAATCACTCTTTTTTGAGCCGTTTGATGGCGTTTTGGTGGAGTCGGTCTTTGTTTTCTGAAGGACCATCACGGGCTCATTCAAACTAAAATCCGAAACTGAAATATCTCCTTTGGTCAACAAGGCCCAATAGCCCAAACCAGAAACTTTAATTTGCCTCGCCTGAAGATTGAACAATTGCGCGTTGTGATCCAGACTGATGTCTTCCAAAGTGATGCTGCCCAATAGGATATTGGTGCTCAGCGAACCGTATTCCAGATTCAGGTGCGGCGGTACATTTTTGGCAAGGGCATACTTCACCTTGTTGGTAAACAGCAGTTGGGCCGTGACCCCAAGCACCACCAAGATAAAAATGGCCCAAAGGGCCACAGTTCTTTTTCTAACCGTTCTGCGATGTACCATAGATTGTTTTACGATTCGTTTTCTTCCCCGTCCAGCATTGGGGCTATATCTGATGGGGTTTCAATCTGAAAGGCCTTATCTCCATTGACCACAATAGGGTTTTGAAAAACCTGTGGACTTTTTTCCAAAATCTTGAACCAATCGTTTTCATCACTGATATCTGGATTTTCGCCATATTTTGACACAAATTCTGGATGCTCAGTATTGATCAATTCCTTGATGGGAATGTTCAGCAAATCGGCCAATTCAGACCATTGCGTGGCGGTGACCTTGGTCTTGGTCACATCAATTTCCAAAACTTTCTTTTCGGAAGCTTTTACATAGCCCAACGTCTGCTTGCCTATGGAGGAAGCAGAACTGTAATAGAACTTCAATTCCCGTTTATCTGTTGCGATTACTCCCATGTCATCCATCAAATTATTGTTTTTCATAAAGATACCCTAGGGACTGCGTTTGGGTTGACGCTATCCGTTTATTTGCTGTCGTAAAAGCGTTTAGGGTGCTTTTTAGCAAAAAAACCGGAGCAAATGCCCCGGTTTTCACACAAACTAACTCAAAACTTACCCCAAAATTGATAACAAAAGGTATCGTAGTGAGCTTCCGAATAATGAATCTTCGTCTTACAGCAAAGCGAATTCAAACGCAGGATAGCCTCGCACCCCGCTTTCATCCGTTAAAGCTGTAAACCTGATTTTATAGAGGTTGCCGTCAGTATCCCGAAGGACAAAGAAGACATCTGATTTTAAGGAGGGAAGCGTGCCTGGGCCTCCACCATTTCTCCAACTGCTTCCGATGCCGCGCTGGCCGTCCAAGAACAATTCCTCATCCACATCGGCCAAAGTGAAGTCAGCATAAGCAATGGGTGAGGTTTCCAACATATAGGCAGCCGCACCGCTTAAAATATTGGTGGTGATAAAATCGGCATAGCCGTATGAACCAAAACCTTCAATTTCGTTGGTGAAAGCCGTAAAGTTGATATCCCAACGGTCTGCAGCCGGTTGAACGTCCACGGTTTCTTCTGTTTCAAAACTGAAAAAAGTAAAATGATATCCCGATGTTTTGGAAATGGTCACTTCTTCATGGGTAGTGGCATCCAAATCGGCGTATTGCAACACGTAGTCATCCCCATCACGAAGGATACGAATCTTTTTCCATCCACGGGCCTCACCACGAATGGCTTCGGCTCCTACTTCAGGCTCATTGGTTCCTACGGCAAGACCCAAGTTTACCAAATATACGGGATTGTCGCCATCAGTTTCTGAAATAGCAGCGATGGCAGTACCATCAATGCTTCCCGTTACATCATCCACATACGCCATGTTGGCAGGATCGTATGTGGCAACGGCCACTTGGGGTTGCAGGGTTTCCACATCAGCAGGGGTAACGGCATCAATATCGGTGCTCTCCAAAGCGGTCGCCGCCATAAAAATGGAACCGTTGATTTTTACCCTAAAGGCATCACCACTATAGAACGCAAGGTCCCAGCTATCACGAAGGGCTGTGGTTTCGGTAAGGGAGCTTAAATCCACATACACTTGATTGTCCTCATTGGGGCCACCTACTTCTGGAGCCACACTACCCGAAGGTGCAGCGGTTTCAGTAAAGCTAACCGCCAATTGAGTGTTCCCTTGAATGGTGGCATCGACAACACTAACGGCTGAAATGGTGAAATTAACGGCTTTGGTAGTGCCTTCAATCGCATCCTGAAGCTTAGTGAAGGTAAACGATGTTCCAGTGGACCCTCCCGAAAAATTTACGGTCAATTCACCCGAAGCTCCTGCAGGGTCCGTGGTGAAATCGGTATCGTACTCGGCGTTATCCGTGGTATAGGTCAGCGTTACGGAACCATCCTCTGGTGCAGTGGTTGAAAATACCAAGCTGACCTCTTTTTCGGTATCAACCGTATCAAAACTCAGCGAAGGATTTTCAAAAGCAACGACAAATTCTTGTTGTGGAGTGCTCCCACCGTCGTCGTCACTGCAACTGGCCCCCATCAACAGAAAGGTCAAGGATAGTACATATAGTGTGTAATTTTTCATGAAATTGGTTTTAAGATTAAATATTTAGGTTATATAATAGCTTTACAAAAAAGGACCTGCCGTAGCCCAATAGCAGTCCATTGTTGGGCGAAGAATGCACTCCACCGCTGGATACCGTTGACGTGTTTATCCGGGTAATGTCCAATAGGTTTCTGGCCCCCAACGTGAGGTGCAGTTTGTTGTTCATAAAGGACTTTTTAATGGAGCCATCCATCCATCCGTAGCCTTCGCGTTTGGACCGAATAAAGCTGGGGTCATCCTGATTGGTATCCAGCACAAATTGATATTCAGGACCGTTGTATTTAAAGAACAGCGAGACCATGGCATTTATCTTCGGAATTTGATACCCCACATTGGAACTCACCTGAAGGGCATAGAGATAGTCATCATTGAAGGATTCTTCGCTGTTCAACACTTTACTCTCCCCAGAGAAGGATAGGCCAAGGTCAAACTGAAGATTACCATAAACGACTTTGTTGGTAAAGGAAGCGCCCCAATTGCGGTACACATCTATGTTGTTGTATTGGAAAGCCAACGGACTTTCATTGACAATGGTGAGTTCAATGCGGTCATCCACATTGAGGTACCATGCAGAGATTTTAGAGCTCAATTGCCATGAAAGGTCTTCAGGGAAAAAGTTCTTTTTAAGGTGAAAAAAGGAAGAGATACCACGTTCTGGACTGAGATTGGTATTTCCCCGAACATCATGGTTGACATCCACAAAATAGGTGAACAGTTCATCAAAATTTGGATTTCGGGGTGATGTTCCCAAAACCGCCCGTAACTGATAGCCGTTGTCAAAAGCATATTTGGCACTCAAGGAATGGGCCATTTGTGTTTTAAATTGGGATGAGAACATGGCGCGGGTCCCTGGCCGAAATGAAAATCGTTTGCCCAGTTCAATTTCCGCTGTTGCAAACGCATCATAAGCCTCCAGTCTGCGGTCTATGCTGTTACCACTAAACGTACCTGCCAAAGGGGAGGAGTAGCCTGAAATGTTGCTCAACTCGTAGCCCAATTGTAGTCCAACTTTTTCAGATTGAAAGAAATCGTTGAAGGTTCCTCGGGAGTAAATACCTTTTCTGGATTCATATTCTTGGGCATCCACGTCAAATTTTTCCCGTGCGTTAATACGATAACTGTACTGCTCAACATCCCTTTTTTGCTGCTGATAGGACGTTGAAATATCGTAGTTGATGGCCTTCAGGAATATTCCCGCCACATTCAGGTGGTTGTAGAATCGGTGTGATGTGAATTCAGAATCGGTAGCCGTAGGATTACTGGTTTGGGTGGAAGGATTGTAGTTTTCCCGAACCACGGAGTCGTATCGCTGCACCTGTTCATTAAAATATTCCATTCTATAGAATGACCTAAAGTTTTTTCCAGAATAGTTCACCAAACCCTTACCCGAGTATTGCACTTTAGGGAGCCATTCGTATCCTCTGCGGCCGTCATTTAGTGGATGGTATTCGCCTTCACGATTGTTAAGGTGCCCTGTAAAGTCGTTATGGGTTACGTTACCATTGATGTACCACTTTTCTGAGATGCGATGCCCCAAAGTGAGGGACTGAATATGTCTTCCTTGATCAAAAAAGCCATATTCATTTCCAATGGTTTCTTCCTGCACGTAAGGAGTGATTTCCCATTCGTAGTTCGAATCTTTTCGCGTGATGATATTAATGATGCCGGAAACCGCGTTGGAACCGTACTGTACACCCATGGAGCCTTCCACCAGCTCCACTTGCTCAATATCATCCAGATTGATTTGGGTGAGGTCGGCATTGTTTCCAAACCCTTCATCATTGATTAAGGGAATATTGTCCACCAGAATTTTGAAGTATTGACCATCCAACCCGAAGAGCTCCACACTGCTCTTTCCGGTAGATGGGTTGGGTTGTATGCTGATGTTTAAGGATTGGTTGAGTACGTCGGCCAGTGTATTTCCTGCAAGTCGGTCCAAAGTCTCCCGAGGAATCACCTTTACTTCAAAAACGGACTTGTCAACGCTTTGTTTATTGATTTGGCCTGTGAGTACGACCTCTTCCAAGTTTTGCATGGCCATTGAGTCTTTTTCCACGGGTTCAGCTTCTTGCGCCATTGCTACGACGCAGAAAAAAAATGAAAAATAAATGGAAAACTTATTTTTATTTAGACTCATTCTAGTTAGATTTGTCGCAAATATATAGGTTATTTTAATTCAGTCTAAATAATATTAATATTTTTATCAAATCAATTTTTGAGCAGTCTAACTAGATACCATTATGAAGAAATCAATCATTATTACAACACTTGCCCTTGGAATCGCATTGGTAATGCACGCCCAGGAAAAGAAAGAATTGGACCGTAGAGCCATAAAGGATATGTGCGGTTGTTTTGAGATCACCTTTCAGTACACGGAGACCTTCGCGCCTGAAATCGACTATGAAAAAAAGCTGGATTACACCGCAAAAGCTTTGGAGTTGGCCCTACCCATTGTGGATGAAGAGAACAAAATTTCGCTACAGCATTTGTTGGTGGTCCATGATACCGTAGTTATTAAGCATTGGCGTCAGGATTGGCTCTACGAAAACCAGGATGTTTTCTATTACGACAAGGACAACAACTGGACCTTCCAAAAGCTTCCCGCCGATGCTGTGAAAGGACAGTGGACCCAAAAGGTGTACCAAGTGGATGACAGCCCCCGCTATTCGGGTTCGGCCACTTGGGTACATTATGATGGGAAACATTACTGGGAAAATGAGACGGATTCCCCACTGCCCCGAAGGGAATATTCCAAGCGAAGCGATTACAACGTCATGAAACGGGGCAACCGCCAAGAAATCACCTCGTATGGCTGGGTTCATGAGCAGGACAATGACAAGATTATCCGTAAAGACGATACACCTGATGTACTGTTGGCCGAAGAAAAAGGAATGAACATTTATACCAAAGTGGCTGACGACAACTGCAAAATAGCCCAAGACTGGTGGACCAAGCATAAGGATTTCTGGGCCAAAGCCAGAGCTTCTTGGGACCAAGTTTATGATAGAAGCACCGATTTGACCCTACTTAAACAAGTGGACAACTCGCCGCTGTTCATGCATTTCTACAACTTGGAAGAGGCCAATGCCACCCAAGACAAGATATCAGAATTGATCAACACCTTTATCACCGACAAAAAATCCATTAAAAATGTTGAGGGAAAGTAAGTTTAAGGTACAAAGTTTGGCCGTCTTTTTGGCGGCCCTTTCCCTCTTTGGTTTCAGGCCACAAAAGATATCTCCCCAACTTCAGGAGAAAATAGATAATGCCGTTGAAACGACTTTTGAGGTGGAGGAATTCACCTTGGAGCGGCTTGCGTTAGATGTCACATTGAATGAAAAAACCCAAGTGGAACTAGGTGGAGAAAACCTGTTCAACATTGTCAAGGAAGGCAAATCCTTGGGATACCTATACTTGGGTGAGGCCCCCAGCATGAAAAAAGTATTTGATTATGTAGTGCTTTTCAATCCAGATATGAGCATTAAAAAATCCAAAATTCTGATTTACCGTGAAGATTATGGTCGCCAAGTGGGAAGTCAACGCTGGCTTAAACAGTTCATTGGTAAAAAATCTGGGGAAAGTTTGGCCTACGGCGAAGATATTGATGCGATTTCTGGAGCCACAATCTCTGCAAAGTCGATGACCTTGGCCGTGAGTAATGTACTGTTGAGTATGAAGGTTTTACAGGAGCATAATTTTTTTGAGTGATTGGAATGTTGTCAAAATCGCTTGGGCCACCTGTAAGGGTGGCTTTTTTGTTTCCCATTCAAGTTGATTATTCTGGCTAAATTTGGATAATTTCAATGTATGACCCGGGATATCATCGACATTAATGATTTCACTGTTTTGGTGGAGGAGGCTCAGGCCGATGTGCCAACACAAGACGCCTGCTTGTTCGATGAACCTGTGATTGCGGTGGCGTTCTACGGTTCAGGCAATGTGGACCTTGCGGTAAAATATGGGGAGACCCAAAAGAATTTTCAATACACCAAAGGTTTGGCGCTCTCTTTTTATGCTGATGAAAAGGTGGTATTTGAGCATACCGTAGCCTCGAATAGGCCATTAGAATGTATTGTAATTGCCACTTCTCCCCGAAATTTGGAAAAATTGCCCAATGCGGAAGGGGAACTGTTCGCTGAAATGCTCAATCAACTCGTGAATCCAAACGACCACTTTGTGGAAGGGCCTCAATTTTTTATGACCCCGGAGATGCAATCCGTGGTGGACCAGGTGTTTCATAATTCGTATGAAGGAAAAACGAAAATGATGTTTTTTCGGAGTCAGATGACAACCTTGCTCTCCCACTTTTTTGGACAATTGGCCTCCATGGATAAATCCGCCATCAAGGCCTCGGAACGGGAAAAATTAGTTCAGGCCAAAGAGATCCTTTCGGCGCAATTGGACAACCCCCCATCGCTAACAGAACTATCCCGGCAAATAGGGCTCAACAGTTTTAAATTGAAAAAGAATTTTAAGGAAGTTTTCGGCGTTCCGGTGTTCAAATACCTTCAAAACCAACGGATGGAAAAGGCTCACGAACTGCTCCGAAATCATGAAGCTACGGTTCAAGAGGCTGCTTGGCAAGTGGGGTACGATAGCTTGAGTTCCTTTTCCAATGCCTTCGCAAAAAAGTTTGGGTTTCGCCCTAGTGAGATTCGGCAATAGCCCATTTTAGAGTTGAGTGACCGCATAAAGGGGTACTTTTTCTTCCTTTCCCTTTAGGGAAATGCTGCCCAAAGCGCTAAATGCATAACTACTTGAATCAAAATAATCGGCGATTGTCTTAGAAACCAGCAATTCACTATTCAATATGTTGCACTGTCCTTGGATTCGGGCAGTGGTGTTAAGCGTGTCCCCGTGGTAGGCAATTTCCTTTTTGTATTTTCCCACTTCGGTCACGGTGACCAAGCCTGAATGCATTCCAGCCTTAAAGAAAGGAAGCACTCCATATTTTTTCTCATAATAATTTCGCCTTTTCTCCAAGGTCAATTTAAAATTGTAGAAAGCCTTGAGGCAGTTTTCATTTTTTAGACCATTCTTCAAAGTCCAAGTAAGAACAGCTTCATCACCCACATATTGGTAAACTTCAGCACGGTTGTTGGCAATGGCATTTCCAAGGTCGTTAAAACAATCCTGAATCAACAAGCTATAGTTTACATGGCCCAATTGTTCTGCAAGTTGGGTGGAGGAGTGAAGGTCCAAAAACATAAAAATGCGTTCTTCTTCCCGCGGGGTGTAAAACTTTCCTTGAATGAGCTTTCTAAGATTCCCTTCCCCCAGCATTAGATTGATTTGCCTCAGCAGCGTCAAAAAACCATCTACTGACAGCACATAGAAATATATGGCGGCGCTTCTCTCATCAATGGCAAAATCCACAATGCCCATGGACGTGCCAAAATAGAACTGGTACACACCGTAGGCTCCCAAAATCAATAAAATCAGGAATAGAATACCATAGACTAACCGGAAAAAAAGCAGTCTGAGCAAGGAACGGTGTTTTTGGATGCGTTCTTCAGTAAGAATTTGGGCAAAGCCAGAAATCAATCCCATAATGGGGCCCAGAGTGATGGAAATCAGTAGGCTGGAAAGTAAATCAAATTTAAGGCTGCCCATCTCGGTGGTGCCCACACCACGAACAATGCTCAGGAACACAAAGGCAAGGGTCCAACCGATACAATAAAACCGGATTATCCGCCATCTGCGGTTGTTGATGAAAACCAAGGACATTTTCCAAAGTTATCCTTTTCAAACAAATCTTACTGCTTTTCAAACAAATAGACCCAGCGCGTTTGACGCAATTTTGCCCTGTAATCTTAAAGCAAAAATCAAATGAAATTCTTTAGAGCAATATTTATCGGACTTATCATCTGGATTTTCGGAGTTAGCATTTTTCTGCTCTCCTATTTTATGCCGGTTATGGACGATTTGGATTTTCAGGCTAATCTAGTACTCTCACTAGTCGTGATTCCTCTGGTTTGGATGGGTTCATGGTTCTACTATACGAATGACACTACAACCCATGGACTACTGGTCGGATTCGTGCTGTTCCTTACCAGTGCACTGATGGATGCACTTATTACGGTCCCTTATCTAATGGCTCCTTTTGGAGAAACCCATTATAGTTTTTTTTCAGCGCCTAGCTTTTGGTTAATCGCTGCGGAGTTTGTGTTGACCACACTGCTGTTCTGGAATTTCAGAGTAAAGCAAAGCAATCAGAAAACAATCAATTCAAAATAAATAGTCTAATAACAAGAACAAGAAAATCATGAAAGCAAATTATTTAGTACTTGGTGGAAAAGGAAAAACAGGACGTAAAGTTGTGGAGCGATTGAGACAATTGAATCAAAACTTACGTATCGGTTCACGTAGTGAAACTCCCTCTTTTGATTGGGAAAATCCAGAAACGTGGGCCAACGCTTTGGAAGGAATGGATAGGGTGTACATTACTTTTCAACCCGATTTAGCGGTTCCCGGCGCTTTGGAAGCCATTGAAGGATTTATCAAAATCGCAAAGCAGAAACAAATCAAAAAAGTGGTGCTATTGTCAGGAAAAGGAGAGCGGGAGGCCGAACTGTGTGAGCAAGTGATCATCAATTCAGGCATTGATCATACCATTGTAAGAGCAAGCTGGTTTAATCAGAATTTTAGCGAAAGTTTCTTTTTGGATCCCATTTTGGCCGGGCATGTTGCCTTGCCCCAGGCCGAGGCCAAGGTACCCTATGTGGACACGAATGACATTGCGGATGTGGTGGTGGAAGCCTTGATGAATGATGCACATAATGGGGAAATCTATGAGTTGACAGGTCCTCGCTTTTTGACTTTTCAGCAAGTTGTGAATGAGATTGCGCAAGCAACTGGACGAGATATTGCATTTACACCTATTTCGCTTCCTGCCTACACCAAAATGATGGAGGACTTCGGTGTGCCGGCAGATTATGTTTGGTTGATCAATTATCTATTTTCTGAAGTGCTTGGGAACAAGGCCAATGAGGTCATCACCCATGATATTGAAAAAGTATTGGGTAGAAAGCCCAAGGATTTTTCGGAATATGCTACTGAAACTGCTGCAACCGGAATTTGGAATCAGGAGGTTGAGGTATAGTTCATAACCGAGTTGAATAAGAAGCAGGCCCTTTGGGCCTGTTTTTATTTAGAGGAGTGAGGTCAAATAACTGTAGGCTACTCCCGATAGAATAGCAAATCCGAAACTCAGAAGGGTTCCAATAAGGACGTATTCGGTAAGTTTTCGGTTTTTGCCTTTGTTGAGGTCTCCAAACCGGAAGACGGATTTGGCGGCAATCAATAATCCAATGGCGGCCCATTGTTGAATCAAGATAAATCCGAAGACAAAAAGGCGTTCCAACATACCAATGTAGGTGCCGGCATTTTTTAGGGAACCCCCTTCGGTGGATTCATCATCCTTCGCAATTTCATCAATATAGGGAGCCAACAGCATGCGCATAAAAATGCCGCAGACGTATGTGACAAAGACCAAAAAAGTAACCAACAGCAGCGTCTTCTCGCCGAATAAGGCGGTGAAATCAATTTCAAAAGGTGAAATCCAGTAGATCATGGCCGCGATGACGAGAATATGTAGGATTTGGTCCACCACGAAAAGCCAGCGGTAATTTTTCTCGTTGGTAAGGCTGAGTTTACCTATATCAATGAGGAAATGGGAAATCACAATGATGGCTACCGCACCCAAATATTGAAACTGCAAGATGAGCAGTAGGGTCAGCAGATGTACGCCAATATGCCAATAGAGAAATTTGGATTTCCACTTGTTTTGAAGTTTATCCTCTACCCAATGACCGGGCTGCAGGACAAAATCACCTATAAAGTGTGCCAAGATAAGTTTAAGGGCCAGTATCATAATTGGGTGAGTTGCGATTTGTAGAATTGAATCATTTTTTGGACTTCATCAAAGCCAGCCTTGTTCAACTCCTCACTGATATTCCCTTGGGATTTATGGAGTTCGGCAGCCAGTTGTTTTTGGTTCATTTTTGGATGTTCAATAGCGCTTTTCACCGTTTTGGAAATGGCGGGTGTCCAATCGTCCATGGTAAGAAGGGCTAGTTCCAACATCAGGGTAATGTTTGTGTCAAAATCTGAGTTAGCCGTTTTTAGGCCCAGATGTTGCTTTTTGAGATTTTCGAAACATTCCCCTGAATATACAAAAGCAGGTCCATTGGACTCCGTTATTTTTTCGCCATCATACGTTTTCTCGCCAATTCCGATGGCTATCCGTACATCCAAATTACGAATCTGCTTGAGAGCTGCTTTTATATATACGGCAGCTTCCAAAGCATCTTCTGGATGTGTCTCCAATTGAAAACTATCACCTCGGTAAATTTCCCAAGATTTGGGTTCTTTCCCATATTTACCCAAGGCCTCTTTTAATAGGGGCAACCATTTGGTGGTTTTATGAGCTGATGAGTTTTTGATGTCTCCCGTAAGTATGGCAACCATGTATTCGTATTAAAAATATCCGTTAATCAGCAGATATATACAAATATCTGTAAAAAAGCAGATATATACAAATATCTGTAAAAAAGCAGATAATTTAATGTGATATTCTTTTCCTAGCACAAAAAAAGAAGCCGCGCCCATGGCAGGCGCGGCATCTAAAAAATCAACAAAAAACACTATCCTCTTCTTCCGCTCTCCTGCATTTTCTTTTTGCCATGATGCGCTTTAGCGAATCGTAGTTTTTTCCAAGTTTGGTATTGCTCATCATTCAATACCTCTTTCATTTTTTCTTGATGTGCAATTTGATGATCCAATCGTGCATTCTCCATATCAAATCGCTCTTCAGGTGTGGGTCTTTTCCATTCGCCACTTTCTCTCATGGCCTTCATTTCTTCCCACTTGGCCTTTCTTTGCTGTGCAACATCCAAATTTATGGTCATGACCTTTTGTTGTTGTGCTTTGGTCAAATCCAGAGCCAAGGTCATTTGTTTGGTCTGCAATGTGGCCATCTGTTCCGCGGTCATGTCCATTTTAGGACCTTTTCGCATTCTATGACCCTGTTGTTCTTGCGCTAGGGCACCCAAGGAGACCAAAAGTGCCATTGCAACTACTAATCGTTTCATATGTTTAAACTTTAATGATTTAGTATTTGGACATCAATAGAATCCAATAGTTTAATCATTAAGTCAACATTTATGAAGCTTTTAACAGCGGGGGAGCGAAGAACTTATTGTTGTTCTTCCTGGAAATCGGTTTGGGGCTTTTCCGGGTCTTCGGTGTTGTGAAATTGAGTTTCAACAACTGTTTCCGAACTGATGTGTTCTTGGAAGTCATCCTGTTGTTCCACACCATAATAGATGAGGGATGCAAGTACAAAACAGGAAAAATAGATGAGGCTTTTTGCTTTGTAGGTCATGATTTTTGAGATTTGGTACTACTAAAATAGTCAAACCCCCTATTAATCTGCACGATATGTTGCGAAACGCTCCTAATTCGATGTGAATAGGACGAAATGTATGGTATAATCGATAAACGGTAAGGTTTAACAGTGTGAAACCAAATCTGGTATTAATTTCCTACAATGGTATAGGAATATTTTGCCGTAGAAGGGGTGGGTAATGATTTTGCCCTTTTTCAAACACGAAATATAAAACTTCATTTCTGCAATTGTTCTGCTCTTTGGGGTAAAGTTTGAGGGTTAACGGTTTCATTCTGGGCTAAAAATCATGAAAACAGATTGTTAAATAATTCCCAAAGACAACTTTTTTTACAAAATGGTCAAAACTTCGGCAGTCCTGTGTTTTATTGATACTTTCCGCTGTAAGGCTATGTTTTATGGGGGTTCAGGGGAATCCAATTTTCGTAAAAAAATCTAAAAGAGTGTAACATTTTAGATTCATGCTAGTCTTATAAGCATATCATCAATCACAAAATTCAATCAAAAAATGAACAAGTTATTATTAATTTATGGTTGTGTACTTTTAAGTAGTTCCGCCATAGCAAGTGACCAACAAAGGAATCTGGTTACCGACACAGAAACAGAGACCACAAGTACTTTAGAAAATCAATTTACAGCGTTGAACATCAATGCTGAGTGGAGTGAAACAAATTTCTCCGATGGAAATCGTGAAGGTTTTTATGAACTGAATTTGGATGAAATAGTTTTTATTGAAGAAGATGATGTAGATCTTGGTTTTGATACCGCAGATTATCTTCCCGAGGATTTTGATCCTTATAAAACCTATTTTGATTTGAATTCCATCATATACCTCAAAAGCGAAGTTGAACAAGAGCTTGGATTTAACACCGAGCCCTATTTGCCAGAAGGTTTTGATCCTTACACCCAAGTGGTGGATGTACATGGCATCAATTACATGGAAGATGAGGACATGGATTTGGGATTCAATACCCAAGATTACCTTCCAGAAGGATTCTCACCCTATGAAGTTTATGTAGATCTAGACGCCATTCAATATATTGAGGATGAAGTGGAATTGAAACTCGGTCTGAACAGCACTTATGAGTTGCCAGAAGGTTTTGATCCTTACACCGATGTAATTGAAGTGACTTCCATCAACTACATGGAAGACGAAGAAATAGAGTTGGGTTTTGATACTTCCAAGTATCTCCCAGAAGGTTTTGACCCCTACGCGAGGTCATACTAGTAGGATGTTTTAGTTTTCATTTTACAAATTTTTGAGTTAGTTAGTTAGAAAAGCCCTCCTTTGGAGGGTTTTTTATATGAAACTCAATTTTTCTGCGTTAGATAATAGTGTAAGGTGTTGGTTAACAAAAAAATAACACTGAAAAGCCACTTGGCGTAAAAGCAAAGAAATTTGATTAACGCTAGCAATCTTACAGGTTTTGGAAGTAAGTGTTATCAGTTTTGCACTGAATCTGAAAAAGTACTGAAAAGTTTGGGTTTGGCGATGCTAAGTCGTTCGTTAACAAAAATCTAATTGTGAAAATCTTCACTGTAAAGGGTCATACCTTTGTGGTATAAAAGCATATAAGAATAGAGTTGAGTTAGTTTCTTACTATTTTTTTGAGTTAGTTAGTTTGTCAATGGCGCCTCCAATTGGAGGCGCCATTCATTTTTTAGAACAATAATGGTATCACAAACTGAAAAACCAAGACCAGCAAAACAACGGCAATTAGGTTTAAAATTATACCTACTCGTGCCATCTGGGCAATTTTCACATACCCACTGGCAAAGACAATGGCATTGGGTGGCGTTGCCATAGGGAGCATAAAAGCACAGCTACTGGCAATGGTCACAGGGATGAGCAAATAGAGGATGGGGATGTCCAACCCAAGGGCAATACCTGCCACCACTGGGGCCAAGACGGCAACCAAGGCCACATTGCTCATCAATTCGGTCATAAAAAGCATCAAGAAAATCAATAACGTAGCTGTAAACAAGATGCTGATTTCACTTTGGGCGATGGCATCAGCCACCATATCCACGATACCACTGGTAGACATTCCTTCGGCCAGGGCCAAACCACCGCCGAATAAAATCAATATACCCCAAGCCAGTTTGGAGGTATCCTTCCACTCAATAATGAAATCACCTGTTTTCATATTGTATGGAATGGAGAATAAGGCAATAGCTGCAAAAATACTGATCATGGTATCCGTAAGCCCCAACGACGGGAATACGGCATTGATCAATGTTCTGAAAATCCAAAGGAATACCGTAACTCCAAAAATGGCAAGGACCATTTTTTCCTTTCCAGAAGTGGGTCCGAGTTTTTCCAGTTCCGACTGAATCACCTCTTTTGAAGCATTGAACTTCAAATTCCGGTTGGGGAACATCCATTTTACCAACACCCAATAACAAATCGCAATCATGATGATGGAAAAAGGCAGTCCCAATGTCATCCATTTTAAAAAGGAAATTTCTGTATTATACTCGTTTTCCAAAAGTCCGATCAAGACCGAGTTGGGAGGTGTACCGATTACTGTGGCAATACCTCCGGCATTGGCGGAGAAGGCAATTCCCAACATTACGCTCAAGGCAAAATTTTGGTCGTCCTTGGTGAAACCATCCTCATCATTGACCAAAAGACCGATTACTGATAGGGCAATGGGCAGCATTACCACCGTAGTTGCTGTATTGCTGATCCACATGCTCAACGAAGCTGTGGCAATCATAAATCCCAAAATCACTTTGTTGGGTGTGGTTCCTGTTAACCTGATGATGTTCAGCGCTATTCTCCTGTGTAGATTTACTTTTTCCAAAGCTAGGGCCATTACAAAGCCTCCGAAGAACAGAAATACAATGGGACTTCCGTAATTGGCTCCCACTTCAGCAATGGGCAAAATCTTAAGGATTGGCAGTAATAAAAGGGGTAAAAGTGCGGTCACTGAGATAGATACCGCTTCGGTAATCCACCAAATCAACATCCAAACTGCAACAGAAATCACAGGATCCCCTTTTTCGGAAACCAGTTCAAAAGGTAAATTTACAAGAATAAGAAAGGCGATGGGCCCAAGAATCAGCCCGATTTTTTTGCTTAGTTCCATTTGAGATCCTAAGCTATGCTTTTTTATGAAATAACAAAAATAATGAAGCCCCATCACGGGGCTCCACCATCAAATAATCAAGAAAAATGTCGATTATTTTATCTTAAATGTCAATCTACCAAAAACATAACGTCCATTTTGGCCAAATTGAACCGACCTTCTGGAATAGATGAATCGACCATCGGACCTAAAAGCGGGATCGTTCTCATCCGGATACACATCCAAAAGATTGTTTGCACCCACAGTTAGGGTAACATTATCCGAAAAACTGTATCCAACGGTAAAATCAGTGATGATTTTGGCACCAAATGTATAGTCGATAGTGGGGTCGTCTTCGTTAGTGGCCTCTTGCACTTCCCCAAAGTAACCGTTACGTACAAAGAAGTTCAAATGGTCACCAATTTTTAAATTATGTGAGAGATTTCCCTTGGTTGTGGGAACCGCGGATTCCAAATAAATCCGGCTTGTGGGGTCAAAATAAGTGTCGCTTAGGCCAGCATTGGCAATAGCCTGTGGAACTTTCACTTTTTCAACCGTGGTTTCAGACAGGGTGAATGCCAAGGTATTGGTCAAAGAAACCTTGTCCGAAATATGGGCCTTATGATCTACCACAAAATCCAAACCTTTGGTTTGTGTATCCACGGAATTGGCAAAAAAGGCCGCTTGGGTGGCATTGGCTTGCTGAAACAGATTGGCCAATTCAGCATTTCCATTATCATCAAACTGACCAGTGAGAATTACACGGTCATCAATATTGATGAGATACCCATCCAGCGTGAATTTAAGATTGGCACTGGGTACTCTTGTGGTAAATCCAGCGGTTGCACCAATGGAAGTTTCTTCCTTCAGCGGTTCAATACCCAAAAGTCTTGCTACTCTAGAGGTATTCGGGAAAATTCCAACCTCATTGGGAATTCCATCCACAAAAAGGGTGGATGTTGAACTGTAATGGATTTGATGGAGTGAAGGTGCCCTAAACCCGGTTTGCCCACCACCGCGAAGGTTGAAGTTTTCTGAAATTTTTAAACGAGTGGCTACTTTAAAGTTCAAGGTTCCCCCAAAATCAGAGAAATTCTCGTACCGAGCGGCACCGCTCACCAGAATAGATTCCGTGAAATCTGCTTCTACATCAACATAACCTGCAACGGTATTTCTGAAAGCATTCACTTCGTTATCCGGCTTAAATCCAGGAAAAACCTGAATACCACCTGGCCTTGAATTGCCAAAAAAGTCGGTAGGTACCGTCGAATTCATATCTGTGGGATCATGCGGATTGCCCAAAGTGTTGTATTGGGTGTAGGAGGCTTCTTCTCCCGCCACAATGGCATAGTTTTCTACCCGATACTCCGCACCAAAGGCAATATTCAGCCCAGCCATGGTATCTTCAAAAAAGCGATTCAAATCAAAATTGGAGGTGTTTTCGCTGTAATTAAAACCACCAGAATTGGCTTCAAATGGGGTAGAATTGACCAAAGAGGCATTGTTGGAATTGGTAACATGGTACAAGAATTCGTTTTTTCCGTAGGAATTGCTAAAATCCACATTCCAATCCCCGAGCATTCCCTTAATGCCAAATGCCGCTGATTTGTCAACAATATTGGAATTGATTTCAGGTAAAAAACCATTCAGGTAGGCTGGGGTATAGCTTCTAGATTGATTGGGCAAACGATAGAAACCTGCGGCATTTCCGTTTTTAAAACTCAACCCTCCAAAGCCATAAAGTTCCAAGTTTTCATCCAGTGGAATGGAAAGATTGGCAAAAAACTGAGCGCCTCTTAATTCCGATTGGCCCACACGCATGTTGAAATCGCTTCGCTTCAATCCTCTGGCCAAAAGTTCTTGTTGGGTTACATCATTTCCGGCAATCCCTATCACTTCGTTATCACTATTGAAAGTTAGTGATGATAATATTCCAGCTTGGGAATTAATCCCATCGTTTATTCCAAAGATTTCCTCGAATGTTGTGGCATTGTTTATTGCATTTAGGTCTCTTGGCTAAAGTAATCTACCTGAGCAGCATACTGCTGCACATCAGAAATATCGCTATCCAACAGCTTTGATATATCATAACCTGAAGCATTCGCGACGCGCTCTATGGCATTGGCAGCATGAAAAATCTCTCCTTCCCAGGCTTGCATACGATTGGTCCATCCACGGAAATTGAAATTCCCCGTAAAGTTGATAAACCCACCATCTTTTCCAATAGGTAGACCGTAGTTTAAGCCCAAACTCACTTTTTCTCCATCCACTTTTCTGGTGGGACTGTGTTCACTGGTAAAATTGGCCCCAGAATTAATGTCCACTTGGAGTTCGTTAACGTTCTTTTTCAGAACAATGTTGATGACCCCTGCGATGGCATCGGAACCATATTGCGCTGCTGCACCGTCCCTTAAAATTTCAATTCTGGAAATGGAGTTGGATGGGATAGTAGTCATATCCGTACCCACGCTACCACGGCCAAAAGTTCCATTTACATTGACCAATCCGGTTTTGTGCCTCCGTTTTCCATTGATGAGCACCAAAACTTGGTCTGGCCCCAGACCTCGCAATGAAGCGGGGGGCGATGTGGTCCGTACCATCAGAAATAGTCTGTGGGTTCGATGTGAAAGAGGGTGCGGCATAGTTCAGGATCTCGGTAACGGTTACCTGCGGCGCGGATTGCACCAACTCGGCAACATCCAGCACATCAACGGGTACCGGCGTGTCCGTTGCTGTACGGTTGGCATTTCTGGAGCCCACGACCACCACATTTTCGAGTGCTAGTCCCGCTTGTAGGGTAACGTCAAGAGTATTTCCGGTTACGGTGGCTTCTTGGGAATTGAAGCCCACATAGGAAAACACCAAAATATCTCCTGTATTGGCTTGGATGCTGTAATTGCCATCAAAATCGGTGATGACGCCCGTTGTGGTTCCTTTTACCAAGACAGATGCTCCAGGCAACGGCACATTTTGGTCATCATAAACGGTTCCGGTTACCTCTTGTGCCACGGCAGCAAAACATACCAACAGCACAAAAAGGAATGTTAGTTTCATTCTTTTCATATAAATAGGTTTAAGTAAGATTAGGGGGGTATGCTGCTGGAATTTTCCCTTTTTATAAAAAAGGGGTTGGGGCAAGATAGGACTTTTTTTAAAAACGAAAACCCCTGCTTTTCAATTGAAAAACAGGGGTCTGTACTTATTTAAATGAAAATAGGTTTGTCTCAGCCCGTGTATTTGGCCAAGAGTGCATCCTCGGTTTTTTCCACTTTTAAAAGTCCATGTTTGGATAGACTTTTGGTGCTTTTGTCCCATTTTTTACCGCTGAGGCCTGCTTTTTCCTTTAAATCTGACAGGGACATTTCTCCTGCGGGTTTTAGGATATCAACAATGGCTTTTTCCTCTTCGGTAAGCTCCACTTTTTTCTTTTCAGGACGCATTTGCGGGAAGAACAACACTTCTTGAATGGATGAATTGTTCGTCATCAGCATCACCAAACGGTCTATTCCAATACCAATTCCTGAGGTGGGAGGCATTCCGTATTCCAAAGCTCGCAAAAAGTCTTGGTCAATGAACATGGCCTCATCGTCTCCTTTTTCTGAAAGCTTTAATTGCTCTTCAAAACGTTCCCGCTGATCAATAGGGTCGTTCAACTCCGAATAGGCATTGGCCAACTCTTTTCCGTTCACCATCAACTCAAAACGTTCGGTAAGTTTTGGATTGGAACGATGTTCCTTGGTCAATGGACTCATTTCTTTGGGATAATCCGTAATGAATGTGGGCTGGATGTAATGGTGCTCACATTTTTCACCAAAAATCTCATCAATCAATTTACCGACACCCATGGTTTCATCCACTTCAATGTTCAGCTTTTGGGCGGTTTCCCGGAGTTGGTCCTCATCCATATCGGCCACATCATAGCCTGTATGAATCTTGATGGCCTCCAAAATGGGAACCCTAGGGTAAGGCGCTTTGAACTCAATCTCATGGTTGCCTACTTTTACTTTGGAACTTCCAGTAGCATCAACCGCAACTTTTTCCAATAGTTTTTCGGTGGTTTCCATCATCCAATTGTAGTCCTTGTACGCCACATACAATTCCATTACGGTAAACTCTGGGTTGTGGGTGCGGTCCATTCCTTCGTTACGGAAATCCTTCGAGAATTCATATACACCATCAAAACCGCCAACGATTAATCGTTTTAGGTAAAGCTCATTTGCAATCCGCAAATACAACGGAATGTTCAAGGCATTGTGATGGGTCAAAAAGGGACGTGCAGCCGCTCCTCCCGGGATTGGCTGTAAAATGGGAGTTTCTACTTCCAGATAACCACGCTCATTGTAAAACTCACGGATGCTATTGGTGATTTTTGTCCGTTTGATGAAGGTTTCCTTCACCTGTGGGTTTACCACCAAATCCACGTACCGCTGACGGTAGCGCAATTCTGGGTCGTTAAAGGCATCGTACACTTTTCCTTCGTCATCTACCTTAGGTAGGGGAAGGGGTCTTAATGCTTTGCTTAAAAGCGAGAAGTTCTTGACCATCACGGTCATTTCCCCTACTTGCGTTTTGAACAATTCCCCTTCAATACCGATAATATCCCCGATGTCCAACAACTTTTTGTAGACTTCGTTGTACAGGGTTTTGTCTTCACCAGTACAGATTTCATCCCGATTAAAATACACCTGTATTTTACCTTCACTGTCCTGCAACTCAGCAAAGGAAGCTTTTCCTTGGATTCGGCGCGACATCAATCTACCGGAAATGACCACCTTCTTTCCTTCTTCAAAATTGCCCTTGATGCTCTTGGAAGTAGCGTCAACGGGGTACAAAGCAGCCGGATAGGGGTCAATGCCCATTTCCCTTAATTTGGTCAATTTTTCTCTTCGAACGATCTCTTGTTCCGATAGTTGCATAGCTGTAAAAAAATTAAAGCGCAAAATTACACTTTTGCGCTTTAATTCCCTTCCCCAGTCGGTTTTATTGTGCGTAATTGGGTTTGTAAGGTCGGTTTTGCACTATTTGGGCGATGTCTTCCTCCAAAGATGCAATAGGACGTTCCACAATTCGGTTGACTTCCTTTCCATTTTTATAGAAAATCATGGTTGGAACTTTAATGATGTTCAATCCTTTTTCTTCGCCAGTTGGACTTTTTTTGTACTGCGCTGCTCTGCGGTCCAGTGCGATGATTTCCAGTTGTTCCATGGGATAATCGGCAGCTTCCAAGATTTTGATGAACCGAGGTGTTTCCCGTTTGCTGTCGCCGCACCAAGTGCCTAAAAACAACTTGATGTTGTATTGAGCCAAGTCTTTTTTGAATAACTCCACAAGTGTTTTATCCACAGCGTAGGTTTTCATTCCCTGATGAAACCACTGCTGGTAAGGTTCAGTATGGAGGCCATCCAAATTGATTTTGCCCACCATGAATTTTCGGCCATCTTCTTGAACAATTTCTTGGTTGAATTCTTGGGAAAAGACCAGTGCCGTGCAAAGCACCAATAGAATTGTACATAGGTGTTTCATGATTTTTCGATTTTAAGATTTGAACCGAAAATTCACTAAAAATGGGGCGTGGAAACAAAGTTTAGGGATGGAAATGGGGACTAGACCCCCGGTTGATTTTTACTTTTTAAAGAGCACCACAATCTCTTCGCGAGAGGAAACTTCCAATTTTTTGTAGAGATTATTGATATGGGTTTTCACCGTGCTGAGGCTTACAAAAAGTTCCGTTGCGATTTCTTTGTTGCTCTTTTCCTGAAGGATATGGTCAACTATTTTTTGTTCTTGCGGAGTGAGTTTGGACCACAACGATTTGGCCCGAAGCCTGACGTTCATTTTGCGGGAAGCCACCAAATACATGTTGACCAGTAAGGAAATGATCAAAAGGCCAATCAAGAAATAGTTGAAGTAGCTCGTTTTTGGGGAATGAAAGGAGGCCAGCTCCTTATCGGTGGCAATTTCGGCGTTGTATTCTTGGGTGAAACTTGCGTTGGCGTAGGCCTCATTCAAACGATGAAAGAGCTCATCGTAATAGGAATTGTTCGAGACATCTTGAAGGTAATAGGAATAGGTCTCGTTCCGTTTATCCGATAGGAAATCATAAATATAAAGTTCCACCAAAGGTTCTTTAGAAGCTTTTCCAAAATCCTGCAAAGTGGAAAACCATTTTTTGGTATTGAGTTTTCTACTGGCCTCACTGGGGAATTCCATAAAATCGTAGGCCATTTCGTCTTTTAAGAATTCAACTTGCAAGAGCGCGTCCGATTTTGCGTTGGTGGAAGCAATGGAGCAGAGCGATTGGTCTTCAAAAGAGGTGGGAAAATCAACGGTGTCCGTATTGTTGGCAATAAACAAAACGCTTTTGCTGTTGTTGCACTGGCCTAAAAAGTGGTTTGCTTCGGAAGTATCGGAGCAACCATCCAAATGAATGCGGTAGATTCGGTTTTGCAACGGGAGATTGTTTCCTTCAAACTGAAAATGGCCCAAAGAATCCACTTGGGTTTTCTTCACAATCTGATCCAGATAAATTCTTGAAGATTTGCGATAATCCTCAACCAAAGAAAGGTAAATGGTGTTGCCTGAATTGATTTCCGATACCTCACCCGAAAAATGATATTGCGCAAAAAGCCCGGCATGGGTCAGTAAAAGCGAAAAAAGGACAAAAAACCGCATCATAAAATCATTTTGTTTTGAAAATACGGGTCTGGTGTAACAAAAACGTGGATTAAGGTACTAATAAGTATCATCAATCAAAATTAGTACCATGAGTTTTTGGAGAGTCCTTTTGGCTATTATTTTCCCTCCCCTCTCCGTAATCGGAAAGGGTTGTGGGTCTTTTCTTATTGTGTTATTGCTGACTTTTTGTGGATGGGTGCCAGGCGTAATCGCCGCTCTGGTTATCCTCAACAATCCAAATTAGGCCAGATTATTCTTTTTCCCAGATTATTGAGCCACTGGTGGAGCCGCTTGAATACATTAAAATGAGCTCGGTTTGGGTAAGTTTTCCAATTTCAAAACTACCAATTCCCAAAATCCCATCACCGCCAACTTGTAGACCAGCTGAAGTGGTGGCCGTTGCTTCAATAAAAGTGTATGTTCTGGTGGCCAACCCATCGGTGGTGCAATTGCTTTCATACCATTCCAACTGTAGATCATCCGAGGTCAGGAACTCTAGAAAAGAATCACTTTGGCAATCCTCTAAATTTACCTCTGAACCATTATTTGTTCCTGCGGTCAAGTACCATTTTCCCATCAATAGTTCCAAGGGAGTAAGGTCTGGACCCGCATCATCATCGGAACTACAGGAGAGTATAAATAGGGTGAAAAGGCAGAATAAAAATTTTGAGGTTTTCATGGGGTGCTATTGATTTTGAGGTTCTTAAAGCATTAAATATAACGGAACCAAGGGGTTTTTATGGTAATCAGCGGCCGGTTTTCGTTCAACGAATGATTCTCTAAAGAGAAAACCCGGGATTAGCGTTACTAAATTTTGGCAAAAGTTGTGGTTGTTTGCGCATTATGGTATTTTTAGCGCTTTGCAATTACCCGCTAAATGCGGGTGCAATCAATCTAAAACTGTTTTTATGAAAAAAATCCAAATCTTAGCCCTAGCACTTATAGCTGTGTTTACCTATTCCTGCAATTTTACGGAAGAGATTCATTTACAGGAAGATGGTTCCGGGAAGCTCTCCATAAATTTTGATGGTTCTGAACTGATGGAAATGGCCGGGGATCAAATGATGAAGGAAAACGAAAAACCGATTGATTCCATCATTTCTTTTAAGAAGTTGTTGGAAGAAAAACACGATAGTATCGCGGAGCTTTCACCCGAAGAACAGGCAAAATTGAAAAAATTGGAGCCGTTCTATTTGCATATGATCATGAATCCCGAGGACAAGGTGATGAAGTTTGACCTGTTCAGCGAATTCAAGGATGTGAATGAGGTAAACGATGCCTTCAACACCTTCAGGGAAGCAAGCCTGATGGGCCCAAAAAGTCAGCCCGAACAAGCTACACCCGTGCCCATGTCCGAGCAATCCACGGAGGTTACCTATGCCTTCAGCAAAAATACCTTTTCAAGGACGGCCAAAATCGTAGACCAGGAATTATTCCAACAAAATATAGATAGTCTTCAGGGAACCGAAATGTTTCTTTCCGGGTCCACGTACACCTTAAAATATCATTTTCCGAGAAAAGTGAAATCCACCACCGTCGAAGAAGCCACTTTTAGTGCAGATGGAAAAACCATGATTTATGAGGTCTCCTTTTTGGAAATGATGAAAGACCCCAAACTTTTGGATATTGAGGTGGAATTGGAAGAATAGTTTGTGAGCCGCAAGCTTCGTATCTTTGTAGCATGAACAAAAAGGTTGATCTACAGGATTTGGGACACAAACATTTCAAGGAAACTTGGGATTACCAGGAATTGTTGTTCCAAGAAATCATTGACACCAAAATCAAGAACAGGAGGGAAGGGACCCACACTGAAACCTCCAATCACTTTTTGTTTGTGGAACACCCCCATGTCTACACCTTGGGAAAAAGCGGGGACATCAATAATTTATTGGTGGATGACAAGGCTCTCGAACAAAAGGGAGCGACTTTTTATAAAATCAATCGCGGGGGCGACATTACCTACCACGGCCCTGGACAGGTGGTGGGCTATCCCATTTTGGATTTGGACAACTTCTTTACCGATATCCATAAATACCTTCGTTTTTTGGAAGAAATGGTGATTCGCACGTTGGCCGAATATGGCTTAAAAGGCGAACGCTCCGAAGGAGAAACCGGCGTTTGGTTGGATGTGGGCACACCCTTTGCCCGAAAAATCTGTGCCATGGGTGTACGTGCCAGCCGTTGGGTGACCATGCATGGTTTTGCCCTGAACGTAAACACTGATTTGGGCTATTTTGACCTGATGATTCCCTGTGGTATCAAGGACAAAGCCGTTACCTCATTGAATGTGGAACTGGGCCAAAAACAGGTGGATGTAGAAGAGGTGAAAGCGAAACTGCTCAAGCATTTTCAAGTACTTTTTGAAGCCGAGTTGGTTCGGGAGAAGACCGAAGTTTAAATTTTTTCCATTCATCAATCCTTAATAGGAACCCATCAATTCTGGCTGGATTTTTCCCTTGAAAAATTCTAACTTCATGCCTGTCTGCCGATAGGCAGGTATCTGTGCTGAACTTGTTTCAGTATCGGGCGATATAAATCATTAAAACCGATTCATATCTTATAACGATACGTGTAACACCCCAACCTCCTACATATTTAACTCCATCCATCAATCTAAACCACCCATAGATCAATTGACCTGGATTTATTATTTCAAAAAAAGTTAATCTCGCATAGCGGTTCTGTCCATTCAACAGTGTCAGGAATGTATAGGCAGAATTAAACGCTGAAAAATTATACCATTATTATCTAAAAAGTGGAGGAAGTTGAAATTCAACGCGTATGGGGGTCGTTAAAAAAAATGGCCTATAGGCCAATACTTGACAAAATGGATTGTCGACCCCGCTTCTCCATACATTCAAAATACAATGGATATCCCTATCTGCAAAGTCCAACTGATTGGCCATTATGCACTATGTGCGGCAATTTAATGCCGCTGGTTTTTCAGCTTAACCTATCGGAAATCCCAAGTATAAGGCCAGAAAATGCCCTAATTCAGTATTTTGAGTGCGTCACTAGAGATTTGGCCGGTTCCACATGCGAGTTGGGTTATCCCAAAAACAACAGTTCTTTGGTCAGAAAAGTAAAAATCACTGTACCACCGATTCAAGTCCCCGTAGATTTTAGTTCACTCTTTAGCGTGGAAGATTCGTTTTCCAAGCTAATGCTTAAAAAGATATCCCTAGAACATAAAATTGTGGGATGGCAACCTTTTGATGATTATCCCAGCCTTGTTGATGTTAATGCAAAAATGGAATACTTGACTGCTTATATTGGTGAAGATGCATTGGATTTTCTGTGGGAGAATTTGGAGGTATTGGAAAAAATTGAAAATAAGCACTGTAGCTCTGAAGATAAATTGTTCGGGTACCCCCATTGGAGCCAAACCGAATGTTATCCCAAAAAAATGTCGGAGGAAATAGAACTTCTTTATCAAATCAATGGCTTTGTAACCTCCGCTAGAAGTTCAATTGCGTTTAGGGACGGAGAAAGAGGGATGTTTTTTCAGACCGATGACTTAAAGGATATTGTTTTTACCACAGGATAGAAAACCTGCTACAATAAAAATAAAGATGACTATCCATCAATCTAAACCACCCATAGATCAATTGACCCAGTTTTTTTGGTGACAGCTCTGCTACCTTCATCCCATACCTTAATGAAAAATTATGAAAAGTGTATGTACAGGGTTGATGGTGCTATGTGGTATTTTAAGCACAATGGCACAAGAGGATAGTTTTGAAAAACGACTCAAGTTAGAGGTCCTCGACCAAAGCACCATTGAACGTTGGGACTTTGGTGCAACCTCCATTTCCTGTCTTAGTGATGGCCTGTGGGAACATGTACTTCCAAAATCTACCCAGGGCACTGATAAAATTATCCTCAATCGGAATGAATTGAACTATTTTATGGAACTGGATGGAATCAAAATCAAAACCAAGACTGGACCCATTTCAAAACCCGAACATTGGGAAAACCGATTTGGAAAGCAAGTCCAAACATTGACTTTAAGCAAATCCTTGACTTTTTTGGCCATCAAAGGGGGTAAATTGGAGCAATTTTCGATAGACACCTTGGTTGGGGTGCAATACGCCACTTATTATCCTCATGGGGAATTGGATGTTCCAGACAAGCACGGCGTTCCCATCATTTTTCAACAAGAAAATGAGTTTGATGAACATTCTCCTGTGCTGCTGGTGTCATCAACTTTCATGAATCACATCGACCTTAATGAAGCTAAAGTGCATAGAGAAACCGTAGTTTCTGGTTCGGAGGATATGTCAGGTACACGTTATTGTATTGGCTTGGATTTTAATGGCGATGGTCAACTTGAAGTTTTGATGTACAATGAAACAATTCATGACCATTTATCAGACGAGGGAGATGAAAGTCTTGTCAGCGAGAGCTCCATTATTGGATTGTACTATAAAAATCAGTGGTACAGAACCTCCATTTGGGAAATAGGCATGGATGGTTTGGAAGGGTTTTGAATATTTACCAATCTCAAGCTATTCCATTTATACCTTCTCAGTGTAACAATTTTATTTTGCTCCTCTCTTTGATAAAAAGCTAAGAATGAACAGAAAAGTTACATTCTCCTTCGCACTGGCAGTAATGTGTTTATACATCACTTTTGCTCAACAAATTAGCATTCCAGATGAGAATACAGTAAAGGCCTTGATGAAAAAATATCATGTTCCAACGGTTGGGATTGGAATTATAGAGGAAGGAGAGATACAGTCGGCGAATGTGTATGGAACTATGGATGACAATTCAGAAGCATCGATACATACACTTTTTAATATTGCATCGCTCACCAAGCCGTTGGTTACGCAACTTACGTTGCAACTCGTAAGCAATGGTGTATGGAATCTTGACAGCCCATTATACCCATACTGGGTAGATCCAGATGTGGTGTCAAGCCCCTATCATAAAAAGCTTACCACAAGGATTGTGCTTGATCATACCACAGGATTGCCCAATTGGAGGGGGCATGAACCAGAGGGTAAATTGACATTTGCCTTTGAACCGGGAACTCAATGGAAATATTCAGGCGAAGGTTTTGAATATCTCAGAGAAGCTTTGGAGCACAAATTTAAACAACCTATCGAACAATTGGCCGACAGTCTTCTCTTTGAACCTTTGCAGATGAACGATACACGGTTTTATTGGGATGAAAACATGAATTCAAAACTGTATGCCAATAGGCATAAAGAAGATGGAGCACCTTATCCATTGGAAACATGGAATGCTGCCAATGCATCCAATTTGGTGCTTACTACCATAACAGATTATTGTCGGTTCGCTATTGGAGTGCTGCACTCCTTCGGATTAAAAAGTGATATAGCCGAAGAAATGGTAAAACCTCAATATCGTTTTGAGAATAAAAATGAATTTGGGTTGGGATGGTTGCTTATAAAAGACTTGGATAATGATGAATATGCCCAGATACATACAGGGAGTAATCCGGGCATACATACTATTATTATTCTGTTTCCCAAGTCAGAAAGTGGCATAGTTATTTTTACCAATGGTGACAATGGAAGTGCCCTATATAAAGAGTTGATAACATCTTCTTCTATCCTAGGAAAAGAAGTAGTGGAACGAATGTAAAACCTTTTTTTATTTACTGAACGCGGTCAATACGGAACTGTTCGTTAAATCTCCTCTTTTGTTATAGGATTCCTGTTTTACCATACCTATTCCCTCGGCTAACCATACGCGCGACGGAAAGGTCTGGTTGGCCATCATCATTTTGCTCTTGGTTTCGCTATAGATCACAAAGCAGTCAAACGTTCCGGCAGGGGTGGTCACACTTTCTTTTTTTTCCACTTTTCGGTTGATGGTCTCCACGTTCATGTTCATATTCATTACACCGCTCATTTTCATTTTGACGTTTACATTTCCATCGGGGAGTTCCTGGCCTACATTCAAATCATTGGGCCATTCTACATCCGTTCCAGAAATATCCATTTCAACATCACCCATTTGAGCCAACATCTGTTCGTTCATCAAGGATTTAAAATCTACCTTGACCACATTGCCATCACAAGCTACATCATATTCAGAAGAATAGGTATTGCCTTTTTGGTCTTCCATATCCATGACCATTGTGGCAGAAATGTTATCGCCGGAACCATTAACATTGGTCACTTTATAGGTCAGTTTGCCGTCTTCCTTTCCTTTTTTGTTATAGTTGGTGTATTGAAAGCTGGCACCTTCCACCATAGTATAATATTGGCTACAACTGGTCTGTGCCTTAGCGGTATTGACTGAAAAAAATAGTATTATAAGTAAAAGAAAATAGTATTTCATGAGATTGATTAAAAATGGTTATGTTATTATTGTTTTATGAATTCTACGCGTCGGTTTTGTGCCTTGCCATCAGGCGTTCCGTTGTCGGCTACAGGTTCACTTTCACCCTTTCCTTCCGATGATAATCTATCGGCGGAAACTCCATATACAGACACAAGTGCATTTTTAACGGATTCCGCACGACTTTTAGATAGTTTTAGATTGTTTTCATCAGAACCATCGGCATCGGTATGGCCAACAATTTTGAGTTTCATGGAAGGTTCTTGGGCCAATACTTGTGAAATTTGAAGAATAACACCCATGGATTGTGGTTGAAGATTGGCTGAACCTACATCAAAAAGAATCCCGTTAGTGGACACTTTTCCTTCGGCAAGTAACTTTCTCCGCAAATCAACACCGCCTTCGGCCACTTTAAGGTTAGATATGAATATTTTTTCCTTGCCGTCCTTTAAACCATTTACATTGAACTTAAGGGTGCTCAGTTTGCCTGCAGGAACCATCTGTGGAATGTCCACATATTTTTCCTCGTTTACCCAAAGCCGGAACCTTGTCTTGTTCACGGCAATGGAAATATGTGGTTGATTAAGGACTGCATTTCGGATATCCGCCTTAACGCCACTGTTAATGGTTGATCCTTCTCCGCGAGCATAGTTTCTATTGTGTATGCTGAACACGGCATATTGCCCAACAGGAATCCAACTTTTGGCATAATGGTCGCCATCATCAAAGTTTTTGTCATCGGAAAGCATAACCTCGATTCCGGCTGTTGATGAAGTCTGTTTATCCACACCATAGGCGAACAGGTCGAACTCTATAGTATATTCCTCGGGCAAATCTGGCATGTTGGGAACATAATGTATCCCGTAACCGGGAATCAACTCCATCCAGCGTTGGGGCGAATTGTCTATGGTAACTACCTCTCCACTACCATTGGTGTTCCATTTAGAGGGGAAATCACCGATAAAATCGTTGGCAAAATCATCAAAGAATAGAAGTTTATCGCCAGGAACGTAGTCGAACTTACTGTAAACGGTTATGGTTTTTTCTGCGGAAGCACTTGGAGTATTTGAATTTGAGTTTCCTCCAGAATTGGCGCTTGTGTTGTTCGGGTTGTCATCTCCGGGATTTCCCGTGTTTGGCGATTGGTTACCACCGGAACCGGGTTCCAAAATACTATCCAGGGCTTGGTCTGTTTTTTTGCTGGTTTCGTTCTCCACCCTTCTTTCAACAGTTCGCTCTGCAGCTCTTTCGGCCTTTTTGGCCAACTTTTTCAAGAATTGTGCATTCATCGTGGAACCGACCATAAGTGCAATGATAAAACTGATGAAGGTCTTACTTGAGGTTTTCATTATAGTGTTCTATAGTTTAGGTTTTTAAAAGCAATTCTATCTAAATTACCCAAAAACCTTCCTAAGCACACTTAAAAATGTGTAACTCGTTTAAACCATTGTATAAGCCGCAAAGAGGAAGCTTTAATTTATCTTGTAGACAATAATAGAATTATCTTGATCCTTGGCCACCAACTCCAGTTTCTTATCGTTGTCCATGTCCGTGAGGTCAATTAAGGAACTTCCATAAACGGGGAAATTGGAAATGGGCTCAGCCTGACTGTCGTACAGATAAATCTTCTGGTTTTGGATATCCGTGACGCTTACATAGATCTTATCGTAGATATAAAATATTTTAGGCTTGGTATAAACGCCCAAATCCAGCTCCACTTTCTTTCCTTTAATGCTCAGCACATTGTCGTCCATCAATACCAAGGTATTGCTTGTGGCATACATACCGTGGTCTTTGTTCAGGTTGAAATTGGTGGCCGTGAGCTTTCCGTTGGTATCAATCTGATGTAATACCCCTGTTTTGTTAGTCACCGTAATCTTGTTTTTGTACAGGAATGCCTCATTGGAAGAGAAATCTATTTTTTCAGCAACCTTAATTCGGTCATTTCCTACCCGATGTAAAATTTTAATGGTATTGTCTTCCAATCGAAACACCAAATAATCCCGATTCCCCACTCTAAAGTGTTGGGGAATGCCCAGAATAGGACTTGATGCTTCGGTAAATTTGAACCCGCTGACAATTTTAGCCTTGTTGTTGTACATAAAGACTTTCTTACCTTGGGTGATCACAAATCGATAATCCTTGTTGCCATCATAGTCAAATACGGCCAATGGGTTAAGGTTCCCACCCTCAAAATCAATTTTAAATGGGGGGACATCATCACCGTTGCGGTCCACAATCATAAATTGATTGTTGGTACAAAACGCCAATTGAAGTCGGCCATTCCTATAAATATCCACTTGTTGAATAGGGGCTTGTATGCGACCTTCCAACTGTTTTGTCCATAAAACCTTGCCTTCTGTTGAGATAAGATAAAGCACATTGTTCTTGTCCTGGACTACAATTTCTTGTTTGTTGGTCCTGTGATTTTTGACAAACAGCGGGTCTATCGCCAAATCGGTGTCCAGTTCCAAAGTGAACAATGGAGTTACTGTGTTGTTCTCTACCGTTTTTCCAATTTTGGAGACCAATAGATTAAGGTGTGCAAAATCGGTGTCGCCCACCAGTTGACCTGCAAAAGTATAATCCTCCAAATCGGCATCTTTGATGGATTCAAAGAGGTCTGGGGCCAATTCCTTTTCGGCGAAAAGGTCAATCCCTGTATCATTTGCCACAAATAGCATACTGGATTCACTGGCCAAAGGAGCTTTAGCCGTTTGGTAAAGGGGACTGTTGCTGAACGAAGAAGTACCGTTATGATTACTTATGATGGTCTGAAGCGACTCTTTATCCTCCGAAAAGACAAAGCTGTTTTCCAAGATCACACAAAAGTTCGATTCAAATCCCGAAATCAATGGAGCAAACCCTTCATTTAGGAAATTCTTGTTCTGTAACTCCATTATTTCGCTGCCCTGATAGCTCTCCGAAGAAGCCTTGCTACTGTCTAGAAAATCAAAGAGACTATCGGTCCCGTAGGAATTGAGCAAAACTACCTTTTGATTGTTCAGGTAGATGACACCCACTTCCTCAATGGTATTGAAAAGGGAGTCTACCGGTTTTATGCGGTCAAAATAGGTATTTTGATTCTTTGCAAAGACTTGGTAATCATCAAAAGTATAAGAAATCACCGCTTGTGCATTCAGTGGGGCAAGTGCAGGTGTTTTGTTGGTCAAGGGTGATGTCCCTTTGAAAAGATTGACAAAATTTTTGGTGGAATCCGAGGCTATGGCAATTCCATTGAGACTTACTTCATCAGAATTAGCGGTAAAATCCAAGGAAATCCATTCGGAGAATGGTTTGTCCGTATCGGTTTCCTCCTTTAAGGAGAGCAAGGATGCATTGCTGCCCAAATTCATGAAGACAGTACCCGATTTATTGGCCGCTGTGGTCTCGTACAGTTTCTCCAAAGTGGGGTCCACCGCAGTGCTTTCTTTGGTTCGAACCATATTTTCCATCAACAATCTAGAGGAGGTCAAAATGATTTCCTTCTCGCCCGGCATTTGAAAAACCTCATTGCCATCCAAAGTATATTTGGTGATAGTAGCGTCTTCGTATTGAAGCGTTTCTACCGTCTTATTGCTGACCTCTTCCACGTTAAAGATTTCCGGTTTTTTTTTGGCGACAAGGATAAAATCATAGTTTCCCTTGCCCACTTCATAAAGTCCCAAAACACAGGTGGCGTCGGTAGAAAGATAACTCAAGTCATCCAACTTGTCCAAGACCTCTTTATAAACTGGAAAGCCTTTTGTCTTTGTCAAGAAAGCATTGTTTTTGAGCTCGCTCTTAAAATTAGGCAGGTTGGTAATTTTAATCACCAGTGCCGGATTGGGTGGGAGGTGCTCCAACAGGGAGTCTTTGGTTTTGACCTCAGTTTCACAGGAAAGGATAAAAAGTGCAAGCAAGCAGAACAGTACCTTATATCTCATGGTTGAAGTTTGACACAAAGTTAGGGTTTTTAAATATCCAACGTTAACTGTTCCGGTAGCTGTCTGAAGCTTTTTCGGTGGTATTTGGTAAGACCGAACTCCTTAATGGCTTCCCTGTGCTCCTTGGTGGGGTATCCTTTGTTTTTTTTCCAGTTATACATGGGGAATTCCTCATGTATTTTCGCCATGTATTCATCCCGATAGGTCTTTGCCAATATTGAAGCGGCTGCAATGCTCATATACTTGCCATCACCTTTAATAATACATTCATGAGCAATGGACGGGTAAGGCTTAAAACGGTTTCCATCCACCAAAATAAAACTCGGAACTTTTTCCATGGCATCCAATGCGCGGTGCATGGCCAAAAAAGAGGCGTTTAAAATGTTGATCTCGTCAATTTCATCCTGAAAGACATGGCATACGGAAAAGCAGACGGCCTCTTTCTCCAAGATGGGCCGAAGGCCTTCTCGTTTTAATTCGGACAATTGTTTGGAATCGTTCAATATGCCATTGGTGAAACCCTCCGGAAGAATGATGGCCGCGGCGGTAACAGGTCCCGCCAAGCAGCCCCTTCCGGCTTCATCGGTCCCAGCCTCATTTGGATATTTGTAAAGGTCCTTAAGCATATTGTCCTAGATGGACTGAAAGATAAGACCTGCTCTTTTGAAGGCCAAATATGTGCCAAGGTTTTCAAGATTTGGTAGGTTTTTTGATGGGAAAGTTTTCACATTTGTTTAAAAACAAAACGTATACCTTTGCCCCAGCAATACCATGGAATGAGATTGATACTGTTTACCCTGCTGTTTTTGCTGGGTCAATTTTTATTTGCACAACAAGACTCTTTGCCTCCCCAGAAAGAAGTGGATTCAATGAAGGTGGAGACCTTGGATTCCGTGAGAATCAAACAAAAGGACTCCTTAAATGTTGTAAAAAAGGATTCCGTGCAGACCATGCAAAAGGACTCCCTTTCCCAAGATACTATCCCAAAAGCCGACAAGAGATTTATTAGAAGCCAAAAAAAAGTAGAGGTTGTAGATTCTGTTTTCATTGAAGACTATAAAATTGTCTCCTATGCAAGGGACACCACTTTTTTAGATACCACCCTCACCATTTTTAAGGAATACAAATACAATTATCTCCGTAAAGATGATTTTGAGCTGATGCCCTTTGCGAACATGGGACAGCCATACAATGAGTTGGGAAAAACATTTTCAAAAAACTCCTATTATCCTCGAATCGGTGCCACTGCGAAGCATCCCAGGTATTTTGAGGTGGAGGACATCAAATATTATAATGTGCCCACTCCCATCACGGAGTTGATGTTCAAGACCTCTATGGAGCAAGGACAATTTTTGGATGCCTTGTTGACATTCAATCTATCAAAGCGATTCAATGTGTCGGTGGCCTATAATGGTTTTAGGTCATTGGGGAAATATCGGTTTGAGCAAGCGCAGTCGGGTATCTTCAGTACCACCATGAATTATAGCACGGAAAATGGAAGGTATAGTCTTAGGGGCCATATTGCGGCGCAGGATATAGAAGGGCAAGAAAATGGGGGGCTATTGGACCGTGAGCAATTTGAAGGGGACTTGCCAGATTTTCAAGATCGCTCCAAGATTGATGTTCGATATACTGATGCCAACAATAGAATATTGGGCAAACGCTACTATTTGGACCACCTCTATAAACTGGTCAACCATAAAAGGGACTCAACAGATTTGAATCCAACCTCACTGGCGATAGGTCATGAGTTCAGCTATGAGACCAAGTTCTATGATTTTACGCAAACCAGACAGAATAATGCCTTTGGGGATGAACCCTTTTTGGTGCCCATTGAAGATAGGGCGAGATTAAAGACGATGTTCAACAAGGGAAGTGTTCAATTTTCAAATAGAACCTTGGGAAAGGTGACGGGAAGTGTTGGCCTCTATACCTATAATTATTTTTTCAACAGTATTCTTATAACGGATGAGGGCACCATTCCAAATAAATTGGAAGGCGAAGAGATTACGGTGGGAGGGGAGTGTTCCAACAATTTTGGGCGCTTGTCCTTAAAAGGCAATATCAACTATACCATTTCAGGTGACCTGACCGGGAATGTGTTGAATGCTACGGCCAACTATCGCATAAATGACAACATTTCCGTGTTGGGAGGAATCCACATCTCATCCCGTATGCCAGATTTCAATTACCTGCTGTATCAAAGTGACTATCGCAATTTTAACTGGTACAATCTGGATACTTTTGAAAAGCAGCAGACCCAGACCATAAAATTTGGGCTCGATTCAAAATGGCTCGGACGGATAGAGGCGGAGTATAGTGCCTTGGACAATTATACCTATTTTGCATCCACGGCCACCCAAGAGCAGATTGATGCTGCCCAGGAAACCGCTTTTGTGAAACCGTTCCAAGAAGCAAATACCATCAACCATTTAAGGGCAAAATATACAAAGGAGTTCAAATGGCGTAAATGGGCATTGATGAACACGGTCCTTTACCAAGATGTTACCCAAGACAACCAAGTGTTGAATCTGCCACAGGTGGTAACTAGGAATACCTTGTATTTTTCAAGTGATGTGTTTAAAAAAGCCATGTTCTTGCAGACAGGGGTTACTTTTAAATATTTCACCTCCTATAATATGAATGCCTATAATCCTTTGTTGGGTGAATTCTACATTCAAAACAATGAAGAATTGGGAGGCTATCCGTTGCTTGATCTTTTTATCAATGCCAAGGTTAGGCAAACACGGATTTATTTGAAGGCGGAACATCTAAATTCTATTTTTATGGAACCGAATTATTATTCGGCACCTAACTATCCTTACAGGGATTTTGTGATTCGTTTTGGGCTGGTTTGGAATTTCTTTTCATAGGAGGAATTAAATTGTACTTGATAAACAGTCACTTATAATTTTCTGCATTTTTTTCGAAAAAAATAAGCCAAAACATTTTGCGGAGAAGAAATAACCTTCTTATATTTGCACCCGCTTAGCTGATAAGGCAGGGCGTTTTCAGGGAGTGATTTGGTCGACGAGGCCAATT